>CP060226.1 GCA_023898505.1 Candidatus Peribacteria bacterium | reverse complement strand
GAGCACAACTTTGAGTGCATCATATCCCTCTCTATACATTTTCTCGTGAATATGGACAAGCCCCTAGTATACGAGATATCTTTCACGCATTTGCAACCGACAGTATTATCGTCTATATAGCGGATACTCGTAGTTTCAGTCAGGATGATTTAGATAACAGCCCCGCGTTAAAAACTTTGACTTTTGAAAGGTTAAAATATATATTTTCATCACATTCATAAGAGGATGAAACCTCCGGTCATTACGAGTGTTAACGAAGTAATCTAAGATTGCTTCTCCCGAAGTCTCGGGATCGCAATGACGCACACTTACCTTTTACCCTATACACTATGTGTTGAATATTTGCCTATAACGGAAAGAAAAATGCTATTCCCCTCCTCGTAGAAGGACTCAGAACCCTCGAATATCGTGGATACGATAGTGCTGGTATCGCTGCAGTAAATGAAAAAAAAGAAATATTTCTTGAAAAGGCTACGGGGAAGGTCTCAAACCTCGCCAGCAAAGTACAGAAAAATCCTCACGCAAAAGATACGTATCAAGCAGGAATTGCTCATACTCGTTGGGCTACTCATGGGAAAGTCACCCTCGAAAATACTCATCCACATGTCTCAGAAAATGAACGTTTTTATGTAGTTCATAATGGTATCATCGAAAACTATATGGGGATCAAAAATATCCTCGAAAAGAAGTACCACTTTTATGGAGATACGGATAGTGAAATCATCGCAAAACTTATCGAAGATAGCTTTGATGGAGACCTCCTCTCTACCGTAACAACCGTCTGTGAAAAGATGGTGGGAGCCTATGCTATCGTCGTGATGGATAAAGAAAATCCAAGTACCATTATCGGAGCGAAACTCGGAAGTCCAATGATTGTTGGAGAGGGAGATGATGGAGTATTTATAGCCAGCGATATCAATGCTATTTCCCACGTAGCCAAAGAATTTGTCAGTCTCGAAGATGGAGAAACAGTTGTGATTACTGACGGGAAAAAAGAAATCTATTCTCTGGGAGAAAGAATTATCAAAACCAGCGAAGTAATCGATCATAACCAAGAGATGGTCGATAAAGGAAACTTTGATACCTTTACAGAAAAAGAAATATATGAAATCCCCGAAGTGATAAAAAATGTCTGCAAATGAAGAATTGATTTCGAGAAAAAAGAAATCATCAATGAAACGCTCGAAAGCCTCGGAGACCACGAAATAAAAAGAATTGAGATTATTGCCTCGGGATCAAGTTATTTTGCTGGACAGGTTGGAAGCTACTGGCTCAAGACCCTCGCTGGGATCCCAACAGAAGTCCGTATATCGAGTGAGTTTCTTTACGATACATTTCTTCCCCATAAAAAGACGCTCTACATCTTTATCTCACAATCTGGAGAAACGGCAGATGTCCGTGAGTGTCTCAAGATGGTAAAAGCAAAATGATGCCTTACCTTTGGTATCGTCAATGTTGTCGGAAGTACAATTGCGAGGATGTGCGATCTTGGTCTCTACTCACATGCGGGAGTAGAAGTTGGTGTTGCTTCTACCAAAAATATCATTGGACAATACGGAGTTCTCCTTCTTTTGGCACTGAGTCTCTGAATCAAACGAGACCTCCAGATACACCAGTGCAAGACGATCATCGAAGAACTTTGAAATTTACCAGATACCTTTGAACTCCAACTCCAACAAGCCAATACCTATAAAGAGATTGCAAAAAAGTATGCGAAGTACCCGAGTATGTTTTTCCTCGGAAGAAATATCCTCTACCCCGTAGCTGCAGAAGGAAGTCTCAAACTAAAAGAACTTTCTTACATCCACTCAGAGTGTTATAGTACCGGGGAACTCAAGCATGGACCGCTTGCCCTTATCGATAAAAACACTCCAAGCTTTGTCCTCAATCTCAAGGGAATTATGCAAGAAAAAACGATTTCCAATGTCCGCGAAATCCAAGCTCGTAATGGAAAAGTCATCGGTATCATCACATCTGGAGAAGACAAGTCTCTCTATGATGATATGATCGAAGTACCAGAAACAAGTGCGATCGTATCACCTTTTCTTCCACTGGTTCCTATCTGGATTATGAGTGTCGAAATTGCCAAGACACTCTGACGTGATGTGGATAAACCACAGAATCTGGCAAAGAGTGTGACGGTAGAGTAAGGACAACAAAGAGTTTCCCGTTAGCGGGAAACTCTTTGTTGTTGTTCTCACGTTTTTTTTACAAGTAATACGCTGCTACCGCAACAATAATACCCAAAATACTTCCAGCAAACGCCTCACTTGGAAGATGTCCAAGAGATTCTTTAAAGCGTTTTTCTCCAATAGATTCGTTGATAGCAGATGCGTGGAGTCCAGCCTCAAAGCGGACATTGATAGCATCATAGATGATAATCACGGTAAAAGCCATACAGATAGCAAAGAAATCTGAAGTAATCCCATGTTTAATCGCTATCGCCGTAGTAAGTGATACCACCACCGCTGAGTGAACAGAGGGCATCCCCCCACTTCCAAGTGTGCGGGCAAGATCAAATCTCTGGTGCTTAATCGTTTCTATGATTCCCTTTAAAAAGACACTCACAACAAATGCAATTGCCGGCACCAGTATCAAGGTATCATAAAATGAATGCCCCATAGACGATCGTGTTTAAAAAATAGAACTATTTCAATGAAATAATTTTATACTCATGCATTCCTGCTGGTGCTTCTACTTTTACCACATCTCCCTTCTTTTTACCAAGAAGTGCGTTTCCTACAGGAGAATCATTTGAGATTCTTGGAAGTTCTGCCAAGATATCTGATTCTGTAGAACCTACGATTTTATAGGTCATCTCTTCTTTTGCAGCGATGTCTTGAATCGTAACGATCATCCCCATTTTTACACGATTATCTGCCTTGCTTCCCCCTTCTTCGATGATTTGTACACGTTTTAATTGATCTTCGAGATCAGAGATACGAATTTCTACTTGTGCTTGCTCATTTCTTGCTGCTTCGTATTCAGCATTTTCAGAAAGATCTCAAAATGAAATCGCTTCTTTCAATTTTGCTGCAATCTCTACTCTCTTTACTTCTTTTAAGTCTTGAAGTTCTGCTTGTAATTTTTGTAATCACTCCTGCGTTAAATAAATCACATTTTCTGCCATATATCGAAAAAACTAAAAAATAAAATAAGACTCCTTATAGCGTTTCTGGAAGCCTGAGGAGAAGATTCTTGACATCATTATATAGAACTTTTTTTATTTTCAATCAAAAAACTCGATTTTTATAGAGAACCACGAGACGAACAAATCCATCATCAAAATCTGAATCCAGATTTATATAAAACGACTTGTCTCAAAAGTTATTTACCGAATTAATCTCAAACGGCATATCATAGGACAATACCGTAAAGATATCCTTTACATCATAGTAGTTCTTTGTCGGGAAAAAATAGAGGGTCAAATCAGAGCTAAAGTATTCAAAGTATCTATCTGGGTACTCTGTCGTCAGATCAAAAAGCGCTGCATGCTTCGTCTGATTTTCAAGTGTAAACCCAGAAAATGCTCAGAGTATCAAGTTATCCCCTTCTGACATTATCACGACTTCTTCGGTATCTTTGGGGATAATCTCGATAGTTTGATAGGGTTCAAATACTTCTGTATCTTCACGAACAACATCCGAAATCACCATATCCAAAGTATCTTCTTCTTCTCTATCTTCAAACTGTTTTGACGGCACTACCACCTCATAGTCATCGTTTACCTCAATAGTATCCTGTACTACCCCACTCGGATCTTTTAATTTTTGAAGTAAAAACCTGTATTCCTCATTACCATAATAGAGAGCAAGATTTCCGATAAATCCCGCCACAAATATGGCAATAATGCTAATAATCTTTCTCACGAGGAAAAAAGTGGTTACTTTTTAATCGTAATTTGAGAAAACTCGAGTTCGACTGGAGTATCTCTTCCGAGAAGGTTAATATTTACTTTCAGACTTCCCTTCTTTGTGTTGATTTCTGTAATTGGTCCTTCATTTCCTTCAAATGGTCCCTTAATAATTTCTGCCATATCTCCGACTTTGTATTTTGTATCAAAGGTTTCTGTATTTTGTTCTACTTTTCCTTTAAGTTGTTCTAGCTCTGCTCCAGAAACTGGTACAGGTACATTTCCAGCCCCAAGAAACCCCGTTACATTTGGAGTGTTTCTTACGATATACCAACTTTCATTCGTAACACGCATCTGTACGAGGATATATCCTGGGAGGATATTTTTCTTTCTTTTTACTTTGGTACCACCCGCTCTCACTGATACGACATCATGAGTTGGAACAAATACATCGAGGATATAGTCCTCGAGACCAAAGCTTTCTCTTCTTTGAAAGAGTGATTGTTTTACGTTTTCTTCCGTTCCAGAAATTACTTGGATTACATACCACTCTGGATTTTTGTTTTGCACTTGTTGCATAGTAGATAATTACAGACTAAAAATGTACATGATAAATTATTGCACCTCAGTAGCTCCAGTACTTACGGCTTCCTCTACTGTCTCAGTGGTTTCCATAACCTCTCCACTTCCTGCAAACTCACTCATATCTTCTCCATTTATAGACGTCAGATCAAACTCTGGAAGCACACTTGGATCAAACGTATCAGTAATCGTCGACTCTGTACCCTCAAACATTGGTTTTAGTACATCAAACAAGAGGTAGGAAAATACGTTATTTACGATAAATAGATACAATCCAAACAAAATAAGCACTACCAACACAACCCCAAAGTATCTCTTTGCTTCGGCTCTCGTCGGCCATACTACATGCTTGAGTTCTCTCAGGGCATCCTTTAAAAATTGCATACAAAAAAAGTAACCAAATAAAAAAGTGCCACATACAGTTTTTTGCGACACTTGTCAACCGAGAGTATAGGAAAAAATCACGAACTGTCAAAAGTTATTTCCTCATCTTTCCCTTTAGCTCTTCATATGAAGCAAGAAGTACATCTTTGATCTGAGCGATTTTCTCTGGAGCTTCATCTTTGATGGCTCCGATTTTTTCTCTGTGTTCCTCATAGAGATCCTCAAGTTTCTGCTTAAGTTCGGTACTATACGTCTTCCCTTTTCATTTGAGAGCAGTAATCATTGCTTCCCCCTCTTTTTTGTAGGCCTTCACGAGTTTCTCCAGATCATTCTTTTTCTTTTGAATTTTCTTTTTATTTTCTTCGGTAAGTGTCTGTTTTTTTACTTCTTCTGCTACTTCTTTATGAATCCTTAAAAAATTAGCAAGCAATACACTGAGTGGTTCTCTTCATTCTTTTTTTGCATTTTCAATATCACGCTGCACATCACTCCCCTTCTTTTTTGTAAAGAGAGAAGTTACAAGACTTCCAGCTACATATCCAGCTACGAGCGTAAAAAGTTTATTCATAGTGTAGAAGTTAGAAAAGTAAATTGAAAGTACAAGGCGAACCTGAACTTTTATGATATACTCAGTATATTCTCTCGAAGAGGAAACTCAAATATTTTTTAACATATTTTTTTGAGTCACTCTTTACAAGCCCTACAAACTTTCTACACTGACAGGCAACTTACTTTTTAAAAACAAAAATACCGATGTTTAATAACTTTTCCGATGGTTACAAAAAAGCTCTCGTAAATGCAGAAAACAGAGCTAAAAATATGGGACTCAAGGACCTCACAATCGAAGATGTATTTTTAGAAATCCTCCGCCATGCCGACGGAGCGATAAAGGAACTCTTTTCTCTGTACGGAGTCAATGAAAAGCTCGTCATCGATATCATCGACAAGGGGCACTTTAATACCGTGATTCAAAAACGTAAGGGAGTCTATGGAGGGATGAATAAAAAACTCAAAGACGTGATCCTCGCCAGTGTCAAAATCGCTGCAGGCTTTTCAAAACCAAGAGCTACACTCGAAGACCTCCTTATCTCATGTATCAGAAACGATACTTGGCTTCCAAATATCCTCGATTTCGTCGGAATCAATCCAAGCGACGTAGAAACCAATCTCGTAGAACTCGTGAAGATGTGAGTAGTCGATGGAGATAATGGACAAAAGAAACTCCTGCAAGATGAAGGAATTATCGGAGAAAATGATGGGCTCGATGAACTTCTTGGAGCTATCACCGGGAGTCTCGTCGGTGGATTTGGAAATATGGCAGAAACTCCATTTGATAACAATAAAGAACCAGAAAAAGGAAAAAAACAAGAATCTACTACTCCTGCTCTCGACTTCTTTTCTACAGATTTAACACAGGAAGCTCGTGAAGGAAAACTCGAAAAAGTAATCGGACGTGAAACAGAAATCGAGCGCCTTATCGCTATCCTCAACAGAAAAACCAAAAACAATCCTGCTCTTGTCGGAGAACCAGGTGTCGGAAAAACCGCCATCGTCGAAGGACTTGCTCAGCGTATCGTCGCAGGAACTGTGCCATTTACCATGAGGGAAAAACGTATCCTCTCGCTCGATATGTCGAGTCTGGTTGCCGGAACAAAGTATAGAGGTGAGTTTGAGTCTCGTATCAAGCAAGTGATTGAAGAGGCTTCAAAAGTGGAAAACGAAATCATCCTCTTTATCGATGAGATTCATACGATTATCGGTGCTGGAAGTGGAGAAGGAACTCTCGATGCTTCCAATATCCTGAAACCAGCAATGGGGCGTGGAAAGATCAGAGTTATCGGAGCTACTACACAAAACGAGTATCAAAAATATATCGAAAAAGACAGTGCTCTCGAAAGAAGATTCCAAAAGATAGAAGCTCGTGAACCAAACAAAGAAATAGCCAGTGAGATTATCCATGGTCTCAAATCGATGTTTGAAGAATATCATAACCTCAACATCTCTGAAGAAGCCGTAGATGAAGCCGTAAATCTAAGTATCCGCTATATCACGGATAGATACCTCCCAGATAAAGCAATTGACCTCATCGATGAAGCCTGTAGTCTCAAAAGTATGAGCTATGATTTCAACGAAAAAGAAATCAAAAAACTCCGTGAGAAGATTGCCAGTATTCAAAAAAATATCGAATCTGCCGTAATCTCCCAACAGTATAAAAAGGCGTCAAAATTTAAAGAAGAACAAGCAAAAATAGAAGCACAAATCAGCGATATCAAAAAGAAATTTAGCATCCCTAAAGCAAAGCGTCTCAATGTACAGGCAGAGGACATCCAACACGTTCTCAGTATCTCCACAGGGATTCCCGTAAAAAACCTCAGCAGAAACGAACTCGAACGTCTGAAAAAACTTCCCAAAGCTCTAAAAACCCACATCATCGGTCAAGACGAAGCGATCGAGGGAATTGTGAAATCAATTATGAGAAGCAAAGCTGGTATCGGAAACGAACGTCGTCCTCTCGGAAGTTTCTTGTTTCTCGGACCAACAGGAGTCGGAAAAACAGAACTCGTAAAAGTCCTCGCAGAACAATTTTACGATGACAAGGATGCTCTTATTAAAATCGATATGAGCGAGTACTCAGATAAAACTAGTGCCAACAAACTTATCGGAGCAAGTGCGGGATACGTCGGATACGATGAAGGAGGACTCCTTACTGAAAAAGTCAGAAAAAAACCCTATAGTATCATCCTCTTCGATGAGATAGAAAAAGGAGATTTCGAAGTGTATAATATCCTCCTCCAGATACTTGAAGATGGTGAAGTGACGGATAACAAGGGAAGAAAGATTAACTTCCGTAATACTATCATCATCATGACGAGTAATATCGGACAAGAGGAGTTTACACAAAAGGCCAACCAAATTGGTTTTGATGTCTCAGAAAAAAAAGAAGCCTCAGCGATGGAGGACTTTGAAAAAACAAAAGGTCACATCATCGAACACCTCAGTGACTACTTCTCTCCTGAATTTATCAACCGTATCGATAAAATCGTCGTGTTTAATCCTTTGGATAAAACAAAAATTCGTAAAATCGTACAACTTCAGTTGGAAGAACTCAGTACAAGACTCAGATCAAAAGGGATAGAACTCAATTCTTCAAGCTCTGTACTCACCTATATCACGAAACAGGTCTACAACCCTCTCTATGGAGCCAGAGAAGTTCGTCGCTATCTTACTGATCAAATAGAAGATAAGATTGCTGAAAAAATCATCGCTGGATCTATCAAAGGAGCGATTGAGTTAGCGGTTGAAAAAAATGCTCTTACGATAAAATAAATAAGCGTCAAATATATTTGTATTTTAGGCTTGCCTTAGGACAAAGTTTAGGATACTATGTAGACGAGAAATCCTCATGATTTCTTCTCTATTTTTTCAAAAAATTTTTGGCTCTTTTATGTCTCAATCACGCATAAAATCACTGTTTTTTTGTATCGTCTTCCTCGTCTTGAGTGGAGGACAGTATGAAGCAATGGCCTTTGTCGGAGAAGATCTCGGTCTCGATCTCTACGAATCCATCGATGAAGGGATTATCGAACTCGATAGAAAAAACTATGAGTACGAGCTCAAAAATGGAATTATCGAAGGTTCAACGGTAGCAACAACCGTCAATTATATCTTGGGAGTAAATGGTCACGAGCCATGTATATCTCCAAATCTATGAATTACTGAGCTTGAAACTATCGTCATAGGACAAGACACCGAAACTCTCACAAACTTAATCATCGATGCCTGCAAAGAAACTAACGGAGATGTATCTATCACTACCGTAACCGACATCATGGGAACACTTGTTTCTATTCACAATCTCACCAAGCAAAAAGCCGAACAAAAAAGCGACGAGATGTACAAGATTTCTCGTATCGGTCTCTATGCCGATGGAAACACCGACAATTCTTCGTTTGATCTCATCAAAGATCTCCAGGATATCGATGCCGTTATTTTTACGGAAGAACTCGATTATTTTGGTGAAACTCCCATGGACAATGATTTTTTCTGAAACACCGGAGGAAACAATACTCTCCGTCCAAAAACTCCAGATCTCTCCAGCCTCATCAATGCTCGTAATACTGCAAGTACACAAGGGGCAAATACCACGGCTTGATCTTCATCTACTCCTCTTCCTCTTGAAGGTATCTGAGGAAATCAATATGTCTGTAGTACGGATAATGATCAAAGTGGACTAAATCCTGAAGTACGTGATGCTCTCCTCGCTGACGCCGCGAGTAATTCTCCTTCCTCATCTCTCTGATCACTTGGTAATCTCGGAGGAAGTCTCTCTCATCTGAGTGGAAGCCTCATAAATAATCGTCTCCGTCTTCAGGATCTCAGCGGTGGTTTTACCGCTATCAATGACAACAGCCGTTGGCCTTGCAATGGTTTTTTCTGTATCACTGTAGAGTTTATAATGTACAATCATACTCTCCTTGGTGGTGGAGCGACAAAAACGATAGAATCTGTTGTTCTCGGGTCAAATGAACACCTCAAAAAATTTGCCTACAGCTCAAAGATCCCAGCAGTACAGACAACTCAAAACTTCCAACTAGGACTCAGTAATCTCAATCTTCCAGATATCTTTCATATGTCGTTTGATATATCGAAAAAACCAGTACCGATTCTCAATGTAGAAAAAACCACTCCAGAACACAGCCAAAAAGATGATATGCTCAGTAGCGATTCTATGCTCAGAGAGTACTACAAATCTATGAGTCTCGATTATGAACGTAGAAATAGTATGATTCGCTATACTTCCAGTGAAGAAGAACTCAAGACGATTACAGAAAGTGCTGGACTCACGCCGACAACTATCGAAGAAAAATTAAACACCCTGAAAAAGATCCAAGCTATCGAAGCAAAACGCATCGAACTTCTATCAAAGACGATTGACGCGAAAACCCAAGCAAAAGAACTTGCTGTTTTTGATAATGACCTTATGCACTTGCAATTATTTGCTGATAATCTTGCAGCACATGCTGAACAAATACAGGCGATTATAAAGAAAATGGTAGATATAAAAATACGACATAACGATTAATAATGTATATGCGCAAACTTGCTTCTTACATCCTTATTATCGTCCTGGTAGGCCTCATTCCACAGGTGAGTTTTGCGTGTAGTATCAAGAACTGACCCGATCCTACACTCCTCAAGTATTTTGACGATGTACGCAATATAGTACGTAACATCACGGATCAAGTAAGCCGACAAGAAACCACGGGGTCACTCCAAGAAATCCAATCAAACGCAGCTCGTGGGCTCAACGAAATTATTACTTGGGATGATTATTATAGTTCTTTCAATTATTATGTTACATTTGAACTCTCTACAGAGGTCCCGTATGAAATCAAGCGTGATGCAAAAATCATCCAAAGAGAGATAGATGGACTTACTCGTTTCTATAAGCGTCTCATCAACACAGGCCGTGATACCATACAGGTTTCAAGCGTCTGTGGAAGTACTCCAAACTGTACTCTTTCATGAACGGCAGGCGAAGTGGTGGTACAGCTCCTAAAAAATTCTCATCTTGTTGATGAATACTGGAGACTCAGTGTACTCTGAGAAAATGCAAAGTTTGATAAAAAGATCGAACTTGTAGATGCAAATTTCACAACATTACTCAACTCCACCTATAATCCTACTACGGTAGAGAGTTGTTCTTCAAGTATAGAAGGAGGATTTTTTAATCGAGTAACAACTCGTATCAAGAGCATCACCGCATCCGATGCTAGTTGGAAAAATGGAGTCCAAAACTGGATCGATGCTGCAAACATGGCAAAAGAACTTGCCAGTGGTGCAGAGGGTACAAAATACCGTGAAGCCGAAAAATTAACACTAAAAAAAGAACTGAGGAGACAGTGACTCAATACAGAATCTTCTACCGCTATCCTTAATAATCTCGACAACTACAATAAAAACTGAGGCTTCTGACTCGATACAAATCCACTCACGAGCTCTTTTAACTATATCAAAGACAGTATAACTACACAATATCGTGGTTTTATGGATACTACGGGACTCGGGAAAACAACTTCCGAAGAGTGAGATTCTCGTCCAGAGACATCCATCGGAGAGATTATCGAAAAATCTAAGGAGATTACTCGTACAGAAGAAATAAAAAACAGAATCAAGGAAATCTATGATTATGAAATACCGGGAGCTTCAGCAGTAGATAATGAAGCTCAAAAGATACAATCTCGTATCATCAATCTACATATCAGTCTCTCAAACGCTTCAAAGGTTCTAAAAGATACCTGTAAATCATCGGAAAAAGTATGTAGCGAGCAGGCATCAAACTACGGAGGAAACTGTTCGTGTGATTTGTAGAATATAAGTAATGTATCATGGTAAATACTATAAGTTTAGATTATGTGAAAAGCGCCTTTCAAGAACTGGAAAACTTTTTTTGAATCAAGGAGTCTATATATGAGAAAAATATAGTTAAATTAATTAAAAATAAAAAGATAGTTGAAGCTATAAAGATAATAGCATTACAGCTAGGATTAAATATAAATATTAAGCTAACTTATGTAAAAAATAGTGATTTCCAAACTACTCAAGCAACTATTGCACACAATAATAAGTATTCAACTATAACAGCTCAAGTTTTAATTCCAAGTAATATACCCATCTATTGAAGTAAAGAACTAGAAGATTATATATTTGAAGTACAAATAAATAAATCAATATTAAAAAGTCCAATATCATTTATAACAATAATATCTCATGAACTTTCTCATATATTATTACACTCATTATGACATAGTTTTAAAGAAAGCGAAGTACATACTGATATTACAGCAATAGTTTTATGATTTAAAGATATCTTTATAAAATGAAGGAAAATACAGAAAACTTATTATTCCCCATGATTATCGATATTTTGAATAACAATAAATAGAAATATTAGCACTCAAACTTTTTGATATCTATCGGACTATAACTTCAAATATGTTTGCACTGAAATAGATACAATTTTCAGAAATTATAAATGAGAAATAAAGTTATTGCAGGAAATGGAAAATACTTTTATTAACAAAATTAATTATCTACAAAAACTACAACAAACATTTATTCAGAAATTAAACTATCTAAAAAAATATCCTCTTAAAAAACTATCTTTATTAGATTATCAAAAAATATGATTTTTCCTACAAGAATCGTATTTAGAACAAGTGAATTACAAATTAACAATATACTGAAAAGAAAAAAGCAATTTTCTAAATAAAGAAAATATCTTATCTCATTATACTAAAACAAATCTAAATTCATTAAAAAACTCAGAAATATATTTGAAAAGTAAGATTAATAATATCAATACTGATATATCAAATATAAAAAATGATATAGTTTTTTTGAATTGAAAAATGAATTTATATAACAAACTGAGATTTATTTTACTGAAGTTTATTCCCTAGTAACAAAAATCTTTTACATTTTAATTTAAACTATGCACATCCAAAGATTACCAAATAATTGGTGGAGAGATAAACTCATTGAAGCCTTTGTTTATTTTTGAAAAAAGGCTAAAAATCAAGAGTTAAAACAGTATATTATCAAAAATTACGGCAAAGAAATTTTTAAAAGTATAAAAGAATCTAGTTTAGATTGAAGCATAAATTGACAACTACAATTTTACTCAAAATCAGATTGATGAAATAACTTTACAAACAAATTTGATTTATTTCATAAAATAAAAACTTGATTATGGGCACTAAACAAAGATTATATTAAAGAATTAAATAAGTTTGAAAATCAAAAACAAACTGAAATTTTATTTTATAAATGAGTAAAATGAAGTCTTAAAATAAATGTTTTCTTGAAAGATGAAACCATATGGATGACTCAAAAAAAGATTGCACAACTTTTTTGAGTAGATAGAACCGTTATAACAAAACATTTAAAAAATATCTTTGATAGCTTTGAATTAGAAAAAAACCATAATGTGCAAAAAATGCACTTTAATAATTATGATTCAAAATCAAAAAATTATTATTCACTTGATGTAATAATCGCAGTTTGATATAGGGTGAATTCAAAACAGGCAACTCAATTTAGAATCTGGGCGACAAATATACTAAAAGAGTTTATGATAAAAGGTTTTGTAATGGATGATGAAAGATTAAGAGACTGAGATAAATTTTGAAGAAGATATTTTGAAGAATTGCTTGAAAGAATACGAGATATTAGGACAAGTGAAAGAATATTTTATCAAAAACTTACTGATTTATACTCTCTTAGTGCTGACTATGATAAAGACAGTGAAACAACAAAACAATTTTTTGCTACAATTCAAAATAAACTTCACTATGCAATCTCTTGAAATACAGCAGCTGAAATAATTTATGATAGAGTTGATAGTGAAAAGAAAAATATGTGATTAACTAGCTGGAAAGGATCTCCAAAATGAAAAATAATGAAAAGTGATGTTAATATTGCTAAAAATTACTTAGATGAAAAAGAAATAAAAGGTTTAAACTTACTCGTGAACGCATACCTTGATATTGCCGAGATGCAGGCAATGGATGAACAAATCATGATGATGGATGATTGGAAAGAAAGAATTGATGATTTTTTAAGATGAACGAGAAAAACCATTCTAACAAACGCTTGAAAAATAACAGCACAACTAGCTAAAGAAAAAGCTGAAAACGAATATAATAAATTCAAACCAAAACAAGATGTACTCTATAAAAATGACTTTGACCTGTTACTTGAAGAAGTAAAAAAGAAAAAACTACGATAACTATAAAATAACAAACGGTGAAGTATATTGTTCCATAAAAACGAAAAATAATTTTTCTATATTCTAAACAACTTTTCATTTTGTAACTTAAACCTATATGCTCAACAAAAAAGAAATCGAACAACTGAGAAAAAATGCCGAAGTACATAAAAAAGTATTTGAAGCTATCAGAAAAAAAGTAGCTCCAGGAGTTACGGCTATAGAAATCAATAAACTCTGTGGAGATATCTGCCGTGATCATGGAGTGCTCTGTGGATTTAAGTGAGTCTATGGCTTCCCTGACAACATCTGTATCAGTGTCAATGATGTGGTAGTACACGGACGTGCGAGAAAAGATATCGTATTTCAAGAAGGAGATCTCGTAACCTTTGACTTCGGAGTCAAGGATAAAAAATATGGAGTCAATACTGATGCTGCTTTTAGCGTGATCATCGGAGGGGATGACAAAAATCCTTCCGGTGCTCTACTGATCGAAGCCAATAAAAAAGCCCTCTATGCGGGGATAGAACAAGCAAGAGCCGGAAACAAAGTTGGAGATATCTCTGCCGCTATCCAGCATGAGATAGAGTCTGCTGGTTTTGTCGTCGTTCGTGATCTGACAGGTCATGCTATCGGGAAAACCCTGCATGAAAAGCCCTATATCTACAACTATGGAAAACCAGGAACTGGACCAAAACTCGAGGTTGGGATGACGCTCGCTATCGAACCAATTCTCTGAGAAACGAGTGGTGAAATCGTGGATGAAGGAGATTGGGAAATCTATATCAAGGATGGGAGCCTCGGATGTCAGTACGAGCATACGATTTTGGTTACCGAAGGAGAAGCAGAGATTATTGTATAACTAAATACGACTTTTAGCATTTCCTTGTCTCATATTTGCTTCATCGATAGATCTATAAACATTTGCAGCAGTCCATATACCTACAGCAGCTGTTCATAACATATCTGATGGTCCATCATCAGTTGGAAGCATGGCTTTGACAGCGAAAGGAAGGGCCTGTACGGCTACTACCCCAGCAATTACCTGTCAAATAATCTGTCTATCTCTTTCCTTAGCAATTCGAGCTTGTTGTAATAATACATCTAATATTTGAAGATCTGAGTGAGAAATACTTGCAAGGTTTGGAGAGTGAAATAATACCTGTTCTCTTCTTTCTCAACCTTGAGCTAGTGCTCCAACAACAGGAGCCATACTATCAATATCTGCAATGGAAAATATTCCTTTTTTATCTTGGGTCCCATCAACTCAACGCATAGCTGCTTCATACGAGTCAATTTTTCCTTCCGTAGCCTGACAAATTCACTGAGACTCACAAAACTCCTTAAAATTACTAACTTGCTTTTCAGAAAGTTTAGGTCAACTGTCTACTTGTTCAGGAATGGGTATTTGAGGTCATTCATTAGGTGTCATACGATGTATTTATCTGATATTATAAATTTTGTAAGGTTGATTCTAACTGCTCATCAATACTTCCCTCTTCTGTTTTATCAAATTCTTCCATTTTTGTAATGGTATCATGAACTTGGTTCATATTTCCTATGTATTTCTGAGACTCATGGGCTTCAAACTGAGTTATTGCTTCTTTCTCAGAGCTAACAATAATCTCATAAATTTTTTGAATAGCTTCAGGAGTATAGTTTTCAGATCGTCTCAAATAATACTCTTTCTTTTCTGAAGAGATTACATAGGTCTGTTGTATTTTTTCCTGTAACTGTTTTCTTGTAATCATACTGATATATTATGATACCTCATATATGATAGCATAATTCGAGAGAAAAAGGCAAATTTACGTAAATACTGCGAGATATCTCGCAGTATTTACGTTTCTCACGGTCATAAAATGATACAATTTCGACGCAACGATCTTATTTATAGCGCTCTTATTATAGTCTTCCCTTTTTACATTCCAGATTATAGCCCCAGGAACATATATGATGTTGATAAACTCCTTTTTTATTGGGAGTTCATCTATAATCGTCTCAAAATCAATCTCTGGAAATAAGTAGGCTATATCTGTTTTTTGTTCGGAGTCATTTTTCCAATTCTTAGGTATCGCATTGGCGATACGAGATACTTCAGATTTATTTTTCACAAGAAGTGGGATATGAAATCAAAATTCATTTGCGAAGTGTTTTGAGATTTCTTCTTGTAGTACTTCTTGACTTGTATCTGAATCAAAAAAAATATTTCCAGTATTTAAATACGTAGAAACACCCGTATACTCCAAAGATTCAAAAAGATTTTTCAATCTTTTCATTTCCACCTTTTTATTTCATCAAACATTTATCCCTCTGAGAAGTGCTATATATGTTGTCATATATTTTTTATGGGACCTTCCCAGTTAAGAGTTAAAATTCTTAGTAAATTTTGTTTTTTCTCCCACGGGAAAAATGCTCGGTTACCCTACTTATACGCCAATATCTGTATTACCGCTCCTTCCCCTGTATATTATTTTTCCCATTGCTGTAATTGGTACTTTTTTTGAGCGGAAACTATCTCGATTTGCTTTTGAATTTCTATAATATCTTCAGCATTTAAAGGTTCAAATGTATCATAGAACCCTGATTCACGAGCAGGGAGATAGACAGATTCTGGAAAGATTTGGTATTTTGCGTCAAACGTACGACCAAATACATGTACATGTAAAAATGGCGTATCTCCAGTTTTAAATGCCCAATTTCCCATGTCTTGATAGTTGATTTTCACTACCTTAATTCCACGCTGATTTAAGCCCTTTTCCATAGCCTCCCCTACAATCATCGTCAATCTCATAAGTTCAATCGCTGCCTTTGGAGTGAGCTGAGTACGATCGGGAATCGACGAATCTTTGATACAAATACGAATGTGTCCTCCGTCGGTACGGCTGACAAATGGATGTTCATGAGATTCAACAATAAAATTTTCTGTTTCGTATATTTGTGCCATTTTGAGAAAGAGAATTATGTGATAGTGTTTTAGTATATCTGATTTTGCGAAAATTCCGCTAAAATTATTTCAATTCCTTCTTCTCCTTATTCTGCAAATGCTTTGCATTTTGGGAAGAAACAATACTTTCACCCGTTTGTTCTTCAAGTTCTTTTCTTGCTTGCTTGGCTACTCTTCACCCCTTTTGAGCAACAACCTTATTTTGCTGCATTCCTTTTGGCTTTTGCTTTTTAGAAATCTCGGTCGTTGAAGCCTCGGCAAGCATATTTAAAACAAGTTCAAGATTGCTCATATTGTCTCTCAAATTTTGCTTTTTCAAACCTTTAAAGTGTTTGTATTGCTTTACTGATTTTCCAGCCCAAGCTTTGGTAATTTCATCTGTCAAAATTGCATATTCTAAACCTTCTTTCATTCCTCTTTCTTTCCATTCATCAGTGAGTTCTTTCCTGATTTCAATACTTTTGAGCCTTTGATTTATCCAATTTTTGGAATAACCTTTTTTGAGGTAGGTCTGCATAACTCTTTCCATTGCTAATTCAGGGTCTTCGGTTTCTTCAATTCTTTCATAACCTACTTTGGCGAGCCAGAGTTTAAAGGGTTCTGCTTTGGGAGAAGGAATTGATTGAATCACACGAAGTAAATCCTCACTAGAAAAACAATCAGTATCCCTTTTTTTCCCATCTGGAGCAGTCAATTTGAAATGTACGATTTTTTCGTACACTTCACTTCCTTCTTTTTTTAGCTTTCCTTTTAAGTCACTCCAATATCTTCTTGGAATACTCGAATCAGTAAGAATTTCAATGACATCGACAACTGAAAAATACCAAAGTTCATTTCCCTCGTCCCAATAACGACGAACCTGCTTTTCGTGAAAGAGAACTATTGAATTATCTCTTTTAGTCATAATAGTTTTTGAAGAATTAAATTGTTTGTATTGTATCTATTACCCCGTAAATTTGAAATTATTTTCGGAGCGATAGCGGAGAAAACAGCTTATTCCCCCTCATTAATTTCTAAAGAAAACTCGTTCTCCCGACCTTTCTTCAAAACCACCATTCATTCTCAATCAAATACTATTGATTCTCCACCCAAAGTAAATACAATCTCCGAAATACTTCACATAATATATCTATGCAACTCCCCGAAGCTCACGATGCCTTCCTCAATTGGCTGGAAGTCATCAAAAATAAATCGCAAAATACGGTCGAACAGTATGATCGTCACCTCCGTAAGTTTGCCGAATACCTAGAAGACAAAGGAAGAGATAGTTTTAGCTTTGAGGTATCGAGTATTGATCTCCCACTATCAGAAGGATTTCGTAGCTACCTGTATAAACTCAATAAAAACATCAGCATTAAAACCGCCAATGCGTATATGATTACGATTCGTAGTTTCCTCAAGTACTTAGAAAAACAAGGGATAAAATCTCTCTCCCCTACCGCTATCGACCTCATCAAAGCCGAACCAAGACAGGTAGAGTTTCTGACCGATGACGAACTCCAGCGCATCTTTGATATCCCTGACAAAGAGAGCATCATTGGTCTCCGTGATATCACGATTATGCAGACCATATACTCGACAGGACTCAGAATCTCGGAGCTGACCAAACTCAACAAAACCGACATAGATCTCGAACGAAAAGAGTTTGCCGTCCGTGGTAAGGGAAGGAAAATCAGAGTCGTCTATCTGACCGAGACTTCCGCAGAACTCATAAAGTTGTATCTTGCAAAACGCAACGATCATCTTTCTCCCCTCTTTATCCGTCATAACATCAGTATTGACAATATCGATGCTCTCGAAGATGAACAGGTTCGCCTCTCTAGGTTCTTTATCACCAATATGGTGAAACACTACGCCTTGAAAGCCGGGATTTTGAAAGATGTCAGTGCCCACACACTTCGACACTCATTTGCGACCTCTCTCCTCAACGCTGGAGCTGATCTCCGTAGTATCCAGGAGATGCTCGGACATGCCAGTATCAACACAACGCAGGTCTATACCCATGTCACTAATCCGAAACTCAAAGAAATACACACAAAATTTATGAAGTAGTACAATATAATTTTTTATACTTTTTAATGGCTACAAAAAGCCATTTTTTATATTCTTGACTTTTTTATTAAATAAAAACTCGCTATTTTTATTGACCTGAGAAAAATAATATGATGTAATTATATGGTCATATTAATTCTTTACTTCCTGTTGTCCTATGCCATCAATATTTTATGAGATTTTTAACAATATTATTAAGCTCAACGCAAAAACTATAAAAAATTTCACAAAATCTCTCAAAGAGCTTCATAAAGAACTTGCAGAGAAAGGAGACAAAGATAATCTCAAAGTTCTCAGAAACAGACTGAGTCACCTTCTCGAATCAAAATCTGAGAAGCTTGATAAAAAAGAAAAAAAACAACTCAAACCTCTCTACAAGATTCTTGACGAAATCGACGATCAAATCGATGCAGAAATCCAAAAAGAAGAAAAAGAGAAAGAAAGTGAAATCATTGATGTCGTAGAAAAAGTAGACAAGAGATACCGTGCTTGCGAAAACATCGATGAAGAAAAACGTGATCACTATATCCCTATCTGTGCAAAGAAAAGTGACTACGAATACGAAAGAGAACTCATTCAACTTCAACTTGAGCTCGTAAAACTCCAAAGACATATCAAGAAAAACGGAGAAAAGCTCTTGGTTATCTTCGAAGGAAGAGATGCTGCAGGTAAAGGAGGAACAATTAAACGTTTTATGGAATACCTCAATCCAAGAGGGGCAAAAGTTGTCGCTCTCGAAAAACCAAACGATATGGAAAAAAGCCAATGGTATTTTCAAAGATACGTACACTACCTACCAAGTGCTGGTCAGATGACATTTTTTGACAGAAGCTGGTATAATAGAGGGGGAGTAGAACCAGTAATGGGGTTTGTTACCAAAGATAAGTACGAACAGTTTATGAAAGATGTACCACAGTTTGAAAATATGCTTGTAGACTCTGGGATCAAGGTTATCAAGTTTTACTTTTCTGTAACCAAGGACGAACAAGCAAAGAGATTTGAAGAAAGAAGAACCAATCCCCTCAAACAATACAAACTCTCTCCTATCGACCAAGAATCTCAAAAACTTTGGGAAAAATATACGCTTGCAGAGTATAAAAACTTTACACAAACTCATACAGATCACTGTCCTTGGATTGTTATCAACAGTGACAACAAAAAGAAAGCAAGAATCAACGCAATTAAATACGTACTTTCACAATTTGATTATGAGGGACGTATGCCAAAAAAAGATCTCAAGTACGACAAGAAAATTGTTCTCAGTGGAATAGATAAATGTAAAATCCTCAAAACTGAGATCGATATCGACGATGATTTATTTGAATAAAGCAAATATCTTACTATAATAGCGGTAATATCTTTTACCGCTATTATTATGTTCAAAGTTATTGATTTAAAAGATAATATTGTTACCGTTCAAATGGATGAAGAAACTTTTGCTGAACTAGAAGCAGGGATGAAAGAAGATATACACAGCTATGAATTTGTATTCGATACCCCTACTTCTGCATCATTGTTAACAAAATAAATTTCTTCTATGGTAGTAAAATGGAAGAAATTTATCGAGAAGCATCCTTTTCGTGATATCATCAATCACATTATCAAAGACATAGAAACAAATAATTTAGAGCAGTACTTCATCAAACCTCTTTCATGATATACACAGTACTTTAGAATTCGTAAAGGAAATATCAGAATCGTGTTTGAGAAAACCTCAAAAGGAAACAATATCGTCGCTGTCGATACAAGAGGACAAATTTATAGATGACTTAAATAAAGTATGAAGCTTATCATTTGACTTGGAAATCCAGGGGAAACCTACACAACTACTCGTCACAATCTTGGCTTTTTATTTCTCGATTGGTTCGTAGACGACGCAGCAAGAACGAGGGGAGGTAGTTTTAGTGATTTTGCGTATGAGTCAAAGTTCAAAGGAGATATATCAACAGGGAATCTGCAAGGAGAAAAGATCATTCTCTTAAAGCCACAAACTTTTATGAATCTCTCTGGAGAAAGTATTCAAAAATTACTCCAGTACTATAAATTGAGTCCGAGTGATATCATTGTGATTTATGATGACATGAGTATGGAGTTTGGAAAAGTCCGCATCCGCCAAACCTGAAGCGCTGGTTGACACAATGGAGTTAAAAGTATTATCCAGCATATTTGAAGCGATTGGAAACGTATCAAAGTAGGGATTGGTTTCAATGAAAAGTATGACGTCAGTGATTGGGTTCTCTCAAAGTTTACGGAAGAAGAATTGATAGATTTAGAAAATGACGTATTTCCAGAAGTAGCGAAATATCTTAATAATACTTAAAAAAATGCAAAACACTGTCTACATTATCGGAATCGGGGGAATCGGAGTCTCTGCCATCGCCAGATACTATCTCCATCAAGGTTGGAAGGTCTATGGAAGTGACAAAACTGATTCTGAACTTATTCATCAACTTACACAAGAGGGCTGCGATATCATCATCGGTGAGGATATAGCACGTATAGAAAGGCTCGGAAAAGATCCTCTCGAAGAAACTCTTGTTGTGTATACAGAAGCTATCCCCGACTCTCAATCAGAGCTTATGCAAGCGAGAAAACAAGATATCCGTACTCGTAGCTACCCACAAGCTCTGGGAGATATCGTCAATACTTCCAAGCTCATTACGGTTGCTGGAACACATGGAAAATCAACGACGACTTCCCTCACAAGTCTCGTACTTAAAGATTCTGAAAATGGAGTCAATGCTATCATCGGGACCATCCTTAAAGAATTTGGAAATAAAAATACCCATTTCTCTGAGAGTGATACCTTTGTCATCGAGGCCTGTGAGTACAAACGTAGTTTTTTACAGTACAGACCAGCCGTCGCTGTGATTACCAATATCGAAGTAGATCATCTCGATTACTATAAAGATGAAGCTGATTACCTCTCTGCCTTTACAGAACTCGTAGAACACGTAATCCCTGATGGTTTTGTCATCCTCGATAAAAACGATAGACTTTCAAAGAAATTAATGGGTCTTCGTGAAGATATCCACTATATCACCATCGATGAAAATGTATTTCAGTTTGGAGAAGAAGTATTTCAGTTTCCAGAGATACACTTACAAATTCCAGGAAAACATATCCTCTATGATGCACACCTTGCCTATATCGTTGGATTTATGTTTGGTATCCCGAGTGATGATATCGTTACTACTCTTGAAAACTACACAGGGGTGTGGAGAAGGATGGAGATTATCGGTACCACCGAGCATGAAAATATCCTTATGAGCGATTATGGACATCATCCAACAGAGATTTCTCTGACACTCGGAGCCATTAAAGAAAGACATCCAGAAAAACACCTCTATGTTGTATTTCAACCACATCAGTACAATCGTACCATTGAGTTATTAGATGGATTTAGTACCTGTTTCTACGCAGCAGATACCCTCGTCATCCCCGATATCTATGAATCCCGTGATAGTGAAGAAGATAAACAGAAGATAAATGCTTCGCTTCTGGTAAAAGCTATAGATCATCCAAATATATATAATGGAGATTGAATGGAAAACACGCTCAAGAATCTCCTCACCTATGATGCTAAAAATCCAGATTCTAGCATCCTCCTCCTCCTGGGAGCAGGAAATGTCGATGATCTCAGATACAAAATAAAAACGGTGTAAACACCGTTTTTATTTTTTTATGAATTATTGTGCTACTTCTTCTGTCGTTGCAGGAGCTTGTTGTAAACATGTAACATCGAGAAGACCAATGGTTACTTTTCCATCACTCACAGGAAGTGCTTGCTGACAGTTCGCTCACTGGATCCCCTCTACAAGAGAGATAACCGTATCTTGTTTTCCAGCATTATACATCATCGCTCCATATCAGAGCTTCAAATCTGAATAAAAATCATACGTAATATATATCAGTGAAAGCACAATATATACCGTAACGGCTATTATTTTCCAATCTTTCATAGAAAAAAGTATTTAAAAAGTAAAATTATTTCCCAATAAATATATGAATATTTTTTATACTACGAGCCAAAAGAACCGTAAATACACGGCTAATCCAGTAGCAAGTAAAGAGTGAGACGATGATACCGATAGCCAGCATCAACCCAAATCACTTTATCAAATTTATTCAGAAAATAAATAAAATCAAGGCAACGATAAACCCCGTAACGTTAGAATCCCAGATGGCTGACCAAGACTTCTTAAATCCAATCACACTCGCTTCTTCTATTCCCTTTCCACGAGACAATTCATCTCGTATACGTTCGAAGATAAGGACATTAGCATCAATAGCCATACCAATAGAAAGTATTAACCCTGCAATAGAGGCAAGAGTCAGTACCACCCCAAATGATTTTACAATGGCTAATACCACCATCACATAAATAGCAAGGGCAATACTGGCAATAAGTCCAGAACTACGATATACTACGAGTAAAAATACAAAAATCATCAAAAATCCTATCATCCCCGCTATTACGAGTTGTTCCAAAGAATTGAGTCAGAGTTTTGAATCAATAGATCTCTCTGAGGTAAGATAAATCGGAGCAGGTACGACTCCAGTATTGATATCGTTGGAAAGTTGTCTTGCTGACTCTGGAGTATACTGACCGGTAATTACTGCTCTTCCTGTAAGAATCGGTTCATTTACGGTTGGGGACGTGAGAAGTTCTCCACCGACAAAGATGGCAATTGGTTTTCCGACAAGACGCTTCGTCAGTTCTCCAAAAATCTCAGCTCCATCACTATTAAATGTGAGTTCAATAAGTGGTTGAAATGCATCATTAAACTGAACCGAAGAGTTTACAAAATATCGATCATCAAGGACTCTTCCCTCAGTATCTGCGGCTGGCTTCCACTCAGATGGACGGGCATCTACAAAGAGATAATCATAGATTCCATTCGGATTTTCTCCTGTCTGCTTTTTTACAATGATATATCCAAAATCTCCTCTTTCATCTTGTACTCTTTGTATATTAGTATCTGTAAAGCTCTGAGCAGTTACGCCAGAAAATGCAGAAAAGTTTGTCGTTTCTCCGATACGTATATTTTCTTCACTAAGTACGTATTTATTTGCCGTTACAGAAAAATCATACTCACTCTGAGAGAGCTCTTCTGATATCTGGTATGCTAGTTCATTTCGTGCGTTGATATCTGCTTCGGTAATTTCTTGGCGTAATTCTTTAAATTCTATCTTTACAACACGACCAATCGCCTCCTTTGCACGGCGAATATTTTCAGAATTCTCAAAATCTGAATTCCCTTTTAATGGAATCTGTACAATAATATGCTGCTCCCCAGCGTATGAGGCTGATGTAATAACTGAATCATTGATATTGAGGGTTTCTACACGTTTATCGATGATAGATTTTAGTCCTTCGATGATTGATTTTTCTCTACTACTATCATAATCCTCTTCGGCAGATACTTCACTCAGATCTACCTTATAATCAAGTTCAATTCCTCCCTGGAGATCAAGCCCCAGACGATAATCAGCTCCCGAAAATGGAACCTGCACTCCATAGTTTGACCAAGGTACAGTATATGATACGAGACCAATAATAACAACAATAATAAAAAAAAGACGGAAAATAAGATGTTTCATAAATATATACATTAAAATAAATCTTCTTTTGAAAATCAAGATTGCTTTAAGATAGACAACAGAGTTCAAGTCTTCAGGTCTCTGTTATGAAATGGTACAATCACCATTTTTCAAGTAATTTCATTAAACATTGAAATATGACTTCCCTTTTGCTTAACAATAATAAATCCTTTTTTCTTTAAAAAACTAATAATATATCTAGAACTATACTGCTTCATAATCCACAGTAATAGAATCTATAGATATATTCTTTGTAGTCTGCGTCTTACGCTTCGCAATTTCTTTTATAGATTCTACATATAAAACTATTGCCTCCTTTATATTTATGAGTGCTTCTTGCTTCGTTTCTCACTCAGAAATACATCATGGTAATTCTAATACCTGCACGGTAAATCACCCCTCTGGATTTTTAGTGTATACTATTGTATATTGCATACAAAAATATGTTGGAAAATAAGACTATGAAAGTCTAGTATTTTTTATCAAAAAGTAAAGTTAGAATTCATTTATGACCGAATTCATTTATGACAAAGGGGGAAATTAAGAGTTAGTGTCATCCTGAACTTGATTCAGGATCATGATTTAATATTTCAAGAACTCATTCCTAACACTCTCTTACATAATAAAGTGGGGAAATAAGAACTTTTAACTTATCTAGATTCGCCCTACTTCTTATTCGCCAATTGTCCGCAAGCAGCATCGATATCATCTCCCATCGTTGCACGAATCGTTGATGGAATCCCATATTTTTCAAGCGTACGTTGGAATTTTTCAATGATAAATCTCGGAGTCGGAAGAAAACCATCAGAGTCCGTTCCTTCTCCTGGGTTATAGGGGATAAAATTGACATGAGCCAGTCTTCCCTGCAACAATTTTCCAAGTTCATCCGCGAGCTTTACGTGGTCATTTACCCCATTGATCATGATATATTCATAAAAGATTCGTTTATTCGTCTTGGCTACATACTCATCAAGTATTTGCATCAAGTCTTTCAGTGGGTAGGTATGATCTACAGGCATAATCGATTTACGGATTTCATCATTGGGTGCATGCAAACTCACTGCCAGTGATGTCTGAGGAAAGTCAGTCATAAATTTACGGATTCCTGGGACAATACCACAAGTAGAGACCGTTACACGACGATTTGAAAGGTTTAATTTTTTTTGTTCTGTAGCGATTTCTATGGCACGTTTTACATTTTCATAATTCAGCATTGGTTCGCCCATACCCATAAATACGATATTGCGAAGCGTAGCGCCATTTTCATACAGAAGTTTTGCTGCATAGACAATCTGTTCGACAATTTCATACATCTCGAGATTTCTGAGTAACCCGAGTTTTCCCGTGGCACAAAAACTACAGGCCATAGGACACCCTGCCTGACAGGAAACACAGAGCGTATTTCTTCCCGTCAGATGACGCATAATTACTGCCTCGATAAACTCTCCTGTTTGCGTTTTAAAGAGAATTTTTGTAGTCTGACCATTTGACGAAGTCTTTTCTAAATCCACAGTAAGACTTCTATAAAAACAATGTTCTTTCAGGAGATTTCTGACATCCTTTGGGATCGTCTGTATTTCAGAAAAATCGGTCACAAAATTTTTATAAAGAGCATTTTCTATTTGCGCATAGCGAAACTTTGGGATCCCTTCTTGTTCAAATAGCGCAGTAAGCTGAGCTTCATCGTGGATAGAAAACATAAGTTAGGGATTGGGGGTTAGAGATTAGGGATTAGAGATACTGTAATGTGTTTATATTTTTTGTAAAGAGGAAAAGTGGAACTCCCGTTACTCTCATTCTGGTCAGAGGACTCGGGATAGAATCTATAAAAATGTAAAAAACCTTTTTCCCTTGATTCAGAATCATAAAATAGTAATATATTTCTAACTTCTACCTTATAACTTCGAACTTGTGAGGTCTTCACTAAAAGCAACATCCATCGTAGAATCTATGGTTGTCACGCTCATCATTGTAACGGGAGTCACAGGTATGTACCGTATGTTTCATGAGTCTCAAAACCTTACCCTGACAACCAAAAATAGGATCGAAGCCATACAAATCGCTCGAGAAGGTATGGAGGCTATGAAAAACATCCGTGATACCAATTGGCTTATCTTTTCCTCAGATGTAGAGAATTGTTGGAATACTCTGAACTACAACCCTAGCTGCATCGGAGACACTGGAGTGACGAGAGATATCCAAGATACGGCTCACTATACTATCACCCTCGATACCAATAATCGCTGGATACTTTCAGAACCAAGTGGAGTCACAAACTATATCTATAGTGATAGTGACTATAGAGATGCCTTTGCTGTGAAGAAAGATGCAAATAATCTCTATACCCAAAGTGGGGGAACAGATTTCAAGCCGATATACACTCGTGAAATACAGGTCTCCTATACGGGCTCATCCACCGATTCAAATTCAGAAAAAATGGATGTATCTGTAACCGTTCGTTGGTCAGATACATCCACTCATGAGATTAGCTTCGAGAGTCGATTGACGAATTGGAAGAAGGATTAATCTCCGTCATCATCTCATCAATCAGTATTATTTGAAACATCTATCTCATCTATAATCCCCCCTCATCAGTCAGATCTCTGTCTATCAGATTGATGAACAGAAGATGAACTCATTTTAGACTGCGCATTTTCTGCACCTGATCTCGTTTCTTCTACTAGTCTTTCTATCTCTCACTGTTTTTCTCAGACATTACCATCGAGAAAGTTATTTACCAGCGTATCAATTTGTTCGCTCAGAGGTCCACCTTCGCCCTCTGGCAATAACTCACAATGATGGATTGCCTCCTCAGTCGCCTCCGACATTGGTGACCTCTCATTAATGTGTAAGATTCATAATTCTTCCGTAAAATTCTTGAAAAAACCCTTTTCATCACTTAAAACTATTTGAATATTACGAGCATTCGCGGCAGATTCATAAATACCAGCAAGTACATTGGAATAGAGATGTTTTAATTGCGTAAACTTCATTGCTCTATTTTTTACTTCATCCGAATCAAAAGATGTATTTTTAATTCTTTTCGCCTCTCATTCTATTTGAGACATGACAGTTTTAGCTATACTTGGATGTACCGGGGTAGTACCAGATCCAATCTTAAAAGCATATTCTACAGCTTGCTTTACGCCATATCCACTCATTCCAACATCCTCAAACCAATCATCAAAATATTCTCCATTTTTATGATACAAATTATGGGCTATTTTTCCAGTATCTTTATAGTACTGGTTCAATATTTCTTTTCATTTTTTATCTTTCTCAAGGACAATGAGTTTGTCGGATTTGGCATACTTTCATCACTGTCCATTTACCATATGAAGAGACCTGGTTATCGGCTCACCAAATTTTCACCAAAACTCTAAAAAATCTTTGATTCTTTTTTGCTCCATTTTTGGAGACCCCAACTGTTTTCTCCTATCATATAAGTCTTGAGCTTGATCCGCAATTCACTGCTCCGCTAAATCTGGATGATAGTCTGCTAGGCTTTTACAAACCTCTAATATCACCTGATTGAAGAAATCCATACTACTTGGTGTAGAACAATACTGCATTACAGGAATTGGAGATCCTTCTCATCACTGAGTCTTATATATATCCTTCATGTACTTCGTAATAATCCTCTGATCAAAGTTATAGATAGCTCAAGTCATAAATACTCCTATTGCGGTCTCATAGGTATCATGAATATACCCTCCCCTTTGACCTACTTTTCTCATCCAACCAACAAAGTTACCATACGTACCACCACTAATTTCAGACCACGCTCATTCGTTGATACCAGTTACGGAACGAGTATCATTAGCGTCCTTATACCCCTTTTCAATTTCAGCACTGATTCCTTCTGGCCACATAGACTTAATTTCTTTATGCAATCTCGAACGTCTTTTAATTCAGCCAAACTTTTTGTAATCTGATCAACATTGTTTTTTAACAAGTAGAAAAACAAGGAATTCTTCTGTAAATGGCACTGCCTGAATATCGTCTGCTTCAGACTGTGCTTTTACTTCTTGCCAAAGCTCATCTCCCTTCTTACCTCAAAGTACCTCATACCACAACCAAGTCCCTCTATATTTTGCAAGTGGTCACTTAGTATAAAGACTTCCATATTCCTTATACATAAAGAGAAGCGCTGCTTCTAGTTTATGCTGTGGACAATCCTTATTTTTTAGCCATTTTTCTATCATAGCTGTGGCTTCTGGGGAATCAAGAGCCTTAAGTTTTTCTATATATTCATCGGTTCTTTTCCTTTCTTCTGATTGTACTCTAGATTGGAGATCTGTTTTCAGTTCTGGTGGCATGAATTTTCCAAAAAGTTTGAGGGCCATTTTGGCATTATGGTCTTCTCTTCATTCGGCTAAAAATTTTTCTATAGAGTCTAGCGCAATTTTTCATCATCCAACTAACTCAAGTATGGAATAATTTTTAAAGATTTTACTAACAAAACTTCCAGATCTTTCAAGATTTTTTGATTCCTGTACCTTGAAGTTTTCATTTGGTGAAAGTTTATACTTTTCTATGGAATGATATAATTCTCATAGTCAAATCTTTTCTTTTGGGCCAGTTTTCCAGGTTTCTTTTCACTCTTCTTTTTTGCTCTGTTCTATTTCTCCAAAGCTTACCACAGCCTCACCGTCTGATATACTATGTACTTTTATAAACTCCTTCCCCTCTCATGCAAGATATTCCACTGGTAAGGGGATAAGATTCCCTTCCTCTTCTTTTTTCTTAAGAAATTTTCCTTTCTTCACCATGTAGTGTTTCCAAAATCTTCACTTTTGTCCATTTCAAAGGGCTGTTAACAAAGCATCTACTGATCATACCTTTGCTATTCTTTTAGCCTTTTTAGATTGAAATGCATGATAAAAACTATACATATCAAGAGTTTCTCCATTACTCAAGACAATACTTTTATTTCCAATAATTGCCTGAATAGTCCAAACTCCTTCATTTTGATTTTTAGCAGTATCTTTATCTACCTGAATAGTAGTACCAACCTCTAAACCATATTCTTTACCAGCACCATCCAATTCATCAATTGCACTAGTGAGTTCGTGAATATTTCATTCCTGGATTTCTCGAACTTGTTCTCTCTTTGCCAGTATCTGAGGATCATCTTCTTTTACTCCATTTTTCTTCATCTCCTCGATCTCGTCAAATAAAGCATCAACATCTGCATCTATTTCATCATCTGATCTTAGTTCCATTCATTGCTTTAGTGCGGTATGAGAAAATGGCGTATCTCCATCGATGATTTCTTTTTCACTATAAAACTCTACGCCTCAGACGCGCTGATTTTCGAGAAAATCCATGAATTCCGAGTACTGATACTCGGTTCCTGTCTTAGCCCCAGTTTGGTACTCGGTTCATGATCAAGCGTCAAGAAGGTAAAATTTATTTTTTTGTGTACCGATATCTGTTCCTTGTATCTTTCCAAACATATATTTGGTCTGACCATTGGCATCTTTTGTTTCTATCCTGATTACCCCTCCTGGTTGAAGGTTTTCAGTATTATAGGTTTTAGGGCTTACTTTTGGATTATTTCCCATCGCAATTTTAAACTCCTCGAAATTATGAGGTCAACGAGCATTGACTGATTCTTTTGTTGCTTCTAATATTTGTCCCAAACCATCAGCAATTGGCTTCAAAGATATATTGCTCGACATTGTTTCTACTCTTGCCGTATTTGTCAGAACATCCTTTGTAGGGATATAGATGTCACTGTTATTAATCCCCTGAGCAATGAGTTTTGCAGATATGTTTTCCCCATAATCCATCGCTTCCTTAACGACTTCCTCCTTACGATTATCTGCGTCACTTTCAGTGATAAAACCAAGAGCAATAGCTTGTTCTAGATTTAAGCTCGGTATAAAGGCGAGAAGTATTTCCTTTTTTTCTTCGCTTGAGAAAAAATTATAATGAAATAAGTGCTCAATATCTATTGTATCTACCCTATAGGCCTTGAGATTATTTAAAGTTTCTATGACATCACTTTGCTCACCTTCTGAAAGCTTGTGAAGTTTCTTTTCGATGGCATCAGTAAGATTAAAACGAACTAGAAATGATTGGATTGATCGCTTTTCTGGTATACGATTTTTAAACTTAGATTTCAGAAATACTTGTCGTTCTTTTGCAGAGGAAAGTAGTTCTTCAATCTGTTGTATCGTCATAGTATCAAAAGAGTCTCCAATAGCACGTTCATATTGATCACTCGACAGATCATACTCCCTAAGTATCTGTTCTTTGATCTCCTTTTTTTTATGATTGAGTTTGATAAATTCTACCTGTGTATGGCGCTGTAATTCTTTGATATCAATGATGCCATTATCGATATCCTCATTGGAAATAACATTTTGATACTCCGAATTTAGCAATAAAAAACGTTTCATGTCTTCCTTGAGTCATTCAGAAAGTGTATCATTTGACATAACTTCTTGAATAAAGGAAGCCTTATAATCCTTACTTTCTAATTGTCTTTTTGTGAATCGTCTCGTAAATTCTTGAAGTTTTGCTTGTTTAGTTCCTCACTGTTGATTTTCTACTCCTCCATCAATTCCACCAGTTCTTTCTACCATATTTGAATCCATAAAAAATAATTACAAAAAGTATAGCATATTTCTCTCTAAATTCAAAATAATCGACCGAAGTTTTACTTTTTTTTCTTCTTCCCTAAAATACTCCTCATCTTACTTTATTCATCTCCCACCCCATGACTCTTATTGGAATCGTGATTGCTCTCATTTTATTTTCTCTCATTGTCCTCGTTCACGAATATGGTCACTTTAAATCTGCTCGCATCTTTTGAGTACGTGTAGAAGAATTTGGTCTCGGAATCCCACCAAGAGCAAAAAAGCTGTTTACTGACACAAAGGGGACACTTTTCACTCTCAATTGGCTCCCTATTTGAGGTTTTGTAAAACTCACCGGAGAACATGTAACCAGTTTTCAAGTCTTTGATGAAACGGGGAAAAAACTCGGAAACACAGAGATATCGGATCGATTAAAAACAAGAAAAAGTCTCTATGATAGTAGTGGAGAAAAAGTAGGAGTAGCAGATAGAAGCTATATCAAAGAAAAACTCCTAGAAAACGAAGCTCCCTACAATCTCTCTAAAAAACCGGCATGGCAACAATCGATTATTATCCTCGCTGGTGTTGCTATGAACTTTTTACTTGCTGCGGTAATCTTTAGCTTTCTTTTCTTCATCGGAGTAAAACCAATCGGGGTAAATACTCTCATCCCAACAGATCATACTATCCGACTTTTACCGACGTATACAGAAGCCGTAGACATATGACTTATCATCGAAAAACCTGGAGTCATCCTCTCCCCCCTCAGTGGATCACTTGCTCAAATATCAGGTATAGAAGTGGGAGATATTCTCTACCAAATTGAAGTAACTCCGAAAGAAGATATTACTCGCAGAGAGCAGTGACCCGTAATAGTGCATGGAGTTGAACAAGTTATCAGTATTATCCAGAGTCATCCGGACGCACCGATGAAGTTTTACCTAGAAAGACAAGGACAAAAAACAGAAGTCGATATCACACCAACAAGCGATGGAAGAATTGGAAGCTACATCAGTAATCACATAGAAATTAATGAGGATTTCAGATACGAATATAGTCTCGGGAAATCCATACTCTATGGAGTTCAAGAAACCTATGGACAGACAATTTTAACATTTAAGTGACTCTGAATTCTTGTACAAAAGATATTTGCACCGAAAACAAAAGAAGAAAGAAGCGAAGCTATCGAGCAAATGAGTGGCCCTATTTGACTCGTAGATTTTATCTCAAAAACTTTTAGCGAAGGAATTATTTTCCTCCTGATTATCGGAGCCATTATCTCTATCAATCTTGGGGTATTCAACCTCCTTCCTATCCCTGCCCTCGATGGAGGCCGCTTTGCTTTCATCGTCCTCAACACCTCTATGCAGAAATTATTTTGAAAGAAAATTATCGGGGAACGTATCGAAGGAATTATCCATGTAATTTTTTTCATCCTATTAATTGCGCTGAGCATCATAATAGCGTATAATGATGTAGGAAAAATTATGGGGGGATAATTTTCTACTCTTTAAAACTCGAAATAAGAGTCATTGCGAATATAATGAAGCAATCTAAGATTACTTCGTTATCACTCGTAATGACAATGGACCTATTTACCTATAGACATAATCCTTATGGAACATTCGAAAATTATTACGGGGGCTATGAAGTATGTCAATAAGATACTCATGCCCCTTGAAGACCACTACTACCATCACTATGGGCATGCGCTCGATGTAATGGAACGTGCGTATTATATTGGAAAAAAAGAAAATATCACTGACGATGATCTTGAAGCACTCTGTATTGCTGCACTGTTTCATGATACTGGTTTTGTCATCCAGTATGATACCAATGAACCCGTAGGTGCAAAGATTGCTACGAACTACCTGAAAACCATTCTCTATCCTGAAGACAAGATACACTTGATTGAGTCACTCATACTTGCAACAGATCCAGCCTACAAAACTCCTGCGAATAAACTCGAAGAAATTATCAAAGATGCCGATTTGGATAATCTCGGGAGAGAGGATTTTTTTGACAAGGCCGATAAGCTGAAAAAAGAAATCGAAGTTATCAAAAAAATTAAAATAAAGTTCCCAGATTGGCACCATGCAGGACTTGACCTCTTATATGATCATCACTTTTTCACACAAACACAAAGAAGTGAACGTGAAGAAAGAAAAGCTCTCAATAAAGCACGTCTGAAATCCATGCTCCAAGAAGAAGAAAAAAGCGCAAGCTATAATCTCGACTTTTAACCCCAAAAATATCACTCTTGTAATTCTGTCCCGAGTACTCGGGACAGAATTATTACTGTAAGAAATATAGATTCTTCTACCTACAACCCTCAGGATAAAAGAATAAAAAACCCTTCTCTCATCTTCCTTTTTGGAAGATTTTTTTTCCTTTTCGTACGCCAGATTTGTGAAAATTAAGTTTATCATTATACATTGTTCATTGTTATTTATTAATTATGAAGGTTTTGTTTGAGTACACAATAGAAAGCACGGATGGATACGCAAGAGCCGGAAATTTTACTACCGCCCATGGGAGTTTTGAAACACCTATTTTTATGCCAGTAGGAACAAAAGCAAGTGTAAAGGGAATCTCAAAAGATGATTTAGATGAAATGGGAGCACAAATAATCCTCAACAACACCTATCATCTCTACCTCCGTCCTGGGGACAAAGTGGTACAATCGTTTTGATGAGCACACAAGTTTCAGAGCTATGAGAGACCGATACTTACAGATAGCGGAGGATTTCAGGTATTTTCGCTCGGACAAACTTCGGGAAGCGGCTATAAAAACAAAGAGAGTCTCGTAAAAATCACGGAAGACGGAGTTCACTTTCGTAGTCATACCGACGGAAGTAAGCACTATTTTACGGCAGAAAATATTATGGACATCCAAAGTAATCTTGGAGCGGATATCATCATGGCATTTGACGAATGTGCCCCAGGACACTCAGATGAAACCTATGCAAAGGCGGCGATGGAGCGTACGCATCGTTGGGCAGAAAGATGTGTCACTAGTTGGAAGGAAAATGAGACGAAGAGAAAGAATGCAGGACTCTATCCACAAGCACTTTTCCCTATTGTACAGGGAGTCACCTATGAAAACCTCCGTCGCGAGTCTGCTCAGTTTATTGGCAATCTCGATACTCCTGGAGTTGCTGTAGGAGGGCTTTCCGTCGGAGAATCCAAAGAAGATATGTACCGTATCCTCGACGTGATGAAAGAGACTCTTCCAAAAGAAAAACCTCACTATCTCATGGGAGTGGGAACTCCTGAAGACTTAGTCGAAGGAATTGCTCGTGGCATGGATATGTTTGATTGCGTCCTCCCGACTCGTCTCGGACGCCATGGAGTTGCTTTTTCAACCAGAGGAAATATCAAGATCAAAAATGAACAGTGGAAACTCTCAGATGAACCTCTCGATAGTGAGTGTGAATGCAAGGTCTGCAGGACCTACTCAAAGGGATACTTACGTCACCTGATCCAAGAAAACGAAATCCTCGGGATGCAGCTTCTCTCCTATCATAACCTCTACTTCCTCATCCATATTTGCGGGCAAGCAAGAACTGCGATTCTCGAACAAAGATTTGAAGATTTCAGAAAAGATTTCCGGAGTAAATATAAATTGTAAATATATTTGATATATTGTCTATTTTTTGTATAGTATAGCTCCTAGATTACGCTATAACCACTCCGAGTTGAACACTAGAACTAGACATGCTGATTGAATGTTTCATCCTGAACTGGGGAATACAACTAATTCATATGCTTATAAAAATATCACGCTCAAGCGTTGAATAGAGGACTTTTGGAATGACTATAGAAAAGTAATTACTTTTAGAATCACACATAACACAAGAACTTTATCTCAAGCAGAAGAAAACGAACTTAAGCAAGAACTACAAAAACTTACTGTAATATATGACTTATCAAAAGTAGTCTTTGATAATCAAGAAGAGTCCTTAGAAGAATATAGAAAATGAGTCGACAACTTTCATTATTTTTCTGATAAAGTAATATCTCGACTTTATGATTGAGAAAATATATCCACTATTCAAGGAGAAGTACAAAATATATGCTGAGAACTCTTATGATATTTACAAGAGAAAAGCTGATTAAGTGCTGAGGCTATACGAGAAATATATGGAAGTGAGATTCTAGCTCTTACAAGTAACATACAGACACCATATCAAGGAGAACTCTTTCACACCCCCCGAGTTAAGCTTGTAGCTCCCAGCATTGATGAGATACTTGATTCCGATTGTCCACACTGGGCACCCTGATATTATTCATACGAAAGAAAAACTGAGAAGCTCTGGAATGAAGTATACGAACAGATTTTTCAACCACAAATTGCATCTGGAGATCTCAATGAAAGACAGGCAAAAAGAATGATGATCAAACTCAACCTCGCCTACTCTCTTGCAAAACTCAAGTTTCAATGAGTGACGCGTGAAAGTGGAGAGCGCTACTTTGAACACTTACGTGAAGTAACCCTCATCTCCCTCAGAAAAGGAATGACAAAAGATTTTGATGAAGTGCTTATTTCTCTCCTGCATGACATCATCGAAGACACGGATATAAGTTATAATACTCTGAAAGAATTGTTCTGAGAGAGAGTGGCTCTCTGAGTACAACTTATTAGTAAACCCGCTTTTTCGGATTTCCTAGATAAAGGAGATAAAGAAACTTGGAAAGAAAAAGTTGAGAGTGCTAATATACTCAACAGTAAATGACTACTAAATGATGCCACCAAGAAAAAGGAACGAGCAATAATATCCGCTATCTGAAAAGAAAAGTATAAAGATATCCTAGAAAAATGAAAAGACTGAGATTTTTGGAAAGAATCAATTATCTATTTAAGTGATATAACCAAAGAAGAATTTGTAGCTCTTTCAACATACCATCGTCTCTCAAAAAAATATAAAGACGTAAAAAAACCGCCTACTGGGATCATATGAAGTCAGATGAGGAACTCGAAAACGGTTGAACAAACACCGCATTTCAGAACTTTATCGCTCATGCAAAAAGCCTCAGAGATGATGGTACCTTTGGTATTGAAGCAGATGATACAGAAATTGAAAGGATTTGTAAGAAAGCTTTGTCAGTAAAACTCTCGGATAGAATCCATAATCTAAGAACCATGAAAGAACTTCCAATAGATCATATACAAAGAAATATAGAAGATACTAAAATCCTTACAAAGATTGCTGATGAACTTGAGAATGGTTTTTGAGAGAAAGTAGAAGAATTAGATCTATTATGTATCGAACTTCAAAGATTTATCGATGAAAAAAGAGAGTCAGAAGCTTAAGCTTCTGACTCTCTTTTTTACTCCTCAATCTTAAATAACACCTTAAATCATGGTTTCACATACTGCCTGAAAAAGTTCAGCACATCTTGTTCAGATTGAAATTGGCTGGCATTATCTGGATTCGTCAGATATGCCTGAACCCCCTTCAGATATGAAAAGCTTTGATCAGTTACTTTTCCTTCATTTATTAAGTTAATCATCTTTTGATAACACCCTACTTGCTTTACTCCCCTATTTATTTCTTTGCCATCAAAATAACTCTCATGATTTGCCCCTGCAAGCATAAGATAGTCCATCATATCTTGCTCCGTTTTTTGAGAGGTTCTATACAAGTCAAGGGCAAGTTCTAAACAGAGACTATCACTACGAATAAGAGTTAGCTTCTCTGAGGTAAACGTACGAAGGAGATTTTCATATCTCGCAGTCAGACGATGCTCTGGATCACGATCTATCGTGGCAGCATTGAGATCTACTAATAGATAACGAAGTCCTAGATATTTCATTCTCTGTACAGCAATATCCAGATTCGTATCATAAATATACGTATTAAATTGACTCACAAGAGAATCCTCAAAAAGACGACGATCGTTTTCAGAGATGTAATACTTCAAAAACGTACCGATACGATAAATATAGGCAGTATTTTTATATACATCTGTTGGTTCTAGTATCCCCTCATAGAGTCGTAATAATGACTGCTTGGCTTCTGGTCTAATAGCCTGAATCTCTGGCTTTGGACTGGCATTAATTTCTTTGAGTAATTGTACTACTTGAGAGATACTCATCTTTTCAAATCCCTGTACTCTTTGCGCAATCACGGAACTTACCTGTTCATTAATAAAATCACGTTTCTTGGCGTCGTCGATATTGACCCAAAATAAAATATCCAAATAATCTGGATGATATAAAAATGGAGCTTCTACGGCTAAAACTTTTCCAGTCTTGAACTCTGTATATGAGGCGTTTTTTAGATTATTGAACCCATGAGGAATCGTCGAAAAGAAAAAATACACCGATACAATTCCCAAAAGTATTACACTTCCAAATAAACGAAGGAGCTTATCATCTGAACTCATATCTTCTTTTATCTGAGTCATATAATACGATCAGATAGCAATAAACATCAAGAAACCAAAATACATAACAATACCGTACCACACAATCCCAAAAGCCGATATCGTCCATAAAAACGTATACAAGAGTAAAAATATAATCATCACCTTTAATAGAAAGGTTTTTGTTGTATGCTTTAGTACATGGATGAGATATATCCAAGATAAAAAGAGAACGAGTAAAAATATATATCCTTCTGGCAAGAATATAGATCAAAGATATGTCGTGAGAAGCTCTGAAGTTGGAGCATAGATAAAGAGAAGAATCTCGAAAATAACCGTTCCAACAATCGCAAGTCCATAATACTTATGTCGGTATGGAAGAAACAAAAAGAGAAGTGGAATCAGCGCAAGGAAAATAAAACTGATATCAGTAAATTCTCCTCCTTGATTTATCTGCATCGTTAGGTTCCATGGAAGTTTCAGATAATTATTAATCCCCTCTTCATACCCGAGATAACGCCCATAGTCCTCATTTTTCGTTGTAGCACTGTCTGTCTCACGCTGTTGTTTTTCTTGTGCCTGTATTCTTTCCACCTCTTCTTGCGTATATAAAACTCCTGGATCAAATATATAACTCTGTGCATTTCAAGAAAGCAAATTTGCTATCGTTATACTCGGATATGATTGATAGATATTTTTCAGAAGCCACGGAGTAAGAGCCAATATTACTCCAAGTAAAAATACGGACACTTTCAAGAAAAGTACTCTAAAAGAAGTGCTATTTTTAACATATGCTATTCATAAAAACACTACGCCTAAACCTCATGAAATAGCTGAAAATATATTTCGTACATCGTTAGATTCTGTGGTAATGACATTCATAAAACTCCACAAATCCCCCACGGTAAATACTCCGAGAAATACACCCAGATATCACAAAAAACCAAAAACTCACAAACGCACATAAAACAGTACTGCCAATAGTGAGATAATAAGAATCAAAGTGGTAAATTTTATAGAAAAGGCCAAACCAGCAAGCAGACCAATAACAAGGAAATACCATAGACGATAGCTAGTCCCATGCTTCAATAAAATCTCAGATTTTGGTTTATGATAGAGGTATACGAGAGCATATACAACAATCACACTGATAAAAAATAGTCCCGTATCAAGTTTCATATCTTTTGCCTGCTGAAAGATAACCATCGGAAGGGCTGTAAAAATTGTCGCAATTAAGAGAGGAATATGTATGAGTGTTTGTTTTTTCGTTGTATGACTACGAAGAAACTCTCCAGTTACTAACACGAGTACTATCGCTGATAATACTCCTCCAATATTGTTAATAAAAAATGCTTGTGTCGCAGACCCAAATAAAAATCAAACCCCCGTCAGTGATTGCCAACTAAACATCCCTCAAAAAGATAGAAGACTTCAGGCGCTTGATAGTAAATGAGGGATATTCATATATGCCCCAAGATCATCCCATCCAATCGGAAAAGGACGAACAATATTTATCAAATTTACCGATAAGATAAAACTGATGATGATAAATAAAAATTCACTTGAAAGAAGTCGAGGTGACAAACGCTCGATGATGGAACCTGTTTCTTTGTGTCCTGCAAATATAATTTCATGAGAAAATACTCACTCAATATAGTATCAAAACTCACGAAAGGTGATGACTAAAAGAATTGCAAAAAGTATCAAAATAGAGGTCATAGTATACACCCCTACTATCCCCAAGAGAAATATAGCTGTAAGCAAAACGAAAAATCCAATCCCAAGGGCTAATAAAAACTGAAAAACAATACTTTCTTGCTTATATCCTGGGAGATATGACGATAGCTTCTTCCCGACTCAAAGAGCAAGAAAGACAATAAATATTGGAAGTATGAGATACGAAATAATTTTGAAAAACAACATAATCCCACTAAAAAAGCTCCCTCCATTAATAGCAAAAAAGAACCCTGATAATACGAAAAGATGAAGCAAGAAGGCAAGCCCTATACCCATAGGAGTAAATCGTACTTCTGACGATGAGGAAGTATATGTTTGAAATACTTTGTAGGTGAGATACAATACCCCCATAACAAATACATACGGAAAATATCCATCAAAGTTTTCTATGTGCGCGGGATTTTGATAGTAAAAGAAAATCGTGAGAAACGAAAAAGATGTAAGCAGCAAAAGCTTTAAAACATACGAAATCATGGAATCAAAATCAAAAAATAAACACGAATATCGGTAGCATACGATTGATTCTAAAAAAATCAAAATTGAATCAGCCAATTATCTTTACAAAGAGCAAAATCTTCATACACTAAGACCATTATTTAGACACTTGCTGACTTATGAAAATTATTATCACCAGCTATCCAAACAAACCAAAAGAGCTGAAACAATTTATCATGACGATTCTCGGGAAAAAACTCGCTCAGTGTATCAATCGACTCAACTATATGAAGAGTTATTATTGGTGGGAAGGAAAAATACAAACATGAGAAGAAAAACTCCTCCTCATCAAAACAAGCGATGGAAAAGTCAGCAACCTTATCGAACATATTGAAAAACACCATCCCTACGAAACTCCTGAAATTATCAGTCTCTCACCAGAACAAGTCAATGACAGCTACCTACAATATATAACAGATAAATAACCAGAATACAGCTATTTTTTACTTCTTTTTTAGATTGTGACATTTTCTCTACTTTTCACTTATCATTTATAACTTCTAACTTCCCTACCATGGACTATTTTGCTGAAAGTATCAAACTCCACAAGAAGCTACAATGAAAAATCTCCACCGAAAGTAAAATCCATCTTGAAACGAAAACAGATCTTTCGCTTGCCTACACACCTGGAGTGGCAGAACCGTGTCGAGAGATAGCTGAGGACAAGAAAAAGGTATATGATTATACTCTCAAAGCAAATACTGTCGCTGTCGTTAGTGATGGAAGTGCCGTCCTCGGCCTTGGAAACATCTGACCAGAAGCAGGACTTCCAGTAATGGAAGGAAAATGTGTCCTCTTTAAAGAATTTGCTGGAGTCAATGCTTTCCCCATAGTTCTTGATACGCAAGATTCTGAAGAAATCATCGAAACTGTAAAACGCATCGCTCCGACTTTCGGAGGAATTAATCTGGAAGATATCAGCGCCCCTCGCTGTTTCGAAATCGAAGAACGCCTAAAACAAGAACTGGATATCCCCGTATTTCATGATGACCAACATGGAACCGCTATCGTCGTCCTTGCTGGAATCATCAATAGTCTCAAAATTACAAACAAGAAAAAAGAAGAAGTAAGCATCGTAGTCAACGGACTCGGAGCTGCTGGAACGGCTATCATCAAGCTTCTTTCTCTCTACGGAATACAAGATATCATCGTATGTGACAGTAAAGGAATCGTGAGCTCAAGTCGCCAAGACTTAAATACGGAAAAACAAAATATCCTTGCTATTACGAATCACGAAGGGCGTAGTGGAAAACTCCAAGATGCGGTAGTAGGAAGAGATATTTTCATCGGGGTATCCGCTCCAGGAGTTCTCACCGAAACTATGGTACAATCGATGGCAGCAGATCCAATTATTTTTGCGATGGCAAACCCGACTCCAGAGATTATGCCAGATCTCGCTTATAATGCGGGAGCAAAAATCGTTGCAACAGGACGTAGTGATTTTCCAAATCAGCTAAATAATGTCCTCGTCTTCCCAGGGATATTTAAAGGAGCTCTTCAAAATAGAGTCCATCAAATTACTGACGACATGAAAATAAAGGCCGCAGAAAGTCTCGCAGCATACGTAGAACACCCGACTGCAGAGATGATTATACCAAGTCCGCTTGATAAGTCTGTAGCTGATATCATTGCAGCTGCTATTCGATAATATATTTTCCTATGAAGATTAGTATTTTTTGAACGTGATATGTCGGGCTTGTTACTGGAACCTGTCTTGCGGAAGTCGGGCATAAAGTTATGTGTATCGATATTGATGCAACAAAGATAGCACAGCTGAAACAAGGGATCATCCCCATTTATGAGCCAGGACTCAAAGAACTCGTTCTCAGAAACATCAAAGAAGGACGACTCCAGTTTACAACTGATGCAAAAGAAGGAGTCCAATTTTGAACAGCTATTTTTTCAGCAGTTGGAACCCCTCCAGACAAAAAAAATCACAACAAGGCTGACTTAACCTACGTTTATGAAGTAGCAAAAACATTTGCCAAATATCTCAGTAATTACAAAGTATTTATAAATAAATCTACTGTTCCCGTAGGCACAGGAAAAAAATGTAAAGAAGTCATTCAAGAAGAATTAAAAAAGAGAGGAGTATCCTCGACTATCATTACTGCGAATGCAAAAATCTATGAAAATGACAATGTAATAGATCCCCGTTTCAAGCACGAGGATGATAACATAGTTGGCTTTGATGTAGTCTCAAATCCAGAATTTTTACGCGAAGGAACAGCGATTAAAGATTTTATGGTTCCAGATAGGATTGTCATCGGCGTAGAATCTGAAAGGGCAAAAAAAGTACTCCAAGAAATCTATAAACCCTTTGAATGCAGCTATGTCGGTATCATGTATACTGATATTGCTTCTGCAGAAATCATCAAGTATGCAGCAAATGCATTTCTGGCAACGAAACTCAGTTTTATCAATGAAATTGCAAACTTTGCAGAACTTGCAGGAGGAAATATCAAAGAAATTTCCCAAGGAATCGGAAGTGACCCTCGCATCGGAAATAAGTTTCTTCACGCTGGGATTGGGTATGGAGGAAGTTGTTTCCCAAAAGATATCAAGGCTCTCATCGAAACTGGGAAAGAATATGGCTATAATTTTAAAATCCTGCCACAAACAGAAGCAGTAAATACTGAGCAAAAACTCAAAGTCATCGAAAAACTCCGACAACATCTTCCTCAACTACAAGGAAAACATATTGCGATCTGGGGACTAAGCTTCAAGCCGAAAACTGATGATATCCGTGAAGCTCCAAGTCTTGAAGTGATTCAAAAGCTCCAAGAACTTTGAGTACAACAAATCTCAGTATATGACCCCGTATGTATACCACTTATTGAAAGCATCTTTAGTTCTACCCTTCACTATGGAGACAATAGCTACAATACCCTTGATGGAGCTGACGCCCTCATCATCCTTACGGAGTGGAACGAATTTCGTCTGATTGATTATACACTCCTCAAACAAAAGATGTACGGAAACATCATCATCGACGGACGCAATATACTGGATCGACAAGAGGTAGAAAGCGAGGGATATATCTACGAAGGAATTGGAAAATAATTTTAGACTCTAACACACTTTATGAATACTTGTAAAAGTTATTGTACTGCCGTACGTTATAATTTTAAAGAATGTAGTGCATTTTTAGAAAGCCATTACAAAACAACAAAATATAAAAATTTCTGTATTGTCTATATCGGTAAATGACTCTGTTTTATCTTTGAATACGGAGTAGTCGTACACTGGAATCTCTCCTATAATGATGAACAAAGTATATTACAACAACTAGCAGACTTTGAGATTGAGACTATACAGGATTCCGTATTTGATCATTTTTGATATGAAGAAAACTCTGGAGCACCTATTAAGATTTCCAATGATACTATCTATCTACAAAGTGATAATGAAGATGAGAAGATCGGAGTTTCTCAATGATTGGCGCAATCAATAAAACTCAGCTTTTTTGAAACTACGACCACTCAAACGATCGAAAGTACTTCTTCTATTCCAACAAGTCTAGCAACTACTGGTGATACTGGATTAAATAGTACTGCTATCTCAAAAATGAGAGGAGAATTATTTCTCGCAAAAAGTAGAATCAATCTCCACTATGATCTCCTTGATTCTCCAGAGTTTTTCTGGGAATACCCAGAACTTCTTCCATACTATGAAAGTACTGCACACTACTTAGAAATCAGAAACCGTATAGAAGTTCTAAATAAAAAACTAGAAATTCTCCATGAGATGTTTAATATGCTTGCGGATGAGCAGAAACATCACCACTCTTCATTTCTTGAGTGGATTATTATCTGGCTGATTGTTATAGAAATATTTTTTACTATATTTCACGATATATTACACTGGTTTTAATATATGATCGACCAACACAAATCGCTCGCAGAAAAATTTGTAAAAAAGGGATTTTGGCTGTATCTCTTTAGTTTTATTATTGCGCCGATTGGATATTTCATCAAAATCATCATTTCCAATGAACTGAGCGTCAGTGATGTTGGAATCATTTATGGAGTGATTAGTCTCATTACGATGATTTCTGCATACAATGATTTGTGAGTAACTTCTAGTATGCAGTATTTTATTCCAAAATACATAACAGAAGAACGATATGATAAAGTAAAGTTTATCTTAATATACGCATTTTCTATTCAGATATTCACTTGAGCTATACTCTGACTCTTCTTTTTCTTCTGATCTGATATACTTTGAACATATTATTTTAAATCAGAAACTGCATCAAGCGTACTAAAGGTATTTAGCTTTTATTTTATTCTTATAAATATTTTCCAGATTATAGGAACCTTCTTTTTATCCATCCAAAATACATTATATAATAAGATAATAGAATTCATAAGGATGTTCTTTTCACTCTCTAGTGTATGCGCTATATTATTCCTAGATATATGAAATATAACATATTTCTCCCTTGCCTGGCTAGTTTGACTATGCTTCTGAATAATATTTGCTATCTACCTTTTTATAAAAAGGTATTACAACTTATACTTACAAAAACAAAAAGCCATTTTTGATAGCGCCTTATTTAGAAGTATATCCGCATATGCGATTACTTCTTTTATAGCAGTACAATCGTCAACCATTCTATCACAAATAGATATACAGATGATTATATATTTATTATGAACTCAAGATGCATGATATTATACTAACTACTTAACGATTATAAGTATCCCTTTTATTATTATATGACCTCTTTTATCTTTGATTCTTCCAGTCATATCTGAATTAAACTCAAAAGCAGAAAGATCAAAAATCATGCGTCTCAGAGAGGTATTCTTTAATAATTTTCTTACCATTTGAATACTATTAAATACTTTATTTTTTATTTATTCGGATATTATCGCTTATATATTTTTCTGAACTAAGTTTCTAATATCTTGAGAAATTCTAAAATACTCTATATTATTTTTTGTTTTCAATTATTTACTTAATATTAATTTCAATATTCTATATGGTATTTGAGAAATAAAAAAGAGTGCTAAAATTATCGGCACTGCCATCCTTATCAACTTTATTTTAAATTTATTTTTTATACATCTTATCGGAGTTTACTGAGCTGCTCTTGCAACATGAATCTGATGGATTATTATATGGTCCATGTCAGAAAAGGCACTATGAGATAGATTCAAAATACAGATAAACTGGCATTTTATATTAAAAAATATTATTAGTATAATATTTATAGGGTATGTTCTTTATAATATAAGATTTATATTCGTATGACTTTCAAGAGTGGAGAGCCTCATCTATTTTTGTGGCATCTCAGGAATTTATGTTATATCTTTTGTTATTATAAATTTAAATAACCTAAAAGATTTATATAAACAAGTTAGATGTATAAAATAAAATCGTATGTATTTTTTCAATCATAATAAACAGACACTAATTATTGAAAAAGAAGTAAGAGAATGTATAAAAAACTTTTTGATATATATAAAAAATCCTGAATTCGAGAGATATATCGCAAGCTTCTGACTAGTATGACCCACTGCAAGATGACAGGGGTACTACTATTCTTCTAGTTCAAAAAGTGATATCGATTTTTATATGATTACAAAACAGATTAATCCTTTTCTTGAAAAGAAATTACGTAGCAAGTTTAAATATCTCTTCCCAAAAAGACTCAACTGTTCTGTACTCATAACTTATAAGTCTATATTTCAAAAACCAGATCTTATATTTTTTGAATACTCTAACTCTGGGCAACAACTCTACGGAGAAAAAATAGCACCAATTTCTCTCGGCAAAGTTTCTCGATTTGAATGTTTCAGAAATATCCTATACCGTAGCTGTTTCTTTCTTGATCTCTTTACTATTGAAAAGAACAGACTCCTATTAAAAGAACAGAATACAGAAGACTTCTTATACGCCTACTCAAAAATCATCTTTGCTATCGGAGAAGTCAAGCTACTCCTTGCTGGGGCATATACAGCAGATAATTTCAAAAGAAATGAAAACCTAAAAAACATTGATGCTGTGTTCTCCAAAGAACACGATGCTCTTCATCAATTTCGTTATTACCAAGCTATTCCAGAAGACTTTACTCTGTCAGTGTATCAAGAACGCGCGATTGAATACCTTGCACAGATATACAATGAACTCTTTAGCCACCTTATTTCAAAAACCAAACTCAAGGAAATACATCCCAATATCACAACGAGAATCATCAATAAACTCTTATTTCTCAAAAGTTACTGGCAAAAATACCATATTCTTGAGTATAATTCGGAAGAAGACTTTATTGTCTTTATTCTCAAACATGCAGAACTTATCAAGAAATTGAGAGAAAAAAAGTCCGTTACACAAGAAGAATTGCTAACGGTACTTCGATACTGGAGAACAGCTGGGTGGTTTTATTTCCCTCTTTAGAATACAGGTTTTCCATCAATATCTGCGTGTAAAGTGTGTTCTAATCACATTACTTTTAAAATAGACGGCATAATGTTTACAACCTTCATACATTCATCGTCTACTGTAAAAGCATTCGTCATAAATACTCCGTAGCTTCACTCATACTCTGGGAATGTACCATGAAGTCACTTAATAGTATTTTTAACTGGTGAGAAATAATCTGGAAATTGACGTATTCATCACTCTACTGAGGCCATAATCTTTCCAAATTTTTGTTTATCTTTAAAGTCCAAATGGTATCTCTTCAATAATGTATCATCTAAATATCGTACCCCGTCTATTTCTTCCAAAATCTGTATAATCTTTTTCTCAATCTCATCATTCTTTGGCCAAAATCTTGCAAAGGTGGTATCAAAAAATGCAATATAGTCTCTCGGCTGTTGTAGTCCTGCTACCTTAAGTGGTGTTTGAATATCAAGAAATTTTTCAACATTATACATCCCATGATCTGAGAACATAAATATATCTACGTGTTCATATTTATGGTATGCCTCTGTATATAATTCAGAAATCTTTGTATCTATCTTAGACATAATCTCCTTAATCTCTTGAGAATTCGCACCATAATGATGCCCATATCCATCTGGTTCATAAATATAAAAACTGTCTACAAGTGCATCTGTAAGAGCCAATTTATCTAATTCTTGAACATCTTCAAAAAACTCATTGCGTGCAGTGGCAACACTCGTATAACTGATATCATTTTCTTTGAAGTAGTCATATATCGTTCTAATCCTCTTTTTCACTGATCCCATGTTAAAATACGGGAGAATCTCCAGAGGAATAGAGGGAGGAACTTTTATAATAGACTCTCTAAAGAATCTCGGCAAAAACCTACGATACTTCTTAGGAAAATAATAGTACGGAACTTTACATACTGCAATAAAAAATTTGCGCAAGAACGCTGTTGGGATAAGACGTAACCATTTCGTCCATTTGAAAATCGAGTTTTCTGGATCATAGTTGAATACCACGAATTTCTCTGTCTTATCTTGATAGTATCCACTATAAATTGAAGGGTGTATACCTGAACTATAGCCAAGAAGTGTCTCAAGTTTTAAAAAAGTATTTTTCTGAGAAAAATCATATAAAAACGGGGTATACTCCTGAGTAATGTAATCTGGTCGAACTGCATCAATCATAATAAGAATTGTTTTATTATTTTTCATATTCTTTACTTAAAAAATATTTTACCATATCTACAAAATCCGTGAATTTAATCTTATTAGCTAAAGTAATTCATAAATTAATAGGAAAAGTACAATGTGGGGGTTTTGTGTAATCATACTCTCTGAGACTTATAAATTTATCCGTAGAATACACATGAGCATTTTTATAAAAGTTTTTTCACATATTTTTATGCTCAAGGTAAAAATAATTATTAATAATTTCCGTTTTCTTTAACAGGTCTTCATTGGTGGCATCTAGGGCAACCACCGATGGCTCTTTTCAGTCATACGGAATAAAGTCTTTAGGTAATTGATACTTCGCATTATCTAATCATATTTTTTTTAAAAATTCCCTCATAACAAATAAATAAAACCTCTTCAAATTCATATAATTATTATATGCCGGATATTCAAATATATTTATATCACTTAATCAATGATTACATTTATAATAATATACTACTAAAAAGTGTGTTACATCATGATCTATATGTCATCACTCATATGTAGGAATATATACCTCATCAAAAATATTAGCATCTAAATACTCCTTTATTTTAAAAAATAAATTTTTAGCATTTTCTTTCTTATATGTAGTCTCAGCTTCTATATTAAAGAAAGTTAGACTATTTTCTGTTATATTAAAAAACTTCTTTAATGTCGAAATAATAGCTTTTTTCCTAGATACCTGCATTGCTGTATTTGAAAATCTCGCTCATGTTGTTGTATATACTATATTAATATTATTTCATTTTTTCAATTCTCTATCAATCAAGATACTATGATTTATGATATCATCATCTTGATGAGGGGCAACTATCAATATATTTTTTTTCATTTTTATTTTTACTTAAATACTACTACTGATAGAAATCATGTTGAAGTAAATTTTCTAAATTGGTTTAATAACTTAAATAAAAAGAACCTTTTCTTTAAGGGGGGGTCAACAAAGTATGTTCTCTCAATCTTCATCCCATACCTGTCAACCAAAGATTCTAAAGTGCTTGGTACTAAAAAACAGGTATGTTGTTTATGAATTACCGTCCTATTCTTAAACAAAACTTGATAAAGTTGATAAAAAGAATATGGAGATGGTGTACTAATTATTAATTTTCAATCATTTTTAAGATGTTTCTTTGCTGATTCTATAAATAATCCAAAATTTGATAGATGCTCAATTATCTCCCCCGCAACTACAACATCAAATTTTTGTCATAAGTCAAAATCTTCCACGTTTCCATAATGCATATTATATCAAAGTTTCTTTAACTTTTCTATCTCATCCTTTTCCATATCAACTCAAACGACAGATTTAGCGTTATCTTTTATAAATCTATGAAACCAAGAAGCTTTAGTTTTTTCGGTATCAGCACTATGGTCAACACATCATAAATCTAAAACATCTTTATCTCTTATATACTGTTTTATTATATCCTTCCTTTCTAATATTTTTTCCATAATTACGGTTAATTATTAATTTTTAAACTTATTTTTAAATTTAATTATCCACGGAAGCACCGAAAATAATAATGGATTTGTTGAATACTCATTATATACCTCCGTTACTCACCCCCAACTTAATTTAAAACGAGATATTCCATCCACTGAAGGGATATACACCCCTCATAAATTAAAATACTTATATTTTCGTTTTAATCAATACGTTATTGTATTCCAATATAATAAATTGTTTGGTTGAGAGTCAAAGTATTCTTCTTTTGAGAAATTATAATTTAATGTAAAGAAGTCTCTGAATTTTTGGATAATATTTCCACCAATTATCTCCCCCTCATTATTTTTTAATACAATCAGTATCTTAGTAGAAGGAAGGGCAGAGAAATCCTCTATAGAATGAGGCTGTAATGCCTTTCTTATACACATTTCTCTATATAAGTGATATACATCTTCTAAATCTTTTTGCGTTACCTGTTCAACGACTTCAGTATAAAGTCCCTCCTTAATCGCCTTATTAACCCCCCATTTAACTCATTTACGTAAAGAACGGAAATACGCATCCGCATCAAAATCTAAAAGGATAATGGATGTCCCAACCTGGCGTGTATATCATAGCTCCTGTTTTAAAATATGATGAAACTCAAATCCATATCCTAATGCTAATTTATTAAAAATGAAAAAATGTTTACGAATATAGGTTCGGTAACTCTGTACTATTTTTCTAATAATCTCCTCATCGTTTCACGTTGCAAAAGGAGCAGTTCATAAAAACTCTGAGAGCTTTCATTTCTCAATCACAAACATTCCACCAATAAATTGTGCATCTTTATATGCTAAAATTCAAACAACCTGAACTCAGCAACTTACAAATCTTTTCTGGTATTCATAAGTAGACGAAAGTGTATTAGCATATACATTTGCTATATTATCAAACTCCAAGCCATCAATATGACTATATGGGACTATTTCTATGTTCATTTTCTCAGATTAATTCTAAAAATACCTGCTTAAATCTTGCTGTTTGCCTTTCTTTTGTGTATTCTTGAGCAATCGTTTTTGCAGTTGTTCATAAAGATTGGATATCGTATTCGAAACGATACACTTTCTCAAGAAGATTAATAACAGCATTCTCTGTAAGTTCAAACACGAAGTCTGGTTCAATTTTTCCTACTAGCTCTTTAAATCCAACATGCGTACTCACTGCTGGCAGTGCTCAACAGTACATCATTTCTAATACTGCTGTACCAGAAGCCTCCGATCTTGATGGCTGAATATAAAAAAATGATTGTTTAATAAATGATAGTAAATCTCGAGTATACCCGGGGAAATTGATACTTGTATACTGACGATATTTCTTTTTAAACAGATCATACCATTCTCCATTCCCAATAATTGTAAGGGTATAATCTGGATAAAAACGAGAGAGTTTTAAAAAAGCAGATATAAGAATATCCGTTCACTTCACTTTTGAGGGTCAGCCAATAGATAAAATATTTCGAGATTTTGCATCAAAAGCTCCCCCCTTAAAACGAGCAACATCAATAAAAGGATAGACTACTTTTGAAGGCATATTGTTGCTCACACTTGTAACATATGAATTAACCTCATTGGTTACGGAAATCACTCCATCAATATACTTACACAAAAATCGTTTATACTTCTTAACCAGAAAAACATCTTTAACGTAATCCCTAAAAAAAGAATTTGCATTCAATGAAATGATCTGTATGTCTTTGTGAAATATCTTTTTAATCACTACAGGTAATCACTTATTTACCGCATCAACTAAATACACATCAGACTTGGGGATAAAAAATATTGAAAATATTGAAAAAAATTGACTTAAAAATCAATTCATCCTAATAAAATTATTATCAAAAATCGGTAATAAATAATAAGAATATTTTTTAACTCATACTGTATCAGCAAACTCTTTATGAATCTTGTGGGGTTTCGTTTCTATATAAATAACTTCCATTATTATTTTGTAGCTAAAATAAATAGATATGATGCTTTAATATTTTCGAGAAATCATATGTTTGGGAGAAAACTCCTTTTCTCTATTTCTCCATAATTATCAACTCTAAAAATTTTAACATTAAATCCTAGATCTTCTAATTGTTTTTTCTCAATTTTTAAATTTGTATAATAAGTAAGAAGTTCTCAAAAATTCTGCTTTATAGGAATATATCCCGTCATTCTAGTAGAATACTTAGTATTATATTCACGATTATTCTTAAACCAAAGAAGATAGTTCTTAAAGTAATCAATAGAATATCTGTTATGCGTTGTATATAATAATGTTCAACCGGGCTTAAGAAGCATATACATTTTTTGTAAAAAATCTAACCTAGAAGATTTCGGATATATATAGTCAATACCATTAAAAGAAAAGAAGATATCGTCAAATTTTGTTTCTCAAAAATCCACCTCTAGTATATCTCAAAATATTAACTTCAAACGTTCGTTATCAATAAAATCTAGAAAATTCTTTTTCGCATCATTAAACAACACTTCTGAGTATTCAACTCACGTTACGTTAAATCCCTTTTTTAATAAATTGATGGTTGTTCTTCATCATCAAAAACCAATATCAAGCACACTCCCATTTTTTGTAAATACTGTATCAATAATATATTCTTCAGAGTCCCATAGTTTATCAAGCATACTATAGCTATCTAAGACTTTCACGTTACTGTAGACACTCTTATTTAAGTCCATAAAATAGTTGTTTAATATAATATCAAAAACTTACTCCTCTTTTCAACATAATCCAATACCACGGTTCATAGACATATAGTGTTTTTTCATATCCCCACTTCTTTTTAAATCTCTCTATGTTATACTTTTTTGTTCAAGCCTTATTTAAGTAGGCTCAAAGTCATATATTCATATTTATATCTCTATACCCTTTACTCCTTGCCCATGCAATAATTTCATCAAGTAAAATATAGGTAGGATTAATTTTATATGACTCTAAATCGGTAGCATTGTGCAAATATAATAAGCTCCTTTTATTTGCCAATAGAATAACTCATCAGATTAATCTTTCTTCCAAATATGCTCAAAAATAAAAAATGTTTTTATTAAAATATTTTTTATAATATGGGACTAATTGAGATAATGTTGATGAATAATGAGAATCAGATTTATTAACAGTATTAAAGTGTAAATTGGAAAAATTATATAATTCTTCTGCATCATCTAGTCTTTTTACAGATACTCATGATTTTCTCGCCTTATTTACCTCATATCTCAATTTTTGATGCAAAACAAATTCTTCTACATCAACTTCAATCTTATACGAACTTGAAAAATATGGAAGAGGCAGTAATTTTATATCTACCGCAATAGAATAAATATAATGCTTCTTCTTACAGAAGTGTAGAAATGCTTGTAACAGCGCAGTATCATTATTAGGATACTCGCATACAGCTTTTGTAAATCCTCCTACTCTCTCAAGTCTAAACAATAACACCTTCTGCCTACTATAAATAAAATAATAATACTGTTCATATAATCCCGATACTTCTGCAAAACACTTTAATTGATGGGGAGAATATACGACATCATCATAATTGATATCTGTATTCGATAGTTTCAAAGTTTTATATTCCATTATACACTAAAGTTATCTAATTACTTAGGAAATAAAAATAACCCTTATACTCAAGAAAATCTTTTAAAAAACAGAGAAATACAGCTAGTTACCCCTCTTTGATAATCACCTTATTTTTTCCTTCACTCAATATAAATCATATGTCCAAAATATCTAGAAAGATATGTAAATATCTTATTAAAGACTTTTGGAAAACTAAACATATGTCAATGGGCATATATTTTATCTACAACAATTCCATTATTTTCACAGATATTCCTAATTTCAGACATGGTATACCTCTTTCCAGATTCTACCATAAGAGTTTCCATAGATCTTTTATGAAGTAAATTACCAATAAGTCTCTCTAAATATATAGGGCATATTTTATTTGGGACACTAATAAATATATCTCCCCCCTTTTTACATACTCTTGCGTGTTCTTTTACTGCAACTTCTGTACCATGAAAATGCTCAATAACTCATAATGAATATATAAAGTCAAAAGTATTATCTTCATATGGTAATTCCCTAGCATCTCATACGATTACATTTGTTAATCATCTGGAATGGCATGTTTCTACTTGTTTTGGAGCATAGTCAACTCAAGAATAATTATAATCTTTCCAAAAAAATAGCCATTTTCAGCTTCATGGTCATATTTCTAATACTTTAAAGTCTGGATTGTAAGACTGCTTTTCTTTTATAGAAGAGAATATCCTATAGAGTTGTGAATCTTTATTAATGGTATTATCAAATTTTACATTATTCCAATATTCTTTTAACCTATCCATAATTATTGTTTAGTAAATACAAAATCTTTTTTTATTCTATATACCTATATTCTGAGTTTTATCAATGATTTTCATTTTTTAATGTATAGACAAAATCGAGGATTTTATCATATAATATTTCTCAAGGATATGTACCCTGTAGATAATCTAATACTCTTCATAATTTATTTAAGTTACTCTTAGTAATTCAATTCTTTAACCATTTCGTTCACATTATATAGTGTCACTTAATATGTATAATTCCATTTCTTTGTATAATATTATCAATTTTTTGAATAATACGATCATAAGATTCTGATAGCGAAATATTTTCAGGAATATTCCACATACCTCTAACCTTGCTTGGATAAATATTACTCACAAGTTTTTTTCTATCATTTAATCAATTCTGTGGAGTAGAAAAAGCAATATACTTATAACCTAGATTTTTTAATTCATCTACTAAATGTAAGTCGTAATCAATACCATATGCTGGTGGTCTCATGCCATAGCACTTGAGTCAGATATCTGCAAAGATCTTTTCATTTTCTTTTAAATTCTCCCTAATCTCTTCTTTATTTTTAAAGGAGTATTCATTATTTACAAAGAAATTATACCTATCATTCTGCAAGTGATAGAGTCAATGATTTGCAATCTCAATTCTACTACTAAAATCCTTGCTCTTTATAAACTTCTGCCAATCTCGGAATTCTGGATTAGAAATACGATAGGCAGTATGATGTGTCTTATATAAACCTCAGATTCAAACATATGCACTAGATCAAGAAACAAAAAAAGTAGCCTTTAAAAATCAGTATTTCTTGAAAAAATCGAAAAATAACTTATTGACCCCTTTACCTATGTTTCCTCAGAAATCAAAGTCTCAACTTTCCTCAGTCTTTGGTGAAAAATCATCAAAAGACAATAAGAAAACTGAACGTTTTCAGTTAGGGATACAATTTTTTTTAAAATTCTCTTCTTGTAAAAATACATCATTTCGTTGAATTTTTTTTATCCCATATGGAAGCCTCTTTATTATATATTCCAAGTAGATGAGTCTCAATAATTTTAGAAATCAAAATATCTTCCTATAAAGAACGTTCAAAAAAGAACGATAGTATAAATCATGATTTCAGTGGTATATTTTCTGTAATAATATATTATATTCCTCTGAAAATCTTTCTATATTCCTATCTCGTAGATATTTTTGTTCTATCACTTTCTTTGAATTTTCAAGAAATGGTATGTATCTTGAAGGATGATTTATAACGGAAGTAATCGAACGGACTACTTGATCTTTTGGAGCATCTAAATCAATAATAAGGTCCTCTGGTAATAAAATCTTAGTGCCAACGTTAATAGATACAATTGGAATCAATCATGCTGCTATTGCCTCTAAGACAACTACTGGAAAACTATCATATATACTGAATAATAATAAAAAATGATTTTGTCTATAAACAGTAGGAATATCATCAACACGTCATACAACATTAATATAATCGACCCCCCTTACCTTATCCTCTATTTTTTCCCTTAATGGGCCATCCCCAACAATATTCAACACTACTTCTGGATCTTGAGTATGAAGATCAATAAAATACTCTATCATAGCCTCAATATTTTTCTCTCAAGATAATCTCCCAATATATACAAAGCTCTTTTTAAGATATTTTGGTTCTAGAGTAGATAGAGTCTGAAACAAAGTATTTTCTATAAATGGTCGCGCTACAAAATACGGAATATCTTGTACATATGTAAGTTCTAAATCATCGAGACTTCCTTGAATAAACACAACTCCATCAACGGTGTTTAAGAGATATTTTAGTATATATCTTTTAAAAGGGTGCATTTCCTTGATATCATAAAACAATGGATCTGCATTCAATAAAATTACTTTCTTCTTAAAAAGGGTTATGCATTTAATAAGAAATCCATATCATAATAAATTGCCTCATATAAGTATAAAAACATCATTTCGATATATCTTTCAAATATGAAAGATAATAGAAAAAAGAAAATATCATAAAAAAAAGACTGGTGACTTTTGATAGATATAACTATCGATGTTATCATTACATACACTTTCCAACAAATCAAAGTGAACTCTATGGGGTCGAGGATTTACATATATATAACAAGATTTTCTCATACTACTTGGCAATATAATAACGGAAAATTAAATCTGTACTTACCTCATCTGGAACTTGTAATTTATGAAGCAACGAAATCTCTGAGTACTTCTCTAATATATAAAAAATCTTTTCTACTAGCAAATCGGTTTCTATCTTAAAAAGTAATAATTCTTCCGGAAAATACTCAGATACACCTCAAATATCAGAAGAAATAAAAAGTGTTTGACAGCCTATAGCTTCATATAAGCTAATAGGAACTGCCATGGTATTTACTACTTCTGTGAAAGTATAGAGATATATCCATGACTCCGAAAGTTCTTCTTGCGGTTCTATTTGTTTCTTCACAACAATATGACCTCCACGATTATTAATCGAGTCTATTTGTTCATAGTATTTAGCGTTTTTATGTTGCAATCAACTATCCGCCACAACAAGTTCAAGATTTGGATATCTCGATAAAACACGAACATATGCTTCCAATACGACATCTATTCCTTTATGTTTACTCAAATGGCTCATAAAAAGAAGCCTCGGATGTGGAGATTTTTCTTTTATTGGTGTAAAGTGTTCGATATATGGAAGTACCCTACATAATATACTCGTATCAAAGTATGTGGCTAAAATATTTCGCTGATACTCAGTAAAGTAGAAAATACGAGATACTTTTCTCCTGATAAGAAAAACCGATTGACGAGAAAATACACTTTTCCAAAACTCACTCACCGCACCATCCGTTATTGAAAGGAAGGCTTTCTTATAACCTGAAAAGAGAAGAAGTCCTGCTACGATGGGAGAAGGAGAACCAAAGTAATGAAGGATATCTGTACGAAAGAAAAACATGTTCCACCAACGCCTCCCGATAATAGAGATTTCGTCCTGTACTCTGTTTCCTTGAGCAATATTGATAATCTGAATATCACTCTTAGGATGTTGCTTACGTAAACTAAGCGCATGAAACCAAACCTGTTTTCTAAGTCCATCATGGAGAGGAAAAAGATTTTGTTCTAATACCAAGGTTATTTTCATCTTGAAAAGATAGTATGTAAAATCTCATTTAATGCATAATCTAAATCTATATTTTCAATACGATACGTTGCCGTTTCAGCTAACACATTTGCTTGCAACTTTGCTTTTACGTTTTCTATTTCTTCTTTCGTTAACTCTTTCTTTCTTTGCAGGATGACTCCTGTCGGAACATCAATAACAATAGTGATGTCTGGTCTTGGATATAAAAACTTATAAAACACAAAATGTAAAAGATGATTGATGTTTGAATTTTGCACTGAAGTTACGAGCTCCCGTTTCGGATATCGATCAAGAAATACGAGTCTTCATTTGATCTTTGCCATTTTTACTCGTATATATCGCCACCAATTTTCTCAATATCTCAATAAAAAAATAGGGAGTTTCAAAAAAATATTTTTCTCATATCGTTGGTAAAATTTTTCAAGCACAAACTCTCGTCCTCCCATATAGTATTTTTCTCCTCAAAGATTTTCTACGAGCATCTCTATTATTGTAGATTTTCCGGATCCATCTGGTCATAAAAAAGCTATTGTTTTCCCAGTATTCCATACACTCAAATATTCACGTATTCTTCAAACGATATAGGAAAAAAAGTATCGGAATTTGAGATATCTAAACAAACTCAGCAAGTTTCTCTGTATAACTTTCTGTATAATTTGAAAGTCTACCTTGTGAGAAAATGGAGACACAGTTAAAAAATCTAAAAAAAATCCATGTTGGATAATTTCGTGTTTATGAGAGTTAATAAAATCCTTCTTTGATGTGCGTAATAAGAGTAAATAACGTAAAAAACGAGAGGCAACATCTTCATTACATATATCAATATGCGCATCAATATTCATATATTTTTTTATATATTTTATTGATATTAAGATATCTATATGTACAAAATATCATCCAATAAAACGATATGCATGAATTTTCATCTCAGACTCATACAACAAAGCAAATCATTGATGAGAAAGATATTGCTTTACTTCACTATATCTTCAAGAACGTATCACCATATCAATATCATTTCCGTTTTCAAGGTGTAACTCTTTATTTCTGATAACTTCGCATCAAAAATCTATTTCGAGAGTGTGGATAATATATGCTAATGTCTCCATGTCTTTAGGCAATGGTATCAATATCTAAATGACTAAAAAACTTTTTCTCCTGGGATGGTATCTTTCAAAAAATCTCGTACTTTGCATCATAGAGATCTTCATCGTTCCAATAGGTCACAATATCACTCACCAAAGGAGCCTTTCTTTGCGGATTTGTTGGTCAAAAAAATCCAACAATATGCTCATTCACCGTAGCTGCCATATGCATTGGTCAACAATCAGTAGTATACACTTTCTTCGCATATTTCAAGAGGACAATACTTTGAGGAATTTTAAACAGTCCTGCAACATTGATAATATTCTCTTCTTGCGTATACCTGTCATAATACGACTTCATATTTGGACCTGCAAGTAACAATATCTTTGGATATTTAGAAGCAAGTTTCTGTAACAATGTCTGAAATATATCGTTTGGAAGCATCCTTGAACCGCCGACTTCAAATCCGTTATTCCCTCCATCATTGATGACTACCACATACTCCTCTATCCCCTGGGTTTTCAAATACTCCTGAACAAATGCCTCATCTTTTGCTGATACATGAAAAAAAAGATGCATATCAGCATCTGGAGATACCGTTTCTAACAGTGAAAGATTATACTCTACTTCATGCTGCACTTTATATCCATATGGTACTCCCCAAGTCAAGAAGTACCTCGATAGCCTATCGCGATAAAATCCTCTACGTTCAGAAATCCCAAACAAAAATGCCGTAACAGAAAAAATCCAATGTTTATCGAGCACATATATCGTGTCATACTTTTTTTTGCGTATCTTGAAGATAAGTTGGAAAAAACTCAAGATCTTATAACGAAAATACATATCGTCTGGCATAGTGATACACTCATGTACACAAGGATTTCCCTGCAATAATACAGCATTACTCTCACCCGTCAGATAATCAATCTGAGCTTCTGGTTCTTGAGTATGCAATGCTTGCAACAATGGAGTGGTCATAAGCACATCTCCAAGTGCCCCAATTCGGAAAATCAATATTTTTTTCATGGAGGTTACAAATTAGAAAGTATCGCATCATACACTTCTTCGGGTGGAATCTGATTTACAAAATTGTGTCGGTCTTTTGTAAACTGTCACAAGTGGACATTGATCACTGGTACGCCATCCCCATGATAGAGATGTATATTTTTTTCAAGTGGATAGGCTCAAAATCTTGCCGGGAGATTGGGACCAAAAAGACCGATCGTCGTTGTTTGCATACTCGCAGCTAAGTGCATCGGTCCCGTATCATTTGATACCACAAGCTGGCAGGATTGCAAGAAGTAGGCAAATTGTGGAAGAGAAAATTTATGACAGATATTCACCACATTTGTATTTGAAACTCCAGAAAGTATCTCTAAAATTCCGGCTTCTTCAAATGCTGTCCCCGAAAGAAATATCACTATATCCTCTTTTTCCAACTTGGAAATAAGTGCTCTCCAATGCTTGGTATCCCAAAAACGATCACTACTGGTTTCTGCCCCTCATGTATGGAAACAAAGCCATTTTTTTTCTGTATATGGAGCAAGGAATGTATCTACTTTTTGGACATCTTCTTGCGTATAACGATAGGATTCAAGAAACTCGGGAACTTGTATCTTTATCCCGAGTGGAGACAGTAAATCTAAAAATACCAGACACGCATGCTTCGTATCATCATAGTGTGCGGGAAACGTATAAGATATTTTTCTCGTAAAAAGTTCTGAAAACCCTATCGTGTTTTTTCCTAACCAATTGGCTATACACGAAGAAGATCTGGCATAATCCTCGGTATCAATGACGATATCATAGTCTTTCCATAAACATACCAGATGAAAAATATCTCTGTAGGAAAAGAGATTCCATACTTTGGAAAAATATCCTTGATTGGCATAAATACTCAACGTTCTTGAGGTTGTCAATACATGATACTCGACATGTTCTCAAAAGTGTTGTTGTAATTGTCGAATCATCGGAAATGTCAGGATACTACTCCCCAGTGCCCAAAAACGAATCACTAAGATTTTTTTTGGGTGTGAGAGATGCGATTCCGTGCGATACAAATACTTACACCAGAAAGTAAGAAGATTTATCGCTCCGAAAACAATGGTGTCAACCCAACGTACAATAACTATCAAAAAAGAAAATTTAGAAAATATGAATCATGCATTATAGCAATTCCTCTTTCGTAATCACCGCTGTCCCCACCTTTTCAATAACGATTCCGCTCGCTTTGTTTCCAAGTTCAATTGCCTGAGTCAGAGTATATCCGTGTGCAAGCGCATAAGCAACCGTTGCGATAAAGGTATCTCCTGCTCCCGTGACGTCAAATACTTTTTGTGCCACCGTGCGGATATGATGATATGTTCCTTCTTTCGTGATAAGACTTGCGCCTTCTTTTCCACGAGTAATAACTAGATTTGCCTGCATCTTTTGCACAAACTCCTTTCCCGCCTGCTCTATCGCGGTGTCAGTATTTTCAATCTCCTTCCCAATCATTTGACAAAACTCTTTAAAATTTGGCTTTATCAGATAACTCTGAGTAAATAAATCATAATTATAAGGCTTTGAATCAACTAATATACGAGCTCATTTTTCTCGAGCATATGTCTGCAACATATGAACAAGATCAGGAGTAATCATTCCCTTATTATAATCTGAAATCACGATATACTCATAGCTTACCTGCTCCAGAGCCTCGGATATCTTTTCTATCTGATAACCAATAATATCTACACGTTCTTCATAATCAACTCGTAACATCTGCTGATGGTAGGTGTTTTCTATAAATCTCCATTTTGTAATCGTAGGACTAGAAGAAAGAACAGGTATGAGATGAATATTTGCTTCCTCACAGGCCGTCATAAAAATCTCGGTATTTGCATCCTCTCCCACCATCCCTATAAGATCACAACTATCTGCAAGACTTGCAATATTTGCCGCAACATTCGCCGCTCCCCCGAGACGATACTCTTCATGATGAATATGTAAGAGTGGATTTGGTCCTTCAGGATTGAGGCGTTTCACATCTCCATAACTATACTTATCGAGCATCACATCTCCAATAACAACAATTTTTCCTAACATAGATGATAATTTAACAACTAATCTTTTCAATAATACTAGTGGTACTATACCCAGCAACAATGGGAAGTAAAACAAGTTTTCCACCAGACCTTACTACCACTTCTCCTTCTGGCATATATCCCTTTTCTTGCCTCCACGAATCCCCTCATCCCAATATCATCTGACGATATACTTCGGTTAATTCAAGCATTCCATCATGGACTATCTGCATATTTTTCTCGGCAATCATTTCAGAAACAGCAGGAGACAAATAATCTCCGCCTTTGAGGACAATGTCTGGATGTATCACTTCAACAATTGGGGCTGGCGTTTCATCATTGAAAACATAGACGATATCTACAAAACGAATTGCTTCGAGCATCGCGGCACGAAAGTCTTCATCATTGATTGGACGCCCGGGCTTCGTTTTCCAGTATGAAGAATCTTTTCCATTCATCCCAACAACCAGGATATCACCAATTTCCTTACACTTTTTAAAGGTAGCAATATGTCCTGGATGCAAGATATCAAAACATCCATTCGTCCAAACTACTGTTTTTTCAGCAGCATGAAGTCTTTTGACTTCTTGTTGTAACAAATGTATCTCTCGTAATACCATGTAAACATTTATGTATGTAAAATAATTTTTTCTATTTCTTGCCAAGACATCACGACATACTCTGGAACGACGTGAGAGTCTGTAACATCGAGATTATTTTGCTTGTTTATAAGTATCGTTTTACACTGTGATTTGTTTCACGCTTCTATATCTTTTAAATTATCTCCTATCATATATGATGCTGAGAGATCAATGTCAAAATCAGTGTTTGCTTGCAGAATCATCCCATTATTTGGTTTTCTCCAACTATGTTCTCCACTAATATCTGGATGATAGGGACAGAAATATACCTTATCAAACTGCATCCCTAATTGTCGTTCGAGTTCTGCATGAAACTTCCAAAAATCTTCTTCCGTATAGTATCACTTATCAATCCCCGCCTGGTTTGTCGTAACAATCAGCAGATAGCCTGCATCTCTACATTTTTGAAGTACTTCTCAAATTCACTCCTCCAGAAGATGACAATCTTCAACTTTGTGAGCATAGTTCACATCTACATTTAGAGTACCATCTCTATCAATAAACAATGCTTTTCTCATACGACTTAGTTCAGAAACATTCTGTTTTCCACTTCTTCACAGATAGTATGATAGATAGTCTGGTGACATTCTTGGATTCTTGGCGTATTATCTGAAGGAACGAGAAGATTATGGTCTACCATTGTTGCCATCTTTCCTCCTCCTTTTCCTGTAAGTCCAATCGTCATCATCCCTTGCTCCTTTGCTATCTCTATCGCACGAATCACATTCATCGAGTTTCCACTCGTAGAAATCCCGATAAAGATATCTCCCGCATTTCCAATTCCTTCAATCTGCTTTGAAAAGATTTCATCAAAGCTAAAATCATTTCCGATAGAAGTAATCGTCGACGTATCTGTTGTCAACGCAATGGCTGCCATAGATTTCCTCTCGAGTTTATAGCGAGCAATAATCTCTGTTGCCCAATGCTGCGCATCTGCGGCACTTCCTCCGTTCCCGGCAATAAGCAATTTATGCCCAGACACCAAACAATCCTTGATGCACTCAATAACCGCATCCAGCATATCTACGTTATCCTCAATAAACTGTTTTTTTACCAGTGCAGATTCTTCGAAATACTGTTTCATAGGTTTATGAGTTAGCAACATAATAATTCCATGAGTTTTTGAGACTGGTTTCTATCGAAGTTTCTGATTTCCAGCCAAGCTCTCCTCTTGCTTTTTCTGGACTACAGTAGACTTCTCCGATATCTCCCCTTCTTCTCTCCGTTATGATATAAGGAATTTTCTTTCCGACAACTTTTTCTACAAGAGAAATCATCTCAAGTACGGATATTCCCCTTCCTACTCCTAAATTATAGGAAGTAAATTTTCATCTTGAATCATCCATCCTCTCATACGCACGTACATGCCCTGCTATCAAATCAACCACATCGATATAATCTCTCACTCCCGTCCCATCAATCGTATCATAATCATCTCCAAATACGGATACCTGTGGAAGTTCTCCTCCTCAGACTTTGAGAATATAGGGAAGTAAATTATTCGGGATTCCTTGTGGATTTTCTCAAATTTTCCCACTTTCATGGGCCCCAACCGGATTAAAATAACGAAGATTCATCACCTGAAACCCAGCATGCAACGCTAAATCTTCAAGCATCTGTTCAAGAATAAGCTTCGTCGTTCCATAGGGATTTGTTGTTCCTCCTACTCGACTCTCCTCGGTAAATGGGATTAGATTCCCTGGATGATATACTGTTGCTGACGAAGAAAAAACAATCTTTTTTACCTGATATCTCTGCATACATTTAAAGAGTTCTAAACTTCCCTTTACATTGTTATCATGGTACAACAGTGGCTGTTCACAACTCTCTCCTACAGCTTTGAGTCCAGCGAAATGAATCACTCCATCGAACGTATGGCTTTCAAAAATCTGAGTCAGTAGTTCTGTATTTCGGATATCACCTTCATAAAATTTTGGACGATATCCCAAAATTGCTTCCATCCCATAAAGAGTCTGAATGGAAGAATTACACAGATTATCGACGATAACAGTTTCATATCACGCCGTTTCAAACGCCACGACTCCATGACTGCCGATATAGCCAATACCTCCAGTGATGAGGAGTGTTTTTTTCATATGGTAAGAGTTACTTAAAAAATTTATTCCAAATCATACGGGTTGCAATATTAAAGGCATTTCCAATACGCTGTCCCTTTTTCATCGAATACTCGGTATACTGTATATTTACTGGTACTTCTTTATAGGTAAGTTTTTGTGAAGCGATGATATCCAAAATCTCAGAAGCATGTCCCATCCCATCAATCGTCAGACGAATCTTTTTGAGTGCTTTCGCAGTGATGACACGATAACCATTGTGGGTATCAGAAAGATGGATATGGCTTAAAAGAAATGTAAAGATTATCCCGAGTTTGAGCACTACTCGTTTTGCCAAAGGCATTCACGTTGACTTTTTCCCGATAAACCTCGACCCAAGCAGCACATCAACTCCGTGATGATGATCAAGGTATTTTTCAAACTCCTTTAAATCATTGATATCATGTTGCCCATCCGCATCAAATGTTACCACGTATTCTACCTCTCCATATCGTCTCACATACTCAAATCCCGTTTCAAGAGATGCTCCTTGTCCTCTGTTTTTATAGTGAGAAAGGACAGTAGCATGTTTCATATACGGCTCTAATACTTCGAGTGTCGCATCAGAAGAACCGTCATTTACCACAACGATATGTTTATATCCAGCATCTACGATATGCTGTACCGTGGAAGCAATCACCTTTCCTTCGTTATATGAAGGGATCACAAAGACTTCTTTTCCATGAAGTTTCTTTTTTGGAGCATTTTGGAGTGCAATCTCACGTACTAACAATGTAAAATCAGAACTTCCCGATTCAATTTTATTGAGCAGTAAAAGACTAAAATAAATCAAAAATACAATACTCGCATATACCAACGCATCTGCTCCTCTTGGAATCCCAAAAATATCCCCAATAAACCTGAGTACTTGTGGGAAAAAAGTAGCGACAAGGAGTCATCCTCCAACTCCTAAAAACACTAAAAAATGCAGCGCATTAAACTTACGTCTCTTCGCAACATCAATTGCAAGAATGGTAATAATCGCCCCAGATATGACAAAAAATATCTGTAATAAATTCATGAGTAAGAGTTTATTAGGTAGTTTGATGAGGAGTATAAAGAAAAACGCAAAGAATAAAAGAAGAATTTATAAAGTAGCTTGTTCTCTAGAAACATAAATACTACTCCATCCCTGACCTTCTTTTCCTACGAACAGAAGGAGTTTACAAACCATTGCTACACATTTTTCTATCTTCTGTGCTTCTACGTTTCTACGCTCTTTTTCTCAAACATCCCTTCTATATCCTCACGTATCTGACTGACAAGTTCTAGATCTCGCAAATCGGCAATCTTCAGATCTGGAAGACCAGACTGACGAACACCATATACTTCCCCAGGACCACGAAGTTCCAGATCAACTTCCGAAAGTTCAAATCCATTATTGGTACGCTCCATCGCCCTGAGTCTCTCGGTGTACTGCCCCTTACTTGGGAACAGATAACAGTAGGATTGATGTTGTCATCTTCCCACCCTCCCGCGGAATTGGTGCAGTTGACTCAGCCCAAACCTCTCAGCTCCCTCGATGCACATAATCGTTGCATTGGGGACATCGACCCCGACTTCTACAACGGAAGTCGATGACAACACCTGAATCTTATTTTCTTTAAATTGTTGCATGATGTATTCTTTTTCCTTTGGCTTCATCTTTCCATGCAAAAGTCATACTTGAAATGGAGAAAATATATCCACAAGCGATTCATAGGTCGCAATGGCATTGGCAAGATCTATCTTTTCTGATTCTTCTACCAGTGGAGAAATCCAAAATACCTGACGTCATTTTTCGAGTTCCGCACGAACAAATCGCTCGATTTGCTGACGTGCCCCATCATTTTTTGCCACCTTGGTATAAATCTCTTTTCTTCCTTTTGGATACTGCGAGATAATAGAAAGATCTTGATCTCCATACAGTGTCAACGCCAATGTACGAGGTATCGGAGTAGCGGTCATATTGAGTACATGTGGCATTATTCCGCCCTCTATCTCCCCCCTAGCAAGGGGGAGAACACTACTTCATTCCCTCTCCCTACGAGGGAGAGGGTTAGGGTGAGGGCTTGCATACTTCTCTAATACTTCTCGCTGTCTCACCCCAAAACGATGCTGTTCATCAATCACCACAAATCAGAGATTTTGAAATAATACATCTTCCTGTAATAACGCATGCGTTCCAACAATGATATCGACTCTTCCAGCTTCTAAGTCTGATTTTATCGCTTCTTTTTGTTTCTGCGTCGTACTTCCGACTAAAAGATGAGAAGAAATCCCAAGCTCTAGAAGTATCTGTTGCATCCCATTAAAGTGCTGACGAGCCAAAACTTCTGTTGGTGCCATAATAGCAACTTGGATAGATTTTTTTTCTTGCCCTCACCTAACCTCTCCCTCACCCCTCGCCCCTCTCCTTTGGAGGAGAGGGGAAGTTGATATAAAATCTTGCACCTTACTATAAATATATTCCTCAGTATTATTCAAAATTTCCTCATTTCTTAATCTTAAAATCTTCAATCAGTAAGACCTCAATAAATTCTCTCTTTCTAAATCATATTCTTTTTGAATCTTTTCATCATGAATTCTTGAATCTAGCTCAATAATTAACTTTAATTCTTCTGAATAAAAATCTGCTATATATCTTCATATAGGATGTTGCCTTCTAATTTTTAAGTTATTAAACTTCCCCCCTCTGAGTAATTTCCATAATCTCTCTTCGCTATCCGTAGGACTTTTTCTAAATTCCTTTGCTAATCAAAATGCATATCAAGGTGATGTGAGCTCCAGTTTTCTAATACTAAAGCTTTGCTGCCTCTCCTCCAAAGGAGAGGGCCAGGGTGAGGGAGTCTCTTCTCTCGTCTCTAATATACCATGAATCGCCGCAATAAATGCTACTGCTGTTTTTCCTGTGCCCACATCTCCCTCGAGTAATCGTTGCATCGCATGTGTTTTTTCCATATCTTTCAACACTTGAAAAAGGGTGATCTTTTGATGATCTGTAAGTTCAAATGGAAACTTTTCAAGAATCATTTTAACTCTCTCTGGATTCATGGGGATCGCTAGAGATTTACCTTCTGAATCGGCAAAACTTTGATACTTCTTTGAAATCGCCTGATAATTTATCTGGTACAGCTCCTCATACGCAAGACGTCTCTTTGCCTCATCGATATCATGACTATTATGAGGAAAGTGTATTTTACAGAGTGCTTCTGACTGAGAAATAAAATGGTATTTATGAATGATATGATCTGGCAAATTTGCCTCTACTCACACTCCCCTACCAGACTGAGAGGTAAGATTTTCTATATATGATTTTAAAAGTGGAATTTTGCCAGCAATCCATTTCCCGGGTATATACTGTACATCCGGATACACTGGGACAATCTCTCCTCCCGCTTTTGCAAGATCGGTTTCTACATCAGGAGACTGAAAGACTACTTTTCCATAATCATACTTTACTTTCCCAGAAACAATCACTTTTTTCCCAACACTTGGCTGCATCTGGGAAGAAAAATATTTTCTGTTGAACCAAACTCCTTCAGCCAGGAAACCATTTTTATCTTCAAAGATAGCCTTTGTTAAGAGTTTATTATTTGCTGTTTTTTTCGTACCCAAGGACACGAGGGTCAAAATCATGGTATTTTTCTCTTTGATATTCACTAGAGAAAAGGTATCGAGTACACTCGTCCTATCTTCATACTCTCTTGGAAAATGAAACAGGAGATCCTCAACAGTTTTCATCCCTCCTTTTTCAAGCGCCTTGATATAATTATCCGTCGTATGGAGCAAAGATTTCGTGAGTGGATTTGAAAGCATAAGTATATCTCAAAAAACAACTCTGCTATTTTAATAAAAAAAATGATTTTTAAAAAAGAAAACAACTAACGATGCATCCAATTTTGTAAATACGTAATAAGAGATTGTAACTTTTCCTCGTAGATTCAACATGTCTTTTCTAAATTTTGTAAAGTGAGTCCTTTCCTTTAAAATTCTTAAAAACTTATCACTACTTTACTAAATTTTCTCCAATCTTCAAATTTCCTACCGTAAAATATGAAGCATTTTTAAACTCGAGCCCATCTAAATAATCATCAATTTTTTTCTTGTCTGCAAGAGTATCATAATCAAACTGAAAGGTAAGAGCATATATCTGATCATCATCTCCTTGCATATACATATATAAGACCATGGTATATCTCTTGTAATCCTCAGATGTTTCATTTTTTATAATCTGATATATGTATGGATTTCATGCTTTCGTCTGCCTGATACCATAAAATACGTAATTGTTATAATCTTTCCTGTACTGATAATGAAATTCTGCAAGTTCACTCAGAGTATCATATACTATAGATTTTTCAGAAATTGATCCTCCATCATACAATACTTCTATATCTCCATCGAGGGATACAAAATAATCTCCTCCGTAATTTGTAAGCATGGTAAAATCTGATTCTTTCGGTAAAACCAATGGAGCTATTATTTCCCCTTCTCAATTATCCGTATCTCTATACACTAAATCTCTCAATACCATTTTTAATCATTTGGTAAATCACTTACTCTGTATATTTGTAGTCGTTAATTTTACGCTTTTATATTTTCCGTTTGACATATAAAACACAAATGACAATACCGATACCTCCTCTGAATGATAAAAGGATAATAGGGTATCTTTACCTCCTAGCTTTAGAATACGAACTCTATATGCATCTATACTCCCCTCTTCTTTTGCAAAAGCGTATTCTTCTAATAAATGTTTTTTGAGTAATGGGTATAATACTTCTGGTGTAACATCTGTGGTAGTATTCGATATAAACACATAATTATCTTTTTTCTCATCTGAGAGAGTGAGTAAATACTTATCTTTATTCACATCGATTTGATAACCAGATACATGATAGCCGTATTTTGATATATTCGTAAGTTGTACATCATGGTTAGAAAAACCATCTGACATTAAGGCCTTTCTTATGAGGATATGAAAGGACATAAATCACTTATCTGTTACTCCAGTATACTCAGTAATACTCTCTACATCCTCTTTACTGATAAATACTTGGAGAGTTTCAATAGGAATAATATATCAAAGTGTTGAGTATCAAATTTTTACTGCCACTGAAATCCCAATCAGTCTCCCTGATTCATCAAAGACTCCTCCACCACTACTCCCTGCATCTATGGTCGCATCTATCTTATACAACCCCTCTTCATATCCAGAGATACTTCCCTCGGTATACGTGATTGTTTCGCCCCCGTTTCCAGGATATCCATATACTTTTACTTTCTGACCAATTTCTAAATCACCATGATAGAGTGAAGCTGTCATAACTTTTGGATCAGAAATCTTGAGTACCGCTAAATCATTAGAGGTATCATAGTACAAAAGCTTTGCCACACTAAAACACTCTGGTTGTTTCTTAAAATCTATCGTTTTACACGCTCTATAATTATTCAGTGGCTCATCATATATATCCAAAACTACATGAGCATTGGTATACAAAAGTCCATTCGAAACATAGACAGAGCTCCCATACTGTTCAAGTTGATATGAATTTGTTTTGAGATCAAATGAATAGGCTTCAAGCTTAAACACACTATACATGCTAGTATCTTCTGCAAAAACAGCAACCGGGAGTATAAAAAGAAAACTTGCTATAAGTAATACAACTTTTTTCATATACAATCTTTGATACAAATAAAAACACCTCTTCTTTCATTAAAAAGAGTGTATACCAATTATTTCTCCCCTTTTCTTAACGCCTTTTGAAGCAGATCAAGATGTTGTTTTTTCTCAGTCACAATGGTATCTTCTGATCATGAATCTGTAGAAACATCTGAGGATGAATCTCCTTCTTGAACATCAGCAGTAACATCTTCTACCAGAGAAGTATCTGCGTCAGAAACATCAGGAGTTTCATCGACTACACCTGTGATAGTAGGAGAGCTTTGTCCCCATACAGAAACTGCAAGCAATATCACTACCAGAATGAGCGCTACCGCTCAACCAATAAATAGATTTTTTTGTTTTTTTGTTAGGACCATCTTTTTTCATTTCTGCGTATTTGTTTCAGCATTTTCAGCTACCTGTTCTTTTTTAGGTTCTTCTTCATCAGCTCCTTTTTTCTCTACTTCCTTATCATCTCACTCTGTAACTTCCTCAACTGGAGGCATTTCTTTTTGAGTATCTGTAGTTTCTTCATCTTTCTTTTCTCCTCATTCTCATTCTCCTTTTTCTTCCATACTTTCTTCTGTTTTAGAAGTTTCTGGCTTAGATACTCCTTCTCATACAGGAGCCTCATCTATTGTGGTAGTTTCTGATTCTGCAGTGGCAATAACTGCATCTTTTTGTTCCCCATCTGTTTCCTGTTGTTCTTTTTGTGAGACTTCGCCACTATTTTGAGATACTACTGGAGCAACACTTACTAGAGTAGGGTGAGAGGCCTCCGTTTCCTCTTCGGAAACCTTATGAAAAAAACGATTAAATACCTTTTTAATAGTTTGTTTTTTCTCTTCGGTCGTACTTCCTTCAACAGAATCCAAGATTTCACTATCCAAGACAATTCCTCCTTGTGGAACAGTAGCTCCTTCTTGAGAAGCTCTGTTATTTTCTGTCTGTTTATCAGTTTCTTTTCATCCTTCTATCTCGTCAGCATTTGCTTCTTCAGATACATTTCCTACTTCAAGGGTCTCCTCTTTCATCTCTTCTGGATGATATTCTCCATCGATAATCATCTCTCCATTTTTCACCTTTTCTTCCACCTCTTCTACTTCCTCTAGCGTATCTTGGAGATCTTTAATTTCTTTTTCTTCTTGTTGTTCTTCAAAATTTTCTTTTGCCATATGCCTTTTTTCGTCTTCAGATAGAGGATTTTTTTCTTGTTCCTCTTCTGTTTTTTGTGACGTATCTGTTTTTTTATGAAACAGATTGGGGATAAGACTTCTTGAAGCCTTTTCTTTTTCTGCTTGTTCTCTTGCAAGCATTGCTTCATCGATAATCTCATTTCCATCATCATCCACCTCAACCTCAATCGTTGATTCTAAGTTTTCATCATAATACCCACGTTCATCAAATCCCCCTTTTACCTTTTTCATTATTGTTTTCCTTTTTTCTAACATGAGAAACATTTTTAAAAAATAGAGTATCCCATATACTGTAACATATTTATACTGATAATACAAAAAATCCCCTCATGAAAGAACTCATCACCGAAATATGTAACCGCTACAATATAGAACTGTCCTCTGAAGAACTCCAACAATTTGAGAAATTTCTAGAAATATTTATAGAAACAAATACCTCTATCAATCTCTCGGCAATACGAGAAGCAAAAGAAATCATCGAAAAGCACTTTATTGATTCTATTATGCTTGATGTATTTTTTAGTTTTACAAACTCCTCTTATAAGGAGACAGACTTAGAAGTTGAGGGTATTCCTTCAAAAAATCATATTAAAATTGCTGATATGGGAACAGGAGGTGGTTTTCCCCTTATCCCCCTTGCCATTATCCATCCGGAAATTGAGTTTATTGGGATTGATTCTGTAGGGAAAAAACTAAGTGCTATCAATACATTTATCGATACCCTAGGGCTGTCAAATGCTTCCACCCTCCAATGACGTGCAGAAGAAATTGCCCGCCTCCCAGAACACCGCGAACACTATGACTATATCACTTCTCGTGCCACTGCTTTTCTCCCGACACTTCTTGAGTATACGATTCCTCTCCTCAAAGTTTGAGGGATGCTTATCGCCTACAAACTCGATGACCCAGAAGAATTGAAGTCCGCGAAAAAAGCTCTAAGTCGACTCTCAGCAAAAATCTATAAAGTAAAAAACTACCAAATTTGAGGACAAAAGCGTGTCCTTATCTTTATCGAAAAGCTTCATCCGACGCTCAAGATGTATCCAAGAAAGGTAGGGATTCCTCTTAAAAGTCCTATTAAATAGCTAGGTTTTTCTTGAATTTCTTAGATTTAAATATATACTTTAGAGCAATTAAAATAATAATCTATAACTATCATGAAGATTAATATTATCAAAGAAAAAAAATGATTTTCAGCTCATGTTGAAAACACAGGTATCTTTACACAATGAGATAACTTTGAAGAGTTAATAAAAAATCTAAATGAAGCTATTTCTTTATATCAAGAGGAAGATATTAAAAATATATCAAGTGTAAAATTAGATAAGTTTAGTTTAACGGTATAGTATGGTATTTATCTCTATCTCTTGAAAAAGTTTTGTGAAATTACTATTGAAAGAATGATATGCTATTCTTTCTCAAAAATGATCTCATATTAAACTCAAACATACACTTAATGATCATGTTATCATTATCCCCAATCATAAAGAGCTAAAGGAATGATTATTTAATGGGATACTATCACAAATATCAAAAAATCTCTGAGAGACTAAACTACAATTATATAACAAACTATTCAAATAGTCTGTTATTCTTAAAAAGGCTTCTCTTTTGTTGTCAACATAAAGCGTTCGGTATGCGTTGACTCGCCAACGAGATATATTAAAATACGGAGTATTTACTCCTTACTATCTCCTTCATGCGCACAACAAAGCTCGGTTTCTCTATTGTGGAAGTGGTTATCGTCGTTGTTATTATTATCCTTCTTGCAGTTATCGGTATCGGAGCCAATAATTCCTACCAGGAAAATACAAAAAACTCCCAACTTACTGCGGATGTAAATACTATCAAAACGACCCTCTCTGCCTATAGACAAGAAATCGGATTCCTCCCAATGCCTGGAGGAAATGTCAGCTACTTCGATGAGGAAAGTAATTACGCACATGACGAAACAGACGCATTTGGAGTTCATGGTTTTATCACCGAACACACACTCCCAGCAAAGTATATCAACTACCTCCCCCTAGATCCAAGGACAAACCAATACTACGCCTATGGGAAAACTATCGATGGTGATAATTTTGAAGTATCGGGAGTTATGAAAGAAGGAGAAGAGTACGTTGCCCTCGTACATGGAAATTATTCCGGAGAATCTGGTCCCTATAACCTCATCAGAGAATACAATGGCCCAAATTTTGTCTATCATAACGGTACGGACAATATGCCATATAACCCTGATGAACGTCTGGTGGTAGCAAAGGTAGATACGTTTTCAGGAACCGTGACTATCAATAATAGTATCACCAGTACGGACGAGATTCTTTCCTATACCCTCACACATGGAGATAGTATCGAAGTAGCGAGTGGTGGTTTTGCAGACATCTATTTTTCTGATGGTGCTGAATCAACCCTCTGAAATGAGACAGAAGACTCAGAGCTCGTACTGGCAAAGATGGAGTATACAGAGGACAATAACTTGGTAACACAGATAGCCCTTGCCCTCAATGCTGGAAGTCTCTGGACAAAGGCACCAAACTATGATGACGAGTCTGAGTTTGAAGTGTATACGACTGATATGGTTGCGGCTGTCAGGGGGACAGTATTTGGAGTGACAAAAGACAGCAATAAATCCAATATCACCGTAGAACAAGGAAAAGTAGAAATAGCGGAGATCACTGAAGACCTTGGTATCGAAAACCTGGTAGAAAAAATAGAATCAAACACCCCTCTGAGTACGGAGAGCATAGATGTATCTGGAGTAACCGAAGTACAAAATGGAGTATCCTATATAGAAGTGGGGCGTAACGAAACAAGTGCCGGAGTAGATCTCGAAGAAACAACCTCTACTTCCCATGCTGAAGAACAACTAGAAAGAGATGAAAATATTACCAATAACGATCAAACAGATGTAGAATCTATCGAGATTTCGAGTGATACTCCTCCTAGAATTACCCTCCAGTTCCGCATCAAAGATAAACTCAAGAGAGCACAACATATCGTCGTATCAAATGCAGAAGGAAGGTTTAGAACTCCTCTCGCTGAAAGCCTGAGCGGTAATATCATCACTCTCGTAGAAAATACACAATTTGAACCTATCCAAGTAGAAAGATCCATTGTAAGTGAACCTACTCTAACTCTAGGAGGAGTAAGTAACGGAACTCAAAGTCTCGGGCAAATTATACAAGGAAATGCGGCTATCGGAGTACAGGTATGTCGTATCGTCAACAGAAAAGTACAGTGTACTCGTACTAAGTTTGTAAACACTGGAAATGCTATGCAGTATCAGTATGACTCTCGTACGGATACTCCGGAAACAACCAGAGAAATCCAACCAATTGTACGTCAGTCTTGTATCGCTGAGTTACAAGATGGGACTACTATCGATATCCCTCACGCTCAAAATATCGCCCTCTATACTACCGCCTCTATCGCCTATGATGCTGCAAATACTTGTGAGGATGAGAGACAAATTTTTAGCTGTAATGATGGGCAATTACTGAGTGCCACGAGAGATCTCCAATGAGATACCGAGTATAGAGAAAGAGTCTGTGCTAAGTGAACTCCAGTAAATTGTAATGCGCAAACAGTAGAAGAATACGATGTACCATCGATGATTCACGGATGAAGTGAAGACATATCAAAAGTAGAATCAATTACGTGAGGAAATGGGGAAAACGACTTTCAGGCAACTGCTATCTGTAATAATGGTACTATAGAAATACAAAGCGAAACGAGTACTATTATTTGTAATGATGCTACGAGCAATGATGGATATCATTTTGACTCAGTGACAAATAGTTGCGTACTTAACAAAAAAGAATCGTCTCTTTATGAAGGGGAGGAGAATATAGTAGGAACGAAAACAGAAATATGGAATAATGTTTTATATAGCTTTTATGATATTAGTTGTATAGATGACTATATAGCTCTCGATGATCACTCAGCATGTAAAAAAGAATTTATCAACACAAACATACTCCTTGCAGGAACCAGTACAAAGATTGGTACGATGAAACAACGTCTCGATACAACCAATGGAAGTTATATAAATGATAGTATCGTATCTTGTGAAGCTGGGTACCACTTAGAATTAAATAACTGTAAGATAAATACGAAAACATGAGCAATTGACCACTGAGTATGAGAATTTGTATGGAATGGTACTTGGGATAGCTGAAGCTGGTCTACCACCCATAGTAGCGTTGAGTCGTGTAATAGTGGATATACTCCAAATGGAAACGCTTGCGCACCAACCTGTAGTACTTTTTGGGTATATGAAAGTGATTCTAACCTAAAAGAGTGTGTATCAAACAATATGTGAGCATGATGGAATGTATATGCCTACGCTCCGTATAATATAGCTGGGGATCTCTACTTATATAATAATCTTTGAAAGATAAACTCTATAGGGATTGCCACCGACTACGTTGCAAATATCGACCAAGATGAAAATAAATATTCAAAAGATGGTGGAGGAGATGCTCATAAAAATGGGGATGAACTTTCAAGTATCTGACTCTCAAATTCAGATGTTACCTCATTTACTAAAAACAACTCGTTTGTAGATATAGATAACACAAAGTGAATCTTTCTAACCACTGTGTCTAGCGCAGATTACTTAAAATATAATAACTTAGACCTAAGTGGAGATTATGCAATTGAAATGAGAGTAAGATGAGAAGATATGAATAATAAAGTAGAAAATAAATATCTTTGGTCTATTAGTTGAATAGGAGCATCTGGAGTACCAAATGGACTATCATTTGCATACTTGTGATCAAATGCATCATGACAAAAACAAACTATTATAAAGTTAAATTGAAATGTAATCTGATGATGAATACAATATGACTTGTTTTCCAATGATAAAAATTACAATATAATATTTATTTATAACTCATGAACCTATAACCTAATCATACAGGACTGAAACACCACCACCAAAAGTATCACCTGAACTCAATCAATTACTGCCAATAACTTATATATTTGAGGAGACAATACAAAACAAAGACAATTAAACTGAATTATTGATTTCTTAAAGATATATAAAAAGACTCCTTAAGGAGTCTTTTTATATATCTTTTTACTAGTTTATAATATCATTTACAGTCACAGTTATATCGGTACTTAATCATCCAGGATCTGTATATCTAACTACAAAAGTATCACTTCATACATACCTTGGTTGCGTAGCTGTATAAGTATATGCAGTATTTGAAGTAAAGATCACATTTCCATGTGCAGGTCAAGATACAATAGTACGAGTAAGAAGATTATCAGAAGTTTCTGCATCAGTAACATTATCTGCTAAATCTCCAGATGCTGTATTCGAAAACGATGTACTTTCGGTTTCATTTGTTGAAGTAGGAGCACTATTTGTAGCGTCTGTAGTTACCGTTAACGCTTCTCCCTTTTTCTCTTCAAATTGACCAGTAACTTCATTCTTCGCTTCACCGACCATAGAAAAATAATACGTTGTAGATCCAGTAAGACCTGAAAAACTTCCACTGGTACTACTGGAAACCTCATGAGTGAGCGCAGCATCTGAATAAGCAACAACTCTCACATTTTTTACTCCATTAACATCAGTAAACCCAGCTGGATTTACCGAAACCGTAGTATCTGTTTTAGATACAAGAGTTGGAGTTCCTATGGTTGTTGGTCCATCTTGCACTTCTGGAGTTATAACTTCTTCTATTGGCTCTTCAGCCTCTTGGACGAAACTCTTAGGATCTAAGTCCTGTGCGGTAATAGTAACTGTTTGTATTCACCTTTCAAATCGGTCTTTCAAGTGTAAAGAATCTTTTGCTACCCCATGTCTCCACGTATACCTGATATCCATATGTTCTCATACTCATTTTCCAACTTCAAAATACGGTGACCACTTAGCCTCTCAAGAAAATAAATCTCTCATACTATCAAATGATGCATTGAATCATACTTGAGCATTCCAATCTTGTGATGGTTCCATAGTATCAACTCAAAAAGTTATACCTTGATTTGTTGTAGGATAATATGTCGTTGTAAATCTAGCATTTCCATAATCATTATCTCCTAAAGATGTATTTTCAGCAGAAAGTGCTACATCAAACTGTCACATATCTGGATTATATCTAAGAATTGCTTCAACATATGTGGTTATAGCATCACCTGGATCAACAACATATCCAGGAAATGTAGTACGCGCAACATCTGAGGCAATTACTCCAAATTCAATATTATGAACATCATCTCACATACCAACAGCTCATCATAGTGTTGTCTGCTTTACTCATTTTGTTTCTCCTCACAAAGTTACATTTCTTTTTAGATGAGCAACTCCTCCTTTTATATAAGCTCCATTATCTCAAACTGGAAGAGTTCATACAGCAGAAGCATGCGTGTACCCATCTCATAATTCTGCTTTACCTACAAATCTATCGGTTCTCAGTGTTACTCATCATCATGTGTATGATTCAACTCCATTACTTCACTCTCATCCAGTACCATATACCTGTAAATCAAAAGGAAGCTTCAATCATACAGATTGTGATTCTCCAGGTATTTGCATACCATTTGCTTCCATTGTACGCATTGCTTCTTTTCTTGCTTTCCATTTATGATAATCGCTTGTCGGTATCGCTGGTCAATCGGCTAAAATCTTAGCCGCAGCATCTGGATTTTCTTCTGCCCATTTAAGCCACGTAACTGGTCATAATTGTGTCTCTGCTGCTCATTCCAAATTTACTTCAGGAGGTAGTGGAGCTTCTAATCTATCATCCGCATAGTTTGGAAAAAAGTCCTGCCCATCAACACCTGCCATAATAGCATCTAAACTTGTCTGAACTTCCCCACCAATATCATCAGCTAGTACAGCTGATGAATTAAAGAATCATATTACTACTGATGCAAGTCCACCTACTTTGATTAAAATTCTTTTTATTATTCAAACTCCTTTCTGTCTAACCTTTTCTGGTCAATCTAACATATCAAATGCAGTAATTAACTCGTCAATTTCACGATATAATTGCTGAGCTTTATCTCTGAGTGCAGGAGCTAATTTCTGTATCCCCGCTTGTCTCTTGTGGGCAATAGCATCATATAACGCATTTACTGCTCTTATATCATATCCTGATTTTCAAACATTTGCTTTATGTAGTTGATTCATTAGGTCTCCATAATCAAAGTTCAATCCTAAGAGTGTTGCATCGATATATGATTGTAACTGATGAAACTGTGTAACTAAGGTATGCATAAGTACAGAAGCCTCTAGCTTTGCATACGGATTGGTCCTATCTGACTGTAATAGTGCTAATAATCTTTGAGCATCAGATAATATCGATGAATTGACACTTCAAAGAGGAGGTTGCATCATAGCGTCAACCAGTACTTGTCATCAATCATCCAAGGCTACACTATCTCTTCGTGCATTAAAAAGTGAAAATAATCTCTCGTATTCTCTAAGTCGTGAATTTAGTAACTCTTGTACTGCTCAAGCGTAGGTAACGGATAATTCAGTATCTGAAGCAAATCCCATACCTTCAATCCTTGCTAACACAGAAGCAAGTCTTAATTCCATACGAGTAACATCAAATCCTCATAAATCTAGTACTGATTCTATATTCCCCAGCTCTGTATCAATTTCTCAAAGCTTACCTCCAAAAAGTTCTATTACTCCTCATTGGTCTAGTCCTCAGTTTTGAACTACATTTCTCATACAAATTTGATTAACCAATTAAAAAAAGATTAAATAACTAATTCCTTATAATTAATTTATAATTTTTGTCAATAAAAAACTTGAGAAAATTAATTTTCTCAAGTTTTTTTGGTAGTTACTTTGAAATTTCATCCAAAAATCTCTCTTCATCAATCCCTAACTGTTTCAGAATAGCAGAAAAAGTTCCGTATGCAAGTTGCTTATGGTTTGGGATAACTGTTTTCTTTCCTCCAACCACTACCTTGATATGACTTCATTTTTGAAATACGATATCACATCCATACTGTTTTCCTAACTCTCGAATTACGTCTTTTCCAGAAATATATGAATAATTTGACTTTACCATCTCTACACTGCGATACTGGTAAGGGCATACTCTCAATAATTATATGTCCTATCTATATTATCGCTTTCATCTTCAAGATATAAAGATGTGGCTTCTTTGAGGTTAACTAAAGATTCTTCATATGTCTGTCCCTGAGAAACTACCCCCAATTCAAGGTTATGAGCAACATACAAGGATCATTCTTTTTCTACAAGCACATGATAGGTAGACATAGCCAGAAATTAGCAAATTAACAATAAAATTATATCAATATCCTCAAAAAATCAACCCTAATTTCCTCCACCTCACATAACATCATATCCCTTACCACTACCATCACTCACAACTTTTCCTCCAGATCCTGTCGTCCACTCTTCCCCATAGCTATTTTTTACGACATCTTGTCAGAGAGAGTTTCTCAGATTCTCCATCGCTACTCCGTATCCATTGGTATTTACGATTTCTCCGAGCTCCGCCTTAAAGGCAGTTCTATTTTGTACTGGGACTCCAGAACCACTTTGAATAGCAAGTACATTAATCGGTCTATCCTCGCTTCCGCTAATCATCCTATTTACCAGTTTTGCAAATACTGTTTTTTCCGCTGCATTGATTTCGATGTCTCCACCATCTTTATTTATCCCGAGTCTTCACTCAGCCAGATTAATCTCTCCAGTGATACCAAGTTGTGCCCTGAGTCCTGTATTGGAGTTGAGTGTTGCAATTACCTGGTCGGTAGTAGATTGTGGGATGAGGTCGAAACCGATGGAAGAGAGGAAGTCTCTCGTCTTTCTTGCTTGAATATCTTTTAGACGGAGTTGTTCTTGATATGCCTGTAGTCTTTGTGCCTCTTTGCTATCGATTACTGCTATCTGTTCCTCAATCTCCGTATTTCTCTGTTGTAACTCTTGTTGTTGTTGTAGTAGGCTCGTAATCTCGCCATCTATTTTATGGATTAATGCTGCTCGTAATTGTGATTCTAGTTCCTGGGTATCTTGCCCACTTTCTCTTGCAGTATCTACCCTCTCTATAAGACCCTTTATCTGATTATCGTTAATATACAGTCTATATAATTGATCGTTTACTGTATCTGTCGTAAGATCTGCTTGTTCAACCCCCTCTTTCCTTGCTTGTAATCCCTGTTGTTGTCCTTCGATTTTAGTCAGTGCTTCATTGTTTTGAGCATACTCTTTTTCTAACCCTTTTTTATGTTTCTGAGATTCTCTATCTGGACGATAGTCTACAGTACCACTCTCGAGTTTATAGCCCGTTTCTGGTGAAACAATATATCTTTTCGGTGGGATCTCGGAGAGATCGACCATTTGATCTTGGAAACTTAATGTTTTCCCCTCTACTTTTAAATCTGTTCAACCATCGTATCATACTAAAGCTTTTTCAGACCTCAAAATAATCTCAGAATTTACAGCAGATTCTGGATTAGTAAGAAGCTTCTTAATACCATTATATACTCATGTATATTTGGATAAGTCAGGAAAAAGTTGCCTATCATTTGTTGCTTGTTGTATTGCAGAAAGGTATTCATATACCTGAATAAAATCTGCGGGTGACTCTTGTTTTGCTCTTGCTAATAACTCATTATAACAAGCAGATAATATTGCTAAATTCCTATCTCATAAAATAGTACTATCCGGTATTCTACTCTCAGCATCTTTAATAATATCAGCATACTGAGGTTTCCTAAATATTTCATTAAATTTTAAAGTAAGAAAATCCTGACGAATATCACTATCAGAACTTTCTAAATCACCCCTCTCTACCTGTAACTTTGGTTCCATCTGAATAATAAACTCTTCTATCATATCTGTATCTTCTGGAAATCATATCATATTAAAGTATTGATATAATTCATCTTGACTAACATTTGTGTTTAATAACTGGATAATCGCAGAAAACTTCTGCTGATTTTCTTCAGAAATTTGAATAAAACTCTCTTTAAATCATTCTATTTCATCAGGAAACTCAGGAGAAAATTGTGTAGTAAACCTTTCTATTATAACAATAACGTCAGGTCTTTCTGCATTTTGTAGTCACTCAGAATATGTAGGTCAATCTATTCACATAAAAATAAATGGTAGTATTTATCTATAAAATACTACCATTTATTTTGATTTATAGCAAAATTTAATTAAAGCGCTTGAGAAGCTCAATGTAAAAGAGCTTGTTGTTGTTGATAATACTGTAATTGAGCATCTCTATCATCGTAAAGCGATAAAAGGGTTAGTGTATATGTTCATTCTGACGAAGGTACATTTTTCATGTATTTTCTAGCTCACAAGGCAAGCATATTTGCATCTCTCTGATCATATTTTCCAGTTTCTTGTGCTGAAGATCTAATTCTATCATGTACCGTAGCTATAGAAGTTGCTGCTTTCAAAGCCTTACCTCATTTCCATTTAGAACCATCTGATAAAGAATATGCAAAAATCCCTAGCGCTTCTAATTGAGATGCATATGGTAAAGAATTAAAGGCTTCTACCTGCCTAGTTCTTGAGTTTGCTTTCATACTATCTAAAGCAATATTATACTGTTCAAGAACAGCATTATAACGTTCAATAAACGGTATAGGAATCTGTATTTCTACATAACTATCAAGTAATCTAGCCCTCGGTCCATTAAGAGGAACGATAATATATGACTCGCCTTGGGAAGCTCATTTTAAAGCATGCTCTTTAGCTCAATTTACATCTATATCTAAAGCTACTAATAAATAATACACATCAGATAAAAACGCCATATGATTTGTGTGCTGTAACTGTGGATCTACCTCTAATGTTTTCAAGACAGTAATAATCGTTGTAAAGGCTCTTTCTACCAAATATGGATTTAGCTCTTTCCCATCTTTTTGCAACTTTTCAACATATCTATTTAACGCGTTTACTGCCTTTGCAGATGCTTCTGGATAGTGATCAACTAAATCTTGCACTTCACCTGACCATCTACTACTATATTCAGGATCGTCAGCTCTTTCTTGTAAAACTCACAATACCGCTTGTTGTAATGTATCAACAGTTATCTCTCCGTTGGGAATATGAATCTCTGATAATTTTACTTTTAAGTCTTCCATCCCCGCAGGAACTACCCCTTTTAATGGAAGAGGAGCATCTGCAATATCAAAGCTCTCTGGAGAGTACTGAAATCATCGAATGCTACGTAAATACGCATGAATAACAGATGGTCCTCATTGTAAAACATCTGGTGGTAATCTTCATCAGCTTGCCACAAGTGTATCAGGAGTAGTTTGATATGAGGCATGCTGAAATCAGTCAGCAGCCTGAGCAGGAGAAGAAATTGCTATGATTGCAGATAAAAAAGGTACCATTAATGTTTGGGGAAGCACTGAAACAGTCTGCCTCAGAACATCTAAAGTCATACCCGTCATTGCACAAACTCGCCCCGTCAAAACTCACACTTTATCAGAAGGACATTGTCATTGCTGTTCTGAAGAAGCACCAAGAAATGTATCAACTCCAATCTCTGCCATAACCATATGCTGACAAAATAAATCACTTTGTATTATATCCTTTCCCCCTGGTATTGTCAATTTATTGTAGCTCTGTGAATCCTCTCCCAGAAGCCAAGAAAAAAAAGTTTTTGACAGAAAAACAAAAACGACCGCTTAAGCGGGCATTTTTGTATAACTTTTGTGGACGAAAAAAGACTTATATAACTAAAAGTTTACACTTTTCTCAAAAAACATATAATTTGAAGAAATTATTTTTTACTCAAGATCTATGACCACCATTACCATAGAAAAAGAAGATTTACAACTACAGACATTTAACTTTGATACTATCGAGGACTTTATCGAGGCGGTCGAAGATTATAAGCTATGAAAAATAATGCATACTCATACCTGAAGCCCTACTTTTGATATCAATATACTAGAAAAGAAGTACCTATGAAAGTAGAGTTTATAGAACTATTCGATAAAGACTTATCAGGTATTGATAAGTCTTTATTAAAGCGTATTTTCACGAAGATTAATGATATAAAATGTTCTCCAGAAATTAACTCAATAGCGGGAATAAAAAAACTGCACGGTTTTAAAAATTACTATAGAATCAGGATTTGAGACTACCGACTATGATTTAGTATAACGTGAAACACCGTAGTACTGCAAAGATTTCTCCACAGAAAGGAAATCTATAGATATTTTCCAAAATAGAGCCAATCTTTCGTAGTATAATAATATCTACAAAGTTTCCTGAAATATCTTTCTCAAAATCGAGATGTACATACTTCTATAAACTTCGTATCCCTCTCATATCATCCCAACCAGTAAATAATACATATTTTTTATTTTCTAGAAAAAATATGCTACACTATTCTCGATACTTAATTTTTTAGAGTTGTATGCATATGTGGCAATACCTTATATTCGGATGTATCTGATTGGTTAGTCTCTACTATCTCTTTCTCCTCCTCTTGGAAAACAAGGTAGAAAAACTCGAAGAAAAAATAGTAGCCCTATTTCAGAGACGTGCTGATACGATCCCAGCACTGTACGAGTGTACTACTTCATACCTCACAAAACATGAGTCTATTTTCGAAGAAATCCTCAGACTCCGTAAACACGCATTTTCATTTTCTGGATATAATCCAACACTCCACGAGATACTCCCTCTGGAAAAACAAATACACCATGAACTCAATTTTATCTTTGACGTCTGTCATACACACAATAAGCTACAAAAAGATGCTCGTTTTCTCTACACTCGTGATATACTCCTCCAAAAAAGTCACGAGATCTGAAAATATATTGAGCTCTACAAACATATCACCCAAAAGCTCAATACTCTCATCATGATAAAAAACCTTACGGTTATCGGACTTTTCCTCCCCATCGAAAGAAAATATTTTTAAAAAAAGAAGCGTATAATAAATATACGCTTCTTTTAAAAAGTATATAAAATTATACTCTTTTTGCCTTACTGATAGCAAAGATAGCAAACGTAATAATAAGAGAGAGGAGGATAAGAAGAATATGCTCTGGCCCAGCTTGAGGAAGCGCCTCAGCATCTGCTGCTTGTGTGTCGGTAGTTTCTACTACTGTTTCCTCTGCTGCTTGAAGCTCAACTTCTGGTTCAGTAGCTGTCTGTTCTACTACATTTTCTTCAACGGTTACTTCTTCTGGTGCTACTTCTACTTGCTCTACTGGAATCTCATCTACTGTGATAGTCGTAATCCCATCAACTCCTGATTCGATATTTCTTCCATCTGCATCCGTCAGAGTAATAACGGTAACATCATAATCCCGTCATACTATCATATCATCATCAAGTGTCACCGCAAGTACCTCTGGAGATACGAGTTCTGTTTCTATAACACTATACTCATGGTACCCTGCAGTATCGCTGGTAATTTTAAATGCTCTTTCAGCGTCTTCAGCATCATCAAGATCGGCATTGAAGTGTAAGTGAAGGGTATCTTTTGAAGCTACTTCGATACTTTCCAAAGCAAAACTTTCTACTCCTCCAGGAGTCTTTGTGGTAAATACAGCTTCAGGAGAAAAGTTACTTTCTTCTCCATTTTCATCAAATACCGTCACCGCTACATAGTAGGTAGTCCCTGGTTCTAGATCAGTAATCTCTGCTCCTGGAACATCAAAGATATCACTCAACTCTGAAGTATATCCATCTTCGACACCAGATTTGACATCATAGTAGACATAGTATGCTGCTGCCCCCTCTACTTCATCCCAATCGATAGACAATGATGTCGTAGTAGAGTCTGAAAGTGTTGGAGTAGTGGTGAGCTCAGTAGCCGCATAACTGAGATGAAACGGTGAAAAAAGGAGTACAAAAGCAAGAAATCCAGAAGCCATCGATTTCATACGAAAAGATATTACAAAAATAAGTTGAGCTATACGTGTAATAGTATATACTCGCATTATGGACAGAATAGACAGTTTTACAAATCTTTTTTATGAAAAACTATAGACGCCGTGGCTTTACTCTCATAGAGATACTGGTAGCAATATCTATTATCTCCATCCTCTCTATTGGAGCAAGTCAGGTAAACTGGTCTCGTATCAGTGAAGCACAAAAAATAGACAGCTATCGTGGTGACATAAAAACTGCTATAGAAGAAGTCAGAAACAATGCCCTCATTGGAAAATGAATTGGCAATACTCTTGAAGTTCCTGTAAATTGGCAGATAGATATGACCACAGGACAGGCAGGGTGACTCCGTACGAAGTACCTCCTAGAATGAGCAGGAAGCTATAGCAACTTTGATACCATCAATATACCCAGTGATGAGTTCTACAGTATCTCCGAGATTCGTTGTCTCCAGATAGATAGAAGCGTAAATGAAACGATAAGTGGTACCGTCACCCTCAGTTTTACGTGAGGAACTATGGGAATCATTGGGTGTAGTGATAGTAATTCAAAAATCTTGGAATTTGATCTCAGCTATAAACAATTTCAAAAAAGTATTTCTTTTCATGGAATCACCGGAACTATAGAAAATAAGTAGCAGCCTAAAATAGTATCCACCTTTCTACTTAGCTCTTTCCCTTTAATCAAGGAAATTCTAAAAGTTCCAATAATCTTCTTTTTGTAAAAAGGAATACGTTTAGTAAATGATTCTGTCCCGAATACTCCGGATAGAATGACAAAAATAAACTTTTCAAGGGTCTTTAATTTATGCACCGTTGATTATTTCCCTCTCCTTATCAATTGGTACTGCGCATACGCACCAATACCAAATAGAACTCCCCCATATACAACCACATCAAAGAGTGGAGTTACACTCATATATGTAAGCAGCCAAAAACCAATAACATAGATCCAAGTAGATATAACGACCGCTCCGAGAGTAAAGACTCCAGGAATAGCAAAAGAGATATATTTACGAGAAAAAAGATAGGTCATCACAAACAATAGGATCTGACTAAACAGTGTCACAACCCCCGCCCCCATAAAACTAAATTTTGGGATCAGCCATATATTTCCCAGGATATTCACCAGAGTGATGATGATGTTAATCCACAAGATAATCGTATGTTTTTTTACCGTGATAAAGATGTAGATACTTAAGAGCGATAAAAAGTAGAACACAATCGCTCCAAGAACAACAAGAAAAGCATCAGCAGAAGTATATACGAGGTTGGGGCTCAAGTATTCTGGAGTCGCAATGATACGAATCACTTCTTCACGAAGCAGTACTCCAACGACAAAAAACAAGATCCCAAAAGAAAGAAGTACCTTAAAAGAAGTCACTAAAATATTTTCTAGTTCTTGGGTGCGTTTTTCTTCGTACAAACTCGTCATGGATGGAAGCAAAGAGTTCAGGTAAAAGCCTCCAATCACCATAAGAACTTCTATAATTTTCATCGGGAGTGAATACAGTGCTATACTTCTATCTGCCAGTTCTTGAGACTCCATCAGAGAGAGTAAAATGACATCTACTTTAAAGTATACCACCGACAAAAATAGAGCTACACCATATGGGAGAGCATGGCGAACAATTGACCACATATATGAGAAATCAAACTCTAATCCGAGAGGGACAATTCGTCTCGCATACCGATAATTCATCGCCGTATTTACTATAATCCCTGCAAGCCCCGCAAAGAAAATCATCGTCAAAGGAAATCAAAAACTATCGATACTTCCAGACTGTAAACACACAAAAACAATCACTAAAATACCGATCAGATTTACAAGTTTCCCAGAAATAGTAGAGAGAGAAGAAAACTCCATCTGCATTTTTGCTTGCATAAGAGAAAGAAGTGCAGAATTTAGCAGAGAAAAAACTGTAAAGATACCGACGATCGTAATCCCTATCATCTCGATCTTACTATTGTATCCTGGTAAAAAGTATGCTATTCACAGAGCAAGAAATACAATCATAATCCCCAAGATGAGTCGAAGTGAAAGTACGTTTCGGATGATTTTTTGAGTGTTGTCAGTTTTATGAGATATCTCTCTTACAACAATCGCATAGAGTCACAAGTCTGCAAGAAATGCAAAAATCCCAAGATAATTATATATCTTTGAATACATTCAGAAGTACTCTACGGGGAGATACTTCGTCAGAACACTCAGTAAAAAAATAGAGATCATCGCTGTCCCCGCTTTTGAAAGAATTTGTGCTATTGTATTGGAAGCAATTTTCTTAAACATCGATAGAATTAGAGTTAGAGATACGAAAGACCTGTCATTCCGTCCCGAGGACTCGGGGACCGCCTCCTCCGCCAAAACGGGACACAGCGCAGGGATACCAGAGAGATACTTCATATATTTTACCTTTACATTACCGTGAATCTTTTTAAAATCAATCAAAATTACTATTTTATCGACTCCTTGTATGCAACGTCTTTTTATTGTGTTTTTTATCATCCTCTCGATCATCGCAACAGCCGTAGTTATCAATACACAAGTAAACAAAACAAAGGAAACAAAAAAAGAAAAAGTACTCATTCATACTGGAACAACAACGGTAGAAGAAGTACAAGAAACCCCAAAAACTGAAAAAGAACTGAGTGAAGAAGCGGTTCGCAAAAAGATAGAAACCCTGAGAAAGCGTTTTGCGGTAAAGGGGTTGATTGTTTCTGGAGATATCCACCTAAAAAATGACGAATATGTCCATGCTCTCAAAAAATATCTTGAAGCCTATAATAAAAACAAAAATGACCCTGTGATCTTGAACAAGATTTGAGATACCTATTTCCTTATGAAAAACTATGAGAGAGCCAAAGAATACTATGAAAAAATAGATGGTGAGGATATACAAGGAAATGAAAACTATCTTCTCACACTTTTTTATACTCTTCCCCTAGCAAGCGAAGAAGACAGAAACATACTCCTGGAAAAAATTGGTCTCATCTATCCAGAAGGAGAAGACACCAGATACTACACGTTTCTTCTTGAGGCTCTTTCAGACTTTCATACTGCTAAACTTGAACTCTCGGCATACTTTGATACCCAAGAGTATACGGGAGAAAATGAAAAACTTCAGCGAATCAATCAAGCAATCGAAGCCTATAGAAATTTCCAAATCGATGAAGTCTACTACAAAAATGCGCTCATTATCGGAGCACTCTATGAAAATCAGTCATACCGTACCGCTATCCTACTCGGACAAGAACTCCTTGAAGAAAAGCCAAACTATCAACCAATCCTCAAGATTATCGCACAAAGTTATTTTGAAATGTGAGACTATGAAAATGCAAAAAAGATCCTCATGGAATTTAATAAAATAGACCAAGAAAACGCTGACACCAATTATATGCTTGGGGTTATCAATCTAAAACTTAAAGAATATGTGCTTTCAAATATTTATCTAGTAAAAGCTCTAGAAATCGGGTACTCAGAAAAACAAGAACTCTATCGTCGCCTGATTTACAACTACTATATCTTGGGAGATATGGAAAAAGTACTCGTATACTTTGAGAAACTATTGCATGAAACAGAAGTTCCTGATTCCGATGATCTCATCCTTGCCATCTACTACCAAATTATGTATGGGGATCTAGAAGTAGCAAAAGAGTGGACAGTACTCTGACTCAACCACTACGATACTATTGCTGACTTTTATGGTTTCAAATGATGGATTCTGAAAGAAGAAGAAAGCTATGAAGAAGCCACAAAACAACTCCAAAAAGGATTTGACTTAAACTCAAAGAATCCTATGATTAATCTAAATCTAGGACAGCTTGAGATGCTTCGTGGACAAACAGTGAAGGCACGTATCTATTTTAGAAAGGTCGTACAAGAAGCAGTCGATACCGAGTTTGCAACTATCGCAGAACAAGAACTTGAACGATTAGATTCGAAAAAATAACAAATTTAAAAAGTAAATACAACGCTGTCATTCTGGACTTGTTTCAGAATCATACATAATAAACTCCATAATTTATAATTATTTTCCCCATGGCAATATCCACCTGACCACAATGACCTAACCAGGAAAATCACATCCAAGACTCTCTCGATCAGTTGACTCAAAATAGTCCTACTCCAATCAGAGAGCAAGCGATTGAAGCTCTCGCAACTCGCTATGGTATTACTCAAAAAACCGCAGCTTCTCTCACAGTACTCAGAACAGAACAAGGGATAGATGATCTACGAGAACAGATTTTACAGATAGAAGCGAGGCAAGATGCAGATACACTATGAAAGCTTGATTCAGCATGACTTAACGACCTTCTTGATGCCATCATAGGAGCAAAAAAGATTATCACAGCAGAGTCAATCACTATGAGAGAAACACTCTCTCTCCAAGTAGATGTCTCATGAATTGAAACTCCCACAGAACTAATTAAACAAGCGTATCTATCAAGTTTTCTTGAAAAGAAGTTCCCTGATAGACTAAAACTCGCCTGTAACTCACCTCAAACCCCCATAGATCATCTTACCGGGGCTTGTGTTGGTATAGCAAATACTATGATCGTAAGTATAGAATTACTCGTCTCTCTTTGAAAAGACTTCTTACTTTCTCCCTTTCATTTAGCGCAAATACTTACAAGAGAAGGTAAATACAATAGAAATGTATAAATATACCACAAACAAATAGAGGATATACAATCCTCTATTTTTATTTCGTAAGCAACACTATATCAGCATCTCCAAAACCCTCACCAACTTTTGGGGATCATGCTTATAGAGAGTAGTGGGATCGAGGAGATCGGCCTCTATATAGCGGGTTCATTTTCTATGGAGTTCTGCCTTTTCCCCTTCACTGAGGTATAAAAAGTCTCCTCCTTTGATACTGATATGGCTTTGAAATCTTTCTCTTTCTTCGGGAGATAGTTCAATTTTCTGACTATTCGCAATACATACATCGACACTACGACCGAGGAATCATTCTATTTTATTCACAAAATCGAGATAGGTCAGTCCACTCGTTTCCCCTCATTTGTTTGTCGAGTTCCCGATATAAATAATCTTGGCATCGGTTTTTCCAATCACTTCTTTTACTCCACCAATAACAAAGTTTGAGATAATTGAGGTAAAGAGGTCTCCCGGAGAGATGATGATATAATCTGCTTTTTTAATCGCTGCAAATACATCTTTATGCTGATAGGCGTGTTTTGAATCTTCCATCAATTGGAGATCAGCAATACCAGAAGTATAAGCAGCGACATTACTAATCCTGTCCTGTGTTTCTATTACCTGACCATTTCCAAGTATCGCCTTGATATAGGCTTTTTTTGTCGTTACGGGGATAATATGTGCTCCTACTTGTAAAATTTGATGCATCAAGTCGAGCATCTTATGATAGTCATCAAGTGCATGAAAGAGATTTGCCATTACGAGATTTCCTACTTTATGGCCCTTTACAGATGAAGCTATCGGCAAGATAGAATCCCATATCTTTGAGTCGTATCACTTCAAATATAAAATAAAACTTTCTTGAGCCCCCACCAACTGGAAATACTCAAGAATCGTCAAGTGATCTATCGAGAAATCTTGTTCTATCGTCGTTTCGAGATACTGCTGAAACTCATCTTTTTTAGGAGAATTGGACATCATAAAGAGACAGCGACGGAGATCTCATGGAGGCGGGAGATGTTTTCACAATTGATCTTGAAAGAGTTTCATAAGTCTCCCTGTAGTACGACCATCATCGCTCATCGATACAATCGAAGATATATCTATCTGTTTCTTGAAATATGTATGCAAAGCATGCAAGAGATTTGACTGACCATTTCCACCACCGATGGTAACTACCTTTGGAATCATGAATTCATTATGTAAGTTTTATTTTTTAGAGATACTGCTTCATAAACTCAAGGAGATCTTCTTTCATATCTTCCCTTTTCATCCCGTGAGCAATACACACCTTTAAAAAACCTGTTTTACTTCCTGTATCATACCGAGTTCACATCGCACTTACTCAATAAATATCTTTTTCTTTTCTCATGAGTTCAAAAGCATCTATAAGTCTTGTCTCTCCATCTCCGTGAAGAGGCGTAGATCTTTCTAGATAGGAAAAGATATCTGGAGTCAGTACATACTTTCCTATATTCGCATTTCTAAATTTTGTTTCTGAAGGCTGAGGCTTTTCCAAGAATTTACTCACAGGAAATATATACTCACCTCCCATATTTGTTTCTAAAATCCCATAATTATGGACTCTTTCATCATCTACCTGTACCGTACAAATGACGGTTGCTTTTTTCTCTTCATACGCCTGTACCAGCTGACTCGCTGCTCCTACTTCATGATCGATGATATCATCTCCAAAAAGGACCAAAAATGGCTCATCACCGATTAGATTTTTCGTACGAAGAATCGCGTCTCCATCTCCCTTTGGATAGGGCTGGCGAACATAGACAATATTCGCCATATCATTGAGCCCCCTTACCGTTTTTAAGTACTCAAACTTTCCTGATTTATCCAGGCGTTCTTCCAGCTCAAAATTGGAATCAAAGTGATCCTCGATCGCACGCTTACTACGCCCCGTAACGATGATGATATCCGTACACCCAGCAGCAATGGCTTCCTCTACGAGGTACTGCATCACTGGTTTATCGATGATGGGAAACATCTCTTTAGGCAATGCCTTGGTCGCAGGAAGAAATCTGGTTCCAAACCCTGCTGCAGGTATCACACACTTACGAATCGCTTGCATAAAAAAATAGACGAGAAATAATTATTTCTAGTCTATTAAAAAGTTATCGTTTGTAAAGGAAGAAGTCTCTTACTGTTTCACATATTTAGAAGTATCAATCCATACTTGTTGAGTTGTATATTGAGGTTTAGCCCATACTACATAACCAGATACACTACCAAGCTCTTGAAATCCAGAAAGTGAAACCAAACCACCAACAGATGTTCATGTAACAGTTGTACATTGACTTGCTGATGGTTGAGTTGAGTTATTCCAAGTTCACTTAGCTATAATTGATCCTTGAGATCCTCAACCTGTCTTATAACCAAACATACACTCCCAACTAGACAATACCTGCTGATTACTATAAAATCCACTACTTACCCAAGCATAGGTTGCTGTGGTTGTTGCTGAGGTATATCCCTTTTGATCTTTGGCATATACAGACACTGTAAAAGTTGGATGACCTGATGGAAACGTAATTTGTACACCATTACTTCCAGTAGTAGTAGTTGAAGACAAAGAACCAGCACTGGTCGACCAATAATACGTAACTGTATCGCCTGGATTTGGATCGGTAGCATTTTGACCATAAACCAATACAGGATTTGTATTGGTCCATGCTAACCAAATAGTAGGAGTGGTTGGCGCCTGCTCACACCATGTTTCTGAAGTTAATGGTGGAGTACTACAACTGAAATCAGCAGCCCCCTGTGAAATATACGGAGAATAATCAGATACCGTAGAAAAACTATGATTATGACTCTGTGCGGTATACGTACCAACGTTTTCTACTTGCATAGAAGCAAGTGCAGAAAATGCAGTACTGGCAGTATAAGAAACACCCTCCTCACAAGTTTCTCCATAATCTTCAAAAGCACTATTTACACCATTCCGTGTTTTTATACCATATCCTCCTGCAGTATCAAAAAGCACTGAGTTTGAAGCTGTAGTCTTTTTCCACGCCTGAGTACCATTACTTAAAAATTTCACAAATTCAGTACTGCTACTAGAACCCAATAAATACCCATCTGAAAGCATTATTGAAACCAGACCAGAATAATCGTATCAATTATATTTCTTTCATCAAACAATATTCCCATTATTATCAATAAGAAACGCCATAGAATCACTACCATATTCAAACCGGATGTAAGCCGTAACTAAATACTGACCATTACCATTTGACTGTATCGTATCAATATAGAGATTATTATAGTATGTTCATGAACTATACACATAGGGGTATTTATACATTTTTTTCCACTCAATCATTCCAGAACTTGAGAATTTTACAATGCCGTAGTATCCAGAAGCAAGATAGCCATTATCTGTCGTCTTCTCAAGTGCATTTATATAATAAAATATCGATTGATCTATCGACCCCAATAGAGACAAATTTTGATTAAATCGTACGAGGTGACCACTCGTAGTATCGACAAAGGTATTAGTCCCATCTTTCAATAATTCTGCATTATTCGGTGATGTACTACTATTATACTTTATACCTGCAATATAATTTCCATTTAGATCTACTGAAAAAAGTAAATATGTATACGGATATCCTCAACCATATACTTTAAAGATATAGGCATTTTCCAATTCTAAGATATCAGAAATATAGTACGTATTCTTCGCAGTATATTTCCATATTACTTGTCACTCAGTATTTACTTTAGAAACAGCGTACTCACTAAAATACCCATTATATCCATAGGTAATCATCAAAAAGTTTCCATCGGCGGTACCAATCACCTTAGAAGTATATTTATCAACAGATATCTGCGATTTTGGACAACTTACACAATCCTCATACACGATACTACTTGGTGGATGATCCAAAAAGCTCTGGAGTTCTTCTTGTGTATTTGTTGGGATAAATAATGGTTTTACATCATTGTTGGTAATCTTTGTACAGAGTTCTCCTGACTCTACATCTTGCACAGCTGTCGTTTCAATCCTAAAACCAGACGTCAGTGAATTAATCGCATAGACAATATCTGAAAAGAAAAATGAAATTACAGACAATCCTACTAGCACTCAAGAAACCATAAGGTTTCGCTTACACTTCTTTTTTGAAAATAGTTTTTTGATTGTTAGTTTCATAGTTGTGCTTTTAAGGAAGTAATCTCCTCTTGTAGTTTCTTGATTTGTTGTTGCTGTTCTTTCACTGCTTCTACCAGAATTGCGGTGATATTTCCATACTGAACGGCTTCATACTCACCACTATGTGATACCAACTCTGGAAGTACCTGCTCTACTTCTTGGGCAATAAATCCAAGACTTGGGGTTCCATCTTTTTTCCAATCAAATCTCACTCACTGCAAGGCTTGTACCAATGAAAGACCATTATCAATAGGAGTAATATTTTCTTTTAAACGTCTATCAGATGAGTAATAATACGCAGTCGCTTGAATATTTCCATTGACATCAAGCTTTTCTCATGGATATGCTGTACCTATTCACACATTTCCATCAGTATCAATTCCTATAGCAACTCCATGATTCTGCAAGATATATACTGGTATATCATCATATGCTCACACCTCAAAAGTGCTCGATCATGTTCTTCAAACATATCCAACATTTGTCCCAGAATTCGAAAATATTAAGGCTGCTGGATCTGAACTACTCGATGAACTTGCACGCATAATAGCGGCATCATTACTTCAAGGTCCTATATCTAACAAGTAAGTAGGACTTGTATTTGCAATTCATACATTTCCATCTGCAGTAATATTTACATCTCATTCATTTGTACTTCCAGCAGAGAAAATCAAACTACTATCATCAGGATTTGTATAAATTCTTGATAATTGCGTCCCATCATATTTATTAAACATAATATCTCCTGCATCATTAGGAAAATTATAGTCAGATGCAGTAATAGAAATCCCATCTCATCCTGCCGCATGAACTTCTAGTTTAACTCAAGGATTTGTACTACCAATACCCAAATTTCCACTCCCGGTAATCCTCATCTTCTCTGAATTATTGATAACAAAAGAAGTATAGGTATCTTTGTTCATACGAACTCCCCAATTCCCATCTCCATCTATGAGTCAGAAGTCTGCTCCATCATTCGCTCCATACAGTCTCCCATATTCTGTATTCTCAGCATCTCTCAAGATGAATTGACTCGTAGTACTATCATTGGAATCACTATATAAAGCGGAACTATCGTCTCCATAAACATCATTACTTCACAAATACAGGTGTTGTGATTGTGCACGGATATTTCCATTGACATCCAGTTTATAAGAAGGGGTTGAATCTCAGATACCTACATAACGGTTCGCTCATGATGTTAGAATGACAGTAGGAGTATTTCATACTCATAGTCATAAATGAGTACTTGCACTCGAATTGGTACCAATCATTGGTATAGTGCCATTCGATACATCTGAGTCTCGTACATGAATCCTTCCATTTGTTAACTGAACATCTAACGGTGCTTGCGGTCCAGAAAATCCTATCCCCACATTGGTACCATCATCGGTAAGCACCCCCGATACCAACTGACTTCCATCCCATCTTGGAACATTACCACTTGAGAGGCTTCCCACAATTTGGAGAAAGATATCTTTTATCTTTCCATTACCATCAAAGAGCTTTGAAAGAATCGTTCCATAAATCCCCTTTTGCTCACTAATCGATGGAAGCGTTGGGTCAGTTGTTTGTATCTGAGTTACTCTCGTTTGTACATCGGTAACGTCATCGGCAAAAGTAGGCAGAACTAATAATAAACACAGAAAGATAAAGAAAACATTTTTTTTCATATAAAAAAAGAAAAAGAAATAATCTTACCAATAATACCACACGTATATATATGTACGCAAGATATTAGTATTGACGATAATATTTACTACCTTCTCATTATTTTTTTAAAAGTTATTCCCTATAATTCTTTGTTTGTATCAGATAATACATCGATCAAAAATGAAAAAGCGTAATAATTCAAATCGCCACAAGAAAATTGAGATATCCCATACGAACCAATCCAATAAGGATTAACGCAGGAAGCATCCATAAGAATCCTGTAATAAACTTCATTTTCACAGAAGTCTTCGTAGTAGGTAACTTCATCTTTTTCTGACAATGTTCACACTCGATACTACAACCTTCAAAACAGTGTGAACGATTAATTACCCAATAAATATGCCAATAATTATTTTGTTTCCCACACTTTGGACAGCTAAGCAGTGACATAGAGAAAGAGGTAAAAAAATAGTTTTAAATAGTATAGTAATATCCTAGCATTTGAAAACCTTTTTGAGTTGACGGCATAAAGAAGGAGTGTTTAATAACAATTTCCATTTTTCTTAAGCCACTTTCTCTGTTGCACATAGTCTGGCATCATTTGTCCTACTTCCAACCAAAAACTTCGAGAATGATTCATATGTTTAAGATGTGCTAATTCATGAATAATCACATAGTCGATGACTTCTTTAGGACAACGCATCAGACGATACGAAAAATTCAGATTTTTTTTACTACTACAACTCCCCCATCTGGTTTTTGCGGAAGTGATACGAAGCCCATGGTACGCTTTTCCATGGATACGTGCTAACTCTTCCGTACGAAGAGGGATATAACTTTTCGCCTCTTTCTTAAGTATCTCTACTTCTCGCGGAGAAAGCTGGGCAGCCTCAGACTTTTCCAGTTGTCTAGTAATCCAATCCCTATGTTTTTCCACAAATTCTCTCAGATATCTTTTAGAAGTAAAGTAGGGAGCTTTGACTACTACATGTCAATCTTTTACACGTAAAGAAATCGTCTTTCTAAAGGCTCTTTCGATAGTAAATTCCATAAAAACCAGATTAACAAATATATTTCAAGGGTACATATCCACCAATCACCTCTATCCCCTCTTTCTCCAATTTCTCAATCTTTGTCTTTTGTCATTCATACGCACTATACCCCCCGACCTCTCCATTTGCTCGCACTATCTTATAACAGGGGTATAGTTCTGGATCTTTATTATACTTCATAACTAATGCTACCGTCCTCGGATGTACCCCACATTTTTCTGCCAGACTCTTATAGGTCATCACCTTTCCTTTTGGAATTTCTTGAAGAGCCATAAGAATCGTTTGCCTTATCTCTGCATCCATATATGATATTTAAAAAATACTCTTTAAGTATACCCAGGCTTTTATAAAAATCTATCCCAATGTTCAAAATAAACTCTCACCTTTTTGAAGAAATACAAACATCAGACTCTCAGATACTGATGGTAACCAAGTACTGGAATCCAGAGGAAACAGAAAACATCATCGCCCAAGTGGAAGCATCTTTTCCAGATATCATCTTCGGGTACTGAGAAAATAGAATCGAATCTATCAACGGGAAAAATATCCCTCGAGAGAAATTGCACTTTATCGGAAATCTTCAGTCTAAAAAATTACGAGATATCGTGACTACCTGTTCGTGTGTTCATTCACTTGAAAGCATCAAACATACGGAAAAACTTGAAGCTATCTGTAGTGAACTGGGGATTCATATCGATGTATTTTTACAGGTACAACTTGATTCCGAGAAAGAGCATGGCATTACAGAAATAGATATTCCTCTATTTTTAGATACTCTCAAAAATCTTCCCCACCTTCGTATTTTAGGAATCTCTGGGATGGGATTAGCTCAATTTAGCCTCAAAGAAAAAACAAAAGAATTTCAGAAACTTCTTAATATCCGAGATAGCTACCTTCCATGAAAACTGATTTCAGCAGGAACATCAAGAGATTATGAAATAGCCCTCAATATGGGGATTGATGTAGTGAGGATTGGAGAAAAGATTATTATCTAACAAATACGTTTACCTTTACGCCATCCGTTTGTGCTGTTGCTGTTCCACATCTAAAATCCCCACCATCCCGTCATCCATATCTATTATGATTTCCCCCAGTATAGAGGTCTGTAATAATTCCTTTTTCTGTAGCCGCAGTATCAAATAATGTGAACCCATGTCACCATGTTGTCCCTCAAGAATGATCAACATAGTCAGTATAATTTGCATTTGAGAGGTAGGTACAAGAACGATACTTATTTGTAATTGTTTCCGTTGCATATTCGTCCCCATCAGCCATTTTTCCATAAATTTTTTCTCCGTTATTTCCTTCTACTCTAAATTATTGTTCCATAATAGTGTTGATAAGGTCATCTGAAAATGTCGCAGAGTTGGCATAATCGTTTGTTGTTAGATTTGATGTTTGATATCCATTTCCTACATTTGCATTATTGGAAAGACTTCCGTTATCAGAATCACCATCGTTTTTAAACACCAGGGTCCACCCACCATCGTCCATCGTCATATCGCAATACACTTCAAAGGGATCATTTTGAGTTGGATCGATGACATAGACTCTATCTTGGTTCTTGAGCTCTTGGTGTTTATCAAGGAGTTGTTTACAGCTTTGAGCAAGCGTTCATCCTACAGCTTTGAGTTTCGCAAGGATATCTAGGGTAGATCCAGTTCCTGCTATACTTCTCGTATCAGTAAGGTTGGCTTTGTAGTTGTCTGTAGTGAGGGCTATGTCGAGGTAACCTGAGTTAGTAATAGTGGTTACTTCCTGTATCGGTGCATTGGTTCAGGACTCTGTGAGGATACCAAGTTTATGTCCGTTTACGGTTGGGTATCTGTTCGTGTAGTCTGTCGCTGCATGGGCTTGGGGGATACCACCCCCTAGCCCCCTCCTTAGTAAGGAGGGGGAAAACGATAGTGATACTTCGCTATCGTCGGGGGTGGTCTGTGTCAGTAAGTTATCTGACTCTTCGAGAAATGCCATCAGTTGGAAGTATTTCTTATCACTCGTGAGATAGTAGGAAAAGTAGGTGGAGTCTTTCGGATCTTTTCCTCCTTTAGTAAAGTCTATCGTTTCTAGGACTCCTTCTCCCGCGTAGCCTTGATAGGCAATAGTGGTTCCATTAGACTTTACTTCTACGTAATCATCTGGAAGAGGGAGGTCTTTTTCTGTTCTATAGAGTTCGAGTCCATCATGGAGGGCTGTCAGTTGAGAGATACGATTCGTATCTCTCGTTCAAGCGAGGTAGGAGCTATATGAGACAAAGCCTACGGTAGAGAGGATTCCGAGGATAACCACTACTACTATGAGTTCGACGAGGGTGAATCCATTATTTCTTCCATTCGTAGGAAAAGAAGGTTGGGATGGAATATCTATGTTTGTTTGCATACGATAAAAATAGTTCAGAGATTTACTCTGAGTATACCGAGAAAGATGAGAAGAAAAAATAGGGAAATAAAAAATCTCTTTACAAATTGTAAAGAGATTTTTTGATTACTTCTCAGGATACCAAGTATACTGGAGTTTTCCATTTCATGCATCTATTTCTTTCCAAGTATCAACATCAAACTGTATACAGACAAGCCCTCCAGAAGGAATATTTCAAATATCTTCTCCTAAATAATAATTTGCGAGAAGATTCCAGGCGTTATTATGACCAAAAATAAACGCACTTTGATTCTCTGAATCTATTTTTGATATAAGTTCTATATAGTAAGATATATCAGAATCTGAATGATGATCATACACTCATCGTTCATACTGAATTTCTTTTCCATACTTCATCTTTGCACACACAGCATAACACGTTTGAAGTGCACGAACCGCTGGTGATGAGATAATATGATCAGGAATAATTTCCTTGCGTTTTAGGATTTTTCCAAGCTCTTTTGCATTTTTCTCTCCACGCTCTGCAAGTGGACGAATAAAATCCTCCATCCCTGCCCCCTTGAACGCAGATTTTGCATGACGAATGATATACAGAGTTTTCATATAAAAATAGGATTATAGGTAAATAGAACCTGGAAAATACGTCGTTATTTAATAATTTTAGATAGTACTCAAACTTCTCACTTCTAACTTCTAACTCCCTACACTTCCCCTCTATCTTTCATCGCATCAAATACACGTTTCATTGCTACAATGTACGCGGCAGAACGAAGGAATGTATTGTACTCTTTCGCGGTATGATACACTTTTTCGGTAGCTTCCGTGATTTTCTTATGGAGTTTAGCATCCACCTCAGAAGCCTCCCAATAATAATTGAGATTGTTTTGTACTTGCTCAAAATACGATACCATAACCCCCCCAGAATTTGCAAGAATATCAGGAATAACCGTAATTCCTGCATCGAAAAGTATAGCATCGGCCTCACTATTTACAGGACCATTTGCAAGCTCTAAAATATATTTTGCTTGAATCTTTTTTGCGTTCTTTGCATCAATTTGATTTTCCAGTGCCGCTGGAATGAGGATATCACACCCAACGGTCAATACTCCTTTTGGATCCAGTTGTTTTGCATCTTCGTATTCAACCACTGATCCTCGATTATTTTTTATTTCTGATATTTTTTCAATATTAATTCCATTTTCATTAAAAATGCCTCCCTTTGAATCTGAAATACCGACAATAGTCGCTCCGAGATCAACGAGCAACTGTGCCATAACTAACCCTGCATTTCCAGCTCCTTGGATCGCTACTTTCTTCCCCTTGATTTCATCTCCTGATAACATCAAAATCTTTTCAAGTACATACACTCCGCCTTGAGCCGTAGATGTACTTCTTCCTGCAGAACCACCAGAAGTCAGCGGTTTCCCTGTAAAACTTCCTGGGCTATACTTCCCTACCAGTTTTGAGTACTCATCCATCATCCACGCCATAATTTTTGGATTGGTATTTACATCTGGTGCTGGCACATCCGTTTCTGGTCCGATGTATTTATAGAGTTCTCTCACATATCCACGACTCAGGCGCTCGAGTTCTCCATCAGAAAGTTCTTTTGGGTTTACAATCACTCCTCATTTTCCTCCACCAAGAGGGATATCAATTACCGCACACTTAAAAGTCATCCACATAGAGAGCGCTTTTACCTCTCCTCTATTTACATCTTGGTGAAAACGTATTCCTCACTTAAACGGTCATCTCGCATCATTGTGCTGACTTCTAAAACCTACAAACGTTTTAATAAGACCGTCATCCATACGAACGGGGATATTGACCTCGATAATCCTACGGGGATGAGAGATAAGTTCATATTTATTGAGATCCAAACGACATTCATCGTACATATTACAAGCATGTTTGATTTGCTCTCTCGCATTTGCAAATGCATCTTGGATATTTTGTTCCATATGTTATTGTAAATAAATAAATTTCTCAGAATTGTTTTTATGAGAATAATTCTCATTATAAATATTTTATCTGCTTTTCAAGTTGAAGTACGACTATTATCTCATGGAATCTTAAAAAATCTTAAGAAATACTTTGGTTTTTATAGTGGGTCAGTCGATATCATTTTTCTCCCCTTAAAATCGTAATCACATCGAACTGTATCTTTTCAAAGGATATACTATGCTGAAGACAATAATATTCAATCGTTTTTTTCAGTTTTTGCAATTTACTTCTCGTAATCGATTCTTCTGGCAATCCATAGGCATCGCTTGCACGGTATTTCACCTCGATAAAAATAGTTATCTGATCCTTTTCAGCAATCACGTCTATCTCTCAAAATCTCCCAAATTTGAAATTGGTATTTTGGATATGATACCCCTTCTTTTGGAGATACTCGATCGCCAAAAGTTCCCCCCTATCGCCACTCTTTTTACGTGATAGCATAATTATCGTTCAGTATATATCTCTCCAACATAGTACTCTTTGTTCAGAAAACACAAAGGCATTTTTTTATTTCCAAATTCTCCATTCTTCGATAGAATAACTTCTAACTTTTCAACCTATAATCTCTAACTTCTAACTTGTAACTTCTAACTTGTAACTTCTAACTTCTAACTTTCAACATGGGAATCGTCGAAGACTTAGAAAATGGTACCGATATCGTCGAACTCGTCTCCAAATATGTAAGCCTAAAAAAAGCAGGGACCAACTATAAAGCTCTCTGCCCATTTCCCGGTCATAGTGAAAAAACCGCCTCTTTTGTTGTATCTCCCTCAAAGCAACTTGCCTACTGTTTTGGTTGCCATAAGGGATGATGACCATTAAAGTTTGTGATGGATCTAGAAAACTGTGAGTTTAAAGATGCTATTGAAATCCTCTCAAACCTTACGGGAATACCGATCCAAGGAAACTTTAAACAAGAAAATTTTGAAGAAAAGAAAAGTATGTACGCACTCTATAAAGATGCCGTACAGTACTATAAAGAAGCACTCTCTAGGTACCCTGAGATAAAAAAATACCTCTTTGAGAGAGGACTTTCAGAAGATAGTATTCGAAATTTTCATTTTGGTTATGCGGATAGTGGACTCAACTTATATAACCATCTCAAAGAAAAAAAATATGACGATGACATCATCGGAGAATCTGGGATTTTTCTCGATATCAAAAGTAAAAAAGATAAGTTTATCAATCGTATCATTTTCCCGATACAAAATGCCCGTGGTGATTTTGTAGCACTTGCTGGAAGGATTATCGGAAGCGGAGAACCAAAGTACCTCAATTCCCCTGCTTCAAAGATTTATGATAAATCTGCTATCCTCTATGGTCTCTACAATGCTAGAAGTGCCATTACAAAGACTGGTTTTGTCATCGTGACAGAAGGCTATATGGATACCATTAGCCTACAAGAAGGAGGCTTTCCCAATACCGTCTGCGTATCAGGAACAGCACTCACTGAAAAACATATCCAGATGATTAAGCGCCTCACTCACAAGATATATCTTTGTTTTGATAATGATGGAGCTGGACAAAAAGCAACAAAACTCTCACTTGAGCTTCTAAAAAACACGGGGATCGAGGTAAAAATTATCCACCTTAAAGGAGGAAAAGATCCTGATGAAATCCTAAAAAAAGAAGGAGAAAAAGGAAAAGAAGTATTTGAACGATTGATTGATACTGCAGAAACACCGATAGCGTATTATCTCCGAAATAGTGACTTTAAAACAGAAAGTATCGAAGATAAAAGAAAAACTCTTACTCCTATCCTTGAAATGATCGCGCATTACTCTGATAGTATCGAACAAGATAGCTACCTCAAAGAAACAGCGAGACTTCTCAATATCCATCTCAATGTTGTCTATGATGCGTTTAATAAGATCCGTTTAAAACGAGAAAATCCAATACAAACTCCGAATATCAAAAAAGACTTTAGTCTCGAAGAAACCATTATCGCAAATATCCTCAGCAACGAAAGTCTCCGTGAAGAAATCGAAAAGGGATGTATATTTCCTATTGATCCAGAAAGTGATCTCGGGCATTTTCTCAAAGAAGGAAAGGACTATCTCGATCATATGGAACTCTCAAAAAAAGAACGCTATAAAGCTCTCGTACTCAAAATAGAACAGCTTCAGTGACAAAATGAAGACCATAAAGAAGAAGGTGTACAAAAGATGATTCAACTTCTCAATACTAATTATTACAAAGAAAAAACCAAGGAGCTAAAAATGCGAATACAAGAAGGTGATTCAGAAGCCCTGACAGAGTATACAAAACTCGTACAAATAGCCAAAAATCATAAAATAAAATAGTCTCCTAAAAAAAGTTTTGCCAAATATATTTTTTTACATACAATTGCGACGCTTTTAATTTATATTATATATTACGCATGGAAACGCTTACACTTAACGCTGAAATGAGATCAAAAGACGAAAGAGCAAAAGATCTATTAGCAGTCCGTCAGGTTGCTGGAGTCGTATACGGACACAAACAAGAGGCTATCTCTGTAAAAGTAGATGCTTCAGATTTACTAAAAACATACAGAATTGCTGGTGAAGGACACATCATCTCCCTCAATGTAGATAAGAAAAAAATCGACGTTATGGTTCATGATGTTCAAAGACATCCAGTAACTGGAGAATTCACCCATATTGATTTCTACGCCATTACAAAAGGAGAAAAAGTAACAGCAAAGATTCACTTAGAATTTACTGGAGTTTCTGCTGCTGTAAAAGAAGGAGCAATGCTCGAAGAACACTTAAAAGAACTTGAGGTAAGATGTCTACCAACAGACCTTGTTGATAGTTTCAATGTAGATCTTTCACTCTTAAAAGAAACAGGTGACAGTATCAAAGTAGCAGATCTTGCTATTGATACGAGCAAATATGATATCATGCATGGTGAAGACGAGGTAGTTGCAAGTGCTAACCAACTCAGAGCTCAAGCAGATACCGAAGAAACAGAAGAAGCTACTCCTAGTGAAGAAACAGAAGAAGCAAAGTAAAAATACATTTTCAAAAAAAAAGATTTTGAGTAGTATACTCAAAATCTTTTTTTTTATTCCTAATATACGAGAAACATATGAAAGTCATCGTTTGGTGAAGTGGAGATAGTCACGGTACATTGCATGAAACCGTGCAACATGTCGTAGAAGAACTTGGGCTTAGTGATTTTATTACTCTCGAAACATCTGATTCTAAAGATATACAAACAGAACTTGGTATCAAAGAAATGCCAGCTCTTATCATCGAAGAAGAAGCGATTGATTTTAAGGATGTAATCTTTGAAGGAATTGTTCCAGAAGAATCGGAAATAAAATCGATGTTTATCAGTATCATCGGAGGTGGAGAAGAAGGATGCGGAAGTGGAGGATGTAGCACAGGTGAAGGATGTGGAACTGGATGTAGTTGTTAAAAATAATTAAAAAAGTTTCTGAAATAAATTTCAGAAACTTTTTTAATTATTCAGGAGAGAGCATATTAACATCATCGAGAGTTACGAGAAAATCATCTGGAGTTGCTTGTATTTGGTGCTGTAATTCCTTTTTAGAAAGCCACTGTATCTCGCTCACCTCATCATGGTTACATATAAGCTCTGTATCTCAATCAATAATAGCAAGAAACCATTGATGGATATGAGGATACTTCCCTGTTACTATTACCTTTTGTAATTTTTTCACAACTGTTAAAGTTATTCACAATTCTTGATATGCCTTACGTATAATATTAGACTCATACGTATCTCACCTTTCATTCGTTCATTCTATTGCTGGTCACCACTTTCAGGGATGATGTTTTTTTGATACAGAACGTTTTGATAATAGTATATTTCCTTTTATATCCATTAACCATAATGCCGATACCCTAAAAAGCTTACCATTGAGAGGTTCCCCCCTCATCGTAAGCCCAATAACATTATCTTCTGTATCAACAATTATAATTTCCTTATTCATACTTTATGCTTCTCCACTGATAGGAGATGATTCCTCTTTTGGAGTCACTGCTGCTGGAGCAGGAGTAGCCGCTGGTTTCACGATAGTAAAGGCATTTGAATGAAGGAGTTCTCCATTATTTCCATAATAGTCGACCTTGTAGATATTAAGGCCAGGTTTCAGATTCCCCCACTCTACATTTGCATGGTATTTCCAGTAGGTACCATTTTTTGGAAACTTTTGTAATTGAAAATCATTTACCAAAATCTTGGCTACCGTATTTGCTGGAACCATCCCTTCTATCGTTACCATAGATGCTGTCGTAGTATACGGATTTGTCGTTGGAGAGATAAATTTAAACTTCGTTGAATCAAGTGAAAAGTTTTCTACCTTAAACAAATCTGTCGATGTAGCGCTAGAAGCGGCACTATCATAATACACGGTATACACATACTTCGCGATGAGTTCATCATCCGCACCATATACCTTTACTACCAAATCATTTTCTTTTTTACTGGTATCAACTCCGGAAACTGTAAATGTTTTTGCTCCCGTATCCATCTCTGCGTTTTTCCCATTAATCTTTATAGCACGTACCGTTTCAACCGTATATTTCCCCTTCACATCAATACTGGCAGAAGAAACTCGAGCCTCATCCTGAATCGTATCAAGTGTCACAATTTTGGATGACATCGAAACCGTATCTGTTGTACCTGTTGCGCTCGCTTCTGCAGTGAGATACTGAAGTCCATGGTTGCGAATAAACCAATCACTTCCAATAAAGTATTCATCTATTTGAGTTTTTTGTAATGACAGATCTACGTCGTCATTTGAAGCATCAGAACGAGAAATAACGAGTTTCTGTTTCGGAGCAAGTACTGTTGATTTCCCTGCTAAGTTTTCTATCTCTACGCTTCCTTGTAACAAGTATACGATACTATTTACCTCGTTTTGCGTCAAAGATAGTACGGAGTTATCCCCAATATGTAGCTTCGCATAGCGCATTTGAAGTATTGTTGGAGTATCAGCCGTTACCCATAGGTCAGCAGAATCTAAAGCAAAATTACCACTCTCAAGATACGAAAAATCTCCTCACCTTCCAAGAACAAAGTTTGCCAGCATCTGAGCTCAGATGGTTACATTTCCTTCTTTTACCACGACTTTTTCTCCCTTAAATAGAGATATATCTGACTCGATAAGTTTTCTATTTCCCCCAGTATATTCAACATACGCCTCAGTAGAGTCTCCGTACAATGAGACATTGAGTGCCGTAGTATTTTCCTCCGTACTTACACCACCGTCTACTGATGCTGTATCATCCCCACTAAATACATTTACCAGTAATAAGAGAACAATGACTCCTCCGATAATCGGAACAATATAATCTTTGAGTGTTTTTTGAATTCCTCTATTTCTTCTATACGACATATGGAGAAAATTATAGGCTAAAAATATTTTCCCTATTTATACCGAAAGTCACAAAAAAAACAAATTGGTTTTCAGGAAGATAAAAGAAAAAAGAAAGGAAATTTGAATTTTTCCGTAGTTTCCTAAAATAGCTACCATTATTAGTAGTTTATCCTTTTTACTTTCTACACTCTTATGGGAAATCTCGAGAAAAAAATGAAACGTCTCGTAAAAAATGCACTCTACGATTTTAATATGATACAACCAGGAGAGACCGTGCTTCTCGGAGTTTCCTGAGGAAAAGATTCCATGTTTCTTGGCTATATCTTGAGCGAAATAAGAAAAGAAATAAAAGAAAAGTTTGAAATACGCGGAGTGTATATATTCAAAGAGTTCCTCATCGATTGCGATATCCAGTTTGAAGAAAAAAGAAAATACTTCGAAGACGTTCTGGGTATTCCTCTCGAACGTGTAAACATCCAACTTCCAGAAGACTCAAAATTAAACGATGGGGTTGGACAATCTTGCCAGCGGTGTGCCTATGCTCGTCGTATTGCTATGATGAAGCTCTGCCAAAAGTATGGAGCTACCAAGATCTGCTTTGGACACCATATGGACGATATCGTCGTAACTACGTTTATGAATATGATACAAGGGAGAAAACTCAAGATTATGCCTCTCGTGAATAAAATGAGTAAAGGCGATGTCACCTTTATTCGCCCCATGGCCTACCTCAGAGAAAAAGACATCCTCAAAATGGTACAAAAACTCGAAATCCCCTACTCTCCGTGTTCCTGTCCTGTAGGAGAAACCACGATGAGAAACAAGATCAAAAAAGAAATTATCTGGAAAAACGAAGAAGTACTCCCAGACTATGTAGAAAATATCTTTTGGGCACTCGTAAAAGATTTCAAAGAAAAATATGAAAGTTGTGGGTATAGTATGTAGTTAGCGGACAAACCAACCAATAGCCACGGGACTAGAGGGATATCAGGTAACACAGTAAGAATTTGGAGCCGATTCACTTTGAGCTGTCTTTAGAAACTCTACATTCAAGGCTCATATTCTTTCCATATTTCCACAACCATTACCATTTGCTAAAGAAGTATGCCACGAATCAATATTAACATATGTATCTATAAAATAGTCCCAATACCTCTTACTTGCATTGTATTCATCGGTAGTTGTAATTCTATTTCCAAGATTGAATCTCCCATTATGGATATATGTATCTGTAATTCCTTGAATCCCCATTATCAAGGTACCAGTACTTTGTAACACTACTGCTTTTCTTCTAGCATATTTTAACACCTCCCCCTTTGTTCCACTATCCATATCCAAATCTAAAATATTTTCTTTTTCATTTGTATAGAAATCTGTAAATGGACGTGCACGATTTACATTATTTGAAACCACATTTGTTGTTGTATTTGCAAGTGCAACGAGTGTCCAACCTCCACCTTCTGTTGTCATATCACAATAGACCTTAAAAGACTCCGATCCTGTCGGATTTATAGTATATACTCCATCCCCATTACTTCTCGACATCTCTTTAATCCTCTTACAGCTTCCATCTGGAATCATGGTAATAAGAGTTAACCCTGTCCCAGATATATTCTTTGTATCAGTAAGATTGGCTTTATAGTTATCTGTTGTGAGAGCTATGTCGAGGTAGCCAGAGTTAGTGATGGTGGTTACTTCTTGTATTGGAGCATTGGTTCAGGACTCTGTGAGAATTCAGAGTTTGTGTCCGTTTACCGTTGGGTATCTGCTGGTGTAGTCGGTGGCCGCATGAGCTTGTGGGATGAAAGCTCCCCCTAGCCATGAAATACCCTCACCCCAACCCTCTCCTTTAAGAGGAGAGGGAGTTATAGTTCCCTCTTCTCCCACAAGGGAGATAAGTGAGACAGGAGTGCTTGCACGACTATCTTCGAAGTTAAAGCGTAGCAGGGGGCTAGGGGGTGAGGGTATTTGTGTAAGAAGGTTTTCTTCCTCTTCAAGGAAAGCTAGGAGTTGAAAGTATTTCTTATCACTGGTGAGGTAGTAGGAAAAGTACGTAGAGTCTTTCGGGTCTTTTCCTCCTTTGGTAAAGTCTATGGTTTCTAGGACTCCTTCTCCGGCATAGCCTTGGTAGGCAATAGTGGTTCCATTGGACTTTACTTCTACGTAGTCATCTGGTAGAGGGAGGTCTTTTTCTGTTCTATAGAGTTCGAGGCCATCATGGAGGGCTGTAAGTTGAGAGATACGATTCGTATCTCTCGTTCAAGCGAGGTAGGAGCTATATGAGACAAAGCCTACGGTAGAAAGGATACCGAGGATAACGACTACTACTATGAGTTCGACGAGGGTGAAACCTTTACTCCTTCACTCCTTAGTAGGGATAACTGAGACAGGAGTGCTTGCACGACTTTCTTCGAAGTGAGAACGGAGTAGGGGGTTAGGGTGAGGTTGTTGCTTGAAGGAAGCTCGGGATGAAATATCTATATTTCTTTGCATATAAAAAAATGGTTTATATATTCATCTCCTAGTATACCGATAAATAAGGGAAGAAAAATGAGGAAATTAAAAACCTCTTTACAAAATGTAAAGAGGTTTTTTGATTATTTTCAGTATTACTGAGTATAGAAAATAAATGCATCTCCTCATCCTGTTTGTGAAGTAGTAGATCAAGAAAGTGTTACATTCCCATCGTAACTTCAAGCTACCCTAATATTACCAGAAACATCTGCAGCTATACCTCCACACCATTCAGCTCAGTTTCCACCAATATGAGATACTGACTGTATTGTACCACTTGAATTAAATTTCGCATAAAACATATCATGCCAAGTAGAAGTATATTGAGTACCAAATAAATCTCTATTCGTTCCATTAAATGCTCAACATAGATATACATTACCATTAGGGTCAACTGCAACTTGCTCACCATATTCTCCAATACCAGCAGTCGTAGAATCTGACCAAAGTCTTGTTCCATCAGAACCATCAAATTTTACAATAAATGCATTTTCCCACTCATTTGATGCGGTAATTGAATCCCCAAACAAATCGATGGTTGTATCAGCAAATTGTCAGACAAGATATGGATTTCCACTAGAATCAACTATCAATCAACGAGCATAGTTATTATTATTCCCACCGGCATTATTTTTTCCTGCATTTTTTACCCATTTTAAGGTACCATTATTATTAAGAGCAGCGATAAATATATTTTTTGCTGATCAAGAAGAACCAGATGTAACAGATTGTCACCAAAAATCAATAGTTCCTCTCATCCCTCATCAGATAAATACATTTCCACTACTATCAGTATCAATACCAGCAAATGTATTTGCCCAAGTACCACCAGTAGCAACACTTTGCCAAACTTTCGTACCAGAACTATCTAGCTTTGTTACAAAGATATCCTGATCAACAGCCGTCAACGATTCTCCAAACATATCAGCACTATTACTTGTAAATATTCATTCTATATAGACATTTCCACTAGTATCAACTGCTAATCACTGAGCGTAGTCAGATGATGTTCCTCATGCTTGTTTTAACCAAGTAGTATTCCCTGAACTATCAAGTTTTGCAACAAAGATATCATTTGAACCAGATGAAGTCAGTGACTGACCAAGAACAGATGCCGTACTATTAAAGTATCCAGCTACATATACATTTCCTGATGAATCAACATCTAAACCTTGTATAAGATCATTTCCCGTTCCCCCTATAGTCTTTAACCAAGTAGTATTCCCTGAACTATCAAGTTTTGCGACAAAAGTATCATTACTTCCAGACGAAACCAGTGACTGTCAAAGTACGGTAGCACTTCACTGATAACTTCATGCAACATATGTGTTATTTGAATTATCAATCGCCACCCTCTGAATTCCTCCGTTAGAAGTCCCGGTAACAAACGATGACCAAGAACCACCACTGGATGAGCTAGAACTCGATGAAGAACTACTAGAAGAGCTAGAACTACTACTTGATGATGAAGACCCTGAAGTGGAAGTAGGAGTAGCAAGATCAAGATGTAATCCAGAGTTTACAATATTTGTAGAGAGTACCGCCGCCGCTAATGTCGGAGAATTTATATCTACCTCTGTCGCAAGTACATCGGCGATATCTGGATCTGATGCTATAAGAGTCCCACTGTATGCTGTCTGTATATTTTTGAGGAGTTGTACTCTTGCATCCTCATCTGTTTGTAACTGTACTAAACTTCAAGTATACACCACAATTGAAGATGGAGAAAAATTAAAACTCCCTTGAGTATTAAAGACACTACCGGAATAGCTTGCTGGTAAGTTAGTAAAATTTTTATATACCAGTTTCTTTTGATTCACGATTTGTACTACATCGAGAAGTGACATATCAGAGTTGATGATACTTGGAACAGAAAGAAGGTATAAGACAGACCCCGTTGATACTTGTGCTATCTTTCCATTATAGTTCCCCTTTACATTAGCAATTCCCTCCTCTGCTGCATATGTCTGGGGAAATACTCCGGAAACTCAGTCCCCTTCTAATACATATCCTATTTGGTATTCTACTTTTGTATTTAAAAGAGAATAGGTATATTCATCTCCTGTTAATGGATCAACTGGAAGTTTATTAACCTTTCCAAGAATTGTCATAGTATTTTCTCAAAAAGTTCCTTGCGTCCATACCTCACCACCACTAAAACTTACCTCCTGACCATTCGTTGGTTCTGGATAAAATCATTTCTCCAATGCAAATAATTCCATCGTTCTCGTTACATTATTTACATCGCTAGTTCTCACTGTATCTCTACTATTAGCAGAATATCACTGAAAGCTCAAAAATGCAATAGTACCTAAAATTGCCAAGATAGTAATTACTACTATCAATTCAACTAACGTAAAGGCTCGATTAGTTTGTCTCATAAAATTAGAGTTATATGATAACATATGATAGATTATACAAAAGAATAGAAAAATACAAATTTTTAATGTTTACAATATTCATATTATGGGATAATTAAAAATTTATAACTTCAAAAATTTAAAAAACAATTATACTTATATCTATACTCTTATTTACTTAACATAAAAATTATGACCCCAATACTCTTCTACACCAACTCTGACGATAACGGATATACCAACAAATCGTTTCAGTATCTCCTATGATTTCAACCAAGCTATGGATTTATGGTACTCTCAGAAACCACTCTTTTTGTCGTCCTCGATGCACGATACTATGAAAAGCTTTCTACTCTTGATGCTTCACAGATACACGAACGATGTGGAAAGCATATTATAATTACCCCCATCCTCCTCAATCAAAAAATTGAAGACATCATCAAAGAGCACTTGAACACAAGAAAGATACAGATTGAAAACTCTGTTCCTCTGAGTTTTTACCACTCACTTTTAGACTATGGTTTTGAGGTAAAAATCAAAGCTCCGTATTTCACCAAGCAACGACTCACAAAATACGAGAGTGAAATCAAGGCGCTTAAAAAAGCTATCCAGATAATCAAAAAAGTCTGGAGAGAAATAGAAAAGCTTAATGCAGCATGACTTCTTATCTGAAAAAGAGAAATAGAAATACGACAGTTTATCATCTCAAAGATCTTTGAGTTTTGAGGAAATGGAGAAAGTTTTGAAGCGATTGTTGCCTTTGGAAAAAACTCTGCTATTCCTCACCATGAAGCAGGGAAAACAAAAATCTGAAATGGAGTACTCCTTGTCGATATGTGAGCTCTCTATGATGGATACTGTAGCGATTTCACTCGCACCCTCTGGGTTGGGGAGCAGAACGATCAATTCCAAGACTATACAAAGATTCATCGTATCGTAAAAGGAGCTCATGATGCTGCAGAGAAACATATCAAAATCGGAAGAGATGTTTCAGAAATCGATATGGTAGCCAGAAACTATATCAAAGAAAAAGGATATGGAGAGTATTTTACCCACTCTACAGGACATGGAGTCGGGCTCGATATCCATGAACTTCCTCATGTCACCACTAAAAAACCTGGAACCAAGATTGAACCAGGCATGGTATTTACCATTGAACCAGGGATTTACTTACCTGGAGATTTTGGAGTGAGATATGAAAATATTATGATAGTGGAATAACTACACATACATCTTCACATCTACCACCCAAACATCATGTTCCGTCACAATAATTGGATTAATATCAATTTCTTGAATCTGAGGAAATTCGTGAAAGAGTGTCTGCATCTTAAAAATCGTATCAATCAATTTTTCAAAATCTATCGGTGCCTCTCCACGCACTCCAGCAAGTATTGGAGAGCCACGAAGTTCTCCAAGCATTGTTCAAATCTCATCTTTTGATACGGGACCGATACGACGGGTCACATCTTCATAGATATTGACATATATCCCACCAAGCCCGACAATCAGCACCTCTCCAAAACTCACATCTCACTTACACCCGACAAATACTTCTCTTCCATCTGGAACCATTGTCTGAAAAAGGACTCCATCAATCTGAGCATTTGGATGGACTTTTTTTACATTTTCTCGGATAGTGGTATAGGCTTCTTCAGCTCAAGAAAGAGAGTCAATCCCCAGAATCACTCCTCCACAATCCGTCTTATGCGCGATATCTGGAGAAGCAATTTTTGCGACATACTTTCCTCCCTTTTGAAATACATCTTTGAGTTGAGATATATCCGTAACAAGTTTGGCGGTAGTATGAGGAATTTCGTAGGCTGAAAGGAGTGCAGATACCACGGAGTCAGATACAAGTTTCTCTTCCCTAGCTAACATGAGAGAAAGCTCTTTTTGTACTCCTAAATTCAGAAGTGGTAAGTGTACAGAGGTTTCAGGAACTTGTTCCCAAGTCCTTTGAGCTCGTAATTCTTTATACGCAATAATCGCCTTTTTCGGATAGTCATACTCCAGGATATTTCCTGATTGGAGTATCTCTCTTCCTGCAAGCACCGCAGATCCCCCCATAAATGAAACCATCACCAGTATCTCTCGGTTTTGTCTCTGAAAATCAACAATCACACGAGCAATTTCCTCGACATCGGTCACTGATTGCGCCGTAAGTATGATGAGAATTGCGCGCTTCTTTTCAAGAGATGCCAGATTTCGGAGTACTTGTTTATAGGTGGTAGAGGTCGCGTCCCCGATGATATCAATCGGATTTTTGACACTGGCTGAATCTGGAAGCCCCGTACGTAAGAGTATTTTCTCTGCATCTGAAAACTGTGCCATCGTCACTCCCTGAAACTCAACATGGTCAGTTGCCATCACCCCCGGTCATCCTGCATTGGTTACGATTACCAGCTCATCGCCGACTTCTGTATCTCTCACCATAGCAAACATATGACTCCAGAGAAAGAAATCTTCTACCGAGTGCGTGAAGTGAATCCCTGCTCCGATAAACGCGGTTTCCAAGATCTCTTTTTTTGAAGATAGAGCTCCCGTATGGGAGCTGGCTGCCAAACTTCATTTATCAGAAATCCCTGATTTTATGAGAACGATTGGTTTTTTCTTGGAAATCTTTTTTGCTAACTCAAAAAACGTCCTCCCATCTTCTATACTCTCCAGGTACATCGCAATCACCTCCGTTTTTTTATCGTGTTCTAATTCTCTGAGTAGATCATTTTCATCCACTCCTGCTTTATTTCCCATAGAAATCATCTTACATACTCCGAGACGCTTCATCTTTGCCCAGTCAAACAAGGCAACGGCCATCGCTCCACTTTGTGATACCATCGCGACATTCCCACACACGGCTTCTTTTCCTCAAAACGATACATCCAGATTACGACATACATCATAGTATCCAAGACAATTCGGTCACAAAAGAGAGATATCATATTTTTTTGCTATTTCTTGCAATTGTATTTCCGCTTCGGTATTCCCGACTTCCTTAAATCCTGCCGAGATAATAATCACTCGCTTGACTCATTTTTCCCCCAACTCCTGCATACTCTGCAAAACAAATTTCTCAGGGATACAGATAACCGCAAGATCAGGGATAGTCGGGAGCGAAGTAATCGTTGGATATATATATCTCCCTTGTTTCCCCGTCCTTCTGAAGGATAAGTGAGACAGGAGTGCTCGCACGACTATCTTCGAAGTTAGAGCAAAGTAGGGGGTTAGGTGGTGGTATTGCTTCGGAGAGCTATACTTCGGATTCACTCCAGAGACTTCTCCGTCAAAGTGTTCCAGATTCTGCAACATCGTATTTCCAATCTTTCCAGGAGTTTCAGAAGCACCGATGATGACAACAGAATGGATAGAAAAGAAGTTTGTTTTTGAATTTTCTGACATATTTTTAAAACGTGTTAATCAAGGACCTTTTTTACAAACTTTTGTTTTACATCATGAAAAAACTGTTTTTCAATAGTTCAAATTTTTGAATAAATAATACTCTTCTCTATTGAAGTTATTTTATTTACCTTTACATATGAATCAACCAACATCTCCCCATTTACCATATCCTTTTTTTCTATCTTACAATTAATACCATTTTTCTTATTTGAAGAAATCGCTAATATTATAAAATCATCTTTATACTCTCACACAATCAGTGCCGGGCGGAGTTTGAAATCTTGCAGATTGGTAAAAGGAAATTTTACAAGGATAATATCTTTCTTTTTATACATGAGCATAGAGTTTAGCGTATACATCATCCTCACTATTATCCCATACTTCACTAAATGAATGTTCCCCTATTTGCATCACATCACTCAGTAAATCTGGATCTAAGCCTACCTTTACCATAGATGGTTCCTCTGTAACTTTTTTAATAAATAATCTCAAAAGAGAGCTTGAGTCGACTCCCCTATCCTGAGCTACTTTATGAAACTTTCGTTTCAACTCTTCGTTGATACGAACACTAATAGTTGTCATAGTATAAAGATATGTATTACGTTGTATTACAGCTATTTTACTTGTAATACAACGTAATACAAGTAAAAGTTATACAAATAATATTCCAACAATTCCCGCTACCATCGTCAGCATAAATCATGTCATTACCTTTTTCCCATATCCCCTATCTCCAAACTTCCATGCCATCGTTCCTTTTACAAAATTATTGGACATAACTGCAATAAGGACAGTGTATACTGCTACGGTACTCATCACATTTCCAACCCCTGCTTCTACCGCCATAGTCTGAGTGATAGCATCGACGTCAGCAAGACCAGAAATAATCCCCAAAGCATAGTAAAAGAGCCCCTCTCACCATACATCTTTATACACAATTCCTATTCCTGCGATAAATTTTATAAGGATAATAAAACCTGCAAATTTGAGTGCTGGAGAAATCTGAAACGGACTTTCCACCTTATTTTCGACATCAACTTCTTCACTTACAGACTTTTCTCATTTTGATTTGAGATAAAAATATATCGCCACTCCCACAAGCACACCAAACATCATAAGAGAAGGAACCGCGATATCGGTAAGCAATGCCACATTAAACAATATGATGATAAATATAACACGCAAAAACATAATACACGAAGCAATAAGTGTCCCCAAAACATATAAAGAATTATTTAATGTATACCTTCTACTCTTTTCCGCCATGGCTGCCGTCACTGCAGTTGATGATACGAGTCCACCAAGGACACTCGAGATAATAACTCCTGATTTTTTCCCAAGAATCTTGGTGAAAATATATCCGATATATCCAATAGCGGACATCGCCACTACAAAAAACCAAATCCCATGAGGATTTAAAAACTGTAATTGCCAGATAGCATTATCCCAAACAGAGATTTCTGTACCCCCAAAGGTGCTCGCAATCATCGCAAAAGAGTAACGATCATCTGGTAATAACGGTAAAATAACAAATGCGATAACTGCAAATTTCAATGTATCAATCAGCTCATCTCGACTCACTTTGGTTTTAAATGATGAGATATAGTCTTTTAGAGAAAGGAGTAAGGTCAATAATACTGCAAAGATAATTGCAAATTCCATACTTCCAAGCATCACAAATACTCCGATAAAGTAGGTAATCAAAGCTCCATACTCAGAAGCAAAGCTCATTGCTCATTTTTGAAATACTCCATGGATATATGAGATTGCGACAAATATAGCAACAATCAAAAATCCAGAAATAGTGAAAATAAAATTCCTAATTCCGAGAATCTCATCAAGCCAGAGACATACTGCTCCAAGCAGAGAGATAAGTGCATACCCCCTCATACCGCCAAATACCCCTCTCGTACTTCAAACCAGTGATTTTCTAGGAATCTCCTTTTCCATCCCAACAAGCGCACCAAGAAGTGCTGCCATGCAAAAAGAGTAAAAAAGAGTGTGAGTAAAAATAGTGTCCATGGGTGATAAAAAGTTAAAAAAATAAAAATAGATAGATTGTTTTCTTAGATTTCTAATCTCCAACTATTACATCCACCACTTTCAACATCAAATTTCTCCTCCCCTGCCAACTATCCTCACTCACATCAAAGATCAAATCAATTTTTTTTGCCTGTTTAATTTCCTCATAGTATTGCCCCATATTAAAGCCAAAAATTTTGAATCCATGCACTGTATCAAAGCGGATATGATCTCTGCCCTGACCAAGAAACGAAAACTTTGTGTACTCTAAATCCTGTACCATCAGCACAGGTTTTGCATTTCCCAAACCAAAGGGCTTAAATGCATTCATCTGATGCAGAAATCCAAACCCGAGCTCCTCCAGTTTCACCAGCTTATCAACCTGTATCTCTTTTTGATGCATGGAAAAATCAAGTGCATTTACTTCCTCCAATACTTTTTGCTTAAACTCTACAAATTTCGACTTCTCGATCGTAAACCCTGCTGCCTGCTTGTGCCCTCAAAATGCCACGAAAAAATCGCGATGCTTTTCGAGTAGCTCGACAATAGAGAAAAACTCTGGACTACGGCAACTCGCTACGAGTTTCTCTCCATCATCGATGAGGACAATCGCCGGACGATAAAACTGTTCTGTAAGTCTCCCCGCAACAATCCCAATAATCCCATGCTCTATCTCAGCACTTTCATAAAAGAGGATATTATCTTCTCGGCTCACCGACTCAAGGGCTTGTTCTACAAACTGTTTCGTCATCATCTTTCTTTTTTCATTGAGCTCTTCAATGTCTCGAAGCGTTTCTTCAAGTGTTTCGGAGTTATTGAGGATGAGATTCACGGCCTTGTAGGGAGTATCCATCCTCCCCGCAGCATTGAGGCGAGGACCAATGACAAACCCAAAGACATCACTATCCAGATCTTCATGAATCTTGTCTTCGATGAGGGCACGGATACCACGACTACGAGTACGCTTGAGTTGTTTGAGTCCTTCCGTTACGATGATTCTATTTTCTCCAGTGAGGCTCATACAATCAGCTACCGTCCCAATCGCCGCGATATCAATCGACTCTCCGATGTATTCCAAATACTTGTCTGCTGGAAGCATCTCTTTTGCCAGTGCAGACATCAATTTAAAGGCGACTCCCGCTCCCGCGAGATTTTTAGAAGGATAGTGACAGTCCTCACGCTTTGGATTGATAATTGCTACGGCTTCGGTAGGGATTATCTCTGGAACCGCATGATGATCGGTCACAATGACGTCAACTCCTTTTGATTTTGCATACTGGATAACCTCAATATCTCTCGTCCCACAATCCACCGTGATAATCAATGTTACCCCCAGATCTGCAATCTCATCAATAAAATATTTTTTTAAACCATAACCATCATGTACTCGGTGTGGCAGACGATAACTCGCCGGTATCCCTACTGTTTTGAAAAAGTGCATCAGGATAGAAGTACTCGTAACTCCATCGACATCATAGTCCCCAAAGATCATAATTTTTTCTCCCTGTTCTTTTGCTTGTTTGATACGGTCAACCGCTTCGTGCATCCCCGTGAGGAGATAGGGATCATAGAGATCTGCGATTCCTTTTTCCTCAAGTTCACTGGCATCAATACGCTCCAACAGAACCGCTTGAATACTTTTCTCAAGCGTACTTTCATCATAGCGAATACTATTTCCTTGAATACTAGTTACTTGTGGCATAGTGTTATTTATAGATATCTCATCTGCTTCCTATCTCTTCAATGATATAATCATCAATATCGTTTTTATAAAAAACTATTCGAAATTTTCCGAGTCTACATCTATACCAGTTTTTCTTTCAAGTAAGGGATGTAATATCTAAATCTGATAGGTTTCACTTTTCTATTTTATCAATGGTATCAATAAATAGATACTGAAAATCTTGAGGCATTTTCTTAAGACGCTTCAGATATTTCTTAGTCATGAAGTAGTTCTTTTAAAAGTTCATCCTTAAAATCTCAAGCCTTTTTCCCAACATACTCATACTCAAATGAATTTTCATAATATCTAATAATATCTTTATAAGTCATCCTTTGGGAAGTACCAATATTTTTTCTCACTGTTTCAGGCATTTCTACGTCTACTACGACCATATATGATACTTAGGGTACAAATATAACGCATTATAGATGTTTTGAAGAAAATTCAAAAAAATTGTAAATTTTAGCATTTCTGCTAGGATGATTCTTGTTTATCTTTTTATCATACCTCTATGTTTCAAGAATTTAAAAAATTCCTTATCAAAGGAAATGCTGTCGATATGGCAGTCGGGTTTATCTTTGGGGCAGCATTTGCTACCGTGGTAAAGTCATTTGTTACCAATATCGTGATGCCTCCTATCGGAAAAATAACTGGAGGGGTAGACTTTTCTCAACTTTTTCTGAGCCTAGATGGAACTACCTACCAATCACTCCAAGAACTGGATACTGCATGAGCTCCCGCTATAAAGTACGGGCTTTTTATAAATGATTTCATCTCATTTCTCATCCTTGGATTTATCCTCTTTGTGGCGATAAAAGCCATCAATACCCTCGCTAACAAAGAAGAAGAAAAAAAGCCCGCAAAAGCTGCTGAGCTTGTGGTTCTTGAAGAGATTAGAGATGCACTTGCAAAAAAGAAATAATCCTCTGTAAAAAATTTGCAGTTTTCTAACTTCCCCCTATACTAGTGGCGCTTTTTAAGCGCCCGTAGCTCAGTTGGAAGAGCACCAGGCCGCGGACCTGGGTTTTGCGTGGGTTCGAGTCCTGCCGGGCGTACCATAATCATCACCATAAAAAACAATCGGATATTCAAATTGAACATCCGATTGTTTTTTATTTCTGCAACTCCTCTACAATCCCTCGCAGGATATCTATCATCCCTGGTTTATAACCTCGATGTTGACTCAGCCAAATCGAAAGATTAAAGGCAATCGTTGGTTTTCCATAGTGACTAAAATAACGATTAAACAACTTTTCATAGTCGACAGAAATCTTTTTCCCGTGACTGAGTTTCTGCACTTTTTTATCAAGCGAATGCAAGCTCTCTTCGAGTTTTGCGGGATCAAAAGCATCGCCAAATTGCTTCGCACGATAAATCACGATTTTTGCTAAGTACTCACGAATCGCATCGAGCTTATAATAGTGCTCAAACTCTCCATCGAGCACAATCCAGTGATACTGGCGATAGTGTTTCTCATGATGTACCTCGACACCATACACATCTCTGATAGATTTTTCTATCATCAGTTGATCGATATCATAGTTGGGATCACGGTCTATCATCGCAAACACATTATTTCTTCAGAAAATCTCGGAAGCAAATCCATACCAATCCCCGAGAGCTCATTTCCCACCAACATCAATTACGCTGATATTATTGAGATCAAGATCAAAGGCATTTTGACGTTCGACTGTATTTTCTCAGTCCTCACCCTGTTTTATCTCTGTTCTCCAATCCCAGTTTTCATAGATATTTGGGATAGAAATCTTTTCTGTTTCACCCTCAACCAAAATCACAGCATCAGAGAAAAATACAGAACCATTCTTAAAAATCAGACTAATCATAATTTTATTATACCTCCCATATTTATTTTCTATACGCTTAATTTTTGTCACTCCATCGATACGTCGTACAAAGACGATATCTTGCAATTCATACTTCCCTTTTTTAAAATTGGAAACAAGCTCCGAAGAATGTGTAGAGTACAAAATCTGCGCGTGAGATAACTCTGAAATCTGTTGTAACAAACGATCAATAAGTTTTGTCCCATGTGGATGGAGGAAATTTTCAGGTTGATCAATCAAAAAGATATTACATCGCTTTTGATTCGCTCCACGAATAGAGTAGAGATACAACTTCAAAAGAGAAATAATAAACATTGTCTTCTCAGTATCATCCTTATTGGCAATATCATCAAAGCCCTCCTGTTGTACGGATACTGGATCATAAAATTCTCTATTTTCTTTATTTTCAAGAATCAAATTTATGAGCTTATTGTATCCATTATCTGGATCCTTAGTATCGAGTTTACGATTCGAAGGAATATAGATGAGATTGATATTTTGAAAAACAGACATGGTCTCATCATCCATTGGATCATATGAGAACTCGACCTTCTCACGATGGAGTGATGCTCTACACGTAAATTCATAGATCTTTTCATTATACATCACTTCTCCACGCACACATATCTCTTTTGCCGGATCACGAAAATAGCTCTTTTTAATCTTTTTATTTTCTTGATGAAAGAGCATACGAATCGCCTTTAAGATGTTGGATTTCCCAGCATCGTTTTTCCCTACAAATACGGTTTTATTTTCACCAAAAAGAATCTCTTCAGATTCAATCGTTCTAAAGTTTTCGATATGTATTTTTCGAAATTGGAACATCGGCATATAAAAAAGCTATACTACAGAACAAGTATAGCATATATACGCATAATACTGCAAAAAACCGACGATTTTTAATTGATAAGCGAACTCTTATACTTCTCTGGCTTATAGGGCTCAATACGAAGTATTTGTGTATCAAGTTTTTGATGCTCTAAGTATTCCTCAAGATGCTCAGCAAATCCCGCCTGATCATACCCAAGAGCAATAACCCAAGGCTGATAAAAGCCGATAAATTTAAACGGATCTTCTTCATCCCCGATAATCACCCCATCAGAAAGTCCGAGCTGTAAAACTTTACTCATACGCTCAAATTGTGATTTCTTTGGTGGTCTGCCCTTGATTTTTGCTACATTTTTATCAGTCCCGATAATCGTAATCAAACGATCTCCATACTTTTTTGCCTCAGAAAGATAATACTCGTGTCCTGGATGTACCCCATCAAAGGTACCAAAAGTTACGACCACTAAGAGATCTTGCTTTGCTTTTTTGATATCCTTTGCAATCTGTTTTTTTACTGCATCTCGGTCATCAAACTTCATATTATCACGAACTTTCTTCAAAATCACCACCTCTATCCTCTCTCCATATATCTTTTTATTGAAGTCAAAGATATGTGTTTCAAATTGCTCTTTTTTATGGGAACAAGATCAGACTCCATGGTAGACTCTACCATCATAGAGAATATTTACTTTATATACCCCATCTTCTATAGATGTATCTTGCAGTTCGATATTAGCCGTTCTATAGCCAATATTTCTCGAGATTTTCTCCCCCTTAACGACAATTCATTCAATTATTGTAATCATTTCGCATGTATTTCTGCAAGTAAATTTAATCCAGAAATAGCAAAACCATCAGTTAAACGGGCTTGTACCTGTTCTTCATTTTCACAGGTCAAAATACCAAGAATGATTGCTGTTTTGGAATACTCTAATGTTATATCCATAATAAGACGAGCAGCATTTTCACTCACGATTTCATAATGCGTCGTTGCTCCACGTATTACCACGCCAAAACAATACACTAAATCATAGTGCTCTTTTTCGAGTACTCGCTTGAGCATCGCTGGGATCTCCAGAGCCCCAGGTACCGAGTAAGTATTAGACACCTGAAACCCACGTTTCTCTAGAAATTCCTTCGTAATCCTCTCTTGTTCTGCTACAAACGGACGATTAAACTCTGAACTCACAAATGCAATCTTTGCACCCTTGGGAATCGACGAAATATCTTTTAGTCCTCCAATATAATCTGACATAATAGAAATGAGAAGTTAAAGATTAGAAATTATATAGTCGTAGCACTCTGGCATTAAAAGATTTATCAAATATTACACACTCATTTAAAAAGATTCTTCGACTCCATTACATTCCGCTCAGAATGACATAAGAATCATAATCCATCTCCTCATACATCAGTACTTCCTTTCATCTTTAATCTTTTCTCTTTAATCTTTCTCCTTTCCTCTTTATTCTCTATTGAGCGCGTATTTTCCCAAAATATCAAACTCTAAGTTTACGATAGCTCAAGGTTGTAGGGATCACAAATTTGTCATCTCCTGAGTAAGTGGTATGAGTGATACTTGTAGACTTCCTAGACTTGGGCTCATAACCGTCAAACTCACACCATTTATACTGATACTTCCTTTAGATACAAGATACTTTGTATATTCTCCTGGAAACCTTATCGTATAGATCTTTGATCCGTCTGCGATATTTTCGATATTTTCTAGTGTCCCCGTAGTATCGATATGCCCCGTAACAAAGTGTCCGTCAATCCTATCTCCTACTTTTACACATCGTTCGACATTACACCTATCTCCCACTTGTTTTGCACCAAAATTTGTACGTCTCATCGATTCTGCCATCGCAAAAAAGGTATAACTTTCTTGGTTCCATGACTCTATCGTCATACATGCTCCATCGTGCGCGATACTTTGGCCTACTTGCAGTGGTTCTTCAAATACATTTTCCACAGTAAAACGACCATCAGTAATCTGGAGGATTTTTGCGGTTGATTCGATGATGCCTGAGAACATGATTTTTTATTCTGAGAATTAATTATGTACACAGTGTAATGATGGGAGAAAATTATCAAAATAATTGTCTCAAATCTTCCCCTTACTTACCTGTCTCTTATAACTTTAACCGCCTTCGAAAGGACATCTGCTTCATACCCAGTATGCGAGACCCTTCATTTTCCATCCTCTTTTACCTGATACATTTGAGCATCCACTCTATCGTTTATTTTTGCAATAACCTTGTCGTTGGTTTCTCTTTTTCAAGATTCATCTAATAAATCCTCATGAGAAACCGTATGCATACCAATACTTGCTCAAATAGAAACTATCCCCTCATAATCATGTGCAATCTGAGATATATCTATTATATCGGAAATCTCTCGAAGAAATTCCTCAAGTTTATATGCAATCACTGGTATCTGAGACATATCTACCATACCCAATATCATCGCAAACTCATCACCTCCCCAGCGAGTAATCGTATCAGTAGACCTTGGAAAGTACTCTTTCAGTTTTTGAGCAATCCACTTTAATACCTCATCTCCCACTCCATGTCCATACGTATCATTTACATCCTTGAATCCATCAAGATCAAGAAAAACAATAGTAAAACTTTTCTCTACACGAAACATCTCTCATACCTGTCGAGCCAATTCTTTCTCATAATAACGTCTATTATGTAAACCCGTTAAATCATCTATTTCAGAAGTTTCTGATAGATCGTGTAAGAATGGTAAAACAGAGGTACATAAATTAGAAATCGCAGTATCAATGATACGACTAATCTGATCGGCATACACTCACTCTTCCACTCATAGTTTTTGCCTAACAATTGTTCATAAGCTATGGAAGAAGGCAAAAAGCGAATCAATATTTACATCCTTTCTCTCCACAAAACCATGCATATCTGGAACGCTAGCAGCCTTACTAGAAAGCACCTCAAGAACATAACTTACGGCAAGCTCAACATCTTGCCATCTATCAAAAGCATCCCCCCATCTTTCGTTTGGTGGAATGTATAAATTGACCTCCCTCATCCACTCAGCACTTATTTGCCCCTTTAAATCTTCATCTTGCATATCTATAATAATACTCTTCAATACATCTTCAGGCGTTCGTAAATTTAAAACAGCAAGTACTTGAACTGCAACTTGAAGCTGAGTTATTGAAACTTCTTCACTTTTTGAAATATGCTCACATAGCCCTGCAATAGTAAAATCTGTATCGATCTTGTATGTATATATACGCGCAACTAAAGATACTACCCTACAAACATTATTCACGACTTCCGAAACATCAATTTCACTACCTCATAACTCCCCTGTCCTGCGAAGAAAGGCTTCCGCCGTAATTATATCTGCAGCCGAACACTGTACCCTTGACATAATCACCCTTTCTAAAAGATGAATGGTTCAAGGGTGTCATTGTTGTACTCACTGAGGAGGTGTAGATAATTGTTGAGCAGGTGAAGACATACAAAAAATTAAGATTCTGTTAATATTGATTTACAGTATACATATATTATAATAATGTCAAAAAAGAGGAATATTACTATAGTATTCCTCTTGTACTTGAATTTATAATCCCTACACTACTCTCAGTATTTCCTCTATCGTCGTATATCCTTTAATCGCCTTGAGTACGCCGTCTTCTTTCATGGTAATCAAGTCTCCATTTCTGGCTTCCTTGATAATCTGCTCCGTTGTTGCTCCATCACGAATCAGGTTTCTGAGTGGTTCGGTGAGAGCAATAATCTCAAAGATACCGATTCTTCCCTTGTAGCCACTATGATTACAGATATCACAACCCTTTCACTCATACAGCTTCAAAAGATTTGCCGGCAATCATTTCATCCCTATTTCTTCCATCATAGTTTTAATCATCTGTACTTCCTGAGGAGTCTTTTCTTTTTCTACTTTACAGTGTGGACAGATTTTTCTCACAAGACGCTGGGCAACGATCACATCTAGCGCAGAAGCAAGGACATATGGACGAAGTCCCATATTGATAATCCTATCCAGTGTTTCTGCTGCACTCTTCGTGTGAAGAGTAGAAAGCACTAAGTGCCCCGTAAGAGAAGCTGCCGTAGCAGTATTGAGCGTTTCAGGACCACGAATTTCCCCCACCATAATCACATCTGGATCTTGTCTCAAAAGGGCTTTAAGTCCAGTCTCAAAGGTAAATCCCGTTTTTTCATCGACTTCTGCTTGGACAATTCCTTCCAGTTCGTACTCTATCGGATCCTCAAGCGTAATCACTTTTTTATCACGAGTATTGAGCTTTGCAAGCATGGTATAGAGTGACGTAGTCTTTCATGAACCTGTTGGTCCCGTTACGAGAATCATCCCACTCTTTTTTTCCATAGCTTTATCTATCATCCTTTTCCCGGTCCAGAAAAAACCAAGATCTTCAAAATTTACGATATTTTTTGATCCATCCAGGATACGACACACGACATTTTCTCCATACTTTGACGGGAGAGTAGAAACTCTGACATCTATCTTTTTTTCTTGAATCACGAGCGTATATTTCCCATCTTGAGGAATATTTGTGATATTTAGTTTCAAATTTGCAGAGTACTTGAGGCGCTCCAAGATAAGCTTATATTGGCGTTTATCGAGTTTAAAGATATCTACTAGAATCCCATCAATCCTAAAACGAACGATAATATAGGTTTCAAAATACTCATAGTGGACATCTGAACTCCCTACTACCATCGCTCCTTCGGTCACAGCAAGAAGTGCCTCATCTGTACTTTGATGAGACAAACTTTCAATCACCTTATCTTCGATTTTTTTAAACTTCTCAGAGTTATAATCTTTCTTCTCTTCTTTCGCAAGAATACTCTCACGAAGCTCTTCTGTATCAATTGCGGTTCATGTCGAATCCTTTGCGACCATAGAATCTTTACAATTTATATAAACTGCTTACACTGCATACCTATATCAGGGTATCATATTTTTGAACAATATGCAAAAAAGACCACTCCATGCTTCGATCCTTATCTGGTCTGTTTTTTTAAGTCTTATTATTTCGGTATCTTTTCTCGGAATATCCACGAGTATCACTCGAAATTTAGGGAAAACAGAAGCCATCACCAAGCAGATACAAGAAACTCAAGTTATCGATGCCCTTTTAAAAAGTGAAACCTTTGAAGACACGACTCTGAGCTCAGGAGATACGCTCTCTTTTTCTTCTCTTACCAATCAGACTTTTTCTCTCAAACAAGGTGAGACTACAGAGTTTCACATGGAAAATATGTCCGATATCACGCTTGATATCGAGATACTGCACGGTGGACCAATAGCCTATCATTTTCTCCACATAGACCCAGATACACTCAACGCCGAACTCACAAAATCAGGAACTCTCGATACCACAAAAAACATAATTGCCGATGTAAATAGCACCTATACCACTGGGATACTCGTACTCAAAAATCTCGCTTCCTATAGCACTGTGACGATTGCGAGCGATACTCCAATAACCCCCAGCACCATATCATATCAAATTATTACCGATATCGGAAATACTTCCACCGTGAAAGAATATGGAAGCTATAAAGTCTTCGAGATTGGAGGTTTTAATGGGCTCGATTATGCTCAATATGGGATATATTTCTAAATAGGAGAAAACTCCACAAAAGTCTAGATTTTTTCTCGAAAGTTTATACACTCAGGAACAATATACTGCTCAGTATCTTTGGTAAAACCATATGAAAAAACAACTCTACATTTTCTCAAGTATTCTCCTCATCTTCTCTATCAGCAGAGGAGCGGTATTTGCAAGCATCGATAACTGTACTGGAAAGAGTGGTTTTCCACTCTACGAATGTCAGGTAAAAGAAGTATGTAAGGCAGAATTTAAACCAGAAAACACCCGCATCTACACACAAGCAAAAGACTATGAGGCTTTCGAGATTCCCCAAGGAAATACTGACGAGAATATCGGTATCAGCTATATAGATACCGCCAAAGAAACCTATAGAGAAAACATAGGAAATATCTACAAGTGTGCCGTCATACAAGCACAGAAGAACTCTCTCGAATACATGAAAAATACCCTATTTAAAATCGATAAAACCGGAGAATTAAAGGATAGACTTGGTAATCAAGTACAAACACAACTAAGTCGTCTACAGATAACTAGTCAGACACTGAGCTGTAGCACGAAGAAACCTACTGGAGTCTTCCTCAAAAAAGACATCCTCGATGAAGCTACCTTTGAGATGTGCCGCTACCAATACTACCTCAATTATCTATCAAATTATAGTGATAGTGTTGAGTTTATTTTTGGAATAGATGCAAACAGTGTGACCACAGAAGCACAACGAAACATCCGTTATCCTATAACGACAGTCATTGAAAAACAAAAGTACATTAGTGGAATTATAAACGAAGAAGTAGAACATACATATCGTGTTTTTTCTCTTGCATTTCAAGCATATGCAGAGTATGAAAATCATTATCTCACACATATCCTTCTTGAGATGGTTCGTGGAGACTTTATCGTATTTCGCGATTCGCTCCAAGCAACCCTCAATCCTATCAACCAAGTAGTCTACAAGATTAGCAATGCGATGAGTTATTAGGAAGGAAATTTCAAGTAGTAAATTACAAGTATCGTACTTTCCTTCCTTTCGTAGGAAAGGAAGGTCAGGATGGATTATAAAATTATTCTAAATCAAGGCTTTACCTTAAGGAAGCTCTGAAAAAGTTATTTTTGTCATTCTGAACTTGATTCAGAATCATTACTGTAAGCTAATCCCCTTTATAAGGCACGAAGATTAATGGCCTTTTCAGAGATCCCTGAAAGCTAAAAAGCCCCCTCTCCTTCAAGGAGAGGGGGCTTTAGCGAGGTTACTAATTGACATAGATATACCCGAGAATAGCCCTGTCATTTTTTGGAACTTTACGATATGTCACCTCATTAAGACGACGGTAGTTCATATCTGATACAATGATATGATCAGATTTTACATCCATCACGATACCCACATGTCCATAACGAGGATTGTATCCTCTACCATGAAACACAACAATAGCCCCTACTCCTGGATTAGATCCTGTGGCATGTCCTTTTGCACGAGCATTTGCTAACCAATCTTTTGCATTTCCTCACCAGTTAACATCTTTATACTGTGCCACATACCAAGTACAATTTCCCCAATAAAAGGTATGTTGTGGTGTACGTTTCACCAATTTATATACCCCCTGTTGATTTACATACTGAGAACTAGCATATCTAGCAAAACTATAGCCTGTATCACTCTGATTTGAAGTATTGGTCTTAGAAGTATTTTGCGCATAAGTAGTCTTGGGTGTAACTTTTGGTACTGGAGGAGCTACATACTTCTTGACTGCTCCAGGAATCACGAGTACGGTACCAGCTTCAAGATTTCACTCAGCAGTTAATAGATTTTGCTCGATAATCTTTTCTTCGTCGATTTCATACTTTTTTGCGATAGCGGAAATAGTTTCTCACTTCTTCACCTGATGTATGAGACCAGAAACTGGTGGGATTTTTATCTTTTGTCCCGGATGAATCACGACATTTTTTGAAAAATCGTTTGCCCAATAAATAGAATTATTTGAAACCTTAAATCTATATGCAATGGTAGAAATAGAGTCTCATGGCTCTACTTCGTATTCTATCACTTCATTAAACCCTGTCGTATCACGCTCATCATTTAAAAAGGTGGTTACCTGCAGATATGAATCGCTGGCTTCTATAATTCCCGTTGTCCCATCCTCATACTCTTCATCAGAAATATACGAACCAATAATCGATGACTCATCAATATCCCCACGATAAAAGTCCTGAACCGTATTATCATGCAATAGAGATGCAAACACCGGATATATCGGCATCATAAAGACAACAAAAAACACAACCACACGATAACTATAATTCGAGCGACGTTGAAGAAGTGGACGATTGGTTAAATTTTCTTTGAGTATTCGAGAATGTCGTTTAATCCTTGCACTAATGTTTACTGCTGATTTCAACTGATGAAATTACAAAGTAATTAAAAAACACCTTATGCTATAGTATTATACTAAAACATAAGGCGTTTCCAAAAATTATGCAATTGACATAATTTCAAGTTTTGTCATACTTGCTCTAAATCCTTTATTTCTCATAAATCTCTTTTTTGATTTCATCTTAAATACTCTTACCTTATCTGCTTTGAATTGTTCAATTACTTTACACTCTACTTTTGAACCTTCTACTGTAGGAGTTCCGATTTTTACATCTTTCCCGTCAGCATCAGAAAGAAGCATCGCTTCTACTGTAATTGTTTTCCCTGCTTCTGCATCTTGTTTTTTTACATCAATCACATCTCCTTTTTGTACCGTAAACTGATTTCCACCAAGTTCAATAACCGCAATCATACCTATATAATTAATAACTAAAACGAAGATTGTTTCAATCTGCAAGACCTAAAGCAATCTTTTTAAGTAAAAACTTAAAAGTAAAATCCCCTAATTTGATTCTGCTCTTACGTTTTTTATTGGTTTTTTGCCCCTATAGAGTAGTCATACTCTCCAAAGACCAAAAACCAATTCCTCTTCTCCAATTCGAATCCATATATTTTAATGGCTCCTGATGGAGGGATTCGGTCTCCGTTACAGATGATTACATCATCAGTAACTCTCGACCCGTCAGTGATTACTTCTATTCGTCGCAATCAGTTTTTTACCTGGCTAACCACCAGTAAAAAACCAAGCTTCCATTCGAATCCATATATTTTAATGGCTGGGATGGAGGGATTCGAACCCCCGAATAACGGAGTCAAAGTCCGCTGCCTTACCGCTTGGCCACATCCCAATATACAGTTCCATCCTGTAAAAAGAGCGCAGTTATTATATAAACTCTACAAAAAAGTCAAAATAAAATTTTGTATTTTTCTGAAGCCTCGTTACACTTTGCAGGTCATCAATTTTTATATTTTTACATAGATGTATTATGATATGATTCATCAACTTTTTAAAAAAGCGTCCAAGTGACAAATCATTAAGAATCTTTAGAATATGTTTCTGAGCTATACTTATCTGAGCAGGATTCTACAACCTCGTAATTCAGTGAGATGCAATCCAAGATACCATCTTTTGGATGGAACTCAGTAGCACAGGAATCATGATAGTAAAATCCTGTATGATAGCAATTGGAGCCATACCGCTCGTGATGGGACTCGCTAATCTCTGTGTACTCAAGCCAAAGTATATTCGTATCCTCCAGATTATATTTGCTCTCCTCCTCTTTTACTTTTCTGGACTTATGGTTGATTCTCCAGATTTAGAAATCGATACTCTCTACTGGATAGCTGGACTTTTCCCTCTTTTTTGAGGAATAACAGGAAAGTGTATCACTACAAAATGTATGCGTTTCTGAGAAAAGATTACAAAAATCAGAGTATAAAAAAATCTCCCTTTCAATTGAAAGGGGGATTTTTTTTAACTTCAAGGTGGTTTCCAAAGATGCGCTCCTCCATTTGCACACCCAGTATAAAATCATGATACGGTTGCTCATGGATTTACTCGAAAAGTTCTTTCAGCATTATCTGGCTCTAAAATAACCGCAAAAGAATTATTATTTGTAATACTAGAACTCGTTAATACTACCCCATTTCAAGAATATGAATAGGCACATCAAGAGTAAATATGTGTCCAAGTATTCGCCATATTATTCCAACATGTCCAGTTACCGCACCACGCCCCCCAATACTCAGAAGTAGCAAAAGAATAAGCTAAAGAATCATCAATACATGACTGCAAAGAAACACTTCCAGGAAGATTACTACGAAAATTACTCCATTCTGTACTTGTATTTGTAGGTACAAAATAGGTGTTTCCAGAATTATTGACTACTTTTTTACAGTTCCGTGGGCATCAATCGTTCGAGAGCTACTATTTCCGAGTTGAAATCATGTAGACACGGTATTAATAGCATAGACAATACCATATGAACTGATAATCAATACCACTGTAATAAGCAGATACTTTCTCAAGCTTTTTTTTAGTTTCATACTTGTGCTTGTAACTGAATAATTTGATCCTGTAATTTCTCGATCTGACTCTGTTGTTCTTTTACTGCCTCAATCAAAGGAGCTACAAGGTTTCCATACTCAACGGATTTCATCCCATTATCTCAGGTATGTACAAGCTCTGGTAATACCTGTTCTACTTCTTGAGCTATAAGACCATAGGAATCCTGCTTGTTCTTTTTCCAAGTAAACTTTACTCCATGGAGTTTTCTAATGATATCAAGCCCTGATATATCTTTAATATTTGTTTTCAAACGCTCATCAGAAGTATAGATAAATGAAGAAGCATAATGAGCACCATAGGTTTGTACCCCATCTGAGCGTGTCTCTAGTTTTGTAGATCCATTATGCATCAGATAAAACGCTCCATTACGGCTACCATATGCTAACCACTCATTATCACCATCATTATAAAATCCTGCATGCGAGTCATGAAGCATCATCGTCGTAGCATTATTATAATTGATTCCAGCCCATCACCCTCTGGTTCCATGAATCCTCCAAGTACCAAAGTCACTCACAGTATTTGGGTAGAAGTGGGCGCTATTCGTCGCAGAGTAGATTCACTCACCCCCCGTTCATAAAATAAGCCAATTACGAAGATGCGTATTACCATTCGTGTTGAGCCAAAAAAGTGAACTATTTGCCGTATCATCATAGATAACAAATTGTCATGCATTATCCACTCATACATCCCACTTTCTTGCTCCTGCAGTTCCCTCTAATCATAATACTGCTCTTGATCCCTGTATATGGAGTCCTGTAGCACTCGGCCAGTCAGCAAAAGTTGGATTTGTCGTTCAGATTCACACCTTTCCATCCCCTGTTATTATCATCCTATCATTTGCATTAGTTCCGAACCTCAGATTATCAGGTGATCAATCATAAGCGACATATCCCTCACTATTTCCCCCTGTATCAAAACGTATACCTGCAGAACTTGTTCCAGGGGTGGTAACATCGATAAAGGCATTAGCATTCGATTCAAATATCCCTACCGAATTACTAGTAGGTACATAAGATCCTCCAGAATCACCACTTTTAACATGAAGCTTTGTTCACGGATTTGTTTCTCAGATTCCTATATACCCACTCCCGTTAATAGTAATGACATCATTTTGACCTGGTTTAGCTAAATCAGATGAGGTATTGGAGATCCCAATAACTCCAGCATTTATGGATGGATTAACTCCAAAATAAAAGTTTTGTTTCCCGTCTACGGTTGTAAGGATTGATGCAGATTGATTAGTATTACTTGAATGTGCTGCAATCTGAATTTCTTCATTTTTCCTCACATCTAAATCACGTATTGGGCTTGTTGTACCGATTCAAATATTTCCGTTACTCAATATCCTCATCTTCTCAGAACTATTAACTGAAAATGAAGTATAATTATTTGTATTCATCCTCACTCACCAATCTCAGTCTCAATCCGTCAGCCCAAAATCGGCTCCGTTATTATCACCATACACCTTACCATACTGGGCATCCTCTGCATCTCTAAAAACCATCTGTGTTACTGTACTATGGTTTGAATCATAAAACAATCATGAACTATTATCTCCATATACATCATTCGCTCAGAGAAATAGGTGCCTTGATTGGGCACGGATATTTCCTGCAACATCAAGCTTGTACTGAGGTATCTCTTCCCATATTCAGACATTACCCGTTACATCCAGAGTAATTCTTCCAACTGTTACTCATCAGACAATATTATCAACAAACACATCATTTCTATATTGAGTATTCACATGTGTTGATCAGATTTTTGTAATAAGTGCTCTATCATTATTAGATGTATCAGTATACAGTTCAACGGTAGAGGCTTGTCATCCCTCATTTAAAAATGTTGCATTATTCGAACCATTATTTTGAGTAAATAATGGAAAACCTCCTGCTACATGGAGGATTTTCTGTGGACTTGCTACCCCAATACCAACATTAGTCCCATTATCCGTAATTACCCCTGATACCAACTGGCTTCCATCCCATCTTGGAACATTACCACTTGAGAGACTTCCCACAATTTGGAGAAACACATCTTTGATTTTACCGTTACTGGTAAATAATTTTGAAAGAATCGTCCCATAGATTCCCTTTTGTTCAGAGATACTTGGGAGGCTTGGATCTGTGTCTTGGATTTGAGTGACTCTTGTCTGCACATCGGTAACATCATCAGCGGATACCAAACTTGGAGATATAATGATACTCAACAGTAATAGGATATATACACTGTACTTCATAGCAAGGAAAGTTATAAGTAATAAACCTAGCGTAACAAAAAGTATAGAAATATCAAGACTTTCGTCTTCTTATTTTTTCTCTATTTCAGACATCACCATTTGAATTCTCCCTCCTTCTGTAACAAATCGTTTCAGTATCTCTACTACCTGATCGTAGTCTTTTTTCAGTAGCTGAGACTTATAGTTCTTAACGATATACTCATAAGTAGAAGCAAGCTCTCCTGGAGCAAAAACATCTTTTCAAAATTTATTGGTCACTAACTTGGCTATTTTTATGATATTTCTCGTTTGAATACTGACTACCTCCCCTCCTGCAAAGGCAAAACGTACCTTTGACTCCTGATCTACAGAGATATCACGAATTGCTTCATTGATAGCAAAGTGCTTTTTTAGCTTCAGTTCATTAAAGTTTTTAACATGAAATTCTCCCTTGATATTTGATGAATACTTTTTTGAATACAGTATAGATATTACCACCAATAAAATACCGAGCACCAAAAATGCAATCACTCGAGATATCGCATCATCAAATCCATACCAGATATCATAGAAAAAGATTTTTACTAATACCCCACTCACCACATAGAGTCCAAGTGTACGATAAAAGATATAGTTTTTAAAGATACCATAGAACAAGAACCAAGAACCAAGAAGTCACCAAAATATAGTAATAGCAAAAGTGGTTGCAAAGATATCGTATACATAGAGAGAAACAATCATCACAACATAGATGATATAAATCCATAGAAGTGATTTTCTTACTCACCTAGAGGCCTCATAACGATAGAAAAACAAGACACACCAGGCAAGGAAAAATGTAACGAGGTACTGCAATACTCGGAGATATGCAAGTCCTTTAAAATCCAAACTCCTAAATATATAATCTATGGAAAACATATGACTTATAGCAAAACCAAAAAATGCAAGCACAAATCACCAACTAAGAAGAGGTGATGGAAAGCGAGCATATACCCAAGATATGAGGAACATAAACACCCCTACTCCAAATATATTCCACCCCATCGAGGTATGTGGGATAATGATACTAAGCATGATAGATATAGCCACAATACCAACAAGATGAAAGAAATCATGCAAGTAACGAACCACACCAGACTTCAGCGTAGAGAGGAATCTAACATTTAGAAATAAGGATACAAATGCCACTACCAGAGGTATTCCAAACCAAAGATCTCCGCTCGGAGTATATGGTACCAGAGAAATCAGATTTCCAATACCGATGATAGATAAGATATTTCCCACGTAGAGAATCTTTTTCTCCTCTGTCTGGCGATAGAAGAAATACAAAAGCGTCGCCTCAAGCATCCAAATCATACTCACCACTTGTTCAAGATCAGAAAAGATTAATGCAATAGACAGACTAAAAATACTGAGAGAAATTCACAGGTATCCAAGCACTGTATTTTTATACGGACGCTCATCGGTTTTGGCATCTGCAAGTATTGGGTTTTCTCCAAACTTCTGCATAATCCTCACTCCTAAGAAAAAGTAGAAAATAGCAAGGATAACAAACGCTCCACCAAGCATCACTCCAGGAAAATATAGCTCTCCAAAAGTAAAAAGTTCATACCCAAGAAACAATACTCCAATAACTGAACCAATAACAAGATTTTTAAGATTTTCCGGTTTGTCTGTCAGATCTTTATTATGAAACGGTATCCACCAATGCAACAAAGCAAATATAATAACCGTTGCTATCGAAACATATACCATTGGTCACACAAGTCCATTTTCTGTTTCCACAATTACCGGTGCAAGCATGAGTACCCCCAGGAAGGTACCAATACTGTATAAGTATTCAAGACCTGGCTTTCTTGAGAGAGTATAGGAAGAAAGGATAAAGACAAATGCTACGAGGATAGAAGTAAGAAAATTCACTAAACTCAGTTCACTAAAGTGAAAAATCGAAAGGATATTTGCTCCAATGATAAATCCTCAAAATAGAGCATAAAAGCTATACTTCACGATAGGGCACAAGATACTTTCTAGGTAGTCAAACCCATAAATATATAAAAATACGATAAATGCAAGAAGCGTCGAAAAGGATGGTACATCTCCCGCCATCATAAGTCCTAATACAATAAAGAGAGGAGCGAGTAACGAATAAAAAAGTGCACGAGCCAGAGTTTGCAAAAAGAAATAAATTCCTAATGCAAAAAACACAAGTAGATATACAATATAGGAAATAAATGTTTTCCCAGATAAGAGCATATTTGCATCCCCTGCCAGCATCAAAAAGATGATAAAGAAGAGATAACTCCCTCCAAAAATCCAAGGAATTGACTTTTTATTGAACGTATACGCCTGAAACAAAGAAATAATACTTACAAGGGCAAAAGCTCAAACCTTCATCACCCAGTGGATATCTGTTTGCATCGGAGTAATGAGAAACAAAATCGAAGCAAAGATATATGTAAGATATAAGAGAAGAGAAAACGACTGTCTTTTTGCAAGATAAAAAGAAGCAAAGGAAACCAGAAGCGTATAGGCTACGAGTGTATAGGGAGTATCGCTTGAACCTCAAATAAGAAGTGGATTTACGTACGCAAATATGAGAGCAAATACAAGGAGTGACTTCGAGTGATATACCAAACTGGTCACAATTGCAAATACCGTATTTAAAACAAGAAATGTAAAACATAGAAGCTCGGATAACATCAGATTTCCAGAATCATCTCAAATGAGATATCTTCCCGCAAGGATGACACCATAGTTAATCACAATCCCAAGTCCTAAGAGTATCATTCCCTCGCCCTGGAGTTTCTTTTTTACGAGTATCACTCATGAAAGGTACATCCCAAACCCTAGGAAAAATCCAATAAGCATCTTTCCTACGGGTCCAACATAACTATAGACAAGGTTTAATCAAAAGATGACAGCAAGAAAGATAAGAATCCCCCCAACTTTTGCCAAGAGATTTTCTTTAAAAAACTCCCCGATATAGTGAAATGGAGACCAAGACACCTTGGTTTTCTTTTCTAACTTTCCAACTTCTTCAGACATAGAGACTGAAGACTTTTCATCCTTTGTTTCTTTTACGGTTTCTCATGGGAGAATATCCCCTTCCCCTAGAATCTCTCTACTTTCTTCTTCCATTTCAGAAGTTACAACATTCTGAGATATTTTTTCCTTTTTCACCTGTTTCTTCTGCCCCTCAAGTTCTTCCTTTATGGTATCAACAAAGTATTCCAATCTTCTGTGTATCCATTTTTTAGAAAATACAAGAAACTTAAGAAGCAATAGCACAACGATGAAAGCAATCAAACCATCATCATCAAAGAGAGCATTTCTATCAACAAAATATGATGCAAAGAGAGCTATAGATACTGAAATCCCCCAAGCAAAACGATTAAGAAGCGCTGTCATGAGAAAAAGTGTTAAGGATTAGAAGTACCAAGTTTACGAATCATATAAAAGATTACTCCTCCAAAAAGGAGAACGACGATAACAATAAGTGTGATAAAAAATATTTTATTTGATTCGATAAAGCGATTATCCTCTTCATCGCAGACATCTCCGATCCCGTCGCTATCAGTATCTCTTTGGTCTCGGTTATAGTCATAGGGGCAGTTGTCTTCAGAAAATACTTTTCCATCTCTATCATCATCTTCACACATATCCCCTACCCCATCATTATCCGTATCCTTTTGATCAGCATTTGCAAATACCATACAATTGTCCAGATACCCTAACACTCCATCATGATCACTGTCTTCACACATATCTCCAATAGTATTTCCATCTATATCTTCTTGCCCTGGATTTTGAATAGAAGAACAATTATCACACACATCTCCAACCCCATCAGCATCACCATCTCCTTGATCAGAGTTAGCAATCATACTACAGTTATCTTGCCAATCAATAATTCCATCATGATCGCTATCATTTTGCTCAAGATACAGTGCTTGTTCCTCACAGGTATCTCCAATTCCATTTGCGTTACTATCACGCTGTGTTGGATTATAACTTTCACAATTATCACAAGCATTTCCAATTCCGTCCTTATCAGTATCTCGTTGATCACTATTTGGTGTTTGCCTACAGTTATCTATAGCATCAAATACTCCGTCCTTATCGGAATCAAATTCACAAACATCCCCGATTCCATTACGATTGATATCTTTTTGATCGGGATTATATACATATGGACAATTATCCTGCTCCCCTATAAATCCATCTGCATCATCATCACTACAAACATCCCCCTTACCATCAGCATTGGTATCTTTTTGATTCGGATTTGCTATTTCTTTACAATTATCACTTCTATCATTTACTCCATCTGCATCAGAATCAAGAGAGATTTCAGGATCATATGCTGTATTTTCTTGAAACTGAATAGAAAGTTCTTGTGTTGTAGCATCGATAGAAAAGGTCTGATGATTCACAGAAGGAATAGAAACATTTTTACAACGATTATCTCTATACACATATACACTTTCTTCTGTAACTTTCTGTGTAACAATCGTCGTAACGGGATGATAAAAATATAGGGTTCAAATATATACTACCTCTACTGGAACCTCTCCCCAAGAAGTACGTGGCTCAAGACGAATTTGTAGCTCCGAGAAAGTGAAAGTATGTAATTGATTTTTATCAACCAGAACATAGCTACCATCTTTCAATATATACCAACTATCTGTATAGTAACGAGTAATATCTTTAAAATCAACCATTACCCCTGAAACTAGCTTCCCAAATTGAACATCTATTACTCTTTCGCCAGTAACTTCAACTTGTACTCCTGTACGCTCATTATCATCCCCCAAAGACGTACTATCAAGAGGAACTCCTTCTGATATAATACTCTCTACCTCTACTGTATCTTTTGAAGTAGAAAGATACTGATATGGAAGACGAATATTTCCCTGCAATACAACAACATCTGATGAGGGAATACGGAGCTTATAACTCGTTCATATCTCCATAGAATCTGCAGAAATTACTGATTCTTGAGTATAACAGTATGTTGGAAAAGCAGGAGAAGTGATTCATTCTGAAAACGTAACTGAGGAAAAGAAAAAAGAAGAAAAAAGAAGAAAAAGAAAAAGACGATGCATAAGAAGAAAGATACAATAATATTAGCTCTATAATAGAAAAAACAGTGGAAAAGAAAAATCTTTTCCACTGAGTATTCTTGCCAAATATATAAAATGATACGTAACTACTTATTTCTGAACTAAATCCCTTGCTGGACAATAAAAATCCAAGGTATCTTTTCCAATTTTATCAATAATATACTCAATCAGTACTTCTTTTTTTACCTCTGCTTGGGTTCAAGAAATCTGATCACGTACTTGAAACACTCCATTTCTTGCCTCCATAATCCCCACCATGACCACAAAATTAGCTCCTGATCTTTGTGCTTTGAGCATCTGTTCTTTCATCGAAGGAGTCCCAAGAGAAACGGTCGTATTTATTCCCGCTTCACGAGCTGCAATACTAAGAGGAAGTACCACTTTTTTTGCTTCATCTCCGAGCTGTACAAAGTATAAATCGATTTTATCTTTATTACGAATCTGGATATCTTTATCTCGAAGCATCTTGATAAGAGTATCCACCTTAGAACTAAATCCAACAGCAGGGATTTCTTTTTGTATTCCCATCCTATTTGCCAGCTTATTATACCTCCCTCCCCAAGAAATAACTTCTCCATCATCTATTGCTCTAAATTGCCATACCGTATGAGTACGATATTCATATTCTGGAATGAGTGTATGGTCCTCTACATACTCTACCCCAAGGACATCCAGGTATTCTTTCACTTTTATATAATGGGCCTTTGAATCTTTTTTCAGAAATTTTTGCATACTTGGAGCTTCCTTCGCAAGTATCTGCTCATCTTCTCATGATGATGCCAATAATTTCATCGGATGCTTTTCCAACAACTCAAGAGATTCTTGACTCAGTAAGTGTTTTTTATTTTCATAAAAATTTCTCAGTTCTTCGATATACTTTAGCTGCTCTTTTTCTACTCCGATAGAATTGATACGCAATACAAAAGCATCTGAAAGCTCGATCTTTTTGAGTGCCGAGTACATCAAATAGACAAGCAAGGCATCAAGAATTGGGTCATTTTCCCCGATGATATCAGCTCCTATTTTATTGAATTCTTCAAAATTTCCCTTCAGAGTTGAAAAATACCTATCCATATAGTAAAAATACACTGGTTGAATCTCATCATCAAATTCACCATTCAGATAGGCCCTCATCACCCCAATACTTGCATTTGGACGGAGTGACCCACACCCATCAAATGTACAGACATACTTATCTTTTTCATTACCAAATACTTCTTCATACATATCTGTTCTTTCAACGATTGGAGTCGAAAGTCTACGAAAACCATTTTTACGAAACTCGTGACGAAACACTTTTTTCAGAAAGGTATAATACTTGTGGTAATCAGGGGTATAATCACTGGTTCAAGGAATCGGACGAAAGTCTTGCATACAGGGTGGTTAAAAGTAAAAACAAATTTGTGCTAGTATACGACTTTTATATGATTTTCAAATTCTAAAAATAGCAAACTTGATTTTAGGTCATATTTTACTACTCTATGAAAAATATCCATAACCTCTCTACATGGATCTAAACAGAGAAATACTTGTATACCTCAATAATCTTTCGCAAATCCCTTGGATAGAAAAAGGGGTCTATATCTTTGCTGACTTTCCTATTTTCCTCATCCCAGTTTTTCTTGTAGCTATGTGGATATATGCAAATTTTAAAAAAGAAAAGAAGCAAAAAGAACAGCTTTTATGTATCTTGTATAGTACCATTATTGCCATTAGCCTCTCACTCCTTATACAGCAGTTCGTGCATATAGATAGACCTGAGAACTATCTTGAACAAACCTGAAAACTCCTTCTTGAACATATACCAGATGCAAGCTTCCCTTCTGATCATGCCAGTGTAAGTATTGCGTTTCTTACCAGTCTCTACTTTTTTGGTTTTAGGAAATTTTTCCTTCTATTTCTTCCATTGGCAATTATGATGAATCTATCACGTATTATCGCTTGAGTCCACTGGCCATTTGACATCCTTGCAGGAACGATTATCGGGATAATGAGTGCCTATACAAGTCGTAAACTCCTCAGAAAAACAGAACTTGTAAAAAAACTAAATTTAGGCATACTCAGGCTTGCTTGATGGTTTAAGTTATAACCTAAGACAAAATGACCAAAAAAATCGCCCTCACTGGAGGTGGAACCGGAGGACATACATTTCCTCTACTCTCCCTCTATAATTACCTCAAAGAAGAACACAATTATGAATATATCTGGGTAGGAGAAGAAGGGTCTCTCGAACAAGAAATTGCAGAAAAAAACAAGATTCCTTTTTATGATATCTCTGCGGGAAAAATTCGTCGTTATTTTGACTGGAGAAATTTTTATGAACCTCTCAAAAATCTCACAGGGATCTTTGAAGGGATATATTACCTCCTCAAACACAAGATAGATATCGTCTTTTCAAAAGGAGGGTATGTCAGTCTCCCTCTTTGTATTGCCGCTAAGATACTCGGAAAAAAGATCTATATCCATGAGTCTGATACCGTTATGGGTATTTCGAATCGTCTCATAGCAAAGATGGCAACAAAAATCTTTTACTCATTTCCCAACCCAAAAACCATTGGAAGTAGAAAGCATATCCACTCAGGACCGATTCTCAATCCTGAACTTATCGACTACCTCAAAACACTGAAAGTAAAAGAAAACGATGAAATGACCGTTATGGTGATGGCAGGAAGCCAAGGTTCAACAACAATTTTCAAAAATCTTTTAAAGATTCTTCCTGATCTCCAAGATATCAAGTTTCATATCATATTAGGAGAAAAAAATATGCACTTTAGAGATGAATTTAAGCAATTTCCAAATACTCTCGTGCATGATTTTATCACACAAAAACGTCTTGGAAGTATCCTCAAAGACATCGATATTGCGATTACTCGTGGTGGATCTACGGCATTGTGGGAGATGTATTATTTTGGTATTCATGCCATTATCATCCCTTTAAAAAACTCTGCAGGAAATCATCAACAAAAAAATGCGGAGTTTTTCCATGCGCAGTATGGAAGCAATATCCTCGACGAAGAAGAACAACTCGAAATCAATCTCTTCAGACTCTTACAAAAATTTAAAAAACTCAGAAAATCTGGACTCAATCTCGACGGGTTCTTTGAACCGCTCAGAGTGATAGAAGAAGAAATTGGAGAGTAATTTGATTCATAATCCATCAGTCCCGAGTTCTCGGGACAGCTTCCTTTACTACTAAAGGAAGCATATAAATGTCAGTTATTAGTTTTTTTTAGAAAAATATGCTAGTATATAAGAAATTATTATTAGCATATTTTTATGTCTTGAAACACCTCTGAAACATGAGCTGAAATTCATACAACCACATTTATAAACACTGAAATAGAACAATTATTTAATGATGTTTGTAATGGTAAAGATGGGATTTGTGAAAGAATAAATAGATTAGAAGGGCAGGCAAATAAAGACAGAAAATACTTACAACTCAAGTTTAGAAACTCTAATACTGATATGCAAGTATTATTTTTATCAGGCATATCACAAGATTTAGAAACTTATAGTAAAGTGGGAACTTGGGCGGTCAATAGAATATTCTTTTCAACATTTATAACTTGATTATGACAGTTAATAACTCTAGAAGATAAGGCTATTATAGCAATACTTATTCACAGAATACAAACTCAAAATATTAGATGAGATGAGAAAGGAAGAAAATCAGAAATTGAATTTAGAGATTATATATATACTCCAGGAGAATGATTTACAAAAGTATGAGGTTCGGGGCCGTTTATAAGTATCGAAGAACTCATTAACAGAGACAACTTAAATCCATTTATTATAGATATACACACTCTATGTAAACAGATAGAATCTACCCTTACATTGTTGTCTAGTAATGATAATCTCATTAATGCTGTTTTTTGAATCATCGACTTTAAAAAATTAGATATTCAAGTTATCATATATCTTATACAGTACCTAAAAGAAGCTAACCAAAAAGAAATCAAGAGTTTTTACGAATCCCTTCAACGAGTATGAAAAAATAATTTCCACAACTATCTCATAACATTTCTGGCTTGTAGCCAAAGTCTAGAATTATGAAATATTATCATAGAACTGACTAGTTATGAACAAAGCAATAAAATATTTGATGCATATACAAAGCTTATCGAACTACAATCAGAGGTCAGATGAAGTGATTTGAGTGAAAGCACCTTCTTAAAAGTAATACTTCAAAGATGACAACAACTCATAAAAGACTCATTAGTGAGTTTACAACGATGAGATAACATACAAATAGAAGAAAGATACTCTCCAATCCTAGTACAATCATGAGCTTTTATCAAAGCCTTTATTGAAAAAAAGAAATCCTGAAAAACAATGACAGTGGAAGAGTTTAATGAAAATCCATTTTTTGAAATACAAACATTTCCATGAGGAAATATATTTAAAGATGACATAGACCCTAAAACGCTGGATGTAATTGATCTCATGTCGGACGCTCCGTATAAAAATCCTAAGATCTTCTGAGGAAGAGACTATAAAATGCTCTATCAAAATATCTACGAAACATATGCAGGAGAAGATAATGGAGCAGTTTGGGTAAATATTCAAGGAATTATCGCTGATCTTTGTAACCCCAATGTAACTTTTTATAAAATGATGGAAAAAGGACAAGATACCAAGTGACCAGTTTCTATATGTAAAATCAAAAAGACTTGAAACAACTCTATCTATTACGGAAGTCATTATACTTCCGAGGCCTATCAAGGAGATTTTGGTATCTGATCGGTACTCTCTCACATTGCCTTTTCAGAACATCCAGATGCTGATATCCATGCCCTTGCAACGGTAAACAATACCGCTCTTGCATATCATATTAATTATGAAGGGTTTGTAGGAACTGAACTCTCTAATGTGGCCATTCAGAATCCAACGGGAATACCAACAAAAGATAGCGAAATACGTACTTGAGCACTTATACAACTAGAAAAAAAGAGAGATGGACCATATGCTACAAAAAACAAGAATCATTATCCAGATAGTCGTATCATCGAAGCAACCAAAGGGGGGAACATCGATGGTTATACTGTAGTTTGTCTAGATACATCAAAAGCAAATACAAAAAGATATCTTGATACTATCAAAAATGAATTTTCACAATGAAAGGTAATTACACGTTTCTTTTATGAGATGCTATGAAATATGCCAGATACTACAAAGACATATATAGTATTTGAACCTAAGAAATAATAAGTTCCTCATGTCTATACTCACTATTTATTGGAAGTGTACGAGCATAATCCCAACTTGCTTTTAACAAAGAAAGTATGGTATCGTGCATTTTTTCATTTTGGATAATAATCCCCGACATATCCTCCTGACTGTATGAATAAAACGCTACCTTCCCGGCATATACATGAATACAGGTTTCAAACGGATACTGATCCTCTGGTAACAAAAGGGTACGTTTATGCATCTTTTCATCATTCTTTCTGTATTCCCTAGTATCAGGGTTATCTGTCACTACTCATCGTGCCTGAATACCTGATTGTACCCTTTTCGGAATATATTCTCTTTCAAGATACTGCGTAAATCCAGGGTGTACATCTTCCACCATATTCAGAGCTCCATAAATCGTTTTTCCTTCTTTAAAGACATCTTCATACATATCTATAATCCCGTCAAGTCATGTATAATACTTCACCTTTGGAACACTCGCATACGGGTTCATCATATTTCTCAAATCTCCCATAATCGCTTGTACTTGGTGTATCTTTTTATCAAGTACATCATACTGCCTCCCAAGCATCGAAATAATTTTCTCTGGTTTTTCGGGAGAATAGATATTTCCTGTCGGCATCGTCACCATACTGAGTAGCCCCCTATCTACCAGATTTCCACAAATGTACTGTGCATTCGAACGGGCTATTCCTGTCTTTTTTCATAAAACAGAAGCTGGTTGAGACCCAAAGGACAGTGCTGCAAGATACATCTTGATCTCATTTTCCTTGAGTCCGATATCTTGCAAAGTTGTCTGAATATTTGCCATAGAATAAAGTTAGAAGTTACTCTCCATAGTATATCAAAACCATAGGGGTGCTGTCAAAGTTTTTTTGGCAGTTTTTTTTGGCTTATATAAAGGGTTTTGATGAGTTAAATATTTCTATTTTATGTATATTTAAAGTATTTTGTCAAAAATCTATATAAATGCCTCAAGCAAAGGACAAGAAATTAATTTATATTTTAATTATAAGATTATGAATGATAACAATAGAGGTCTTGAAAATGGAGATGTACCTGGGATATCTCACCAAGATGATATAGAACAAGCAGTAATGTCTTCAAAAGGAGATGTTGAACATATCCTGCTTGAAAGAATCTCATCTATCTCAGAACTTATGGAATGGTTAGACCAATTACCTGAAGGATGAATTCAATGATCTAGATATAGGTATTCTTCGAGTGAACTAAAAGAAATTATAGTACTAGTAGTTTCTGGAAAACAACATCTCCATACTTTAACTAGAACAAGTGGGTTACGAGATAAAGTCAACGAATTAATGACTCAAAAGGGGAATGATATAAATTCAGAACTAATAAATATAAGCTGGGTAAAAACTTGGGGGGAATTATCCACCTACCTTAGTGCACTGCCAGATTGATGAATTCAATGAAGCGGCATGTTTTATCCTGTAGACTTATTGACTGACCTAATTCAAAAAGTTATCGATGGGTCCATGGATATACAGTACATAACAAGAACTTACGGGTTACGAGATAAAATTATTGAACTAAGAAAAGGACAACTCCACTAAATACAAAAAAGCTATTGCCTACTAATTAATAAACATTCTTCTCCTTCTTTTATAGATAAAGATATTCAGAAACTGTTTCAAAGTTGGTAGATGAACCAAGAACAAGTCTTCAAATCAGAGAAAACTCGGAATCGATTATAAAGAATAGGAAAGATACTCAAGGAATTATTCTTCAATTAAATATATAAACGCTTCAAGCAAAGGAAATACTTTTTACCCATTTACATGTATCATATGAGAAACAATAGTAACTACCGTACTTCTATGAGATATGGAGATAGAGACATCGGTGGAGATGCGCTTCAAAGAGAATTAGACGAAAATGCTCGTATCGCTCAAGAAGCACAAGATCCAAATAGCGAAAGGAATAAACGATTACAAGAGGAAAGAGAATTAGCTAATGATAACTACACATACCATCAAGATATACTCAAAAATATACAGTCAATTTGAGAGAATGGGGCGATACATCACGAGAGAATACAAAAAATCCGCCTCTCATCGGATGATTGATATGCACAAGATGAACTAGATGCTCTTGCTAGCATGATACGAACATATGCACAAATATCCCCCGTCACTTGAGATACCTTAAGATCATATCTACAGCTTGCATATGGTGAAGATACTAGTGATATATCTCCCGATACTCTTGAAGATGTTATTAATGATATGTATGCATGATGAGAAGGCGATATAGATGGAATAATATACCCAGTATTAGAAAGCATAGATATGTCCCGCAGATTCTGAGATGTTAGTGATATCATCTGAGACTACGGAGTATATCTTACAAACAAAAAACTCGCTGTCGAGTTTATGCATACAGCAGTAAAGAAAGCAATTCATGAATGATGAAATATGGAGAGATGTATATCTAATATTGTAAAATTAGTTGGATGAAACCCCGAGATTCTTGAAAAAATTATTGATAGTGATGTACTCGATGGAATGATTGAAATAGACGGTAACCTAGAATCATCCATAAGAATTTTTAACCTCTTAACAAAAGGCATATGAGAGATTTCGCCTGAAGTAGCAAAGTCGATCTCTCGTCTAGAATATATATGGGAACATGAAAAACTCTGAGAAGACCAGATGAAAGAAGAAATAAGAATGATAGCACCGCACCTCACAAATACCCTTATTAAACACCTTTTATATACGCATATCGGATGGTATGTTCAAGAAGATGAAGAACGCGAAAGACAAAATAAGATAGAAGCACGAAGAAAGGCTATTCAAAGAATGGTAGATGCTATCATGAATACAGGGACATGAGATAGACTCGCAATAGAGAGAATCATCACTCTCTGAAGCATCCATCTTTAAGGAATAGTTTTACACTTTAATATATAGATTATGAATTCATCTCTCCATACATGAACCATCAATGATGCCTATACTTTACTCTGATTACAAGAGTGAGCTACTCCAGAAGAAATCAAAGTAGCGTATGAAACACAACTTGAGAATAGATCAAATCTACCAAAAGAATCTTGGGAAATGTTTGCAATACAAAGTCCAGAAGTCGCACTCTTACGAGCAAAATATTTATTACTAGATACCACCAAAACACAAGTACAAGATAGAGTAGAAGAGATTATCCCTCAAGAAGTTAATTCAGAACCTTCTCAAGAAGATATTCTCCATGATCAGAACCTATACCAAGCATGTATACATGAAATTGCATCCATAAAAGAAAGATCAACAAGTAGAGGATTACATGTACCACTCAATAACTATGACGTACATCAAATCTTACAGACAATAGATACTTATACGAAAAAACAAAGGTCTCATATACAATCTCTTAACTTCTATACTTTAAAACTACACTATCTCAAACTTCAACGACAGATAGGTTCTACTCGATAAGACTTCTATATTTTATATCATAATTTTACACAACTATGCAAACTCATACTACAACTCCCCAAAGCCATTTACCTATCTGAAGACCATTTCAATCTCAACAATGTATATGAGATGTCATAACAGGAGTAAAAGATCTCTTTACATGAGCTATGATTCAGCATGATATCACCAATAATTGGAATAGTCTTCAAGCATCTCTTCTGTATCTAGCTAACCATGATATCCCATTAGTATGTGAGAAATGACAATATATCCCTCAAGCGCTTATCGATCTCGTAGAATCTTGGAATTACCCCATTCCACTTGGAGAAACATATATCACAAGAAAGGAGGCTCAGCAAATCGTAGCACATATCATTCGTTGAGACTTAGAAGCACACCAACATATGCAGGTATTAGAAATGATTATCTGTCTTCATAAAACAGTAAAAAATATAGAAGAGGAAATGGTACAAATAACAGGTATAAGTGATCTCTTTCAATGGATAGACAAACTTCCAACATGATGACTCCAATGAGAATTAAAATTTTACACACGCAGAGAGTTAAAAGATATGATTAGGTGAGTACGACAAGAACCAAAGAATATCAAGTTTGTTCCAAGAGCCAGAGGATTACGTAAGATAATGATAGGGTTACTATGCTGAGAGTACAACGATAACATAACATAGGTCCAAACAACAGAAAAAAGGAGAAATCCATGAATAGAATTTTGTATTACAGTTTTGCAACTGCTGGTTTACTGGCGTTACTAACGGCAATATTCAGCAATGAAGACGTCGGACCTGCTGCAATATTTGGCTTTCTGTTAGCTCTCATTACCCAACTTTTGCATAAACTGAGGCAATAATCATGGAGAAAAATAGGGGCAATGATTGCCCTTATTTTGTAATGATAAAAAACTTTGAGGAGCTTTTTTGCATCCTATAAAAACATATGCTACAATAGATATCGTATTATCTATTTAACCAATACATATGGATAAAATTTTCTCAAGAAATAGCTTTCGCTACCCACTACTAGCAATAGTTATCTTACTCGCTATCTCGTGGGTATATTTTTTTCAAGGTGGAAACTCTAGTATTTTTCTCCTTCTTGCTACTATCTTTGGTATCTATATGGCTATGAACATCGGAGCAAATGATGTAGCCAACAACATGGGACCAGCCGTAGGTTCAAAAGCTCTCACACTTTTCGGAGCGATCATCATCGCAGCTATTTTTGAGGCTGGAGGAGCTCTTATTGCCGGGGGAGATGTCGTACAAACTATCAAAGGAGGAATTATCAATCCTGATTCTATCGATAGCCCTCAAATTTTTGTATCGATTATGATGGCATCTCTTCTTGGAGCTTCTCTTTGGATCAATATTGCAACATTCTTCAAAGCCCCAGTGTCTGCAACTCACTCTATTGTTGGAGGACTGGTTGGGGCTGGAGTTACTGCCTACGGAGTTGGAGTAGTAGAATGGTGACAAATCGGTCAAATTGCTGCTTCTTGGGTAATATCACCAGTGATGGGATGAGTGATTGCTGCACTTTTTATGCTTTCTATTCGTCAAACTATCTTCCAAAAAGATGAACGTTGAGAGGCGGCTAAAAGATGGGTACCAATCTACGTAGGAATTATGGTATGGATTTTCGCTACCTATCTTGCGCTCAAAGGACTCAAACAGATAGTACATATAAATACAGAACTCGCCGTATTTGGTGGAGCGATAATGGCGACACTGATATATGTTCCTCTTAGTATCTATTTAGACAAAAAACAAGCAGTATTTAAAAATGGAAAGAAGTTTATCAATAACTTATTCAATGTACCCCTTATCTTTGCCGTAGCCCTTCTCTCGTTTGCACACGGGGCAAACGATGTTGCTAATGCTATTGGGCCTCTCGCCGCTATCAATGATGTCATCAAGTCTGGAGAACTCCGCATAGATAATGTAGGAATTCCTGGTTGGGTCATGTTTGTTGGGGCTATTGGTATCGCTGTTGGACTCTTGGCATTTGGTGGACGCCTCATCAAAACCGTTGGAAATGAAATTACAAAACTCAACCAGACTCGTGCCTACTCTGTAGCTCTCTCTGCAGCGATTACGGTACTGATTGCTAGTCATTTTGGACTTCCTGTAAGTTCGACACATATTGCCATCGGTGGAGTATTTGGTATTGGGCTTATGAGAGAATACCTTAAAAAGATGCATGGGAAAGATAAGGACTATATCGAAAAATCTATGATTCGAAATATTGCTCTCGCTTGGATTATAACCCTTCCTATCTCGGCACTTATCTCAAGCATTATGTACTATGTCATCATGAAGCTCGGATAATATAGAGGTTCATATTAAAAAAGAGTTAGTAGTATTATTACTACTAACTCTTTTTTTCTGTCAATTCATTTTTTTGGTGTTGTATTTTTTTATATGTTAGACTATAAACGTAGTTTATTTTACAACAAAAACAAAAATGAAAGGACAATTCGATACTACCATCTCTGGTTTCAAGCCTATCTCACTCAGTGAGATGAATGCGCAAGCAAGCTTTCTTGATCGTATTGATACAAAGTATCTCGTATCAGAAAAAGAATTTGCTCAAGTACTTGAAAAACTCCAAGAAGATTTTTATGTACTCGATATCGGAGGAAAAAATGTCTTTTCTTACGATAGTGTCTATATGGATACAGATGAGTACCTCTTCTATAAGCAACATCAAAACAAAGAAGCTACCAGAACAAAAGTAAGAACTCGTTTATATGTAGAATCAAATCTTGCATTTTTCGAATATAAACAAAAGGAAAATGGAACTACTAGAAAGTTTAGGTACGAATTTCCCAGTGAAGAACACGGAAAAATGACCAAAGGAAAGAAAAGATTTTTTGAGGGAGTCTATATGAGTTTTTATGGACAACTTCCAGGGAAAATCTCCCCTACCCTCAGTTCAAAATACTCTCGTCTCACACTCTGCGCAAAAGACAGCGGAGAAAGACTTACGGTAGACTTCAACATCAGACTCAAAGATCTCCGTAAAGAAGGAGCAAAAAAAGTAGAACTCAATAATGTCGTTATTATCGAAAGTAAATCTACTGCTAGCAGTTGCCGTAGTCATGAAATCATGGAGGAAATGGGAATTAAAAAAGCAAAAAGCTGTAGTAAATACTGCCTCGGACTTATCTACAACGAAGTTCATCCTTTCCCAGGTGTATTCGAAGAAACTATTGAAAAACTAGAATCTCTCAGAAATGAAAAATAATTTGAGAGGATTATAAAAAAAGACTGTTCCCGTGAAATGGGAACAGTCTTTTTTCTGGGATATTATTTACTCGTATCTATTCACTCTTCATTCTCTGTTGATTGGAGATAGCTATACTCCTTTCCATAATACTCAAAGAGCTTTCTGGAACCAAACTTCTTTTGTTCGTGATAGCTAAGACCTAGACGCTTAATCCAGTCCTTAATTTTTTCTTTTGTATGTGCTTCTATCTCTAAAAGCGGAGGGATATCATCATACGTATCGATATCAAACTCCACTTCACCCAAAGTATAAGAAATACGGTACTTTTTCTTTTCTCTGATCTTTTCCATCCCATATTTTTCAAGTACTTTTGCAAAACTTTCGACATTTGTAATTTCCCTTTCCCCTTCATCCGCTATCTTGAGTCATTTTTCTCATCATTCCTCTTTGGTATTTCTTTTTCTTTTAATAGTATACAGGTGTACTTCCCCCTTTTTTCTCACACGAAAAATACGCTTATTTTCATCCATACTCTCTCATGGGAAATCATAATACACATCATGGATAAATCCATCAAACGTTTTCTTTGCCCCAAATATCTCCAGCTTTTCTTGTACCGCTTCGACATCAATATCAAGAATCTTTATTTCCTTTTCCAGCATAACGTACGAGTTAAAATACAATATAATACTATGCTATCATATTCTCAACAAAAAAACAAACACTATTTACATATCTTGTGACAACAACATATATCCTTCTCCACGAACATTTTGAATCCAATTTCAAAGTCCATAAGTATCCAAGTCTTTTTTAAGACGCAAAATACTCACACGAAGATTACGATTAACAATGAGTAGTATATCTCCCCAAATTTTCTCGATAAGATATGATTCCTTAAATACCTTTTCTGGCTTTGATAAAAAAATAGAAAGTAGGTATTTACTTTTCCTTGTCAAAACTAATTGTTTCCCATTATAAAAAAATTCGTTTTCATCCAGACGATACTCAAGACCATGATAGTTGACCTGTCTATTTTTCCCAAAACGAAAAGAACAAAAATAAATCCTAAACCACTTAAGTACTCGAAGTTCCAGTTCCTTAAGTCGGAAAGGTTTGATAATATAATCGCTCGCTCCACTATCAAATGCTTTTTCAAGCCATTCGAGTTCTCAAAACGAACTAATTACCACCACAGGAACCTTGATATTTTTTTTACGAATAGTATTAATAACATCAATCCCAGTTTTATCATGAAGCTCCCCAAGTAAGATATCTGTAAGCACTAAATCATATGAATCTATAACTGGAAGTTCACGAACAAATGACTCATAATCATGAAGGATATTAATACGATTAGAAATAAGCTTCTTTTCAAAAACTTTTTTTAAGCGTTCAGCTAGATAAATATCATCTTCGATAATTAAGATGTTCATGAAGAAATAGGCAAAGAAATAATAAATCTTGCTCCACCAAGTTTTTCTGAATCTTCTGCAATAATTTGGCCACCATGAAGCCCAATAATTTCTTTACATAAATAAAGTCCCATACCAAGACCAATAGACGATGATTCTCCAGTAGAATATTTATCAAAAATCGAAGAAACACCTATATCTCCAAAACCCTGTCCATTGTCCTCAATAACAATTGTATAGGTTAAATCCGTTTGCTCAACCCTGATACATATTTGTGGACTCTCTCACCTCTGAGAAAATTTGACAGCATTATTTAAAAGATTATCAATCACCTGGAGAAACTGAACCGTATCCAAGGAGAAAAATAAGGAATGATTCTCCTCAATAGTACAAACAAAATCAATACCTGGAAAAGTTTTCTGAAATATGGATACTTCATTTTTAATAAGCTCAGATATACATACAGTTTCTTTGTATAACTTTACTTTTTTATAGTCATATTTCTGAACTGAAAACAATCGAGAAACAAGATCTCCAGACTTTATCAACTGCGTATTTAGACTCGATAGTTCCGTTTTTAGCTTTCCCCACTCAATCTCATCTGTTTCTATATCATCAAGGATACAGTCAAGTTGAAAAATAGCTGCAGCAAGAGGAGATTTCACTTCATGTGAAACATAGGCAATAAATTCCTTTTGCTTGTTAATCAAATCATTATACTGCATCGTTTTTTCATCAATCTTTTTATCTAAATTTACATTGAAATCATTAATTTGTCGATAGATATCAATATACTTTAGATGACCTTCAAGAAAAACCACAAAATCATTCAATGCCTCCACTTCTTCTTCAGTATATACATCACGAAAAGGTTTAGCACCCAAGAATAATAGGGCTTCTAGTTCTCATAACTTATTGCGAATTGGGAAGACGATATATATTTTTTCATCACACTCGGCCAAAAGTTGTTTTTTATTAAATTTATGTTTATTTTCTTCAATAAATACGGTATCATAGATAAATATTTTTCTTGAAGTGTCTTTTGAAAAATATTTCCCTAACTCAGTATCTTGAACTTTTTCAGTCTGTATATGGACATATGAAATTTTAAATATCGTAGATAAACTTTTCTGTAAAAATTGTTCTAGGTCATATAACGTCGTCAGAAATGGGATTTTTTGTTTAATTTCATTTAGGGTATCTTGATATCTCCTATATTTTCACAACATATATTTTCCAAAAACTCAGTACACAGGAATAAATACAAGTATCGATATCGTTGTATTAAAAATATGTGTATCCTTTGATATTCCCCAAAAATGAATCAATCGAGTATCTATCTGCAAGAAATAATGGAGGAGTATATTAGATACAGAAATAGAAACCCCCAATGCCAATACTCCAACAATTATTTGTCCTACTCAGGTTTTTAGACTTGTAGTGTAATAACGGTGAAGCGCATACCAAATTGCAAGTAAGAAAGGAATAAAAAATAATATATGTTCTCTCTCAAATAGTCGAATACCAAATAAGGGAAGAATAGATAAAAAAATAATTTCTAACCCCATAAACAAAAGAAAGCCTATCGAAAAATATGAAAGACGTATTTTATTAATTGAACTCAGTCTCTTAATTTTAAGATAACTAACAACAACAAATATCGGAATAAATGCAAGATATAAGAGAGAATATAATGAATACAGGGGTCCATAACTTTCGTAATATATTTGTTTCTCGGTATCATACAACATTCACTCAATAACATAGGGTGTTACAGATGCTAAAAAGAATCATAAAAATAATACCAATATAGTCATCATATGTTTCCATCATCTCACCATGCCTTCCTTTTTATATGAAAACAACCAAACAAATGATAGCATACTATACATCGAAACAATTGCTAATCAAAACATAGAGCGTGATAACAACAACAACATATGAATATCATAAGTGGTCGTAAAAGAAAGGAGATATAAGAACAGCCAAAGAGCAATAGTCACTCAAGAAACAAGAAAATATACTCCATGTACATAGTTCTTATAACGAAGAAACACCTTCATTGTTAAGAACAATATTGCTACGATACAAAAAAAGTACGTAAAAAGATACAGGGGCATAGAAAGAAATAAGAATTAAAACCATTTGATTGTAGTATTTGATAACATACTGTCAAATTATGCCACCTGAAGTACCGAACGCATTTTCCTTCATCTGTCACGTAGAAAGTTTCGTACTGGCACACTTAAGGCATCCATATACGCCTGGGGAATACTTGGCTGAATCAAAATATCACTTGCGTGACCATCTTTTTTATTTTGTAATACTCCTTGAACCTCATCATTTCTATGTACCCCACATCCAGTAGCTCCAACTGCATGGTAAATCCCATGAGTATTTGTCCCAATTTCTGCTTCTGCCATACCTAAAACATTTGCTCATTTCTTTGTATAAACATCCTCAAAAAATGCACGTAATAATTCATACAGTATTGAGAAATTTGCAAACTTTGGCTCCATGCCAAGTGCGCTACAGAGAAGTATATCTTTGGGTAAATCGCGTCATAAAACATCTTCAATAATACGTTTCAGTTTAAAGAGTCATACCCCTGCATAGTATGACTGGAACTCCCTTTTAAAAATAGTAGGAAAATCTGCCATATATCCATCAAAGAATCAACGAAGCACTCAACCTTCATCACGAAATACAGCAAGAAATGCTTCGGTATCACGATAGCGAGAAACAATCTCTGGCATATATTTCTCCCTATCATAGATATGGTTTGTTTGTTCATAACAACACGGACAGGATATCTCACCGATACCTAAAATTCTTTCTATCTCAGCAACAGTATGAGAGAGTAGGTTTTTATCACTCTCTCCATAGATATCCTGTTTTGAGTAGATAGTTTCACATGAAGAACAATACACGTATTCTCATAATGAGTTCTGACCATTCGACCATGCATCTTGCTCGATCTCAAAGATTGCTGTTACATCTGATGATGATAATCTAGAAGCGCTAACTGCTTCAACTATTCCATTATTTAATGCCATAGTAATAATAATTAAGAATAAAATCTGCGCGATAAAAAATTAGGATGTATTCATAAAATCCCTTGTGCTTCGTGACGGAACCTATTTTTCTCATTACTCACTTCTGGAGAAGGAGTGAGTAATTTTTGAAGTAACTCGCCATAAGTTGGCCCCACCTGAATTACATATCCAAATTTATCATGAATAATATTTTTAAATCCAAGTGCACGAGTAATCGGATAAAAGTCGCTGTCATAGCGTGTTTCTAGAACTACGGGGATATGTTCATATTCTGCATGCAAAGAAAATAACTGAATTAATAACTCCGTTGCTATCCCCCTACCTCGTAACACAGGAGATAAGTACACTTGATGGAGACAGACCACTCTATCATATGCTTGAGTGCATCATGTTGCTTCTTGTAATAAGGGAATAACTTCTTCAGACACATATGCATCTGGTCGAGTTCAAAATTCATTCTCCATCAACTTTTCAAATGAAGTGAGGGATATGACAGAAAATCCCTCTACCTTTTCATCTGAAGAGAGTACCAATGCAGCGCTTATTTGTCACTGAACATAATTTTTTGCGAGCTCTAAAAAGGCGTCTTTAGGATACACGTAACTTGTTGTTCCTGAGCACTCAGTACAACAAAAATCGTTTCCAGTAGAACAACCTCACCTATATAAATCAATAGAACCACATACTTCTTCTAACGAATATAATGCCCCACAATCATCACACATCTTATATTCATTAAAAGGAGACTGCCCCCAACACTCAATTTGTACATCAATAAGTGATGGGAATAGAGCATCAGGAATATCCTGAGCCTGCGCATACCTTTGTATATGCATAATTAAAAGCCTCTGTTAAAAAATAAACAAAGGCTTTATAATAGAATAGTTGTTACAAAACTGTTACATTTTTGGTAATTTTCGAGTTTTTAAAGAAAAATTAATACGGTGTTAAGGTGGTCTCATTATACAATCATTAAGTGATACATTATTATTTTTTCTACTACTTCCCTGATGGAATCAAGTATTTTAAATGCAATTTGTACAAAATCATTCTTAGGAGCAGAACCAACACTCCCTCAAAAACCTTGTAAAATACAAGAAGACGAGGCAACGATTGACGCCATATTACAAATACTTAAAGATGATACAAAAGAGCAAATTGGATGTAAGTTAGAAAGAATACTTCCACTTTCTAGTAATGACGAAAGTGGAAAAGAAGAAGCCCCTAGCCTATTTCGAGAAGTGTTATTCCGTATTAACTTGGAATGAGGAAAAGCAATACATATTCCTTCTATTATACAGCTACTTAAAAACAGAGGACAAACACTCTTACTATTTAAAGTTATGCTGGAAAAAGCATTAATCGAAGTCAAAAAGACATGAGAACCTATTTCGATTAACACACTCGCTGATGACTTATGTGATGATGAATTCTTAACATATTTAGAAGAGGCACTTACAAGACACGGTATCGAAAAAAGTAAAGTAATTATTGAAGTGACAGAGTATTCTCTTTTTGATATGAAGAAAATGCCAAAATTTATACGAATGTTAAAATGAGTACATGATGCTGGATATCGTATAGCCTGCGATGATTACGGATGAGGTGATAATAATATCAATAGGTGGACAAGTATTTTAGCCCACGATATTGGGGTTGAATTTATGAAAATAGACAGAAAACAAGTAAATCTTATTGTTGCTGCACATAAAGAATTACAATCTGAAACAACAAACCTAGCTGGAGAAGAAAGAGATATAGTAAGCCTTTGGTACCATAATACTCTCTACGTAATACGACAAATGCAGGAAAGTGGTTCTATAGTAATTGCGGAAGGGATAGAAAATGCTAAAATTCGAGCTATTATGCTAAAATTATGAATTAAGCATGGACAATGATGGTTATTTGACCCACCTAAAACTACACAATAATTATTAACAAAAAGGGGTTATGTTTAAATTTTATTTCCAGTTTTCGAACAATTACGATACAATAACGTACAAATCGATTACACAATTTATTTTTAGTCATATGAAAATTTGTATTATCGAGGATGAAGTTTTACTCGCTGAACGCATCCAACAAAAACTAGAACGCAATGGATATAACGTCTCGATGTATACCTCCTATAGTAGTTTTATGAACCAGCACTCTCTCGATGCTGACCTCTACATTATCGATATTGCTCTCGGTGATGGAAGTGGTTTTGATATCATCAATTGGCTTAGGGAAACAAAGAAATCTATTGCTCCCGTGATTATCACTTCTGGATATAATGATACTGAGAGAAAAGTCTATGGTCTCGATATCGGAGCTGATGACTATCTCCCAAAACCCTTTAGTCCAAGAGAACTCTTGGCTCGTATACGAGCACTTACAAGAAGAAACTCAGAAGCGACAAAAACAGCGATTATTGAATACAAGGATATCAGCCTTAATCTCGAAAATAAAAAAGTAAGTATATGAGATGAGGAAGTACACCTTACTAAAAAAGAAACTCAGATTGCTGAGCTCTTTCTCTTGCAACCAGGAAAACTCATCTCAAAAACTCGATTTATCAACTCGGTATGGTGAGGACATGATGCAAGTGAGGTCACAGACAACACTATCAATGCGACGCTTTCAAAAGTGAGAAAAAAGCTTGGAACAGATTTTCGCCTACAAACCGTTATCAACGAAGGATATATCCTAGAAAAAGTCGACTAAAAAAATACCCGAAGTAAACTTCGGATATTTTTTTTATTTTTGCATCAGTTTCAATCCAACTCTTCACTTTTCTTTATCTACTTGGATCACTTCTACATCGACAGTATCTCCGACTTTTACTACATCTTCGACATTATTTACTCTTTCTTTTGAGAGTTTTGAGATGTGAATCATACCAGACTTCCCCTTGAACTCTACGATAGCCCCAACTCCATCTATGATTTTCACAACGTTTCATGATACCATATCTCCGATACTTGGTTCCCAAAGAAGTGCTTTTATATCGGCAATCGCCTTATCTCCACTCACTTGATCTGGAGCCGTAATGGTTGTCATACCATCATCTGCAATACTCACATTTACCCCATACTCTTTTTCCATACGTTGTACATTTTCTCCTCCTTTTCCAATCACTTCTCTGATTTTTTCTTCTGGTACTTGGATACTCATAATAAGTGGAGCATACGGAGAAAGTTTCTCTGCAACCTTTGGTTGTGTTTTCAGCATCTCAGCCAAGATATATTCACTGGCTTCTTTTCCTTGTGCAAAGGCTTCTTCAAAGATCTTCATCTGAAGTCCCTTTATCTTTACATCCAGCTGCATCGCTGTAATACCCTTCTCGGTTCTTGCTACCTTGAAATCCATATCTCCGAGGAAGTCCTCTTGTGCCTGGATATCGGAGAGGATTTTATATGCTCCCGTAGATTCATCATAGATCATCCCCATCGCTACTCCAGAAACGGGGGCTTTGATTGGAACTCCTGCGTTCATGAGACTCATCGTTGATCCACACACTGACGCCATAGAACTTGAACCATTACACGTCGTAACCTCAGAAACACTACGAACCATATATGGAAACTCTTCTTCACTTGGCATCACTGCCTCAAGTGCTCTTTCCGCCAGTCTTCCGTGTCCTACTTCTCTTCTTCCCACTCCACGCATCATACGTACTTCTCCGACAGAGTATGGAGGGAAATTATAATGGTGGATATATCTTTTGGTTGATTCTTCAAACATCCCATCAATAATCTGGATATCCTCTGGTCCTCCAAGTGTCGTTATATTGAGCACCTGTGTCATCCCTCTTTGAAAGAGTGCAGAACCATGAGTTCTTGGCAGGAGAGATACCTCTGTTTTTATCTTTCTGACTTCATTGATGTTTCTCCCGTCAAGTCTTTGTTCTTTTTCGAGGACATTCTTTCTCATCACTTCTTTTACTCTCTTGTATACCATGGCTCCGACAAAACCAGTATCTGGAGCTTCTCCATTTTCTGGTGTAGGAATAAATCCTTTCTCTACTAAAAACTCTGCTACTTCTGTATCTAGACTATCAAGTACGTGTTGAAATTCTTTTTTCCCTTTATTGTAGAGTGCTTCAAGTTTTTCTCTTGTTAAAAAATCTTGTACATGACTATAGAGTGTTTCATCAGGAAGGTTATACGAAATCTTTGGTTCAGAAATACCAAACTGTTTTGTATAGTCTTGCATAAAATCATTTTGTGCCGCACAAAGCTCTTTGATACAATCATGCCCATAGCTCAAAGCTGCAACCATTTGTTCATTACTCACTTCTTTTGCTCCCGCTTCCACCATGGTAATAGCATCAAGGGTACCTGCAACGATGAGATCAAGCACTGAAGCCTCAAGTTCTTTAAAACTTGGAGAGTAGATATAACTTCCATCGGCCATAAGTGCAATATGCACTCCAGCAACTGGCCCTTCAAATGGAGCTCCTGTCTGAAGTAATCCAAGACTTGCTCATGTTATCCCCCAAGCCCCCATATCGCGTTCTCCATCACTACTCATAGTTGTAGCGATAATCTGGGTATCGTTAATAATTCCTTTTGGAAACATTGGACGAATAGGTCTATCAATCATCCTTGAAGTAAGCGTAGCTACTTCACTTGGTCTCCCCTCACGTTTCATAAATCTATTTCCCCCAACTTTACCATTCGCATAATACTTCTCCGTATAGTCGACGACAAGTGGGAAGAAGTCTGCTTGAGGATTTGATGGATGTTCGTTAAATCCAGCAGTTACCATGAGAACATTTCCTTGGTCATCACTCATTACTACAGAACCTTGAGTCAGAAGACACAGTTTTCCCGTTTCAAACGTAATTTGCTTTCCCGCAACGGTATAGGATTTTTTCAGTGGTTTGATATCCACCGCATTGGCATCTGATAATCCAATCATAACAAAAAAAATAAAAAATAAAGATTGAACCGCAAATACCATGCAGAATTTATCCTCACCGATAAATGATTATCAGCAAAAATAAATCCTCTATGATATGTACGATATCGTAGAGGATTATAGTGATATATAGAGAGATGCAAACTTAAAAAAAGAAACTAAGAATATTCTTTTAGAGCGATTCTAGCAGTATGTTTATGAATCAAAGATACACCCAAAAGAAAAATTGGGGTATATAGTGCTAAAAACAAATCAAATGAGTACACTCCTATAACTATATTCACTGGTATCATCCTATAATAAAAGTGGCGATTCATAAACCAATTATTTGGCCTGCATAAATACTCTTCTACATTCTTCCCTCATATATTACGAATAAGCATCTCAAACTCACTCTCAGAAAATAATCATCTATTTGTTTCTAAAATATCAAGCAAATATTCTGCTCATCATTCTCTATTTCATTGCCAATGTTCTAATCAAAATCTTCACTGTTCCAATTCACAAGTAATTCATCCGTGCCAATAAAGTCTTACATGAGCTTCATCAAATCCATCTACGTCAATTTCTTTTGTGATACCAACTACTTGTCATGGGAAAACTATTTGAAATCTCTGCTGTTGAAATCATCACTGATCCAATAGTACATGATACAGCTTCTCTGCTACTTTAAGTCAAGGAGATTCTGAAAAATCACCATCATATACTCGAGGTGATGTAATGGCATTTGGCATAAATAATATATTATATACCAATGTGCCAATATATGTAGCTAATTCATTACATGCTTTCCCTTTTTGTCGTAAGTATTGTCATACCTTTTCACAACACTGCATATATCTATATTATTAGTTTATTTCTTCTTCCTAAATGTCCCCTTTACTTTTTTGAGTAAGTTCTTCGCTCCTGGACTTTTGGAAGGGATAAACTCGGTACGGATATTTCCCTTTTCAGAGAGGAGAATCGCTATTGGACGAGTCGAATTAAAGTTCGAAAGAATAATATTGATGATAACCATAATCGGGACAGAAAGAAGCATCCCTACTACTCCCCAAATCACTCCCCAAAAACCAAGAGAGATGATAATTACGAGTGGGCTCAAGTTGAGCTTATTCCCAACAAATCTCGGCTCGATAATATTTCCCATAAGTACTTGTATCGCTGGCAAGAAAATAAGCAACCCAATAAATGGAAACGAAACCCCCTCAAACTGGATAAACGAGAAAAAGAGGGGAAACATAACGGCAATAATCGAACCGATGGTCGGAATAAAGTTGAGTAAAAATATAAGAAACGCCCAGAAAAGCGCGAAATCGACTCAAAAAATCAAGAGGACGATATAACTCAGTATCCCCGTAATCAAACTTACTACTGTCTTGATTACAAAATATGAACGAACATCATGTTTGATATGTTCCATCACTTCAAATACCCTCGAACCATGTGTCCTCTTGCCGAAGATAAGGGCAAGCTTCTGAGAAAAAAAGCGATGTTCCAACAAGATAAAAAGTGTATAAAAGAAAATAACTCCGAGGCTTGAAATAATCTTGGTAATCGCTTGAGCAAGACCACTCAGGAGATCCCCGATATTAATCTGCGTCAAGATATCTTTTTCGATATGACTAACATCAACATAGGGAATACTCTGGAGCAATGGAAGTGTCAGATTTACAAACTTTTGTTGATACTGAGGAGCCAATGCAATGATATCTTCGATGTTGGAATTGATGATATACCCCACTCCCCAGAAAAAGAGTATGATGGTAAGAAGCGCAAATATAAAAGCCAAAACCTTATGGAGTCCTCTCCTACGAAAAAAACCAGCAAGAGAGATAATCGTCAAGCTGATAAGTAGTGCAATAACAAAATTAATAAACATCGAGGCCCCAGCATGCAAGATATATAAAACGAGAACGATAGTGATAATCGTAAGATTGAGAGATATAAGTGAACTTGGTTTCATGTACTGTAATTTAAAAATTAATATACTTTATAGAGGTCTCCTCGAGAATAAATCTCCGTCGCATCAGGAGAAGTAATCGCTGGGAAGAGATAATCACATCGACGTATCGCCGATAAGAAATCAAGAAAATTATTACACGGGCACTGGTTACAACTTGCGTTTCCATAGATAATGGCTTTTGATTCTCAAATAAGACAAGAGTCAATCGATGTAGCAAATGAGACTGGTCGACAGATTCATACAGTACTACAATTATTTATATCGGTAGTAGAACAGGTATATCCTCTTGGACAAGAACAGTCACTTCCACAACGGTCTCCAAATACAGGACACCCATTATTGATTGCTTCTCCTGGGATATCAGGACAGATATCATCACTATCTCGTACATCATCCCCATCGGTATCACGGTTGGCATCAAAACTTTGTACTCCATCGAGATTGATGCCAGAGGTATCGATTCCTGTATCGAGAACATTTATAACTACGGTTGCATCAGAAAAATGATTATTTGCATCCTGTACACGGAGAGTCACTTCATAGAGTCAGGGGATACGATACACATGAGAGATACTTCTTCCGAAACCTGTTGTATCATCTCAGAAGTCCCATATATACGAAGTCCCTTCTGGACTAATTCCTTCAAAATCGACAAACAGTGGTCCATACCCAATCAGTGGATCGGCTTCTATACTTACATCAAGTCCATTTACTCAGTCACCAATCGCCATCGTATGCATCACTTCCGCCGTATTTCCACACCTATCAACGACACGAAGAAATACTTTCCAAACACCATTTTCTAAAAATTCATAATTATCCAGATATTTTCCATACTTTTTAATTTCATCTCCCGTTTGCTCATTGATAAACCTCCAGATATAGCCATTTGGTTCATCGATTCATTGACTACAAAATCCCTGTATCTGAGCTCAGAAGTCATAGATTTTTTGATCACTCGTAAGTGGACTCTCGCTACAATTGGATCCTTCGCTACAACTGGCATCAAAGATATGAAAATCAAGAGAAAGACTATTTTTACTCACTTCGATACAACTATTTGCTTTGAGAGCGATATAGGCAATACGAAGAAATTCTTCTTTGGTTACTTGTTTCTTGGGACGGATCTTTCCATCTTTCAGTTCTAGGAGTTGATATACTTTTTCCTCGCCTGATGGAGTCACTTCTCTCAGTGTATAGGTAAGTGCTTCTCGCAAATACCCATAAAAAGTATAGGGGCTTCCATCGAGATTTTTCGGAGCCACATCTTCGGCGATATTTTCCGTGATACGTCCTGCAAGGATATCGTTCATCACCGCCTGATTATCCGCAATGGAGAAAATACCTGAGTTTCTGAGGATGACGGCGATTGCTTCTTCCAAAGTGATTTTATTGTTCACACAAAATGGTCGCTCGTTTGCACGACTACTTCCATCTTCACAGACATAGCCAGCATCATACCCACGAACCGTATCATTGGCATCCGCATCGGCGATACAGTAAAAGTATGGATTTGTTTCTAAGACATCAAAAAATGGTGTCGTTCACTGATATGCTTCGATAAAGCTAAAATTTGTATTTGGCTGGATACATTTTTTACAGACTACTTCCAGAGATATTCCCACAAATTCATCTCTATTTAAGAGTTTCAGAGGATTAAACCTCCCCTCACTATCTGGAAATACCATCCCACGATCATACAAGGTCTGGAGTTCATCGTAGTATTTATAGTCTGTTCAGATATCAGAAAATACCTGATCCACAGGGATACTCGCTGCCAAACTCTGAGGGATGGCAATAAGTAGATAGCCAAGGATGATGAGGAGTATTTTTTTTAGCATTTTTTTATAGGTCATTCCTGCGAAGGCAGGAATCAATTAGAAGTATTTTCATTTTTATAATCCATCAGACCCGAATACTCGGGACAGCTTCCTTTCATTCTAAAGGAAGCTAATAATGATTTCTCAAAAGCCCCTAATTCACGGCATACATCACAATCCCCGCAGCAACACTGACATTCAAACTTTCTTTCTTTCCACGCATCGGTATCATAACAATTTTGTCTGATAAGTCTAACAATTCTTGGCGAACTCCAGAGATTTCATTTCCCATAATAAGACACACCTTTTCATCGTCAAAATTTTGCAATTCTTGGTAGTCGATACTACGCTCATCAAGTTCTACACTGTAGACGACATAGCCCTCGTTTTTCAGTTGCTGTACTATCCCTACCGGCTCGGAAAAATACTCCCAATCGATCCAAGTTTCCGCACCAAGAGCCGTCTTCCCAATCTCCCCACGAGGAGGATAGGGACAATACCCCGTCAGAATCACTTTTTCAAAACCAGCACCATCCGCATTGCGGAAGATAGCACCGACGTTTTGCATCGAGCGGATGGAATCAAGGAGGATGATTTTGGACATAGAAAAAGAGTGAATTTTAATTTCTAAGAGTATCTTTTTATATTGAGTAAATAATTATTTACAAACAATTCTCTCATAAGACTTACATCATTTAATTCATAAATTGCTAAAATTGCATTTATATAATCTCTATCATTTATTTGTAAAAAACTAAAAGGAATTAATCAATTTGTTATCAAAGGAATATTGGCTCAAATACGAGAAGTCCTTTTGTTTATATCCATAAAAATTTGGAAGTATGGAATAAATACAAGTATAAATAATGATTGTTCAAATGGATTTTTTATTTCATTTAATTTTTGTAAAAATATTTCAAATTGTTCTTCTAATTGAAAAGGATTACTTAAAGGAGTATAAGAAGAACCTCCTATATTCACTTCTGATTTTCTAATTTTTCATAAGTGATTTTCTAGTAATAATCATTTTCAAAGTAAAATATGAATATTTTGAAAATCTTTTTTAGAAAGTTTTATTTCATGTTTATTATCTATAATGTATTTTATAGCATTTTTATGATTCAAAATCATTTGGGTTTCTGCCTGAGTTTTTCACTTTGCAGAATTATTGTATTTTATAAGTATCTCTGTATCAAGATAACTATAAGTATTTCATTCTAGTTTTGAAGAAGAGAAACTTAAATCTATAAGTAAATTTTCAATTGCCCTAAGATTCTGTTTATAATCATAACTTGATAAAATATATGTATCTAAATAATTCTTTTTTAGTTTTTCGTATTCTTCTCATAGAAAATTTGTTTTATTAGGAATGTAATTTCATAATAAATCAAAATTATAAGATTTTTCTTCTCTTTCAAAAAATGGCCTGTTAAAATATTGTCAAGCCCCCCATTCTTAGTACAACTGGAATCAAACAATTTAGAGAGAATTTTTCTCTCTTTTTTGATACTCTTTTGGGCTCATTTTTAACGAAGTATGAATACGATGATTATTGTAATAATATATCTGTAAATGTATAGCTTCGATAGCCTGTTCAATACAATCAAATCTATTGAGATTTCATAACTCGAACTTGAACTTCCCATAAAATGATTCTTGTGGTCCATTTTCCCAAGGAGAAGACTTTCTGCTCATAGAAGCAGAGATATTGTATCGCTTGAGTGTATCAAAGTATTCATAACTTCTGTATTCACTTCACTGATCAGAATGGAGAAACTGAGGAATAGTTTTACTTCGCTTCATAGCATTCGCTAGTGCTCGTAGAATGAGTTCTTTCCCATGATGAAACCCAAGTGTGTACCCAACTATTTCTTTTGAGTATTCATCAAGTACAGTAGCAAGATAGAACTCTTTTTCCTTGTAATACAGATGAGTAAAATCTGAACTCCATACTTGATGAGAGTGTTGTATTTCTAGGGATTTCTTTTTGTTTTCTACTCCCATATGTGGGAGGTTTCTATCTCAAGGTTTTCTGAACTGTCTTTTTCTTGTGTAAGCATAGAGCTCTATCTTCTGCATAATTCTTGTCACTGGTTTTTTGTTTCTCTTTAATGCGTAGGCAACTCTTCTTTGTCCATAGTAAGGATCAAGAATATGAATGGTTCTTGTTTGTATTGCTAGAGTGTAGTCTGATATGAGTTTACGTGGTTTGTAATACAAACTGTTTCGTCCTATACAAAAAGCTTTTGCAAGAGATGTTTTATTTATGTTCTTGTACTTCTTTATTATATTTCTTGCCGTTTGAATTTTCCAGGACTGACGTGCCCATATTTCTTTTTTTTTATTTTATTCAGTTCTGCTGTGAGTTCTCCTATGATTAACAGAAAATCCTCATTTTGTTTTTCTAGGCGACGTATCTTTCAGAGATGCATTCTTTCTCAACTGCCATCATGTTCTACTTGCTGACGCAACCGATACTGAATGGTGCCTATTTTTACGCCATATTCTTCCGATGCTTGTTGAGTAGTTAATCCATCATCTCTGATAGCTTCTAATATCTTTTCTTTCAATTGGAGTGGTATTCGGGTCATATCTATATATTTAGTAAATAATTGCAGTTATTTTGACTATATATGCATGCCTATATACTTCAAAATTTATTTAAACTGCGTGTACTAATATATGGGGACCGGTCAATAAATATTGTTTCCATATTTTAAACACAACAACTAACACCTCAAACTCACTTTTGCATATCCTCTCTTATATCTATACAATTAGACATATATTTATAATTATAATTAATCCCACCCATCATACTCACTTCCCCATAAAATTCTAATTTACTCGCCTATTTTTCATCCACTTCAAAAAATCTCACGGAAACTTTGTATTTCCCATCAAATATGATATACTTATGAAAGTTATTTTACCCCTCTAATGATTCACTCCTTTGGCAATTCAATTCATCATCATCGGAGTCATCGCTCTCGCCATTGCCTGGCAGATTTCCCTCTATATCATCCGTAGAAAAGAGGACTTTAAGCGTACACTGAAACTGACTTTTCTCAAAGTTACACTTCCAAAAAAAGATAGCGAACTCGATGAAAAAAAAGAAACGGCAAAAGATTTTAAAGAATCCGTTGCCGTGATGGAACAACTCTTTGCCTCACTCAAAAGTATTTACAGCGGAAAAATACTCAAAAAAATACTCGGACAAGATACCCTCAGTTTTGAGTATGTCGCTCACGAGGGGGAAATCTACTTTTTTATTGTTGCTCCACATAATTATAAGAAACTCATCGAAAAACAAATCAATGGGTTTTATCCTGATGCTATCGTCGAAGAAACTACAGAGCTCAATATCTTTGAAAATAGAAAGTTTCACGAGTCTTGTTATATGCATACAAAAAAAGCATTTTTCTTTCCAATTAAAACCTACCAGAAACTCGAATCCGATCCAATTAACAACATTACCAATGCATTTTCAAAGCTCGAAGAAGATGAATCAGCAGTAGTACAGATACTCCTGAAACCAATTGACGATGACTGGCAAGGACAGTGTTCCAAAGCCTCTTCAAAAATCATGAAAGGTAAATCAGCACTCTTTACTCTGAATCCATTTAAACTCCTCTACGGACTTGCTGAAGCACTCCTCTCAAGTGGAGACGAGAGTAAAGATCCCATGGGAAAAGATGACAATACTTCCGCCCTCACACAAGAACGTGCAAAAACCGTAGATGAAAAGGGAGATAAGAGTGGATTTGAAACCATGATTCGCATCATCGTTACGGGAAACAATAAGCATCTCGTAGAAACAGAACTCACCAACATCTCATCGAGTTTTTCGCAGTTTTCCTATCCAGATTTTAACAAGTTTATTCGCACACTTCACCACTCAAACGAATCTCTTATAAAAAACTACATCTATCGTTATTTCAGAAAGCCCCTGTATCTAAAACGTATGATTCTGAATACCGAAGAGCTTTCTTCCCTCTTTCATTTCCCGCATTACCGCTACAACAAAACACCAGAAATCAAATGGCAAAACTTTAAAATCGTCAAGGCTCCATCGGATATTCCAAAGGAATGAATCCTCCTTGGTTACAATATGCACCGTGGGATCAAGCGTGAGATCCGTATGAAAAATGAAGATCGTTTTCGTCACTTTTATGTTATCGGACAAACGGGTACAGGTAAATCTACTCAGCTCCTTGCCATGGCAAAACAAGACGTAGAAAATGGAAATGGGGTCTGTGTCCTAGATCCACATGGAGACCTCGCTCGTGATCTCCTCAACTACATCCCAAGAGAGCGTGCCGATGATGTCATCTATTTTGACCCATCAGACACTTCGAGACCTATCGGGATGAACATGCTTGAAGCTCATACAGAAGATGAGAAAGAAATGGTGGCGATGGACTCGATGAATATGATGATAAAACTCTTTGGTAATGAGATATTTGGACCCCGTATCCAAGATTACTTTAGAAATGGTGTCCTGACTCTTATGGACTACCCTCAAGGCGGAGCCATCACCGATATCGTACGTCTCTTTACCGATGAAAACTTCCGCAAAGATCACGTCCGTCATGTAAAAAATCCTATCGTTCGTGCTTGGTGGGAAACCACATTTGCATCCATGGGAGACAGAGAAAAGGCTGAAATTATCCCGTACTTTGCTGCAAAATTTGGTCAATTTATTACCAACAAAACGATGAGAAATATTGTCGGACAGGTAAAAAGCAGCTTTGATATCGGAGAAATAATGCAGTCAGGAAAACTCCTCCTTGTGAATTTATCAAAAGGACGCCTCGGAGATATCAACTCTCAGCTTCTCGGTATGATTCTCGTCAGCAAGATGCAGATGGCTGCGATGCGCCGTGACAAGATACCAAAAGAAGAGCGTCGTGATTTTTTCCTCTATATCGATGAATTTCAGAACTATGTTACTGATTCTATCGAATCTATCCTATCGGAAGCCAGAAAGTATCGCCTCAGTCTCAACATCGCTCACCAGTATCTTGCCCAACTAGAAAAGTCTGATGCACTGACAAAATCAAGTCTCAACTTAAAAAATGCGATCTTTGGTAACGTGGGAAGCGTCATGAGTTATAAAATCGGGCCAGAAGACGGTGAGTTTATGGCAAAGTATTATGCACCGACATTTGCTGATCAAGATCTCGTAAATATGGATAAATTTAAGGCGGTGATGAAACTCGCCGTAGACAATCAGCCAACCATACCTTTTTCTATCATCCCAAGAAATCCATTTGTCGATCCTGGAGATCCAAAGGTTGCAAAGGCCTTTGTAGAACTCTCAAGGCTCAAATACGGTCGTGATGAAGCCTTTGTTAGTAAAGAGATCGAGTATCGTATCGGTTCCTTTGCTAATCCTCTCGGAAAAAAAGATGATACTAAAGTAACGACAAAGGATGCAAACAAATAATGCAATCCCCGTCATTCCTGCGAAGGCAGGAATCTATTAAAAATATGTAAAACATTAATAATAGATCCCCGGATCAAGTCCGAGGATGACGGCTCCTATACCCCGACAATACTGGGAACTTCCCCTTACTTCTAAGGGCAAGAAATAAAGGAAAAAGCTTAATAATATCCCGAGTAGTCGGGACTGCCTCCGCAGGAATGACAAATGTTATACCCCATTTCTCTAAAACATGAACCTCGAACAACTCCAAAAAGAAAATGATGAACTGAAACGCAGGCTTGCCATTGCGCAAGCATGGATGGCTCGTGAAGTAAAAAACCAAATCCAGACGATTTACAAGGAAAAAACTGAAAATACTCCCCTAAATAGTGAAACACTCGCAGAAACTATCGAAGAAAACATTAGAAACTTCTTCGGAGATATGGTGATTATCAATCTCCCCAATGGTGTCATCGAAAACATCACCGCTGCAGAAATCGGTCTCTATCATCTCGAGCAAGACCCTCATCTCGATGGTTTTACAGTAATCAGCTCGTACCACAAAGCCCTAGATGCGTGTATTGAATCATTTATCATCCGTGACTTCCGTAAATTTTCAAAAAAACAAGGCAAAATCTATCTTCGTAAAAATGATCTCCTCGAAAAAGCCCTCCACGCAGTAGTAAATCAGGGATATATCCTGAGCGTCGGGAGACTGTTTCATATCTTATCAGAAATACAATCAGGAGAATCGGGCGGAGAATACCAAGAACAGTTCCGTTTATACTTGAAAAAATACGACTTTTTAGCTACAATACTTCTCAGTACTTCGTTTCTCAAAATATTTAAACAACTCATGGATACGGAGGTACTCGGATCAAAACGACACTCAGGGAGTGTTAGTATAGAAGAAACAAAATATGCTCGCAAGCTCCTCATCGGAGACTTCGACGAGACCAGCTGTCTTCTTCATCAATTGATCCAGACACAGCAACTTGATATCTAGTTTATTTTTTTACTTTTTTCATATGAGAAATGTAAGTATGGCAATTCTTCTGCCAATTTTCATCTTTGTGACGCTCGTATTTATTAACCCAGATATCCTTGGAATTTATGCCGTGATTAATATCTACTGGCTTACTGAAGTCCGTATTCCTTTAATCCTCAGTATCTCTGTATTTTTTGTAGCCTATATCATGCTCATATGGGTATCCCTAAAAGTGGAGGGATACATCATCCATAGAAAAGAAGTAAAACTTGAAACAGAAGTCAGGGACCTCAAAGCGAACCTCCAGGATGGTCAAGCAGGTATGATTGAGAGACTTACAGGAGAATTTAAGGATGTAGTAGAAAATCACGAGAAACAAACGGCTGCAAGCATCCAAAAGCTTGAAAAAGAACATGCGAAAAATCTTGCAGATTTGGAAAAAGAAGTAACCGCCCTCAAAAAGCAAGTAAGCAAGATAAAATAATGTCTTCTATCGTCTCGTAATTGATTCAGGATAAATAATAGAAGAAACAGAAAAAAAAGTAAAACAAACCAGCTTTACATCTTCTAAATACGAGTATACTCACATCAGTATACTCTTATTTGTATTTATGCTCTATATCGTTGCTACTCCTATCGGAAATTTATGAGACATCACCTATCGTGCTATAGAGACGCTTAAATCTGTCGATAGTATCGCTTGTGAAGATACTCGTACCAGTGCTACCCTTCTCAATCACTATGATATCAAAAAACCATTGATCTCTTTCCACTCTCACTCTGGAGTAACGAAAGTAGATAAAATTATAGAACAACTGAAACAAGGACAAGATATCGCTCTCGTGAGCGATGCGGGAACTCCTGGTATCTCTGACCCTGGGTATATCCTCATAAAAGAAGCCGTAGAAAATGGAATCGACGTCATCCCTATTCCTGGAGTCACTGCCTTTACCACGGGTCTTATGGGAAGCGGTCTCCCGATGAATCACTTCTTGTATCTCGGATTTCTCCCGGTGAAAAAATGACGCCAAACAATGCTCACAGAAATAAAAGAAAGAAAACAAAAGAAGTGAGCAGAAACGATTGTCGTCTATGAATCAGTCCATCGTATCATCCGCACACTTGATGACCTCAAAAACTATCTTTGAGGAGATCAACATATCGTCATCGGACGTGAACTTACGAAAAAATTTGAAGAGTTTATTCGTGGGAGTATCGATGAGGTGATTGAGTATTTCAAGCAAAATCCCAGTAAGATAAAAGGAGAGTTTGTGGTGATGCTTTAATAACCATTCTCTCCTCTTTGACTAAAGGGGAGATGTCCCGAGTACTCGGGACAGAGCGGATTAATCCATCGCCCTTCAGGCACCCCCTTTGAAAAAGGGAGAAAAAACGTAAGCACAATACACATGGTACAAAAAAATATGCCAGTTGGTGATTCCATCAGGAGAAATAATCGAGAACTTGTAGTCATCAAGTCCACGGTTTGGAACACTGTTGTCCACAGCTATAAAGAGCAGTATGGAAAGGATATCTCTGAGTATCTAGGAAGTATCCAGATACGAGGAAATACCATACTTATCAAGACGAATAAACCCCTCATAAATAGTGAGATTCTTAGAATCCAAGAACCCATAAAAAAGGCCTGTATCGACAGGCTTGGAAAGATAGGAATCAAGTGGTATATGATGGAGTTGAAGTGTGTTTAGTATCTCACTAACTGATACCTCTCCCCATCAATCACCACATATGAAGTGATTTCAGAACTCTGAAGGACACTTGCCACGGCATAAGCAGAATGATCTTGAGGGATCACGATTCAAACGATCATCACCAAAAAAGAAATAAGGAGTACGACGAGTGTCCCATTTTCGATACGTTCATCAAGGAGCTCATAATAATTTTGTACAAATTTCTGCAACATAAAAAATATGGTGTATGGATATTAGTATCTATTACACCATATTTTGTTTTAAAACTCAAATCTTAGAGCATCTTTTCATTTAATCGGTCAAGAACCAGAATCGTCTTTGCCTGGAGGTAAAAGAGTGGTAAGAGTAGGATAAAGTACGGAATGCTAAAACGGTCTACGATTCCATTTTGCACAAACCCAAGATGGAGAAAGAAAAAACCAAAGACAAAGAGTGCTACCCCTGGACAGATAAGCGAGTAACTTCCAGGGCTTTTTTCTTTCCCATAGATATAGTCTGCAAAGTATCCGTTTAGCTTCATCACCTTATACCCGAGGTATCCAAAAATCAACTGAAGTGAAAGGATAATAGTAGTAAGAATAAACAAAGAACCAGAATTAAAATGTAGACCAAGAGTATGATCAAATGCATGCTGTTGACGGATAATACTGATCCCAATAAGGGTGAGAATCGGAATAAGTATCCAAATGCTTACAGAAGTCTCTCTCCCTAATCCCTGACGAAATATGGACTTAAATCCAAGCACCATCTTAATAATCCCAAAAAACACTGTAAGCGTTACAAAAAATAGAGAACCAATTAGTGCCAAAGTTGCTGTCACTTGGTGATGTGACATTGCAGCTGGAGCTGCGAATCCAACCCCGATCATCGCAAAAGCAAATACGGCAATCATCTGACTGAGATTATTGTTACTAATAAAGTCAAAGTCTCCATGTACCATAAGTCGTACCATATACTCTGCAAAAATCTTCACGGCGATATAGCCCACGATAGTAAAAGCAATAAGTGCCAGAGGAAATAAATACTCTACCACCAACCATACTCCCGGGATAAATATGGCCACCAAAATAAAAATCACATTGATACTCATAGCCAGGGTCAATGGTATCGCCATGAGTGCAACTTCTGCATTTGACTGTTTCATGTCTATAAAGTGCTTTGTCTCACTAAATTTTGCAAACTTTTTGAAATTCCAAGCGAGATAACGAAAGTGCTGTACCGAAAAAAACAAAATCCCAATACAAGAAATAGCAATGAGAAATGTAAAAGCCATCTCTCATGAATACGCATAATTATAAAGCGTATTAAAGGTAGGGATAGGAGTGTCCTTATGAACTGTCATAAACATAAGATACATAAAAAACGTGATGGCTAATCCCCCATTTCCCAGAGAAGCAAGGAAATACAGTGGAGAATATCCACTTCCCTTTTCTTTTTTCTTTTCTAACATGTACCTCACATAAAATATATAAAATTAAATATCGTACCTACACCCCCTCATCAAGTATATTCTATAAATCTATCCCTAATTTATTTCTAAAGGTTTCCTCAACTAATTGTAATGCCTTTACAGAGGGACTATTGAGATCAATCGGAGTTTGAATGAGTTTCGAATACTTTGGGTACTCCGAAACCATACTTCCAGAGTATGCTGTTTGGAGATCTTTCACAATTCCTAACTGAAGCCCCCCAGAGCTTATAAGTGTAGATATATTTCCACTATATACAAGTGCTGATATATCTGTAAAATTTACAGGTTCAAACATACGATAGTTTTTCCCTGCATATGATGCGGGAAGTGTTCCATACCCGTCATACGCGAGTCGACGAGTAGAAAGAATCGTCTGGTAGTCTTTGGTAGAGAAGTCAGAAGATATGATACTTGGGACACTTACAATATAGGTCGTAGCTCCAGAATTCGTTCGAATAGCCTGAGAATTATAATTCCCGGCTATATAGGTTCTCACGTATTCTACTTCCTCCTCACTTGGTGCAAACGAAGGAGTCTCTCCTGACTCTAAAATCGTTCCGATTGCATACTGATTATTATCATTTGCCACAGAGTATGTATACAAGACATCGCTTAAAGGATCTAACGATACCTCTGATAATCCATGTGGAGAAAGATTTTGAATAACCTGATCGTTAATAACCCCTTGGCTCCAGAGTGTAGCCCCGCTATACGTAATATTGACCGCATCTCATGGTACTGGGTATATCCCAGTCTGTACATGAAAGAGTTCTAATGCCGTAATGGTTTTATCGAGTGTCCCCTCTCTATCAGTATCTCGAGCAGTCTTTGTATACGAAGTATACGAAAGAAAGGCAATTGTCGAGAGAATTCCCAAAATAACAATCGTTACAATTAATTCAGACAGGGTAAACCCTAAAAGAGAGGACTTTGTCTTCACGGATATAGGGGGTTAGAAATTACCAACGCTTAAAACTTGGACATGCTTGATGCACATCAACGAGCGAAAACCCTTTATGTTGAATCGCTTCCTTGATAATCTCTTTTAATTCTTGAAATTTTACACTATCAGCATATTTCGCAAATCGACACCCCGCTTGTTTTGCAAGAGCTACAGGATCAAGTGGATCTACTGTATTTCCTCTTGGAGTTGTCTTGGTCTTTGCACCAATTGGAGTCGTTGGACTTGCCTGTCCTGTCGTCAATGCATAATTCTCATTATCAAACACGATATAGGTCATATCCAAATCCCTTCTACAAGCATGGATAAAGTGCCCCATACCGATACCATAGCCATCTCCATCACCCCCTACAATCATCACCGTAAGTTCTGGATTGGTAAGTTTTACCCCCGTAGCAAATGGAATCGCTCTTCCATGCAACGTCTCTGCCGCATATCCATCGATATACTGGCTCGCTTTCCCACTACAACCAACCCCAGATACTACCACACGATTATGACTCTCGATTTCCAATTCTTTAAACGCATTTTTAATCGCCATGATGATGAGCGTATCACCACAGCCTGGACACCACTGGATATTTGTTAATCAAGATCTCATAGTTATAAATCGTTATTCTTTAATCTTCTTCCCTTCTCAAGGGAAGTCCCCAATATGTAATGTAGGGGGATGGGTTAGAGTAGTTCCTCAAAATCCTCAAAATAAAATGGGAAAAGATCATACTTACGTTTGTGAGAAATCTTGAGTCCATCGATATGATTGAGTCACAACTCCTTCACAATATAGTTTTCCATCTGCCCACTATAGTTATTTTCTACGAAAATAACTTCCTCCTTCCCTACGAGTTCATCTTTCAGACGTCCATCCAATGGTTTCAGAAATTTCACGATAATCAGACCGAATTCTGGATACTCACGAACAAATTGACGTGCAGTATACGCGGTAAAACTATGACAAACAATCATCTTTTTTGCCTCTGGATTTACTACCTCATAGCCAGCATATCCTTCTTTTTCAAAGAAATTTTCCAATTTTTTAAAGCGTTTTTCTGTCATGAGTACTTTCATCTCTGGATCTTCGGTGGTAGCTCCATATTCATCATGCTCATAACTACTCGAGATGAAATCTCCTCCTCTAGTTCCAACTCTTACACGTGCAGATACGCCATCTTCTGTCAGTTCATAGCGCTTATACCCCTCTGGAGGAGTATCGAGCATCTTTCCATGATCTATAGTCGGTACTGAGAGACTTCCGGGAAGAACCGTTGAGTGACACTCTGAGGATTGTTTATCCATAAGATAGATCACAATTGTTTGATACTTTTCTGCGATATTAAGCGCAAGCCCAGAAAAATAATAGGCTTCTTCGAGACTACTTGGACAGAGTACTACATGATGATAATCTCAAAAGGTTGGATTGAGTGCAAACGGGAGATCTCCCTGTTCATGAAAGGTTGGAGTCCCCGTACTTGGACCCGCACGCTGAGAAAGCACCGCTACAATTGGGAACTCTGCCTGCACGGCATAACTGAGAGCTTCTGTCATCAGCGCAAATCCTCCTCCACTTGTCCCTACCATGGCTCTTTTCCCTGTAAAGCTGGCTCAAAGTGCTGAGTTCATCACGGCAATCTCATCTTCTCCCTGAAGAAACACGATATCTGTATGTTTGATAACTTCTCCAATAATACTCGATGCTGGAGTCATCGGATAGGCACTATAATAATCAAGCCCTCCCGCATGCGCACCATCCGCGACCGCTTTATTTCCATACCAGATTTCTTTGGGTTCTCCGACAGTCTCGATAGCAACATCAATCGGATGCTTAATAGTATAGGTAGTATAAATCTCTGAAACGATATCTTTATTTCTTTGCACTACGTCATCACCCTTACGAGCAAATGTGTGCTCAATCTTTTCATGGATCATCGAGAGATCTAACCCAAGAGTCTTAAACAAGAGGCCCAATAAATAGGTATTATCATACTTATCATCGATTTCTAAAGACAACAAATTATACTTTGAAAAATCAACCTTTCCTTCAAGTTTATCTGACCACTTTTTATTGACGATGATATATCCTCATTCTCTGAGAGAACCAATGTTGTGTTCTAAATTTTTATCATTAAATGCAATGATGATATCAGAGTATTTTCTAAGAGCCTTTTCTCCCGTACTGATAAAAAGATCAAAATAGTTAATCCCTCCTTTGATGAGGGATTGGTACTCGTTGTCTCCGATGACATCGTACCCGAGCTCTGCAAAAGTACCTGCAATAATCTCTGCAGTTGAGTTCATCCCCAATCCAGCTGGTCCTGTAATCTTTATCTGTAAACGCATAACGTAATTTCTTCTCATTAATGATTATTGTATCTTCCCGGTTTCACGAGACATATCTGGTACGCTCACCTCCTCTGTTTCTCCGGTAAAGGACTGAATTAACTGGTTTAGTTCTTCAGGTGTAAGCGTTTGAGTCGAAGATGAACTATTTGATCCCATAAAAAAAAGAATCCCCGTTCCAACAACCCCGATTAGAATTCCAACTAATGCCAGTATTGCCATAACCTTTGTCAGTATATTTTTATGTTTCCTCATACCCCTCTATTATTGATTTAAAACATCTTCGAGCATTTGACGAAACAACTGTGAAATCGTCACCAAAGCTGCTGGATTTTGTACATAATTTTTTCAAGCATATGATAATTTCTCTATCATCCCTTGATGCAAAAGGATACTAATAATTTTCCCTTTATATTCAAATTTTATATCACTTTTCCCCGTACTTAAGAAATACTTCACATTCATCCCCGTTTCTGAAAAAATCGTTTTTATGGATGTATAGGTCTGGAAAACATCAAGCATAGTATTTGCAAATGACTGCATACTACGAGAAAAATCACGGATATCCAAAGTTCCTATCATGGTCAAATCTCTTCCACCAAAATACTCAAAGTTTTTCCCAGTAATCTCATAGTTTTCATATAACTTTAAACGGATATTTGAAAAATAATGATCTTCTCCTGCCAGTGTATAGTCAGCAGAAAAAGAAGCAGCAATATTTTTTCAAGAACTATCGGATTCTGGAGACAGCTCAAGAAATGCATCCTCGATATGAATCTGGTAGCCTCCCTCTTTAATCAGTACATCTAAGTCATCATACTCTATCTGCAGGAGATTTTTGATCGATGCAAACTCTCCTCTTGTACCGAGCAGCTTATCATTTTTAATAGCAATAATTACCTTATCCTCTTGATCTTCAGGGAGTTCGTCTTGTACGATTTCTCTTGTCGTATCGCCTCCCTTATAAATAAATGTATTTAAGAAGAAATTTCTAAAATCATACCTATCTCTCTCCTCTTGTTTTGCCTGAGCAAACAGATCTGCTAGAGCTTCTTCTTCATCATCGAGAGCATATGAAACTCTCGAATCTTCTCCATCTATCTGGATATTACGGATTTCATTTCTTTTTCCAGGAAGCAAATCAAAACTAAAACGCCTTCCTGCGATGAGAACATTTTCTGCATGATACGAGTCTTCTTCAATAGTGAGATCTACATTTGTCAGTACCACTCCTTGAAATTGAGACATATATTCTAAAAACGATTCTTCTGAGATGGTAGTCTCCGTATCGACATCTACCACTGCCTGATCGAGTAACTGCCTTTTTACACTATTATACTCTACTTCATACTTTTCATAATCTCTGAGTGCTAAAAAATACTCGCGAAATGAGCCACTGAGCTCAGAGTACGAACGCATATACCCAATATCTCTTTCTTTTGAGGATCCAGAAATGAGCTGTTTATTTTTGTCATAAAATTGTATGAGCTGATTTACACTCTTTTCAAGCGAATCGAGTTCTACTGATGCCAGTGTATTCCCAAACTCTCGTTGCAAGATATCATTTTCTCATCGAGCAGAAAGGAAGTAAAATGAAAGCATCTCTGATTGTATTTTCTTCAGGATATCAAGGTGCACCTGAATCCCCGTAATTTTTCTCTTTTCATCTTCGCCCGTATACAGCTGCTCATCCAAAATAATGTAACGACTGAGCACATATAAGAGAGCTGTAATATCCTCCGAATTAAAGGAGATATTTGCAATCAAAAGTTCCTGTAAATAATTTGAAAAATAATCATATACCCCCGAAGCACTAAAGTCCTGTCGTACAAATTGACCATCACTATCAATCATTCCCTCCTCTACCATGTACTGTCTTAAAAACTGAGAAAACGGTGAAAAGAAGTCCGTTTCTCCCTGAAAATCATAGCCATAATACATCGTATTTAAGAGAAAAAATGCCAAGTCTTCATGATAGCTTTTTATACCAAATACTTGTGCGTACAATTTAGAAATACGGCTTTTTACTGCTACATCACTCATCCCTTGAGTATTTCCTGAAATCACATAGAGAGAAGACAATAGGTCTTTCATTTCCTTATAGGCCTGAGGAGATATGGACTGTAGTTCCTGCATATACGACTGTACCTGCTCATATGTCTGAGCTTCTACAGATGGGTGTTGCAATATATCCAAATAGCCAGCTAGCACGGCATTTTTATAGTATACTTCTCTTTTGGCATCGTTCATAAAAAATGAAAAGTATTTTTGGATTCTTTCAGCCCCTGGAAGCTGCCACGTATCGATATTGCGCAAGTAACTATAATCCTCGAAGAAATCAGCATATCTCTCGTGCAGATATGAGAACATAGACTTTAGGATGGGGAGATCTCTTTCATTTCCATATACTAAGTGTCGTAAGACCTCCGTATTCACACTTCCATCATCAAACAATGGATCATCTAAATACTGAAGCTCAAAAACTGACTTTATACGTAAAAAGTCAGAGTTTTTAAAGTACTTATTATTGAGAGCATTAAAAGAAATATAGGTGTGCGGATAGAGATATACTTGAGTAATCTCCTCAGTATTTTTCTCATCCATCAGTTGTACCTGAACTCATCAATGTACCACATAAATAAAGTTCTTTTTTACATCATCATAGTTGACATATACGAGCGATGGTCCAATGTTGTGAATACGATATCCAGGAACTTCAATAGTATAATTTTTACTGGGGTCATATAGTTGAAATACATACTTCCCGGTAGCTGTGAGCGAGAGAGAAACTCCTGTTCAACTCTCAGATACTGTATATGTATCACTCGTTGATAGAACTATATCCATACTCCCGAGTCTCTCAGTACCAAAGAGACTCTCATCATTTTTTTCCAGAGACGCAAGAAGTGTCGTCCCAGAAAGAGAATAGTATCCCGTAGCAGAAGCAATCGTATTTTTAGGATACGAGATCTTTTCTACCTGACTTCCGTCCTGCAAGAAAAAGCTCAAATACAATAAGAACATAAGAGCGAGAGTACCAAAGATAGAAACCAGAATTTTTGAGATGAGATTCACGAGTATATCATGCAAATAGATAGTACTCCAAATTGTAGAACGGATAGAGCTTTTGTAAAACTGTTTTTTATATTTCTACTTGTCAATAATGGGCTTCGTGGTGTATTATTTTATCTCCCTATCAGAAATAAATACTTGAAGGAAATCTTCGATAAGAGAAGGATTGGAAATCAGTAATCCAAACTCTCTGTTTTCATCCATACTATACTGAGAATAATTGATACTTCCGAGATATACATACTCTCCATCTACTAAGAGTGCCTTGGCATGAATATAGGGCTTTTTACGCATATATACTATCACTCCTGCCTCTCTCAGTGCGTCGATATCTTTGAGTTCCTCTTCATCATCTGTACTGGGAGTAATGATCTCTATTTTTTTCCCGAGTCGTGCTTGTTCTTGTAACAAAGACACTATACTCGTATCCGAAAAATACGGTACATACATCTGGATACTCTGTTTCGCATTTTTGAGAAGATACTCGAGTTTTACACGACTATCATAGGGACTCTGAACGAGTCGATGATCATATGACCAATAGGGATCTCAGAGGAAATCATACTGAAAATTGTCTTCCATCACCGACACGAGTTTTGGATCCGAAACCACCAGAAAAAACTCACGATTATAGGTAAACGTTGAGTGGCTCATATTGCCAGTAGAGAGGATAAGTTCATCATCAACCAGATATATTTTTGAGTGATTGAGGGCATAATTATCAGCGTTTGACCACTGTACCTGAACTCATCATTTTTGTAAATCATAAAATATGGCATTATTGAGATTTGGTGCCATATAGGGATTATTTTCAAGCAATACACGTACATCGACCCCTCGCTTTTGTGCTCGCAATAGGGCATCTCGAAAAGATTTTTGTGTAAAAATATATACCTCCACATACACTCTCGTTTTTGCCGCATTTACCTTTTGTATCAAGGTATCTAAGACAAGATTCTCTGGAGTATACATGAGAGAGATACCATCAATTTGCGATAGAGCATCAAACGAAAACTCCTTCAAATTCTCCGTACTTTCTTCAAATACTTGTCACAGTTCTGCATGCTCTTTATGATACTCAACATATTCTCCTCCATACAAACCTGCAAACACAAAAAAAAAGACGACGATAATAAGAGAAGAAAGGTATTTTTGTAGAAAATGAATCATGTAACAAAAAAACTATGAACGACCTAAAAAATACGAGAACATAACTGCTTACCTCTTTGTCATTTTATCGTGAAAACTTGGAATTCAGAATCATAAAATATGATATTTTCACCGTATTATCCAAATAGTTTTTCAAATATTCCCTTTCCGTTTTTCACATTGAGCTTACGTTCTTTCGCTATATTTTCATAGAGCTCTCTTTCTGCTTTTGATAATTTCTTTGGAATTTTGAGTTCAAGCGTGATATAGAGGTCCCCCTTCGTCTCGCTATGAATATGTTTGACCCCATCTCCTGAGAGCTTAATCACGGTACCATGACTCGTCCCTGCAGCGATTTCTATCATACGCTTCCCTAAAATAGGAAGAGAGATTTCTTTTTTGGTCCCCAAAATCGCTTCAATCACATCGATTTCCAAATCATAATACAAATCTTCTCCTTCTCTTTTCAATCCCTTCTCTTCTAGATCTACAGAAAAACGGATATAGAGGTCTCCAGAAGCCTTCATCCCAACTCCTGCATTTCCCTCTTCACTCAATTTTATAATCATCCCATCATTAATCCCCGCTGGAATATCTACAACAATTTCTTTTTCTTTTTTTACACGCTTTTCGCCAGAACAGCTACTACAAATATGTTCAAATGATTCTCCGGTACCAGAACACTGACTACAGGTAAGTGTCTTTTGAATCACTCCAAATACACTTTGTTTTGTCGTCGTGACTCTGCCCGTTCCCCCACAGTTTGGACACTGTTTTTTCCCACTTCCTCACTCACCATCACATCCATCACAGGCTTCTTGTGCTACAAAACGAATCGTTTCTTTTCCTCAAAAGATACTGGTTTTGAGATCAATATGAAGACTGTATTCAAGATCCTCACCTCTACGTTCCGTTGACCTACGAGCAGATCCTCACATTCCCCCACCAAAAAATGATTCAAAGATATCTCAGAGATCTACATCGACATTAAATCCTCCGCCTCCAAAACCAGAGGCTCCTCACACAGATCCAAAAGTATCGTACTGCTGTCTTTTTGCATCATCTGACAACACACTATAGGCTTCATTTACTTCTTTAAATTTTTTTTCAGATGCTGCATCTCCCCCATTTCTATCTGGGTGATACTGCATCGCCAGTTTACGATAGGCTCGTTTTATGTCATCTTTTGAAGCTCATCTTTCAACCCCAAGTACGCTATAATAGTCCAAAATTTAGAATGTTAATCAGTAAAAATACGGGTATTTTTATATAAAATTTTTTGAAAAAATCAAAAAATTTTCGTTTGACGGGCACAAAAAAGAGACATACAGCAGTAGTAGGTGAAAGGAGGAAACCTACGTACCGTTGTATGCCTCATATATAAGTGTACTATACCTTTGAAAATTATGCAAATATTTGTACAATTAAAATAAATAAGGAGTACATAGATAGCGTGGCGGATAGAATTATTGCAAGTTTATCACTCCTACGCCTATTCACTATTTACCTCTCGTCCCATTTACCTATCTCTCTATTTCCCTATGCTCCTCGTCAATCTCTCACAAAACGCACATCCTGAGTATCGATACCTCTCTCGTACTCTCATAGAACATATAGATACCTGCCTTAAACAGTGACAAAAAACGATCCTTTACATCAATAAGCGAGGAAGCCATTCTTCTCTCGTTTGTACTGACTGTAACCATCTTTTTGGCTGCCCTGCCTGCGATCATGCGCTCAGTATTCACACTCATCCACCGAAGCTTCTCTGTCATATCTGCGGACATCATGAAAATATCCCCCTTACCTGTAGTGCCTGTCATGGGACAAATCTCCTGCAAGTTGGAGTAGGGACACAACAACTAGAACAACAGATCTCTTTTTTATTTCCCCAAGCTCAAGTCTTTCGCTTTGATTTTGATCAGATGAAACAAAAAAAACAAAAATCTGAAGCGATAGCCCATCTCCATAGTGCCGATATCATCATCGGTACCAAGATGATTACAACAGGATTTGACTTCAAAAAAGTAGGGCTTATCGGCGTGATTCTCCTCGAGCAAGAACTCCAAATCCCGGTGTATAACACGGAAGAAAAGGTCTATCAAAACATCAAACAACTCCTGGGGAGATGAGACAGACCAGACACTGAAACGGAAGTCATTATCCAGACATATATCCCCGAAAATCCGATTATCGATCACATCTGCAATGCCAATTATAAGTCTTTTTTCCAGTATACATTAAAAGAGAGAAAAGAGTTTTACTATCCTCCTTTTTGCGAGATTGCTTGGGTGGAGTATCGACACCTAAACGAAGAGAGGGCAAGAGACTTTATTGCACGTATCTATGAAAAGCTCCAGCATGAAGATACCGAAAAAGCCTATCGCATAGATCGATCACTTTCTCCTATCAAGCGCTACCACCAGTATCATTTTCATATTATGATTCGTGGAGAAAATATTCGCCAGTTTCTTGGAAGTATTAAAGACGAGATCTTAAGAAATAAGGGACTTATTGTAAAATTTGGGGAATAAGAAATTTCCCGATTCGCTTTTAAGAAAGGAAGCAAAACAAAACTTGTCTAAAATTTAATAAGGGGGGATAATCACTCCGAAAACGATTTAATATTTAGGGGGAAAGGATACAATATTTACAATCTACCGTAGAAAAAATGTCTAAATCTACTCAACAAGATACAATTAGCTCAAATGGAATAAACATATTATTTGCTTCTATTGATATGCAATTTTTTATGTTTACAGATTTTGAGAGGAGGTCAGGGAAAGATAGGCATCCAGATATAGATGGGGTGATAAAACTAAAAGATGAAAATGAAAACTATCTAGAACTTTATTTGCATTATCAGATAAAATCACATGAAAAAATCTCTGATTTAAAAAAATATCACATTGCAAAAAAAGATGTTGAATTTTTAACTAAAACCAATGTCCCAACTTTGTTTTTCATTGTTGATGTTGAGAAGAAAAGAAGTTATTGGCACTTCTTAGATAAAAATATCAATAATTCTAAAGGAATTACTGTTGATATTTCAAAAAATGAAATTGATTATAACGACTCTCAAAAAATTAACTTAAAATGGAGAAAAATAGCAAAATCTGACAACTACTCAGAAGCTAAAGAAGGAATAGCAAAAATTTCAAGTAAATTTGAGTTAAATGTTCAATCTTGTTTGGGGGTTCTTTATTTATTTGGAGCTATAAAAAAACAAGACTTCCCAAAAGTATTTTCTGATTTATTAAATATCAAAGAACATGAATCAAAAACAATAATTGAACACCTTGAAAATGCAGGCATCATAAGCTCCACTGTAAATTATCATCTTTTAGAAAATGAAGAATTAGGGGTCGAATCACTGTTTTTACTGCTTGATAGCAAATTGTTAGATTTTGAGAATTTAGATAAACACTTATATTTTGATAATAAAAAGATTGTATTTGAGCAATTAAATAAAATTAATCATCCAAAAGTTGAAAAATATTTTAGTGAACTCTCAAAGGAGTTTAAAAACCATCTTCCCAAATTCAAAAACAACGATGATATTTTTGTAAACTTAGAGTTAATGGAAAAGTATATCTACAGGATACCGAACAAAGCAGTTCAAATACTGAGAGAAATTATAAACTCCAAAAAGCCATTAAAAATAGTTACCAGAAATATAAAAGGCTGGGGAAAGATGAAAGGGAAATCTCATAATGACCTGATTGAAAAGTCGATTGAATTACTTGGAAGACTAAGATATATAGAGCCTAAAGATGTATTTACTCTACTTTTAAGACTCTCAAATTCAGAAGAAAAAAGTATCAAGAAAAAAGCAAATAAATCTTTAGAAAAAACGTCAGAGTATAATTTATTTGTGTTACAAAAAATAGGATATCAGCCACAAATTTTTCTTCTTGATGAAATAGAAAAAATTGGAGATAGAAAACTGCTTACTAATTTTGATGCTATTTCTACAATTTTAGAACACATAATAAATCCATCATTTGAGGGAAATGAGATGATGGATTATAAAACTTTTACTATCCATCGTGGCGGACTAAATGCGAACAAAAACCTCAAGCAAACAAGGGAAAGAGCAATTGAAATTTTGCAAAAATTATTTTTGCTTTCAAAAAAAATTCCTCAAAAGAAAAAGATATTACAAATTTTAAGAGAAGCGACCCAAACACCATATGATAATTACACAAAGGAACTTGAAGAGTTAATATGAGGAAATACAAACAAGATAATTAAATTTTACAATGAGATAGTTGAAAACACTGATCACGAAATAGTAAAAGAAATTGAGGAGCAATCTCATTGGTTTATAAAAAGATATTCTAACAAACTAAAAAATATTAAAAAATTACAGTCTCTTATCGCACAAAATAGTGAATATAACATGTTCAAAATATTTGTTGGATATGATTACCGTTTTGATGAAGATTTAGATTGGAGGGAAGCGGAAAAAGAAAGAAAGCAAAAAATTCAAGAATTTGTAGAGGAAATATCAGATAGTAATTTTACTGAATGGCAAAATAAAATTATCTCAGTAATTAACAATTATAATCAAGCAAAAGACTATGGTAGGTATCAGTATTTCAATATTTTTCTTAATGAACTTGGAAAACAAAAACCAAATATTGTTCAAAAACTTATCCAAAATAAAGAAAAAGACTTAGAGGAGTTTCTTATTCATCTTGTTGCTGGAATTTATGCAAGTAGCAAAAAAGATATAGCAATAAAATTTATTGAAAATTCTATAAAAGAAGGAAGGCATTTATCATTATGTACCTATATTTTTTCTTATGTAAAAGAAGTAGATGAAAAATTACTAAAACAAGCATTTCAAAAAGCAAAACAGAAAAAAGACATCAATGCTCTAAATAATGTTATTCGTTCTATTGTTGATAATTATCCAAGGGATAAAAGACATACAAAATTATTTGTTCAAACAATCAAAGAACTTACAAAGCAAAAAGACAGTTGGTGGGTAAATAATGTTTGGTTTCAAAAAGAATCAATAATAAAAATACTATCTGAAAAAGACTTTGATGTAATCTTAAAGAGCTTACTACTAGTACCAAATATCGATTATCATACTGAAGCTATTTTAGAAATAATTGCTAAAGATTATCCATTAAAAATAGTTCAGTTCTTTGAAAAAAGAATAAGTATTCAATCTAAGAAAAAAAGTGAAGATAGATACGATGCCATTCCCTATGATTTTCATAAATTTAACACAGTCCTACAAACGCATGGAAAGGTAATTATTCCTGAAGTTTTGAAATGGTTTAAAAAGAAAAACTGGTTATTTAATTGGGATGGTGGGCATTTTTTAAAGAATATTTATTCAATAAATGACCTTGATGAAGAATTAGTTAAACTACTAAATACTGGCATTGAATCATATATTAAAACAGTATTATCAATATTAAGCACTTATCAAGGGCATATAACTCTTGATAGTAAGGCTGTGCAAACAATACTTAGAAAATATCCAAAACATCAAGGAAGTGTTATCTACCCTATGTCAGAAACTGGAGGGTTAGTCTCTGGTGAATATGGTTTTGTTAATTCATTAAAAGGCAAAAAAGAATCAATACAAAAATGGAAAAAAGATAAAAGAAAATATATTCAGGATTTTATAAAAAAATATGAAGAATTTTTAGATAAACAAATAGATTATGAGAAAAAAAAAGCGGATGAAGATTTAGAACTAAGAAAGCATGAATACAAATAAGGAGTTTTGAATTTTGGGCATTCACCCCTGTAATTCCTCTGTCCTTTGCCCCCTTCACAACTTTTTAAAACGAAAATGACTATGATACTGGTAATAATGTAATGCCCAGAGGAATGATATCATACTAAAACTTTTTTCTCTCTCCTGTTTTTATATACTGGTTTTTGAAGAAAATCCCAAGTGATACAAGTATCACTGGGGACTTTTGTTGTACTCAAAACTACAACATCCTCGAAACACTCATTGCTTCCTTTTGTAGATACTTGATAATCGTACCATCACTTGGAGGGGTGTCTATGATATACTGCACATCTTCGACTGTATCCCAATAACCCGAAAGCATTTGTTCAAGCACCGCTTCACGATTAAATATATTGATAAAATACTTGTTTTCTGACATATCTAACGCCTCCAAAAGAGAGATTCAGAGCTGAGAAAGCAAGAAATATACATCTACCGCATCTTTCCACTTGTTTCGAGAAATCATCGCAAAGAGTTTCATTGAAAGTAGTTCTTCGAGTGAAGCAATTCGTAATCATCACAAGATATAATTGTTCCCTTGGATATGTATTTCTTGGTCATCATATAGCGTGCGATAAAAGTTAATACAGCTCCATCTCACTCCATTGATAGTCGTATGAAGTTCATCTTGATCCTCGAATTCCATCCCACGGAAATGAAGTGTGTCTGCATCACTGACATCAAAGCCATATACTCCTATACGTCTTACAAACTGAGCAAAACTTCCCTGAGTTCAACGAGAAAAAAAGTCAAAGTCGATACTTTTCCTATGTCATAACTGTAGAGCAATAGCCGTTCATCCGGCTAAAAAATGCGTACTTGAGAAATCCTCAAGTACTACTCTCAATCACTGTTGCTGAGTATCCAGAACTCGAAGTGCTATAGTATCAAAGATAATTTTCTGTTTTTTTTCTAACATACAAACGCATTATCAGACTTATGGCGTAATAAATATCGAATCACTTCTTGCCTCTTTTTTCCAAGGGAGAACTCATCTCTTTCTATACTCTCAAATGCACGCACCAAGGTACTCATATCAAATTGTTCAAAGACAAATATAAGCTCCCTCAGGCTCCCATACATCATGATATAACTCAATTTCTTTTCAGTACTCAGGTTCTGTTTTCATTTCTTTGTAGACCACCAATTATATTTTTCCGCAAAATGAAGTTGTATATCCAAATCCATAATATCAATAACAAAATATTTAAAAGAAATTATATATATTTCCCCGTGCATTTCAAGCATATATTTTTCACACTCTTTGCCCCCCTTCACAACTTTTTAACACGAAAAAAAACACTCGCTTGATTTGAGTGTTTTTTTTGGTACAACTACTGTAACAACGCTACTTCCTAACCTGCTACAAACTATGAAATTTCGTGTTAATACTTCTGTGTTAAAAACAGGGCTCGATACTGTCAGCCACGCAACTGCGGGGATTACGACTACGCCGATACTCGAAAATATCCTCATCAAAGTAAACTTTAACTCGATAGTTCTCAGTGCCAATAATCTGGAAATGGCAATTGAATACATCATCAAAGATGATATCGAAATCACCTCAGAAGGAGCCTTTTGCATCCCAGGGAAGCTTTTTATCAGCTATATTTCCCTTATCAATGATTCAAGCATAGAAATAGAGTTATTGAAAGATGATAGCTTAAACCTCGTAACCGAAAGTGGAAAACTTAAAATAAAATGAATCCAGGCAAGTGAATTTCCTCTTATCCCTACGATTAAAGAAGAGATGAGCTTTCACATATCTGGAGAAACTCTCAAGAAATCTATCGAAAAAACCCTCTTTTCTTCTGCAGAAGGCAATATCCGCCCAACGCTTGCAGGGATACTGATGAATCTTGATTCTGGAAACGTCACCTGCGCTTCCACCGATAGTTTCCGTCTCTCTGAGTACAAAACAAGTCTCGATGCTCAAGGAAAAGGAAGTTTCTCAAAAATCATCCCCAGTAAAACAGCCTTTGAAATCAAAAGCATTATCAAAGAAGATGATGATATCAAAGTCATCTCGGGTGATAATCAGATCGCATTTTACTTTGGAAATACCAAAGTATTTTCTCGTCTTCTCAACGGAAGTTTCCCTGATTATAGTTCGTTTTTTCCAAATTCTTTTTCTACAAAGGCTGAGATTAACCGTATCGACCTCATCCAAGCTCTAAAAAAGATCAACCTTATTAGTAAAGAAAACAACTACTCTATAAAGATGAGTTTTTCGGGTGAAGCGAGGATCCTCCTCGAATCTGGAGAATCCCAAATCGGAGAAGGAGATGTACGTTTAGCTGCCGCAGTAGAAGGAGAGGACAATATTATCGGGATCAACTCTACGTATTTCTTGGAAGTGCTCGGTGTTATCGAATCATCACACATTAGCATCCGCTTTGAAAATGCACTCTCACCGATACTCATTACTCCCCTCAGTGATGGAGAAAAGAAAAAAAGCAAGGGAGAATTCCGTCATATCATCATGCCACTCAAAATATAATGTCCCCTATCAAGAATGGCGAAGAAATTAGTACAGTACCATACGATTACCGTCCACTGTAAGTGCGGAGAAAAGCTTATCAAGTACAAAAAGTGACCAGGCAATAGACTCTTAAAAATACACCGTGATAGAATCAAAAAAGACTATCACGGTATTTTTGTCGAAGACTTTTCTCCCGCTGGAACCGACATCTATTGTCCCAGTTGTCATGAGCGTATCACTACCGTACAAAACATGAATGGTAAGTTCATCAACAAAGTAAACCAGGGACAGATTGGGATTATCAAGAAATCTTAGTATATGTCATTACAAATGATAATGAAGAATTATACAAGATTGCTTCGTCATCCTTCCTCGCAATGACAGCCAGTTATATAGCTCTAGAAAAGAGGGGTTCTAGGAGGTGAGACGATAATAGCCAACGTATCGTAAGTATCATTCTCTCGTGTTTGATCCCGAGTACTCGGCATTGGTCTCAAAAGTAAGGACTCGAGAACGAATTATAGATTCCTGCCTGCGCAGGAATGACAAGATGATGATTATCCGCAGGAATTCATCTCCAAAAAATATTACCAAGGAGTGTTATAGGGATCCTTCGACTAACGCTCAGGATGACAATTAACAGTTTCTAACTCGCTCCACTAAAGACGGATACGGTACAGGAATGACAAAGATGATGTTCTATAACAACAACTCTTCACTATCCTCTATTCCCTATTTTAAACTCTCTCCTAAAAACCTCTGTAGCTCTTTCACTCATACGCCCTTCATACTTGAGACTTCAAATATCTGTTGTCAAAAAAAGATGTCTTTTGTAAACTCTCGAGACTTTTGACGCTCTCACTTGGAAAGTCGGTCTACCTTGGACAGGACAAACACCACCGGCATTTCTAATCTGAGGAGATACTCGTACATATCTCTATCTGTTTCTTGTGGTCAGATCTTGGAATCAATCAGTATGACCACCTGTTTGATATACGGTTTCCTTTCTTCTACATACCAACTAATAAGCGCGTCAAGGTGTTCTTTGAGCTCTTTCCCAAGTTTTGCAAACCCGTAGCCTGGGAGATCAGTGTAGTAAAATTTATTATTCACGAGAAATAGATTTGCCGTTTTTGTCTTTCCTGGACGAGAACTAGTCTTTACCAGATCCTTTTTGTGAAAAATCGCATTCATGAGACTCGATTTTCCGACATTTGAACGACCAACGAAGATAATTTCCTTGCGGGCATCAAAAAATAATTCTGTATCCTGTATGCTCACAGATTTGTCAAAACGAACTTCTTGTATTTTCATAGAGTTTTTTGCGGTTACAACTAAAGTATGCTATGATACCATCATCTAATTCATTGTAACAAGGAGTATGGAAAATCAAAATCTGAATCGTGTGATTATTGGAAATGCACGTACTGCGTATTTTATGGTATTTGTATCGTGGCTGTTTTTACTCAATAAAAATAATCCAAATCTCAATCATCCGTTTGTCCACGCACATACGAAAAGTGCCATGATCGTACACCTAGGATTCCTCCTCACGTACATCATCTGCGTTCACTATGGTGCGGGTGAGACGATTAGCATCCTCTCGTGGCAATTAAACTACCTCCTTGCTTCTACCGTTTTTCTTGGCTTATTTTGTAGCTCGCTCTACGGTATGTACCTCGCTGGTCAAGAAAAGACCTTTCATGTAGGAGAACTAATCCAGGTATCAAGAGACTCTAAAATTCTTGATGTTCACGAAAGTACTTCACACGATGAGAAAGATATGTTTCTCATCATTCTTTCATACATTCCTTTTATCGGATACCTCCAATATGCAAAATACAAAAGCTCTGAGACGATCCAAAATGCAACAAAACTCAATCTCCTTTCTACCATCATCATCATCGCTACCTACATCGCTGGGAATACAAATCTTGCTATCTTTTTACTCCTACTCTATATCATCAGTGTTGCCTTTATCAGCGTAAGTCTTATCGGGAGCAAGAGACTTCTCACTCTCCAACTTCGTCAGATCCCAACACCTGGAGAGATTCCTGTGTACCTTCGTAGTTTCTGGAAATATCTCACACAGAAACATGAAACTTTTTCTGAGTTTAAAAATCTCTACAAACAGGAACAAGAAGCAGAACAACAAGAGGAAGAGAACTGGAAATGAATCACGCAAACACTGACTCCTTACAAACTCCCAAAGTTTTGTCTCTACCTCCCTATTGTAAATATCTGTAATCTCTTTTTTCTCAAAACTAATGCTCGCACGCATATCATAAATGGACTTTGAATTACTTTTATCACCATTCTTATTTGGACATTTCACTTCTCTCCAAGCTACTATCTTCTTCTATTTATCCCTATCTGTTATGGTATCGGATACGCTGCAAATTCCAATACCTATAGACTTCCAGGGATTTTTTCTCTGTATACACTCATCGCAAAAATAGTATCAAAAGTGTGGCAACTTTGCACAACGGCAAAAAGGCTTCATAAAAAACATGAAACCTCTACAGGAAAAGTAAAAGAAACTAGTGTTGAAGCAGAAAAAATGCAGTAACAAGCCCCGCTGTTTCTGTACGCAATATATGTGACCCGAGGTATACTGGGGTCATATTTTTTTCTCTAAAATTTTGAAGTTCTTTTTCTGACCACCCTCCTTCTGGACCAATCCAGATACTATATTGTTCTTCTTTTCCAGCAATATCTCGGAGCTTCTTAGAGGCTAGATCTTCTGTATGCAGATAGATATGATGGCTTGATACATGCTGCTCAAAAGAGAATGTATCAAAGAAGTGGATCTCCGGTAAGACACAAGCCCCTGATTGTTCTACTGCTTCAATCATAATCTTTGTAAGTCGAGACTTCTTCGTATCAGAAAGCTGTAATTTTTGACTACGATCAGAACGAAAAAATATAAATTTCTGAATTCCTACCTCGACTCCTTTTTGAACAATATATTCGAGTTTCTCGAGTTTATTGGGAAGTGCTTGATACAGAGTCACACTACAGCTATCGGTAGCCCCTAATCTCGTTTCTTGTTTCTCACATACCACTTGATCCTTCTGTATTTCAGTGATTCGATAAACAGAGTCGCAAAGATGAATCCCATCAAAAAAGACTACTTCTTGTCAGACCGTATATCTGAGCACTCTCGTCATCTGATGAAACAGGTCTCTATCTTTGATACGCAAAGTATCTTTCTCATTATCAAGACCAGGATAATAAAATCGTTGCATAGAAAGAGGGAAATAGAGATAAAGGTAAAGAATAAAGGGACCTCTGAAAAAGCCATTTTTGTCATTGCGATCCTGAGTACTCGGGAGAAGCAATCTGAGAGTATGAGGAGTATTATCTTCCCCTTTTCCCCCTATCTCGGCATTCCATAAAAGTCGAGTCCTTTTTCGTCGACCATTGATTTTGTGATAAAGTTTTTCTTTTTCCCCTTTACAAAAAAGCCACGTTCATCGATAAGTCCCTGTTCTTTCAGAGACTGAACATTTTTTGTTTTGAGCTTCTTTTTTGGAAAATTTTGCTTGTTTTCATAATAATGAATCCTCGCCTTATAACTTTGATTCTTTCTTACCTGCGGATTTTCATTTCCGGTATATACCTGAAACGATTGCTTCTTGTTTTTTGCGAGTTTTCTTGCTGCTGCTTGCTTTTTTACGATTCTTGCTGTAAGTCCGTGTGAATTTGCCATATCATCCCTCTTTTATCGAATTAAACGCCAAAAATTATATGTCTGAAATAGAAGTTTACAAGTTTTTTATGAAATTAAGAGAAAATTAAGACATTTTTATTGACAGGGGAAAAATAGATATGCTAAAATATATACGCTTGCTAGCAATATTTTATTTTATAATCTTTGTGGTATGGCAAAAACAAAAACACAAAAGATTATTGCAACTATTGCACTTGTTGCAATCGCTGCGTTTAATCTCTCTCAGACATATGCGACACAGATTGGTACTGGTTCCGTTGTTGGAACTACCAGTTTTGATGCCGTAATTAACTGGGATGATTCTTTTCCTGGTACTGCCTCTGGTGAAGTTGCTGGGATTGTCGTAACGGCTACCGTAGATCCTATTCTCAATATGAGTATCTCTACTGGAGCTATTGATCTTGGAACTCTTGTTGCAGGAGTAACTTCTACAGGGACTCTTGATATCGAAGTAGGGACAAATGCTGTAAATGGTCTCAGTATTACTGCAAGATCTTCTAGTGGAGGTCTTACAAATACTTCTTCTGGTGCTGTACAAATCAATGACCTTGTCACTGATGGAGTTGCAGAAAGCTACAAATTTGCTTCTGCTCTTAATGCTGCAACAGATTCAACGATTACAGGTTTTTCTGCTACAGCAAATCTTAGTAGTGAAGTAGATAGCACTGCAGAACATACAGTCTATACTTCAAATAAACCTGAAGCATTGAGTGGTGTTGATGATATCCTCTTTAGTGTATCCGCAACAAGTGATGCACAAACGCAAGCGGGAAACTATCAAGATACCATTACCTTTACGGTTACTGGTAACTTCTAAATAGAAAAAAGCAAACAAAAAAAGACCGAGAAGTCGGTCTTTTTTTGTTTGCTTTTCACTTCTTTTGCCATATAGTACTGCCAATTATTTACTATCTTTTTCCATGAAGCTTCTCCTTTCTCGTATCAAGTATGTGCTTGTAGGTATAGCGATTCTTTGTATTCCCTCTGCATTTGCAGATGTAAATTTTATCGTCAGTCCTATCCTCTATGAAATCGAAACCGAAACAGGAGCAACGATAGAAAAAACTGCAAAACTGAGAAACCTTTCAGAAAATACGTATACCATCTATACCAGTGCTTCTGACTTCACGACCAATGGAACCTCTGGGAAACCTGATTTTATAAGAAGAAGCGAGCTTGTATATCCAGATCAAGAGCTTTCATCATGGATTAGTATCAGTAGCGGGAGTTTTATCATCGGACCAAATGAAGAAAAAGAAATCAGTTTTACGATCGATGTACCAACCGATGCTACCCCTGGATGACACTATGGTGCTGTATTTTTCAAAAATAATCAATCTGGTACTTCACCTACTGGAACTGCCGTAAACATCAATATCGATTATGGAGTCCTGGTACTCGTAAATGTAGATGGAGAAATTATTACAGAGGCCGAAATCCCGGTAGATGAAATCATCGTATCCGCTGGAAGTAGTGACAGTGGAGGTTGGGGGAGTAATGGGCAGGCTCGTATACCCGATGATTGTCTCATAGATTTTACAAGTAGTAGATATGATGGAAAATGTATCGAACTCCCAGGAGATACTACTGATGAATCTAATCTAGAACTCAATAGTGTCGATACTCCCAATGAAGATGGTATCCCTGACGGCAATACCGATGATGAAAACTTCAATGTTGATTTTACGATTCCTTTTGATAATACTGGAAATACACACATAAAACCCGAGGGAAAAATCACCCTCATCGATGAAGAAGGAAATGAAATAAAATGAGTCGGGAAAAAGATTATTAAAAATGATAAGGGTGCTGTGATCGGAGAAGAAATCGTAAACTATCTCCCCGTAAATGATGCAGGAGGAAATGTACTCCCAAGTTCTCGCCGTAACTTTGAAGTTTCATGGCAAGGATTCCCCTATAAAGACTACGATATGGAGGGGAACCAGGTCATAAAATACTGGACTCCAAACGAATACTATACGAAAAAAAATGTCGAAGATAGAGGATTTCTTATGTTTTGGGAGCGTGTAATGCAAGAAGACAGATACAAGCACATCACTGCGCTTATAGACATCGCCTATACTGATGAAAACGGGGAGGAAGTAGTTTTTAGTGCTGCCAAAGAGTTTCCGATTTCCTATACAGAAAGTTATATTGGTCTCAATCCATATGTCGTTGTTCCAATGGTGTTTTTCGCACTTCTTGGATTCTTCTGGTGGTTCCTCTTCCTTCCAAAAAAGAGAAAAGAAAAAGAAAAGGCTATCAAAAAAGCACTCAAAAAACAATTAAAAAAAGAAGAAAAGAAAAAGAAGAAGTAAAACTTCTTCTTTTTCTTTTCTTAATAATGCTAAATTACAATCCATTAATAAACATTCTTCACTTTTGCTGGCCACCCCTCCCAGACTCTTTCAATATACGAACGATTATAATTTACCTGATCCATAAGCTTGTCATATTTGGTCTGTTCTTGTATCTCATACTTCTTTTTTTCATTTTGTTGTACTGCCCCCTTATTCAACTTCAAGATATTAATCGCTACTTGATGGTAAATAGCCAACTTATCTTCTACAAGCTTCATACACAAAGATGTTGGAAAATACGTTGCCACCTCTGCATAGGAGGTAGCGTCCCCCTGACATGCGAGTACCTCTTGTACTATTGAGTTCGGTTTAGCAGGATCACAAAAGTCACGATATCTCGTCCAATACTCTCCATATACTGCAAATTTACGTTCAAATGCATTGAGAGCATCAAAAGATGTTGCCTGCCTATTTGGTCAAAAATAAATATCTTTTTCGTCTTCTAAGGTATGAAGATACTGTTCAATCTCTGTATCAATTTCCTTAAACTTGTCATCAAGTATGATATTGTAGGCAATCTCTTCGTTACTAGGTGATGTCACACATAAAAACTCCGTTTCCGGATCGATACTACGAGCACTGCCATCGAGGTTTGCCTGAACGCACTGATCAATCTTTCCTTGATATGAACAACTTGCAGAAGTTGGTACATATAGCTGTGAAAGTATAAACAGCCCTCCACTAACAATAATTCAAAATGAGAGAATGACAATAATCCCTTTCATGATTATTTTTTACTAAACAAACGAAGTGTTTTTACAAGTACTTTTCCAAAAACTGAGTATCCCTTTTGCGCCACAGTCCTACCTTCTTCTGTGATTTTCTGAGTTACTTCTTGTCCTTTTTTTGTACGGGAAAATCAAAAGATCGAAGCGACTGCCCCACCAATAATAAGCCCCGTAATGAACTTATCAAACTTACGAGCGTGGTGTTCTATCTTGTCTTTTTTTCGGAAAATCACTTTGTAAACATAGAAAATAAACTATCCTTCCCTGCGATCAACCTTAATATTTTGAGAGTTGAACTTTAACTTTTTAATCGTAATGACGAGAATATTGTTTTCTAAACTCGCCTGAATCTCATCGAGATCGAGATTGTCTGGTAAAATAATATTTCTCACAAACTTTCACCAAAAACACTCTTCCGAACGAACCGTCACTTCTCATTCATAGAGTGCAGAAAGTTTATTACGGACACCAGAAATAGTCAAAACCCCATTATTGAGAGCTACATCGATATCATCAAGGTCGACCCCCGCAATAGGAGCCACAATTGTCAGATTCGTCGGAGACTCTATCACATCAAGAGCAACCTGTCATACCTCGCTTTCTGTAGTAGGAGTTACCTCTTTATCGAGTGTCTCCAATTCTTTTGCATCACTAACTCCAAAAAATCCCATAATACTGAGCTAAAAAGTATTGCTAAAAGTATAGCTTTTTTTGAAATATTACAAGATAAATGCTATAATTTAGGCATAGTAAATCCAAAAACATGCAAAAAATAAAAATACTTCTCGAAACCTGGAAACAAAAACTATTTCCCGCATCTAAAAAAGCAGGAAATAGTTTGTCGCTATCACTCAAAGATAAAATCAATTTTCTCGATCAATTTGGTAGCCTCCTTCACTCATGAATCCCGGTTACTAATGCTCTGAAGATTATTATGTATCAAACCAGACAAGAAAAAAAGAGACAATTTATCGAACATATCATCGAGCAAATCAATGCAGGAGCTTCTCTCAAAGAAGCAGCTGAGATGTATAAAAATACGTTTTCAAAGTTTGATGTCGCTATTATCGAGATGGGAGAAGTCAGTGGGAAGCTCGGAGATGCCATCGAAACAATTAAAAACAAAGAAGAAAAAAACAAGGAAATCAAGGGAAAAATCGTCGGGGCCCTTATCTACCCGATGGTGATTGTCACACTTGCAACGATGATGGTACTCGTGTTTATGATTTACGTCATCCCAAAAATCCAAAAGATGTACAAGGATGCCAAAGTAAACCTCCCATGACTGACTGATTTTGTCATCCAAACCTCTAACTTTCTCCAAGAAAATATTGTCTGGATTGTGATCTGAATGATTGCTACTGTGGCAGGAATTATCATGTTTAAAAGACATCCGAAGACAAAGATCTATTTTGATATCTGTATCTTGCATGTCCCTCTTTTTGGAGGTCTCGTAAAAAAGAAAATCCTTTCTCTCTTTACCTCCTCTCTGGGTACCCTCCTCTCAAATGGCATCATTATCAATGAATCTCTCAAAATCAGCTCTGGAGCAGTAGAAAATGACTACTATGAAAGAGAGATTAACAAGCTTATTGATGGGATTTCAAAAGGTGTAGAACTCTCTGAACTCATGGGAGTATCTGAAATACAATCTGGAAAAGAAAATTTCTTATTCCCCATAGAACTCTCAAGTATCGTAAAAATCTGAGAATCGACAGGAACCCTGTCAGAGCTTCTCCTAAAAATCAGTAAGAAATATAATCGTGAAATTGACGACATCGTAAAAAACCTCTCAACCGCTATCGAACCTCTTGTTATCGTCGGAGTTGGACTGATCGTCGGAACCATTATCATGGCGATTATGCTTCCATTTTTCAATATGGTTAACGTGATGTAGATTCTTGTATTTGATTGAGTAAATCTTGATCTTGCAATTCTAGCTGCGCTTTAACAGCTTTTGCATCACCAATACTTCCCTCAAGAGTATCTGCATACCCAGATATCACCTCTCCAGTATCTTCTATAACCCCTCCCTTATCTTGTGTCCCACAACTCATCAGCAGTCCTCACGCAATGAAGAAAATAATATATTTCATAGATAATTACATAAAAAGTAAGACCGATACAATAGATAATATCACCACTACCGCTTTACGCAAGGTGAAGTGTTCATGATAGTACCAAATCGAAAGTAAAATCGGTATCAAGATACTAAACGAGTTAATCGTATACACGATAGCGAAGTTTCAGACAGCAGCATGAGTAAAGGTATAAAATGATCCAAAGTGTGTAATTCCCACAAGGATAGAAAATCATAGAACTCCCTTCATATTATGCTGCACTTCTCGATATTTCTTCGGGGCATAAGCATACCCGATATAGGCAGTTACAACTCAAAACAAACAGGCAAACAATAAAAAGACATTGATATTTGCATCAATCACATGTGCTTGTTTGGCAGGTATCACTGCGAGGATACCAAAAACAACCGTGATCATTGCAAATACCACTCCTCGCATGAGATTTTTTTGTATGTATGATTCCGCTCGGGTAATAAGTAGAAGTGGTATCAATATACCAATGATGATTCCCACCCAATCTTGTAAGGTAAGGGATTCTCCAAAATACCATAACCCAGCAATCGTCGCAAGTATCGGCGCAAAGGTTTTATAAATCGGATAAAAGATGACTGTATGGATACAGCGCATACTTTCAACACGAGAAAGCACAGAAAAGAAATAAAATACTGTAGAGGCAAGAGCTAACAACATCACCGGAATCAGTTCTGAGGATAACATCTTGAAACCTTGTTCAGAGAAAAATATACTTATAAAAAACAGTGTAGATGATATCGTATACGCATAGGTGGTCACCAAAGAAGTATTATATTTCCTTTCGGAAATAACCTTCATCGTAAAGTTATGTATCCCCGCCGTTACAGCTGACAATATCGCAAATAGTAACCAAGTTTCCATAATTATTCGTATTTAAGGCGTAAATCTCCAAGTATCTCTTGCATATCTGTTTTGAGTGGTCAGATATAGGTTCTTTTTTCTCCATATAATTCTATGCCGAGCTCATGGGCATGAAGTGCCTGTCTCTGAAGACCATAATGCTTTTTTACCGCCTCATTTACCACTAAATCCCCATATACTCTATCCCCAATAATAGGAAAACCAATCGATGCCAAATGCACACGTATCTGATGCGTACGACCTGTCTCAAGTTGCAACCTAAGAACACTATATTTTCCATCGATTACACCAAGAGTCTTCCCATGTGTTACAGCTAATTTCGGATTAATAGGATCTACGGTCGTCATCTTTGTTCTATCAGTAGGATGTCTCCCGATATAGGACTCTACCGTAAATGTGTCCTCAGGAAATATCCCAGATACAATGGCAATATAGTACTTCTCCACCTGATGATCATGAATGGCTGCACTGAGGCACTGCATCATCGTATCGGTTTTTGCAACCATAATGAGCCCAGAGGTATCTTTATCCAGACGGTGGACAATCCCTGGACGCTCAACTCCTCCGATACTTGGGAGTTTGTGTTTACAGTGATGCAGGAGAGCATTGACGAGTGTACCACTATTTCATCATTCACCTGGGACTGGATGTACATTTACCCCTGAATCTTTGTTGATAATCACCAGATTCTCATCTTCATAGACGATATCTAGTGGTATATTTTCGGGGATGATTTCAAGTGATTCAAGAGTAATCTCCAATTCCAGCTCATCTCTTGGACAGAGTTTTATATTTTTCTTTACGGGTTCCCCATTTACCTTCAATTGCCCCCTATCAATCATCTTTTGGATATAACTGCGAGAATACGCTCTAAAAAGAGCTGATAAGTACATATCAACTCTTTGCTTTGTATTTCAGTAGAAACAAAAATGATAGCGCATTTCTAATAACTTAGCGAACTAGAGTCCCAACTGAGACTTGATATCATCGATTTTATGTTGATCTTCTTCTTGTTTTCCTTTATTTTCTTGTTCTGCACGGTAGAGATCTCCCAATTGCAACCACTCTGTTTGTTGTTTCACGAGGAGTTTTTTGATATCATCTGGATGATCTTTTGCCAGCTCTCTAAACTTTTCTCTTTCCTCTACAAATACTTTTTTTAGTTCATCAAACTGAAACTGAGAAAGCGTTGGGGCCGCATCTACGACTCTCTTTTTTTCCATCGTATTGAGCGAAAGGCTATGTTTCAGTAAATCAAGAAACTCTGGTACATTAACGGTCACTGTTTTTGAATGCCCCTCAAGTAACTTCAAGATAATACTATCTACATCTTGTTCTGTTATCTGGATACCGTCTGCCATGGAAAAATATAATTGACTAAAATGATGCTTCTATTATAGGCGTTTTATTTCAAAATCAAACTTTTCATTTTGTTTTTTCCCACTAAAATCAAAACTATAGTTTGTCTCACTTTTTTGTCGTCATATGTCTCTTTTTAGTAGCCAAGGTATCATCCTCCGCATACAGAAACTCAAGGATAAGCAAGAGCTTTATACCATCTTTACCCGTGAGTATGGAAGTATCCAAGTCACTCGTAAATACAGTCAGCGCAACAAGCCCGTAGATCTGGGAACTATTATCAGCTCGGAAATAGAAACCAAACCAGAAAGAGACATTCACACGATTCGTAATCTCAAGATTCGTTCTCAGTTTGATGCTCAAAGGGCTTCGTTTGAGATGACTCATCGTTTTCTCCTCCTCTTACACTACGCCTATACCCACCTCCCACTTGGACATAGTATTCCTGAAGTATTTGAGGTACTGAGTGAACTTGCAAAGATCCAGTCTCCTGAAACACAAGATATCCTCCTCTCTCAACTCAAAATCATGGATATCCTCTGAAATCTCGATATCGAACACCAAGATGCGACTATCAAAAAAATACTTCGTTTTATCCACGAATCTCCGATACAGAAGGTGTTGAAGTTAACAGGATTGAAAGATGAAGATACTCAGAAGTTAGAAGAAGTATGTACCCCAAATACATAACCTCCCTCTCCAAAGGCAGTATATAGAGCAGGAAAATAACAATACTACACTCAAAGTAGCTAATACCCAATATTTTCTCTAATCCTCTCAAGCATCTGCATATCCACGTCACTGATGTTTTTCGGCATCAGTGCTTCGACTTTTACAATCAGATTTCACTTCTTGCTTCCCTCACTTTTTCCAAACTCTTTCACACGAAACTTACTCCCTGGCTTCGTACTTGCAGGAATCTTGAGTTTTGCCTTTTGTCCATAGACACCCGATACCTCTATCTTGCAGCCTAAAATCAGGTCAAACACCGGTATCTCGTAAGTCTTTTCAAAATCAAGTGTTTCTGGCTTTTTTTCTGCCTGGTGCTGGTGAGTCGTCCTCTGACCTCAAAACGGACTTCCTCCAGCAGCTCCTCACATCCCACCAAATAAATCTTCGATATTGATATTGAAGCCTTGATTTTTACGACCTCACGTGGATCCTTGAAATCATCCAAATATATCCTCAAATCCAGAGAACCCTTGCGCTCCTCCTCACTGAAATGGATTTCCTTTGGCACTCCCAAAGGTGTCATACTGTTGCTTTTTTTGTGGATCAGAGAGGACACTATAGGCCTCATTTACTTCTTTAAACTTCTTCTCCGCCTCAGCATCTCCCTTGTTTCTATCTGGGTGGTACTTCATCGCCATCTTACGATAAGCTTTTTTAATATCTTCTGCACTTGAGTTTTTCGTTACTCACAAAATATCGTAAAAATTATTTGACATTTTATTATTTTAACTAATAATACATTTATAAATTGTCATTCTGTCCCGAGTTCGGGATCGGAATCATAATTGTATTTAACCCTTTTATGATCCCGTAACAAGTACGGGATGACATATCACACTCATATTCCTTTTTTACCCTTTTACCTCTTCCATATGAAATATCTTCTTTCCCTTATTATATCTACCCTCCTTATTTTTTCAATAGCTTCTCCAGTAAATGCAGAAGAAGGGTATATGGAACAACTCTTAGAGCTCAAAGTTGGTCCCGAGGCATATGAACTAGAGCTAGCGGATCTCGATACCTATCACTTTCGTGACCTCCAAGTACAACAGATTTATAGTGAAGTCGTGAAAACAAACAGTCTTATTAAGAAACAGATTATACAAAAGTATGCAAATGATGAACTCGACTATTATGCCACCCAATGAATTGTGACAAACTATCGCTATTTTATCTATCACACCAATAGATTTTTTGAATACCTCAAGGTAAAAGAAACAACCCCTTGGGTGACAGAAACCGATGATGCTATCCTCACTCACTATCGCAAGATGAGAACTCACTATAACCGTGTGAAGTATCTCGTGAGTAGATAATTAATCCAAACAATACTTTCCTTTCGGTGTATCTGAAAGGATTTTTTTATCCTTAAAGGCAATAACGCGCTTTTTACGAGCATCTACAATCGCTTTATCATGGGTAGCAATAATCACCGTTTTCCCATCTTGGTTCAAGTCTTCAAAGATATCCATAATCTCTCCTGCTGCCTTTGGGTCGAGGTTTCCTGTCGGCTCATCACCAATGATAATCTGCGGCTCATGAACAAGGGCACGCGCAATAGCGACACGCTGTTTTTCTCCCCCCGATAGCTCTTTTACGAATTTATCTTTCTTTACGAGTAACCCTACCTGTTCAAGAGCTTCTGGTACACGTTTTACGATGATATCATCAGAGTAACCACATACTTCCATCGCAAAGGCGACATTTTCATACACTTTTTTTGACTCAAGGAGCTTATAATCCTGAAATATGACTCCGATATTTCTACGATACTCTTGCAAAAAACTTTCGTTTAGATTTTTATAGAGTGCAATATTGTTATCTAACACGATATCTCCACTATAGGGAGCAAAATCACCGATAAGAGCTCGAATCAGCGTCGTTTTCCCAGAACCAGATGATCCGATAAAAAAAACGAATTCTCCCGGATCAATATCGATCGAGATATCTTTGAGTACAATTTTATTTTCAAATGCGAGGGTTACTTTGTCGATTTTCATAGGTGTGTATTGCTAACATTAGAGTAGAGGGGAAACAAAAATGATTTTTACGATTTGAGAGTGGTAGTAATCTCTCACCTTGAGACTGTGCATATAGAACCGTTTTCGAAAATCGGAAAGATTATTTTTGTTTTCTCTATGATTCAATAAGAATTGTAGTTTGAAATATGTGTTTGTAAAGAAAAAGCAAGAGGATTGGAGTGCCCTCTTGCTTTTTTTATTTCTTCTTCAGTTTACAGCTTCTTCTCTTCTATAAAATCAAGCCAGATTTTTTTCTCGTGTGCATCCATCGGACACATCGGGAGACGAAATGTTTCTTGGATAATACCTTTATGTGCAAGATAGGTCTTTGCAGGAAGTGGATTGGTCTGGATAAACAATTTATCGAAGAACTCAGTAAAATACTCTGCAAGTTCTTTGCCATGCGGATCTTTTTGTAAAGAGAGGTGTACAAAATCCGCCATATCTCCAGGGATACAGTTGGATGCCACAGAAATCACTCCATCACCTCCACGCTGTGCCAGCTCATAGGTAAGTCCATCGTCACCCGAAAGTACGAGAAAGTTATCAGGAGTACGATCAATCACTTCTTGCATCTGATCTATATCTCCACTCGCTTCTTTTACACCGATGACATTTGGACAAGTAGCAATAATCCTGAGAAGAGTATCCGTTTCAAGATTTACTCCTGTTCTTCCCTTGATGTTATACAGCACTACTGGTCTCTGGGTTGACTTTGCAGCCGCTACGAAATGCTCGTAGAGTCCTGTTTGCGTTGGTTTATTATAGTATGGATTTACTACCAAGTACGCATCAATTCCATCTATGGTATCATACATATGGATATTTTCTATTGTTTTTCCTGTCGCATAGGTTCCGACATTTACCATCACCTTTGTCTTTCCTTCAAGTTTTTCGATTCATTTTCTGACGATTTCCATCCCTTCTGCCGTCGAAAGTGTCGGATTTTCTGCCGTTGTCCCGAGAAATAATACTCCCGTAACTCCTCCATCAATCTGCATCTGTAACAAACGGTCAAGCGCGCTATAATCTACAGGATTATCCAAGCTATTCCCAGCTTCAAAGGGAGTAATAAGTGCTGTCCAGAGACCTCTATATGATGATGTATCCATGAGTATTATATTTAAAATTAAAGTATAGATTCAAGTTTACGAGAGTAAAATACTTAACAGAAGTAAAATACATTACTTTTACGAATTTGAGAGCGGTAGCAAAACTTTGACTCTTTAGGGCTTACTTCTAAAACCGTTTTCGAAAATTTGAAAAAGTAATGTATTTTATTTCTTATTTCCAAAAAACTACAAACTAGCGGTAAAATCCTGTATTGTGTAAAACCCTTGCTTATCCTTGAGCCACTCTCCACAAACAAGACTTCCGACAGCAAATCCATCTCTTGTTCTTGCAGTATGTTTGAGCTCAATCGAGTCAAATACCGAGTCAAATATCACTTGATGTGTTCCAGGGATATGCCCCCCCCTCGTAGATGTCAGGTGTAATTCTTCTGGTTCAATGGGTCTGTTATTTAACGTATTTACCTGTGATCTTGTTTTTCTATCGAGATTTTTTAAGAGGATATCCCCCATATTTATCAGTGTTCCACTTGGAGAATCTGCCTTTCCACTATGGTGAAACTCATGTGCCATCACATCGTACTCTGGAAATTTATTCATCATCTTGCTCATGGTATCGAGCATCTGGTAGACCAAGTTTACCCCAAGAGAGAAGTTCCCACTCCAGATAATCGCCCCTTGTGATTTCTTAAACATCTCCTCTACTTCAGGTAGATGATCCCACCAACCCGTCGTTGCCATAACGACTTTGAAGTTATGCTCCGCGTAAAACGTAAGGTTTTCCAGAGCGACTTGAGGTACACAAAACTCGATAATGACATCGAAATCTTTTCCGAGTAAATCTTCTTTTATCGTCCCTTGTGTTGGATCGATAATAGCGACGATCTCATCTCCTCGTTCTTTTGCATGTTTCTCCACGACTTGTCACATCCTCCCGTATCCTACGATAGCTATTTTCATGGTGTAGTGGTTATGATATGAATTATTGAAGTGTAGTATAAAAAAGATTCTCAGAAACTCAACAGAAAAACCCATCTCCAGTATGGAGATGGGTTTTTGATGTTATGCAGCAGCCATAACTCTTTGATATTCTCTTACAACTGAATCAGCAGTGGTAGCAATTCATGCGCCTTTTCATTTATCAGTCTTATCTCATCATTCAACATCTGTTTTAATAATCGCAATATTATCAGATCCAACTAACTGTCATATATCTGAATCCCTTGGTACCTCTTCATCTAAACCAACAGATAAAAATAATCCATCTCAAGTAGCATCCATCTTTGCAAGATATCGTAAAACACAACCTCCTTTAGATTTGTCTTTTTCTTTTGCTTTTCTCACTTTTCCTTCAAACTTTTCATCTTCTTGATCAGCAACCGCAGCAATAAAAGCATCAATTGCTGTTCTTTTCTTTTCATCATCATCTTTTCATTGTGCATCTTTATTCCATCATTCAGGAAAAAATCTTCTATATGAATTATCAAGTAATCATTTCACTTCAAAATCTCCTAGTGATACATCATGACCCGCATAGCGAGCAATAATCACAAGTTTTTTTGCTACATCCATACCATCTAGATCATCCATTGGATTGGGTTCAGTAAATCCATTATCTATAGCTGAACGAATAGCCTCTGACAATTTTTTCCCAGCTTCTAATTCTGACATAATAAATCAAAGCGTACCGGAAAAAACACCTTCTACACTCTGAATTGTATTTCCAGCTTTAACTGAGGATTCAACATCATTTACTACTCATTTACCAGCCATTACCGTTGTATTTCAACCATATCGAGGTCATATGGTTTGAACAAATTGTTCATATGGCATTGTTGCCAATGGCAATTTATTAGCTGTAGAAATTCTAAATCCCCTTTCTGCAAGAGTCGGATGATCTATATCTGCTGCCGAGTTATCTAAAACGATAGATTCTATACCATACTCTTCTCGTAAGTACTCAGTAATAGCAACAACGCTATCATATTCTACTGCTCATTCTCTTAGCATGATACCATTAGCAAGTCTATTTCATTGCTTTTTGTCATTAGGAACATGTTGTATTTCTTTCAATAATGCTTCTGGTATTCATCCTTCTCTTACAAGAGCTAAGTTCGAAGTTAGCAGTGCGGACATCCTATCACCTAATCTTGCAACTCTACCTCATACCTCTCTTCATATATTTCATGTAGCCCCAAGCGATATCGCTCAGAAATTTAGCTTTGACATAATTTTACGACACTTACCAAAAATAAAATTACTTGTATAATACCTAATATAAAAATAAGTCAATTTATAAATTGACTTATTTTTATATTATGATGTAACCTTTCTTATAATCCCTCCCTCTTCATTGTACTTATAGAGGGCATTGATCGTGGTATGGTGTCCTTCTCTATCAGTATTCCACTCTTCATAGTACTCACAAAAATCTGCAAGTGGAAATGGTCTCGTTTCAACGGACTTCCCACCTAAAAATGCCTGCAGGAGACGGAGAGATCCTTGTTTTCATGGGACATTATCGATACGAACCGTTTCTCCAGAATCCAGATCTATTTCTACAGAAAAGTCTTCAAGAGGGGGTAGGGTGTTTAAATAATCGGCGAAATGCATGATGAGGGAATTAACAAATAACTACCACTAACTGTAATAAATAATCTGTTCTTGTAAAGAAAATACTTGATATAGATGATTCAATTTATACTATATTTGCAGCTAACAAATCCAAGAGGAGGAAAATATGAAGTTAGCAAAAGATTTATGGTACCACTTGCAGGAAGCATGGTGGTTTTTAAAAAGCCCTAACGGGATAATTGTAGTGGTGATGAGCATGATTGAACTAGCAATTGCTGCTAGTCTGGCAATCTGCCTCACCCCACTTCGATATATCCTGTTTTAAAACCGCCCGCAGTCAATGGATTGACTGCGGGCGGTTAAACTATATATCATTAATACCCAATTTCTACTCTACTCAATGCCTCTTTTAGGCGAGTAACTTTTTTCTCGTCCAGCGCATCATAACACGCAGAGTATCTGATAAACTGTTCAGGTTCGCCATCTACTTCAGATCCTACAAACGGAACTCCTACAAGACCAATCTTGTAGATCATCTTACTGTTAAACTCTTCACCCGTTTCAATAGGTTCTCCATCGAGTGTTTTTGGACATTGAAAGAGCATAAAGAATCCTGCATCTGTAGGTGAAGCAAGTTTCAACCCCGCCCCCTCGAAAATCGGGATCAGGATATCGAGCCTCTTTTTATAAAGTTCTTGGGTTTTCTGAGCATCTGCTTTTGCTTCTGGCGTTTGGAGATATCTATCCATCCCAATAATCAGTGGACCAAAAGCACCAGAATCAGTATTTCCTTTTATCTTGGTAAACTCTGCAATAAAGTCCTTGCTTCCAACCGCCATACCAAACCTCCATCCACAAGCACTATAGGTCTTCGACATCGAAAAGAGTTCTAACCAATCAAGTTCTGGGTAATCTACCGCTACTTCTGTCAGGCTCACATGATCCTTATGCACGACTGCAGTATACGCCCCATCATTCACGAGACGGATATTGTTTTTGATACAGTGTTCGATGAGTTCTACCCAATCCTCTCTACTTGCCCCCGTTGGACACGGATTTCCTGGTTTTACCGTTAAAATCATTCTTGGTTTTACTCCAGCGGGCATATTTGATAACTTTAGTTCGAAATTTTCATGACTATAAATCGGCCAGACGTAACTCTCTTCTCCGAGGTATTCACTCCAGGTTCTTACCAAATCATAGGCTGGAGCATTTACCATATATCCACGATTATCTACCGGTGCATCCGTTCTATTGGCTCCGCAAGCAATCGGTAAGAGTCCGATCATCGATTTTTCTCCTGGAAGCAAGAGAGTATCTAGGTGATCATATTTACTGATATCTACTCCTGTTGTAAGTTTTACATAATTCGCATTAAGATTCCCAGTGGTTCTATTGTCCCAATAGGTATGGTTTGCATTATCATCACGCATCACTTCTTCAGCTACGATTTTTCTGAGTGTCTCGGGTGGATTGGTATCTGGTTCACCAACCGCGATATTGATACTACTTCCTGCACCATGCTCAGCTTCATATTCACGGATAAGCCTTTTAATTCTCTGAAATAAATTTTCTCCTGATTCTGGTAAATATCTCATAAATTAAAAAAGGTTATAGTTTAAAAGATGATTCCTATTGTACGAAACGATAAGATATTACAAGAAATTTTAGTTCTTAATCATATATTGTAAAATCTCCACCGCATTGAGAGCAGCACCCCTGAGAAGCTGATCACCACTGACAAAAAGCTCCACTCCGTTATCTCCAAATACGAGACTTTTACGGATTCTTCCAACTTCGACATCGTACTTCCCCGTAGCATTGGCGGGCATCGGATAAATCCCTTGAGCCACATCATCACGGAGCATCACTCCAGGAGACTGTCGAAGGATTTCACGAATATCCTCTACATCTACTACCTTCTCGGTTTCTAACACAATAGACTCACTATGTGCACGAAGCGTCGGGATACGTACAGCCGTACAGCTGATCTTGATCTTTGGATCATGAAATATCTTCCAAGTTTCCCAAGTAACCTTCATCTCTTCCTTGGTATAGTCATTTTCCTGAAAAGCATCGATATGAGGGATAAGATTAAATGCCAAGTTGTATTTAAAGTTTTCTACTACTGGGTCCGTGTTATCCAGATAACGTTTTGTATTATCGAGAAGCTCATGCATCCCCTTGGCTCCAGCTCAGCTAGCAGCCTGGTAGGTCGACATAATAATTTTTTTCAGTCCGTATTTTTGATAAATAGGATACAGGGCTACCGCGGCAATTGCCGTAGTACAGTTCGGATTTGCTACAAGCATCGCATCACCGATATCGGCAGCATTTACTTGGGGCACCACGAGAGGAATATCGTCATGATAACGAAATGCAGAAGAGTTATCGATGACACGTACTCCTTGAGACGTCGCAATAGGGATAAACTGTTTTGAGATATCTCCTCCTGCAGAAAAAAGCGCATAATCTAATCCATCAAAAAATGCATCCGTTACTTCCACGGTATTGATATATCCATACGGAGTATTCATCGTTTTTCCTGCAGAACGATGAGAAGTTCCAAGTCTCAGTTCATCGATTTTGATTCCCAAATCATCAAGACAACGAATCATCTCTTGACCTACGGCACCAGTTGCTCCTACAATTCCGAGTTTCATAGTAATGTATATTAGAAATAAATTGTGTATTACTTTTTATAGATTCCCGCCTCCGCAGGAATGACGTATGTATCACAAGAATCGTCATCCTCGGACTTGTTCCGGGGATCTATTACTCAGTGGTTCCTATTCTCCAGATCCTACACTTCTAGTAAAGAGATAATGATCTTTCAATCATCTCCTTGCCCTTAGTAGTAAGGGAAAGGACCAAGGTTAGGGTTATTTTATGGTTCGTAATTCCTTCCCGCTTATCATCCCTTCCGCAGTATTGCTGGAAGAGATCAAGTGGGGGTTATTTCCCAAATACCTCCTTATGCAACTTCTTGAGTGTCTTCTCAGAATCCCCCTGCTCCACAAACACCGTGAGAGATTTATCATAGGCTCATTTGGACACCATAATTACGTCTTTGAGTTTATTGAGGATTTTATAGTTATCGATCGAGTCGCCGATAATAGATATTTTAGATACATTGTCTCGTATGCTTAAGCGAAAATGCTCTCGCATATGATCAAATGCTTTCTCAAGGGACCTGGTATAATACTTTTTACGAATCGAGATACTAAATGATGTTTCTGTCGTGGCTAGAGCATCAATTGATACCCCCTTATCACGAAATACTTTTACCACATCATACAAATATCCTGCCACTCCCAACATATACGGGTCAATAAAGGTAAAAATCATCTGCTTATCATCGATACTTATCCCCTTTACTCCACTTGCTTTCATCGAACAAATCTTGGTCCCAAATGCTTCTGGATCAAAGGTATTTTTAATATACACGGGGATGTCTTTTTCTTGAACTGGCGAGATAGTCTTTGGGTGGAGAATCTTTGCTCCTACGAGAGCAAACTCAGCGCACACGGCATAATCAAGTTTATCCCAAAGGATTGCTTTTTTGACCTTTCTTGGATCCGCAGACATCACCCCATATACATCTGTCCAGATTTCTACACGACTCGCCATAACCAGCCTCCCGAGTACGGTTGCGACATAATCACTCCCTCCCCTATCAAAGAGATAGATATTTCCATCTGCATCTCCGCCTCCAAACCCCGTCACTACTGGGATCTCTTTTATGAGCGAAATATTTTTCATAAACCTTTCTACCTGCTCACGAGACTTTTCATAATCATATTCCCCATTGAGATAGCTTCCGTCACAATAAATCAAATCCTTTGAACGGTAGCTGTGAGAGTCGATACCGCGCTGCTTAATCGCTAGTGCTAGTAAAATCGCTGAAAATATTTCTCCGAAATAAAGAACTTTTGCCTTAGTTTTATCGGATACTTCACTTAAAAGAGAGACTCCTTTCAAGATACTTTCGAGATTTCCGAAGTACTCTTGTACTTTATTGACATAATTGATATCACAACTATCTTTACAGATCTTCCTCGCCACCGTGTCGTGTTTTTCACGCAACTCTACCAAACGAGAAAGTACCTTGTCGATTTCTCCCTTTTTCGCAAGTTCACAAAGCTTATCAAGCCCATCAGTCACTCCACTCATCGCCGAGACTACCACGATAACATTTTCCTTTTTCTTTGATTGTACGACAATATCTGCAGCTTTCTCTATCATCTCATGACTTCCAAGTGACGTCCCTCAAAACTTTAGAATCCTCATACATGATGTCTAAATTGTAATTGCATAATTTATACTTAGATATACACTCATTACAACATATTTTTTTGAACTCTGATGAAAAAACCAAAATCAAATCTTACATTTCAGACACTTCTCTACTCAAGTGTTATCGTTTTAATGGTGTTGGTGCCATTTATCAGGTATTATGTCAGCACTCCAGGTATCAATGCTTGCGTACTAGAATATGTAGATGAAATCGAGAATGGTGATACCAAGGGCTATATTTATGACATCCATGGAGTACGTCATATCGAGCCGAGCGACTCTATCATGATCAAAAGTTTAGAACAATATAAAATATGAGAAGCAAATGGTTGTCTTATGTCAAGCGATAATCTGTTTAGTGATCTCAATAACACCTTTTACTGTGCCGTTACGTATCTCATAAAAAAGGCCCCCGTTCGAGATGAACTCAAGGAGCCGTTACAGATATTAAAGAGTGAGTAAGATTATTTTTTAGAAATAATAGCATCAATTTTTTCTCAATATACTGATATATCCTCGTTTCCAGACACTACTTGGTATTCCCCCGTTCAATTATCGATAATGACAACCGAAGGCGTAGATATAACTCCTAGGTACCTTCACTGACCAAACTCTCTTTCTACCGTATTTTGTATCTCAGCACTGCTAACACATTCACCGTACTGATCCTCACTGACTTCAAGTGCCTCAGCCCCCGCCGCTCAAGTAGTAAACAGAGTATCAATCGCTCATAAATATGCTTCAGATCCTCAAAGCTTCTCTATACACTTTGCTTGAATTGCAAGATTCATCGCATGTGTATGTTGGGCTAAGGGAAAGTTCTTAAAAGCATACTGTAAATCGTCTCCATATATGTCGCGCAACTCTGAAATCACTCCACTCATATGTTGCTCTTTACAGTACGGGCACTCAAAGTCTGAAAACTCCAGCAGTGTTACCATAGCACCAGTTCCACCATACACACTTGTATCTTCTAGTAGAGCATCCAAATCACCAGCCTCGATATCGAGTTTTGAAGCATCCACCGTGACAGTATCGTTTTTTGCTTCTGAAATACTTGCAAGGATCTCATCAATTACTTCTGGTTGTTCTCTTTTGAGGGTATCAAGATATGAGAGGATTTCTCTTTTTTGCAGTTCTTGAAGGATACGATAATTTTCCTCTCCTCCTATCTTTTGATACTCATGTTGCATCAAGTATCCATCTATCTCCTTGGCAATATCTTTGGTGAAAATATAGTTTGATAAAATCATCGCCAAAGTACAGAGAACGAGCAATGCAGTGGCAAACCCACGACTAATTGCATACTCTTGTTTAAACATAATAAAAAAGAGAAAAAATAAATTTTCTCTTAGTGTATGAAATTATACTCACAATGCAACTCTTAGAGGCTCAACATAAACCCAACCAAGATCACTACCGCAACTCCCATGACTATTTTTTCTTTTTGATTCAGTGCATCTTTTAAAAACACCCAAGCAAAGATACTCGATAAGATGATCGTTCAGATACTGAGAACATTTACGATATTTCCAGCAATCATACCATACGCGTAAAAACTCATAAGCCCTCCAAGGTACGAAAACCCCGCCACTCCTCAGATAATTCCCATATTCTTTTTTGTAATATTTTCTTTGTGATCAATCGTCCCAAGAAAGAGTGGAAACAGGCTCATAATTAAAATAATCGCTTCACTATAAAACTTTGTTTGCATCGGAGTCATCACCCCCTCTTTGATAAAATAATTGGAAAAAGAAAAGTACACGGTCCAACACAGTGCGGTAATAATTGGGAGAAATATATATTTTGTAGCCCCCGTCTTTCCCTCACTCTGACGAGCGAATAAAAATGCTCCGATAGCAACAAAAAACGCTACCGCAAAAATAATAGATAGAATACTGAGTCTTTCTTTATCGCCAAGTAAGAAGAAATTGAGAAAGTATGAGAAGAAGATATAACTATAGGCTACGGTCATCACTACCCCAGTATGTAAGTGACTGAGCCCCTTAATGAGCGCCCAGATACCAAGGTATCCAATCACCCCCCAGATACCTATGAGCCAGATATCTCTATGGCTTACTTCAAGAACAAAATGTTCACCAGAAACAAGGAGAACCACGGCAGCGATGAAGGTAATCATCGTATACTGAAGTGTCAAAAACAACTCGGTATCGATACGACTCGAGAGAAACTTGTTAATTGTATTTGCCAGTGAAAAACTCACTACCCCAATAAGTGCAATAATAATTCCCAGTATCATAGATTAATGGATTAATTCTAAATATGTTTGTGTTGTTGGTTTTCTCCCGGAAAGTCCGAGATTCTGGAGAAGTGACTCAAGTACGGCTTTCTGTGAACCATCTTCTACACGGATATCAAGATACACTTTCCCAGACTCAAAAGTGTCAACAGAAATCAAAAATCCCTTCAAGAAATAATTTTTTCTCTGTTTATTCAGTACTTTTGAGATATGACCATAGACACTATGAAAAGCGGTGTAGGTATCGTAATCGATATAAAAGTTGATCCCATAACGAGCATCAAACTCCTTTCCTTTTACTTTTGGTCCACGATAACTGAGGATATATCTCCCTAAACCAATAAGACGAATACGCATAATCTCATCTGTTTTCTTCAAGTCTCGAGAGTTTGCAAGTAAAAACAAATCCTGATCAAACACTTCTCCCACAAATATCCCCCCGAGGCTATGAACCACTCTTCCTACTTCTTTTGCGATATCAGGTGATACTTCGTATTTTAACTGTGTTTCTTTATGACGAGAATTACGAGATTCCACAAATGGAACATACAAATTTTCGACAACGATATCCGCATATTTCTTTGTTGGTTCGATATGTTCGTATTCTTTGGGTTCGACCACTTTGGAAAAGTACTTGAGGATATCACCTGGTTTTTCTCCCGTACGAGTCACATCACGAAAGATACGACGCAGCATCCTCCCATGGGTTCATAAATCAACAAACACCTTATAATCCCCTAGTTTTTGTAAACGTTCATGCAAAGCATAGAGTCCTTCTACGATAATCAGCTGTTTTGGTTGGACGGTTTGCACCTTATCGCTACGCTTAGAAGCCTGGAAGTCATAGATTGGCATATCGATAGCTTTACCAGACTTTAGCTGTTTTAGATGTTTGAAAAAAAGATTGAGATCAAGCGCTGCGGGTTCATCATAGGTAATCCCGAGTTTCTCAACATGTTCTCTCCCGATATAATAATTATCCATACTCATAATAAGCGCCTCTTTTTGATGCTCTTTATAGATACGCTCTGCAATCATCGAAGTTTTCCCTGAAGCTGAACCACCAGCTACCAAAACGACAAAACTTTTTTTTGTACTTGTATGCATCTGTGCACGCAAGTCATTTTTTATCTGACGAATCCCCTCATAGAGTTTAAAGTGTTTTTTCATACATCGTATATATACATATATAACAGTATTGTAACACATATCTCGTATAAAAGAGTAAATTTTCAACTACCTTCTTTTTATTTTTATCGTACAACATATTTTTATTTCAGAGCTACAAAAATCTCGTGCATTTTTTGTGTTTTCCATATACTGGAGATATTACTTGTTAGATTTTCTTTCACATGAATGCCTTTTTCTATATCTCTCTCTTTCTCTTTGGTCTCGTATTTGGAAGCTTTGCCTCTGTGATTATCTACCGCCTCAGGTCAGGAGAGGGGGGTATCTGGTGAGGCAGAAGCCACTGTGGATCATGTAATACTATCCTCAAGAGTATTGAGCTCATCCCTGTAGTCTCTTGGGTACTACAAAGATGAAAGTGTAAAAACTGTAAAAAACAAATCGCGGCTATCTACCCACTCCTTGAGATATGTACGGGGTTGATGTTTGCTCTGACAGGATATTTTCTCATAGATTTTAGCCTGATCCTTGCGGGAAATCTCCTAGAAATTGGGACGCTTCTCTTTTATCTCAGTATCTCATTTCTCACGATTATCTATGTATTTTATGATATCCTCTTTTTAGAAATCCCTGAAATCATCCTTCTTATTGCTATTGTCCTCACCGCTATTGTAGTTGTAGTTCAATCTCTTGTACCCGGCGTACATATTATCCACACCCTTCCGTGGGCAAATGGAGCGAGCGAGATCTCGAGTATTGGAGTCGTACTCAGTATCGGAATTATTGGATCCCTCTATGCCATCATGCTCAAAGGATGGAAGGAAATTCTAGATGCTCTGATTCTATTTATTGCCATCGCTATCCTCTACTTTTTTTCTACTACGAGCTTCTCATCTATTACGAGTATTCCTTTTATTCATGCTATCATTGGGGTTCTAGGAATATTTATCTTTTTCTTCCTCCAGATTGTACTATCTCGAGGGACATGGATGGGTGAGGGAGACCTCCGTATCGCTATCCTCGTAGGGCTATTTCTCGGGATGACCTATAGTTTTATTGGGATGATGATCACCTACTTCATCGGAAGTATTATCGGAGTGACGATGATCCTGTATAGCAAATATATCTTGAAACATAAAGAAGTACAAACTCAGGTTCCCTTTGGTCCTTTTCTTGCAATTGGTATGTTTGTGACGCTCTGGTATACCGAGGAAATTGCCAACCTCATTTCTTTTTATCTTTAGACGCTCAAAAATTTGTTTGTAAACGGAAAAAAATTTACAAAACTCTCCAAAATCTATACAATACTCTATAAGCTTAAAACATAAACAAAAACCTATGGAAAATAAAAAAACTATTATCGCTATCCGCGATTTCATCATCACTGCGGAGAAATCCATCAAAAATGCAAAGAAGCTCCTCAAAGATGTTCTCGAAGAAAATAATCTCTCTCTTGATAGCAGTGTTAGTCTTGATATGCAAGGACTCTCTAGCTACAGTAGTGGAGAATCTAAGATTATTGAGGGAGTATTTAGTGGAGAAGATATGATTGGGGTAGATAACAACAAGTATCCAGTTCCCGCAAACTATGCTTCAAAATCAAAACTTGTGCAAGGTGATAGGCTCAAACTTACTATTGCCGAAAATGGAAAGATGCTCTATAAACAAATCCTTCCAATTGAAAGGGAAACTAAAGTAGGACTTCTCACAAAAGAAGCAGGAAGGTACCAAGTCATCGCCGAAGGAAATACCTATGACGTCCTCACCGCTGCTGTTACCCACTTCAAAGGAGACGTCGGTGATAATGTGACAATTATCATCCCTCAAGGAAAAGAAGCGACTTTTGCCGCGATTGAAGCGATTATCCCAAAAGAAGAAGTAAAATAAAAAATATTCGTATTTTATCACTATGAGTAATAAAATCGAGCAATAAGTTCAGATAAAGAGTAGTTAGGCGACATATTTCCAAGTCTCTTTTGAATAAGGAACGAGTGAAAAATTTTCTTAATTTTAATGAGGGGAATAAGGAGTTTTCTCCGCTGTTGCTACGAAAACGATTTATTTATAAAGACAAAAGGAATATAATTTTTACAAATTAACCAAAGAAACCTATGCAAAAATATTCAGTAAACCAAAGAAGTGTAGATATGCTACTCCATTACATACAAGATGGAGAAATTGTAATTCCAGAAATTCAAAGACCATTTGTTTGGCAAAGTGTAAAAGTTCGTGATCTTATGGATTCTTTGTATCAAGGTTTTCCGATTGGTTATATCATCACTTGGAAAAATCCGAATGTAAGGCTAAAAAATGGTAAAATGAGTGGAGGAAAACAAGTTTTGATTGACGGGCAGCAAAGAATCACGGCTTTAATGGCTGCGGTTTTGGGAAAGGAAATTGTTGATGAAAACTACAAGAAAAAAAGAATTTTTATTGCCTTTCATCCTTTGGAAGAAAAGTTTGAAACACTTACTCCTGCTATTGAAAAAAGTAGTGAGTGGATTTCTGATATTTCAGCATTTTTGAAAACAAATAGCCAAATGGCATTTTTGAGAGAATATTTTGAGAAAAATCCAAATATGTCCGATGAAGAGAAAAATAAAGTAGAAAAAACACTCGAAAAATTATCTTCCATAAAAACCAAAGATGTCGGAATTGTTGAACTTGATGCAAAACTAGATATTGAAGATGTTACAGAAATTTTTGTCAGAATAAATTCAGCAGGAATACCACTTGAACAAGCAGATTTTGCAATGAGTAAAATTGCTTCTTATGAACCTAATTTTGATAAATTGTTTGGAGTAAATTTAAGAAAGTGTATTGATTATTTTTCTCATCTTGCAAAAGAACCACACTTTTTTACAGAAATTGAAAAAAACGATTTGGAGTTTAAACAAACAGAATATTTACAAAAAATAAAGTGGCTCAAAGATGAAAGCGATGATTTATATGATCCTGATTACAAAGATATTTTAAGAGTAAGTTTTATTAAAGAATTTAGTAGAGGTAAAGTAAGCGATCTGGTGAAACTTTTATCAGGACAAAATTTTGAAACAAGGGAGTTTGACGAGGCTATTCAAGAACAATCATTTTTGACACTTAAAAACGGGATTCTTGATTTTGTAAATGAAAATCATTTCAAAAAATTTCTTATTATTGTGAAGTCGGCAGGAGTTATAAATTCAAAACTTATAAATTCACAAAATGTTTTGAATTTTGCATATACGGTTTATTTAAAATTAAGAAAAGACGGGCTTCCTAATAATCTTATTGAAAAATACACAAGAAAATGGCTTATTATTTCAGTTTTAACAGAAAGGTATTCAGGATCTCCTGAATCAACAATGGACAAGGATATAAAAGATATAAACAAAAATGGAATAGAAAAAGTTATTGCAGAAATTGAAGAAGCGGATTTATCAGAAAATTATTGGAAAGTTGGACTTGTACAAGACTTGAGAAAAGCAACAATTTCAAATCCATTTTTAAAACTGTTTTTCACAGCACAAATTTATTTTCACGACAAAGCTCTTTTCTCTGATTCAGTAACAGTTGAGCAACTTATCCAAATTAAAGGTGATATTCATCATATTTTTCCAAAAGATTATTTACAAAAAGCTGGACTTGGAAGAGGAGATTACAACCAAATTGCCAATTTTGTTTATTTACAACAAGAAGTAAATGTAAAAGTGAGCAATAAAGCACCAAAAGAATATTTTAATGAAGTTTTGGAGCAGTGTAATAGTGGAAACCTGCAATATGGAGGAATAATAAATAAAGAACAACTTCTTGCAAATTTAGAAAATAATGCAATTCCTCAAGAAGTTTTTGAAATGGATATTTCCAATTACGAAGAATTTTTAGAACAAAGAAGAAAACTAATGGCACAAAAAATTGAAAGATACTACAAAAGCTTATAATAAGGTGTTTTGGACTACGGGCATTCACCCCTTTAATTCCCCTCTGCCCTTCGCCCAAAACGAAAATTTTTCACTCGAACAAATGATAAAAGAGACTTGGAAATACGCTAAAGCCACATTGCATTCTCACTCCGCTATCGCTTCGTTCGGGTCGCCTAACACAGTATATCTGGCTCGCTCGTGCCCTCGCTCGACCCATATTTGCCAAAAACTCATTGATTTTAAAAGGAATTTTGGCAAACATCAGATATACTGAAACGTTATCGGACATATTTGTTTTGGATTTTTGAATAAGGATAAAAAGCAGTTTTGTTTTACTGTTTTATCATCTGAATACTGAAAATCAAGGGTTTTTAGGAGAAGGGGAGATAAGAATTTTACAATTTACTAAATATTATGGCATTTGATTGTAGTAAAGAAAATTTACGTGAGTGCGATGATTCTAATAATAAGCCAGAAGTTAGATATTTTTGACAATCGCACGGAATATTTGATGATAATGGGAATGAGTGTTTATCAGAAAAATGAGAAGAAGATATTATAAACTCTCAAAGAAATATTCTTGGTGAACTATATGCTTTTAATCCTGATTATGTTATAATTGAATGATTTACATCAGATACATTATACGGTTTTTTTGATACTGAGAATTTAATTTATGATATTCATATATTATTTTGAGAACTGCAAAATGAATTTGTGTCAGGCAACTTCTGATGAAAAACATTTATAGAGGCTCAAAATAGATTTTTAATTTTTTATTGAGCAGCATTTATTTACACCGTAGTGGCAAAAAAGAATCCAATTGCTTGAGAAGAAAAAGATATTAATTCTCAAGCTTGATCTTTTATTGATACTAGTAGTTGTAGAGTAATATATGATAAGTATGATAGTTTTGATTCAGAATTAGAAACAAATTCAGAAATGAAAAAGGCAATAGGTGAGGCTAGGGAAGATTATGTCGCATTACAAATTAAAAATCTTATTAATATAGTTCCTAACAGAAAAATAAAGATAGCAATTGTATATTGAAATTATCATGAATTTGATGATAATTTAGCTAAGCTGAAATTAGATGTTTTATATAAAAAAAAGGAAGGGAAAAACCTATATCCTGATGATAAATTACTAATATCTTCCAATGGAGAGTGACTTTATTAAGTATACATTTTAGGTTAAGATATATGTTGTAATTTTTGGACTATCGTCCAACCCTTCTCCTAAAAACCAAAGCAGTTATTCATCTTCCTACAGATAATAACTGCTTTTTTACATTTTAATATAATCCAAAACAAATACGTTTTTTCTTCGAAAAAATCCCGTTGCACTTGACTAGTCCTTCAACTAATTCAAGAATTGTACAACAAAATCGTCGTACAAAATCGTCGTACTCTTGAAAAAATCAAGAAAATAGATATATTCAAGAGTAGAACTAGTCAGATCCGATAACAGCTTCTATGAGGTTCGCTCGTTGCACTTCGTTCTCCCATATTTTGCTCGTTCCTCGCAAAACATCTCATAGAAGCAAACGTTGTGAAATAAAAAAACTCGAAATTTATAAAAATTATTTTAAGCTATGATCTACTTAATAGGCGGTCCACCAAAATGTGGAAAAACAACATTAGCAAAAAGATTATCAAAATCAAAAGGTATCCCGTGGGTTTCAACGGATACTCTTCAATGTGTTATAAAACCGTACATGGATAAAAAGGATTTTTCAAAAAAATTTCCTACCAATTATCAAAGAGAAGAAAACAATGACGAAAAATACTCTCAATATTCAACAGATGAAATCATTGAGGCATATCAACAACAAGCAAAAACTTCTTATCAAGCAATTGATATGTTTGCAATTTGCGAAATAACTGACTGTAATGATTTCATTATCGAAGGTTATCACATTGAGCCAGAACTTGTTGCAGAACTAAATGAGAAATATCCAAACAAATTGAGGAGTATTTTTCTTATCAAAAGTAATGAAGCGAAGTTTGTTGATGACATCAAGAAAAGCACAACTCCAAATGATTGGATTATTGCAAGAACCAACAATGAAGAGACTTACAGCAAAATTTCAAAAATGATCTGCGAATACGGAAAATTTTTTGAAAAGGAATCTAAAAAGTACGGTTTTAAAGTACTGAATATGGACAATGATTTTGATAATCAGATAAACAAGGCTATCGACAACCTCACGACCGCCTAAAATAATTTTTTGAATAAGGATGAGTTTTTTTACATCACATAACAAAGGATATGAGGTTCAAGAAATTTGTCACAAAAAATAATCAAAGGAAGCCAAATTTCTTTCTCCCAAATTTACAAAAATTCAAAAATGATTTTCAAAGGTATTTTTGTAAACTTCTCATATTCTTGAACGTTGTCTAAAATACACTCCGCTATCGCTCCGTTCCTCCGGAGCTTTAGTTTTGTTTTGTTACACTTCACAAAACTTTCAGCCCCATCGGATTTTAGACAATGCCCGCGGTGCCCTCGTTGTCTTTGTATCACTTCGCTATCGCTCCGTTCCTCTGGAGCTTTAGTTTTGTTTCGTTGCACTTCACAAAACTTTCAGCCCCATCGGATTTTAGACAATGCCCGCGGTGCCCTCGAAATGAAAGAAAATAATCTTTTGCTAAAACTATCAAAATTGCTAAAATTGGCAATGAAAAACATTTTAAAATTTAACCCATAAAACTATGAAAAATTCAATCAGCAACAAAATTTACAACCATTTAGAATTTCTTGGCTATAAAGTAGAGGATATTAGTGGTGATAGTGATCTAGATACTCTTGTCGGTAAACATGGCAATAGATCAAATCTTATTTTACGTATTGCAAAAAATGATACTATTTTAGTATCAGCACGATATAGAGTTTCAAAAACAAATAAGATTATAAATGATAAATTTTTAAATGTTTTAAATTCTGTAAATTCAAAATCACTGTTTACAAAATGGTATTATGAGGAAGATGAGGATAATACTATAACTCTATGTATTGAGACTTTTGCCCTAAGTTATGAAAAACAAGCTTTTGGCAATATTGTTGATACTCTAGAGGGAGAAGTTTTGGAATATATGAAAGAATTTACAGAATTTTCTGAATAATAATCTCTAAACATCCGATTATTTTCTTTCACTCAAGGGGACGTTGCACTTTCTTTTTGGCACAAAAACAATACAATAAGGAAGCCAAAAAGAACCCTCGCCTAACACAGTATATCTGGCTCGCTCGTGCCCTCGCTCGACCCATATTTGCCAAAAACTGATTGATTTTTAAAGGAATTTTGGCAAACTTCCCATATACCGAAACGTTGTCTAAAATACACTCCGCTATCGCTCCGTTCCTCCGGAGCTTTAGTTTTGTTTTGTTACACTTCACAAAACTTTCAGCCCCATCGGATTTTAGACAATGCCCGCGGTGCCCTCGTTGTCTTTGTATCCCGAACTCGGGACTTTTTTATATCCTAACTTCAGAATATATCTCGAAACACTTTCAGAGCCAACTCTTGGTCAATAAAAAAGGGAGATGTCGCCACCGTAATGAGATCAGCTTTTCTTGCTATATCCAACACCACCTGTTTCTTCAAGTCATAATCAATAAAATCAAGCGCTGGTTCAAAAAAATCAAGATCGAGATTCAAGACCACCCCCTTTCATTCCCCCTCCTTAGTAAGGAGGCGGCTAGAAGGTGGTCTATAATTAAGGAGATTTTCTTCATTTCGTATCTGTACAATCTCTCCAATAAGTCACTCCTGTTGTGCTGGGATGATATAGTTCCCAACGTTGAGAAAGTAATTGGTATACTCGTAGACTTTTTGCATATCCAAAGAATCTGGTTTCAGGAGATACTCTTCTGGGTCTCGCATATCTGAGTGTTCATCGATATGGTAGAGCATAGCTCCATCTTGTATAATCCCCTGACTTCTCGCTCAGTACCAAAAATAGTAGGCATGATTATGGTTATCAAAGAGATACAGCGGGACTCCCCCTAAATCCCCCTCAACTAAGGGGGACTTTTGTACATTCGCATTTTCTACGTGAGGGGTGACTACGCGGCGGTAATCCATCTCATACACATACTTAAGTCCCGTACAACTTTGTAGCACTCCATCAAAATCAAAGTCTTCAAATGTAATCTTTAGGTCCCCTCCTCTATAGGGAGGGGTGATGGGTGGGAGTAATTCTATTTCATCAAAACTATGTATTTTTTTAAGTGCTGGGATATAGAGTTGAGGAATCTGCTTATCTCTGGAGGGGGTAAGGGGGTGGTGACGTCGGTCAAAAGAAAGCGCATTATTTCAAAGTGGTGTTCTCAGATATTCTCAGGTGTACATATTGAGCATATTTTTATATAATCGGCAAGATAGGAAAACTTGCAGGAGAGGTATTCCTCTATAGTATAGCCAATATATTTTCGTCAATTTTTTCTATGAAAAATATCAAAAAAGGAGGTTTTACTTTAGTAGAGCTCATCATAGTCATCGTTATCTTGGCGATACTTGGTACCATCGCGTTTATCTCATTCCAAGGATACTCAAAGTCATCTCGTGATGCCGTACGTTCTACTGACCTCTCAAACATTAAAAAATCTCTCGAACTCTTCGCCGTAGAAAAAGGAATCTATCCTCCACCTTCTAATGGTACTCCCATGACCTTCTCTTGAGGAACTGTCTGGACACAAGGAAGTTTCGGTGATTCTGTCTTTACCAATCTTGGAAAACTCAACAAAAAACCAACGGATCCTCTCGTCGGTTCTGAATACACGTATTCCGTTACAGAATACGGAATGCAATATGAAGTAGCTACCGTTTTTGAAAGTGACACTTCTGTTGGATTGCTTCCTCAGGTACATGCGGCAGGAAATATCCTCGGAACCGCATATATCACTGGAAATTACAATGGGATTATTACCAAAGTCTTTACGGGTTCCCTCACCTATGTACTGACCGTACCTACCATCATCACTTCAGATATTTCAGATACAGATGTACAGAGCATGATTACCAATAAAAAGCTCGTATACAAGGGTTTTACTCTCTTACCAAGTTCTTACAGTGGAAGTACCTTTATAAGTACTCCTGCTGACTACGTTTTCTCGCCGAGTACTATCATTGCCTACACAGGAACCACGGTACCAACTACTGAGGATGAGTTATCACAGATGATGTATCACATTCAATCAGCATATGAAGGGACAAGTATGGCAAACCATCCAGATATTCAGAAAATCTTAGCAATCAATATTTATGATAGTGATGCACTGGTAAATCTAGGAACAGAAATTATTTCAAAAAGTGTAGGACAAGAGCTCAATCCAAGTACGATTACTCTTGCTACTTGTGCAGATGTCAGTGATGGACTTATTGGACTCTGGCATCTTGATAGTGATTGGAGTGACAGTTCTGGAAACAATCACACCATGGTACCAAAAAATGGAGCTACATTTGCAGGAGGGCAAATCTGAACCGCCGCTAGTTTCGACGGGGTCGACGATTATGCCGAAGACCTGAATGGACCTAGTTATTTGAATGGGCTTGGAAGTGCTTCCATATCTGTATGGGTCAAAGCTGATGTGATTGGAACAAATCGTGGAATCATCTACACCAAAGATCCAGATGGTTCCGACTCACCTTTTTCTCTCAGGTATGATGTGTCTGGGATAGCTGGAGGATGAACCAATGTCATAAAAACCGGAATGGGATCAAAAAACGGAACCATTTATAATAATTATGCTTCTGTGTATGAAAGTGACTCAATGGTGCAGACAACGAATTGGCAGCACCTAGTAGTCACATGGTCAGCAAATGAAGCACCAAAACTCTATATTGATTGAGTTCTTGATACTCCAAGTTATAGTACCACTAATGGAAGTATCATCGGAGATGTAGATAAGCTCTTTATTGGTCAAGCAGGTCAGGGGCTTTGGGATGGATTAATTGACGAAGCCGCTATCTACAATCGTGCTCTTTCAGAGTACGAAATCTGACAAATATATAACAAGGGGTTAGATTCAAAGGCTATCTGTAACCCCTAATTCATGAAACTTTCAAAAGAACTCCAAGAGAAAATTAACACTCTCAGAGAGGTAACCTTTGAGATGTACCCTGATGCTGAAACCGAACTCGAGTTTGAAAATCCTTTCCAACTTCTCGTTGCTATCATCATGTCTGCACAAACCACGGATAAACAAGTAAACAAGGTAAACCAAACCTTTTTCCAAGTACTCAAAACTCCAGAAGATGGTATTCAAATGGGAGTGGAAAAAATTAAATCACACATAAATACGATTTCCTTTTTCAATAACAAGGCGAACAATATTTATAAAACCTGCTTGAAGCTTCGAGATGAACATAAAAGTCTCCCCCCAAGAACTATCGAAGAACTGACAACACTCCATGGGGTCGGGATAAAAACCGCCAAGGTATTTCTCGCCATCATCGAAGATGCTCCGTATCTCTGAGTGGATACCCATGTACATCGTGTCCTTAATCGTGTCGGTATCGTCAAAGCAAAAGAACCGCTCCAAACCAATGCTCAGGCAGAAAAAGTATTTACCGAAGATGACCTCGCTAAACTCCACCATACCCTCATATTTTTTGGCCGCTACCACTGTATTGCCCGTAAGCCAAAGTGTGAATCATGCAAAGTACAGTGAGTTTGTGATTATTATAAAAAGATGAAGAAAAATTAGTCGGTTTCCCTTATTTTATAGAGAGGGGAGTGAGAGGAAGGAATACAAAAAAAGAACTAGAGATAGTTCTATGCTTTAATAGAATCAAAGATGGTTCTTTTTTTATGCTACTTCTTGATAATTATCATCATTAGATGCTGACATAACCTCTCTCCTAAAATCCTGTTGACCATATGCTCTTTTCGCGCGAGTGATACATTCAACAAGAGCACCTTGTACCTCTGGCTCTCATACTAATCCTGCTCTTTCCGATAAAGTACACATGATTCCTCTTCTATAATCTGCGAGTGCTAATCTCCATTCAGGAGAAATCTGTCATGCCAAGGTATCAAACTGAGCATTTACACGAGCAAATCCTTCATCCGTCGCAATCAATCTATCAAATTGTTGATTATGCGCTGTTCCTAGTCCTTCAGAGTATGACATTTTGTTTTTGTTTTAGTAGGTATTTTACATATTTTGTTTTAATGTCTCCATTTCTTTTTGTGCTGACTCTTGAGCGAGTCGTTTTTCTGCTGCATCCATTGCTTTTCTGAGTTTTTCTATGGATGAAGGAAGAAGTATCTCCCTTTCTGCATCGAGATCTTGTTCTATCTTTTGAAGTTTCAAAGCTAATGCTCAAAAGTTTCGAAGTAGATTTTGTTTTTTCTCGTCTGGAAGCAGACCAAAGATTTGGTTGATCTCATATCGGTCTTTTGGAGAGATATGATGCTTCTCAAAGAGACGTGCGAGTGCTGGGTTCATGGTATCTGTAGGATACTAAATAATTCTACCACAAATTATCCCCGCTCACAAAAATAATCCAAGAGTTTTTTGTAAATACGCTTTACAAAAAACTATTTTTATGTCCCTAAAACGGACAATATTTCTTCGATGGAAGTCTCTCCAAGAACTGCTTTTAAAATAGCATCTTCCTTGATAGGGACCATCCCATCTCAAATCGCTTGTATCTCTAGTTGTGTTTTACTCGCATTTCTAAGTACTAACTCTTCTAATTTATCACTCATTTCCAGTACTTCGTAGAGTCCAACTCTTCCCCTATATCCCGTATGATTACATCTATCACACCCATCTTCTTTTGCCTTATAAAGCGTCAAATTTTCTTGATCTTTGATATATTTCCCAACCTTTCCCACTACAAATTCTTTTACTTGATCTGTTGGAGTATAGGATACCTTGCACTCCGCACAGAGCTTTCTGGCTAATCTCTGAGAAACAATAGCACGAAGCGATGAAGTAATGAGAAGTGGATCTACTCCAAGATTTACCAGTCTCTGAATCGTATGAACCGCAGAGTTGGTATGGATAGTAGAAAATACGATATGCCCCGTAATAGAAGCCTCGACGGCTAACTTTGCAGTCTCTTCATCACGGATTTCTCCAACCATGATAATATCTGGATCTTGTCTCAGGAGTGATCTGAGTCCTGCAGCAAATGAAAACTTAATCGCAGGATTAATCTGGGTATGATTCACTCCTGGAATACGGTATTCTACTGGATCTTCAAGTGTAGAGATGTTTTTCTCCTCAGAATCAAACTGACTCAAGAGTGAAAAAAGTGTCGTAGATTTACCAGAACCCGTAGGTCCTACGGCCAGGATCATACCAAAACTGTCTTTTAGGTGTGCTTTTAGCTTTACCATATTATATGGCATGATACCGAGATTCTTTAGCTCTGGTGGACGTTCGTCTTTTTTTAGTACTCTGATAACACACTTTTCCCCATAAATCGTCGGTAAAATAGAAACCCTCATATCTATCGTCTTTCCCCCAAACATCTTGTAGTTGATTTTTCCATCTTGTGGAAGACGGTGTTCATCGATACGGAGATAGGACATGATTTTAATTCTCGCAATAAGTGGATTTTTATAACTTAAATCCAAGTCTTTATAACTGATAAAATTACCATCAACACGAAAACGAATCTTTACATTTTTTTCTCTCGGTTCGATGTGGATATCTGAAGATTTATGACGAAATGCGTTCAAAAATACGTCATTTACGAGAGTAATAATTGCTGTTTCATCATTCGCAGAACCATTGGAAGAGATATTGAGATCAGAGTCAATGATATCTTTTGGCCCACCGGTTGCCGAAGAAGCTCACACACGAAACAAATCATCTACCGTTCCTCATTTCTTTTCTGGTTTTTGAACTGCAGATGTAGAATCTGTCGATTTTTTTGTGACTAAATCAGTAAGACTCACGGGTATAAAGTAAACAAAAGTAAATATATACCCTATACTATCATACTTTTACAAGCAGAACCATAAATCCCTATTGACATTACGTTTTTCTATGAAAAAAGCTCGAAATAACTTTCAACATATGTAAAAAAAATCGCAACCGAAACGAGTTGTATTTTTTTATTCTACAAATAGAATACAGCGAATATTCATAACTATCAAATATTGAAGTTTTTAAAAAAGGAGGGATTTACCCTTGTAGAACTTATCGTAGTCATCGTTATCTTGGCGATACTTGGTACCATTGCGGTTATCTCATTCCAAGGATACTCAAAGTCATCTCGTGATGCCGTACGTTCTACTGACCTCTCAAACATTAAAAAATCTCTCGAACTCTTCGCCGTAGAAAAAGGAATCTATCCTCCACCTTCTAATGGTACTCCCATGACCTTCTCTTGAGGAACTGTCTGGACACAAGGAAGTTTCGGTGACTCCGTCTTTACCAATCTTGGAAAACTCAACAAAAAACCAACGGATCCTCTCGTCGGTTCTGAATACACGTATTCCGTTACAGAATACGGAATGCAATATGAAGTAGCTACCGTTTTTGAAAGTGACACTTCTGTTGGATTGCTTCCTCAGGTACATGCGGCAGGAAATATCCTCGGAACCGCATATATCACTGGAAATTACAATGGGATTATTACCAAAGTCTTTACGGGTTCCCTCACCTATGTACTGACCGTACCTACCATCATCACTTCAGATATTTCAGATACAGATGTACAGAGCATGATTACCAATAAAAAGCTCGTATACAAGGGTTTTACTCTCTTACCAAGTTCTTACAGTGGAAGTACCTTTATAAGTACTCCTGCTGACTACGTTTTCTCACCAAGCACCATCATTGCCTACACAGGAGCCACTGTACCAACTACTGAGGATGAGTTATCACAGATGATGTATCACATTCAATCAGCATATGAAGGGACAAGTATGGCAAACCATCCAGATATTCAGAAAATCTTAGCAATCAATATTTATGATAGTGATGCACTGGTAAATCTAGGAACAGAAATTATTTCAAAAAGTGTAGGACAAGAGCTCAATCCAAGTACGATTATTCTTGCTACTTGTGCAGATGTCAGTGATGGACTTATTGGGCTCTGGCATCTTGATAGTGACTGGAGTGACAGTTCTGGGAACAATCACACCATGGTACCAAAAAATGGGGCTACATTTGCAGGGGGGCAAATCTGAACCACCGCGAGTTTCGACGGAGTCGACGATTATGCCGAAGATCTGAATGGACCGAGTTATTTGAATGGTGTAGGAACTGCTTCTATCTCTGTTTGGGTGAAAGCTGATATTACTGGGCATGACAGAGGGATACTTTATGGAAGAGACCCTGATGGATTTGATAGATCTATTAGCCTCAGATATGATGTTGATGGATTTATTGGATGAGGAGTAAATGTTATTAAAGCGGGGTTCTGATACGGCTGAGATCAACTCAGGGATTCGGTACAAGAAACAAACTCTTACACCCAAACAACTGACTGGCAAAATATCATTGTAACCTGGGATAAATCAAGACTCCCCTATATCTATATCAATGGTAAACGTGATAATTCTCCATTTGGTACATATACAACGGTTGCAAATCAGGTTATCAACAGTAGTACGAAATTTATTATTGGAAAAGCAGGAAAGGATACAACTGCAAATTCTGGTTGGAAAGGTAAAATCGATGAAGTCGGACTCTATAATCGAGTACTCTCAGAGTACGAAATCTGACAGATATATAATAAGGGGTTAGATTCAAAGGCTATCTGTAATCCTTAATCAGCATACTTACGAAACCAAGTAAGTTGTCGCTTGGCATAATTGCGACTGTTTTTCTGAACTAAAGCCATTGCTTCATCAAGTGTGATTTTTCCCTCCAGATACTCTATCACTTCTTCATATCCAATCGATTGCATCCCAAAGTCTGTTTTAGAATATCATCTTTGCAGTAGTCCCCTTACCTCATCTACTAAACCTTCCTCAAACATCCCCTGCACTCGAGTATCAATACGGTGATACAATACCTCCCTCTCTCCTGTATATGGAGTCAAAAATAAGGTATCATATTTCAATACTTTTTCTTCTTTGAATGTCGTCTTACTTTTTCCTGTGAGAAGCTTGACTTCAAGTGCTCGGATCACATATCTCAGATTATTTGGATGGAGTGCGCGATCATACTCCGGATCTACCTCTTGAAGTTTTTTAAAGATATATTCTTTCCCCTGTTCTTCTGCCTCTTGTTCTAGTTTTCTTCTCAGATTCTCATCTGCCGGTACTTTCGGGATGTTGAAATCATAAATAAGACTATCAATATACAGCCCGGTTCCTCAGCAAAGAATTGGTATCTTTCATTTGTTGTGCAATCTATCAATAATAGGAACGGCTTGATTTTTAAATTCTCCAACACTAAACTCTGTACCTGGAGTGATGATATCAAGCATATGATGTGGTACTCACTGCATTTGCTCTTTGGTAATCTTGCCTGTCCCGATATCCATATACTGAAAAATCTGACGACTATCGGTACTGATAATCTCCGTATCAAGTTGTTTGGCAATGTCGATACTCATGGCAGTTTTCCCAGCCCCTGTCGGTCCATAAATGACAAATATCTTTTTCTGTCAGGCTATCTTTGGTTTGGAAGAAATGAAATCTTGTACTTGTTGTGTATACATATTACAGAAGGAAAAAAAGTTGAAATTACTATACCAAAAAAATGAGAAAAAAAAAGTTTGACTTGCGTCCTATTTTTTATAATATACCTCCGCTAAAAATGCCACTTTAGCTCAGCTGGTAGAGCATTCGCCTTGTAAGCGAACGGTCGTCGGTTCAAATCCGACAAGTGGCTCCATTTTTACACACGAGTGATTAGGAATTAGGGTTTAGATATTAGGAGCTATTATTTTCCTTTCTGACAACTAGACCCTAAGGTCTAATCACTTTTTGGGCAGATTCCAGAGTGGTCAAATGGGGCGGACTGTAAATCCGCTAGCTACGCTTTCGGGGGTTCAAATCCCTCTCTGCCCACCATGTTATCGATGATTGGTGTAGTATGCAGTATATTTCTCTTCTGTTGCTGAATATTATTTCAGGGATTTGAAAGGAGGTTTCTGCAAAGCAGAATTTAAATGCGATGAATAAGAGCATTTAAAACGGATGGCCGACACGGAGTGCGCCAAATCCCTCTCTGCCCACCATAAAAATAAAAACCCTTTCTGGTCTACGACCATCTTTCCCTTACTTCTAAGGGCAAGAAACAAGGAGTATATACTCGCCCAGATGGTGGAATTGGTAGACACGCCGGCCTTAGAAGCCGGTGTCGCAAGATGTGAGAGTTCGAGTCTCTCTCTGGGCACCAAAAAAACTATATGCTCAAATAGTAAGTTTCCCGTCATATAATAGTAATACTATAAAGACTCGAAACTGAGGGTCCCGAGTACTCGGGATAAATTGCGATGAATAAGAGCAATTTAACGAATGGCCGACCTAAAAGGCGCCGAGTCTCTCTCTGGGCACCATTACCTTACATTTTTGTACCGTACTTTGGCGGACAAATTATAATAACTTTTTATGAAAACAGGGATTCATCCAGAAAGCAAGAAAGTAAAAATCACTTGTTCTTGTGGTCAAGAGTTTAACGTTCACTCTACATTAAAAGACGAAGAAACCAGAGTGGAAATCTGCTCTAACTGTCATCCATTTTATACTGGAGAACAAAGAATCGTGAAAACTGGTGCGGTTGACAAGTTCTATGCAAGACAAAAGAAGATGGAAGAGATGCAAAAAGCAAAAAAGAAATAATCTTCACAATAAAAAAATGCTTCAAATATATTTGAAGCATTTTTTTATTGCTATAAAATCTTTTGACATCTATTTTTTTTTCATATACTTCCTTCACATTCTCAGTCGTAGACCGTAGGCAATCATAAGTCCTACCGAGATGGAAGAATAGGAAATGTTTTTGATATTATCGTAAAAACGAAATCCTTTTTCTATCGAAAAAGGATTTTTTTAATACCAATACATTTATTTTGTAATTTGTAATTATCGCGTCATGGCAGTTAGTAAAAGCAAAAAGTGAGAAATTCTTGAAGAACTAAAAGTTGCCCTTGAGGGAGCAAAGGCTGTTGCCTTTACTTCTAACACTGCACTCAGTGTGGAAGAAATTAGTAATTTGAGAAGAAACTTAAGAGAAGTAGGGGCTACGTTTACTCTTGCAAAGAAAACACTTATCAAGATTGCATTTAAAGAAGTATATAATGTAGAGATTAGTGATGATCTTATGCCAGGGCAAATCGCTCTTGTATGTTCAAACGAAGATGCAGTAGCAGGTCTCGGGAAACTCAATGAGTTTATGAAGAAAACGAAAGATAGAATCGTATGGACTGGTTCATACTTTGAAGGGGAAGTGAAAGATGCTGAAGCAACAAAAGTGATTGCTGGACTTCCTTCAAGAGAAACACTTCTTGGAAGACTGGTTGGATCTATGAAATCTCCGATTTCTGGATTGGCAAGATTCTTTGATGCTGCAGCTAAAGAGTTAGAAACTCAAGGAAAAGCAAAAGTTGGAGAACTCGAAGGAAAGAGGACAGAAGCTGCTCCTGAGGCAAAAGCTGAAGAAACAGTAGAAACAGCTCCCGTAGCTCCTGAAACACCAGCAGAAGTGGTGGCAGAGACTCCAGCTGCAGAAGAAAAAACAGAAGCATAGTTTGAAATCTGGTATACTCTCCCTGTAATAAGGGGGAGGCACTAGCCCTCAAGCTAGACACTCCAGTCATTTCGACCAAAAGAAGTGGAATGGAGAAATCTCTCTTTCCGAACAGTGAATACAACAGGGATCCCTCGATTCCGTTTCACTACACTCGGGATGACATGGAATATATTTTATTTTTTATATTTTTGTATTATGGCTGAATTAAGCGCAAATGCTGCAAAAATTATGGATCTTGTAAAAGAGCTTTCTATCGTAGAGCTTAATGATCTTGTAAGTGCTATGGAAGAAGAATTTGGTGTTTCTGCTGCTGCTCCTGTTATGGTTGCTGCCGCTGGTGGTGATGCAGGTGCTGGAGAAGACGGACCTTCAACAAAAGATGTTGTTCTTACTTCTGCAGGAGGACAAAAAATCGCTGTTATCAAAGTTATCAGAGAAATTACTGGTCTTGGACTTAAGGAAGCAAAAGACCTTGCTGATAATGGAGGAAATGTAAAAGAAGGAGTTGATAAAGCTGAAGCTGAAGAAATCAAAGGAAAACTTGAAGAAGTTGGAGCTACTGTTGAATTGAAATAATTATAAAGACCTCCCCTTAATCCCCTCCTTAGTAAGGAGGGGAAAATATTCCTCTTTGTAGGAATGTTAGGGGTGGTTTTTATTTTGGGATATCGCCAAGCGGTAAGGCCGCGGACTCTGAATCCGCTATCGGGGGTTCGAATCCCTCTATCCCAGCCATGAAATTGAGAAACACACCTGATAGTTAGAAGGTGTGTTTTTGAAATTTTAAAGCATTGATATCGAGGGTGAGAATAGAGGCTTTGATTTTTTTCTGGTGATTAGCCAAGAAAAAAATTGATTGTGACGAATAGGAACAATCACCGACGGGGTGAGAATTACTGAGTGTAAAACAGTCTGTAATGCAAACCGAATCCCTCTATCCCAGCCATAATTAAGATAAAAGCTTAAGGTTAAAAGAATAAAGCTAGAAAGGAAAAAATAAAAGGATTCGAACGGAGAGAAGAAATTGCAATGAAAACAGAAGGTGATACGATGAATAAGAGTATCGCTTTTTTGTTTGAATCAATTATCTCTCGGATGCCCGACTTGCGGCGAATCCCTCTATAAGGAGCCATAAAAAATAATAAGAAAGGTTGTGCTTCTTTTATTATTAAAACCCTATTGATTTTTAGCATACTTAGAATACAATGAGTCTATTATGTATCACTTACTATGGTCCATGGATAAAATCAAAGACACTATTCTCAAAATTGAACAACTAAAATTAGACAAAAAATTTAAAGAAGCGATTCTGATGCTTGAAGAAAGCATCAGCATCTATCACGGCGATTATCGCCTCTATGAAGAGCTTTCAGACATCTATCTGTATGAAACGAAACTCGACAAGGCACTGACAGCCGTAGACTATGCTCTTGAGCTCAATCCTGAATCCGCTACAGGAAACTATCTGAAAGGGTTTATCCTTTTGTCTCAAGAAGAGATAGAATCTGCAATTATCTATCTAGAAAAATCAAACTCCCTCATGGGAAACAACTCAGAGGTCCTTCGTAATCTTGGTTGGGCATATACGATGGTCGGACAAACAGACAGAGGTATTACGATTCTCAAACGTGCGCTCAATATCGCACCAGAAGATGAACTTATCACGGAAGACCTGGCTATGGCACTGATTGGATCAGGACATATCACCGAAGGAAACTCACTATTAAAACGTATTGGCAAGTAATACTTTGTAAGATTTCTCAATTTGAATCAATTCAAACGTCACCAGATCGAGAGTCCAGTTATCGGAGTCGTAGATGTCGGAAGTTACAAAATCCGTGTTTCTATCTGCAGATTTTGAAAAGAAAAGGTTGAACTCTTGGGATATGGAGAAAAAAGACAATCCTTTCATGATATCGTATCGGGAGAGATACACCATATAAAAGGGCTGACAGATAATATCAAAATCGCCGTTGAAAAAGCTGAACAGGAAGCAAAGACTACTATCGATACTATTGTGGTAAATTGTTTTGTCGGTATTCCTTCGCTTTTTTCGTATAAGATTAATCACATCCGCAAACATCCTGATGCTCCCATTGATCTCGAAGAGCTAGATACCATAATATCGGAAACCCAATACAATGGATTACAAAGCTCATTGCAACAACTCGAAAGTCATCTCGGTATCACCAAGCAAGACATCGAAGTATGCGTAAGTGATATATCAGGGATTCATATCGATGGGAAATCCTATCATAATCCCCTCAAACATCAGGGGAAAAATATCAAGTTTGATATCACACAGATCTTTGCAAAGCGCACAGATATTCTCACGATTAATACGATTGGAAATATTATTGGGAAAAATATTATAAAAATAATTCCTGAAAATTATGCCATCTCAAAACTCTGGGAACCAGAAGAATGAATGGTGGTTATCAATATCTGAAATACTCACTCCTATATCACTGTAAAAACAAGCCCTCATTATACCCTCGGCTCTATTACCATAGAATCATGAATACATGATCTCGTAAAGATTATCCAGGAAACGAGCAAAAAGTGAAAGTCTGAGATTATTGCAGAGATTGGAGAAGACGGTATCTATGAGGAAGAAAAACAAAAGTTTCTCGCACTATTTTGAGAGATGGTACTGCTTGGGCTCAAAGAAATCATTGGTGATGATATCTGCCCTCATACCTTTTTTATTATCGGAGGAGGAGGAAATAATGTCTTTATAGAAACATTTTTTCTTTCACATATTCGTTCTGGAAAACTTTCTGGAGTACGCTTTATAAAAGATGCCCAGATATACACTCCTGAAGTGAAGAAAATATCTACCATTATCGGTATCGAAGACATCCTCTCAAAATCAAACATCAATATGGTTGCCATGATTATCAGCATGCATACCATACTCCAAAGACAGCATGATGCTGTGGAGATATCTCTCCAAAAAGCCATAAAAAAACTAGAGATGTCATAAAAATAGCCCCGATAATCGGGGCTATTTTTATGACATCTCTAGATGCACAAATTCTGTGGTATCAATTGGCAGTTCTGCCTTGATCTTATAATTTGCTACTGGTTCTACATGTTGTCCCAACGTATTCAAAAACACAGCAGTCCCTTCTCCATATGGTACGACTACTTTTGCCTCAATACTTTCAAATACTTTTGCCGCCCCCTTGGTACCAACAATCACTAAGATATCTACATCACCGAAAAACTTGAGAATTTCCTCTCTCAGTTCAAAGCTATCAGAAGTCACGATACACAAACGCTTCCCTTCAATACTAAAGATGTAAAAAAGAGTATCTAAATATTCTTTTACTTCTCATAAAATCCCCCCTTTTTCATATTCTCCTGGAAAACTTACATCTATTCCATCAATCTCAACAGTTTGGTCCGTCGTATGAAAAACAACTGACTTTTTATTTCCGGCTTCTATCACGAGATCACTCCCTGTATACTGTAACTGTAACATACGGTAAAATTATATAAAATAAGTCTTATTTCGAGCAACAATTCCCTGTAAATCAAAACGCAACTGCATCTTTTCAAGTTCTGCAAGGCTGACCCACTTATAGCCAACAAAACGCTCTTCTTTCGCAACCACAGGATCTTTGTCTCCATGATAACGAACTAAAAATAGATACACATCTTTATCAACTACAGGGGTGTCTTCTAAATACCCTGCAGTGAATGTGTAGTTCAGTTTAGTGATAAATTTAATCAATTCAAGGTCTTGTTTCAATAAACCCGCCTCCTCGCTAATTTCACGAATCGCCGTATCTTTTGCCACCTCTCAAGGTTCAATTTTTCCTTTAGGAATAACATATTCCTCCTGTTCTTTTGAGTTCAGCCACTTCAAAAGCAGGACCTCAATGCGATCTCACTTTTTACGATACACCACTCCTCAAGAACTTTTTTCGTATTTTCTTGCCATAATCATATCAATTCTAGAACATAATTAAAAAAATAATAAGTAAAAACTTAAAAAATTCAAGTTCTTTTCAAGACGAATGTTTGGAGCAATAGAAAACAATGTGCTACAATATAGAGGAAAACCAAAATAAAAATAAAAATATTCTTATGAACCACGAAGATATTCTCGAAAGTATACAGTTTGATGATACCAATGAAAGCATTAATATCGCTGACTTTGGTCTCGATGGTATGACTATGGAGCACGATGAAATCCGTATCGATGATGCTGAAAATATCACTCAAGAAATCCAGAAAAACATCGGAAATTCTATTGTTTCTGGTATATGGATGCTTATAAAATATATTTCCACATCAGCATTTATATTTGTACTCCTCCTTGTGGGGACAAACTATAGTGCCTACTATAACATCGCAAAAAGCTATTTTCAAAAAGAAGCCCTCGCAGAAACAGAACACTCAATTATTGAATCAGTACAGGCATCAGAACTCGGAAAGAAACTAGAAGAAAATAAACAAAAGCAAGAAGAGGAAGAAGAAAAAGTAGCAGCAGTCCAAAACGATGAACTTTCTCCATTTTCTATGAAAAACATAGTTCGTAAATCAAATACGGAAAATGTGCAACTCGATATCGAAATTACTCCCTACGAAAATAGAATTGTTATCCCAAAGATCGGGAAAAATATTCCTCTGATTGACATCCAAAATAAAAAAGTAAGTGGAGAAGGAGAACTCAATGATATCTTTATGAAAGAACTCGAAAATGGAGTGATCCGCTACCCTGGAAGTGCTACACCAGGAAATCATGGAAATACCTTTATCTTTGGACACTCATCAAACTTCCCATGGATGGATGGTCAATACAACGATGTCTTTGCTCTCCTTGATAAAGTGGTATATGATGATAAAATCGTCGTGTATTATGGACAAAAAAAGTATACCTATACTATCCGAGAGAAATACGTCATAAAACCAGGAGATGTCGATGTCATAAAGCGCAACAAAGATTTGTCAGAAATCACCCTCATGACGTGTTGGCCAGTAGGGACAACTCTCAATAGACTTATTGTGGTCGGAGAGTTAGAAGAAGACGCATAATTTATATCTTATTTTCCCTATTACTATGGTAGGATTTAATTATACATATACTGATCCAGAAAACATCTACGCATCACTTACTCGCATCATAGATTTTTCTCCCCTACAGTACACCATTATTGGGATAGCAAGTATCTTGTTAATAGTACTGATATATTATATGATTCCAATCATACATATCACGATGAAATACCTCAAAGAGGAAAATGAAAAACGAAAAAAGCGTAATCTTTTGAAACAAATCTCGATGCAGCGTGAAATCGAAGAAGAAATTGAAGCAGAAATCGCTCACTCAGAAAAATAATCCCGACAAGTCGGGATTATTTTTTTTGTGCATAATAGTATTCTGCAAACGTCTGATCTGACTCATGAAGCTCCGTTGCCAGTTGAATCCCCACATACCTCCAGTGCCATGGCTCTATCTCATACCCATCCACTTCTTTTCATTTCTGATAGGTATTTGTAAATCCATAGAGATATGCTCTCGTATCTAACCAATCGTAGTACCTCTGTAGTTTTGGTTGTGATAAGAACTCCTGATCCGTAGATGCTTCCCATAAATCAACCGCTAAACCTGTTTGGTGTTCAGAATACCCAGCTTTTGCACATAAATCATCGGAGCATCCTCTATCCTTGATTCACTTCTGATAGATATAACTGCGATAGGCACTTACAACATCAATTTTTTCTTTAAAAGTATCATAGAAATCCTCAGTCATACGCTGAAACATCTCATTTGCATCTCTACGAAGCTGTAAATTTCTTTTGGTATCATGTACATACTCAGAACCAATATATTCTAAATTTTTGGGAACATACTGGAGGTTATTGAAGTGTATCTGAGGATCAACATACTTTGTCAGCGAATCATCACTATCAAAATCAAATGATGCTCTTAGTGAGAGTTGTAAAAGATGTTTTTTTTCAGAGTCATCTAAGTACACGTACCTCTCCCCAAGAACTCAACTCGATATAAAATTAATAAATACCCCTTTGAGTTCATTTGCAAAGGAACTGAGGATATAATTATGTCCCCAACCATCAAGTTCAATAAAATACTTATTTTTTGAAGGAGAGGCTGAAAACAATTTTTTCCCTTGCTCAAAAGGAACAATATTATCACTATTTCCATGAATAATCAGGGTTGGAATAGAAATGTTTTTTATTTTTTCTAACGAATCCAAAGAGTTCGCCATTCAAAGGTATTTTTGTATCGGAAAACCAACCATCGCACGCGACATATCATATCGAGAGCTTAATGGGGCAACGAGAATCAAACGCTCTACTGGATGCTGTACGGCAAAGTCTACAGCTATTGCCGTCCCAATACTATATCACCAAATCACTGTATCTTCTTCTCGGATTCCTTTTTGATCTTGCAAATATGCAAAAAAGTCTCTCGCATAGGTATATACTTTTTGTTCATAGGGATATCCACTACTTTTCCCATACCCTGGATAATCAAAAGCGATAACGGTATAGCCAAGACTGAGGATATACGCAATTTCTGAGTAAAAGTATTCAAGTGATCCCCCATTACCATGAAAATAATATACGATTTTATTGGGAATACGACCCTCAGCATAGAGCCCATTGATAGTATCACCATCTTCAGAAGTAACATTAATTTCTTCAAAAGTAATATTCTTTGAAATATATCCTGATAATTCTTGAACATTATAATGTACTGCAGGAAAGCTCACCGACGTTTCTATACGTTTTGCAAAAATTAATAGTAGTAAATACACCATTACCAATAATACAACAAAGTATATAGAGTAACGATATTTCCTATCAATAAATGCCGTATTTGAAAGGTTTGAAAAATTCATTATTTACACGACTTAAGAAGTAGATTCCACTCTTTCCCAATTTGTTCACAACGATGCTCCTGTATCTTCGTATCGATGATACGATACAAAAAAGGGATAGTAATCACTACGGTGACAACAATCAAAAATGGAAGATGTTTTTTAAGGGTTGGCATACTACAAGGGTATTGAAGGAAGGTAAATATGCAAGAAGGAACGAATTGATTGATTTGATTATTTGAGGTTATTATTTGCGATACACTCTACTTCCCTACATACTTCTTCAACAGCTCACCTCATTCTTTATCCGCTCCCTTCTTTGGAATATAATCCGCTAGTGCCTCAATATCGATACGATTGTGCTTATTATCAATCCAATCAATCGCATTCTCCACATTTACAAATAGGTGTTTTTTCCCAAAACGATCAATAAATCCAGAACGGATGAATTTTTTAATTACACGAACTCGGAGAGCACACAAGAGTACTTTTACTTCAATCTGCTCAAAACGATCTACAATACGCTCCATCACTTCTATCCCCGTGGCATCTACATCACTCATCCACTCAAGATCCAGCACGATATACTTGAGCTTCTTTTTTTCTGACACTCTTTCCAAGAGGGCATCTTCAAAAAACCCAGCATTAGCAAAATACATCACTCCGTCAAAACGATACACTCCTACTTCTTTGCTCGTTTTTAGACCAAACATCTCTGCGTCACGGTACTGACCATCCTTATACTTTGCTATCTCGATCAACTTTGCTCGCATCGTACGATAGATAAAGAGTATCAGTGATAACAATACTCCAATGACAATTCCAAGTTCTACACTGGGTGCCAGTATGAGGGTAACCACAAAAGTAATCAGTGCTACATATCCATCGTGTCGTTCTGTTTTCCATGCTTTGATAATCGGTGAAACCTTAAACAAATCTGCAACGGCAACGATAATTACGGCTGCCAGCACCACCATCGGAAGATAGTAGAGATACTCGGTCAAAAATAAAATCGTAATCCCCACTACGATTCCGGTAACAACTGATGAGAACCCCGTCTGGGCTCCTGATCTCAGATTTACTGCGGTTTTTGAGAATGACCCTGCCACTCCGTACCCACCAAAAATTCCAGAGCTGATATTTGCCAATCACTGACCAATAAGTTCACTATTTGAGTCTACTTTCTGCCTTGTCTTTGTCCCGATATACTTCGCGACACTGACGGATTCTGTAAACCCAATCAGTCATATAATAAGGGCAAAAAATCCTATATCGAGTAACTCAGAAAGTGATAAACTCCAAACTTCAGAATCGAGAAATGGAAGGGTCATATGGGGAAGCGTATGAGGAAGATCTCGAACAATACTTCCATCAAACCCAGAAAATTTGGAGATAAAAATGGTCCCTATAAGCAACAAGAGGACTCTCGGTAACTTCGGAAGGAAATGTGCCATCATCAACAGAAAGACTATCGTCCCAACCCCAAAAATGAGTGTCGGATAGTGGATATTTTGCATCACGGCAAAATAGAGATTAAAAATCCCCTCAAAAAAGTTTGCTCCCTTATCATAAGAAATACCAAAGATCTTTCCCGCCTGAGAAGCAATCGTGATAATCGCAATCGCATTGGTAAATCCAATGATCACTGGATGTGATAAAAACTCTACCATTACTCCCAGACGCAATACCGAAAGAAGCAGATAAATACTCCCAATAAATATGGCAAGAAGTGAAGCATAGGTAACATAGGTCGACACATCCAGCCCTGCATAGGGAGCAAGCGCCGTAGCGGTCATGAGTGAGACAATCGTTACAGGTCCCGTCGACATCTGTTTACTTGACCCCCAAAGTCCTGCAACCATCACCGGGATAAAGGCCGTATACAGCCCCACCTCTATCGGCAGTCCTGCAAGCCCCGCATAAGCAAGAGATTGTGGCACCACGATAAAAGCTACCGTAACCCCCGCAACCACATCTCCACGCAGGACTGACCACTGACGTAGTTCTCCGATCCAATTCAGAAAAGGAAAGATTTTAAAAAGGAGTAATTTCAATCGCAAAAAATAAATGCTATACTTGATGAGTATAGCATATTTCAAACTAAAAAATCAAAGATTATGCTGCTTTTGGAAGTCTAGCACGTATCAAAAAATCTACCCACATCCTTTCTGTAGAATTAAGGCTATCTATATCCACTGTATCTGGATCATTATCAATAATAAAATTACCAAGCTTTGTAGTTAGTTGAGCGATCATTGTATCTTCTTCATTATGCTTGTACTCACTATCATCAAAACCAGGAAAATGTACACACATATGTTCTATAGATACTATTGGTTTTTTATGTGTTACATGATCATATATGCCCTCCTTTTGTTGCTCATCGATATACAGGCGTATAGGTAAACGATATATATGTGAGTGATGTCGAATTTGCAATATCATGAGTGCATATCCTGTTTTCTCTATAATTTCTGTAATTCGGTAACTCATTTGTTCAACTACACCATCTATTTTCTTAAAACACTCTTTTGTTTTCCCTCGTAGTGTAGCAACTACCTTAGATTCTCAAAAGCTCTTTGGAGAAGAGCTAAGTTCACACATACATTATGAATAAATAATTATTTTATGAAGTATATAGTACTATTTACATAAATCAATATTATTTCCTAAGTATAAAGTAATACGATATCGACAATCCCGCTAACATCAGACATCAAATGACAAAGTATCCAAATGAATAGGATATATTCATCACATATCCAAAAACAAACGCCAAGATAATTCATAAAATTGAAGTAACCTGAGACTGTGTTGATAATATGGTTGCTTTGTAGTTTTTATCCATCTTTTCATCGTCAAAGATATACCCTGTTATCACTGCCTGCCTTCCCCACTTATACCCAACAATAATTGCAAGTAGTCCTCAAACGATATAAGCATTTTTTGTCCAAGAAATGAGAAAAAAAGTGGTAGAAAACAAAAGTATCTCGATAAATAAATGCTGTTTCATGGTCAAATACTTTTCGATATAGTGAGCATAGTGTCCGAAAATAAACCGGAAGATACGAGAAAGCCCAAATACCAGACCCACATAGGCTATGGGCATCCCAAGCTCTACCATATACGGTCCTCGAAACGCCTGTTCACTAAACATAATCCCCGATAAAATAGCAGTAAATATCATCACATACAGTGTCGACATATGTCGTACTCCCGCGATTACTTGTGTGATTTTCTTTTCTGCTTGTTCTGGATATTCTTTTTTCGGAGACGGAATCGTCCAAAGCATTATCATCCCGATGATATCAAGTCCAGCACCAATATAAAAAGGGAGAAGGATATGGTACACCGTCATAAGTGGGATCAAACTTGAAACTACTGCACTTGCCAATGATACGTTTGCCAAGAGCTTTCCCCAGAGTTTTGAGAAGCTTTTTGTATCTCCCTGTACTTCGAGAAGCTCATGAAAAAGTGCAGACTTTGTCCCACTAGAAAAAGCAAAGCCAAATGCTTGGAGAATTGAACCTAGCGCAAATACCCAAAATACATATGCTTCTGGAAGATAGTATCATACAATAAAAAAACACACAGAAATGAACTGAAAGTATTTTCCCCATAACAGTGCTCGTTTATGACCAAGGGTATCTGCCATATATGAGCTTGGGATTTCTAGTAAAAAACTGGCTAAACTCCCAAGCCCACTAAAAATCCCGATCTGTACAGCTGTTGTATTGGGAAGGGTAAGAAAATACACCGACAACAGAGAAATAAACAGTCGGCGTTCACTCAGTAAATAGATGAAGAATCTCCCATTTACCTGCTCAAATTTTTCTCTGATTCCCATATGATTTGTTTACTATTTATTATTGTCATTCTGAACTTGCGAGTCCCGAGAACTCGGTGAATTCAGAATCATAATTTTTGTTTTTACTTTTTAATGATCCCGTATCAAGTACGGGATGACATAAATTATATAGAAATACACCCCTCATATGCTATTTCTTCTTGTAAAAATAACACCTTTCTCCTCCATTGTAGAGTTTTCTTTTTTTATAGTTCTTGGCCTGCATAATCATATCATTTCCCTCAAACGAAGTAATAATTCCTCCGGTTAATTGTTCATTTTCCTGAAATAATCTATTGAGATCAACATACATCTGTCTCAAGTTTTCTGGTCTCAATCTCATACCATAGGGAGGGTTTGAAACCATTGTCCCGACTAACTGAGCCTTTGCAAAATCTCGGTAATCCCTCTGCATAAAGGTAATCATATCTTCTACTCCTGCCTTGAAAGCATTGTGTCTGGCAATATCGAGAACTTTTTCGTCATTATCTCCCGCTAGAATCGTATATTTTCCATCGTATTGTTCTTTTTTTGCTAACTTACTACCTTCACTTTTCAAGGTCTTAAGTTCTGTACCCCAGTCCTCAAAAGCAAAGCTTCTTTGTAACCCTGGAGCAATATTTTTTGCAATCATTGCCGCTTCGATGGCGATCGTCCCACTTCCACAAAAGAGATCATAAAATGGAGCTTTAAAATTCCAACCCGAGAGGAGTACCAGTGCGGCTGCTAAATTTTCTTTGAGTGGAGCCTCACCCGCCTGTTCACGATATCCTCGTTTATGAAGTGCCTCACCGGTAGTGTTTATCATGACATACACTGTATCTTCCAAACATAGTAGCTTTATACCAATAGAGCCCTTCTTTTCATCCTCTTCTAAATACTGTCACTTTCCAGCAATCGTATCAACAACTGCCTTCTTTGCTATCTTTTGGAGTGAATTTTCACTCTCAAGATGCGACCTGATAGACTTTGCTTTTACATAAATACTAAAATCCTTGGGAATGAGTGATTTCCAATCGAGTGTCAGTAAGAAGTTATAATAGTCATCAAAATTTAATACTTTATCTTTCCTACCAGCTAAAAGATAGACTTTATTTGCAACTCGACTCCAAAGGTTTACACGAACCATCGTCGTATCATCACCAGAAAAGAGAATCATCCTATCCTTTACCTCGATGATTTCCCCTCCTTGTTTTTCTATTTCTTTTTTTGCTATTGATTCTACACCAGCAATTGTTGTCAGTACAAATTGTTTCATGTGTGTTTTTTATACCTCGCCCCACCCTCTACTTCGTTCTAACTTCGAAGATAGTCGTGCAAACACTCCTGTCTCAGTTATCCTGAAGGAGAGGGTGAATTAAGGAAAAATAAGATTCTTTCTCCTGAGGGGGGAAAGTACCCCAACGGGGGGATAGGGGTATTTAAGGTAAATAGTACTCAAAAAAGCTATTTCTCAAAAGAAATAGCTTTTTTCATTACGTCATTCCTGCGAAGGCAGGAATCTATAAAAAGTGATTTAATGATAGATCCATCGTGATCCCAGGAGGAATAACACTACCTTTAGACCTCTCCAAGCATCCTCTCAGCATGCCCTTTCGCTTTGATATTTTTGTATTCTCCAATCAATTTTCCCTTGCTATCAAACACAAAGCTACTTCGTATCACTCCTTGCACAATTTTTCCGTAGTTTTTCTTTTCTCCATAAGCCCCAAGTTCTTTATGTAAAACAAGTTCTGGGTCTGAAATCAAAGCTACTCCCAAGTCTTGTTTTTCAACAAATTTTTTATGACTTTCTATCGAGTCTTTTGAGACTCCTACAAGCTGTACTCATTTTTCTGCAAATTGAGACTTGAGGCAAGTAAAATCTTTGTTTTCTACCGTACACCCTGGAGTGTTATCTCTCGGATAAAAGTAGAGGATCGTTTTATCTGATTTTGCAAACAAATCTGCTAACGTAGCAGTAGACTCTGTTCCATCAGCCAGTAAGATATCATAAATCGTTTGTAAGTTCATAATACTAAACTCATTAAAAATATAAAATATAAACCCTCTTAGAATGTATCAGTGGGATTTTTAAGGGTAAACATTCGCCATGAAACGGAAAAGCAACACTCTGTCATTCCGACTAAAATGGAGGAATCCCTCTACACAAATATTGAGAGAACGTGTTCCATACTATCCCACAGAGATTCTTCGACTCACGCTCAGAATGACAAGAGAAGTTATATACATAGATTCATACCCACGCAGGAATAACAAAAGTCGACTATGAAAACTTTCCGTAGATCTTCATATCCATACTCTCCGCCTGAAAATTCCCAGGCAATTTCATCCCTTGAACACATTCGCAATCGTAATCAAAAATCTTACCGGTCTCTATATCGATAAGATGAATATGGTCGCCATGATTTTTCTCAAAGTAGGCTTTCTTCCCCAGTCCTGTAACTTTTCTCAACTTTCCTTTTTTTACCAGTTCTTCGACATTGCGATACACACTGGAAATTCCCACGTCCTTGCAGGTCTTTGAAAGTCGCTCAAAAATCTCATCAGCAGTGAGGTGATGTTTATCACAGATATCTACGATATCTTCACAATAAAAATGTGTTTTCATAAGCAATGTATTTAAAATATTTTCTACTGTAATGAAAATGGTAAAAAAATCAAAGAGAAATGAGAACTATTCTTATTACTCAAACTACTTACCAATAACTTCTTTCCCACATATCTGATTTGAAGGGACTGCAAAGTGTATCTTTTTTGGAAGATCGAGTTTCAGATTATTCATCTTTTCTACAAAGTCTCCCTCTGAAACTCCGCCTCCAATCATCTCATTAAACTGTTTTTCTTCAGCAATGGTAGAAACTTCAATTCCCCTATAATCGTGAGCTGGATAAATAGATATCTCTTCTCCTAAAGAAAAAATCTTTTGTAGGCTCTCATATAAACTCTTGGCACTTCCTCACTGAAAATCGGTACGCCCACAACTACGAATCAGTAAAGCATCGCCAGTAAATACCATATCACGAGAAACATAGGTCACACAGCCTTCGGTATGTCCTGGAGTTTCGAGTACCTGTATGTGTATACTTCCGACCTCTATAGTTTCTCCCTCTTTTACTTTTTTATCGGCACATTTTACGGCTACATTTTTATCGCCCACAACCGTTTGCGCTACTGGAAAATATTTTTTAATACCTGAAGAACCGGTGACATGATCAGCATGAACATGTGTTTCTAAGATATACTTGAGTTCTAGTCATAGTTCTGTCAGCATCTGTACATCACGATCCACTGTTTCTAACACAGGATCAATAATCACTGCTTCCTTTGTATGTGTATCACCAAGGATATACGTATAGGTAGAACTTTCTTTTTCAAACAACTGACGAAAAATAATATCTGTTTTCATGTTATATTTTGTTATATGGTAATTTTGATAAGAGAAGTGCGAGACTACAGGTTCAGGTAATACCAGCAAATAATAGTCCGGCTCCTACAAATGCAGAAAGGTAGATAAAGTTTGGATGGAGTATGAGAGATCACACCACCCCCACAAGCACTAAAAACCCCGTCACTATCTGTACCTGTCTCATAATAGGTATATGAAATTTTTTGACTACTTTGGTTTTATTGCCTTGATTTTTCCACTCAATAAGCCCTCCTTCATAGACCCTTACATTGCAACTACAGTGCATACCAATAAGTTTTTCTACCATTCTTGCTCGATTTCCACTTTGACACAAGATATTGATTTCCTGATCTTTATATGCCTGTAACTTCTGACATCACTCTTGTTCAAATACTGACATCGGTATATTGATAGATCCTTCAATATGCTCAACAGAGTATTCGTCCGTTTCACGAACATCTACAATGACTCACTTCATATGATTATAATTTAGTAAATACTATATTATGAGAATAATTCTCATTAATGCCCCGCTAAAATATACAGATAATTCTTAAAGTCAAATCAAAATGAGAATAATTCTTATTTTAAATTTGACTTCGCTATACTTATCAATATTCTCTTTATGAGAATAGTTCTCATTTTAATATTTTTTAATTATTTGTATATGAATGAAAATATACCAGAAGCAAGAATTCCCCTTATTGGAGAAGATGCACCAGCTTTTACCTCTGCCTCTACTATGGGAGCAGTAAATTTCCCAGAAGATTTCAGAGGAAAATGGGTAGTTCTATTTTCTCATCCAGGAGATTTTACCCCTGTATGTACAACAGAGTTTATGGCTTTTCAGGATAAAAAGGAAGAGTTTGATGCACGTAATGTATCACTCCTAGGCTACTCCGTTGATGGTCTCCACTCACATATCGCATGGGCAAAAAATATCGAAGACAAATTTGGAATCACGATTGGATTTCCTATCGTTGCTGATCTTTCTATCGCCTATAAATACGGGATGCTTCACCCAAGTGCCAACAGTAACCAGACCGTAAGAGCGGTATTTATCATCAATCCAGAAGGAAAGATAGCAGCACTGATGTACTATCCACTTTCAAACGGAAGAAATATCGAAGAAATCTTACGCCTTATTGATTCACTCCAGACTTCCGCAAACCATGGAAGAGCGACTCCAGCAAATTGGCCACATAATCGTATCTTTGGAGACAAAGTCATCGTCCCACCAGCAAGTTCTATGGAGATGGCAGCCAGTAACCAAAGTCAATTTGATAACAAAGATTGGTATATCTGTACCGTAGAAAATCCAAATAAATAATTTGCTTTGTTATCATTTAGCCTATACTAAAAAATATTTCTTATTTTCTAACGATAGAATTATGAAAGCAAATATCGGGATACAAGATACGAGTAAAATCGTCGATATTTTAGCCACAACACTGGCGACAGAAAATATCTTGAATCTAAAAATCAGAAACTACCACTGGAATGTAGAATCACTCAGCTTCAATGATCACCACAAGTTTTTTGAAGGACTCTATGATGAATCAAACGAAAATATCGATGCCATTGCAGAAAGGATTCGTATGCTCGGAGAAAAAACTCCAGCGAATTATGAGACCTATTTGCGTCTCAGTATCATCAATGAAGAAAAGTGAACAAATGTATCGCTCACAAAGATGATAGAAGCACTCTTAAAAGACAAAGAGACGATTATCTGCCAGATGAGAAAAGACATCGATGCAGTCTGAGAACTTGGAGATGTGGGTACTGAGGATTTCCTCACAGGACTCATCCAAGCCCATGAGAAAAATGCATGGATGCTCAGAAGTATGGTAGCATAAATGTTAAAAATAAAAAGAGCGTACCGATAATCGGTACGCTCTTTTTATTCCACCAATCTACCATGCTGTAAATCCACCAGCTTCTTATAGATTTTAGATTTCTTGAGAAGTTCTGTATGTGTTCCTTCATCAGCAATCTTTCCGTTTTCGATAATGACAATATTATCCGCATTCATCACGGTTTGCAACCTATGAGCAATCACGATAGAAGTTTTTCCTTGCATCAGCTCATTCAGAGAAGCAGTAATCTTGTCCTCACTGATACTATCGAGTGCTGAAGTTGGTTCGTCAAGGATAATAATCTCCAGATTTTTGAGGAAGATGCGAGCAATAGCAAGACGCTGTTTTTCTCCTCCTGAAAGTTTAATTCCCTTTTCTCCAACCTCCGTATCGAGACCATGTTCTAGATTGCGAACCATATCGTCAACCTGTGCATCTTTGAGAGCTTTCCACATAATAGCATCATCATACATATTACTTTTACCTTTATCCTTTACCCTTTTATCTATATTTAAAGCATACTCCAGATTCTCACGAATCGTCCCATCAAAAATTGCTGGTTCTTGCGGAAGATAGCCGATATGTTGATAGAGTGTGTCAATCTTGAAAGATTTGAGATCCTGTCCATCAATCTGAATACTTCCTGATTGGTAATCATAGAGTCTGAGTAACATCTTTACGATCGTTGATTTTCCTCCACCACTATGGCCGATGATCGCATTTTTCTTTCCTGCTCGGATATGAAGACTCAAATTCTTAAAGATATCTATGCCATTTCCATAGGAGAAATGAAGATCTTGTAATTGAATACCTCACTGTTTATACTCAAAGTCTTTAGTACCGTCTTGTATATCGATGGGTTGATTCATAAAGCGTTGAAGCTTTTGGTACTTTTCCCGATGACGATTCGCAAGATTGAGATTAGAAATAGCCTTATCAAGTGGCCACCACAAAAACCAAATATAGGCAATGACCATACTCATATATGCGATACTATATTCTCCTGCAATTACAAGGCTTCAAAGATAGAAATATACCCCGACTTCAAGCAATCTAATTGCCCCTTCAAGAAGAGCATAAAATATGTAGTTTGCAGACACGATCTTAACTATTGGTTCTGGCAATTGATCAACATTATCCTGTGATTTTCTGAGCTCATATGACTGTTTTCTAAAAACTCGAATCAATAGATTTTCCATAATCATGCGCGCCTTTATACGACCATCATACTCCCAAAGTTCTTGTTCTTTCTTTGTGTATGGATCTATATATCTACGAATAATATAATTAATGATAAAAATAATCATCGTCGCAACAAATACAGCCCACATTAGCTCTGGGATATATATGTTCAAAATAATTAGAACTAAGATTCCTCGAAAAACAGCTGAAATCATAATCTGCACAATAGCAAAAAATATCTCTGTCTCAGCATGCACTCATTCCCCAAAACGGGTAATGAGTTTCCCTGTCCCCACCTCCATGATATCCTTGTAATTTTTCTTGAAAAGTTGCTGTCTATAATATTGGATTTTATTGGCATTATTCACCATCCACATCTTAATAGAATAGTAATCACTGAGATACCCAATAATCTTTACCCCGACAACAAAGATGGCAAATAATACACACCAATAGTATAAATCGGAGAGAATCTTACTTGTTTCAATAACATAAATCATACGCTCAATAAACTGGGGCATAATCAAGTGGAGTACTTCAGAAAGTAAGCCCAGAGTAATGTAGAAATAAAACTCTCGCTTCGAGAACTTATAGTTTTTTAAGATTTTTAATATTGTTTTCATAATGTATTTTTTGTATATAAAAAGCGTCTATTTTCATATGAAAATAGACGCTTTAAAATTCTCATTCTACTTTCATATTCACACAGAAATTACAGTAGCTAGTTTCATAGCTACAATTCCTGCAAAAAATCTCGGAGATGTAAAAGACATTGCGTTCATTAATATCCTCTAAAAAAATATTAAGTATATAATATCTAGAATATAATATTGTCAAGTGTTTTTTTACCAAGTATAGGTAGTACACTCTGTATATGCTGGATACTCTGGTACTCAACATACCTGTAATACTGGATTGGCAGAATTTGGCGATAATATTTTTGTCTGTGTCTGTATATAATTTGGTGATCAAGATTGAATGACGTGTGTCTCTGTTCCTTGTACCCATCAGCTATCTAACATACCTGGAATAAATTGATGGACAAATGTCGCCCTTACCCACCATTGACCATTCACCTTTTTCCCTTGACCTCACCGAGTCCAGTTTCCTGTCCAGTGTGTACCAGGGATACTTAAAGTTTGTTCAGAAAAATTATCTGGGATACAACTCTGCGTATTACATGATTGATTTTCTGAACTCGATCCACTACAATCACTTCATCCATTCAATGGTGCTGGGTTTGTACAACTTCTAGTTCTTGACTGAGTTCATCATCCACAAGAAACCGAACAAGACGACCAAGATGACCAAGATGACCATCCACCGTTACGTCTACTTTGGAGAGTAATTCATCCAGGAAGATTATTCTTAAAAGAGTTCCATTCTGATAATGTTTTTGTGGCAATAAACTGAGACTTGCCAGAACTGTTCGTTATCTGAAAGCCATCTCCATAATCCCCACTATCAAAACTGAGATCAGTCACACTCAGACTTCCTATATTCACTTGATAGCCAGTTAAATACCCCGCAAATGTCAGTCAAAATGTGGTAAAAAGTATAACAAATATTCAGACGAGTGGCTTCGACATAATATTACTGGGTCAATAATCACTGAATAGTATTTTCTAAGGTATCTATTCTCGTTTCATAATCTTGTAGTAATTGTTGCTGAGTATCAATCTGTAGCTGTTGTTCTTTTAATGCTTCCACTAATATTGCGGTAATATTTCCATATTTTACCGATCTATATTCTCACTTATGAGATACTAATTCTGGCACTACCTCTTCCACTTCTTGAGCAATAAATCCAATGTCCATATCTCCTGTTTCCTTCCAATTAAATTGTACTCATCTCAGATTTTCAACCATATCAAGTGCATCTGTTAGAGAAGATATATTTTCCTTTAATACTCTATCTGACGAATAATAGTACCCAACGGCTTGTACATATCCATTTACTGTAAGTTTTTCTGCAGTAGTCGGTGTACCAATCCCCACATTTCCTGTTGAATTGATTACAATATGACCTGGAGTCAGTGCCGAGCCAGCACGAAGTGATAGGTAGGTCTCTCCTGTAGGGACACCGATACGAGCTCTCTGAGTACCCTGATCATAAAAGATAAGCTGTGCTGAAGTTGTAGATCCTCACTTTATATTTACATATCCTGCAGTATCATCCCCTATTGAAACATTTCCATTTACATCGAGATTATTCGATGGGGAGTCTGTACCAATCCCTACATTCCCTCAGGTACTGGTAATTAAGCTTACTTTATCCACCAGCTCATTCCAAATAGTGTAATCAAGAGTATCCCCTTCTGATGCAGTTAATCCTGTCCAAGCCTGAATCACTCCATACGATAAACCGATAGTCAGGGTAATAGAAACAAAAAAACGAAGTGGTTTCATCTGTCAAAATAAAGATATAATCTATCCTAATATACCGAACTCATACCAATAAATAAAAAAGTTTTCATAAAAATCCTTTACTTTTAGAAAAGTATATTTCTATATACTTCTTATTGTACTTCTCTCTGTGCCAACGCTTTACTATTTATCTTTCTAAAACCCACTCTGCAACTCCAGCATCTTGGCATATTGTCCTTTGAGTTTCACAAGTTCTTTGTGAGTTCCTCGTTCTTTGACTTGTCCATTTTCTAGCAGGATAATATCATCCGCATGTTTCACCGTTTGAAGTCTGTGAGCGATGACGATAACCGTTCTTCCCTTGAAGAGATTCTGCATGGCCTTAGTGATTTGTTCTTCCGAAAAGCTATCCAGTGCACTCGTCGGTTCATCGAGGATAATAATCTTGGGATCTTTGAGCATAATCTTGGCAATGGCGAGTCTCTGTCGCTGTCATCCACTGAGCCTCACTCCACGTTCTCATATCTCTGTTTCAAGTCCATTCGGAAGGTCATAGATAAACTCACACTTTGCTAGTTTCAGGATTTGATGTAAGCCCTCATCCCCTACCCCCTTCTCCTTTGTAGGAGAAGGGGAACTTATAGCTCCCTCTCCTCTCAAAGGAGAGGGTTGGGGTGAGGGAGGGGTATCTATAGCATACGTCAAATTCTCAAGTACCGTTCCATCAAAGACACTTGGTTCTTGGGTAAGGTAGCCGATATGTTGGTAGTAGCTTTTGAGTGAAGTCTTTTTGAGGGCTTGTCCATCTATCAGGATATCCCCTTTATCAGCTCGGATATAGCCAGAGATAAGTTTAGCAAGCGTCGATTTTCCTCCTCAGCTTTGACCTACAAGCGCGGTTACTTTTCAGCCAGAAATGTGTAAACTAAATCAACAAAATACATTAAGCTTCTTCGTATACCCGTATGCAATATCTTGAATTTCTATATTTCCTTTCGAGTACTGAAAAATCTTCCCTCGATGATACCCTCGTATCTTTGGAATAGTATCAAATATGTCCCAAAATTTCTCGAGATCCCCCACATCTCGTGGTACATTTTTAAAGAGCTCCAACGAAGAATCAATCGATTTATCCATGAGGATAAATGCTCCCGAAACTCACACAATGGTCGCAAAGTCGATCTGTCCTTGAAATAATAGTTGTCACAGATATACCAAAGCTCACAAACGAAAAAATGAAAGAAATAATCCAGGAATCCTAAAAAAGTAGTGAATATACGGAGTCATACGATGATTCGCCATATGGGCAATAAGAGAATACTTTTCAAGTACTCTCTTTTCTTCCTGTACTCGATTACTTTGAAGTACTTCAAACTTCGACATAATGATTTTCACCATCTGTCTTGTATGATCATGTCCTGCATCACGGCGCTCATTACGATACTGTAAGAGCTTGATATTGAGGTAGTATCACAAAATATGTACCAAAATATAGATTGCAAAAAACCAAAAAGCATACTCTATCTCAATACTTCCAATCATAACTGTCGTAAAGAGAACAGTCACTATTACTTGGCTCCCTTGATTAAAGATATCATTGGTAAGCGTTATCCACATCCTTGAACCTGTTTTGATAATAGAGACGACTTTCCCTGTTCCAAGTTTTTCAAGTTCACTGTTATCAAGCTCGATAAACTGAGGAACATATATTTCATCAATCTTTTTTTGTAAAATTTCAGAAAATCCTAACCACCCCCAAAATTTCATAGCATAATCAAGAAACTCTTGCAGGAGGATATATGCTATATACCAACCAACAATCTGGAAAAAGAGTAGCTCATTTCCAAGCTCCAAGGCTCCAATAATTTCTTTCAGAAAGAGTACATGGATAATCCCCTTTACTGCCCAAGAACCATAAAAGATAAAGGCTTTTATATACAGCCATGGTAAGTATTTCGCTGGTTCAAAAAATCGCTTTGTGATTTCCCAGAAACTTCTTTCAAGTTGTTTCATTACCCTACAATATTAACATCTATACTATTGTCCCCTTCGACTATCTCTCATCCAAGTATGGCAAATACAGAGGCTTTCGTAAAACTTCAAGAAACCGCCAATTTTTCACACATATCATGTACCCACTGTCCCTTAATCTTTTTAACTCCATGAGATATCTTCGTCCCATCTGACTTTAGAAAATTGATATTGATAATCTTTGCTCCTGATTCTAAAATCGGAATCAGCTTTTTTTTATGTCGATTGCAATCTGTTCACAGTCAGATGAGCTTGGCATAACTCAGTGGTAACAGATTGATAATATAATCTGCTTGAAGTTCAGAAATAGCTTCGGGGATCACATCCCACCAAAACTGATACAACCCCTTGGTCTCAATTGGAAGCTTATAGTTTCCTATCATATCATCTGGTCTCAGGATTCCATACATCCCCGAAAGTATCAAAAAGTGTTCCGAGAAAAACTTCTGTGCAGAGACACTCATCCCCCTATAGTCAATCGCATCATACATCACCCCACTATATCGTTCTATGGCAGACATATATAGCTTTCTCGTAGTACAAGAGGATATGGGTGGATTATTATTACCAAATCCCTCCCCCTCATACTTCGGGGACCCCCTTTGTACTCAAAGGGAGATAAGTGAATGATTCAGTCCCATACCTTCCCTATACCTCAATCACTTACACTTAAGATCCTTTTCAGTAGCACTCATAGCGATATCTATAGGCTTCTCAAATGAAAAACTCAGTAGCTCTGTTATTCCCCTCTTTACTAAGGAGGGGGCAGGGGTGGTATAATCGCTCAGATTAGGATTTTTCCCTTCCGATGGAGGAAGTAAAAATAATATTTTCATAATTTAGTCTATAAGTCTTAACTTGTCTTTTCTAGATAATTGTTTAATTCTATACTCCTCTCTTGCTGCATCACTCCTACTTTTCATCTCTTTTACATATACCAACTCTACTGGCTGACGCATACGTGTATACTTCGCCCCCTTCCCAGAAGGAGTATTATGATCATACAACCTCCTCTCCACATCTGTAGTAATCCCCGTATAGAGAGTATCATCACTACAGCGAACTATGTATACTTTCCACATACTTTGTAGATAAAAACCAAGTTGATATATTTTCAGCTACCAATATAATCACTATAATCAAAAATACCTAAATAACTACTTTTTATGAAACAGAAAAAATACGGTTTTACTCTCGTTGAACTTATCGTTGTGGCCACCATTATCGGGATTCTGGCAACGATTGGTTTTGTATCATACACCGACTATATTGCGGGAACTCGTGATAGTGCGAGGATATCGAGTCTAAAAATAATCTCTGAATGACTCGAAAGTTATAAACGAAAGTGAAAACTTATGTATCCAGATGATTATGTAGAGGTAAAAACAAATGGGACCGTCGTAGGATACCAAGGATATGCAGGGGAAACCGTTCTTGAAGGTATTGGTCTCAAAAAATGATGAAAAGATCCATGAGATAGTACCTTCTTCTCGTATTACATATCAAGTGATAGAAAATATTTTCAAGTCATGGCGTTTTTAGAAGAAAGTGAGAACCTATTTACACACATACCCTCACCCCCTAGCCCCCTCTCCCTTGGGGGAGAATGGGGAACTATAACTCCCTCTCCTCTCAAAGGAGAGGGTTGGGGTGAGGGATCACCGTCACTATCGTTTTCCCCCTCCTTAGTAAGGAGGGGGCTAGGGGGCGGTATTCCTCAAGCACACGCACTCACTGATTATACTGATAGATTTGTAACTGTAAGTGGATATGAACTCTGAATCTTAACCGCCTCTTGAACCAATACCCCTATCCAAGAAGTAACTACAATAACAAACTCTGGGTACCTAGACGTCATGACTACAACGGATATATATATTGCCCACGCTTCAGATACAACCTCTACTGCCTGAACTGGTGCACAGCTCATCTCATGATTAGTTTCAAAAATGGCTTGAGATGCATATCAAAACTGTAATGATATCCTCTCCAATAAAAGCTATACTTCAGGAGCTGATGGGATATATACAATAAAACCAATCGCATCTGAACAAGTACTTGTATATTGTGATATGACGACCGATGGATGAGGATGGACTCTGGTATCAAAAAGCAATGGAACTGATAATAAACATATTGGTACAACGCCCGTAAATATTTGAAATTTATCAAATATCGAGACCACTACTTCAGGGTATATTGGTGATACTATTAGACAAAGCATTGGAAGTCATTATAAAATCATTACCCAATGTGAAGATACGCTCTATTTTTATATCACCAATTCTCTCAGTTTTAACGAGTATTGGTCCAACCCCAATACTGGCTGTCTTGCCTCTACATCATATGCTAGCGACCCAACGGGGTATAGTACTGACTGTGATGATGATGCTGGTACAAGTGGTACTACTGTAAGTATTGGGTTTTGATGAATTAACTGGGCTCGCCCTTGAGATGGACAAGTTTGAGTCGGAATTAAGATAGGAGATTGTGCAGGAAGTAGTTATGGGAAAACTGGTCTTCTCTTTGTGAAATAGTTATAAGTCTCCCCTCTCCATCATCGCTATCGCCACTTTGATTTCAAAGTATGAGACATCTTTCTTTTCTTCAAACTCAAGCTGTTCTTTGATCGGCTTGAGTTTTTCTATATCCCCACCAAAGGTATCTTGAATCACTCGTTTTACCTCGTTTAGATGACTAAATCTTACGAGTTTTAACATATCAGCGAGTCCGAGTCTTCCTTGTGTATAAAGTTCCACCACGTGACCTTCAATTGTTTGATTGGTCATTCCTCTTATGGTGATAATATCAACGATACTTTTTCAAAGTTGTAATAATTTCAAAGTTTCTTCATAGGTATTCCCCTCGCTTTTCGTTGGGCTTTTAGTTTTTCCTTGTTTGCCTTTTTTTTGCTTCTGGTTTTTACACTTCATGGAAATAAAGGATTGAAGATTTGACTCATCTTCTTTAATGAGATCTTCTCGTTTCAAAGCAACTCTTCCAATCTTTGAAAGTCCAATTACCGGGTACTGTCCTGTGGTCTTTTCAAGAAACCCATATCTGAGAAGTGCTTCTAAGATAGCAATAATGAGATCTCCTGTATAGTCTGAAAATATCCCATAATTCTTTTTACTATCAAGTCCCCATTCAAGAATCTTTTTCTCTTCACTTCCCCGCAGAAAGTTACTGATTACCGTAATTCCGAAACGCTTATCAAACTGTCCAACGACATCGAGCGCAATTCCAAAAACACTGAGAGGAACAAGCTTTTCAACATCTCCAGATTCAAACTGCCTCTTCTCCAGACAATAGTCACACACCCCACAACTTGCTCACAAGTTTTGTAGATCCTCTTCATCACCAAAATACTCTAAGATATAACGCTTACGACATTGCGGTTGAAAGAGAAGTTTTTTAATCTCATCGAGCTTATAATAGGCTTCTTCTTTGAGGAGATTTTGGTGTTTCCAATCAATAAGAAGCTCGCTTGTTTTACGTTTTTCTTGCAAAAGTGTAATCCCGCGCCCTCGAAAATCATCGATATCACTTCCCTCATATCCACGCTTGATAATCCCATATTTCTCAAGTAGTTTCACGATACTTCCGACCTTCATATCATTTTGCAGACCTGATTCAGACGCTATCTGATAGTAGGTCTTGAGAATTGCTTTCCCCCATCCCCCAGACCCTTCCCCTTTGTAAGGAGAAGGGGGAATATTTTCCCTCTCCCCTGAAGAGATAAGTGAGACAGGAGTGCTTGCGCGACTATCTTCGAAGTTAGAGCGAAGTAGAGGGTTAGGGTGAGGGCTCTGATCAAAAGAATATAAATATTCATACAACTGAAATACCTCTTCTTTTTTTGGATAGGTATTTTCAATAAAGAATTCTTGGATTTTTGTATCTCCATAGGAAGCGAGTACGACTCCGTATGATTTTTTCCCATCTCTTCCGGCTCTTCCGACTTCTTGATAATAATTTTCAATACTTCCAGGTAAATTATAGTGAACAACAAAACGGATATCCTTTTTATCAATTCCCATACCAAAGGCATTGGTAGCGACCATCACACGAATATTTCCAGACATAAAGTCATTTTGCACCTGTTCTCGTTCATGTGGATTCATCTCTCCCGTATACATCGCAACAGATTCTCCCTTGGTTACGAGTTCATCAAAGACTTCTTTTGTCACTTTACGACTCGAACAATAGATAATCCCGCTTCCAGGAGTATGCATCAGTATCTCCTGCAATTTTGATAGTTTTTCCTCTTTTTTTGAGAGTTCACGTACTATGATAATAATATTTTTACGATCAAACCCAGAAATAAAGGTCGTATATTTTTGAAGCCCAAGTCTTGCAACAATATCAGCACGGACTTTTTTTGTTGCCGTTGCCGTGAGGGCCATAATCGGAAAAGTTCTTTTAATTCCTGCTTCATAATCTCATTGCCTTTCTTTTCAACCTCACCTCAATCCTCTCCTTAGAGGAGAGGAAGCATAAGGAGATATCTTTTCAAATATACCACTTAGATCTGAATATACTTCTTCATTCTTGCATCGTAACACCTCTACTCCATACTGCCCTATAATCTCATCCCTCAATTTATCATATTCTTCTTGATTTTCATGAATCTTTCAATCAAGTTCTATCACCAACTTTAGCTCATCTGAATAAAAATCTGCTATATATCTCCCAAATGCATGTTGTCTTCTAAACTTAATTCCTTCATATTTCCTATTTCTTAGAACCTCCCAAAGAATTCATTCACTATCAGTTCAATACTTTCTTAAGTCCTTTGATAACTCTTTTATATAATCAGGAACTTCTTTATAGTTTTCACGTATACCTACCATCCCCTCTCCTCTAAGGAGAGGGCTAGGGTGAGGTCATTTCCCAAGAGAGATTGAGTGAGGGCTTGTCTCTAACTTCTCAATAAATCCCTTAATCTTCATATAACTTGGACGGAAATCATGCCCCCACTGGCTGATACAGTGAGCCTCATCGATAGCAACAAGGGCGATGGGGATATGAGAAATAATTCTCAGAAATACATCACTATTGAGGCGTTCTGGAGCAATATAGAGAAACTTAATTACTCCCCCCTTACCCCCCCCTCAATTGAGAGGGATATTATAATCGGTAACCGATAACTCATCCAAAATCATCTGCTGCTCGCGTGCAGTAATGGTAGAGTTTATCAGCTCTGCTCGTATTCATAAATGATTCAGCTTATCTACCTGATCTTTCATGAGCGAAATAAGTGGGGAGATGACCATTACTAATCCTGTACGAACTACTCATGGCAACTGATAGGTGAGAGATTTTCCCCCTCCTGTCGGCATAAACACTAACGTATCGCTTCCAGAAATCACACTTTTAATAATCTGTTCCTGCCCCTCTCGAAAGCTCTCTAGCTGAAACTGCTCTTGTAGTATTTTCTGTAAATTCATTTCCTTTATTATTCATTATCAATTATTCACTCTTCACTTACACTATTACTCCGCTCATAACCAGCTCCTCTCAGAGATATACGGCACATATCTGTCCACTTGCGATCGCTCTCTGCGGCTCCTTAAATTTTACTTTATAAATTTCTCATCTTCCTTTAGTAGTAAAGGAAGTACGAGAAGAATGCGGGGGGTGGAGTATGCTAATCGTACACTCCTGATCCTCCTGACGATAACGGATCTTTGCCTTTGCTTCTAATTTCCCCTCTCATGTAAGGAGAGGGGCTAGGGGTGAGGTTTGGCTGGGTTTATTCAGAAAATGTACATATTGCATCTCAAGTTCCTCTGATCTGAGTTCCATATCTGCATCGGTTCCAACTATCAGCTCATTGCGTTCGATATCCTTTCTCACAACAAACACTGGCTCTGCAAGACCTCAGATATCAAGCCCCTTGCGTTGACCAATAGTATAATAATACACTCCCCTGTGCTGCCCAAGGATATTTCCAGCCGTATCTACTATATTTCCGGGTTTTGGAGCTATCTTCTTTTCTAAAAACGTCGCCATATCTACCTTTCCGACAAAACAAATCCCCTGACTATCTTTTCTCTCCGCATTTGGAAGGCCTGCTTCTTTTGCAATCTGTCTGACTTCTTTTTTTTCTAGGTGTCCTATAGGAAACAGTGCCCTTGATAACTGTTCCTGATTTAGCCCCGCTAAAAAATAAGACTGGTCTTTCAGAGGGTCTTTTCATTTGAGGAGATGATAACTTTTTTCTTTTCCCTTTTCCCTTTCGGCTACCTGTGCATAGTGTCCTGTTGCTACCATATCAAATCCGAGACTCAGTGCTTCATCTAAAAAAACTTTAAACTTTATCTCCGAATTACACATGATATCTGGATTTGGTGTAATCCCCTGTTTATAGCCTTCATACATATAGTATAAGACTTTTTGTTCATATTCATCTCGGTAGTCAAAGGTGAAGAATGGGATCTCTAAACATGCAGCCACTTCTTTTGCAACCTCGATATCTTCTCGTGTTGGACACACCTCGCCCTCTGGAGCCAGATAGTTAATCATAAACCCCGCTGTGACATCGTATCCCTGCTGCTTCAATAAATATGCACTTACCGCACTATCTACACCCCCAGAAAGTCCTACCAGTATTTTTAACGACATAAAAAAAGTTACATATACAAGATGTAACCTTTATACCGAAAAATAGAGAACTTGAAAATTTTTATGACTCACTTTTTTCCTCGCTCACAATATACTTCTTTCTTCTATCCTCAATCACCTGCTGTTTTTGTTCTTTGAGTATTTTTAGAATTCTGTATGGATCAGGAATAAAGTGAAACGTACGCACATCATCTCTCTGTTGTTCGATCACTAGGTTTCCATACCCAATCAGATTTGCGATAATTCCGTGAGAAAATACATCCACCTTTGTAATCCTATACGAATCAATAACCTCCATATCATCTTGCATAATAATCGTACAATGGATGATAAATATCTGCTCCCCTTTTACAATGATAATCGTATGATAGTAATCAATAATACTCAGCACCAGTCTCAGAAATGCATAATTTAACACCACCATAATCAACACAAACAGAACATATGCCAATCATGAGCTCACCATATGGGCATCTCCAACAAGATAGGTATCAGATACATAGTAGAGAACCCCTGCGAGTGTCAGCAAAAATATAAATTTCAAAATACTAAAAAGGAGCAGAAAGAAATGTCTTTTTAGAATAGTGCAGTCTCCAGTTTCAAAATAGTAGGACATACTAAAAAAAGGTTACTATTACGGTAATCCCCAGTGCTCCACATATAACATAAATTACACCGATAATTTTTAAAAGCGTGTGATGCTTATTTACTAAACAGTCAACGGATGTATGACGTACATGCTTATCATTAAGAAACTCTAATCGCTTCCATATAAAAATATATGAAATTACCAAGATAAGTATATAGACGATGATTAAAATCCATATCGCTGTCATACCTAGAGTAATGATAAAATAATGTTTATCTTACAGTATAGTGAATTACCTAGGAAAATCAATTCGAATAATTTTTAGTGCATCAGTAAATCCACCAACGATATGAACCTTGCTCTTCGAAACACCTATTTCATCGGCTATATATTCTACCAGTTTTGTATTTGCCTTGTTTTTTTCTCGTGGAGCAGCAACTCTGATTTTTACAGTTCCATCTTCAAGCACCGCATAAAACTCTGTCTTTGGCGAACCAGGAGTGACTTTTATACGATAGTAATTACTTTCGGTATCTTTGTGAATATAGTGGGAAAGTTGCATAAAAAATTTTTACAATTATCAAGTAGGAGTATACTACAAATCAAAGAAAAACGAAAAGATTAGCTCCGTAAAAGAAAGGAATGAAAATCGGTATCGATCTTATGATTCTCAATAGTTACAATATCTATGCAGAATATACTATTGAACTCCTTCACCGGCTACTCAAAAAAGACCCAGAAAATGAGTACCATATTTATTTAGATGTGTATTATAGAGAGCAGGTATTTGAAGGAGAAAATGTCAGATACCACATCATCGAAGAGCCCAGTAGAAGTTTTAAGGGCATGCTCGAATTCAATAGAGAAATACGAAAAGAAAATCTTGATTTGATGATATTTTTTGATTTTCGTAACGTTTTTTGTTACAAAAAAGATGCTATTGTCTTCATCCCAACACTCAAGGATATCAACTTCCCAGATACTAATAATTTTTTCAAAAAGACGTATATCAATCACCTCCTCGGTCGTAATATCAAAAAGGCGAAAAAAATTGTAACATTTGATACTTACACACAAAATGAGCTCAATGAAAAGTTCAATATTCCTGATGAGAAATTTGTATGTATCGAAGGATTTTTCCCGATGAAACACTATGAACAAGACACATCTCTCAAGCTCAACATCAAAGCCAAACATAATCTGCCTGGAGAATATATCATCTATTCTGGGGGAAATGGAAATAATAAGAACCTCAACACGCTTGTAGAAGCAATATCGAAATTCAAACGTCGAGGAGATAAGCTTTCTCTTCTTATTCTTGATACACAGGTATCAAATAACCTAGAGTTCCGTAAACAAGTAGTGGATAATGATATCCAGGACCGTGTAATATTTACCAGTGATATCAAAGAAACAGAGCGTCCCTATTACTATGCGCAAGCGCTCGGAAGTGTATTTCCTTCACTCTATGAATCATTTCCTTTCCGTCTACGTGAATCTATCCAGTTAAAATCACGTATTTTTGCAAGTAATTTTGAAAATGTACAAGAAGTTCTTGGAGATCATGCTCTCTATTTTAATCCTCTCAGTAGCAATGAACTCATACGACTTATCGATGCAAATATGGAAGTGCCAAAGCCAGTAAATTATGATGACATCCATAAAAAGTATACCCCAGTAAAGTCAGCAGAAACCTTGATAAATATCATCAAATCGTTATAATTCTGATATATTTTTATTATCTGTACGAGAGAACATCATGGCTTCACTGAGTCAAAGAAATATAGACATCCTCAAAATCATCGTCGATGAGTACTTAGAAACGGGTGAAGTACTCGGGAGTAAGTTGTTGTTAAAAAAGTATGATCTCGGAGTCAGCCCTGCTACTGTGCGCAATGATATGGCAAAGCTCGAACAACTTAACCTTGTCTACCAGCCCTACAATTCTGCGGGGAGACTCCCAACATCAAAAGGTCTCAGAGCCTTCGTAAACTACCTTATGGAAACGACTCCGTCTCATTTTCTTGAGAGTGAAGCACACAAGACCGGGAGTAATGATTTCAAAAAACTCTCTGATTTTATTCATAAAATCACCCTTGAACTTGCCAAGAAAACAGGGGAAATCACGTTCTTTACCGTTCCCGAACGTCACATCAGTGAGTACGCAGGTGTGGGTACATTTCTCGAAAGCAACTACGCAAGAATCGGAGATGATATCTTTTCGATTATCAAGATGCTCGAAGACAAGTTCAATTTTATGAAATTTATCACCGAGTTTCCGATTCGAGAGGGAGTCAATGTCTTTATCGGAGAAGAAAATATCCTTCCCTATCTCAAGGATTTTAGTATCATCATGAAACCGATACAAATTGATGGATATATCGGATACATCGGGATTATTGGTTCTCTCAAGATGAACTACAGTTTCAATATCTCGGCAGTAAGGGGGATTATATAAATCATAAAAAGAGAGCTCAAACTTTGAGCTCTCTTTTATAATCCGTTCGTTTCTCTTATGCCATATGTTTTTCACAGGCTGCCTGTAATTGTGCTGGTTGTTGTACTCCGATCATCTGTTCTACAAGTTGACCGTCTTTTAATACAATAATTGTAGGGATACTCATCACACGGTATTGAGCTGCAAGCTCTGGATTTTCATCTACATTTACCTTTCCTACGGTTACTTTATCTCCCATCATCTCTGCAAATTGAGAAAGAAGAGGAAGCATTTGTTGACAAGGACCACACCACTCTGCCCAAAAATCAACGACTACTACACCAGTACTTGTAAGTTCTGAAAAATTATCTTTTGTAAGCGATACTACTGCCATATAACCTTCAAATAAAAAATTAAAATACTCCCCCAAGTATATGAAAGTATTTCTAAAATCAAGAGAGAAACCCAAGAAAATAAAATCAAGGAAGAAAAATTTGCCATTTACTATTTTTTTTATACAATGCCAAAGCTCTAAAAAAGCAATAGGTGTATATTGTGCAATATGGGATATTAGCTCAGTCGGTAGAGCAGCTCCCTTTTAAGGAGAAGGTCCTGGGTTCGAGCCCCGGATATCCCACCATTAAAAAATTCCTTTGGAAAAATCTGTAAGATTTTTTTAGGGGAATTTTTTAATGCATGTATATACTGAGGGGGTGAGAAAAAGAGGCACTGGTTTTTTACTGGTGGTTAGCCGAGTAAAAAACTAAATCCGACGAATAGGAGGATTTACTGAATGACCTACTGGAGTTACTGGAAGATGGAATCGACAGTAACGGAAGAGTCGAGCCCTGGATATCCCACCATAAAAGAAATTCCTTTAGAAAACTCTCCACAGATTTAGCTAGAGGAATTTTTTTATGCCTCCTGTTGACAATAATAGCTAAACTCTTAAAATAATCCTCAAAATTATACTTTGCTCTTCCCTATGTTTGAATACCTCCACAACATCAATACAGGAATTATAGAAAATCTAGATTTTTATCATCTAAACTATGTATTTTCTATCATCCTGGTTATTACTTTTATCACGATTACCTTTAACATAGGTATACCAAGCGTAAAGCGTATGCTACAAAATGATAAGATGTACTTTAGGATTCTCCTGACCATGGTCGTACTTGATGCCGTCTTTTCTACGATGTTAGTATTTTATGAAATCTTCGCACACCAAAACATCTGGGGAGCACTCATGGTCATCATCATTGCAATGATTGTCCTCCTCAATAGTGGTTGATGGTTGTTTGTCGCCTACAATATGCTCTTCTGAGCAAAGCGTAATCCTGTTATCGGGATAAAGATGTACCTTCCCATGATTCTCCTCCTCATGCTCGTATATATCTCTCATATTCACCTCTATGATATGTTGTCTGGAACCGTCAGTAAATACGTGCTCTTTTTCTGGGAGTGGAGATCTATTATCACAATTTCTATTGCTTTCCTTCGCAGCATCATCTACTTCTTTTTGTCCGTATTTTCCTGACTCGATACACTAGAAAAAAAGCTTGATGATGTCTTTTCTGATTTACGTTCTACCTTTTTTAAAGACTAGAAAAATCTTTTATTTCTTATAGTCATGAAAAAACACTTGCTCAATAATCTGAAATTTCTTTTTACGGAAAATGGCAAAATTTTCATCATTGAGCTCTAAGATATAATCAAATTTTGTGGTACTATCCTTATAAAAAGGGTGAAGAGTATACTCATCACTTGTCTTCACAAAATAATCTATCTTCTTCGGTCGAATACCAAAAGTATCCTTATAATACTCTTTTAAAAATGAATCAAATGAATTCGTAAGGATATCTCATGATTTATTTAAAATCTTTGCCTGATAGGTCGTATCGATAAAATTGGTCTTTACTCGTACAAAGTTTAAGTTTGGTTCTTTCTCTTTGAAGCAGTATACCTCCCCCTTCAACTTTTTAAAACGAGATGTATCCTTTTCTACCAGCAAATAATATGGAACACGAAGAATATCCGTGTGATAAATCTCTTTGATAAAGATTTTTCTATACCCTCCGTATCTAGCCCCCCATTCTATAAAACCAATCTGCTTGGTTGCTGGATCATACTTATACTCTAGATGTATCACCCCCCTATACTCAATCTCACGAAGCCTATTTCCAATCTGCTCCAGAAATGCAATCTCCGTAGAAGAAAGCTTTGAAAAGTCGATATGATATGACAACGGAAGGATAAAATTAAAATGCTTTTGTAGCTCCTCACCATATTTACGTAAAAAAGCCTCGCTAAATTTATTTTTATCAGAAAGCTCAATCATCACCACTTCACGAGCAAGTACGAGGAGATACATACGCTCACCATCAAAAAAGAAATCCAGAGAAAATAAGTTTCCTCAGATATACTCTTCGATGATATACTCATAATTCTTAGAGAGTTTCTTCTTAATGCCATCAAACCCTTCGGCAGATGATATCTTAAATGTATTTGTCGAAGACGATGCATTTATTGGTTTCACGATAAAATTATCTCCCACCAATCCAGCAAGCTCTTCATATGTTTTATCTTTTAAGTTCTTATAACTATAGGTTGCATATCTTTTTTTTGCCAAGTCTCATAAAAACTGCGTCATCATATCCTTCTGTTTAAAGGCTTTCGCATCTATACGACTTCCAAAAGTAGTGTTATATACCTTGATTGCATGCTTAGAATTGGCGTCTCCAGAGAAATTTGGAAAGATACGATGCTCTGGATAACGCGTATACAATTCTTTTATAGCCCCTGAAAACTGACTCTGTTTTTCAACTGATACAATTTCAATATTTGATGGGATTTTATTTCGTCATGTGTCCTTCTTTCCAGTATAAAAAATCACTATTTTACTATACGGTAGCTTTGAATAGGTATAAATACTTTCTGTGCTTATTTTCCCTGCATTCATCACCAAAATCGTCTTCGGTTTTTTCATCAAAACAAAGATAAAAAATAACCAGCAGATTGTAGTGAAATATGAAAAAAATCAAGTTGTTTTTCGATTCACTTCACCATCCTGGTTAATTATAGAATCAGTGGTCTGAGAATTTTATCGAGAGTAAAATAGAATAGACTATTATGTTTTATAGAGGAGAAAACCTAAACTTGATATACAACATTGACTAAGAAATCTTAACTCTTAACTAGGCAAGATCGTTATTATTCATATCTCTTGCTTTTTATTTGAACATATAATCTTGTTAAAGCGTTTGGATCAGATATGGCATTTATTAGCTCTTCTCTAGATATATTTAAAAAATCGGTATATGGATCTAAAGAATTTACAAAAATATCAATATAGGGCTTTGTATCTTCATCATTATATGAGACTATTTCACTTGGCCTAGCTATTCATCTTCTCATAGATGCAATATCTTTTATGGCCTTTAATACTATTCCTTTATATTTCTCAAATTGTTCTGCATTTATTCTTGCGATTCTCCGAGCCTGAGAAAGCAGTTGTGTAGTATTTTCACGTAACCTACTAATTCAAGAGATAAGTCAGCATTTTTCGGATTGTAATTGAATAGCGTCAAGTCATATATTTACATCTCTAGCGTTTCAATCTTGATGAATAGACTGTTCAGATCATTTAGTTGCTAATTTAATCTCTATATCGTTAATACGTTTACGACTATTAGATATTAATGTATCAATGCTTACCATAACTCATATTATCTGATCAATGTCTGTATATCCTAATTCCGATGGTTCATTAAAGTCCCTGCTATTTTCGATAGAACATGATGACATAATAATATATTTATATGTTAATCTATTTTATCTAAAATATCATATTTTTCTTTTTTCCACAAATTTACTTAAAAAATATCTAAACAATCAAATATATAATTTTTCTTTGGGCCTTAGCAGAGTACTCTTCATATACTATGAGTTATCCTTTTCTCAGTTTCACTCCTTTCCATTCTAAAATCTTCCCAATCATATACAATACGAATGGAAAAAACACTGCTATCATCAGGGGAAGAGAATCTTGAACCCCAGGGAGTTTAAGAAAGAGGACATGTAAGAGAGTAAAGATAAGGAGAACATATACAGACCTATGTATCCACTTCCAGAGTTTCCCACCAAAAAATTTGAGCGAGATATTATTGGAAGTAATCGTTAAAATAATAGCAATAATAAGACCGAGAAATCCCCAAGCGGTAAATGCTATCTGACCATCCCAAATCCAAAAGGCTTGTTGCCAAGGTAAAAGAACATATTCGTTCATAAAGTATTGCCCACTATGCACCAAGGCCATCGTCCCCATCAGTACTCCTAACGGTCTACGAAATACCATCAAGGTACTGGCAAGTTTCAACTGAAATACTTTGGATAAAATCGGCAACCACAACAAAATCCACAATACATTTATCGCCATATTTCAAGTATCGCGCATTCCCTGTGGATTTAAGAGAAAAAAGAAACTCAGGATACAGGCAAGGTATAGCGCTCCCGATATATACTTCCTTCCCTTCATGATATAACCTGCAAGCGCATCCCTCACGGGTAAGAGAGACAGAATGACGATCAGGATGATAGTAATGATAAACATAAGAAAAAAAGAAAAATTATGTGCCTCTCATCGTCTGATCTGCCGCTCATTTTCTAATAACCGTATACTCTCAAGTTTTTGTATCTACCTTGTAGATGTTAAACTCGGTATCGATATCAAAATTATCATACCTCACTGCAAAATTGAGCGAAGTAGATCCTTCGGGAGAGTAGTTGCGATGAAAGACTCCAATCGGCCATCCTAACATTGCAGGTCCATCATGGATAATCTTTCCATCTTGTTTAATCCAGTCTGCGGACACCTCAAATACCTCTACCTTTCCATGATCTGGAGTATAGAGCTCTACAAAACGACTTCCACTAAAAACCACGAGATTATCTCCCTGACCTGGATGCATATACCACACATCAGTATCTCCTGCAAAACTTGGACTATGAGCTCCTGGTTCATGATTCACACGATCAATTCCATTGACCACCTCAAAAAATGGAACTACCTGAAAGTCGACCTTATCGGTAGCACGAAGTAGATGAAATGGGATAATATGATACAATCCCTCTACCTTGCTGACAATATAGTCATCTCTATGATGGATAGAGGTTTCTGGAATCTGAAAAATAGACATAATCTTATTTTTTATTCATACAAGACATCAAGCATGGAGTTCCCTTTACCGCCATGATTCTATTGAGACATAACCCAACAGCTGCCAGGATAAATCCAACCCCCGTCAAACACTCCACAGTTCCCCAAGATGTACTTTGTACCATCATAGTAACCCCGATAATCACCAAAGCTAAACGAACAAGTAATGCTACTACTGCCATAAGAAAAAATTAGAAAATAAAGAAACAATAAAAAGTATATGAATTTAGAGAGAATTGCAAGAGACCTAACTCCTAATCCCCCTTCCTTGTTTCAAGAGATACCAAGCCAATGTATAGAGTATCACGATAAATATTATGAGGACAAGGATAGAATGGACAACAGAAACATCGGAAATACCAATAAATGCATACCTGAGACCATTGATCATATAGAGAATAGGATTATACTGACTTACATGCTGCCAAAAAGGTGAGAGCATCTGAATGGAGTAAAATACTCCTCCCAAGTACATAAGCGGAGTAATAATAAAACTTGGTATAATATTTACATCATCAAAGCTACGAGCAAAGATCCCGTTAATCAGACCCGCAAGAGAAAATAAAATTGATGTCAGCAAAATAAAAAGAAGGAGGTAGCCATATGAGTGGATACTTGTTTGTACCATAAAAAAAGAGACGAGATATACACAAATCCCTACAAGGAAACCACGAGTTACTCCTGCAAGGACATAGCTTGTAATAATCTTGGTATGATTCATAGGCGATACAAGAACCTCTTCCAAACTCTTAAACATCTTTGCTGAGAAAAAACCAAAAGAGGTAAGCGCATAACTTCCCATGATAATCGACATCATGAGGAGCCCAGGAAAGATAAAGTGCATATAACTCACCCCTTCCACAATCGTCACTTGCTCTCCGATAAATTTCCCAAAGATGAGAATATAGAGAACTGCCATGATCACCGGAGGAACGAGAGTTTGTTTCCAGATCTTCAAAAAGTTTCTGATTTCCTTGCCCGCAAGGGTCATGATATCTACCATACTATGAGTGCGTTAGGTGTAAAAAGAGTTGTTCTAGTCGACTACTTTTATTACGGAAAGTCGTCACTTCTATTCCGAGCACTTTCATCTCTGAAATAAGACCAGTAATAGTCTGGGTATTTTTCAACACTATTTCTAGTTCTCCATCTGGAGTCAACTTTGCCCCATATGCTTCTTGGAGTTCTTTTGGAACCGCTGAAAGTTCTTGTTTTATATCCAGTAAAATAACCTCTTCGTTCAGTTGCTTCAAAAGCTGGCTTGTTTTTGTCTCTTCGATAATTTTTCCATCATGAATAATCGCTACCGTACGACAGAGAGCTTCTACTTCTTCAAGATAATGTGTCGTAAGTAATACCGTCATTCCTGAAGCATTGAGCCCCTTGATAAACTCCCACATACTTTTTCTAAGTTCCACGTCTACTCCTGCCGTCGGTTCATCGAGGATAAGAAGTTTTGGTTCGTGGATAAGCGCACGAACAATCATAAGTCGACGCTTCATTCCCCCAGAAAGCTCACGAACTTCATGATTACGCTTTTCCCATAACCCGAGCGCCTTGAGGTATTTTTCGGTACGTTCAAGAGCTACCTTCCTCGGTATGCCATAGTACCCTGCCTGATAGACCGGCACATCAATCACTTTTTGAAATATATTGATATTGATTTCTTGGGGAACCACGCCGATATACGACTTGGCTTTGGGGAAATCGCTATCGATATCTACCCCAAATACTTCCACTTTTCCAGCACCTTTTGAAACGAGATCAGTGATAATCCCGATCGTCGTCGTTTTCCCCGCACCATTATAGCCCAGAAGCGCATAAAAATCTCCAGAGTTTATGGTCAGGTCTACCCCGTGAAGTACTGGTTTTCCAAAATATGATTTTTCAAGTCCTCTAATACATAATGCTTCCATATATATTTCCTAAAAAATATTGGTATGTATGATATGGTGGATTAGTGGAAAAGCAAATATAAGAGATTTTAGAAAAAATTAGTGAAAAATTTGAAAAACTCACTATAGTAATTTAAATATTGTTAAAAGATTATAGATTATGAGATTTATAGACTTATTTGCAGGTATTGGTGGCTTCCATATAGCATTCCAAAATACTGGCAGCACATGCGTATTCGCTTCAGAGTGTGATAAGAATGCAAGATTAACATATGAATTAAACCACAGAAAAATTTCTCCAGAACTTTTTGAAAGATGAAATTTTGCGTGAGATATTACTTTGATAAATCCTAAAGAAATTCCTGATTTTGATATCTTATGTGCTGGTTTTCCTTGTCAACCATTCTCACAAGCAGGACTTAAAAAAGGGTTTAATGAAACAAGAGGGACTTTATTTTTCGATATCACAAATATTATTAAAGCAAAACAACCCCAAGCATTCTTTTTGGAAAATGTAAGACACCTAGAAAAGCATGATAATGGGAAAACATTTATTACCATTAAAAGAATTTTAACAGAAGAATTGTGATACTCTTTTTATCATAAGATTGTAAAGGCTTCTGATTTTTGACTTCCACAACATAGGCCAAGATTATTTATGGTAGGATTCAAGGATAAGAACATAAAATTTGAATTCCCAAAATCAAAACAATTAACAATGAAAATGTCTGACATTTGGAATGGTGAATGTTCAAAAGAAATTGGCTATACATTGAGAGTATGAGGCAGGGGTTCAAAAATAGAAGATAGAAGAAATTGGGATTCTTATCTTGTAAACGGTGAAATAAAAAGACTCGGGGTTGAAGAGGGTAAAAAAATGCAAGGATTTCCAAAGCACTTCTTTTTCCCAGTTTCAGAGACTCAGGCCATGAAACAACTTGGAAATTCTGTTGCCATTCCAGCCATACAAGCAGTAGCAGAGCAAATGCTTTATTACCTAAATAAAAATCAACATGAAAGCCAACAAAGGTGAATGGAGTGAATTTTACGCTTTTCTCAAAATTCTGGAAAACAAGAGATTGTTTGCTGCTAATAAAAATCTAGAAATCATTACTGACAAATTCTTTATATTTAAAAAAATAATCAGAAATGAAGTAAATCAGGAAACGAAAGTTTTTGATTTAAATGGCCCAAAAATTTATATTTTAGATACAAAAGGAAAGATATTAAAAGAGATTGATGAGACTCAAATAAAAGAGAAAATCTTGAAAATCTTTGAAGGTATCAAAGGTGCAGCATCAACGACTTTTAGTATCCCAGAAGCAGAAAATCTAATGAGAGAACTTTTATGTACTCAAATAAAAGCTGATAATTCCAGAAAATCTGATATTGATGGTATTATTTACGATAGAATTTCAGATAAAGAGGAATTGCTAGGCTTTTCTGTAAAATCAATGATAGGTGGAGCATCCACTCTCCTAAATGCTGGAAAGACAACTAATTTTATTTATGAAGTTACGGATTTTGATATTTCTAAGATGGAGGAAATTAATAATATTGAAGGGAAATCAAAAATTCAAGATAGACTAAAAAGTATTCTAGAAAATGGTGGTACACTTAATTTTGAAAGAGTATCAAGGGAGGAGTTTGAAGTAAACCTGAGGAAGATAGATACAGTATTTCCTATTTTTATCGCTCAAATGCTTCAAGATTTCTTCTTAGGAAAAGCAAATAAAGTTACTAATTTGGTAGAGCTGTTAGAAAAAAATCAGAATCTACAAAGAATGTTTAAACTTTCAAAGTCAGACTATGAATACAAAATCAAAAATTTCCTTATTTCTATAGCTTTAGGAATGGTTCCAGGAAAGGTTTGGGATGGATTCACTAAAGCACACGGTGGTTATATTATAGTAAAAGATAATGGAGAAGTTATCTGTTACCATTTATACAATAGAGACGAGTTCCTATTATACTTATATGAAAATACAAAATTTGAAAGTGCGAGTAGCTCAAGACATGATTATGGAAAGTTATATAAAGAAAATGGAAAAGTATATTTTAATTTAAATCTACAAATTAGATTTCTAAAATAGGCCTATCCTCCACTAGCCCTCAAACAACCTCCTATACTCTCCATACCCTTCTCGTTCTAGTTCATCCACGGGCACAAATCGAAGCGCTGCTGAGTTGATACAATATCTGAGTCCCCCAGATTCTGCTGGTCCATCCTCAAAGACATGCCCAAGGTGAGAATCCGCATTTTTACTACGAATCTCGGTACGAGACATCCCGAGGGTATCATCGGTTTCCTCGTCTACCATACTCTCATCAATCGGACGGGTAAAGCTTGGCCATCCAGTTCCAGAATCATACTTATCAAGCGAAGAAAAGAGAGGAGTTCCATCAACAACATCAACATAAATCCCCGCTTCATGGTTATCCCAATAAGCATTATCAAAGGGTCTTTCTGTACCTCCCATCTGTGTTACTTCGTACTCAAGGGGAGAAAGTGTCTGTTTGAGAATATCATCGTATGACACCATCTCATCGATAATATCTTGAAGTCGACTTTTCCCGATAATTCTTTTATACGCATTTCCATCACTATCAATTTGTACAAAACTACTTTGAGTTAAAATTTGGTATTTCTGAGCTAAGTCTTTCGCCGTATCAAAATCTACTTTTAAAATCGTCAAATCTGAAGGAAGCGTAGATTCTAAGATTTGTTTTTCAAGACTTTGACATGTCGGACACCAGTCAGCATGAAAGAATAGAAGGATTCTTCCCTTGGCATTTTTCACTGCTTCTGGACTATAGTTCATATAGTGTGTGGTCATAGGTGTTTCGTTACCATATATTGTTGTATCTCCCTCCCAGGTATTTTCTATATATCCTTCTCTTCCAGACCCTTGTTTGTAGAGATTATAGCGAAAAGAAGACTTTTTATAATAATCTTGGTGATACTCTTCTGCTCTAAAAAACGTTGTAAACGGAAGGATTTGGGTCGCAATAGGTTTCTCAAATTTCCCAGAATCTTGGAGTTCTACTTTACTTTCCTCTGCCAACATCTTTTCCTCATCACTGGTATAGTAGATGGCGGTTGTATACTGTGGTCCCTTGTCAGCAAATTGCCCGTCAGGATCCGTTGGATCTATCTGTCTCCAATAAAGATTTAAGAGTTCCGTATAGCTGATTTTACTTGGGTCATATACGACCTGTACCGCTTCCCTGTGTTCCGTAATACCAGATGATACCTTGTCATAAGTAGCGTCTGACTCACTTCCTCCGGCATATCCAGCGACTGCCTCTTTGACACCATATTGCGCCTCAAAGATTCCCTCCATACACCAAAAGCATCCCCCAGCAAAATAGGCATTTGTAAATATTTCTCCATTGTTTGTTGTTGTTTTCATAGTGTCAGTATTAGAAGATAGAGTATCCTTTGATCCACTACATGCCACGAGAAAAAATGCCATTCCCAAAGCAATAACACCAGTCTTTAGTACGGTTTTCATAATCACAATTATAAGAAGTAAACTATTCTGGAAGTTCTACTCTATCAAGGATCTTCCCTTCTATCTGGGTCACATCAAAGTACCCAGCATCGAGAATTTTGGTTTCAATTACTTTATCAAAGCCACTAATAATGGCGATACCAACGAAAAGAAATAATACTCCGAGTACCTTTTTAAACCATCCTTTTGGATCTGCAGCCCACTTTGCCTTGGCGATAAACTTTTGCCCTAAAAGAGCAATTGCCAGCAACACGACTCCAAGTCATACAACATAGGCAAATAAATTTACCAAACCGAAAAGAAAACTTGTAGGGAGTATCACTGCAAGGATAATCGCATACGTCGGGCTACAGCTACTAAATACTGGTCCAAGAGATATCCCCACCAATATACTTCCGAGCACTCCTGATTTTTGTCCTGATTTTTGAAGTGCTGTATTTGAATTGGAAGTAAATCCAAAGCCACCAGAAATCTGTTTCCAGAGATTTGGAAAGAGGATAAATACTCAAAATACGATGAGAATAACCCCAGAAAACAATTTCCACACAATGGGATCAACCGCGATAAAATAGGTTGTTGCTTTCAGTAAAATAGAAAATATCATTACAGAAACTCAAAGCGACACAATAATGATATAGGGACGATATCTATCCCTCGCATCATCGGCCGATGCTCCCAGAATTACTGGGAGCAAAGGGAGTACACAGGGAGCAAGAATTGTCAGTACTCCCGCTAAAAAAGAAACAATAATCAGTGCCATATAACAAAAATGGTTATAAAATAATCTGTATCTCTACACTCGTCCCATCACAAGAGAGGACGAGTAGTACAAACACCTATTTATCCCTGAACTCCATCTACAACATCATCGATCGTTGAAGCTCCTACCCATTTTTTTATCATCTCTCCATTTACATCTACTACAACAAAAGTATGTTGAGAAACGATACCATACTTTTGTTTTAAATCACCATAGGTATCATAGTCTACTTTTACAATCGAGTATCCTGCTGGAATCTCAGAAGCACTGAGATTTGTATCTGCTGATTTACAGCTTGGGCACCAAGTAGCATGGAAAAACAAGACTACATGATCATTTTTGGGAAATGAAGTTCCATTATACACAACATATTCTCCTACGGTTTCACTCATCATCGCATCTGTCGTTTCAGACATCATCATATCATCGCCATCGTGCATTGCCATCTCTGCCATTTCCTCCTCTGTCCATTCTCCCGTTCCTGCCATCATCGCATCTTCTGAACCTTCCATATGTTCTGTGTCCATCATTGCCATCTCTTCATCTGTCCACTCCCCCTGCTCTCCAGACATCATAGTTTCTGTTTGCATCTTCTCAGAAGACTCAGAAGCCCCTTGATGTGTCTCTCTATTTTCAGCCCTTTCTTTCATTCCATCGTCACTTTCCCTTCCTAAGAAATAGGCTCCAATAATTGCAACTATCACAAGACCAATCATCACCACATGAGTCATGGTACACTTACTACTGGTACATGATTCTCCTTCACAGCACTTTTTTTCCATTTCTGCCATAATTCTATATTTAAAAAATAAAAGGTAGCTTTATAGTAAAAGACTACCTTAAATTATTCTTAAGTTCGAAATTATTGCAAGAAAAAGAGATATTTGATACCATTATATATATTCACTAAAAAGTATTATGGGACAAGAAACACTCAACATAGGCGACTCATCACCTTACCCAAAACTACCATTTTCAAATATTCCTACGCTAAACGGTCAAAAAACCGTCATTATAGGTGAAAATATAAGCGGCACTCCTAAGTCAGACGATATATTTGATGGTTTTCTATGTGCATTTAACCAAGACCTTGAGAGCTGTAAAAGAATAGTTGAAAAGTCTACGGGAGAAGCAGCTGATGAGTTAAGATGATGGATTGAGGCAGAAGAACAGGTGGGGATTGCTCTTAGGAATCTTATTATTCATCTGAATCGATTATGAAGGTTAAAAGAAAAAGATACAGAAATTTATCTAAACATGTCTCAAGTTTGAACAAAACAGAGGGATCTCATTTTGTGATACTTAGAGATTGCAAGCCAATATACTGGAGGATTATTGCTAACACAATACTACGAGTACTCAGATAACAACATTGCTGATTTCACTGTTATCTTTTACATGGAATATACACAAAATGGTGGTCCAAAGATTCTTGATATGAAAGTAAGACTTACAGAACCACCTGATACCCCACCCCTTTCACCGTAATAATAAACGATTTCCCAAACTTCATACGAAGGGTGGAAATATACACATCGAGCTTGGCATCATTTTCAAACAATGCTTCATCTCCCCACACATACTCGATGATATCACTACGGGTAACCACTTCTCCTCTTTTTTCTAATAATATCTCTACAATAAGATATTCTTTTTGTGTCAGATGTACTTCTTTCCCAGCAAACAAAAATCTACGTTTTTTCAGGTCAATCGATACTTCTCCACTCGTATATTGATCTCATTTTATACTTCTTCCCAGAACCGATTGTATCCTCGCAACGAGCTCACGTAAATCAAAAGGTTTCACCAGATAATCCACCGCTCCTGACTCAAATCCCGTTAATTTATCTTCAATACTTTCTTTTGCGGTAATCATAATCATCGGCGTTTCTGCTTTATGTATGAGCTTTTGTGCTACACGAAATCCATCAATTTCTGGAAGCATCACATCAAGGAGAATGATGTCATACTTTGGATTCACCCCTTTTTCGAGCGCGCAGACACCATCAAAACAGGTATCGACTTCGTATCCCTCCATATGGAGGTACTGAGCCACACTCTCACTAATTTCTCGATTATCTTCTACCAGTAATACTTTTGGCATGGTTTTATTTTTAAAAACTCAGGGAGTATGATACACTTATCATATACCATTATCTACAAAATTCAATCTATGATTTGAAGCCAAGATACCGTCAGTTACACGGCTCCCGGATTTGATGGAGAAGAATATATACAGCGTCAAAAAGAAGCCATCCTTGAACGTATACAAAAGTTTACAGGAAGGTTGTATTTAGAAATCGGGGGAAAGTTTCTCTATGATCCGCATGCAGCACGTGTACTTCCTGGATTTCTCGCTGACTCAAAAAAACAAATTTTTTCTTCTCTTATGGAGCAAGCAGAGATTATTTTTTGTATGAATGCGAATGATATCATACGAGATAGGCAGCTTCTCAGTAACAAGAAATCGTACTTGAAGGTATGTCTTGAAATGATAGAAAACATTAACCGCGTTCTTGGAACATATCCCAAAGTTGCTATCAATCGTGTCAAAGAAAGCGACCTCTGAACAATTCAAAAAGTAAGAACAGCCCTTTCCGCCAAATGAATCAAAAGTTATCTCCGTTACGAAATCCAAGGATATCCAGAAAATACGAAAACCATACTTTCAAACAAAGGCTATGGAAGGGATGAATATATCCCCATAGAACAATCTCTCGTCCTCGTAACCTGAGCGGCATCGAGTAGTGGGAAAATGTCGACCTGTCTGGGGCAAATTTACCAAGAATCAAGAAAGGGGATTGACTCTGGATATGCCAAATATGAGACATTTCCTATCTGGAATCTCCCGCTTCATCATCCTGTAAATCTTGCCTATGAAGCCGCAACCGCAGATATTGGAGACTATAACACTCTCGATAGCTATCATAAAAACGCGTATGACATCGAATCCGTCAACTATAATCGTGATGTTGAAGCTTTTGAAATCGTGATGCAGTTAGCCAAGGAATTTCTCCCAACAGAAAATGCTACTCGCAGTTATGCATCCCCAACCGATATGGGAATCAATATGGCAGGATATTGTATCAGTGATGATATCATAGTCCAAAAAGCGTCAATAGCAGAAATCTCACGTCGATCTACTTGGTATGGACATCTCTGAAATACGAAAGCCAAAGAAAGATGCCATACACTCTCGGAACAGGCGAGCAAGTATATGCAAGCAAATCCTACGCAGAAAAGTGTATCGTAAATGTTGTTCCCTTTCCGGCTTCACTTTGTACCGTTATCTCCCACCCATAGAGTTTCACCAAGCGCTGTACTAAAAAAAGTCCAATTCCGAATCCCTCTTTCCCCGTGTCATTTCGATAAAACTTTTCCCAGATCTTTTCTAGGTTTTTTGCCTCAATTCCAACTCCAAAGTCTTCAACAGACAAACTCTCTTCAGATAGTTCAATACGAAGATGCACAGGTGCAAGAGAAAACTTTACGGCATTACTCACGAGATTATCCAGCATAATATCAAAGGTCGTGGTTTCAATTTCTTTTTTTACTCACGAAACAATATGCACTTCTATCTCAATGCCATATTGTTCTTTGTATTGCATGACCTTTTCACGAACATAGTGACTTATATTTACTGGTTCTTTGGTAAATGTAGTAATTCCCTCTTGTACACGGGAAAGAAAGAACAATGTTTCCAGTAATTGATTCAATTTTTTTGTTTGCTGCTTCACCGTTTGCAATGCCTCCATATAATTTTCAGCAGTACAATTTCGTGCTTCACTCATCTTTTGACACACATCAATCTTTGCATGCATTACCTGAATCGGAGTTTTAAACTCATGACTCACATCGGTAATAAACTGTCGCATCGTTTCCGTTTGTTTTTGAATCTTTGAAAACGCCTGCTCAATCGTATCGGAAAGAACTCGTATTTCATCATCTTCTGGTCATGGTATTTTACTTTGTACTATCTGTTCTCAAGACGCCATCTTTTTTGCTGATACTGCAATCGTCTGTAATCCTTTGAGAGCGTAACGAGACACCCACCTCCCAAGAAAAAAGTATGCAAGTAAAAATATCAAAATAATAATCGTACTCATCTTGATAATAATGAGCTGTGATGTTACGTACGGCGTCGTGTCAAAAAAGACCTTTACCTCTCCAATCCCCTCATAATTTTGAGAATAGATAAAATAAGTTGTATCTCCTTCGGTATAAAAGTATCTATTTTGCAGATTTGCAATGTCTCCATGAATTTTTTTTGATACTCCATTTGAACACACCATCGGTGCATCATCTGGAGGAAGAATCACCGTATCTTTTTGCAAGATATACTGTCTAAACGCCTCCGTATTATCTGAGGTAGATGTCGATATGAGTGACTGATAATTCACATTCATATCGTAAAAACTCGCATCCTTTTGGTCAGTATACCAGATAAAGAAATAACTAATATTAATAGCAACAAGTAAGATAATGAGTGATACAAGGTTGAATAGAGAAAATACCAGAGAGATACGAGCGGAGGTCTTAAATCGATGAAGATAGGACATAAAAAAGCATTATAGTGATATATATCACTATAATGCTTTTTTACCTTAAACCAAGCTTAAAAGATTTTATTTTACCCGAACTCTTACCGCTTGATATGTAGCATTTCTGGATCCTAAAGCATCGGATAAAAGAAAGGAATCTCCACACCCCCAACCAACAAGCCCAGTATGATAGGTCGGATTATGTGTACCAGAACAGACATCTTGTTCAAGCACCACATCTCTATAGGTATCATAGGTTTGATTGATAGATCCACTATAGGCCAACATATCAAAGACCTTATCTTCCTTGAAATAATCTTCAGTAGCATCAAGTGCTTGTATCTTAAAAATTGACTCACTATAATTTCCACGAATAAGATTGATCATATCATCTGAAAACTTCGATACCAAATCATAATTATCACTTTGAAGATAGACACTATTTAAAGCCGCTACGGTTTTATGGAGGGTAGTACTTCCATTATGTGTTTTTTCTACCAGCGTCCATCCTCCATCATCCGCTGTCATATCACAGTAGACTTCAAATGGATCTGCTTGAGTTGGATCGATGAGATATACTCCATCTTGGTTTTTGAGTTCTTGGTGTTTATCGAGGAGTTGTTTACAGCTTTGAGCAAGGGTTCATCCAACGGCTTTGAGTTTCGCTAGGACGTCGAGAGTAGATCACGTTCCAGCTATACTTCTCGTATCGGTGAGGTTGGCTTTATAGTTATCTGTTGTAAGAGCTATATCGAGATAACCAGAGTTAGTGATAGTAGTAACTTCCTGTATCGGGGCATTAGTTCAGGATTGAGTGAGAATTCAGAGTTTATGTCCGTTTACAGTGGGATATCTGCTGGTGTAGTCGGTAGCTGCATGGGCTTGTGGGATACCACCCCCGAGCCATGATATACCCTCACCCCAACCCTCTCCTTTAAGAGGAGAGGGAGTTATAGTTCCCCCTTCTCCCCCAAGGGAGATAAGTGAGACAGGAGTGCTTGCACGACTATCTTCGAAGTTAAAGCGTAGCAGGGGGCTAGGGGGTGAGGGTATTTGTGTAAGAAGGTTTTCTTCTTCCTCGAGAAATGCCATCAGTTGGAAGTATCTCTTATCACTGGTCAGGTAGTAGGAGAAGTAGGTGGAGTCTTTCGGGTCTTTTCCTCCTTTGGTAAAGTCTATCGTTTCAAGGACTCCTTCTCATGCGTAGCCTTGGTAGGCAATAGTGGTTCCATTAGACTTTACTTCTACGTAGTCATCTGGAAGGGGGAGGTCTTTGGTTGTTCTATAGAGTTCGAGTCCATCATGGAGGGCTGTAAGTTGAGAGATACGATTCGTATCTCTGGTTCAAGCGAGGTAGGAGCTATACGAGACAAAGCCTACGGTAGAAAGGATACCGAGGATTACGACCACGACGATGAGTTCAACGAGAGTGAAACCTTTACTCCTTCCGTTCGTAGGAAAAGAAGGTTGGGATGAAATATCTATATTTTTTTGCATACGATAAAAATAGTTCAGAGATTTACTCTAAGTATACCGAGAAAGATGAGAAGAAAAAATAGGGAAATAAAAAATCTCTTTACAAATTGTAAAGAGATTTTTTGATTGTACTAGTTAATCGTATCTACCCCACCATCATTGATGATGATGATATCATTGTCGTCATTTTCGTAAATGGAGTGTACATAATTTCCACTTAGTTGATTTCCAGTATCATATACCGTCCAAGATTCTGTTCATGGTATGTATTTTGCTACCCCAGCATCAGTACCAATCCAAAAGGTATTATTTACAGCATCTTCATAGATATAGGTAATCGTATTACTTGGTAGACCTCCCGAAGTGTTTGCTACCGTCTTATTGGTAAACGTCGTTCTATCGTAAATAGACAAACCAGCATTCGTTCAAAACCACAGGTCAGTATTTTCATCCTCAAGGATATATGTCACATTGTTACTTGGAAGACCATCGGTAGTTTTATACGTAGTAATCGTTCCATCATCGTATTTATCGAGTCATACATCCGTTCCAAACCAGATGAATCCAAGGGTATCCTGATAAATCGTATTTACATGATCATGAGATAGCCCATCTTTTTTCTTAGTATAGTCTTCCCAAAGACCAGAATCATAGGTACTTACTCACTTATTTGTACCTATCCAGATCTTTCCATCAGCAGCCGTATAAATATACAGGATATGATTATGAAGGAGGTCACTATTTCCCGTATTGTAGGTGGTCCAATCAGTTCCATCAAACATGCTGATTCAGAGGTTTGTTCCAAACCACATATTTCCTGATAGATCCTCTGAAATAGAAAGCACATGATTATGTACTAAACCATCATCGGTTGTATAAATCGTCCAGTCGCTTCCATCATACTTAGCAATACCCGCATCTGTTCAAAACCGCAAAGCATCATCCGTTGACTGAAATACGGCTTGAATAGTATTTCCTGGGATATTACTAATATCTATATGTAAGACATTAACGATATAAAAGACGATAAAGTCGATATCATTACAATCAACGTAATATTTTAGCTGAAAATTAATAATATTACAGGCAAGAACTTTTGCTTTACTCGAAGGATCTTGCTGACTTACTTCCAAATTGGTAATATTTTTTATTTGGACATCATCTTGTGCTACGATCGTCCCACTATAGGCCTCTTGTATATTTTTTAAGAGTGTAATTTGTTCTTGACCATCTATCAGACTCGTGATATCACCACTATAAACAAGGACCCTACTCGGAGTAAAATTGTACTCCTGAGATGACTGGTATCTTCCTGAAAAGCTTGCAGCGACTTTCGCATAACCATCATAGGTTAATAGTTTATTTCCAATAACCTCGATGATATCGGTATACCCAAGATCTGTCGAAATAAGTGAAGGGACAGCAAGTACATAATCCGTTCCTCCAGTACTTACTTTTGTTACCATCCCGTTATAATTTCCGATGATATATGACTGTACAAGATCCGTAGATGCCGCAGCTTGAGGTAGAGGAAGTGTCTGAGAAAGTACTGGTGATTCAAGCACTCCTGCCAGTTGATATTCTTGTCTATCCCCAAGAACAGAATACGTATAATTACTAGAACTGAGCGGATCTGTTGGAACTTTATTTACCGTTGAGAGGTTGCGAAACATACTCTCTCCAAATGTTCCCTGTGTCCAAATAGTTGCCCCACTATAGGTAATATCAACTCCATCCGATGGCTCTGGATAGGATCCTCTTTGAATCACATATATCCCTAAACTTTTTTTAATCGTCCCCATATCTGATACACGAACTCCATCACGAGCATTTTGTGTATAGGACTGAAAGTACACAAATGAAAGAGTCCCAAGAATTGCCAATATCGTAATAACGACAATAAGCTCTACAAGGGTGAAAGCGTATTTTTTATGTTGCATGCGTGTGAAGATTATCTATAAGAACTACGAACCTCGTGAAGTATAAGGAAAAACAAGAGAGACGAAAGTTCGACATTAAAAAATCACTTTACTGTCGGTAAAGTGATTTTTTAGTATTACTTTAGTAGCAAGTTTCATAAGCTCACTCAAGTATTCATGTTGTGGCTACTCATTTGAGCATTCGAAAGTCCATAGACTACATCATCAAGCCAAACGGCACGTTCTATAAAGCTTTCTCTAAAATTCCAACTATTCGCAGCGATATACTCACTTATATCACTATCCGCATAACAATAACTTGGGACATAACGATATCCACTACTTGGAGCACAGTATTCACCACCGCCAATCAGTGTATGACAATCCTTAGTACTTTGAACCGTATATTTCTCACAAGTTTCAAGGCGTTTTGCTTCGATTCCCACCATATCTATATGTGTGACACGAAACTGTTCGGAGATTCCAGTAGATGGATCGATCTGGATAGCAAGCATTCCATTAAAGAAATCCTTTCTACGGTAATCGGTTTGAGAATAATTGTGGTATATCGTTGCTGGCAAGAAAAGAAGTTGTTTGTTTGCATTCCACATAAACATACGTGGATTATTGAGAGCTTCAGAATAACTTCCCGCATCTCCAAAAGTTTTGGTCGCTACTTGCTCTATGATAATCCCCGTATAGTCTCCGGTATCACACTTCTTTTGTTCCTCAGTAGTCAGATCAGTATCTCCACACTGTCTATCATAGTGTACTTTGTACAGGTCCAGTTTCATCCCCCCATTCTGCGTTCCTCACCACTCATTTTCAAAGGTATCATACCCTAATCCTATGATATGAGTTGCATCATACGGATGTAAGTAGGTACTATATCCTGGTATCTTTAACTCTCCGAGAACTTTTGGGTTTTCTACATCAGCCAGGTCTATGACAAAAAATGGATCAACCTGCTTAAAGGTTACAAGATACAGTTTATCCCCCATAAATCTCGAAGATTTAAAATCTTCTGTTTTTCCAAGTCCCGTCAAACTTCACACCAGCTCTAAGTTATGATCTAACACATAGAGCCCTGTTTCCATCTCCGGAGACCACTTTTTGGTAATAATTCGGAAGTAGCCTCCAGACTCGTCCATGCTATACTGTGTCAGTGGATTCCCCGGAATAATCGTAGAATCTGCATAGTTAATCTGTAGTCCTGAAACATCAAACTTATGAATAAGAGTATTTTCTCCCCTTGAATAATAAGGAAGCAGACACCTCATATTTGGACCACAACGAAAATCATTAGTAGTATAAATATAATCTGTCATATAGAGCCCCGTCTGACTCATATAGATTTCTGAAGTATTTCCAGCAATGACCTTTGTCTCCACTTCATTTCCAGTATTGAGCGTATCGATAACAGAAATGATACTATACGATGGAGAAATGTCATACTTTTTCAGTGTTTCTTCATCTGGGAGTATATACTCAATCTCATTACATGGAGCTACCAGCCCCCCACTCACATGATACGGAAATTTCTTTCACTTCACGGTAAGATTTTGTTTTGTCGTTACAGAGGTTTTTGAGATATCCATATTTCTTGGTATCAGATCCTTCGCATCAAACTCTATCTCTGACTCATCGGTAAAACGATAGTACGGGATATTAAAATAATTAGTGCTAATAAGATAGACATATCTCCCTATCTTTCTTGAATTTGTCATATTTCCATCAGTGACATAAAGCTTGAGTAACTTTGGCTTTTTCACATCTGTCGTATCAAACACGATCGCGTAAGTTTTTGAACTGCGATTCACCCAGTATCCCTTTGCAGCATAGTTATAGTCACTATATCCACCAGCGACAATTACCAGGCGATCTTCCCCCAGGTACAATACAGGGCTATACATATTTTTTGGCAATTGTATCTTTTTTATCACCTTTTTCTCACTCACCGGAAATGCTTCGATAATATATACCGAAGTTTGTTCCTGGTTATAATAGTAAATATATTTCCCATCTGTTTTAACAATATCTGACTCATCAACTCACTGAACTTGTGTATTGGTCTCAGAATAATCACTTGCCACTGCTCCTCAAACTGCCTTTGACTGAAGAGAACTATCAGCTGATTCTTCTACATCAGCAACACTTTCCATCACCATATCATCCTCCATATACAGAATTGGTCCTCCGCGATAATATCGGCTTTGATTATTTTTCCAGTAGGACTTCATATAGTCTCCCATAACCGTTTCGAAGTCCTCACAACTTCCAAATGACTGGAGTTCAAATCCTTCATCCAGTTGGATTGCTTCAGATTTATTGAGTTCATCAATTACTTGTGTATCTTCAATGTCTTCAGCAAATACTGAGTTCCCCACAGTAAATAGTAACAGAGCCAGTATTCTCAAATACCCCTTTTTTATACCCATAGTTCTATACTTAAAAAATAAGTTACCATAATGGTAGCTTATTTTTCTCTTTTGCAACAATTTATATGTGAAATTTGTGTGAAGACTAAATTCCTTTCCTCTCCAGAAATGCATCAATCGAGACATCCTCCTGCACGAAATCATAAAATAGTTCTTTCGCTGGTTTACGAGTTCCTTGTCAGAGGATGCTAGTCACCAGTTTTTTCCCCACTTGTTTTTGAAACATCCCCTCTTGTTTAATCTGTGCAAATACCTGCGCTTCAAGTATCTCTGCCCACATATAGCTATAATAGCCTGCAGCATACCCTCAGCCAAATATATGGGAAAAACTACAGTACATGGCATACTCCTCCGTACGTGGTAAAAGAGCATATACACTTGTTAGTTTTTCTACTTGTTGTTCTAAGTGCGTGACTGTCTCTGGGGTTTTACCAGCATAAAGTCACATATCAAGCAGAGCAAATTCACACTGTCTCAGTGTCCCATATCCAGTCATATAGGTGGATAATTTCTCAAGCGTATCCAAAGTATCCTCTGGAAGTGGATCTCCAGTCTGAAAGTGTTGTCCTAAGTGACTCAGACTTTCTCTCTCCGTCACCCAGTTTTCAAGAAGTTGTGAGGGGAGCTCAACAAAATCCCACTCTACCTCAAATCCACTCAAATCACTATACTGACTTTCTGAAAGCATCTCATGAAGCGCATGTCCAAACTCATGAAACAGCGTTTCCACATCATACATATCGAGGAGTGTTGGGCTTCCTGATGGATTACTAAAATTACAAACATTTACGATAATGGGTATCTGTTTGGGAATCTTTCTTGCAGGAATCTCATAACTCCTTCCGCGAAGACTATCTGCCCAAGCACCAGAACGCTTTGTCTTTCTGTAAAAGGGGTCGAGCATATAGTAGGAAACAAGAGCTCACTCGTACCATACTTCATAGCCCCTTACTTCATCACTATAGGTCAAGACATCTATCTTTCTTAGCTCTACTCAGAGAAACTTCCACGCAAAGGTATGCAAATACGTAAGTACAGAACCAAATTCAAAATATTCTCTCAGTTTCTTTTGATCAATTCCATACTTTTCTTCTTTATATTTACGAGAGTAAAACGAGACATCATAGGTCTCTAACTCCTGAAGATGAAAATACGCTTTCAAAGTATCGAGTTCTTGTTGTGCTTTTTTCTGCGCCCTCAGAGCAATATCATGAAGGAGGGACTCCACCTGTTCTGGACTCTCTGCCATCTTATCATGCAAGCTTAGTTCTGCATAATGACGGTATCCAAGTATAGTTGCCTTTTTCTGTTTTTTCTCGAGGATTTCACGTATCACCAATCTATTATCGTATTTTCCATATGCAGCAAATCGGTAGTGGGCTCTTTCTATATCATGGCGCACCTGTCTATCTGTACAGTACTTCATAATGGCACTATACATATTAGGGTCTGCTCAAAAAAGATAGGCGTCTTTTTTCGTGTCAGGATATTTACTCTGATAGGCACCTTTTGCCTGAGAGAGGATATCTGCTGGTAATTCTTTGATACTCTCGACATCCTCGATCACATACTCAAACTCTGCCTCATCATCCAAGATATTATTTGAAAAGGTTTCTGCCAATTTAGAAAGTTCTTGATTTAAATCCTTTAAATCCGTTTGCTCTTTCTCTGCCAGATGAATCCCTCTACTTTCAAAACGCTCAATTCTGAGAGACAAGGAACGCTTCTGTTCTTTATCCAGATCTGTGTGGTGAAAACAATACACGAGCATCTCATAATAGGGCTTACTGTAAGAAACTTCATGGGAAAACTCTTGGAGCTCAGGACGAAAGGTTTCAATAATCTTTCGGATTTTTGGACTATCATCTACCGATTTCAAGTGATTCAAAAGTGACCAATAATAATCAAGGAGTCCCTCATCTTCAAAAGTATCAAAGGTAATCTCCTCTTTGGGAGTTCTGAGAAGCACCGCAAATGATTGTCGCTCCTGAGCGAGTAAATCTCTCAATAATACCAGTGCATCTTTTAGCGCCTCATCACTATACAAAAATCCTAAATCTAGAAATTTAGGATTCTTCAGTTCTGAAATAATTCTTTTTTGTATTTCCATCTTACTCGGCTAAAAAGTAGTTTCCTTCAAATACATTTTCGGCAGGACCAGTAAGTATCACGGAATCCTTCTTTTTCCCAGACCAGTTAACGTACAATGTTCCCCCCTCTAAGTTTACTTGCACATCGACTCCAGGACGAAGATATCCATCAAGAATTCACGCCACAACAGCCCCACAAGCTCCCGTACCACAGGCAAGTGTTTCACCAGCTCCTCTTTCCCAAACTCGCATATTGATCTCTGTCTCTGAAAGGATTTCTAAAAACTCTACATTGGTTCTATTTTTAAACATTTCTCTCATATTTTCTATGGCAGACCCATAGCGTGCAATATCAAAATCTTCTAGCTCTCCTCTTTTCAGATACACCACTGCATGGGGATTTCCCATACTCACAGGAGTAAAAGTAAACAATCGTTCATGTGCTTTAACAATATTTTGTTCCCCAATAAAGCCAATAGACATTGGATCTAAGATTGGTGTTCCCATATCCACACAAATCATTCCAGAATCCATCATTTCAATCGTAAGTACGCCTTTCCCTGTCTGAACTTTGATACGTTTTTTAGTAGTGAGTTTATTATCACGCAAATATTTCATATAACAACGAATTCCATTCCCACACATCTCTGCTTCACTTCCATCAGGATTATACATACGATAATCATAGTCGACACCTGCAAGTTTTGATTTCCCAACGACGAGAATCCCATCAGACCCGACCCCAAAATGGCGATCACAGATTCTTACAATTTGTTGTACTTCTAATTCTATTCACAAATCAGACAATACTGTTTGTTCAATCACCACAAAGTCATTTCCCGTCCCATGCATTTTTGTAAACGCTATTTTTTTCATATAACTTCTTAGGTGTAAAATAATTCTTTTGCCATCCTATTCAGAAAAATGATATTTTCAACTACTTATGATATTTTGATCCTTGGGTTATCTGATCGATACGATAGAGTTGTTCTAAGAGTACTAATAATGCTAAACTATGTGGCATCGTAAATAAAGAAAGAGAGATTTGTTCGGAAATATATGGGGTGAGTTTGGTATAATCGAATCCATATGCCCCTCAGATAGCAAATATAAAATTTCCATGGTGCTGTTTAAGTGATTCTATACGTTCTTGAAACTGCTCGGTACTATACTCTTTTCCCAGAGGATTAAGCACAAACGTATAGCCACTTTGTTTCTCAAGTTTCTGAATCATCATCTGGGTATCTTCCGCGATGACTCTTGCTGGATCTTTGGATTTTGATGGCCTCAATAACACTACTTCCACACCTCTTCCGAGACGCTTTTCATACTCCTTCATCGCATCGGAAAAGTGCTTATGAGAATCTGCAAATATATAAATACGTATCATAGGATTATGAAAAAGGGAGAAAACTTAAGAAAAATAGAAGATATAGAGTAATGACTCTGTCCCGAGGATTCACGACAGAATGACAAAGAACTACACCTAACATTCTATGAATAACAAGATAGTATCGATACGCAATTAAAAATCAATAGAATAGCCTCGAATAATATCTACATCGAGTTCAATATGTTTTCAAGTCTCTAGTTTTTCTTGAATTGTCTGAATGAGTCAAGAAACATCATAGCCCTCAGGAATCCTTACAGTAGTATTGATGCTGATTTTTTGTGCTTGTATTTCCTTTACTACGATATCGGTCATCTCGAATCCATCGATATCCTTTCCGATCTCTTTTTGTATCATTTGCAACTGACGAATCACCAGATTTTCTTCCTGTTTGAGGGTAAACGAATGATATAAGGGAAACAGTATGAGAATAATCATGGTTGCTACTCCTATCACAATATGAATCATAAACTTTTGTCTTTTTTCGATGTGCGGACTAAATCCATACAACCAGAAAAAGAATGTCCCCACCATAATAATAGAAATCAAATTCGTGAAAAATAACAAAAATGCTCCGATAACAAGACTATAATTCATCTCAGCCAACTGAATCCCAATAACCGCGAGTGGTGGCATCAAAGAAGCTGCCATGGCTACACCAGCAATACTTTCTCAAAGTCGTGAGTATCTGAGAGAAAGCACGGCAATCACTGCAGAAAAAATCGCAATAAAGAAGTCCATAATATTTGGAGACGTACGGGACAAGATCTCTTGATTCTCAGAAGCTACCCCGGCAATCAAGCTCACAACATAGCCAATAAACATGGAAACTAAAATAGAGTAAAATAATACCTTTAATGCCTTAAAATAAAACTTTGTTCCCCCGTTTGCGATAGAAAAGGCAACTCCATTTATCGGACGAAGAAGTGGGGTAATAAGCATGGCTCCGATAATCACGGCAACGGAGTTTTGTAGGAGCCCGAGAGTTGCAATCACCGCAGAGAGTACGACTTCTATCCAGTAGAGATTGTCTCCGACTGCCTGAGTCTTTACATCTACGGCTACTCGCTCTTTTCCATCATCATCGAGAGAAAGAAAATCAATACGATCGAAAAAAATACTTACCTTTTCTTCTTTGGTAAGCTCTACCTTGATAAGCGGCTTTTCTCCATCTTGATTTTCTGTTTTTTGGAGTTCTTTAATCGCCTCTTTTTTTAATTGCTTTTTCTCTTCTTTAGTCAGGATTCCCTCAATCGATGACTGTTCCTGAGCTATCTCCAGAGAAACTTCTCTATCCATAAAAAAGCCAAGTGAAAATATATAGATAATTTTATCATATATTTCCCTTGGCGACAAAATCTGAAGATGATTTTATACAGGATATGAAATTATTTTTGTTTCTCCATCTCTCGTTTCCAATTCATAGCCCCCTGCTTCTATTGTTTTTGGAGAAATGACGATTCTATTGGGGATCCCTAAGAGCTCAGCATCCATGGCTTTTTGCCCAAATCCAAACTTCTTTCCCATACGATCATCGATGATACAAGTGCTTCCAGTAGCTTCAAGCTCTGAAACGAGTTTCATCGCTATCTGTATATTTTCTTCTCCCATGACGATGATGTAGTGCGTCGCTGGAGCAATCCCCTCTGGCCAATTAATACCATTTTCTCCTGCAAAATACTCCGCCATCACTCCCATGAGACGAGAAACCCCAATCCCATAACACCCCATAACTGGTATTTGCTCGGCGTTATTTTCATCGAGATATTTCACCCCAAACGCTTTGGTAAATTTTGTTTCCAGTGGAAAGATATTTCCCACTTCCGAAGCCTTAAATACTTCATACACTTCTCCGCTTTCTGGGTTTTTATCTCCTGGTTGTACTTCTTTCACATCATAAAATTTCTCTGGAAGTGCTATATCTCTTCCAAAATTTACATTAACAGAATGATAGTTTTCTTTATTGGCTCACATCTCAAAATTTACACGACCCTCACATGAATCATCCCAAACTTGAAACACCTCTGGAGAAAGTCCAATCATCCCAGCATATCCTACTACACTTCCTGTAACCTCCTTGACTCTCTCTTCTGACAGTAACGAGAGTCTACTACATCAAATTAGCTTCCTCAGCTTTATTTCATTGATATCATAATCTCCTCGAATAGCAACCGCTATCACACGGGTTGTTTCATCTTCAAATAAAATTGTCTTTGTTGTTTTTTCGACAGGAATTCACAGCAACTCTGCCAGTGGATACACTCCAATAATCCCCTCTCAAAGAACTTCTTTCAGTTCCTCTTTTTTCTCATCCCCATTATGAAATACAGTACCACATATAGCTGGAGCCACTTCTTTATTATAACATGTCCCCGTTTCTGGATCTCTATAAATTTCATCTTCTCAAATCCCAAGTCGTACCTGAAACTCATGACTATACTTATCGGTAAATGTCCCTCCATCCGCTACGGCAATCACTGTATCTTCACCGAGTCCAAGCCTATGAAACACACGCATATATACTTCCGTCATCTTGGTATAAAAGTCTTTGAAGTCCTCATCATTTGCATGAAAACTATAGGCATCTTTCATGATAAACTCTCTTCCGCGAAGAAGTCCAGATTTTGCACGCTTTTCATTACGAAACTTATTTTGTATCTGGTATACACAGGAAGGCAAATCCTTGTATGACTGGATAAATTCTGATACCAAAGGAACTACTATCTCTTCATGCGTAGAATTCAACCCATACTCTTTATCATTGGCTGCAGGTACGTGAAACATCACATCGATAGTGTCCCATCTTCCCGTCGTATCCCATAATTCGCGAGGAGAAAGTGACGGCATTAGAGTTTCAAAACATCCGGCAGCGTTCATCTCTTCACGAACCATAACTTCGATATGACGAAGCACTTCAAGCCCGAGCGTAGTATAGCTATATACTCCCGCCATCGTCTGACGGATAAGTCCCGCTTGTAATAGTAAACTGGTTCCACGATTATCGCTCCCACTTGGAGCAGTTTTCATGGTTTTAAATGGTAATTTTGAAAGTTGAATCATACATTAATTTTAGTTGTTAAAAATTAGACTTAGTGTATCTATTTTTTAGATTTTTCAATCTAATATGAGATTATTGTGCCCTAAAGATAGTGAAATCCTCACCTCACCTCAAACAAGAAAGTCATTTTCTCACATTGGCTATTATTGCTTCATCTGACCGCTTTCATGCTACAATATCATAAGCACAACTTACCTTTGATCCCATTCATCCAGTTCACACACTACTTTTTTCTTCTTTTACATATTGCATATACACCTCTTTTTTCTTTTCTCTAATATATCATCCCTTGACTGTTTGTTCTTGTTCGTCAAGCAAACCATCAGTATTCGTAAGATAGATCACTCTTTTTACTCTCACTTGTTTCTGTTCTCTATATTTTTCTACATTTTTACAGAGAAAAATCGTATTTTTATCATTATCTGTTTTTGTAGTTAATGCTGATAACTCCTTAGAACTGGTTGCATCGTTATGATTTACCACAGTCCAAACGCCTCTCTGTAAATACTCAGCAATCACAGAAACTAAATGCTCTATTCTATCGTTATCAACAAGGTCGTAAAATATGTTTCACAAATATTACGAATGAACTTAAATTTTTAAAATGTCTTTCGAAGTTTTCATAATCACTTTTAAATATTTGTTGCATATAGGCTTCATCCAAATAATCCTCGATAAGAACCTGAGCAACGACTTTCTCACCAGCCAAGGTCTGAAAGAGATTAATAAGCAAGGCTTGTCCTATTCAAGAATGAGCTGATTTGCTCAAAGAAGTATCCCCTAGTTTTTCTTTTCAGAGTTTTACAGAACCAGAAGATAAAAACACAAAACTTTCTCAAGTTTCTTGCTCCCATTTTTGGGCATCTTTTAGGATTCTCTCTATATTTTCTTTTGAAACTCCGTCACTCCCTATTTTTACCAAGTTCACATCTTTCATAATTTATTTTTTAGATATTACAATTAAAAAGTCTTCTTTTTTGCTACGAACAGCAGAGAAAGAAGACTTACAATGAAATATGCTAAAAAACTCTACTATCCTTCTATGGGTGTAAAGTATGGGGGAACAAGGAATGTCATGATATTTGTATCCATATCCTATATATTAAGTTTATTATATGATAAGTCAAAATTATTTCACCATCATCATCACTCCATCATCTGGATCGATGGGAAGCACATTATAGGAAATAGTATTTTTTTTCAGGTATTCGTCGAGTCCCACCATCTTCTCTCGAAATTTAATGACGTCATCGATAATAATCATTCATCATTGCGGGACCTTGTCCCACACAAGCTCAAGAAAATCTCGACTTCGACGCTTCATGCCATCGATAAAGACAAAATCAAAGAATCACGTGAGCTCGGGAATTTCATCAAGGGCATTTCCTAAAATCGGATGAATTGTATTTTCAAGACCAGCTGCTCATATATTATGAACGGCTTGTTCATACGAGTTGGGGGAAAACTCAATCGTAAAGAGCTTTCCTCCTGTTTTTTCTAACTCTATCCCAAACTGAATTGCAGAAAAGCCATTGGCAGTTCCAATTTCAAGCATCCTTTTTGTCCCCTGAATACGAATCAAATCTCGCAAAAATCTCGCATTGGTATCGGTGATATTGGGGACGTCATTTTCTAGTCCATATTGTCGTAATTGAGATAATAATTCTTCTCTTTGCATTTTTCTTCGATTACAAATAGATACCGTGCCCTATGATATCTAGTTCTCTTTGTTTTTCCAATATAAATTGAAATTTAAAAAAAATTTGCGTTTTGTCTTGAGGCTCTATATAATGCGCTCGTATATTTTACATTTCTAATTTTCATATTACGCATGAAAAAATTAGCAACAACATCATTAGCAGGAATTATGGGTCTTGCTGTCGTAGCACAAACTCATATTGCAAGTGCTGCTATTAACTTTGGGGAAAACAATGTTGATCAAGACCTCAGAGGTTCAAACCAGTCTGCAGATAGCGCAGTACAATCTCTTATCAGTAACTTTATGGCATTTCTCTACCTCATTGCTGTAGTATACGCTCTTTGGGGAGGTTTCAATATCCTCACTGCTGGTGGTGAAGAAGAAAAAGTGAAAAAAGGAAAGACTGTTCTTATCCAAGCCGTTATTGGTCTCCTTGTTATCTTCCTGGCTGATTCTATCATCAACTTCGTTGTTTCGAAAATCTTTGGTGGAGGAGCTGCATAGTAACTACATCAATAAAAAACCGAGTCCCGAAGTTTTGGGACTCGGTTTTTTATTGTCTTTCTTTCTCTTGTTTTCACCTTGAGATTTTTTAGTTCTCGGGTACATTACTGCAATATTTACATCATTATCTGAAACTACTCATGTACGACCACAAGACCATAGAAAAAAAATGGCAGAATTATTGGGAAACACACCAAACATTTAAAGTGTCTAACCCACCCCTAACCCCTCCCTCAAATAAAGGAGGGGAACAAGAACCAAAGCCAGGGTATTACTGCCTCGATATGTTTCCCTACCCGAGTGGAGCCGGACTGCATGTATGACATCCGGAAGGATTTACTGCCAATGATATCGTGGCTCGTTATAAACATGCTTGCGGATACAATGTCCTCCACCCAATGGGGTGGGATGCTTTTGGTCTTCCAGCAGAAAACTATGCCATCAAAACAGGGACCCATCCTCGTATCACCACCGATCAAAATATTGCTACCTTTAAAAAACAACTTCAGGCTCTAGGTTTTTCCTACGACTGGAATCGTGAAATCGATACCACCGATCCAAACTACTACAAGTGGACGCAGTGGATTTTCTTGAAACTCTTTGAAAAAGGGCTCGCCTATGAACAAGACCTCCCTATCAACTACTGTCCGAGCTGTAAAACAGGCCTTGCCAATGAAGAAGTGCTCAATGACTTCACCTGTGAACGCTGTGGAGCAAAAGTAGAAAAGAAAAAAATCCGCCAATGGGTACTGGCTATCACCAAATATGCCGAACGACTTTTGCAAGATGTCGACAAACTCGACTGGCCTGAAAGTATCAAAGATATGCAAAGAAACTGGATTGGGAAAAGTGAAGGATGTGAGTTTGAGATGAGGGTAGTAGCTGGTACGAATCCATCCCCTCGTACCTCGGTACTTCCTTTACAAAAGGAAGAAAAAGAAAATCTCCCTTTTCCAAAGGGAGTACCCAAAGGGGGAGGGATTGAAATCGGAACCATAAGAGTCTACACCACTCGTATCGATACGGTTTTTAGTATGGCATTTGCCGTGATCGCTCCAGATCACCCTCAAGTACAGCAGTATATATCAGATACTCACAGGGACGATTGTAATAACTACATCGAAACTTCTGCAAAAAAGTCAGATCAAGACAGAACTGGAAGCCATCAAGAAAAAACGGGAGTATTTACGGGAAACTATGTCATCAACCCCTATAATGGAGAAAAAGTACCTCTTTGGATCGGTGATTTCGTCCTTGGAAACTATGGTACCGGTGCTGTCTTTGGTGATGCTCATGATGAAAGAGATTATGTATTCGCAGAGAGATACAACATCCCTCTCAAATATTCTATTGCTCCATATATTACCCTCACAGGGAAAGAAACTCCAAGAAGTAACGAGCATGTCCATAGCTTTCGTTGTGCGACTGCCATTATTGAAAATGTAGACGATGGAAGATACTTAGCCTTGAAATTTACGAGTGGAGAATATGGTTTTGTGTGAGGTGGACTAGAAGAAGGAGAAACAATAGAAGAATGTATACAGCGAGAAATCATCGAAGAAACAGGATTTAAAAACTTTGAAATAAAAAGGGTTATCTATGAAACTGCATATGGAAGAGAATATAAAGCAAGAAAAAATAGAGAAGAAGAAGGAGTTGATACCGTATTTTACGTACAATTATTAGATGATACCCAAGCAGAAGGACATAGTTGTGATGAACACCAAAATATGGAATGGTTCGATGAAACAGATCTTCTCGATAAACTCGGACTTGATCACCATTTAGAGTATTTTAAAAGACACCTTGCTGGACCAGGGGCCTATACAGATGACGGAATCCTTATTAACTCTGGAGAATTTACGGGATTGATGTCAGCTGAAGCAAGGGAAAAACTCACCGCCTACGCCGAAGAAAAATGATTTGGTGAAAAGAAAGTCAACTACAAACTCAGAGACTGGCTCTTTTCTCGTCAGAGGTACTGGGGAGAACCAATCCCCATTGTCCACTGTGAACACTGTGGAATCGTTGGAGAAAAAGAAGAAAACTTACCAATTCTCCTGCCAGATACAGATAACTTTGAACCAAGTGGTGATGGGACGAGTCCTTTAAGTCAGATAGAATCATTTGTACACTGTAAGTGTCCAACGTGTGGATGACCAGCAAAAAGAGAAACCAATACCATGCCACAATGGTGAGGAAGTTGTTGGTACTACCTCCGTTTTATGGATCCTACAAATCCTGATAAACTTGTAGATCCAGAAGTAGAGAAGTACTGGGGACAAGTTGACTCCTATGTTGGCGGTGCGGAACACGCAGTACTTCACCTCTTGTATGCCCGCTTTTGGCATAAATTCTTGTTTGATATCTGAGTAGTGAGTCATGATGAACCATTTTACCGCCTGAGAAACCAGGGGCTTATCCTCGCTCATGCCTATCAGAGAAAAAACTGAGGTCTTGTTGCTTGTGATCTCGTAGAAGAAAAAAACGGGAAATACTATGAAACGGGAACTGGAGAAGAAGTAGACCGCATCATTTCCAAAATGAGCAAGTCTCTTAAAAATGTCATCAACCCTGACGATATCGTCGAAGAGTATGGGGCAGATAGTCTCCGCCTGTATGAGATGTATATGGCAGAATTCAAAGACTCCGCTCCATGGGATACAAAAGGTATCATCGGAGTAAGGAGGTTTCTTGATAAAGTAGAACGTATTTTTGGAGAAGAGCCAAAAGTTTCAAAAGAATCAGATAACTTTACGATGAAGCTTCTTCACAAGACGATAAAAAAAGTACAAGAAGATATCGAAAACTATAAATTCAATACCGCCATTGCACAGATGATGATTCTGGTAAACAATTGACTCCCTCAAGATGATAATAAGCAACAAGAATGGAAACAAACACTTCTCGTGCTATTACACCCATTTGCTCCGCACTTAGCTGAAGAGCTTTGGGAGAGACGCGAGGACTCGGGATCATGAAAAGGTAAAGAGACAGATAATGATTCCGTATCAAGTACGGAATGACAATGTTCTATCTTCTTCGCCCCTTGGCCGCTCTATGATCCAAAACTTGTCGTAGATGATACGATTACTATTGGGGTCCAGGTACTCGGAAAACTCAGAGGAGAAATCGAGATAGCCCCAGATGAAGCACAGGCAAGTGTCTTAGAGAAAGCAAAGGCAAATGAAAATGTCGCCAAATGGCTTGAGTGAAAAGAGCTCGTAAAAGAGATCTATGTACCAGGAAAGATTGTAAATTTAGTGGTAAGATAAAACATAAAGAAATAGAAATATTAAATTTCTATTCCCTAATACTTAAGCAACGATACCATGAAACAACTCCTCTACTTCGCTTCCGGAAACAAACAAAAACTTGAACGTATGCAAAAAATCTGTTCAAGTATTTCTGAAGATCTTATGGTCGAGCAGGTTCCTCAACTCGTAGAAGTCGAGGAAGATGGAACTACCCCAGCAGAAAATGCGAGACAAAAGATACGCCCCTATGTGGGAAATGATTATGGAGTACCGATTATCGCTGGAGATACTGCCATCTACTTTGAAGGCATCCACTTTGATCCTACCACGGTAAAACGCCAAGCACTGCAAGAACTTGAAAAAACATGAGAAAATATCTCGCAAGACGAAGTGTATGATGCGATGCTGGAGTATTACAAAACCTTAGCAAAAGATAAAGGAGGAAGTTTTCCTTTTAATTATGTAGATGCTTGGGCAGTGTTATTTCCAGATGGAAGTATCAAGGATTTTGAGTACGAACGTCACTATATCATGACCGATACCCCTCACGGTCCAAAGCAACTCTACTTCCCCATGTGTAATCTCTACCGCTCTATGATTACTGGAAAGTACTTCACCGATTGGGATGAACATGACTTTTATAAAGAGTTTGCTCACCAAAGAGAAGGACTCAAGTATGTACTTGATCTATAAGAAAAATCCGCCGACGGCGGATTTTTTTTATTTTCCAAATTTTACTTTATAGGCTTCATGACACTCTTTGAGTTTTGCAACAGCATTTTCTCTCGAATCCCATCCATGAAGACTTACTTCTTCTGAACCAAATTCACCAGTAGAGAGGTACTTCTTTCTCTTTCCGTGGATGTCCTTGTAGTGAAGCATATAATACGCGATATCATCGAGTTCATTTTTATCCACATCTTCTGGACTCTCAACATCATAATAGTACTTATCATCAGCTACGGCTAACACCTTATAATCATCTTCTCCAGAATCAATCATCTTGAGCCCTCCGATAACTCTACAAGGAACGACAGAACCCACAGCGAGTGGTTCTTTACAGAGGATAATGATATCTAGTGGATCGTTATCTCCTTCATTCCACGTCTGTGGAAGATCACCATAGTTAAATGTATAATTAATGGGAGTTTTCCCAACTCTATCTACCCAGATAGCCCCAGTGTTATAATCAAATTCATACTTTACTCTACTTCCCATAGGTATTTCTAGTACGGCATTTACCTCTGTCAGGTCTTCATTTCCCAGGGGGATATCATGATATAAGTTCATAGCTAAAAATAAATAAATAAGTACGCGGTATTGTAACAAGGTTAAAAAATTTGTAAACCCTTTTTACTCTCTACATACAAGATAATTTCCAATATATTCTGTTTGCCAATACCAGTTCTCATCTAAATAGACTCTTGTTGATGTAAATTTACACATTTTATTTTGGCCACTTGGACAGACAGTACAGGTATCAATAGTTACGTTATCAACTGGGTATTCTTGTATCGAAGAAAACCACTCTGGCGATTCTTTACTAAATGACCAGTCCTTTGTAAGATAACACCCCCACCATATATAACTACTATTTGATGCATTAAAAAGTTTCTGATTCCCACAAGGAGTTTTTGCCCATGGGTGTGAATTGTTTCTATCTTGGTCATAATATCCTCCAGGAATTATCTCGACAACGGACCATGTATTATTTGATTCACACTTTACGACACTAAAATTATACCTATTATCCCAACCATGATTTCCACAAGCAACAGAGAGAATGGTACCAACAGCAAAGGTTCATGAGATGGTCACAGGACACTCACGTCATGCCAAGGGACCGTACGACTCTCTTCCATCGAGATTAAATGTTTGATTTGAACAACCACAGCTCATGGATGGAGTGAGGAGGTGTTTAGATAATATCTACATAGAGAGATTCTGGAGAACGATCAAGTATGAAGATATCTTTCTCCACAAGTATGAAAACATGTTGGATGCTTCTGAGTGAATACGAAAGTATATAGAGTTCTATAACACCAAACGACCACATCAATCTCTTGATTACCTTACTCCTGAGGAAATATGGAATATGTAATAACTACAATACAAATGAAGTACTTTGTCTATAGCTTAATCTTTTGTAAAAAATTGTCTTGATTTTCAGCCACTTAAGTACTCAGAGTCATATCTCCCCAAAAAACTGACTGTATACTCACCGGAGAGGAAGTATCTACGGCATATGAGGTTACATTCGGACCACAAGGTGTATCTGTCATCGTTGACAGCGTTACTTCATTATTCACAAAGGTAAAGTCTCAAAATAGTGTAGATTCTATAGTAGAAAATTGTATTTCTCCCCTTTTCCCACTGGCATAGTCGGTATCATTTGGATCGATATTTTGTATCGTTCCTTCTATTTCCCAACTATCACTACAACTATTATTGTTACAATCCAGATTTGATCCCGTCCAAGTAAATCAAAAAGAAGCACTATAAGAGGTAAGAAATAGTGCCAGAGCCAGCAAGAAATTTGAAAGAAATTTTCACATAGTACATATCCTAAAGATATGAAGCCACTATAAAAATCAAACCTAGACAAGCTCCCTACGGATATTATCACGCAAATTAGTGAGCACCTCATACTCTATAGTTCCTATATGTTTGGCAATATTTGTAACAGTATTGGGATTTTCTGGTTTCGATGAGATAAGACGAAGAGAATCCCCTCGCTGTATTTTTGTCCCCGTCACTTCTATACTCGAGAGATTCATACAGACCCTTCCTCTCAGTGAGAGTAGTTTCTTTTTATATGATATCTGAAGTATGTTTGATAGTCTCCTGTCCAATCACTCATAATACCCAAACGGAATAGTTGCCAAAATAGCATTTTCTTTACACACGTGAGTGTATCCATAGCTTACTCCTTCGCCACTTTTCACTTTTTGTATCCCTACTACGGTTGTAAATACCTCAAGTGCAGGCTGTAGATCTTCACCATTTTTATAATACTTATCTTTTTTTAGAAGAGGATTATAGCCATACATAGCAATACCTGGGCGACCAGCGTTAAAAAATGAATCTTGAAGCTTAAGAATTCCGGCACTTGCAGATATGTGTCGATACTTTGGTGAGAATCCTGCTTCTTCGATACGGTGATAGTATTTTTTAAACAGAGAGACTTGCTCCTTCATACTTTTCATATTTGGCAAATCAGCAGAGTGGAAATGGCTCATCACCCCATCTACCTTGAGTTTTGATCCCGGAAGTATAAGCAGGGATTTTTTTAGATCTTTCTCAGAAAACCCTTCTCGATTCATCCCCGTGTTTACAAATAGATGAATACGAATTGTTCTCTTAAGACCAATCAAATAATTCAAGGTATCCAGATTTGAAACAGCAAAAATAGTACGCTTAAAATCAAAAAGTGAATAGTTGTGATGATTGGTTTCACCAAGCAAAAGAATATCTTTTGTCGTATGTTTCTCTACATACTGATACTCAATAAATGAGTCTACACAGACCGTAGAAATAGTTGTTTCTGCCAGTAATTTGCACATAAGTTCAATTCCATGACCATAGGCATTTGATTTAATCACGGGAAAGAGTTCCAAACCTGGCTGTAACATCTGAAGATGATAGAGATTGTGAAGTATCTTTTTACGCGATACTGTTACGAGATTCAGGGGCTGAACTTTGGGAGCAAACAGTTTTTTAAAAATTTGTACCATCCTTTCTTTTTAAAAATACGTATAGAGTATACTCTATACGTATTTTTTTCAAGCGTTTTGTTTATTTTTTCATATCATAGAGCTTCAATTGAGCAATTGATTTGAGAAGCATATCCTCTGCCTCGATAAACTTTTCCATATCCATCTTATCTTTTGAGTCTTTGTACTTTTGCATCAGATTCAGGGCTTCTTGTTTTGCTCTTTCAGCTCTTTCTCTATCCAAGTCCTCTATATCCACAAGCATATCAGCAAGGATCTTTACTTCACTATTTCTGACTTCTACGACTCCACTTCCAACCGCAAAATCATCACGAATCTCGACGTTGTTTTCATCACGATATACCACATACATCGTACTTGGGCGGATGCTCGTCAACAGTGGAGAGTGCTTATCAAGTACCGTAATTTCTCCCACTCCCGTCATCAAAGTAACAGAAATCACTTGATCGTGTCGAAAGCTTTCTCCAGAAAATGATAGTATTTGTAGTTTCATATTTTACTATACCTCACCTCGCTCCTCTCCTTACAAGAGAGGAAGTATAAGGATTTTATTAATTAATAAATATCTTACCTCTTGTTCCCTCTCCTTACAGGAGAGGGCTAGGGTGAGGTTATTTTTGATCTTTCTCGTATGCCGCTACGACATCATCGATTCCTGCCTTATACATGAAATAATTCTCAGGAATATGATCAAGTTCTCCATTAATAATCTTTCTAAACCCAGAAACAGTATCTGAAAGTTTTGCATATACTCCTGGAGTTCCTGTAAATTGTTCCGCAACAAAGAATGGCTGACTGAGGAACTTTTGGATCCTTCTGGCTCTAGCTACGGTTTTCTTATCTTCTTCAGAAAGTTCATCCATACCAAGGATGGCAATGATATCTTGAAGTTCCTTATACTTTTGGAGGATTCTCTGTACTTCTCTCGCTACGTTATAGTGTTCATCTCCAACAACCTGTGGATCAAGGACTGTAGAAGTAGAATCAAGTGGATCTACCGCTGGATAGATACCAAGTTCTGCAATAGATCTATTGAGTACGATAGTCGAATCCAAATGGGCAAATGTTGTTGCTGGTGCTGGGTCTGTCAGATCATCGGCTGGCACATATACTGCCTGTACGGAAGTAATCGACCCATCTTGCGTAGAAGTAATTCTTTCTTGTAGAGCCCCCATATCGGTTGCAAGGGTTGGTTGATACCCTACTGCAGAAGGGATACGACCAAGAAGGGCTGAGATTTCAGAACCTGCTTGAGTAAATCTAAAGATATTATCAACGAAAAGCAATACATCTCTTTTTTCTCTATCTCTAAAGTGCTCTGCCATCGTTAAACCTGTCAAGGCAACTCTCGCTCTTGGTCCTGGTGCTTCATTCATCTGTCCAAATACCATGGCTGTTTTATCGATAACTCCTGATTCTTTCATTTCGTGATAGAGATCATTTCCTTCTCTCGTTCTTTCTCCAACTCCAGCAACTACCGAGTATCCTCCGTGTTCTGAGGCGATGTTGTGGATAAGTTCCTGCATGATAACCGTCTTTCCTACTCCGGCACCTCCAAAGAGTCCTACCTTCCCCCCTTTCAGCATTGGAGCAATCAAGTCTACTACCTTAATCCCGGTTTCAAATACTTCTGCTTTTGTTGTTAATTTCTTAAACTCTGGAGCTTCTCTATGAATTGGATCATTGTACTCTGTCGTTGGCTTATCTCCATCATCAATCGGATCACCAAGGACATTAAACATTCTCCCGAGTACTTTTTCTCCTACTGGTACTCTGATAGGAGATTCTGTTGCTTCTACTTCCATCCCCCTTCTGAGTCCATCTACTGGGTTCATCGCAATGGTTCTTACGACATTATCCCCAAGTTGTTGTTGTGTCTCCAGTACCACTTTTCCGTCAGCCCCTTTTACCTCTAGGGCTTCGTATACAGCCGGTACATATCCACCACTAAATTCTACGTCGATTACGACTCCAACGATTTTTTTAATCTTTCCCGTATTCATTACCATACAAAATTACAAATATAAAATATAAATTAGTTTTTTACGTCCATCGCGACATTACTCAGCCTATCTGCCTCTTTGTTTTCTTCTCTTCGAATCCAGTGAAAGGACAACTTTGTTTGATTCTTCTTGATCATCTTGAGTATATCTTCGTGTATCTTTCATAGTTCTTCTTTTTTTATCTTCCAAACTCCTGAAAGTTGGCTTATCACTAGTTTCGAATCCATATAGAGCTGTATCTCTGTCGCCCCGAGTTCAATTCCTCGCTGTATCCCATAATAGGCTCCGAGATATTCTGCTTCATTATTTGTTTTTGTTCCCAAGTATTTATAACGTTTTTCTATTTCTTTTCCAGCTTCATCTGTGATATACACCCCTATCCCTGAGACTCCTGGGTTTCCTCTCGATCCTCCATCGGTATATATCTTTAGTTTCATGCTACTTTATTTCTTTCCCGATATAAATCTCTAGTTCCCCCTCTTCGCGAGGTGTTTCTTGTTTTATTTTTGTTTTTTTGGTCGTCTTTGGTTTCGGAGTGTTGGCGGTATGCTTCTCAAATAGCTCCGTCATATCTACTACCGGTGCTTGTAGTGTGTTTCCTAACTGTCTCAAAGACAGATAGAAGTATTTACGGTACAAGATAGTGATAATAATCACTACCAAAAATACTACCGTCGCCATCTTCATATGCACTGGATCCGATGAACCTGGTACATTTCCTCCGAGCCACTCAGCAACTACAAACCCATACACGAAGTTTACCAACACAATACTGATGATCACGTATATACAGAAAAATACGAGATTCAGTACAAGTTTTATAGCAAATGGTAAACGATGCATACTCACATATTTAAAGAACTCTAAACATCTTTGAGTGATTCCACCCCTGCAGTAATCTCCGATACTTCACGAGTAATCAGCGCTTGTCTCGCTTTATTATACTGAAGTGTCAACTGACCAGCAATCTTATTGGCACTATCCTTGGCATTTTTCATCGCAATCATACGAGAAGAATGTTCCGATGCTTTTGACTCCAAAAGAACATCATAAAACATCATATCCAGGATAATCGGAATTACCTCATTTACTACCTCTTCTGGACTTGGTTCTACATCATATCCGTAGGTATGATCATCGACATTGATCTCTTTTTCAAGGTCGTAGTGATCTTCTACGATCGAATACAAATACGATTTTAAGTCTTCAGAGGTAATTGGAAGCGATACTTTCGCGGTTGGAACTTGTTTAATAGTATTGAGGAAGTGCGCATAAAATACTACGACTTTCCCATAATCTCCGTTTAAAAACTCTTCACGAACCATACGACTAATATTTTTTGTAAAGATTGGCTCAATATAGTCGGTATAATCAGGGGAAAAGTCTGCAATCAGTTTATTTCCAGTTCTCGCAACAAATTGGGCAGCTTTTTTCCCAAGGGTGATATACTCAAGTTCTTCTCCTGTTTCTTTTACGTATTCGTGTACTTTTTTGAGGACATTGATATTGTATCCGCCACAGAGTCCTTTATTTGAGGTCACGATCACTGCCAGTGTCTTTTTCCCTTTTCCTTCTTTAAACAGAGGATAGTCTTTCAAATAATCCTCTACACGTAAAAATACCTTCAGCATTTCCAAAACAAAGGCACGCTTTTCCATCGCTAAATCCTGAGCTTTTTTCATCTTTACGGTAGAGATAAGCTCCATCGCTTTGGTGATTTTTCCAGTATTTTTTATCGAAGAGATTTTTCTCTTTATTTCTTTAGCGCTTGGCACGATATCTAATTAATAATTAATAGTGAATAGTGAAATTTATTTTGGTCTTATCGAAACTCTTCCAGCAATTCGGATAGAAGGATTGTCAATCACATCATCAATATGATTTTTCGCCCCTCAATCAGGGCTTACAACTATGGGTTTTCCCGCCTCTTCCATTACTTGTGTTGTAATACCAGCAAATATTTCTTGAATATGAACCCAAGCTTCCTGTTGTTTTCAAGTTAGATTATCCCCCCCTTCTCAAAGTACAGTCATTGACATAATAATAAACGTTACTTATTAAGCTCCACTACTTTTTCAATCACGGTAATCAGTTTCTTTTCAGAATCTTCACTCATCACTTTGTTTTTGGTGATATCTTCAAGAACTGTTTTTTCATCATCGAGAGCTGCATACAAATCAGATTCAAATTTCAATACTTTTGCTACTGGGATTTGATCAATATATCCCTTTCCTCCAGCATAGAGAGCACATACTTGTTTTGGTACTGGTACTGGACTATAGACATCCTGACGTAAAAGTTGCATCATCCTTTCCCCTCTATCTAACTGCTTCTTTGTTGCTTCATCAAGATCAGAAGCAAACTGAGAAAAGGCAGCGAGTTCTCTATACTGAGCCAGATCAAGTTTCAAGGTTCCTGATACTTTTTTCATGGCTTTGATTTGAGCTGATCCTCATACTCTCGACACTGAAAGACCTACGTGAATTGCTGGTTTCTGACCACTGTTAAAGAGATCTGATTCCAAGAAAATCTGTCCATCAGTAATCGAAATTACATTGGTTGGGATATATGCCGATACATCACCTGCTTGTGTTTCAATAATTGGAAGGGCAGTCATAGATCCTCCTCCAAGTGAATCATTGAGTTTTGCTGCTCTTTCAAGAAGTCTTGAATGCAAGTAAAATACATCTCCAGGATACGCTTCTCTTCCTGGTGGACGTCTCAAAAGCAATGACATTTCTCTGTAGGCATTTGCTTGTTTTGAAAGATCATCATAGATAATGAGTGAGTGTTCTCCGTTGAGCATAAAGTATTCTGCAATCGCACATCATGTATATGGCGCCAAGTATTGCATCGCCGCTGGATCAGAAGCTCCCGCTGATACTACTACCGTATAATCCATCGCTCCTCTCTTTCTCAGTTCTTCCACGATTCTCGCAACCTTTCCTTCTTTTTGACCAATGGCTACATACACACAGGTCATATTTTGACCCTTTTGATTCAAAATCGTATCGATAGCAATCTGGGTTTTCCCCACCTGTCTATCACCAATAATCAATTCTCTTTGTCCTCTCCCAATTGGTACAAGTGCATCTACGGCCTTAATCCCTGTTTCCATGGATTCATGTACTGATTTTCTCGACATAACTCCTGAAGCAACTCTTTCTACTGGATACATCTCTGTATCTTTCAAGTCTCCGAGGCCATCAATTGGAGTACCAAGAGCATCTACAACCCTTCCTACAAGAGACCTCCCAACAGGTACCTCAAGGATTCTTCCAGAAGCCTTTGCTTTTTCACCTTCTTTAATTTTTTGAAATCCTGAAAGGACTACCACTCATACAAAGTGTTCTTCCAAGTTCAAGGCAACACCCGTTGCCCCCGAATCAAAATCTACTACTTCGTTATAAGCAACTCCTCTCAGTCCAGAAACCTTTGCAACTCCATCCCCTAGGTAAAACACCTCACCGACATTCTCTACTTCAGGGTTTGTGTCAACAGAATCAATCTGCTCCTCAATTTCATGGATGATATTACGTAACAAGTCTTGTGACATACCAAATTATTAAAAATGTAAATTATTTCATGTATTTTTCTATTTTTGAAAAACTCACGTCCACCATACTATCGTCTTTGTATACCTTCATCCCTCCGCTTACTTCTTCTTTGGAAACGAGGGTAATATCTGCTGTTTGCACTTCAATACCAAAAACCTTTTTATATACTTCTATTGCCTGAGAAGCAACATAGGAAGCATCAAGAGAAGGATAATATTCTACAACTAAGAGTGGAAGTGCATCCATTTCTCTTTTAAACATATCTCTTCCACGTCTTCAAAGCTTCTTCGACAAGTCAGCATACAGTGCTAATTGTTTTTCCAGCTCTTTTAACTCAGCAAGAGATAGATTTTTGATATCGTGTTGTGTCATAAAAAGATATTAGCTATGTATTTTCTTAAGTTCTCCTTCTAGGTACTCCTTTGAAATCTTTTCCTCTTTAAAAAGTTTTGAATTAAATTTCAAAATCAAATCAATCAGTTGTGTCTTTACCCCACTCATCATTGAGAGACGTTCTTTTTCTATTTCACCTCTTGAAGCCTCTACGAGTTCTTTTGCATCTTTTTCAGCATTTTCAATAATGGTAGAACGTTTTTTATTTGCGAGCGACTCTGCCTCAGAAATCATCTGAGAAGATTTTTCTCTTGCTTCTGTTAACATCGTTGCTTTTTCACTTTCAGCATCTTTTACGAGCTTATCGATATTTTTATAATCATCCTCAAGCTTTTTTCTTTTTTCTGCCTCTTCGTCAAGATACGACATATACGGCTGAAAGAGAAACTTATTTAACACCCATAAAATAATGAGTAAAATAATCGCATGAATTACGAGTGTCTCAAGGGTAAAAAATTGAAAATTATGTAGTTCCATAAGTTCAGTTAATAATTAATAGTGAAAAGAGAATAGATAGTATCAGTTTATAGCTGGTTTTTTGTATCAAAAAACCAAAACTATCCACTCTTCGTTATTCACTGTTCGCTAAATTATAGTGCCACAAATCCAACGATAAAGGCGATAACAAGAGCGTAGATTGCAACTGCTTCAGCAAAGGCAATATATAAGATAGCGAGACCTTGGATCTTTCCAGAAGCTTCTGGATTTCTCCCTACTGCTTCAAGCGCACCTTTACCAATAAGACCAATACCTATACCAGGTCAGATGGCACCAAACCCGATAGCAACTGCCATCGCAAGTTCTTTATAATTTGTAGAGTTTGCTCTTAAAAACTCCATTACTGCTTTCATTTGTTCTGCATCTAATCCCTGTAAGCTAGATGCTAATGATGCTAAATCCATATATCCAAAAATTATAATATAAAATATAAATGAAGATCTTATTCTCTCTGAGGGGAATAAAACCCGAGACCTATATTTTAATGGCTATCTTCTTTACTTTGCCCAAAGTAGGCAATCATAAGTCCTGCAAATACCGCTGCCTGGATAAAGGCTACAAATATCTCAAAAAACCAAAATGGTAAACTAAGGAAAGTTCCTGACTTATAAATCCCTAATGCTTCTGTCATCGTCGCCCCAAGAAATGAAATAACAGAGATAAGTACCATTCCTGCAAAGATATTTCCAAATAACCTGAGCGATAAAGAGGCTACGGTAGCTGGAACTCCAATAAGATGTAACCAACCTACAAAGACATTGATACACTTTTCTACAATACTATGCCCACTAAAGTTACAGATATATCCTTTTACCGTTTTTACTGTTCCGACATATTTTGCTGAAATCCCTAAAAATACCACCACTGTAATCAGCCCTAATACTAACGTGGTGTTCAAATCACTATGAATTGGGCGCATATATTCTTCGATATGAGATCCATCAAAAGCAAAGGCAAGCCAATCGATCATAAGACCAAACAGATTCCCAAACAAGATGATAAAAAACACTCCAACGATAAGTGGGAAAAAACTTCTTGCAAATGCTTTATCTGCAAATGAATCCACGATATACTTTTCAAGAAATCCAATAATATTTAAAAAGGCATCTTTAAGCCTGGATTGTTTCTTTTGTAATGCCCTATTTGCCATCACACTGACTACCACCACCAATACCATGAACAACAATAAGGTCACCGTTGTATTTTTTATCGGTCACCAAACAGTTTCTCACTGCATTGAAGGCACATGAGGTCAAGTATGCTCTACTTCTGCATGGGTTTCTAGTATTTCTGTATGCAGTGTAGTTTCTTCCATAAATTATTTTGTATTACTTTTTAGAAATTGTTTGCAAATCTTTCAGAGTTCTACGCACATAGATACTTCCAATCAAGATAAGCGATACCACTGATAGCACTAACATCACCATAGTCCACACATCTCCCGTCGAAAAAAGCGCGTCGAGTATACGTCAAAGGGCAATAAATGCAAATAAATTTCACAAAATAATCAGTGGAAATTGCAGAGCAAAATGTTTCATGTTTTTTTACTTTTTAGATGTCGATAAAATCTCTTCTAATTCTTTTTCCATAAAATCTTTATCTACCGACTCTTGCTTAAATAATTTTTTATTAAGCATCAGTGCAAGCCCTACAACCGTATCTTTCATCTGCGCCATCATTTCTAGACGCTCTTTCTCTATCTCTTTTTTCCCTCACGCTACAATCAATTCTGCCTTTTTTTCTGCACGATCAAGCATCTCTTGTCTTTTATTGTAGGCGATATCCTCCATATCTAGAAGGAGTTTATTGGCATCGTTTCTCGCAGAATTTAAAATCTCATCCTTCTCACCATAGGTTTTTTCTATCATAATTTGGTATTCTCTCTCTGCATTTGCAAGCTTCTCAAGCGTCATCTTTTTCTGTTCAATGAGGCGATTTAAACGATTTCCTATCAGCTTCTTAAAGATGAAAAATAGGATTAAAAAGTTAATAATCTGAGCAATAATAACAGGAAGTTGTATCGTGTCCATAAATATACTTTGTATCTAAAAATTATTTTAAGAGTTTCAATGCAATAATGAGACCATAAATCGCTACTACTTCGATAAGCGCAATAAACAGTACCATAAATTGTAACACTTGGTTTTTATTTTCCGGATTACGGTTGATGGCATCAAGTGAAGAGGCTACAAATTTTCCTTCTCCATATCCCGCCGCAAAACCTGTCAAACCAATGGCCAGCCCAGCACCAATAGCACTCATCGCATCAAGCTCAGGAGTTCACAAAATCTTGAACGCCACAACAAGCCCATAGATAACCGCAGATTCCACGAGTGCAATTCAGAGAATCGTATACATCATCAGTGTCGCATGGAGATTTGGGTTTTTCCCCAAAATTTCAACCGACATACGAGCAAGGGCACTCTGTCCGATAGCTACACCAAGACCTGAGAGTCCAACAGCAAGTCCAGCACCAAGTGCTACATAATTCATTTCCATACTATAATTGTTAAAAAATAATTACCCCGACGCTTTCGCTACACGTATAAATATAGAAACAAGGAGAGGAAATACAAGTGCTTGTATAAACGCCACCAAGATTTCTTGTAAATAAATAAGTACCGGAAAGATTATCGGGAAGTCAAAACCAAACCAAGATGTCGTGATTCCTCCAAGTCCTACCACCAGCATCCCCAAAAGAATCGTTCCTGAAATCATATTTCCAAAGAGACGAAACGAGAGTGAGATTACTTTCGCCAAGATCCCTACGATTTCAAGCAAACTTAAAAATATCGAAATACAAATATCAAATATCTTTATCACTATCATCATCACATACGACCACCAAGGAGATCATTTTTTCGGACTATATTCAAGATAGTGTTTTCCAGAGATAGGGACATAGTCATGGAGAAAATGCTTCCAGCCTAGGTGCTGAAACTGAAGAAACAAAAGAAGCAACATACTCACTATTGCCAGTGAGATATTAAACGACAAATCTGCAGAAGGTATGGTGATATAGTGTTCTAAGATAAATTCTCCTCCTTCATCGGTTCCTATAATCGGAGCGATAAACTCTAACACTATCCCTATCAAGTTTGAACACAAAATAATGAAAAATAGTGATACAATGTACGTTTTTACTCGAATACTTTCGTCCTCTCCTATAACAGATCCATAAAACTCAAATACCTTCTCATAAAATACATCTATCACCATACTTACTCCGCTCGTAGGAAAATACTTTAAAAGTATAGCGATACCAAGAATAACGCCCGCCTCAACAAGAAGACCTACGGTTGTAGTACTCGTATATATATCAAGCAATGACTCTATCATACCAAAAAGCTTATGAGACCGAGGGGATTATATAAAAACCATTCTAAAATACAAATTGGAAATAATGGAATATTTGTAAATGTTTCAGCAATATGATACTATACTACCGGTACATACTTTATATGCAAACAAAGTAGCATGGAAAATTATTTTAATCTCAAAATCTTTTCAGGACTTCCGAATGATGTTATTGAGCGCATTATCTTGACAGCAGAGGAACGCAAGTACCAAACAGGTGAGATTATTATGATGGAAGGAGAAGAATCAAATGGTGAAGGATACATCATCAAATCAGGAAGTGTAAAAATAACAATACAATGACAAAAAATAGCCGAACTTCACAACGGAGATATCTTTGGTGAAATTGCTCTCCTTAATGAAGAAGAGCGTAGCGCCAGTGTTGAAGCTATAAGCGACATAGAGGTCATTGTTCTCACTCTCGACCACCTGATAGATATGATAAACAACGATGAAAACAACATCAACAAAGAAGTGATGCGTCGTATAGAAGAAAATATTAGAAATTAATTGCAAGCCTTAACCCTAAAATAGTCCCGAATACTCGGGACTATTTTTTAACGAATATAGGCACAAAGAAGATCATCATGGTATGGTCATGTACCCGTCCAATAATTATCAATACCATTTACTGTTCCCCATCAAGTCCTATACCCATCACCAGCATCTATCGCTCACCAACGAGCATATCACCGTGAATTTGTTCCTCAAGCACACTGTGTTGCAAATTGCATTGTTTCAAATTCATCCGCTCCTCAAGCATTGTTTCCGTAGTACCAAACCCCTCACTCTTTACGAGAAACCGTTCTATTACAACTATTCGTTGCTGATCCAGTTTCTTCAACTCCACGAATCGATTCCTGTGCTACCCACTCATCCTTAATAATATCTGGGATATTTTGTAAAATTGAAGTTTGTACTCCAGAATTACAATCATTAAGCAAAATTTCCGTATATCATACATCACTATATTCTAACCCTATTTTATATGCAGTTACAGATACATGGTTTCGTTTACTAATACTCACATTATCATTGTTTACACTATCTTGATACTTTACAAATCTTGTCCAGCCTCATCAATCTGTTGTCATATCACAATACACATCAAAAGGGTAATCCCCACTTGGATTAATCAAATACACTCCATCTTGTTCTTTATATTCTGGCTTCGTATCTAGGATTTGTTTACAGCTCTCAAACACGATTCATCCAACAGTTCACAGGTTCTGTAATATCGATAAAGCCTCTCCCGTTCAAGTAATACCCTTCGTATCAGTAAGGTTGGCTTTGTAGTTGTCTGTAGTGAGAGCTATGTCGAGGTAGCCAGAGTTAGTAACAGTCGTTACTTCCTGTATTGGAGCATTGGTTCAGGACTCTGTGAGAATTCAGAGTTTATGTCCGTTTACGGTTGGGTATCTGTTCGTGTAGTCTGTCGCTGCATGGGCTAACCTCACCCCTAACCATGATATACCCTCACCCCAACCCTCTCCTTTGAGAGGAGAGGGAGTTATAGTTCCCCCTTCTCCCCCAAGGGAGATAAGTGAGACAGGAGTGCTTGCACGACTATCTTCGAAGTTAAAGCGTAGCAGGGGGCTAGGGGGTGAGGGTATTTGTGTAAGAAGGTTTTCTTCTTCCTCGAGAAATGCCATCAGTTGGAAGTATTTCTTATCACTCGTCAGGTAGTAGGAAAAGTAGGTGGAGTCTTTCGGGTCTTTTCCTCCTTTGGTAAAGTCTATCGTTTCAAGGACTCCTTCTCATGCGTAGCCTTGGTAGGCAATAGTGGTTCCATTAGACTTTACTTCTACATAGTCATCTGGAAGCGGGAGGTCTTTGGTTGTTCTATAGAGTTCCAGTCCATCATGGAGTGCTGTAAGTTGAGAGATACGATTCGTATCTCTGGTTCAAGCGAGGTAGGAGCTATACGAGACAAAACCTACGGTAGAGAGGATACCGAGGATAACCACTACTACTATGAGTTCTACTAATGTAAACGCCAGCTTGTCTGGTCCCGAATGCTCGGGAAGGGTAAAACCCTTACTCCTTCCGTTCGTAGGAAAGGAAGCTCGAGATGGAATATCTATATTTGTTTGCATACGATAAAAATAGTTCAGAGATTTACTCTAAGTATACCGAGAAAGGTGGGAAGAAAAAATAGGGAAATAAAAAATCTCTTTACAAAATGTAAAGAGATTTTTTGATGTGTTTTTTAGAAAAACTTAATTTTATCTGCATTTGGATGTTCTTTGAGTTTTTCTAGTGTCTTTGCTTCAATCTGTCTAATACGTTCACGAGTCACTCAAAACTCCTTTCCTACTTCCTCAAGTGTATGCACATCTCCTCCATCTAAACCAAAACGCATGATGATAATCTTTCTTTCCCTTGGAGTAAGGAAATCTAGCATCTCATAGAGATTTTCTTTCAAGAGGTTCATATTAGTCTGTTCATCTGGCGTGGCATTTTTATCATCCTCGATAAAATCCCCAAGACTCGTATCTTCTTCGCTTCCAACAGGAGCATCAAGACTCAAGATATCTTGAGAGATACGCATAATCTGGCGAACCTTTCTTATGTCCATATCAAGCTCTGTTGCCAACTCTTCCATAAGTGGCTCACGAGTTAACTCCTGAGTAAGACGGCGATACGTATGGGTAAACTTATTAATCGTTTCAATCATATGCACCGGCACACGGATTGTACGGGCCTGATCAGCAATGGCCCTCGTTACTCCTTGACGAATCCACCAAGTAGCATAGGTTGAAAACTTAAATCCTTTATCTGGATCAAATTTATCTACCGCACGAAAAAGCCCTACATTTCCCTCTTGAATCAAGTCAAGGAGTCCTAATCCTCTTCCCATGTATTTTTTCGCAATGCTGACTACGAGACGGAGGTTTGCCGCCGCGAGCTTTTTTCTCGCTTCTTGATTCCCTGCACGAATTTGTTTTCAGAGAGTAATTTCTTCTTCTGGAGTTAAAAGCGCCACTCTCCCTATTTCGTTCAGATACATACGGATAGAGTCGTCACTAATTTCTGAAAGTGAAACTGCTGCCTTGAGATCATCTTCCTCTTTGTCCTTTGATTTTGAACTTTCAAAGAGATTATCCTTGTCGAGATTATCTACGATATCAATCTGAAGCTGTAGAAAACGAGTATATACTTCATCCAGCAAATCGAGGTCTTCTTCTGCATTTGGGATAGCTGCCATTACTTCGTCTTGTGTCACCTTTCCATCAACCTTTCCCTTTTTCATGAGTTCCTGTATCTCTTCTGGCATACCTTCCAGGTACTTTTCTGGAACTTTTACATCGATAAATTTTTGTAATCCCTTTCCTACACGGCGCTTGTCTTCAGAGCGATCTTTTGGTAACTTTTTTAATCCCTTTTCTATCTGGAGAGCATGAATCTCATCATCTTCATCCTCTGACAACATATCATCATCCGATATATCATCATCATCTTCAAAATCATCCATCTCTAAACTATCAAGATCAATCTCTTCTATCTGAGTATCTTTAGAAGACTGGGCAGCTTTCCCCTGTTTCTTTTTTTGTTCATCTTGTTGTGAGTCATCTCTTGGAGACATAAATCTGCGGCTTAGAAACTAAAATAAAACGAAAAGAAAATGCCTATTTTAAACAAAGAAAAAAGGCAAGAATCATTGTTTTTCTGGATATATCATTACATTGTGTAATTAGATTTAGGCAAAATTATATGCAAAAAAAATTTTTGGCAAATTTTAAAATCTTTATATAAATGAAACACTAACTCATAATTTCGTATCGATATGGCTCGTCACTCAAAATGGCATAACATCAAACATAGAAAGGCTGCGCAAGATGCAAAAAAAGGAAAAGTATATTCCCTGCATTCAAAACTCATAAGCCTCGCGGCACAAAAAGGAGCAGACCCAGATAAAAACGCATCTCTCTTTGCAGCTATTGCAAAAGCAAAGGCAGACGGAGTCCCAAACGACAACATCGATCGTGCCGTAAAAAAATGAGGAGGGGACATGTCTGGGGAAAACCAACTTCAAGAAATCGTATACGAAGGATATGGTCCAGGAGGAGTGGCTATCATCGTTCATACTATCACGGACAACAAAAACAGAACTGCGAGTAATATGCGCCACATCTTTACAAAATACGGTGGAGATATGGGGCAAACAGGATCTGTAAGTTGGATATTTAAAAGAAAGGGAGTGATTATTGTTGATGCAGAGAAATACAATTATGATACTGTGGAGTCTCTGGTCTTTGAAACCAGCGCAGAAGATATAGAACTCGATGGAACGACGGTAAGTATCACCACAAGCCCTGAAGATCTTCTCGATATCACCTCAACACTCCAAGAAAAAGACATCCGCCCAGAAATGTCAGAACTCGAATATATCGCAGAAAACGATATTGAAATCACAGACTTTGAAAAGGTCCTCAAACTCACAAAGATGCTAGAAGCCTTTGACGAAGATGAGGATGTAGAAAGTGTTTCCAGTAATGAAGAAATCTCAGAAGAACTCCAGACAGAGGTTGATGAATTTATCGAGAAAAATACTTTTAGAACTTAGGCAATTCTCCCCCCCTTTTTTTCCGCTTTTGATTCATGAGAAATACAAGAAATTCATTTTTCAGAATTCCCCTTAGAAAAACATCAAAGATTACAGTTTTGTATACCTCAGCCTCAAGCTATTAGATATCACGCTCACACTACTCATACTCATTGCAAAGGCAGCAAACATAGGATTTAGCATTCAAAAGGCAGCCAAAGGAATTCAAATAGTATTGTATATAAATGCCCAAAATAAGTTTTGCTGTATCGTCTTCAGAGTTTGTCTTGAAAGATGAATAGCTGAGACAACTTTTTCTAGATTTCCCTTTACAAGAACGATATCCGAACTCTCTATTGCTATATCACTTCCTGTTCACATTGCTATACTCAGATCAGATTGAACAAGAGCTGGAGCATCATTGATCCCATCACCAACAAAGGCTACCTTTTTGTTTTCTGACTGTAAGTCTTTGATAACAAGAAGCTTCTCTTCCGGCAATACTTCGGCTATCACACGAACAATTCAAATCTGACGAGCAATATAGTCTGCTGTTTTTTTCGTATCTCCCGTGAGCATTACCACCTCTATATTCATAGCATGGAGTTTTTGTATCGTCTTCTCAACTCACGTTTTTGGCATATCAAGAAGACCAATAATTCAAAATATTTCTGTATCATCTCAGATAATAATTGGAGTCTTTCAGATACTTGTTAACTCTTCTATCTGTATTTGTATTTCACTATCGATGTGTGTAAACAACTTTCTATTTCCCAATTTCACTATTTCTCAATCTATTTTTCATACCAATCATTTTCACTTGATTTCTTCAAAATTATCTACTTTTATTTGCTCTATTCCCTCGCCGCTTGGGACAGGATTAGGGTGAGGGCTGTAATTTGAAATAGCTATTGATAATGGATGATGAGATAGCGCCGATAGAGATTTTGCTATACGTATAAGTTCTGTTTCATCTTTTTTTAGCGGTATAATATCAGTAACTTCGGGCTTAGCATTTGTTAAGGTTCAAGTTTTATCAAATACCACCACATCTATATCTTTTGTTTTTTCTAACGTTTCAGCATCTTTTATAAGAATTCCATGTTTCGCTCATACTCAGGTTCATACCATAATAGCCGTAGGGGTGGCGAGTCAAAGGGCACACGGACAAGCAATAACCAGAGAAGCGACCGCAGCAATAATCGCTGTAGATATATCTCAAGTGATGATATACCATGAAATAAACGTGATGATTGATATCACTATTATAACAGGTACAAATATTCATGATACTGTATCTGCTAGATGTTCGATAGGAGCCTTAGAGCTTTGTGCTTGTTCTACCAGCTGTATTATATTCGCTAAAGTTCCCTCTGAATTTTGTTTTATAACTTTAACATTTATATTTCCATCAAGATTTATAGTTCCCCCATAACATTCGTCTCAAACTTGTTTATACACTGGCATACTTTCTCAAGTAAGCATACTTTCTTCCACATTTGCAGAACCAGATATAATCTCTCAGTCAAGAGCTATTTTTTCTCAGGCTTTTACGACAATTATATCTCCAACTTGTATATCATCTATATCTGTTTCTATCAGTTTGTCTCCATGTTTTACCATGGCCTTTTTAACTCATAGCTCTAGTAGTTTCCCGATCGCATCTCACGCTTTCGTTTTTGCGGCATGTTCTAAATATTTTCATAGATTGATAAGTGTTATAATGGCTACCGCCGCTTCAAAATATACGGGTACTCCTGTAAAAAACATAGCAATGATAGAGTAGAAAAATGCAGTCAATGTTCAAAGCGATACCAAGCTATCCATAGTAAAATGAAACTGTAACAACGATGTATATGCATTTTTATGAAAATGCCATCAAAAAACAAACACTACTATCGCTGAAAGTATTGCATATATATACATAAGCATATCTACTCCAAAATATGTTTTTCACATCATAAACTCCCCAAACATCATCGAAAATACTGGGAGAGAAAAAAGAAAAGATAGCATACATCGTCTCAAAATAAGAGCACCCTTCTTATCTTCTACTTGTATCTCTGTATTTTCATTAACTGTAAAACCATTCGACTCAATTTCCTTTTTTATTTCATTAAAATGAGTCTTGGTCTCATCATACTCTATCATTGCCTGGTTGGTAGCGAGATTAATTCCCACTTGAGAAACTCATGGAAGTAATTCCAGTGCACTCTTATTTAGAGCCACGCAACTGGCACAGGTCATTCACTCAATTAAAAACTTTTTTTGCATATTACTTTGGTTATTCATTATTCTATCTTTCCCTGAAGGAGAGAAGGTTCCATAAGATATTACCTCACGAGTATTTTCCCTTGCAACATTCACATAGAGGCACAAACTATCTCATAGGTTCCAGGAAGAGCATTTTGTATTTCATATACTATGGGAACTCCATCCTGTACATAAGAAACTTTAGATCTCAGTTTTGGTATCACTTGAGTAGACATACATCATTTTCCATTCGATGTCGGAGTAATAATAAGTCTATAGTTTTTTCAACTTTCCAGAACTATCTCCATTGGATCAGTATTCCACCCGTCATGTCACACATATATTTCTTCTATGGTATCATGTGCTCCTCTATTTTCGCTATTCTTCTCTTCGGTAAGAACATTTTGAGTATTATTATTTACTGGCGGAGAGAAGCTGAAAAGATTTGCCGAATTGGTAATCGTAATAATTCAGAAAAAGAGAAGAAAAGAAGCAATAATTTTATTTACCATTGGTAGCTTCTTGTCATTAAAATAACTAGACCCGAGTCCAACTGAAAATAACACGGGAAAGGTTCATAGAGCAAAGAACATCATTACCAGTGCCCCTGACCAGAAACTCCCACTACTTATGGCGAGTAGCTGCATTGTTTGAGTAAATCAACAAGGCAGAAAAAACGTTAGTGCCCCAACTATAGGTGCAAATTGTGGTTGTCACAAATTTTCAATTTTTGACACAAAACTTTTGGGCATGTGAAGTCAAAATCGAGAAAGCGAAGGAAGTATTCCCATGATATTTAGGCCCATATACAATAGGAGAATTCCTATGGAAAATGTCAGTATTCCTGTGAAAGAGAAACTAATATTTATAAGTTTCCCTGTGGCTCACAATACGCCTCACAATAGAAAAAATCAAAGGATCCTTCCCATCTGAAATCAAAGCTGTACTTTCATGTGTCCTCATTTTGTATGCGTAGCGTCAATATACTTAGAAAATCATATGATTATCCCTCAAGTTATTGCAAGGCAGGTAGAAATAGAGGCGATAATTCCAACAAGAAATGCACTCGAATAGCTCAAAGTATTGATATCCGGAATATAGCGATTGAGATCAAAAATAGTACTGAATATGTAGAGGATAACGACAATCAGTATAGCTATCACATTTAATAGAAAATTTGTTTGGGAATTTGTTCCCTGGTCTCCTTGATCTTCCTGCACACTAAACCCATTTCTCTCTATGACCGCTACTACCTGTCTATAATCTTGTTCTGTCTCATAGCGTATCTCCATGACTCATTTTTTATGAGAAAGCATTATGAGCTCAACTCCGGCAATTTTTTTCAGCTCTTTTTCAAGGAGTATCTCACAACTAATACAGTGCATACCAGTGATATGGATTATTTTTTTCATCTGTTTGATTTAAATAATAAAATTATTCCTCTACAGTAAATACCATCATCATCCCTGATTGTAAATGTTCAGCTATGTGACAATGAGACATCCAAGTTCATACATTTGACATTTCTACCAAGATTTCTACCCTCTCCCCATTTTTAATGAGAGTAGTATCTTTCCATTGTAAATTATCGTTTTTCTCCCCATTTCTTGAAAGCACAACAAATCTCTGTCCATGAAAATGAATTGGGTGTTGCATTGGATGCATAGACTTAGGATCATTATAAATCTCCACCTTCACGAGTTGCCCCTTTTTAAAATTCCAATCTATATCCATATTTTGTTTTTTCGTAACCTCGTCTTCTAAAATCCATTCCATCATCTGATCATTGCTCATTCTATTCATCATCGCCATAGAATCTTCCCACTCAATCTCATCTCCATCATTTCACAGAGGCATTCATCACATGGACACTTCTTTTTCTTGGATGTCTTTTTTAGTTCCCCCCATCATATTTCACATCCCGTCCATATGTGACACCCCTCTCATCATTTCTCACTGTCATTTCATTCAAATTGTTAGTCTCAACTTTTTGTCAACTTGTTTGTTTGAATATTCCTCAAATTTTTCTCTTACTATTCTATAATCTTCAGCATTTTCTCTTAATGCTCATAAATTTACATTTGTTTGCTCTCAATTAACAATTATTTCACCAAGTTTTCTATCTTTTGATGTAATAGTATATGTTCAAGGAGTATTAAAGACAGCTTCTACAATGTATCTTTCTGCTGGTGCTATAATTTGATGAGTTATTATTGTTTCTTTCTCTATTCTTCAAGCATCTCATCATACCAATTTTAAATCTTGTTTATTTCAATCTTCATCAGAAATAGTAACATCAAAGGTCCTTGTATTCGCAACGTTTGTTATAAATAGTCTTATTTTTTCTCAAGTATCAATATTCAAATTATAGTTTTCATCATTATTTATCATCATAATATCTCAGAATCTCCCCGACAATGTCTTATTCACAAAATCTGTATAAAATACATCATCCTCAGAAAAATCATCTAACATCATGAATTCTTCTGTATCTACTTCATTCCAATAATTTTCTTCTGTAACTGAATAGTTTCAATATAAGCCCATTTCTTGAGTATAATCTTCTCGTATATGGGGATGATACCAAAAAAGTCATGTATCTGGAAAATTGAGTTCATAACTAAAACTCTCGCCGTTTTGTAGGGGTACTTGTTCTCATCACATCGTTGTTGGAAGTCAGTCAAACTTACTATCCTCCAATCTTAACCCGTGAGAGTGTAGAGTAGTATCTATTCAGATATTATTTGTGAACTTCAACGTAATATTTGCTCATTTTTCAACTTGCAAGATAGGTCATGGTATCATCCCATTGTATGAAAGTCTTTGTATCCATCTATTTCACACCTCTTGTTTTACAGGATATGCCACCATCTCATATGTATCACCATCCTGTAGAGTAACTATTTCCGACTTTTTTACTTCTTCTAATCATTCTACATTATTGGAAAATGTTATTCCAGTATTGTTATTTCACATCATATTTCACATTTCCTCACTTGCTTCTTCATCTCAACACATATTTTCATCACAAGCTTCATCTCAAATTCACATATTTTCTATCACGGTACTATCACTCATCATCCTATTATGAATAGGATTCCAAGAAGTATAGGTATCTGTATTCCATATATGTAACACTCAAATGGTTGTAGTGACTCATAAGAGAAACAATCCTAATCAAAATAATATTTTTTTCATATGTTAGTATTTAAAGATTAATATTTATAAGCTATCTATAGCTTTTTTTAATTTTTCTTCTGCCTTTTTTGCTACAAATTTAACAGTATCATTGTCAATCATATTCATTGCAACCGTTGGAGTAATGGCTGAAACAATAGTCTTTCAGTTTTTTCTGTAGACAATTACATTACAAGGAAGAAGAAGTCATATTTCATATTCAGCATCTAACGCTTCATTTGCAAATAGAGGATTACAGGCTCATAATATAACATATTCTTCAATATCTTTATCTAACTTTTCTTTTAACTTCGCTTTTATATCAATTTTTGTAAGTACTCAAAATCACTGTTCCATGAGTGCAAAATTAATAGTATCTATCGTTTCAAGAAATGGAGCATTGAGTTCTTTAGAATATCAAAATTTTTTCATAATATTTAAAGTTAATAATATATAGTATTTATTCAATTATAATTTTTCAAATCATATCTTGATGTCCTGCACCACAATAATTTGCACACCTAAATTCAAATTCTCAGGCTTTAGAGGTATCTACTTCTATTTCAGTATCTCAAATAAGCTTCATCTCAGGTATAGCAATACCATGTAAAGTGTCTATATTATTTACTTTTATTGTAACTTTTTCTCATTTTTTTATTCTCATCTCTTTTTTGTCATACTCCCATTTTTTTGCATTTACTGTAATAACTTTTTCATCATTATTTTTTGCATAATTTCTTTTATAATCATCATATCAATTTTTTCCTCCAACTACATCATATACATTTGTATAGCCTTTTTCTGCTAATATATAAGCTGTTGCTCTACTCATACTTCCACTTCTACAATATACAACTATTTTTGCATTTTTATCTTTTGGTAGTGTATCTAAGTTATCCTCAATTTCATTGTATGGTATAAAAATATCTGTTCACTCAATATGTTCTTGCTCAGGAATATGAGTATCCACTAAAAAGAAGTCTTTATTTTGAAGCATAGTATCAAATTCTTGAGGCGTTATAGAATGATAGCTCACTTCTTCATGTTCATCCTCATCATCGTGATCACTTTTTAGCTCAAAAGCATCTGGTCATACATCTAAATCAATTTGAGTCCATATTTTTACTTCAGGTATTTCTTCTAGCTTCTTATCAGTAAGTAAGTTTACAGATTTAAAAAATTTTCACTCAGGTTCTTCATGTAAATTTGGATTAAAATTTACTGTCAGTACTCATCTATCTCAAGGATTTAATTCTGTTTTATCAATAGTAGCACTGGTGCACGCACAACTTGTAGGCACTCAAGTAATTTTTATTGGTTCAATTCAATTATAAGTGAATTTAAAATCATGACTTACTTTTCACCCACTTTGTTTAATAGTTCAAAAATCAAAAGATTTCTCTTCAAAACTAAATATATTTGTATTTTTTGAAACTTTATTATCAGTCTCAGATTTATCTATTGTTCTTGTTTTTACAACATTTCATGTAAATTTAAAATCTAATTCAGGAGTTAGATGAGAATTTGTTTTTATATAAATATCTCTTGAAATAGGTCAAGTTGCATTTGGTCAATGTGCATTTGGATCAAAAATAGCAACTAATACTAATTTTTCATTTGGTTTTATTGTCTTTTTTAGGTTTACTAATGGTCAATGTCATTGCATTTGGATAGTACTACTTTGGTAATTTCAATCTAAACTCGTTACAATTGCATCAGTACACATACAACTTGTTTCAGCATCTCATAATACAATATCTCAAGTTCAAGTATTTGTGAACTCAAAAGGTATTTTAAGTTTTCACTCATCCATTGGTATCTCTCAAACATCTCTATTATTTGACGATATTTGTATTTTAGAATTATTTGCAATTGCTTCTATAGATGAATCTCTTAGCGAATATACTCAAATTCAAGTTCAAACTATAAGTAGAGCTATAATTCATATAATATAATTTTTCATATTTTTAAGGTTAAATTTTACAAGTTTCTAGATTTTTTATAGTAGAATAATTTACCATAAATAAAATAATAATTGATAATATTTTTAGTTCCAATCATGAATATGGAAGTAAATACATAAATCAAGCAAGTCATAAATATGACGCAAGTGTAATACTACAAGCAGGGCATCATGATACTAGAGCTCATATAAATCATCAAAATATTCATATTCAAGTTCTTTTTACACTAAAATAGTTTATTTTATAAAAAGTGGATCATATAAAAAAACCAAATAGTAGTGACATAACAATAGTGAGAGAAATCTCTGTGACATAAAAATTATGTCACAGATTTCATATAATTAAGTCTTTCTGAGTAAAATAATAAGCAGGAAATCAGATTATGATAACTCATAATATAAATCCTAATATTCAGATTGGAGATTTTATAATTTTATATAAATTCCTTAACATACATTTTATTGTAATAAAGAGTCAATTTTTTGTTTAAAGGAAGCTGTTGGATATGCTCAAGGAAGAGTATCCCATTTTCCTGTTTTATTGTTAATCAAAACATTTCAAGGTGTTCAAGTAATACCAAATCCTTGTCACTCAGATATCTCAGAATTTACCTGAGATGCATATTTTCAACTATCTAAACAAGATTGGAACTCTTTTTCTGGAAGTCACAATTCTACTGCAAGTGGAGTAAGTTTATCAAGAGCGAATCATCTTCAATTTCAAGTTGTTCTTTCAAAAATTGCATTAATATATGCATAGTATTTTTCTCTTCATCCTAATTCTCAAGCACAAAGAGATGCCTCAGATTCTTTTGGTGCATTTTGATGGAAATTAAGAGGAAATTGTTTAAAAATAAAATTAACTTTTCAATCATATGCTTCTAATACTTCATCTATAGTTCATGAAGTATGAAGTTTTTTACAAAATGGACATTCTAGATCACTATATTCTACCCAAGAGATTTCTGCATCTGGATTTCAGAGTATATATGTATTTTCTCAAGTAATTTTACTGACTTCATCAAGTGTTATACTGGTTCAAGAAGTATTTGTATCAGTATTCACTTGAGGACTAGGGGTAGCCTGATCTGCTCAGTTTGCATCATATTGTTTCAATCCTGCTATCGTTTGTTCTCTTGTAATAGAAATTATCTTATCATAATTTTCTTTTCATCAAACTTTATCATATTCTAAAGCTAGTGTTTGAGATATAACATCATCAGCTACTTGTTTTGTTTTTGTATCAACAATTAAGTATGTAGCTAAAATCATTACTATTCATATCATTATTGATATAGAAATATTTAATATTCGATTATTTTCTTTCATTTTTTATGTTGTTAAGTTATAAAAGTAACAAAAAACTCCCTAAAAAGGAAGTTTCAAAAATTATTAAAAATCTTTTACTTCCCTTTTGCAAAATAAATACACCTGTATTTATTTAAAATAAGGAAGTTTTAACAATTACTTTTAACAATACCAATGAGTGTAATATACGAGTCTATCTCTAGAGGAAACTCCTCTTTGGGTGGAGGAGAGTTTAAGACATTTAAATAATTATTATCTAATTTTTCTTGTAATATCGCTAGAAAAGAAAAATCAAAGATTTTTCACTGAGTAATTTCTTTTTTAACACGTATCGTAGTATACACATTTCATACAACCCCAGAATCCGAAAATGGGGATATACAACATGTATGATTATTACTCGTACACCCCTTCTTCTCTTGTACTCTATAACAACAATCATTTGATGTCATTTTCATCTCCTGTTGCATCATAGTAGCACTTACCTCAGCATCTCAAACAACAAAAGAAGCCATTGCTGTACTCATACAGGCAATAGTTGTAGTTGCAAAGATTAATAATAAAGAAATAAGTTGCTTCATAACTACTACCAATAACTAATAATATTTTTCAAGATCCAAACAGTACTATATCAAATTACACATTATCTCAAAATTAACTTTCCATCACTTACTTCAAACTGTAACTGATAGACTCCAGCATCATTGAGCACGAGTAGCTCTCCATCATGATCAATATAAAAATCTCTGATGGTATGTCGTTTTCCCTCTACCTGACCAATATACTGGAGACTCTGAGTATCATACACGCTTTTGGTATTTGGTTGAAACACCCAAATTTTGTTATTCAGAAGCATATATACATAGTTGAGCTCTTGGCGCGTCTTTACTCGAACAGGATCAAGAGAATTTTCAACATCATAATTTTTTGGAGCCTTATTAATAGTAAGACTTTCGAGACGATACTTCGGACTTGCAAAAAACTTTAACATACTCAGATCTGATTTGAGGATATAAAATCCCCCATCAATCGCGATATCCAAAACAGAACCAATATCAGCAACATCAGCATCACTCAGGTACTTTTGTCACTCTTTAAAGTTGTTTCCGCTCTTTGCGTGTTTATAAATCTGATTATCTCTCCCCTGGAGATAGATGTTGTTTCCAAAGGTAGCAATACTCGCTGCCTCCTCCCACTTCGCCTGTCCAGCTACATCGGCATAACGAAAAAAACCAGTGGTATCAAAGGTCACAATTTTTGATCCACTCGTCAATAACACCAAAACATCATCAAGTGCTACAGCATCAACAAAACTATCATCCCCAAGGTCAGAAAATATATGTACTAAGGGCTCTCCTGTCGTTTCTAAAGGTCAAACCACAGAATTTTTTGTGACAATATAGGTCTTACTCTGAAGTTTTAAAAGAGAATTTGCCACTCCAACATCCCCCGTATAGAGAGCATTATCAACGGTTTCATCAAAACTCTCCACTCCATTGAATTGTTTTTTCATTACCGTAATATCATCTAGGAGTCTCTGAACATCATCTAAGAAAATATTTTTATCCTTCAAGTCAGATACTAATTCTTCTGCTTTTTTAATATTTACATCAAACATATCTGGATTTCCGGTATTATCCCCTGCGAGCTTGATATATTGTCTTGCTTCCACAATCAGTTCTTTTGAATTTATCGTCTCACGATTATCTACGGTTTTTGCGATGACCCCAGAAATAATCACATATAACAGGATAAATGAGACAATAATTCCTCCGACAAATGCGGCATTTTTTACGTACTTTTTCTGAGCAATCATTTTATCCACTGCCATCATCCACCACGCGATTGCACGCTTCACAATAGCATTATCAAGCATACGAAACAGTACATCTTTCCACTTGTGAGTAGCCGGCTCTCCTAACTCTAGGTAGTACATAAACGAACTGACAATAATATCCTTTCCTCAGAGCTCTTCATTGAGAATAAGAGAAATATTTTTATGAAAGTGTTCCACATCACTATCACGAAGAGAATCACTAAAGTCACTCTCAGATAAGTATTTGAAGAGCCTTCTCGATGACATAGAGATAGTATCTCCCACATCGAGTTTCCCATTGGAAATAAATACAAACTCCTCTGGCTTATCCTTACTATCTGTAATTTCTAATACCTCTCCCTCTGCTTTGATGAGATAACACGAAGCGCGTCAAACCGTAGAAAATAAAAATGTATTTCTGTGCAACACCCCAGCAACCATATGTACTTTTGGTTTCTGCTCGGCATCTTGCCTCCAAGTTCTCAGCACCCCATTAATATTTTCAAGTACTCCTGAAAAGTCCTTATATACGTTTTGTAAATCGATATTTCCAAGACTTGCATCAAGGATCTTACGATCAAGTAAATCTGTGAGCCTTGAATCATTGGTTTCTATCAAAAAAAAGAGATCAAGATCAGAATCAAGATGTATTTGTTTACTAATAAGGGCAGGATTTGATTGGCGTGAAAGAGAAATCGTATCAAAGCTATACATTGCAAATATATCAAGGGATAAAAGAACTTTTTTACGACAAGAATTATATTGAAACGCGCCAAAAGTAAAAATTAAAAATTGAAAAAAAAATAATTTATTGTATCCTTTTTCTTGTTATTTTACCTATAAATTTACGAAACGTGATACAAGTCATCGGAGGAAAAGAGTTACAAGGAGAAGTAGTGATTAGTGGCTCTAAAAATGCAGCTCTTCCAATTTTAGCTGCGAGTCTCTTAATTCAAGGGAAAATCACCCTTCATAATGTCCCCGATATTGCCGATGTCCGCACCTTTCTCGACATCCTTTCTGGAGTTGGAGTTCTCATAGAAAAAGATGGACACACGATTACTCTCGATACCCTCCACCTTCAAGAACAGTGACTTGATCTTGATAAGATGAAAAAGATTAGGGCGTCTATCTTACTCATATCACCGCTTCTGCATCACTTCTGAACTATAGACATACCATTTCCTGGAGGATGTAAACTCGGTGCTCGTCCTATCGATACTCATCTTCAAGGACTCAAGGAAATTGGTTATCAAACAACCGTGACTCCTGATAGTATCGAGATCTCTGGAGAAAAAGAAACGGGCGATATTATTCTAAACGGAGGGTTTTGAGTCACTGCTACAGAAAATCTTATCGTGGCAAATGTCCTCCGCCAAGGAACTACGACTATAAAAAATGCTGCCATTGAGCCTCATGTTATGAACCTCATTGATATGCTTCGTAGTGCTGGGGCGGATATAAAGATTCGTTATGATCATAGCATCATTATTACCGGAGTAGAAACACTGGAAACAAACGTAGAGGCAACGATTATACCAGACTATATTGAAGCTGGAACCTTTATGATTATCGGAGCCCTCGCCGCAAAAGAGTATATCGATATCCATCATGCTGCCATCTCAGACCTCTACAGCTTTATCAGCTGTTTACAGCAGGCAGGAGTAAAAGTAGAAGAAAAAGATACTGATATCCTCCGCGTCTACCGCGCAAAAAAACTCCTCCCTACCAGTATACAAACCAACATATTCCCAGGATTCCCAACAGACCTACAGTCACCATTGAGCGTACTTATGACCCAAGCAGAGGGAACTGGTCGCATCCATGAAGTTCTTTTCGAAGGGAGGCTCAATTTTCTATGAGAACTCGAAAATCTGGGAGCACATGTTGCTATCTTAAACCCCCATGAGGCGCTTGTATTTTGACCAACCCCACTTCGTGGAGGAACCGTAACGAGCTGGGACTTGCGTGCAGGAGTAGCGATGATTATTGCGGGTCTTATCTCGACAGATACCGTAAAAATTACCAACGTAGAATATATCCACCGTGGATACGAAAATATCATTTCTAAACTTCAAAATCTCGGTGCCGATATCAAAGAAATATAGTCACTGTATAAACATGCCGTCATCCTAAACTTGCGTGTCCCGAGAACTCGGCAGATTCAGGATCATACAAAAAATAATACTTCTCACATTTACTATCTTAATTTATCCGTTATGAAACTCTTTCCCCTTATACTCATTGGTTTTGGCGCTATCATTATCGCCTTTCCAGAGTTTTTGTCATTTTTGATTGGTGGCTTTTTTATCTTTATCGGTATGAACATGCTATTTTTAAGCGCTGCCTTTGGCAAAAAGCGTAGTCAGGATGGTGAAAGTTATGTAAAATTTTGAAACTATAAAATCTTTCGATAATGATTTCTAACATACTTCTTATTGCCACCCTTGGACTTACGAGCCTCATCCCTATAATCATTTGGGGCTATGTATTTTCATACTTTGAAAGTGGGAGCATGAACCGTAAAAGATTCTCTGTCGGGATTGTTGCGGGGGTACTCTCAGTATTTCCACTCCTCTACTTTGAAAAGATAACAGAGGTTTCAAAAATTCCCTATCTCAATCCCTTTTCATACTTATCTCATATCGAAGAAATCTTTTCTACTATCTCTCTTAGTATTTCTCTCGGGATTATCTTTACAATTATTGGTCTTTTTTCTCTCCTCATCGGTGTACTCTATCGATTCCGCCAACATCTCTGGGGCTATATCTCAAGCATGCTTTCTTTCTTATTTTTCTGAATTCTCGTATCCCTTGGTATCCTCATACTGGGATACATATTTGATGTCATCGGAGCAAATACTCCACTTGATACCCAAGTAACCTTTCAAAATATCATCTTTAACAGCACAAAACTTATCATCTTTTACTACCTCATCATTGCAATTATAGAGGAAGCGACAAAACACTTCAACTTTGTACAATCAAGTCTCTGAGATATCCGAGATATAAAAACTGGGGTACTGTATGCCATCTTTATCGCGCTGGGATTTTCTCTTGCAGAAAACACCCTTTATCTCACTCACCTATATACCCAATCTGGGTTTTCCTGGGAACTCGCAAAACTATATTTCTTTCGTTCCGTATTTTCTGTGATGGTACATGTTCTTTGTAGTAGCTTTGTTGCCTACTATTTTTCGAAAGCCGTGATTCTCTACCATGAAAAAAGCCTCAGTTTCCCGTATCTCAAGATACTGTTTACTGGGCTCTTTCTATCAATTATTTTTCATGCTATATTTGATATTGGTCTGACGCTTGGTTTCTCTGCTGTTATCCTTCTCTATTTTGTAGGAGGATACTTGTATGTAAGTAGTATATTTTATAGAGAAGAAAACTAATCTTTCAGTGGATATAAGTCTACTGTTTTTGTTATCTGCCAGTTTTGATCAAACGAAGAAAGGAGTTTTAAGATACCTTCAAAGTGGAGGAGTCCATAGAGCACGATGATCTGACTATCTTCACTGCCTTGAATTTGACGAGCAACAACATCATTTCTCTGATTGAGTATCACATCAAACAATCTTTCATTTCCAATATTATCAGCAATAAACGAACGAACACTATCATTTTTTATAATAGCATTCAGGACGGCACGATTGATATATACCAAGACTTGTAACTGACGTTCATTGACACTACTGAGGGCTTCCATGACATCTTTTGAGATATCTACGGGAAGCATATCTGTACTTCATGAATCGGAGATATTGTAGGCTACTTGTGCGTCTGCATAGTACTGCATAATCTGGTCCATATCAAGATCTACATTATAATCTGGAGTTGTTCCAATTCCAAGAAAGTCATCATTATTTTGGTGTACTGCCCCATAAAGTTGGGACATATATTTATAGGTATCGGCATCAAAGCTAAACCCAATAGCACGATTAAACGCTTCTGAGCTTTCTTTACTTCCAGGCCTCACTCCTTCATAAAATAACACGTATCACTCTGCCTTTTTCCCCGTAATCATTGCCTGTACCTGATCATAAAAATCCTCAGTAGCGATATGACTCATCGTTTGAAATACGACTGTCTTCTTACCGTTCTGAAGCGTATACTGTGGAGTTTTTGCTGGGCTTATTTCATTTTGATACACAGAAAATACACCAAGAATCGCCACCACGATAAAGATTATCAGATGGATACGATACAAAAACAGGTCAAGAAATTCCCGTGCTGGAATAGCCCCCTGGATACGAATTTTCTTTACAAGAAGATAAATAGCATAGAATATAAAAAAGTAGACAAATACTGAGCCCAAATAATACGCAACCCCTATCCCACCAGACAAATAATACATCGCCCCAATATACAAGACCAAAGTCAGATATGTAAAGATTATTCGAATCATCTCTAAAAAATTATGACTAAAATTTGTTATTGGAACAATTTATATATAATCTCTCAAAAGTAAATCATAAATTTTGTTTCATGAAAAAGGTCATCGTTTGATTTTTGTTAATCGGAAGCCTACTCTGTACTTCGACGAGTTTTGCTGGTTTTTTTGGAGATATCGTCAGTACAGGAGAGCCAGAACTCCATGTTTGTACTAGTGGAGAATGTGGTCTTGATGAGGGTGCTGCGCTCGTAAAATCATGACTTCAAGATATAGAAACAGAAAGAACCGCATCTCAGTACATCCAAGATGTTATTCGTTATACCCTCACATTTCTATCTATTGTTGCCGTTATTTATATCATCTACTCAGGGTTTCAGCTTCTCACTGGTTCAGGAGATGAGGAAAAGATGAAGAAATCAAAAAACATTATCGTCTATGTGATCATCGGGATTATCCTTATCTGGCTTGCCTTCCCAATAACAACATTTTTGATAAATACGATTCTAAACGCTCCAAGTCAATAATTAATAACACGGAATAATAAAAAGAAGTCTAGTTAAAAGGCTTCTTTTTTTGTGAAACTTTTGTACTTCTTTTTCGAGGTATGGTACCATACAACTAAGAATTTTATCTCTTAAAAAAATTTTATGGGCACCACTTCTCCTCTCTACCAATCCAAGGGAATTTCACTATTGCATATCAGTATTGGCTTTCTCGTACTCATTCTCGTCATTACTGGTGGGATGTATGGATACACCCTCAAGGTAGAATCTGAAAATGAAAGTATTAAGGCAGAGATTCTCACTCATGATACTTCTATTATGAACATCAAAAAAGATCCTCGCTTGCAGATATATGATGTTCTGAGTCTCAATGAGTCAGCATTTGCTGATTTTTACAAACGCTCACAGATTAGCACATTTGTTCGTCATCTCAATAGTTTCAGAGATACTTACAAGCTCTCTATTGAAGGATTTAAGTATCAAAATGGACAAATTGGTACTACGATATCTGCTGAAACCACTGCAGACGACGTCCAATTAGCCTATGAAAAGGTAACGAGCTTTATGCAGACATATAAAAATGAAAAGACCGCACTCTTTGCACTCCAATTTATCGATGCTCTTTCTGGGCACGATTTGATTGAATTTGAGGCAAGCTTTGTATTACAATAATATCTTTTAATCTCTTATTTCCCATGAGTATAACAAAACAAAATCATCAATTCATTGCAACACTCATTATCTTATTTGCATTTTTCATTGTCATCTTTGTTACCAAAAATGTATACTATAATCTTGAAGTAGCCCAGGATACACAAAGCGCATACGCTGAAGAACTCCAAACAAAAAAAGAGGAGCTCAGTAAGCTCAATACCCTACAAAATGAACTCAATGGGAGCAACTCTGAAAAGCAAAAAGAAGTCAGCAAATTTCTCGTAGAGTATAACCAAACAGATATTATTAATTACCTCTATAAAAGTACTGAGGCAATGAATTCTGGTTCTGGAGTCATCTCCATTAAAAACGTAAATTTTGAAGCTCCAAGGCTCAATGAATATGGTCTCGAAGAAGCAAATATTACTCTCGGAGCACGTATCTCAAACACAGAGACCCTCTTAAAGTATCTGGATTTTCTAACAGGAAACACTGGAAAATATCGTTTCTACATCGATAACTTTTCATTTCCAAACACAACTACTCCCGGAGCAGTAAATGTAACGATTCCTCTCAAATTGTTTTATAAGTCTTAAAAAAATGATAGCAACAACTACGAATAGTACAAAAGAAGTGTTTTTCTTTACTCGTGTCCCTGTGGTGGATAAATATAATTTCTTTGAATATATTTCTGTCATGGTGGATTCTGGAGTAACGATTACTGAAGCTCTCGCTTCCGTACAAGAAAAGATCAAGCATGAGTACTTTAAGAAAAAGATTGCGGAACTCATCACTTATATCTCTAGTGGTGATTCTTTTAGCAAAGCGATGAAGAAAATACCGCAGGTATTTGAAAGTGCAGAAATCTCTATCATAGAGGCTGGAGAAATCACTGGAACTCTCGTAATAGCTCTGGCTCGCCTGAGTGAAGAACTCAAAAAAAGCCACAACCTGAAACTCAAGATTAAAAATGCCCTCACCTACCCAGCGATTATCTTCTTGTTTCTATTTATTGCGGTGATTATTGTCCTCACGTATGTGATTCCAGCTATTCAGCCACTCTTTGATACTTCTGGAGTAGAGCTTCCGACAGCAACCAAAGCACTCATTGCAACCAGTGAATTTATTTCGGGAAATTACTTGGCGATTATCCTCTTTTTTATCACTCTCGTGGTACTCTTTAGCGGATATAAAAGTACCCCAAAAGGAAAAGCAAGTATCGAAAGCTTTCTTCTTTCTCTCCCTCTTATAGGAACTGTCTATAAAAACTATCTCCTTGCAAGTATCTCTGGTATGCTCGGAAGTCTGATCGGATCTGGGATAAATGTTATCCAATCCCTTTCACTCGTAGGGAAATCTTCTGGAAGTGTCATCTATGAAAGTCTGTTTGATGACATCATCGACGATGTATCAAAAGGAAATAAAATCGTAGAATCTATGTCAAAAGTAGATGAGCTTGGGAAATATTTCCCAAGCGACTTTTTACAGATGCTTTCTGTCGGAGAAAGTACAGCAAATCTGGAAAAAATCAGTGAAAAAATCAACCAGCAATATCTCAAAGAAGTAGACTACTCACTCTCTAGCCTGACAAAATGGGTGGAACCAATTGCTATTTTAGTTGCAGGAGTGTTTGTAGTTTGGTTTGCATTTGCGATTCTCGGAGCAATTTTGAAAGTGACGGAAACGGTTGCATAGATTAAACTCCTGAAAAATAGATATCTAAAACAACTATTTTAGATATCTATTTTTTTATCCTTTGTAATAACCTTTAGACTAATTTTTAAACTATTTAAAGCTATTTAAATCTGCTTAAAATTGAGAAAAAAGCATACATATATGTTTCTATATCTAAAAAGTAAAGCTATTTAACTTTCCAAACAGCCCAACGCCTATCTCCCTCGGATATAATTTTTCATTGTTTTTTTAACTCCTGTAACAGATTTGAAATATCTTTTCGGGTAATATCAGGAAATGCTTGAACAAAGTCCGATAATACAGCTCAACTTTTATTTTTTTCTAAATGCTGAAGCATTAGGTGCTTCTTGGCATCTCTAGAAATTCCCACAAGTCTAGTATGAGTTCATGCTTGTGCATAATCTTTATAATATTTATGAGAAAGTACATACTTCGCACCCCTTGTATTTCATATCTGTTCAACAATACCCATATCTATAAATCTTTTTACTTCTGATTTTAAAATGTTTCAAGAATTATCCACTAAATCTTGCAACAGTATTAAGTCATGTACTCAAAATGAAAACTGTTTTTCTCAGATCACCTTTTGAAGAAACTCTAAAAATCATTTATTCTTTATTTGTGCAGAAATCTTCAATACTACATTATATTCATCTGATTGAGAAAAATCTGGCCTTCATTTCCCCTCCTCTATACTTGTTTGAAAGATAGTATCCATACCCTGTCATGCTCGCTGAACAAAACGAATATGCTCAAGTGTTTCTGCAAGTAATCTATTTCTTGGTTTTGATGGCGTATCAACTATATTCTCAACGGTAATTCATGGTAAAAATCCTCACGGGCTCTGTACCTCAAACTCTTGTGAAGACTGTTTAATAGTTATAGAACCAGGATCTCTATAATCTCGATGTACTATGGCATTGTTGATAGCCTCTTTAACAGCCTCTTCATTATATGATGGGATTTCTTGAGTAATAAATCACTCATGTATTTGCGTTATTTGATTACGAGAATAGATTTTATTCCATATTTTGGCTTGAGATAAGATATATGCCTCTCGATAGTTTTCTCTATCACTGTATGTAATATCATGCTTATTGTTTCTATACTGAAAAATTACTTCAGCATTTGCAAGATACTTTCTCAAGCTTTCTTGTTTTCCTAAAAGCACTAACGAAGCATAAGTGATATCTCAACCTCGTATGAGTCAAAGATTTACAAGAATCTGCTGTACAGAAAGTGAAGTACCTTTATATTTCTTATACAATATTTCAAATTCTCTTAAAGCATTATCGTCTAAATCTTGTATCCCAGCTCAGGGGACAATTTTCGCCGACCAATCAGACTCTCACTCTAACAGTATTTTTCTCTGAGTGGCATCATCCATATCATGTAATTCTTCGCCCACTCTCATCAATGGCACTCCATAAAACTTTAAAACTTCACCGATTCACCTTGGAGGTATGAGAATTACAATCACTTTTTTCCCTTCAGAACAAAGCACCTCTTCAATTTGAATTCTTTTCCCTATCTTGTTATAAATCTGTGTTTTTACATCATTGAAATTTAAAGGGAGATTTGTCCCGACAATAGTTTTATCGTTTTTCACTCATAATAATAGTTTTCATCCTCATTCGTTTCCAAGTGCTACGGTATAAGCATATATAGAATTCCTGTTTCTTTTTTCTCAGCCCATAACAGAGTATTGGACTTTTGCTTCTTTTAACTCTAACTTTTCATACTCTCCGTTCGGAGATTGGCATGCTTGAGATAAAAACTCTTGTAATTCTTGAAAATCCATATCTTAAAATATTTAAAAAGTAACTACCAATGTACCATATGTTCTATCTCCTCCATAATCCTCATCGTCTCCTTTAGACATACAACTATCTTACTATAGTGCAATATATCTTCATACGTTAATTTTCTTCCCTTTCTATCTTTTAACCACTTTTGTGCTGGTTGATATCATCAGATATAAAATTCCCAAACGTCATTTGGAACTCATTCAAAATATTGACCATCATTTATAAACACTTTTCCGAATTGTCATTCTGAACTCGATTCAGAATCTATTTCATATCTTACTTTTCCGACTTCGTTATCTCCATCCACAGGATACGTCGTAATAAAGTTTTGAGGACTGAGATGTTCGTTTTCCATCAAGTGGTACTCTCGTAACTCTCTTCATAGATCTCTCATCTTTAAAAATACTTCTTTTGAAACATCAAATGGAATCTTTGGAAAATCTATTTTCAGAAACTCTTTATAGGTGTCTCTATAACTTTTTGAGTGTAAAACTGCATAGATATAATCGAGTAAATCTTCGGGAGAAAAAGAGTTTTCTATCTTCTCGTTGTCATCTTCGTGCTTGACACGGGGATCTATGAATAATTTCATTTTTAGTTTTTTCTCTATTTTCTGAATAACTTCCATATTAAAATTTGGAGTCTTTTCCTCCGTTCATTCTAATGGATTTTGTTGATAGAGGTAGAGGGGGAAAATAGACTCTGCTCATTGTGTTCAAGCTGGAGTAAAAACTCTTCTATCAACAATAGTATTTGATAAGAAAATAGGAGGACAATTAAAAGGTATTCATCTTTTAGAAATAAGTCCAAGATTCTTATGTAACATATTGCCCATAACTGGTAACCTGGATCTATGTAAAATAGAGTTATCAAATGGAATAAATCTAATATCAAAAGGTCTATACAAATAAGTAGATTCATAATTTTGTAAATCTCCTGAAAATTCTTTAGAGTTAAATTTTACCAATTCCTTATCTTTTCAACTTTCAATTCAACTATTAAACTCTTGAAATATCTCACTCACAGAACACCCTCTATTATACTTTTCTTCAAGTCCAAAGTCTTTGGGAACAAAGAAATAATACGGTTCTTTGAGTTCAAGCTCTTTCCACGAAACATCCTGAAACTCCGTAGTATTGAGTCTATCATACTTTTCTTGCCTCTTTCCAAAGGAATCGAAGTGGTAAATTTTTGCTTGTTTTTTCATATCTATTTAGGTAAATTAAAACTTTTTTGACTTTTAAGGTCATTTTTTATATACTATGTATGTATCAATACAAAAGGGTTCCGAAAAGTGTAAGTACTTTAGGATCCCCTTTTTTTGTATTCAAGATGATGCCTTTTTTTCACAGCAAAGATAATAGCCACTCCAGCCATGATATCAAATACGTTTTGATCTACACTTCCATCGGGACATACTTCTTTTTTACGAGCATTACCATGGAGGTCATAGATATAAATCTTATCAAATGTTTCAGATAAGTGTTTCCTCATCTGTCTGTGAGTAATCCCGTCTAAGTAAGAATTATTGGTAATAAACGCTAAAATCCCTTCTCCTGTTTTTTCAATATAATTTGAAGCATACCTGATAAACTTGATATAATCATCGTCAAGATTTATCTTTCTTTCATTGAGTCCCTTTTTATAATCCTGGAGAAGCTCTAAAATCTTTTCTCATTTATTTTGCGAACTAACACTATATGGAGGATTCCCGATAACCGTCATAATCGGCATATCCCTTTTTATATGATTTGCCTCATGGGCTTCCTGACTGAGCCAATTTGCAAACAATGTCCCTGTTTCATCGTGTTCTTCTTCAAGAGAATTGGTAAGATATACTCCAAGCCTTTCTTGATTATCGTTTTTATACCCTGTTTCACCCAGAGTAAGATCGAGTTTTAGGTGTGCCATAGCATAACTTGCCATCATGATTTCAAATCCATGCAACCTAGGTAATAAGTTTGTATCTACATAGTCTTTCCATATCCCCGTCATTCAGGAGAATCGTGTTTCATAAATATACTTCACAATATCATTTAAAAATGTCCCCGTTCCTGTTGCTGGATCAAGTATCTGAACTTTATGGACTTCTTTAACTTGTTTCTGTACCTTTCAGTACTTTATCTGTTGTGTTTCAACTTCTACCTTTGTTTTCGATGTATCAGCAATCCCATCTACCAATCAAAACTCAGTTTTTAAAAGCTCATCTACGCCTCGAATCATAAAGTTAACCACTGGCTCTGGAGTATAGTATACTCCCTTTGCTTTTCTGAGTTTTGTATCATATATCGAAAGAAAGTCCTCATAAAAATGAATAATTGGATCGTTTCTTGATGTCGTTTTTCCATATCCCTCAAGAAGGCTCTTCACATCCGAAGCCAAAAAGACTTCTATGAGGTCATCTACAATCCATTCAATTCTCGGATCTAACTCATCTCTTAGGGACTGAAAAAATTTTTTCAAAAATGGATTTGATTTTGGCAATAATCTTGCTGCTTCATCTCTATCAAAGGTTGGGAGTGTCGGATCGTGAAGTCTCGCAGTAAAAAGTCCATAAGTAATCGTCTGTGCATAGATGTCAGCAAAACTTGTCTCATCCAGATCATGAACGAGTATCTTCTTAAAGGTTTCAAATTGATTATGTATTTCTGTTTGCTGTTCTTTCTCATTTATAAGCGTCATATAAATTACTCGCTTTATCATACGAGCCTTTCATGCCATTATTTCAGAAAGTTTTTTACTTGAAGTTATTGTTTGAGCTCTAAAGGTCAAAAAGTTTTTCAAGAGCATTTCTAGTTTTTCAAACTTCTCTGGAAAGAAAAGTATCTTTCCATGTTCAAGACTTGCAACTTTCACCGACTCAATGAGCTGAGCATTTCTATAAAAACGGAATTCAATATTATCAGTATGGATGAAATTATAGCCTAATTCTCCATCAAAGTACTTCATAATCTGAGCCTGATTCTTTTTATCATCAAGAATATTTGGAATAATATCTTTTGCTTCAATATACCCTCGGGGGATTTTCTTCGTATCTGTGATGATGAAATCTGGCGCCCCACATTTTTCTCGACTCGGTTCATTGGTAGCAAGTATACTTGGATGTAATTCTTCTAATAATTGTTTGAGAGCAGGACGATACGAGTGTTCTTTTGCTCGTCCAGAACTATACTCTCGTACGAGATTATCCAGATATTTTTGAATACTTCATGAACTCATACAGATAGGTTATTCATATTGTAATTACTATAGCAATTTTGTATTTTTTTACAAACATGGAAGCTATAAATATATTTACAATCCCTTACCTTAATATTAATTCCAGAAACAAAAATCAAAACCTTGAGTTTTCTCACGTTTTCCATACTATCCTCGTATCTACTGTTTCTCAAACGAAAACTATGCAAACTTCTCGCTTTGGTTACACATTTATAGAGCTTATGATTGTTATCACGTTGGTATTTATTGTCACCATGATGACCTATCTTCCATATAGCTACTATCAAAACAAGATGAAAATCAAACAGACGGGAAAAGAAATCGCCCAGCTTCTGTATGATGCGAGAAATGACGCACTCAATGGCTACATCTCTTGAGGTTCAAATCAATCGATTTGAGTGTACCTTGATACCAATACCCCCTATGCCTCTCTGCTCGCATACCCTCATAGTATCGATGCCTCGACGATAGTACCGACCTCAGGTTTGGAAATTGAGAGACTCTCATTTTTACCAGGAATACACCTGACAGATGTCTGATGACACACTGCGCTATTATTTCTCTTTGATGCCATCAGCGGAAGTGGGTCGTATCACTATTGGGATACTGCAGGAGTAAAACATCTGGTAACAGGAGATACGATACACATCGATTTTTCCTATAAAAATGCCAGTTCTCCATGACTACAACGCCAATTACAATACCATACCCATACAAATATCATCGATTATTAAACCCCTCTATGAACAGACATACACACATTTCAGGTTTTTCTATCATCGAGATTTTAGTCGGGATTTTTGTATTTTCTCTCGGAATTACCGCGATATACAGCATCATCCTCTCAAGTCTCAATCTCAATACCTACAATAAAAACTTTATTGTTGCTTCCAACCTTGCGCGCGAACAACTCGAACTTGCAAGAAATATTCGTGACAGCAACTACCGAACTATCCACAAATATAATCAGATAAATCCAAAACTGTCATACACTAATACTGATAACTTTTTTGAACCCGGAAATTATTATACTCTTGAAAATTATTTTTGAACCAATAGTGAGTTCCCAATAAAAGTCGAAAAAATACATACCTTCTGAGAGGGAGAAGCTGAACTTGATGGAAAAATGGATGCATACAAGCTCTGCCAAGATAGCGAATACCGATATACCTATGATTGTAGTGGAGGAAATACTCCAACATATTTCTACCGATACATCTACTATGAACCCCTAGAATACATGGAAGGTGGAAGTATCGTCTCTGTGGACGGAGTGATGAAAGTACACTCAAAAGTAATCTGGTATATGCGCGGATACCATGAAGTAGAACTCACTTCTATTATTGCTGACTGGAAGCGACTCTAATCTGTAATAACGTACAGTAAAAAAGGAAAGTTATTTTATCTTCTGCGAAGTAGTTATTTTATGAAACACAGCTCTCAATCTTTTGGTTTTACCCTCATCGAAGTACTCGTATCTATGACGATACTTGCCATTATTATGGTATCAATTATTTCGATCTTTTATTCATCATCACAGGTAAGTCTCAAAATCGATATCAACCGTAGTCTCCAAGAAAATATAAAAAATATTACCGAGACAATAGCTGAAGACATCAGAAACTCTGGAATCAATACCTGTAACGTAGGAAGTAATTGTCATATCCTCACTCCTGGAAAAAACTACACTCATGCCACTCAACTCTGGAGCGGAACTCACAGGTACTATTTAGGGACGCAAGATAGTAGTGGGAACTGGATTATTACATGAGCAACTCAGTGTCAGAACCTGACGACTCAGTGTCATCTAGTTGTTGCAAAAGATGGAGGCGTATATCCACTTTCAAATACGCAAGTAGATATCACCTCTGCGGATTTCTGGATTACGACAGATGCGATTCCAAAAGTAACTATTTCTCTGAATCTCCGACCAAATATGAAACAATGAATTTCTCCTACTCTTCTGAAAGAAAGTGAAATGATGTTTCAAACGACTATTAGCGAACGCCTTATTGATAATCTGTAATCTATGAGACAACAAGAAACCAGCGCATACTCCGTCCTCATTTCCTTATTTATTGTGGGATTCTTACTTGTCCTCACAGCAGGGGTATTTCATCTCGTACTCAAAGAGCTCTATGATTCTCGTGCTAGATGGCAGTACTTGTCAGCAATTAGTGGCGCAGAAGGAGCTATGGAACTTGCGCTCTTTCAAATCAAAGAATATGGGTATGGGTATATCGATAACATTGAAAGTAGCATAAATAGTAAATCTATCATGCTCTCGGGATCCCCATTTGATATTTCCCAGTTTAAGTGAGCTAAAGATCTCCTTATTTCGTATCAAATTAATACAAAAACCAATCACTACCTTGGTACTCTTTGACCCTTAAAATATGAGATTATTCCTCTGTTTTACGAAGATAGTATCATCAATAACACGCAAAGTCTTGACCTCGCGATCACCTCTCCAAATACCGAACTTGCCTGGAATATCGTCAGTAGAGATACTGGACTTTCAGGAACAGGGTGATTCACGACGAGTAGCAAGGGAGTACTGAAAACCCAGGCATCAAATACTCTCAGCTATGCAGAACAAGAAATAGGACAATTTCTCCAACATGAAAGCCAGAACTATCTCATCGTCTTTAATAGTCATCCAACCGACATGCTGAGCTATGACGTATCATCTACCAGTTATTTTTCATACCCCAAAGGAGAAATTATCTCATCATGACAGATTTGATCCGTGAAACAAAATCTAAAAACCCAGATTGATAATACGGCATATCTCGATTTTTTAAAGTACTCTATCTTTAGTAAATAACTCCCTGTTACCCCGAGAGTTTTCCCTTTGTAAAGGGATAAAGTCTAAATAATGGCGTCATACCTTATGGCTTCACAGAGCCATAAATCTACCTTTCTCCTGAATTTCTAGGGATTTTTTATGAAAAAGTTTTGCATATCCCCGTATTTCCGCTATATTACCACTGTTTTATATTTTTAATTTTTTGTTTCTATGAAAAAACAAGATTTTATTAAAGCAGTTGCAACTGCTGCTGGTCTTAGCCAAGATGCTGTTTCTAAATCTCTTACTTCTATGATTGAAGTAGTTACTGCTGAATTAAAAGCTGGTCGTGAAGTAAATATTACTGGTTTTGGTGCATTTAAAGTATCTAAAAGAGCTGCAAGAAATGGTGTAAACCCAAGAACTGGTGAATCAATCAAAATCCCAGCAATGAAATCTCCTGTATTTAGAGCTGGTAAAACTCTTAAAGAAGAAGTAAGATAATATCTTGTTTTCAAATCAAAAAAACCTGTGGAAATCACAGGTTTTTTTGATTTTTAAGACGATTCCTGCTATACTATAAGAGACATATTATTATGGTATTTTGAAATTACACATGGACTACCATATTCTTCTTAGTGATATCGCAACACCAAACGACTGCGCCCACCAGCTCCAGGCGTATATTCATGATGCCGAAGTATCTCTCACTATCTCCTATACTTCACAGTTTGAAAATGCAAAGAAACTCCGTGAAATCTGTAATACTCTCTTCAATCTCCTCAATATTCCAAGTGCATGGAAACCAAGACTCACCCTCATCATCGATGAGCTCAATAATAATGCGATAGAATATGGAAGTGCTACAGGTGAAGAAAACACTATCTCTCTTTCCTATAGAGAACATGAACTTACAATCGAAGTAACTGACACCGGTCACGGCACCAAACATAAAACAGCCAAGCAGATGGAGGAACTTGAAGAAGCAAATAAGAATAAAAATTTTACTGAGCACCACTCTATCCGTGGAAGAGGATTATTCCTCATCATTATAAAACTCGTTGATCGACTTTATTTTAAAGATAGTGCTTCAGGAGGATTGATTGTTGGTATTACAAAGAAATTTTAAATCCCCATTTCATTATTCTGTCGCGAATACTTCGGATAGAATCATCACTCTATACCAGCCATATGTATATCATAAAGGACGCTTCCCTAATCTTTCGTATAAATTCTCTTCAGGTTTGCGTAACACTGATACTCTTGTTCCGTAGTGCATGAAAATATCTTCCCAGGAACTCGTAAATCCATATATACAAGCCCAGCTCTCATAATTGGAGTCTGCTCCTTATCATAAATAAGGAGTTTTTTTATCTGATCATCGAGGCTTCCAAAGACATCAAAAAGTAAGATTGGACCATCTTTCAGACTCACATGAAGCTCTCGCTCCTCCACATAGTAATCAAGTCTTTCGATAGAAATAGTAAGGAGATTGTCTTGTAGCTTTTGAATCAGATAATTTGCTGCCTGCACATACTCCGGGTGCAAGATTTGCTTATATGCAACAATAGAAAGATCATACTCTGCATCCGTATGTACTTCTAAAAATGGAACTCCTTCCTCTAGTTCATAGGGAACAAATACTCCGTTTGAAGTCACTAAATACGACGTCCCTTTATATGCGGTCAGAAAAAGACCTCTTGCAGACCCAACCACGATCTTGAGAGTGTCTGGCAATACCTTTGAAATCTCTATATCAGTAATATTGCCCTGATACTTGGTAATTGACTCGGAAATCTTTGACTTATCAAGCCACAGCAACGACTCTGAACGTAGTCCATCAACCGCACGATACACGATATCGATGTTACTGATGTTGTCTTTACGTATCACCTCAATCTTTGACACGAGAAATACAGGTCAAAACAAAAGAAAGATAATACTTATCCCGCATAAGAGTATCCCTACTCCAGAAACCAACACCAATGTCTTTTTTGAAACACGACTCTGAAATAGCGGGAGCTGAAGGCGTATTCTATTACGATGATAGTTCTTTTTTTGTAGCTTCTCTTTAAAAATTCACCTAAAAAAAGAGTGGCCTTTATCCTTCCATATTCGTACTTTTGCAATGATGGTATGTGACTTCCTTCTCAAAGTAGAAACTAATTACTATCTAAGGTATTGATTATTTCTTCCAGCTTCTGCCCCGTATCACCAGAATCATCATAGTGAAATCTCACTCTTGGGACCTTAATAAGTCCAAGATCCTTAAAAAGTCTTTTTTGAATTATTTGCGCATACCCTGCCAACGTTTTCGTGAGGATATCTGCATTTTTAAAACAGCTAACATGGACATCAACATATGAGATATCTGAACTCAGTTTTACTTCTGTTACGGTAACAATACCAAAAGTAGAGCCCGCCTGTTCTAATTCCTCAAAGATATATTTTCCGATACGTTCTTGCATCAATGCCTGCATTTTTATCAAGCGTTCTTGTTTCATGGTAAAAGGTTATACACTAACGCTACGAATACTAACAATGAATTTATTTTTGACAAATAAAAATTCTCGTTATAATCCCTCCACTTTTATTATTAATTTCTTAGGGAGATAGAATCATGATATATGCTATCAGAAATGAAGGGGAATCAAATGAAAAACTGATTTTACGTTACAAGAAGTTATTTTTCCAATCTAGAATTGCTTCAAAGATTAAATCAGAAAGATATGCAACCAGAACAGTAAAAAAGAAGAAAATCAGAGAATCAGCAATCGTTAGAAGCCACTATAGAAAGATGAATACAAAGGTATACCTATAATAGCATTCAAAAAATAAAAAACGTATTTTAAAAAAAATACGTTTTTTATTTCCCCTCCTTTTCTATATACTGCTAAGGACGATCTGAAAAACTAGCATCTGTTAAAAAATAACCTTTTTTGCTAAAATTTGTTCAAAAATTTATCGCTTAGCAAAAGCTAAACTCAAAATTGTTTTACAAATTTTATCTAAAAAATCTTGATTTTTGTATCTACGAAGTAGTTTTTCAGAGCGTCCTTAACACTATTTTCCCTATTTACCTATCTTTCTCTTTTCCCAACATGTATATCCTTGCCTTTGAAACGAGTTGTGATGATACGAGTATTGCTCTTTTTGAAGATGCGATACTCAGAAGTATGCACACCAAAAGTCAGGTAAAGATACATGAAAAAACAGGAGGAGTCGTACCAGAGGTGGCAGCACGAGAACACGCAAATAGTATCTTTGAAGTGCTTGATGCCGTCCTCAAAGAAGGGGGTGTTTCACTAGAAGATATAGATTATATTGGTGTGACCACACAACCTGGCCTTATTCCTTCTCTCCTCACAGGGATCACCGTCGCAAATACGATTGCCACCAGCTTGAAGATTCCGATTATCCCTATACATCACATAGAAGCCCATATATTTGCAAATTATCTCGAAAGAGAAGAACAAGAAATCAAGTTTCCACTCGTATGTCTGACCGTTTCTGGAGGGCACAATGAAATCTACGCTATGAAAAGTATGTGGGAACTCGAAAAAATCGGGGGGACGATTGATGATGCTGCCGGAGAAGCCTTTGATAAGGTTGCAAAGATGATGGGACTTGGATACCCAGGATGACCCATTATAAGTAAAAAAGCCCTCATGTATCGACAACTCTCTCTCCATTCTTTAGTAAGAAGCAAGACAGAGAGTGGTCTTTTCCCTCGTGTCTGGCTGGATAAAAAGGCTTTTGACTTCAGTTTCTCTGGACTTAAAACGGCAGTAAAACGAGAAATCGATGCTCGTATCGAAACAAGTTGATCTTTACGAGAAGAAGATATACAAGAAATCTCCTACGAATTCGAAGAATCGGTGACAGAGGTCCTTGCCTACAAGCTCATCGAAGCAGCTAAAATGAAACAAGTATCTACCGTGATGCTCGCTGGAGGAGTAAGTGCCAATACAATTCTCCGAGACAAAATCCAGCTCCTTGCTGATACCCATGAGCTTGAGTTTTTATATCCAAAAAAAATACAGTATTGTATGGACAATGCTGCAATGGTCGGAATCAATACCTACTATAAGGTACGATACGAGAAATATGAACGTGATATCTATCAAGTAACGGTATAACTTAGAGATCGAGCTTTTCCTTGATCTTTAAATTATCTCTCAAGTACATATTTCCGCTTTCAGTGAGAATATTTTTAATCAGCTTATCCCCAAACTCAAGACGATGGTAAAAATCTTCGGTAGTAATAATGGCGTACTTAATCTTACGACCATAAAAGGTCTGAGATAAAAAGCTATTGAAGGCATCCTTATCTATCTCTCCGATAAGAAATATATCCAAGATAGACTTCCCTGGTTCAAACAACTTATTTTTCAGAGACTCATTTACAATCACGAGTTCAAGCCCGGTAATCGTTTTGAAAAATGCCTTAATTTTATCAATTGGATCGTAAGACTTCAAAAAAATCTGGGTAAATTCTTCTATGAGGGGAAAACGATCATTGAGAAAAAAGATCTTTTTCTTTAACTCCATTTTATAGCGCAAAATCCCAAGATCATAGAGATTATCCAGCTCACGTTTGATAGAATTAATCTGTTCATCTAAATCACGAGACAGCTCGCGCATATAAAATCCCGAACTGGATCCTGATTCATACTCCAAAAAAAACTTCTCGAGAAGTTTTGCTCTACACTTGGAACCAAGGATTTTACTGACATCGAAGCCTTTCATGAAAACGAAGATGTTGTATAATATTTGTAATCAAAGTTAAATGTAGCAAAATCTCTTAAAATCGCAAATCTTTTTGATTTATGCACGATTTTCCATATAAAAATATGGTACTATTTTTTGATACTTTCCCATGAATTTACAACAAACACTGACCTCTCGAGGATTTCTCCACCAATTTACGAATGAAGCGGTATTTAAACAGTTTGAACAAGGAGGAAATAACTTCTACTTTTGAGTTGATTGTAGTGCGGATAGTATGACGATTGGAAACTTCGTAGCCCTACAAATGGCCATTCACTTTATGCTCGCGGGAAATAAGTGTTATCTCCTGGTAGGAGGAGCTACCTCTACTATCGGAAATCCCTCTGGAAAAGATAAAGAAAGACCCATTCTCACTGAAGAAGATCTCCAAAAAAACCAACAAGGAATCACGAAACAATTTTCCCTCCTCGTGCAAAATGTGGAAAAGCAGACGGGGAAGACACTACAGTATGAGATTGTGAATAATTATGACTTTTTCAAGGATATGAATGTCCTTGATTTCTTAAGAGAAGTCGGAAGATTTATGACCGTAAACTGGATGCTCGGGAAAGATATTGTCAAAAAAAGAGTCACAGACCCAGATAAGTGGATTAGTTATGCGGAGTTTAGTTATATGCTCATTATGGGGTATGACTTTTATCATCTCAACAAACATCATAATGTAATTCTCGAAGTAGGAGGAAGCGATGAATGGGATGGAATCCTCAGTGGTATCGAGCTCATCCAAAAAAAAGGTGGTCCGGAAGTCTACGGGGTTACCAATAAACTTATCGTGGACGCCAATGGAAAGAAGTTTGGAAAATCTGAAGGAAATGCCATCTGGCTTGATACAAAAAAAACTTCGCCATATGCGATGTACCAGTATTTCATGAATACCCTTGATGCAGATATCGAACGCTATCTTCTCCTCTTTTCCTACCTTGAGGAAAAAGAAATCAAAAAAATCGTTGAAAATCATATGAGCGCTCCCGAAAATAGAGAATGACAAAAGGTGTTAGCTCATACGGTTGTATCTTTGGTACATGGAAACCATGAAGCCGAAACCAGCAAAAAGATTTCAGAATTACTATTTTGAGAGGGAGATAAAGTTACACTCGTACAGGAGATGTCATCCGAGGAGCTTGAAGCTACCTATACAGAAATCGGAGGATTCAAGTATGAAAATGAAAACCTCTTCGAAACCATCGTAAAATCAGGTCTTGCCAACTCCAATAGTGAAGCAAGAAATGCTGTACAATCAGGGGCTATCTACATCAATGAAGAAAAGGTAGTAGATACCAAGCAAGATATGAGCCAAAGTTTCTTAGCAAATGGGACAATGCTTCTCAGAAAATGAAAGAAAAATTTTAAACTCATCTTAAAATAGAATACCCACGTCATTCCTCCGCCGTGTCGCGTCTTTAGCGGGGAAGGTAGGAATCTATAGTAATATCAATTCCCAAAGAATACCATCCTCGGACTTGTTCCGGGGATTTATTATATTTACATCTTTTAAGAAAAAATTATTTCACAGATTCCTGCCTTCGCAGGAATGACGGCATGTTTTTATTACTTTATAATTTTATCTACCGTATGCATCTTGAGAAGCGCAGTAAACCCTTTTTGGAGACTTCAAAGTATATGAGTAGTAACACAATAATCCTCTCTTTCACAGTGCTCTCCTCGTGTACATTCTGAAATTCCAAGCTCCTCTCCTACAGCCTTTAGGATATCATATACAGAAATGCTTTCTGGTGACTTTCCTAGTTGTATCCCTCCATTTCTTCCTTTGGTCGTAGCTAAAATCCCCGCCTTTTCAAGCTGGGAAATAATACGACGAAGTAAATTCTCACTAATCTCCTGTTTCTGAGCAATCTCTCAAATTGTTACCAAACCAGAACCATGCTTCGCAATATGCACAACACTTCTGAGTGCATACGACCCAGTTTTTGAAAGCTTTATCATAAGAAGCTGTTAAAATTAGATGTATAATTATTAAATACTGTCATTGCGAGGAAGGATGACGAAGCAATCTTACAAAATTGTATCATACAAATCTTCCCAATACTTATTTTTGTTTTCAATAAGAGCTACTTTATTTTCTCTACTTCATGATTTTAACTGTTTTTCTCTTGATATCGCATCATACATATTTTCATATATTTCAAAGTATACAAGTCTTTTTATATGATATCTTTTTGTAAACCCTTCTATGAGTTCGCTTTTATGTTCATATATTCTTTTTATTAAATTCGATGTTACTCAAATATATAAGACTCCGTTTCTTTTACTAGCAAGTATATATACATATCCTTTTTTACTCATGTTCTTTAAAAAGATTACTTCGTTGCTATCGCGCCTCGTAATGACGACTAGTGGTCTATTACATCCTCAAAGGTATCTAGTTTTCCATCCTGCAGGTACTTATGCAGGGCATTTCTGGTCGTTAGCAATCAAAGCACTGATGCCTGCTTGCGACGTTCAGAAACGGGTTGTTCTATGAGTGATTCTATGTATTCATATCTCAAGTCAAATATCTCCTCAAGCCTCATCCCAATAATACTCTCTCCAAAGATACTGGCACACGCCGTAGTGATAATGGCCGTATCTCCCTCAAATGACCAATCGGCTATTTCCCCATCATCAACTCTAATATACACTTTTAAGTCATCTCCACAGGTACGATTTTCTTCCCAATATGAGACATCAAATTTCTCAAGCACCCCCTTATTTGGAGGAGTTTTACTGTAAAATGTAATTGTTTCGTTGTACATAAAAAATAACGCCTAAATACTAACTAACACTTGAAGTTGCCACCTTTATTCCAAGTAATACGAGCAAAAAACCAAATAGTCTGTTAAAATATTTTTCACCTCGTTTAAATACTTTGAGCACCTTCTCATGGGTAAAAAATAGGGCCACGAGACTAAACCAGACAAACATAATACAGACCATCAAAGCGGATATGATGACAAGAATTATAAGAGGAACATCAGGAGAAATCACAAATGTAAACAAACTAAGGAAGTATACCGTTGCCTTAGGATTAAGGACATTTCCCAAGAATCAAATCTTAAACGCTGAAAAAGGAGAAAGTGGAGTTTGCAGAGATGTATCAATTTGAATGGTTGATTTCTTTGCAATAAGTGATTTATAACCGATATATATGAGATATGCAGCACCAAATAATTTAATAATATTGAAGAGGATAATCGATTTTGAGATAATAAGTGCTAAACCAAATGCACAATACAAAATATGAACTAAAATTCCTATAGATAGTCAAAATGCCGTATATATTCCTGTCTTCCTTCCATATACCATAGAGTTCCTCACACACAAAACAAAATCTGGTCACGGACTCATAACACTGATGACATGAACTAAACATATTGTTCCAATAAGTGCCAGGTATTCCATATAATTATTTAAGTTCTAAAATCGCTTGTTCTAACACCTCAAAAAATCTATCGATATCTTCTCTGGTATTATAGATATACAAGCTCGCTCTGCAAGTATGATGTACTCAAAGTTCTCCCATAAATGGTTCGGCACAGTGCTGACCTGCACGGATACAGATATCATGATCGGCAAGGTAATCTGCTACATCGAGAGAGTGAACTCCGTCCACAATAAAACTAAAAACGCTGACTCTGGAATCACTCTTCGTACTCCCGATAAGCCTAACCCCCGAAACTTCTCAAAATTTTTGTAAAAAATACTCCGATAATTCTTTTTCTATCGCTTCTATTTGGGGATATCCCCCAATACTTTCGATAAACTCATACGCTTTCAGGAGACTCATAGCACCGCTCAAGTTTGGAGTTCCTGGCTCAAATCTATCTGGCAATGGCGCCTCTTTAAAGCAGGTTTTTTTTACCCAAGAGATAGCCCCACCTCAAGAAAAGGCTGGTTTCATCTCTGATAATAATGCTTCTTTTCCCCATAACACTCCAATACCACTGTCTGCCATCACTTTATGTCATGTAAAAAAGAGAAAATCACAGCCAATCTTTTGTACATCGACCGCCATATGTGGCACACTTTGAGATGCATCCACGATAAACAGTGGTCTTCCCCCTCCTTGCCTCCCCCTAGTAAGGGGAGGGATATTTTCTTCCCCTCCTTGATAGGGAGGGGTTAGGGGTGGGTATCTTTCACTCAACAAATGATTCACTCTCTCTAAATCAAATATTTCTCCCGTGACATTGGACACATGTGTCAATGATACCGCTTTTACTCGATCATCGAGCTTTGATGCTAAATCCTCAAAGTCCAAAGAAAAATCCTCATGTACACGGATATACTCAACTTCTACTCCTACTTCCTCCGCTAAAATTAGCCATGGAACCACATTAGCATGATGCTCGACAATTGAAACCAATACCTTATCTCCTTTTTGAAAATACCCCGACCTTCTGAGAGAAGTCACGAGGAGATTTGATGCATAGGTAGAATTGAAACTATAAATTATTTCCTTCCAATTCTCTGCTCCTATATACTCGGCTACTTTTTTCTTTGAATCCACATACATCTTTTCAGACCTTTCGGCGAGCGAATAGGCTCATCTATGTATATTTGAATAATCATGAGAGAGATACTCACTCACTCCATCAATTACCTGTCTTGGCTTTTGGCTCGTAGCAGTAGAGTCCATATATACGAGTCCAGGATTGTTTTCAAAAATTGGGAAATATTCTTTCATTGACATACTATATCTGGGATTAAAATATTAGGTTATTGTATTTTTTTCAGGATCTTTTCAAGTAATTGTTCATAGCCAACACTATCAATCATCAAATAACAACGATACATATCTCGAAGTTCTGCTTCTATCATCATGGCAAGGGCATTTTCTCTTCCGACTCCTCGAGAACGCAAGTAAAAGAGTTTTTCATCACTGATTCGTTCGATATTACAGGCATGATTTGCCTCGACATCACTCGATGCCACCAGCAACTGCGGAATCCCTTGGATCTTTCCAGAATCTCATAAAAAGAGATTTTTCTCTGTCAATCTCCCCTTTGCTCCGTGAATTCCTTGTGGGATACTGATGATACCGTCAAGTCCAATACTCCCTCCTTCCGTAGAAATAGAAAGAATCTTTACATCTGCTTGACTCTTATAGGCTGCCACATGTACTCGTATCTGTGATGTGATATCTTCCTCTCATCTTGCCAACAGTACCGAACGAAAGTGAATCTTTGATTTCGCTCACACGAGGTCAACTTCGATACTATGCCACTTCTCGGACATATAACCAATATACTCTACTTGTGTATTTTCTGCAACGATGAGATGGATATCCTCCATCCCCCCGTCATCGATAAGAGTAACCGCAAGGTTTGGTGAAAGCTGTATCTCTCCTCACTCAGAGAGTGTATATATTCATGAACCAGTGATTTGCATAGGTTGTTGTTTGTTAATAATACTCCATCTATTATCCCCCTTCAATCGCCCTTTAGTCAAAGAGGGAAGAAAAAAGATTATCCAAATCTCTTTTTCAACTGCTTCAACTTCTCCATATCTATCTTTGGTTTTTTTGCTCCTGTAAAATTAAAACTACTCCCGCATCCACAGCGTCCTTTTACTTGTTCCGAAGTGAAGATATATCGTACTTTTTCTTTGCCTGTATGATCGGCTTTTACCGTACGAGTGATACGACAATTTTCAAACTTTTCTGCATCTTTTTTCGGGACATAGATATTTATGCCTTGTATTCAAGATTCATGTTCCTGTCATCCCGTACTTGATACGGGATCATAATTTATATCGTTACCCTTTAATGATTCTGAATCCATCGAGTTCTTGGGGTGCGCAAGTTCAGAATGACAAATAAGACTCTCATCCACCTCAAAATCATCGGTAATATCCACCTTGGTCCCACTACAACCAGCCTCATAAAAAAATATTTTTAGCTTCGTTGCTCACTTTTCCTGAAAGTATTTCAGAGTATTTGTATCAAGTTGTATTGACATATATATATATTGCTAAAGTAATTCTTGCAGTCAATCCGACTGTACAAAAAGGGGTAATTCATGGAGCCTGAAGTATGGGGCCTGGTTGAGAACTTCATCGGTTTCGCTATCATATACATAGCGTTAGGTTTTGGCATCTATAAGGCCAATAATACAACCTATGGATGGAGAGTGATGTTTCTCTCTCTCTGGGAGACTGGAAAAATCGTGGTTGTCATCACGATAATAAGCTGGGTAGTACGAGCACTAAGTTGGCTGGCAATACAGCCAAGCATCCTCATACGCAACGTCCTGTTCCATTAACAACACCGTCGGCCCGACGAAAAGGGCGTTTTTTATTTGTATTTTTTCTGGAAGTTGCTTACAATTATAGATTCCTGCCTTCGCAGGAATGACAACTATCACTTTTCACTATTCACTCTTCATTATAAACTATTCTCCATCTCCATCCCGATGAGCACATTCATCTCACTGGCATACTCGAGCGGTAGCTCTTTTACGATCGGAGAGATAAATCCATTCACAATCATCGCCTTGGCAGCATCTTCACTTATCCCTCGAGACTGAAGATAGAAAAGGTCTTCAGGATTTATCTTTCCCGCGCTCGCTTCATGCGCTACCGTCCCACTCGAGTTCCCGACGACAATATCTGGAATCGCATTGGAAACAGAGCTCTCGTCGAGGATAAGTCCATCACACTCTACCTGAGATACCGCGCCCTCTGCCGATTTCTTGATATCTACAAGTCCTCGATAGGTACTGATTCCTCCTCACTTGGAGATGGATTTTGAGATGACATTGCTGGAGGTGTGTTTTCCGATATGGATGACCTTGGCTCCCGTGTCTTGGTTTTGTCCGGTGTTTGCAAAGGCAACCCCAAGATGATCGGCTTTAGCATAATCTCCCTTTAAGATACTGCAGGGATAGAGCATCGTCGTATTGGATCCCATATTTCCTCCAACCCACTCCATATATCCGTGTGCTTCGACAATCGCTCGCTTAGTATTGAGATTATAGGTATCGAGACTCCAGTTTTCTACCGAGCTATAGCGCATCTTTGCCTCTTTTCCCACAAATATCTCTACTCCTCCAGCGTGGAGAGAATTGGTATCATACTTTGGAGCGCTACACCCTTCGATATAGTGAGCTTCGGATTGATCTTCGAGGATGATCAGCGTATGCTCAAACTGACCTCATGACTGTACATTCATACGAAAGTAGGACTGCAGCGGTTCAGAGATTTTTACTCCTTTCGGCACATAGAGAAATGTCCCTCCACTCCACACCGCATAGTGCAGTGCAGCAAATTTATGATCAGTCAGGGGTATTGATTTGGAAAAATATTTCTTGATAATCTCCTCATACTCTGGTTTTTGCAGAGCATGGGTCATATCATCAAAGATAACCCCTTGTTCCACCAGTTCTTCTTTAAGTTTATGGTATACTACCTCACTGTCATACTGTGCTCCCACTCCTGCGAGTGCCTTTTTTTCTGCTTCGGGAATCCCGAGTTTATCAAAGGTACGCTTAATATTTTCCGGGACATCATCCCAACTCTTGTTGTCTCCCGCACCTTCTGGTTTTGCAAAGTAGTAGATACTTGCGAGGTCTAGTTTCGAGATATCTGGTCCCCACGTCGGCATAGACTTTTGTGCATAGATATTGAGTGCCTTCAAACGAAGCTCTAGCATCCAATCTGGGTCGTGATTAGCACGAGATATCTGACGTACCACCGTTTCACTGATCCCAGGAATAGCTTTTTCACTATATACGACCTCATCCTTGAAGTCCCAGGTTCCGGAGGTAGTTACTGTAGATACTTGTCATCCTGAACTTGATTCAGGATCATAATTTAATTTTTCTATATTATTATTTGACATATATATATATTATCTTTAATATACATTCGCCGTTCACAACCCTATGGAGTTACACCATGGATATGTTACCAAAAGATGGAAAGATATCAACCCCCCTTAAATTTTTAATTGGTGTGACCCTCGCGGTCTATACCTGGGGGTTTGTTTATTACGGTATACAATCAAACTGGGGAGGGCTCATGAAGTTAGTGATGTGAGAAAAGGGGGGATGGAGGGGAATTTACCTAGAAGAATAATCTATGGAAATTCCTAAAAAACAAGGAAGGCTTAGCATATGCTGGCCTTTTTTGGTGCCTTACCTATACCCCCCCTCCTTCACTTTCTCAATCACTTCTTTTCCCCCATGTTCCACTACTTTTCCTTTTTCTAGGACATAGACTTCATCGACCTCCACATACTCCAGTATCGTAAAATAGTGGGTAATAATGATGATACTATTGCTCTCACTATTGATACTTTTGAGGAGTTCTGCCACGCGTTTAAATGCATCGATATCGAGCCCACTGTCAATCTCATCGAGGATAATATATTTTGGTCCAATGAGTTTCATCTGCAGGATTTCTATCTTTCTTTTTTCTCCACCAGAAAACCCAACATTGAGATCACGATCTAAAAATACTGGATCGATATGGAGTTCTTCTAAGTAGGGAACGATAAAACGTTTAAAAATAAACGGAGACAGTTCTCGTACTTCTGGTTGGGTTTGCTTCAAGTGGATATTGTAAATCGTACGCAAGTATTCACTCAGTTTAATCCCTAAAATTTCAGGCACATGCTGAAACGAAAGAAAAATTCCATACTGACTTCTTTCTTCCGGTGATAATGATACTATATCTATCACAGTATCGCCCCTTCCTTTCGTAGGAAAGGAAGGTTGGGATGGATTATATACTTCAATACTTCCGCCCCTCACTTCATACTCTGGACTTCCCATCAGTACAGAACTGAGGGTTGATTTCCCACTTCCATTTTTCCCAAGAAGACAGTAATTTTTCCCGAGTTCAAAGGTCAGGTTTACTCCCTGCAAGATCTCTTTATCTCCAACTCCAACGTGTAGATTTTGAATCTGTATTTTTTCTCCAATCATAGATATCACTATTTATATAGTATTCCCCACCTGTATGGGGTGGATAAAAACATTACTATTTTAGTAATCTTTTCTGATTTGCAAGAAAAACTTTAGGGAATTCTCTAGTTATGTAGAGATCCTGAATTCACCGAGTTCTCGGGACACGCAAGTTCAAGATGACACAAATCCTCTATTTATAATTTGCCATTTTCTATTTAAATATTCCTATATACCTTATATATACTTTGCTTTAAAATAGAGCTTTGTAAATAAAATGTTAAAAACTTATAACTCTTGGCTTTATAAAGCGGAGATACTTTTATAAAAATTGTCTAGTTGTTTATGTGTACTTATTTTGACAAGAAACAGAAAAACTATAAATATATACAGTAGTTTCGGCTACAGTAAAAGAGAAAAATAAGATAATTAACATTTTTTTAACAATTTGGAGGATTTATGGAGAAGATTTCTCTCGATACTCGACATACTTCAGTGCTTTTGCATGAACTTGTAGACAGTATCAATATTTCCCCTGATAAACAAAATGTGATTGTTGATGGAACTCTTTGAATGGCAGGCCACGCTCTTCACATAATTGCCAAGCTCCATCCTGGAGATATTTTCATCTGATTTGATGCCGATATCCGCAACTTAGAACTTGCAAAACAAAGGATCGAAGAACACCTAGTATGAGAAAAAGTCACAATAACACCAGAAGAAACCGTCCAAGTCTCAGCCAAACACATCAATATCTTCCTCATTCATGCAAACTTCTGAACACTCAGATCTGCACTCACATCACGCTGAATTCATCATATTACCGGGATATACTACGACTTAGGGCTTTCTTCTCTCCATGTAGATGAAGCAGAAAGAGGATTTAGCTTCCGAGCAGATGGTCCACTTGATATGCGCTTTGATACTCGTCAGAAACTCTCTGCGAAAGATATCGTGAACCACTATAGCGAATCTGAGTTATCAGAGATATTTTGGAAATATGGGGAAGAATCTCAGTCAAAGAAAATAGCGCAGGCAATTATACATACAAGAAAAAAGAATCCGATTAGAACCACAAAAGAACTCTCAGAAATCCTCGACAGCGTTCACCCCCATACAAAAATAAAAGCTCGCATCTTTCAAGCACTTCGTATTGAAGTCAATGGAGAACTCTCCATGTTGGAGCAATCTCTCCAAGATGCGGTAGAGCTTCTTAAAACTTGAGGAATCATTTATGTAATTAGTTTTCACTCACTTGAAGACCGCATCGTAAAACAATTTTTCAAGCAAGAAAGTCGAGATTGTATCTGTGATGACCTGATATGCTCCTGTCATCATAAAAAGCAATTACAGATTATATCGAAAAAACCAATACTCCCGAGTACAGAAGAAACCAAACAAAATCCACGAAGCCGAAGCGCAAAAGCAAGACACGCAAAAAAATGTTAAATTTGAAGTGTTACGTGTTAAATAAATAAAATTTATAATTTATCATTTATAATTTAAAAATTCCTAATAGTGAATCCAAGAATTGTTGTCGGTACATTAAAGCACGGATTTCGATCAAAAAGAAAGATTGAAAAAGATAGTATCCAATTTGGAATTACGTCTACCTATGTATTTATGGTCTCTGTGATTTGTGTACTTCTTCTCTACTATGTCTGGATTCTCAATGTAAATGCAACAAAATGATATACTATTAGACAATTAGAAATCGAGAAAACACAACTTCTCATCGAAAAAGAGCTCCTAGATGTAAAAATTGCAGAACTTGAAAGCCTCGGAACCATCACAAAAGACTCAGAAACAGAGGGGATGGAGCCAGTAGAATCTGCTGATTACATCGTAGTGCGTGAAGGAGTACAATATGTATATAATAATTAGGGACTAGGGGTATAGATGCGTAAAGTAATAAGGATAATTTTCATTGCATAATTATTCTTTTTTATTATCCTAAAAACGAATAACCTACCCCCTATGCCCTTACAATGCCAGAAGCACTCAAACGCCTCATTCACTCAATCGGATATCTACCAGGAATAGGAGAAAAGTCAGCCACAAAACTTGCTTTTTTTCTCCTCAATGCAAATAAGCAATACATAGAGGCACTCACTGAAAATCTCAAAAATATACACGAAAAGGTTACTCCCTGCCCCGTGTGTTTCAGCCTGTGCGATACTGGAAGAAGCCTCTGCAATATCTGTAATAATAGTTCAAGAGACCATACTGCGATCTGTATCGTCGAAGAATACTTGGATATGATGACCATCGAAGACTCTGGAGGATACACCGGTGTTTACCATGTACTTGGATGAGCAATCTCGCCAATGAATGGAGTGTTTGTCTGAGATCTCCGCATCCGTGAGCTTATGGACCGCATAGAAAGTGCTGACTCAAAGATAGAAATCATCCTTGCAACGAACCCAAATATCGAGGGAGAAGCAACGAGTAGTTATATCACCGAAGAAATCACCAAAAAAGGACTCAAGCATAAAACCAAAATCACTCGCCTCAGTCGTGGTCTCTCCGCCGGATATATCGAGTACGCCGATAATATCACGCTTGTAAATGCCCTCCGAGAAAGAAAGGAAGTGTAAGAAATCCCCCCATAAAGGGGCGGGAAAAGATAAGCAGAAAAATTATAATGTAATACTTCTATAATGTCCGAATTTGCACCCCCATGACAATGAGCCAGGATGACGAAAGCTCAAGTAAAAAAGTATGTGCGAGATATGAAACAAGCCCAAGAAATTGCCCAAGCAAAACTTGCAGCAGCTCAGGCGTCGGGAGAACTAAAAAAAGATGAACAAGAAATTGCAAAGCTTGAAGAAAAGATTGAAAACCTTGATAATATAGCGTAACCCTATTTGTCATCCTGTTACAGATTTTCAGAATTGAGAATGATGTATCTCTTCACTATTCATTTTTCACTCACCTACATCCCCTCCATTTGGAGAATCTCTTTAATAACCTTTCCTACCTTGTCATAACTATGACGGACAAACGAACTTTCATGTAAGAGATCACGTTCTATAACGCGATATGGCTTCCTTTGTAATATCGGGTAATCTCTATCCTTTACCTTTACGGGACTTTTCCCCTCTACACTTTTATACTTTTCTGCAAGTTTATCGCTGATATAGCCACTATTTACCACGACATAGTCTATCACATCTTTCCCTAAATACTCTTCTAATGTATCAATAAAATCAACCACTCCAAAATTTGTAGTCTCTCCTTTTTTCGTCATCAAATTACACATATAAATCACCTTTGCCTTTGAGTTTTTTATGGCCTTTTTGAGCCCTTTTGTGAGTAGATTTGGAATAATCGACGTATACAAGTCTCCAAATGTAATAATCACGACATCTGATTTTTCTATTGCCCGGATAGCCTTCGGATTTGTTTGAACCTCTGGCTCTAAGTAGGCTCGGGTGATTCTCAAATTTGGATCATGTTTTGGGACATCGATATCGTTTTCTCCTTTTACTGTCGTACCGTCTTCCAAATCGACACACAGGTGAGAAAGCTCAAGCGTTACAGGGATAACCCTTCATTTTACACGAAACATCTTACAAATTTGTTTTAATCCTCTATCAAAACTCCCCGTGATATCTGCCATCGCGGTAATCAAGAGATTTCCCAAGTTATGACCTCCCACAGATGAATCTTTTTCATAACGATAATCAAACAGTGCTTTTACCAGTTCGTGTTCTTTACTAAGTGCCATCACTCCACGGCGTACATCTCCTGGTGGCAGGATCTGAAACTCTTCACGAAGCACTCCCGTACTTCCACCACTATCGCTCATCGAAATAATCGCAGAGAGATTATATCTATCCTCATCTCGTAAACTGGAAAGCATACTATAGCTCCCGCTTCCTCCTCCTATGGTCGTGATATGTAGTTGTTTTTTGGACATATCTATATGTTATACTATATTATTTCTAATACTGATATCCTGGATTCAATCTACTTCCAACAATATACAAAATGTATTAAACAGTGCTAAAAAGTATAAAATTATTTGCAATATGCAAAGAAAAGGTATATAATTACAGTACATTGTAGTACATTTAAAAGGTTCTTTTATGGTAATCTTTCCTTTTAAAACGAAACAGTTCACTAAAACCGTTCCTCAATTGTTAGGGGAAGGGTTTTTTCTAAGTCTAAAAACAGGAAATAAAATATAATATTTTATCTTTTCAAGAAGCTACCTCTTCCCTAAGATGGATGTGTATTTCTCGAGCATTTTTATCAAGTCAAGAAATCGAAAATTCAGAACAGTTCTTAGGATTTACAATATATTCTCTTTCGTGCTTTAATATATCTATCGCAACCCAAAACCTTTGTAACCTTTGTGTTGCAGAACTTTTCCTTCCCATTATTACATCTGGTAATTTACTTAAGTAAACCTTTCTTTTAAAAGCCCTACAATATACTTTCTCATTTTTAAGTAAAAAATCATCTAAAAAGTTACTTAATATTTTCTTTGATTTCGTAGAAATCATTAGCTTAGATTTATACATTCTATAATTCGTCTTTTTATAAATTACTAATCCTTAATAAGCACCGCCTTTATCCTCCTCACTCCTCTGGAACTTGACTCTTCTTTTTTGATTTTAAATCTTCCCATATTTTTTGAGTCGAGGACATGTGGTCATCCACAAAGCTCACGAGAATAGGTAACTCCGTTTGCTCCTACCATACTGTAGACCTTTACGATATCCGGATACTTTTCCCAAAAACTTCCCTCAATCGTTGGATCGCTCTCTGCAGTGGTTTTTGCTACTTCATCCATCGTCACGGTCAAACCAGATTGAATAGCTTCATTGACATAGTCCTCTACTTGCTGTAATTCTTCTGAAGTCATCTTTTCTGGATGAGTAAAGTCAAAACGAAGACGCTCAGCCGTGATGTTGGATCCCGCTTGATGAACATGGTTTCCAAGTACTTTTCTGAGTCCAGCCAGCATCAAGTGTGTAGAACTATGAAGCGCAGTTGTTGCCTCTGAAGCATCCGCCAATCCTCCTTTAAATTTCTGTTCTGAACCAGAACGAGACTTCTCCTGATGAGCTTCAAATGACTTTTGGAACCCAACCTCTATTTTGTCCAAATCAAAAACTATTCATGTACTTTCAGACCTTTCTTGTAGTAATTCCTTTGTCATCTCAAATGGGAATCCATAAGTATCATACAAGGTAAAAGCATCCTGTCATGAGAAGACTGATGTCCTTTCTTTTTTTTCGCTGTTTTCCCACTTACTTAGTTTATCCTTATATCATGGGTCTTCAAGATTTCAAAATGGCCCCCATTGGATAGTCATGTTAAATTTTTTATCAAACTCTTTTAATCCTCGTTCTAGTGTTGTAATAAACTGACTTTCTTCCGCATCGATTTCACTCAAAATCATCTCTCTTTTTGCTGCGAGATTCGTATAGTGTCCTTTGTATTCATCGATAACGACACTTGCCACTTCACGAGACAATCCCTTTTCAATTCCTAAATCACGAGCAAAACGTACCGCGCGCCTGAGTAAGCGTCTCGTAAAATACCCCTGATCTTTATTTGACGGAGTTGCTCCATCAGCGATGAGAAAGGTCGCTGCACGCAAGTGGTCCATCACCACACGAAATGCCTTGGTCTCTTTTTCATCCACTCCATATACTTTTCCAGAAAATGCCTCAATTCTATCACGAATCGGCGTAAATAAATCCCCAAGAAAGATATCAGGATCATTATTGAGCGCTACTACAATTCTTTCTAATCCTCATCAAAAATCGATGTTTTTATTTGCAAGTTCCTCAAAACCATCCTCTGTCTTTTTGTACTGCATAAAGACATTGTTCCCAAACTCAAGAAATCTCCCACAGTCACAGGCAGGATGACACGGTTTATCTTTCCACTTTGATGTTTCATGAAGCCCAAGCTCCGCTCAGAAATCCCAAAACATCTCGCTATCTGGACCTCCTGGCTCTCCTACTGGCATCTTTTCTGGTACTCCGGCTCTACTCCACCAGTTTTCTGATTCTGGATAGTAAAATATCCTTCCTCCCTGCATCCCATGTTTTTCTGCCATATCGACGGCATCTGCCTCTATTCCAACAGAAGCAAATTGTTCTTTCCAAAGCTGAACGGCTTCATCATCTCTTGGGATTCCAAACTTCTCATTTCCACGATATACCGATATATAGATCCTACTCGGATCAAGTCCTAGGTGCTTCACATAAAACTCAAAAATCCACTCAATCTGCTCTTCTTTAAAATAATCTCCTAAACTCCAGTTTCCGAGCATCTCAAAAAATGTCGTATGACGATTATCTCCGATGTCGTCGATATCTCCAGCACGAAAGCTCTTTTGACTATCACAAATTCTCTTCCCAAGTGGGTGTTTTTCTCCCAGAAGATAGGGAACCATTGGTTGCATCCCAGATCCTGTAAACAGGGTTGTTGGGTCATTTTCTGGTATGAGGCTCGATGATGGGACAATCTCATGTCATTTTGATGCAAAAAACTCTAAATATTTTGTTCGTAACTCTTGGCTTTGGGACATACATAGTATTTAAAAATAAAACTCTCGGGACAGTGTATGCGAAAGCGCTTTTTTTTCAAGCTCGATTGTTGCAAGAAACTCGGAAATATGCTACCCTTAGTATACTATGATATAAAAACAAACTATGGCAGGAGAACAAACTCCATTACAGCGCGAGGTATCAGAATCAAAAGGCACTCCTGAGTCTATTCGTACAGAGACATTGAGGGTGTTAGAACAAGCCCAAGAAATCCTCAGGATAGCAGAGGAAAGAGGAGAAAATGTTGAAGAAATCAGAAAAGAGTACAAGGATGTAGAACAAGCAACCATTGCTGCACTGAAAAATATTCGTTTTGATGGTCGCCAAGCAAGGAGTGAAGTAAGCGATGATTTAAGTGATGGAAGTATTGATGAAGGGGAGATGGGTGTTATCAAAGATGAATATGATGAGTTCTTTAACCTTAACTTACAAGCTCAAACTCAGGTAAGAACAAAAGAAGTCTGAACATTAATAAAAATATGTCAAAAACAATGAATATCTATTCCTGATAATATAGAAAAGATAAACGAAGAAGCTTTTGAGATGGATTTGTTCCAAGTTACAGGAATAAAAATAGAAGGGGGAGAAATTATACATATTTGAGATAATTACAATGAATGATTATCTAATTTAGTGATATATTTAAAGCATAAAATAGAGGGTCATGATGATACGATCACTTCTCTAAATCAAATATTTTCTTGAAGTTTATCAGCATACATGATGTGAGTATATCTCTCAAAAATAGCTCAAGCCTCGACTCCTGAAGAATATACAAAGTTTTTTATGACTAATCTCCTTCCATATATACAACAACATAAGCAAAGTGCCTCTTTATTTTTAAAAGCTTGGGGGAATTGAGAGCTTTGAACGGATAATATCCGCTCTGGTTTAAAAAGATGTGAAATAAATGAAATCCTCCCTCAAATTCGCCAAATAGAAATACAAGAAAAGATGGAAAAAATACGAGGAATAGCACAAACTATTTATACCGGTGAAGGGGTTGAGAAATTCATGACATTTATGCAAAGAGAGATTTTAGAGAAAAAATGAATGGATGCTTGTGTTGTAAAATATATAGATGTATTTCTCAAATTCGACAGTACATTAGATGAAAATCTGAGACAACCAGGAGCAAAATCTCTTACCAAGCAACAAATAGAACTATTTATTGACGGAGTTTTATCATACAAGAAAGAAGAGGCCTTAAAAACTGGTGAGGAGATCTTAAACGAATTATGAAGTCGCCTCACTATAGAACAATTAGTAAATTTAGAAGAGGGAGAACTGGAGTGAATGATTCCATGAGGAACTCAAGAACAGTATACATCCCTCCGGACTGCAATTAATCAGTTAAAGAAAACAAAAAGAGCTGAACGAAATCTCCATATTATCAAAAGTTTGAATGAAAAAGAGTATACCGAATTACTAAAACAATATAAGAATACTGGAGATCCTCAAGAAGCCATGCAAGCAGCAAAAGAAGCGATTTTGAAACGAAAAGAAAATGAACTCAGTTGAACCTCAGGCTACTCTCCTCAAGTACAAAGTATCCAAGAATCTGGATGATGAGAGTATACCATAACCACCACAGCTGGAGAGAGTATTGAGGTAACAGAAGAAGAAAAAAAAGACATTGAAGACCATCCTGAAGCTCTTAAAAATATCCTCAATTTTAGAAATATCGTCTTTGCACTCAATATCCCTTTTGTATGGACATATAGAAACGATATCCTTGATGTCATGAGGCAGGGAGATAGTACTACTATCGATAGTTTAGATGGTAATAGTATCGACTCAACAGAACTTTTAAAAATCCTCAATTTTACACTCAAAGTAATCGGAGAAGATGGTAATTTCCAAAGCCTCTCAAACGCAATGGGAAAAATACAAAGTATCAATGGATCTGGAGTTGATCATGGGAAAATTGACACGGTAACTGGACTTTCGGTTATTGGTACCAGATGGAAAGAAAAAGGCTATCTCAGGCTCAATAGTGGGCTCAGTGCTATTAATAAAACAAAACTTATGGAAAGTGTGTATTGGAAATCTTGAGATTGATATGCAAGAGACCGTTGGTGAAATGCTATCCAAAGACAACAATATTAATAAAGACGACAATTGCCGTCTCTTTTAATTATTCTTCTTCCTCCCCTTCTTTCACAAGTGATGCTCTCACCACTTTATCAGAAGCATTTTTTAGTTTGGTCAGGATAACTCCTTGTGTCACTCTTGAAGTCTTTCTTACTCCTTTGAGTGAAATCCTTATCGTTTGTCCTCACTTTGAAATGAGAATAATATCTGTTGTCTTTCTTTCTTCTTCTGATAGCATTGTCGCAGAAACAAGTTTCCCAGTTTTTGGTGTGACTGCCATTGCTTTCACTCCTGCCCCTCATCTCTTTTGGTTTCTATATTCTTCGATTCCGGTAATCTTTCCCATTCACTTTTCTGTAACAATCAGTACAAACTCTTTATCCTCTCCGACTACAGAAACCTCGATAACTCTATCCTCTCCTCTAAGATTGATTCCACGTACTCCAGCAGCAGCCCTTCCCATCGGACGTACATCATTTTCATCAAACTGGATTGCCTTTCCTTCTTTTGTTGCGATAAAGATATTATCCGTTCCAGAAGTAGTCTTTACCCACATAAGCTCATCTTCATCTTTTACTCCTACGACTTTGAGGCCATTGGCACGGATGTTTTTCACCTGATCCATATCAAGCTTTTTCACGATTCCATGACGACTGACAAAGAACAAGTACTTACTCTTTTCCGCAGTAATATCAAGAATAGCCGAAATCTCTTCATCTTTTTGCAAGGCAACTAAGTTAATCACTGGTTGTCCTTTGGCAATTCTGGTCGTCTCTGGCACCTCGTACGCCGGAAGCGTAAACACTCTTCCCTTCGAAGTAAAGTACAAGAGATCATTATGATTTTGTGTTGGAACAATCAACTTAATTTCATCATCCTCTTTTGCTCCCGTCGTTACTCACTTTCCTCCTCTTTTTTGCGTTCTAAAGCTATTTGCCTTGAGACGTTTGATATAGTTATTTTTTGAAAGTACGATAACGATATCTTCATTTGGAATGGTATCTTTTGCATTGAACTCTCCAACTTTTCCACTATTTACCTGAGTTCTTCTCTCATCTCCAAACATCTCTTTGATTTCATCCAATTCTTCGATGATAATCGCTACAACTCTTTCTGGCTTTTCAAGGATATCGGTTAAATCTGCAATAAGTGCCAATTTCTCAGCAAGCTCATCTTCTATCTTTTTTCTTTCGAGTCCTGCAAGCTTTTGAAGTTTCATCTCTAAGATAGCGTCTGCTTGTCTTTCAGAAAGATCAAAACTCACCATCAAATTATTTTTTGCATCTTCTTTGGTTTCTGAGGCTTTGATCGTTTTAATAATCTCGTCAATATAATCAAGTGCTTTTTTGAGACCTTCCAAGATATGTGCACGCGCTTCTGCCACAGCCAACTCATAACGAGTTCTTCTGGTTACAACTTCTTTTCTATGCACAATAAACTCTTCAAGTAACTCTTTGAGATTATAGAGATGGGGCTGTCTACCTCTTTCCCCAAGACCAATCATGTTGTATCCAAAACTTGTTTGCAGTGGGGTAAGTTTATACAGTTGATTCAGTATCTTTTTTGGAAATGAGTCCTTTTTTAACTCAATAATAATTCTCACTCCCTCCTTATTTGACTCATCGCGGATATCACTAATCCCTACAATCTTTTTATCACGAACGAGTTCAGCAATTTTTTCAATAAATGTGGATTTATTGGTCTGAAAAGGAACTTCTGAAATACGAATTATATTTCTTCCCTTGTTTCCCTCTTCAATCGTTGCTACCCCACGCATAATCACTGATCCTCTTCCCGTAGAATAGGCCGTGAGAAGGGCTTCTTTATCATATACAATCCCCCCCGTTGGAAAATCTGGACCTTTCACATACTGCATCAAATCCTCTACGGTTACGTCTTCTTCTCCTTCAACTTTGAGAAGATACTCTACCGCGTCAATCAGTTCATTCAGGTTATGTGGAGGAATATTCGTTGCCATACCAACAGCAATACCCATCACTCCATTCATGAGAAGATTTGGGATACGAGTTGGAACTACCGAAGGCTCTTGCTTAGTCGCATCAAAGTTATCCCTAAAATCTACAGTTTCTTTTTCAATATCTAAGAGCATATACTCTGCCAGCTTTGTCATCTTGGCTTCCGTATACCTATATGCCGCCGCACTATCTCCATCCATCGACCCAAAGTTTCCCTGACCATGAACGAGTGGGTATCTGAGTGAGAAATCCTGCGCCATACGAACCATCGCCTCATATACAGAGCTATCACCATGCGGATGATACGAACCAAGTACATGACCGACTACGGTTGCTGACTTTTTAAACTTTGCTGTTGATCTGAGACCATTCTCATGCATTGAGTAGAGGATTCTTCTATGTACTGGCTTCAATCCATCGCGGATATCTGGAAGCGCACGTTGAACGATAACACTCATTGCATAATCCAGATAACATCCTTCCATCTCATGAGTGATATCTTTATCTTCATCTCATTTATAGGTAATTCCCGTTGGTACTTGAAGTTCCGTTTGCTCTAGCGTACTTTCTTCCTCCTGTCATTCTTCACTTACTTCTGGTTCATCATTTACATTATCTTCATTTAGGTTTTCATTTTCTGCCATCTAAAAATATTTAACAAATAAATCATAAAATAAATACCCGCAAAACAGCAAGATATTTCTCTACTTTTTTACCAAACGTATAGTACTCGTTTTGTCTTAATAATCAAGAAAAAAGCAGGAAAAAGTGACAAAATATATGGAGGAATTTTTACTCTTTACAAAGCTTGTAATCTTCTTACACTACTTTTGAATATTTTAACGTTTCTTCTTTAAAAAATGAAAGCAATTATCCTCGCCGCAGGAAAGTGAACGAGGCTCAGACCCCTCACGAATACGACCCCCAAACCTCTCATTAAGATACTTGGAAAGCCGATTGTGGAATATTCTCTCGAAAGTATTTATGAACATGTAGATGAAATTATTATCATAGTACAGTACTTACAAGAACAAATCCGTAACTACTTTGGTAATGCCTATCATGGGACTCCTATAACCTACCATGAACAGGGGAGTCTCCCAGGAACTGGTTGAGCCCTTATGAATATCAATATCGATGACAAGGTTCTAATTATCAGTGGAGATAGTATCTTCTCTCCAAAAGATCTTCATACCATTCTCTCACATTCATGAAATGCTGTTTTAGTACAAGAAGTAGAGAATCCAGAAAAATATGGAATCTTTACTACTAATAACCGCGGAGAAGTGCAGGAAGTAATAGAAAAACCCCAAGAATTTGTCGGAAATCTAGCAAATCTTGGTGTTTATTTATTAAATACTAATATTAAAGAATCCCTAGAGAATCTTCCCCTATCCTGTCGTGGAGAATATGAATTTACCGATGCTATCAATCGTTTTATAGAAAATCATATTCTACACACAATCTCGGTCACAGAACCAGTACTTGACATCAGTACTCCCGATGACATCCTACAGGCTAATAAAAGCCTTTTAGGTAGTCAATTTAAAAGTCCAATGCTTTGAGACTTTTACCCATTAGAAAAATTTGAAGACTATACCATCTGAATATGAATCCCTAATTCACAGATTGATGCAATTATAAAATACTCTACTGATAGCTGAGACCGTGCTCTTATGGAAAATACATCTGACTCTAAAAGATTTCCAAATAAAGAAAAATTAACCTCTTGGTATTACGATGAATGAAGAATTGTTGTTAGTATGGTATCAAGCAGATGAAAGATAGCATGATTCTGGCAAGGAAGACCATCAAAAGCCCCGATTATAGAAACCATCACTAATCCCTCTCTCTATACAGAGCTAGAAAGAAATACAAACAATATTCACACGAGTGGTATCAGAATATACCCAGCATTTAGAGGAAAGTGATTAGCATGACCATTGCTTAAATTATCACATCTTTATTATCAAAAGATTTATCCTCATTTTTATATGTCCATTGATATTGATACAAACAACATAGCTTCTCAAAAAAGTTTTGAGAAGCTATGATACCAATCAGTATGATATTGAGAGAATCAGAAAACAGTAGAGGCAAATAAAGAGCCCCGAATCGTATATGTATATAAAAACAACCCTAATTAAATTAGGGTTGTTTTTATAATTGATTATGGAGCCACTAATGGGATTTGAACCCATGACTTCTCCCTTACCATGGGAGTACTCTACCAGCTGAGTTATAGTGGCAAAACTTTAAAACATATTATCCCTTACCATGGTCCCGAGTAGTCGGGATACCAGCTGAGCTACATCGGCATATCTTTGCTTACCATGGTCCCGAAAACTCGGGATACCAGCTGAGTTATAGTGGCAAATAAAAAGTCATTCCAAGCTTAAGGCAGATCATCAAAAGTTTTATCAATTAATGATTCTGAATCAAGTTCAGAATGACATTTGTAAGTGTATCTATTTACCTATACTACAGATACATAGGTTCTACGGTATACTCTTCCATCGTATCTTTTTTTCCTCTTCTCGGTAAATGTTACGGTACCATCTTGAGTAGCAAAAAGTGTATAATCATGTCCTTGAGAAACACCTTCTCCTGGCCAAAATTTATTTCCTTTCTGACGAATAATTACATTTCCAGCAATCGCAGCCTGATTTCCAAATACTTTGACACCAAGTCTCTTGGCATTGGAGTCACGTCAGTTACTCGTAGATCACTGGGCCTTTTTGTGAGCCATAATTAATTAGATTAAAGATTAAAGATTTAAGGTTAAAGGAAGGTAGATTCTTACATTTTTCTACTTTCTCCTTTTCCCTTTTTACTAGCAAACTTTGTTTGCTCTTATCTGTTAGCAAATCTTGCAAATGCCTTATTTGCTTCAGCCATCTTGTATACTTCAAGTTTTTTCTTTACTGCATCTCCTGTTTCATTTGCTGCATCGATAAGTTCATTAGCAAGAAACTTTGCAAATCCTGCACCCTTCTTTTTTCTTGCTGCATCGATAATCCATTTAGAAGCAAGAAAAACTTGTCTTTTTGCTTTTACTTCTTGAGGTACTTGGTAGATAGAACCACCAACTCTCTTTGGACGTACTTCGATTTTTGGCATTACATTTTCAAGGGCCTTGTTAAAGATTCCTCTTGGATCTTTTTGACCTTTTGACTTAATTTCAGTAAAGGTGTCATTCATGATACGGATAGCTACTGATTTTTTCCCATCCAACATCACATAGTTTGTAAATTTCTCTAAGATTCCATCAAGATTAGACATATGTTTAGAATTATATAATAAGGTAAGATTTTTCATCCCGTCCTAGGGATTACTCCTTAGCGAGCCTCTGCTCTTTTAATCTTTATTTTGGCTTTTTTGCTCCGTACTGACTTCTTGCTTGTTTTCTGTTTTGTACTCCTTCACAGTCAAGAACCCCACGAATTACATGATATCTTACTCATGGCAGATCTTTTACTCTTCCTCCTCTGATTGCTACTACCGAGTGCTCTTGAAGATTGTGTCCTTCACCTCCGATATACGCATTTACTTCATACCCATTGGTAAGTCTCACTCTCGCTACTTTTCTGAGGGCAGAGTTAGGTTTTTTTGGTGTCATAGTCGATACCTTTACACACACTCCTCTCTTTGCAGAACACCCTTTTGGGAGAGTAACATACTTTCCCTTTACAGAGTTCTTTGTAATTTGAAGTGCTGGTGACTTACTCTTTGTCACTGGAGTTTTTCTACTTTTCTTTACCAGTTGATTAATAGTTGGCATCTTTAGAAATTTTAAATTTTAAATATAAATACATATAAGTATTAACGTTTTGACCATTGCATAGATTTTCTCGCTTTATGCTTCCCTGGTTTCTTTCTTTCTACCTTTCTTGCATCTCTTGTAAGAAGTCCAGCTTGCTTTAAGATAGCCTTAAACCCTTCATCTTTTCCAGCAATCGCTCTTGAAAGACCGTGTCTAATCGCTTGAGCCTGAGCTGAAGGACCAGAACCCATAACTTCTGCTTCGAAGTACATAGTGTCTTTTAACTTACAAAGTTTCAAAGGAGTAAATACAACATCAAAAAGATCTGTTCTTTTGATATACTCAGAAGCTTTTACACCATTGATAGTGCTTTCTCCTTTTCCTTCAACTACTCTTACTTGAGCTGAAGATGTTTTTCTTTTTCCGATAGAATAAATATATGTATTTGCCATAGGTAAAATTAAATTATAACGTTATAACTTCAGGTTGTTGTGCTGCAAATGTATGTTCTGCTCCTTCGAATAACTTCAAACGATCCATCATTGGCGCTCTTAATTTATTTTTAGGAAGCATCCCGCTTATTGCAAGCTTTAAAGGATTTTGTGGTTTTGTTTGTAACATCTTTGAAAGATTTACTGCTTTTAACCCTCCAAGGTATCCAGTATGTCTATAATACATCTTATCCTCCATTTTATTTCCAGTAACTTGGAAATCTGCGCAGTTCACTACGACTACATAGTCTCCGTTATCTACATGTGGAGCATAATCCACCTTGTTCTTTCCTTTTAGAATCACGGCAATCTGTGTTGCGAGTCTCCCAAGAGTTTGACCCTTTGCATCAACAAGATACCATTTTCTGTCATTTCCTTTTATCTGTTTTGGTACAATAGTTTTCATAACACGAATAAAATTACTAAATTAACTCAAGTAACACTAGTTTTGCATTATCTCCATCTCTATACTTAATTGGAGTCATTCTTGTAAAACCAGAAGTTTTTTCTCCTTTATATTTTGGAGCAATATGTTGAAATAACTCAAGAGATGCTTCTTTTGTAAAAAGATACTGCATTACATATCTGATAGCATTTAGCTCGTCTTTTGTATTTACAACATTAATCATCTTATCAATCATACCAACGATAGCCTTTGCTTTCTTTTCAGTAGTTTTGATAGATTTATGCATACAGAAGCTTGTTAACAAGTTTCTCTCCATAGCTTTTCTATGTTGAAATGTCTTGTTATTAAACTTTAGATGCTTCCTTACTCTATGTCTCATTTCTCGAAATTTAAGTTTTAAATAGTAAATATGTAATTTTTAATCATCTCCTAATAATTTCAATCCTCTTTCAGAAAGAGATGCACGGATTTCAGTCATTGCTTTTTTACCAAAACCTTTAATAGAAGAAAGTTTTGTTTCTGTACATTTTGTTAACTGCTCGATAGAAAGGATATTTCCATTTATAAGCGCGTTTAGTGTACGAGGTGAAAGTCCCATAATCTCGATCGGAGTATACGTTTCTTTTTCCATTTCTTCTTTTACCTCTTCTTTTTCTTTATCAATCAAATCTTTTACATTTCCGATAAATTGTCCTTCTACTTGTAGCCCTTCTTCGTTGAAAAGTGAAAAGTATGAAGTTAGCATATTTCCAGCAAATTTTAGTGCATCCGCAGGAGAAATGATACCATTTGTTTCTACTACCATTTCAAGAGAGTCAAGATTGGTAATGTCTCCAAATCTTGTAGGAACAACATCATATTTTACATTTACTACTGGAGAAAAGTTTGCGTCTACGATTAATACTTGTACATCCTCCTCTTCTTCTTTTAATTCTTCAATACTTTTATATCCTACTGATTTTTCTACTCTGATTTCAATATCAAGAGTAAGCCCGTCTTTATCTATTTCTGTGATATATAGGTCTTTGTTGATAATTTCAACTCCTGCTACCGTTTTAATATCTTTTGCAGTAACTACTCCTGCTTTTGATTTACTCAGTGTCAACCAAGTAACTCCTTCGTCTTTTTTCTGAACAATTAACCCTTTAAGATTTAACATCATATCGATAACACTATCTTTAACCCCTGGAAGTGTAGAATACTCATGATTTACTCCTTTTACTTTAATTCCAGTAACTTTTGTTCCTGGAATAGAAGAAAGAAGACATCTTCTGAGTGAATTCCCAAGTGTCACCCCATATCCTCTTGGAAGTGCTCCAACTACAAATTTTGCGCTTGATGGAGATAGTTCTTCCTGAGAAATTTTCGGTACACCAATGGTATTATGAATAATATGCATAATTGAGTTGTTTAAGAAGTAACAAGTAGATTATTTAGAGTAGAATTCAACGATTTTCTGTACATCTATCACTTGCTCAAAATCTTCAGTAGTTGGAAGTGCCGTAATGGTAATCTTTAGATTTTTTGGATCTACATCAATCCAATTACATCTACTTACCTTCCCTTTATTTTGCTTTGAGTATTCCTCAAGCTCCTCAAGTAACCCTTTATACAAAGGACTTTCTTTTAATTTATCTCTGAGCTCAATCACATCTCCTACTTTAAGAGAAATAGAAGGAATAGAAACCTTTACTCCATTAAGCTTAAAGTGTGCATGATTTGTAAATTGTCTTGCCTGCATTCTTGTTCTCGCAAATGAAGCTCTATAAATAATATTATCGAGTCTGAGTTCAAGAAATCTGAGCATCTTTTCTCAGGTTGTTCCTTCAGCATGAGATTTTTGTGCTTTTGTATAGTATGAAAGAAATTGTTTTTCAGAAAGCCCAAACATTCTTTTTGCCAATTGCTTTTTTCTCAATTGCACACCAAACTCGCTTGATTTTCTTCCTCTGAGAGGAGCTCTTTTTGACTGAGAAAGATCATATTTTTCTGTACCAAACAGATTGATTCCTTCTCTTCTACAAAGCTTTGTCTTTGGTCAAGTATAACGCATTTTACAAGTTATAAGTTATAAATTATAAGTATCTCTTTTAGAATTGTGTATGCTATTTTTACAGCTTTCTTACTTTTTTCTTTCTCGCACCATTATGTGGAACTGGAGTGATATCGAAGATACCCTTTAGTTCTACACCAGCACCAATAATTCCTCTAATTGCCTGTTCTCTTCCAACTCCTATCCCTTTTACAAATACATCAACGGTTTCCATACCATGGAGAGTTTTTGCTTTTGCAACGGCATCTTCTGCAGTTACTTGTGCTGCATATGGAGTTGCTTCTCTTGCACCCTTAAATCCAACCTTTCCACCACTTGCCCATGTAAGTACCGCACCCTTTTCATCAGTGACACTTACAATAGTATTATTAAATGATGCAAAGATATGAACCTGTCCATGTTGGATAACACTTCTGGTTTTTTTAACTTTTTTAACTGCCTTAGCCATAAATATGGTGTATTATATAAATTAAATTATTTTTTCTTTCCTGCGATAGCAATAGACTTTCCTTTTCTTGTTCTTGAGTTTCTTTTTGTATTCTGTCCTCTTACTGGTAACCTCTTTTGGTGTCTAATCCCTCTATAACATCTGATTTCTTGAAGTCTCTTGATGTTTCCCGTAATGAGTCTTCTTAAATCACCCTCAACAATAAATTCTTTAATTTTATCTCTGATAAGATCAAGTTCAGTTTCTGAAAGTGTTTCGATCTTTCTTGTTTTTTCAATCTTTACTGCATCTAATATGTTCTGAGAAGTAGATCTCCCGATACCATAAATATACGTTAGAGCGATCTCTACATGCTTTCCATTTGGTAGGTTTACCCCAGCAATTCTTGCCATACTATTATAAGTTTTAAATTTTAAATTCTAATTATCCTTGTTTTTGTTTATGTTTTGGATCTGTTTTACAGATAACCCTAAGTACCCCCTTTCTTCTGAGAACTTTACAGTTTCTACAAATAGGTTTTACCGATGTTCTTACTTTCATATACGAAAATCAAAATTATAAAATACTATTTTTCCCTAAATATAATGCGCCCTTTTTCAAGGTCATATGGACTTAATTCTATGGTAACTCTATCTCCCTCTATGAGTTTAATAAAGTTGTTTCTCATTTTTCCACTTAAATATCCCTTTACCACGCGTCATCAAAAATCTTCTGGTAATTGAACTTCAAAAACCAGACTTGGTAAAGCTTTAATGATAACCCCCTCTACTTCAATTTTGGCTTCTTTACCAGACATATATGTATGTGTTTAATTTATTAGCCACGACAGTCTATAAAAAAAGATACGAATTGCAAATTTTTTTTTGACTTTTTTATATTACCCTTGTTTTACTTTATTTTGATACATACGTTCCTCGATTACTGCCTTAATCTTTTCCATAAGTTCCGGGTGCTGTCTCGCAAGTTCTTGTATAGAAAAAGAGAGGATCGTAATAAGTACACATGGTTCACTTGCAATCGCTCCAGCACTTCTTCTCCCAAGAGTCTCGGGATTAAAGAGCGCCATTTCACCAAGTATTTCTTCTGCGTGAACCTGACCAAGTACAACTTGACTCTCTCATTGTCCTTTTACTATATCTATTGCTCCGCTTTTTAAGAAGTACATCGCATTTGCTTCTTCGTCTTCGTAAAACAAGACTTCTCCAGCTTCAAGCGAACGCTCCTGACAAAACATCTCAAGGTTCGTTGCTTCTTCAACAGTAAGACATGCAAGTATTTGTAAATCTTGAAGCATACGTACAAGATATAATAAAATAAGCTTATTTCTGAATTTCTACTTTATATATTTCTAAGATATCGTTTTCTTCTGGTTTCATATTTCCCTCAAATCTGACCCCACACTCTGTTGGCCCCTCTATTTTATGTACTTCTTCTACTCACTGTTTTAAGGATGTAATTTTTCCTTCTCCAACCTTCTTATCTTTACGGATAACACGAACTTTTGTCTTTGACTCAATAGTCTCCCCATCTCTTACACGTAACCCAAGAATCATAAACTCTTTAGAAGTATAAAATACTCCTCATACCTGAGCATTTGCCAACACGGTTTCAACTTCTTTCGGATCAAGCATACCAGTAATAATTTTTTCAATTCTTTCAGTGATATGATAGATAACACGATCATTAATACACTCAATATTGCTATCTCTGAGTATGTTTTTTGCGTTTCCTGCAACCCCCACCCCAAAACCAATCAAAATCGCTGCACTTCCTTCACACATCAAGATATCTCCTTCGGTAATATCCCCAACTCCCGCATGAATCACCATAACTTCAGTATCTTCTGTCGACAACTTTAATAATGATGCCCTAATAGCCTCTAGACTTCCATTTGTATCCGCCTTGAGCACAATCTTTAATTGTTTCAAATTCCCCGAACGAATCTGTGACATGATACGATCAATTCCTGATGCATTCATCGCTTGTTTTTGCCTCATCACTTCAGCATACTCGATGGATTTTGTACGGGCGGTTGTTGCATCAGATACAACTTGTAGGATATCTCCTCCCTCTACTACTTTATCTAAACCGACAATAAGCACCGGATCTCCTGGACCTACTTGAGCAATATGTTTTCCAGCATAATCATGAAGTATCTTTACCTTTCCGTACGCATCTCTACACACGATATTATCTGTTTTATTGAGTGTTCCTGTGTTCATAAGCACCGTAGCAACAGGACCAAGTCTAGAATCTAGGTGTGATTCTATCACCGTCCCCACTCCTCTTCTATCTGGATTTGCCTGTAGTACTTTCATCTCAGCAACAAGCAAAATAATCTCTAATAGATCATCAATCCCAAACCCTGTTCTTGCTGAAACTGGAACACATGGAGTATCTCCTCCCCAATCCTCTGGAACAAGACCGTGTTCTGAAAGCTGTCCTTTTACATGGTCTGGATTTGCTCCTTCTTTATCCATTTTATTGATGGCGACGATTACAGAAATCCCTGCTTCTTTCGCATGATTAATACTTTCTATTGTTTGTGGTTTTACCCCTTCATCCGCAGCAACTACAAGGATGGCAATATCGGTTGATTTCGCTCCTCTCGCTCTCATCACTGTAAATGCCTCATGTCCTGGAGTATCGAGGAAGGTAATGGTCTTATCATTGTAGTCTACTTGGTAGGCTCAGATACTCTGAGTAATCCCTCCAGCTTCCCCCTCTGCTACTTTTTCTTTTCTGATATAATCTAAGAGTGAAGTTTTTCCATGATCAACATGCCCCATGATACTGATAACTGGTGGACGGTCTACAAGACTAGAAGTATCGTCTTCTTTCAGTAAATCGGTAATATCTCCAGAAAGTAACTCTTGGATACCAAGACCCGAAGACTCATCTTTTTTCAGCACGACTTGAAATACTTCTGCAACTATAGAAGCAGCATCAAAATCAATCTTTGAATTAATGGTCACAAGCATACCATTTTTCATAAATTCAGCAATCAAGTTCGACATTGGAACCCCTATCTTTTCTGACAATTCTTTCAAAGACAACACATCGGAAACAACAACGGTTTCTCCTGTATGAGCTACGAGGTTTTGTTGAATATCTTCTACTTTTTTCTCTTCTCTCTTTCTTTTATTGAGTTTATTAGAACGAACAAATCCTCCTTCACCATCATCAAAAATTGCTCTTTTATGCTTATCCTTTTTCCCAAAAGCACTTTTCCCCTTTGATCTTTTATCAGAAGTGTCTTCGTCTCATCTTCCCCCTGGAGCTCCTGGTTTTTTAGAGCGGTAACTATTTTGACTTACCTCAATTCCTCCAATCATCGTATTGATGAATTTTTGTGGTTTTTCAGATTTCTTCTCCTCTTTAACTGCTTCTGTAGAAGTTTCTTTCACTTCCTCTTCAGCTTGTTGCTGTTTCACCTCATCAAAATCAGGAATCTTCTCTTGAGATACCTTTTTCTTTACGAGCGGCTTTTTTTCTTCTTGAGTCTCTGGAGGAGCTACTGAAACAGCGGGAGATTTCTTAATCATCACCTTTTTTGCTTTTACAACTCTTTTCTTTGTATTTTGTTCCGAATCCTCAGATGAAGAAGTACTCGAAATACTCGCATAGTAGTCATCTACTATCTTTTTATCTGGCATGAATCTGTCTTTTACTGAAAAAATAATAATTTTGATGGCAAAAATATAAGTTTTTTTGGTTTATTGTCAAAAGTTTCAAAAACTTCTCTTTGCAACAAAACTTGTAAAATAAAAAGATTTTATTAATCTTTGGTGCGTATTTTTTGATAGAATTAATTACGACCTATGGACAATAAATTACAAAGCATTGCTGAGGAATTTTTCTCACACCTTACAATAGATATACAAGAAATCTCTCTCTCTGAAGAACAAGAAGGTATCTATCTCCTAAAAATAGAATCAAACGACTCTTCCCTCCTTATTTGACCGCACGGAAGAAATCTCGAAAGCCTCCAGACACTCCTCCGCGCACTATTTACAAAACATCTCGATAAAAAAGTTATTCTTCACTTAGAAGTAAATGACTATCTCAAAGCAAAAGAAGACAAACTATTTCGTTTTATCGAATCAAAAGTAGAGATGGTTCGCAAAGATAAAAAAGATATTCGTCTCCCATTTTTAAATGCCTACGAAAGAAAAAAAGTACACGCATATGTAGGGGGGCTTGGTGATGATGTGTATACCAAAAGTATGTGAGACGGAGCAGAAAGAAGACTCTATATTTGTCGCAGCGAAGAAAAACTTACTATAGATATTGATGGAGATGATATCTAATAGAAATGTATCTCCATTTCTGAATCTCGTACTACAAGAATTATAATAATAGTATTTCTCTTTTTATGATTCTGCGCCGAGGACTCAGGACAAAATGACACACTATATTTAAAATACAATGTATCTTATGAAAAAAGTAATTATTGTCGCTATATTATTACTTATTTTTTCAGGATTTTACCATATAAACATCGGGAATTACGAAACCTATCTCACTATTAAGCAAGATCTCGTACAACACCCTGAATGACTCCCTGAAAAAGAATTTGCAAAAAAGACCGCTATTGGGTTTCAAAACCTGCGTGCTGATATCTACCGGCTTGAGGCGATACAGTACATCGGTGGAAATGCGATAAATTCAGAGTATAAAAAATACCTCTTTAAAGTGCTTGACCTCGTAACAGAGCTCAATCCTTTTTTCGAGCATCCCTATATCATTGGAGAGCTCTTGCTTCCAAGTTATAATGAACGCTACGAAAGCCTCCCAGATGAAGAACAGCAAAAAAATATACACGAAGCAGAGCAAATCTGACTCAAGGGAGTAAGAAACTTCTGTAATATGGAAAAAGTAGAAGCCATTAAACAAGAAGAAGATCTTCAAAAAATCTGGTCAGATGCGTATCTTCGAAACCCATGTCAAACCTATTCTATCCCGTACTATCTGGCATATATTTATTACTTTTATAAGCAAGACCCTATCACGGCATCAAGCTATTATAAAGTCGCCAGCGCCAATGATGATGCTGTCAGTGGAGCAAAGGTTATGGCTGCCATCATGCAAGGAAAATGAGGAAACAGGCAAAAAGCATTTCTTATGTTTTTAAATATCGCGAAATTTATAGAGGATAATGAATCTTGCCAGGCTTATGCTGAAGATGTAGAAAATACCTGACTTCTTGCGTTCCAAGGAAGAATTCCTCTTAATGGATACCTCATAAAAACGATAGAAGATTCAAGAAATACCCTCTTTTGAACCTATAACCCGGAAGATGAAAAAAATGCCCTCTATGATACCCAATGTAGTAACTTTGTAAACAAAGCGATTCGAGAACTAAATCTCTTGTATATAGAAGCAGCAAATGAACAATTTAAGACTGATCACAATGGAAATACCGCCAGAAATGCAAAGGCACTACTCAACGAAGGATACATCGATTTTCTTCCAACAGATTTCCAACAATATGAAACCTATGGAATCATCTATGAATACAACCCCGAACTCGGGACATTTGACTATACCATGGGAAATTACGATAACTAGCATCTATTTTATTCAAGAAAAAATAAAATTGTATTTAGAGGAAATGCGGATATAATCACGCGCGTTTCATATTTTTTAATTACCTATTCATGAAAGTTACCAGAAAAGATCTTCCAAAATCGATTGTAGAACTCACGATAGAAGAAAGCGTAGAAAACATTGCTCCCTACAGAAAAAAAGCAATCACCCACCTAGAAAAACATGCAGATATTAAAGGATTTAGAAAGGGAGCAAAGATCCCTGAAGCCGTACTTATTCGCCAATATGGAGAAGAATATATTGCACAAATGACGATTGATTTTGCCATTGATGCACTGTATAAAGAGGCTCTAAAAAAAGAAAAGGTTCTTCCAGTTGCTCAAGCAGAAATTACAGATGTACCATCTCAGTCACCACTAAAGTTTATCGTACATATCGAAGTACTCCCAAATATCTCGATCGATGCAAAATATAAAAAGATCTCTTTAACGAAAACACCAATTACTGTAGCAGAAAAAGAAGTAGATGCTGCTATCGCCGATATAGAACAACGCTTTACTCGTTTTGAAGCAGTAGGAGATAAGCGCTCAAGTGCAAAACTTGGTGATAGGATCACTATCGACACCCAAGGATATGATAGGGAAAAACTCCTTGAGCAGACAGCTATGCAAGATTATCCGCTCATACTTTGATCTGGAGTACTCGTTCCAGGGTTTGAAGATGGTCTTGTGGGAGCAAAAATAGAAGAAGATCTTTCTCTTGATATTACCTTCCCAAAGGATTACCACAATGCTGACTTTGCTGGTAAAAAGACAAAGTTTACCGTAAAAGTAAAGAAACTTGAAAAAGCCGTAAAACCAGAATTTACTCCGGAATTCATAGAGCAACTCAGAGGAAAAAAGCTCGATATGAAAGCGTTTAGAGAGCTTATTAAAGAAGAAATCTCAGAAACAAAAGAAATGAATGCTCGTATCGATGATGAAGCAAAACTGATTGATGAACTTTTGAAAGTTACCACTCTTGATATCGGAGATGCTCTCCTTAAAAACCAGATCGAAAAAGTATACGCAGAAATCAAAGAAAACATCACCAAAGATGGTATCAAAATCGGTCACTACCTTGAAAGCCTTAAACTTACAGAAGAAGAATACAAAGAGAAAAATGTACAACCAGTAGCACTAAAGAGACTTCAAGGAGAACTTATCCTCCACAAACTTATGGAAGTAGAAAACGTAGAAGTAAGTGATGCAGAAATAGAAGCCGAAGTACAAAAAATACTTGCTCGTTTTGAATCGAGCGATGTCCTTGCTCGTTTGAAAGAGCTCTATGTCCCAGGAAACAAATACTATGAAGAACTGAGACAGCGTACAGCATATAGAAAGCTTATTGACAGTTTCTTCCAAGAAGAAAAGAAGAAAACAACAGCAAAAAAATAGTTTAATAAACTCCTCTGAATGAGGAGTTTATTTTTTCTTATTTTCTTTTCCACAAAACGGACAATTTTTCCACGCCATATTGATATTTTTCTTACAATGAAAACACTTCTTCACGAGTTCTGTACGACACTTGGGACAAAACTGATAGTCATCCTCGATATGGTAGTGACACTTGGGACAACGAAGGAGTGTCTTTTCTTCGACTCAAAAGCGCTTATTTATAGAGCAAGAAAGATCATCGAGGTTTTCTTCTATCTCATCATAATACTTCTCAAAGAGTGTATGTGAAGGGCGGATAAGTAGATATACAAATACTCCCAAAGGAGAAAGTATAAAGACAATGAGGACACTCAGAATCTGGAGTATCAGGCTATCACTTCGGTTCGTGATATCTCTCACTACCCAGATAATTACTGATATCCAAATTACAAAAAAGTAGACAACAAAAAACTTGAGAATCATTTCCAAAGTTACCGTCTCAATAAAGTGATTGATATAGAGTTCGAGATCTTGCATACGTGTTACGATAGATTATCTTGCTTCCAACACTCAATAGCAGCATGATTCCCAGATGTCAGCACTTCTGGCACCGCCATTCCTTCAAATATTTCAGGACGAGTATATACAGGATACTCTTTTTGTCTATGCAACTTCTTGGAAAAGCTCTCTTCTTCGAGAGATGTCGGATTTCCTAAGACTCCAGGGATATGACGTACTAGTGCGTCTAAAAAAACCTGAGCAGCAATCTCTCCACTTGTCAGCACATATTCGCCAATAGAGATACTATAATCGACATATTTTTCGATAATACGCTCATCTATCCCCTCATAGTGACCGCAAATGATAATAAAATCATCTGTAAGATGTTCATAGTATGTTTCGACCTGTGATTGATGCAATACCTCTCCTCTCGGCGTCATATATACTACGGGAATCTGTCTCCCTACTATCTGAAACACATGATGAATCGCTTTGGAAAGGGGTTCTGGGGAGATAACCTGTCCATGCATACCATAGGCCTTATCGTCTACTTGACCAAACTTCTTCTCTGAAAAATCATGAAGCTTATAAAACACTGGCTGAAAAAGACCAGCATCTATCGCTCTCCCCAAAATACTGGAAGAAAAATATGACTCAAAGGCTTCTGGAAACAGAGAAATAATATGAACTTTCATGAAACCATTTCAAATTACAGAGTATAAATTTTTGAATACCCATTTTGATGTACTACTCCCCTGAAAAGATACGTATTATTTGGTCTTTGTAATTATGTCACATACCTGAGTAAATACTTCATCCGGAGGTTGTGTTGCATCAATCATAACATCACAGAGTTCTTGCGCTTTTTTTTGTTCTTCAATCGCTGTTTGTTTTCTACGTTCAAACTCTTCATTTTGCATCAGCACACCTCGTGATTCAATGCGCTCTTTAAGTTTCTCGGCCGGGATACTTAAAAAGATGGTGGTATATATACTATCGAGTTCTGGTTTTTCTCTTCTGAGTTTCTCAAGTCCTTGGATATCGAGCTCTTTGATGACAGTATAGCCCTTTTCGATTCCATTTTCAATCACGTCTTCATACTTGGTTCCATAGATATCGTCTCATTCATACACATAGGCATACTCCAGAAACTCCCCCTGTTCTATCGCATGAACAAACGCTTCTTTCGTGATAAAATGAGAATCCACATGATTTACCTCTGTTTCTCTGATGGCACGAGTCTTATACGATAGGGGGATATGAAGATGAGGAATATTACTTTCCTGTAATTTCGAAATCACGGTTCCTTTCCCAGAACCAGACTGCCCCATAATAAAATAGATATGTCCCTTCATAGATATACAGATTATAATCCTACAATATTTTTAAGTGCTTGGTATTTTGTTTGTGCCAAAGATCTTGCACGAGTATTTCCTATATGGAGGTGTTCTTGAACTTCTGACATATCTTCTCACATGGCTGTATATCTTTCCCTGGCATCATGAAAATACTCAAGAAATATATCCAGTAATTCCAACTTTGCATGACCATAGCCATACCCTCACTTCTTGTACTTTTCTCTGATAGATTGTTGTCTTTCTAGAGGAGCCAAAAGTTGTATGAGTGCAAAGACATTACACGTATCTGGGTCTTTTGGTTCTTCCAGAGGAGTATCATCGGTCACAATCGACATCATCTTTTTCTTTAGGGTCTTTTCATCATCAAAGATACCAAGAAAATTATCATAACTCTTACTCATCTTTCTCCCGTCTGTACCAGGAATAACCCCAACATCTTTTTGAATCACTGGTTCAGGTAACTGAAAAAAATCAGTCTTGTAGGTTTTATTAAAATTCTCTGCGATATCTCGAACAAACTCCACATGCTGTTTTTGGTCCTTTCCTACGGGCACCATATCTACATCATAGGTAATGATATCCGAAGTCATGAGAATTGGATAATTAAATGTCGCCATATTTACTTCATGGTTTTTCGCCTCTGCATCTTTGAAACTATGAGCACGAAGCATCAGGCTATACGGAGTAACACTCGATAAAATCCAAGTAATATCATTGTGTAGTTCTACCTGGCTTTGCTCAAAGATGATGATACTTCTATCTTCTCAAAAAAGCGCAATAAATTCTCGAAGCATCCTTGCTTTATTATGCCTCAAGGTATCACCATTATGAACCGAAGTAAGTGAATGCAAATCTGCCACCATAAGAAATGATTCTTTATCTTTTGAAATTTCTTGTAGCGGACGAAACATCCCAAAATAATTCCCTAGATGCATCCCGTCTCCTGTTGGTTTTATCCCAGTGAGTATCCTCATAGTATCAATAAAAAAGTATATATCCCTAGAGTATAGATTATTATACCTTTGTAAAGTTGAAAGTTTCTGAAAATGAATACTATAGAGTAAAGGAATCTCTGAAAAACTAGCATCTGTTAAAAAATAACCTTTTTTGCTAAAATTTGTTCAAAAATTTATCGCTTAGCAAAGGCTAAACTCAAAATTGTTTTACAAATTTTATCTAAAAAATCTTGATTTTTGTAGCTACTGATAATTTTTCAGAGATTCCTTAATATCTTCTTCATTCTTACAATGACACTTTTCCTGAAAAATTATCTGTCAACAATGTCTGGTATCCTGTGAGGATATATAGTATATCGTTCTCTCCCATATTTTGAGAACTATTTTTCACAAATCATCACCCTCAGAATATGGGACATCCATATCGAAACGATGGACGTATTTCATACCATTATATTTCTTTATGCTATAATTCTCATACCATTTTATCATCATACTCATACTCCTTCAAAGGCACTCATAGTATTTGAGTATGTCAGGGATATTTTCAAGAAGAGAATCTTTTCTCTAGAAGCAGCACAAAAAACAGCACTGCTTGCGTGGATGGTGAAACTCTTTTTTGCTCCACTTATGATTGTGTGGTTTACGGATCACTTCATCACTGTGATAAATAATCTCTACCTTTCAAGTATAGATATTTCCCTTCTTTCTACCGATTTTCTACTTTTCTTCAACAAACACTTGTTTTGGGTGTGTTTTACGCTGATCCTTTCATTTGACGTATTTTTTTTCACCCTTGGGTATCTCATCGAATCTCCAAGGCTGAAAAATACCATCAAAAGTGTAGAACCAACGATTCTTGGGTGGGCGGTGGTTCTCGCTTGTTATCCGCCATTTAACACCTACACAACGAGTCTTATTGGTTGGTACTCTAGAGATTTCCCTATGTTTTCAGATCCTTCTCTTCACATCGTGCTCAACGGTATGATTCTACTCCTTATGGGTATCTATGCCTCTGCTTCGATTTCTCTCGGATGGAAAGCAAGCAATCTCACAAATCGTGGGATTATAACGAGTGGAGCCTATAGTATCGTGAGACACCCCGCATATATCACAAAAAATCTTGCTTGGTGGATTGGAGGACTCCCTCTTCTTATTGGCAATATACAGACAGAACAATGGAAACACTTTTGTATTGTTCTCTTCTCCCTTCTTGCTTGGAGTGGTATTTACTATCTTCGCGCTATTACTGAAGAACGACACCTTTCAAAAGATCCTGAATACAGACAATATAAAGCACACGTTCGCTATAAATTTATTCCTGGTATTTGGTAATGAAAACTCTTAAAAAACACTCCGTCAAATTTGACGGAGTGTTTTTTAATCTGCATATTTTCTCGAAGAGAGATACTCTCCGATAAACTCCCCTAACAGTGGTGCCGGCTTTCTGAAAAACGAAGAACCAAAACTGACAATCGTTCCAACATCAATCTGTCCGTTCGCATTGTCTTTAATATACGTACGTTTTTCGAGAAGCTCTGTCATATTTCCATACACAGCACCATTAATCGTAAGGACATTATTGGTGGTAGTGGTATTGTTTGACATCACTTTTCCTCAGACACTCGATTTCTCCATAACGACGAGTACTGCATCAATCTGAGTAACACTATTATCTATTCTGACATTTCCACCCTTGATGATAAATGCAATATTTCCATCATAGACAAGGTTTCCAGAGATAACAAGATCTCCATCTTCGATGATATAGGTCCTTGGGCCAGTGATAGAACTTGGAATTGAACTGATATTTGCACTTTGCCCTTTCAGAATAAATACATTTTCAATACCGTTATAATTTTCTGTAATATTTGCCAAAGAACTTACCCCAACACTTGCTGTAAATGGTATATTTACCGTGTTTAAAGTATCAGTATGGGTATCGATATCTGTTGAAATTTCACTCACCGTAGCACTATCATCGATCTGCTCACTATAACTTGAAAGTCCTCCAGTAGAAACACCCGGACCAACAAAGTTTTTGTTTTGATTCGCAGTAGAGAGAATTCATTGTCCTACAGTATTCACATTTGAAGCGGTACCATTGTTATTGACGAAACTTGTCCCTCCACCAATCGTCACAATCGATGGCTTCGTCACACGAACCCTTCTTTCACGAGCAAAATACGCTCATTGGTATCATTCAAGGGTAGTTTTTATATCCGTATCGACATAGTCAGCTGTCTCAGGAATCGCATTTTTATTTCCAAGGAAATTTGTAGGTGTTGTCATGTATATCTTATCTCCTGGGCCAATATTTCCAACGACACTATTCGAACATACCTTGTTACTTCCGGTTAAGACTGGAGAACTTCATTTGTACACACAGAGCCTATAGGGGAAATAAAAATTTTCACTAGAAGTGTTTTCTATATATGGCGTAATCCCTGCTAGTGGATTCATCAAGTGACCGATAATCGTACTTCCTCCAGGATAAAAACTGATGTTCCCACCACTTGGAATCGTAATCTCTGGAGTTCCTCCCCCTGGAATTGTGAGGTCTCCAATACTACATGGATTGGTTGCGGTTGGTAATGAACACCAACTTGGCCAAGTACTATAATTTGGTCCAAAATCACACTCTTCCATAACCCCATTACTATTTGGACGTTGCACTACATGATCTCCACAGATATTTGATCCTCAACCAGAACTTGAAGACGATCCTCATCCATTCGAAGAAGAGCTTGAACTTGATGAACTGGAAGAAGACGAACTGCTCGATGAAGATGAACTACTCGAAGATGATGAGCTAGAAGAACTACTTGAACTTGATGATGCCGTAATAGAGGACTGACAGCTATTATTGGTAATCGTATTATTTATGGTACACACGGCAGTGTAACTTCCTGCTGTCGTATAGTTACAAGTATGAGTAAAGCTTTGTGTTCCGACACCATTACCATTTCCTGTAAATACTTGTCCATTCCCACAACTAATCGTATAATTGCTAACGTGTGTCCCACTACAAGTGACTGTCGATGAAAATGGTACCGTTGCACTTGTTTGGCTTGCTGTAAGCCCATTACAGGTAGATACTTCTGCCTGACATGTGGCACTACATCCATCTCCACTCGTAGTATTTCCATCATCACAGGTTTCTCCATCACTGGTATCAGCTACACCATCTCAACAGAAAGAGACATAGAAATTTACACACTCATTGTGTTCTCTTTTCCCAGCTGGATGATTCACATACTTTGTACTGACTCAAAGTGTAAACTTTGTTGGTACCATATTTACATTTCCATTTGCATCGGTAGTTTCAGCAAAGTTATAAAATGTATGATTTTGTGTAACAGGAAACCCTGAGGTCTGCTCGTCATAATAATAAACATTATACATTAAGCGACTTGCTAGAGTATTTCTTGATACTGGATGTCAAACAACTTGAAAGTTTTTATTGTTAAATACTCCTATTCTAGATCTTGAGGCTGGAGCGTAGTTTGAAACCAGCTTTGAGTCGTCTAAACCAGACACCCCATGATGCACGATATACGAAGAATTTAACTGAAAAATCGTACTTGAAGACGAAGTACCGAGGATAAATGGGTTATTGTAATTATTAAATTGGTCCCAAGAATCAAAAAAAGTAGATGAAAGTCATAAACTGCTTCTATCATAGACCGTTTTATTAAAACATGTATTACAAGATTTATTACTGATATTTGAAAATGCACTTCCGCACGATACTTGAACGGTAGCGGCATCTGCTATGGTATTGAGACTCAATAGTACAATACCCACTATAATCAGTTTTCTCAAGCAGGAGGAGTATCTCATATGCTTTGGTCCTTAAAGTATAAATCTGTTCCTGGTTTCATTTCATCCGACGAACCTCTGATAAAAAAGATATAAGAGACTACTAAGAAGATGAAAATTAAAGCCAAAATAGTATATTTACTCATATTTTAAATATTAATTTCAATATGTCAATATTATAGTCCATTTCCATTAACTACATCCGTACTCCCTGAATTTCAAACTTGTGGAGTGCTATCCCCAGGATTATTCGCTGGCGTGGTAGTAGAAGTTGGTGTAGGCTGAGGTTCTGGTTTATCTAAGTCATAGCTCCATACTGGAACCAATCCCGCAGAGTAATTTCCCTGTGCAACTTCTTGCGCTCGACTTCCTCAACGTCCAGAGATACCTCCTGTTTGTGGAACCTCGGCTAGAGTTACAGTAGTTATTTCTCTTTTTACCAGAATCCTATCATCAAATCCATATGGATCTTTGTAAAAGAAAAACTTTAATCCTTCTGGTACTATTCACTGAGCTCAAACCATTTTTGTCAGTTTTGTAATTTTTTCTTGGTCCTTAATCTCAATAAGTACTGGTTTTTCATCTACTGCGAGCATATCGAGATCACCCTTAAATACATCTACCCCCGTCCCAAAAGAAGTAGTTGCCGTATCAGTACTTTTTACACTCGCCGCTGCATCAAACCCAAGTCCAATTTCAGAATGTGTTCCAATCTTTCCTTTTCCTTTTTCGAGTTCTTTATAGTATGCATTTGCTTCGTCTGTGAGACTAAATCCAAAGAGGGTATCAAATTTATTTCTTCTTTTTTTATCTTTGGCAATATAACTCTCAACATTATCATTCCATGTTTCCATCCTTCCATTTCCAAAATCTTTTGCTGTTTTTAAGTACTGAATAACCTTTGAAAGGATAAATGCCTGTTCAATTGGATTATTTGTAGAATTAACAATACTTGATAGGTTCGTTGCTCCCAAAAGCCCTACCCCATCATAATCTTTCCAATCAGCTCTGTTTTTATATTTTTCTCATTTTTTTGCTAGCTCTACAAGATCTCTCCACTTTTCTTCTTGAGTTGAACTCGGATCAAGTAACCCTCACTTTTCTTGAATATTATAACGAGTCTTTGCTGTAAAAGCAGACCTTAACCCTTCCATTTGCTTACGTAGATCCTTAAACTTTTCCGTATCTTCAATCATAGTTTCCTGAGTCTTGTTTGGTGTGCTCTGAGCACCCGCTTGCAATGCCACAGGAGTTACTTGGAGTTCATATCTTTTATACGTTGCATTCTGTATTGCATCAGGGATATACTCTTGTGTCATACTTGCGGTGAGTGTATATCCAGCGGCTGGACGGATTACAATTTCTCCAGTTCTTGCATCTCTGGAGATATCTACTCCTGGAGTATCTTTTTCACCATTGATGTATACATTGACCATTCCTTCAGGATAACGAATTTCTTTCCCATCAAACTTAATGCCATCTTGCTGTCCATACTTTTCTATAAATGCTCAAAGCTCCATATCGGTAATACGTGTGGCAATATCATTTCCAAACTTATTTTTTAGTACCTCATACCCAACCCAGTTCATCTCAAAGATTGGGAAAATACCAGCCAATACCCCTGGAATACAAAATGCTCCAATACCCGTAAGGTTTATCCCCTCCGCCTGTGTAAATTGACGATTTACAAGTGCCGTCAGTACAGTCTGTTTAAACCTCTCAGTAAGGCGTTGCTTCATGTCAGAATCAACTGCTCCAACTATCACTTCATAAGTATCTTTGAGACTTTCAATATTATTTTTTACAATTGCATATTCTTGTTCGGTAATTTCTCTTTCAAGTACTCCTGCTTCACGAAGGAGACCTTCAACTCCTGGTTTTCCAAGATTGAGTGTTTGAGACTCAAGCTTTTTCACTACAATATCAAGAATCCTTTCTTCACGTTCCAACATTCTATTGATTCCTTCGACATTATCAGCTACTGGATTTGTCATCATCAGCGAGAGACTCGCATATCCTTTTTTCTGCCAGTTTACCCCTACTCCAAGACCAAAAGTAAGGTTTACCGTATCATTACTGAGTTCAGTATTTGGAGCATCACTCGATACTGCTACATGAAGTCCAACGCCTTGTACACCCATAACGCCATCCAAACGACTACTTGCTCCATATCTCTTTTCTTCAAGTAGGCGTTTATTGACTCAAACAATCAATTCTCATTTTGAAGTCATCCCAAGATTTAATCCATCAAGGATACCGTGTGTTAGTTCTTTGATATTGATATTGACTCCAAAAGCACTTATATGCCCCATCGCAATAAATACTGTCACTTGTTTTACGATATCTTTTGCTTCAGGAGTTATTTCCACTCCTGCATTTCTTAATTTCTCTTCAATATCGGCATCACTCAAATCCATCATCACCTGTTCTCTCAGTTTTTGTTCTGTTTCGAGATATTCCTTCATAAAGTTTTTATATCCATCTTTTTGTACGAGCACAGTAAAGGGAACATGGAGTTTCATCACTTCCACAAGACGAGTAGCAAATTGATCACGAAATGATAAATTCCTCAATACTTGAAAGTCTCTTGGAAATCCAAGATTCTCAAGAAAATTAAGTGTGTCTTCATGGGTCTTCACATAATCATATGGAGAAATCTCTGTCAAACCATCATCCATAGTTGCAGTAATCACAGAATCCCCATTGAGATCAAACAGATACTGTTTTATGCTTTCAATATCAAGGATATTCCCCCTTTCTGTATTTTGTACACGTGCTAAAAAGGTTTCGTGTTCTTGTTTCGTACTCCAAGACCCTGTCCAAAATTTTCTCCATCCAGAACGCTCATCACTGTACCCGAGTTTTGCTAACACTGCGGTAAACACATCATAATCTCTCATCTGTTCGATATAGTTTTCTTTTGAAAGAATTGCCTCTTCTGTTTCTACATTTGCTCTTTTAGAGTGTCCAACCATCGTATATCCTTCTGGTCTTGTAACGTCTACATGTAAATCTCTATGAGTACTGAAATACCCTTCTAAACGCTCCAGAAAAGAGTTGAAATTATACTGATCAATATCTTCTCTCTCTTCATCTTGTAACTTTGTTGTTTTGGGATCTAAAATCCCCTCAACCTGTTGCTGATACTCTCTGGTCGCAAGAACAACTCCTGCTCTTTCTTGTTTATATTTTTTAAGGACTTCTACAAACTGTGCCATATCAATTCCTTTCTCGAGACTAAAGTCTAAGTGAAGTGAACGAATCAATTTCTCTACTAACTCTTTATCTCCAAAGTATGACATTTCATACTGTGTCAGTGTTCCATCTTTTCCTGAGTATCCATTTTCTGTATCCAAAGAATTGATATAGGCGACCACCGCATCGGTATTTTCTTGAACATACTGTTCTACCTCTTCATCCGTAAGGTTTGTAATCTCTCTTTGAATATTTGGAGAGTCAAATGATTGAAGACAAAGGCGTTGAAGCGAAGTTCTCCATTGAGAGTAGGTATACATACATAAATTTTAAAAAATAATTTTCGAGTCCTTATTATGGTAACACACCTCTCCAAGCCCCGCAACATAATCACCTTGACGATTTTAAAATTTATAAAAAAGAGCCGAAGGAAACCTTCGACTCTTTTCGTAGTATGTATGAAATTATGATCTTCTTCTCATAGCAGAGATACCATATGCCAAGATAAGAGCAATGAGAATTAAGAACAAGTAATTTTCTGGACCTGTCTGAGGAAGTTCCGTAGGTTCTTCTGTTGTTGGTTCTGGAGTTACTTCAGCTCCTGCAGATTTAAAGAGTACACATTCTCTATGTTCTTCATTATCTGGAGTGATTTCTGCTTCACCGATAATATTATGAATCGCAACAGGATACACAAGGAGTCCCACATTTTGGTTTGCTGCTACTTCATTTTTTGTCAGTTTGTAAGCATATCCAAGCTTTGATTTTAACCACGTTACCTCTTTCCCTGCTGGGAGGATATATCCACCTTCATCTTCACTATACAGAGCATCAAACTCATCGGTATATTCCCAAAAATCTGCTCCTGATGGAGTTTGTGACCAAGTAGCTCCAGCTGAAAGACTGAGCATCTCTGGCATCTCTTGTTCTTCTTTATACATGATTTTATCAAAGGTAGTATTGTTTACCCAGAGATCTGATAAAAGCCCAATATTGTCTCCTTCGGATTTGGTATCTGATTCCACAAAACACTGAGAACAGGTATTTGCAGAAAAAACAGCATCACTCGCACACTCTACTTCTTCATATGCAAATGCTGGAACCACCAAGAGAGATGCAACGCTTAGAATCGCAACAGATGATAAAATTCTCATAGAAATATAGTAAGAAAATATTATTTGATACCTGCTAGTGTATGATTTAGAGCGGTGGTGTCAAAAGATATACCAGGTTTATCAGCAGTTTTTATATTTACTTTTTTACGATTTTATTTACTACTATTTGTTGAAAAATCATAAACAGTGTTGAAATCGCCCAATAGAGACCAATACCTGCAAAAAGTGTATAGGTAAATATCATTACCATAATTGGCATACCAAAGAGCATAAATTTATTCATCATATTTGGATCTGGCATCAGGCTTGAGTAGTCATTGGCTCCTTTCTTTTTTTCCAAAACGGGAGCTTTTGTATTCTGTGCATTAAAATTGAGCGACAGCTTGATCTGTATAAACTGGATTCCTCCAACAAGTAGCGCCAATCCAATACCAACCAGCCCTCCAACTCCGAGGAGATCAAGCCCATAAAAGTCATAGGAAAGCTTTGAAAGATCAAAGGATGAAAGAGAATTGTAGAGATAGTACATACTTGAAGCATCTCGTATGTTGAAGATAATATTATAAATAACCAAAAGTATCGGTAACTGAATAAGCAAAAAGCCACAAGATCCCATTGGATTCACTTTTTCTTTTTTGTAGAGATTCATAAGTTCCATTCCGAGCTGTTGTTGATTTCCTTTATATTTTTCCTGAAGCGCCTTGATCTTTGGCTGAATTGCTTGGAGTTTCCTTTGTGATACCATCATTTTATGCTGTGGCCATACAAGAAGTAAACGAATAAGTATCGTCACCAGGATAATCGCCCAACCAAGAGAGTATGCAGAAATATATGACAACCACATTACGAGGTTATAGAGTGGAGCATAAAACACATGAACAAACAATTTCCCGATACTTCCTCTGTTTTCGATATCAAATGAAGAAATATATTCTTTCTCATCCAGAGTTAACTGGACAAAGTATGAACCTACATCCATAAAGCTCGTATATACTTCTCCGTAATCAATCATTTCTTTTTTCCCTGGGAGGACCTCTACTACTTTACACGTAGTTTCTGGAAGGGTGATTGGCGTACCTCTAAACTTGATAGCGATATCTTGACAACTATCAATACTGATCGTATCAGGAGATAGATTTTCGATTTCGAGCTGCACGTCTGCCGGGATACTATAGCTGTTATCTGACGCAGAGATGATAATATTTCCAGAGCTTAGGGTTGCTTCTTCTTTTTGTCCCGTAAAGAGATTGATGGCAAGGAACACCAACAACCCAATCAGTACGGCATCTAATATTTGTTTCATACAGGGAGCTTATGGATTAAAAATTGTATATCTTTTTCAAATGCATGGATCGTTCAGGTCTCTTTTTTATCCAGTGCTGTTGTTTTTTTGACGACAAATACCATATCTCGATACTGTCCCTTTTTTTGTTGTCCCATATCTTGTGTAATATATCCCGCCATCAAATTATAAAACTTCCTTCGAAAGAAGTTTCTCGTGATATTATTTGTTACAGACTTTGAGCCAATTACGACAGCAAATCTATGGTACGGTAGTATATTAGGAATACTATTTAACACAACCCCATATGAAAAAAAAGGCTTTCCTTTTCATAAAACCTTTTTTACTTCACGTTCAGAGAGTCGAAATCTTTTTTTAATCATTTTTGAAGGTTATCCCAATGAATCGGGATAATAACATGTAAAAGCCGTTAAATTCCGTAGCAAGTACGAAATGATAATGACTATTTTCTTTTTACAAAGTTTCCTTTTCCGTCAAATGGAGATTTTTTTGCTGTTCCACCAGCAATAATATGCATCTTTGCCTTTCCATTTACTTCTTGATATCTTTTTGGATAGCTAACAGTAAGTACATGTCTTCCTTTTCTTCTTCTATTTTTTAAGACATTTTTCCCTCCTGGAGTTCCACTTCTACTAAGAAATCCATGGACTCTAAGTCTTTTTCTTTTCTTTAATTTACCAAGCATCTTGAGTATTTTAGAAATTAACTACGCGTAGTGAAAAACCATCACTACGAAATTTTGCCGGGTCATCTTATAGTAAAAACCCTAAATGTCAAAAAAAACTTTTATTTTTTCCTCTCTCCAGAAGATTACGAAATCGTTGTTCCTGGATTGTGTCCGGAAATACACTCCTGAAGCCCTTTTGAATCATCGAGAGCAAGAACGTGAATAGGAAGTTTTCCTTGCTTTGCAAGCACAACTGACATCGTATCAAGAATTGCAAGTTCCTTTTGTATCACCGTATCATAATCGAGAGTACTATACTTCTTCGCATCTGCGTACTTTACTGGATCTTTGTCATAGACCCCATCTACCTTTGTTGCCTTGATCATCATATCACAACCAAGCTCTAGTGCACGAAGTACTCCTCCAGAATCAGTCGTAAAATGAGGGTTTCCCGTACCACCAACACAGATAAGGATTTCTCATGTTTCTAATAACTGTTTTCCTATTTCCTTATTATATGGGGAAAGAAAGTTGATTCCAAGAGGACTCATAACGGTCGCCTTCTCTCATTTTTGTTGTAGGAAATCTCGTAGTACTACTCCATTAAATACCGTTGATAACATACTGAGACTGTGAGAGTCACTCGCATCTACTCCTGCTTGTATCAGATCTCCTCAGCGATAGATATTTCCCCCTCAGACCACTACTGCAAGAGCGATATCTCAAGATTGAAGTTCGATAATAGTATCAACTACTTTTCTTACATAGCTTGGGTCTATACCAAAATCCTTTCCCCCAGAAAGGGCATCTCCTGAAATTTTTAATAATACTTTTTTTTGCATAATTAATAACAAGTGGTAAATCCTCTTCCGTATTTCTCACTAACGTTTATAGTAAAATACAGAGTCGTCTGTATACGTGTACAATTCTATGATTCTGAATCAAGTTCAGAATGATAAATACACTATCGTACGATTTCTTCAAAAAGTGTATCTACTATCGAAACCGTAGCATCCTCTGCATACAGTTCTTTAAACTCAGAGTTCTTCTCGGCAATAGTCCCTGAATCTACTCCTGTTCCGGTGGCAATTTCATACACTCCATAGAGATTATGAATCCAATCAACATAGTGTTTTTCATACGTATAGTTATCTCCTTCCAAACGAAGCACATAAAAACTAATACCTCTATCTTTTATGATGTCACGACACGTATTCCAATAAAACCATCCTTGTACATCCTCTTGTAATCTTGTAGTCAGCGCATCACAACGATAATCCATACGAGACGTATCCTGTATAACTTCAAGACCATTGATACGAGAATAGGTAAAGCTATTTTCCCCCAGTTTCACCATCTCTCCGAAAGTATCAGACTTAGGAAAGCTCAGATACATCGTCGCATCTTCAGTTCCAAATAATTGCTTTTCATACTGAACGATTGCTTCCGTAGCGCCTGTATGAACGGGAGTATTTTTCGGAATCGTAATCACGACCTCTATCTGACTTTCAGTGTCTCCATTTTTTGCAGTAACCCTATAGGTATTTACCCCATAATCTAGGACCTTGTATTTTGAAAATGCACGGTACACAAACTCACTATCTCCAGGAGCAAAGGCCTGAAGAGGATAGTGATCATCTGGATACTCAGAACTCGGGTTTGAAAAATCTACAACGATACTTTCCACGTGACCGAGTGTTGTCCCATGAATTTCAATCTCATACGGATTTAAATCGGCACTTGATATAGCCTGAAGAGCTATCAGTTTTTTGTCATCCTTTTCAGTAATCGTCATGGTTGCTAGTTCTACAACAGGAGCAACCTCTGGTATATCTTTGGTTTCGGTATCTACTATAGGGGCATTTGTACCCTCATCAACAGAAGAAGTACTTGCTTCTTCGAGTATCCCCATCTCTTTCTTCGCATCATCGATACTCTCGGGAGATTCAAAACACCCAGATAACAATACAACTGAAAAAAGTATAGTGAAAAAAAGCATTGATTTGTACATATTTTCTATTGGTTAAGAAAATAACAGTGTCTAGTCTAGCAAGATTTACGAGGATGTAAAGAAAATATACGAGGAGAAAACCTATACCTCTACTACCATCGGGATAATCATCGGTTCTCTATCGATACGCTTTGAGACAAATGTCTCTAAATCAGAACGAAGAACCTTAATAAGGTCTTTTTCTTCGATATCTGGAACATCTTTCACGGTATGTTCATACGAATCACGAGCTTTTTTTATGATCATACGGTGGATATCTCTCACCTCCTCTAAGTACACTAATCCTCTTGTTTCAAGTTTAATGTGTCCTAAAAGAGCTCTCGTTCTTTTATCTACTTTATAGACAAGTACAAGTACTCCCGAGTTCATCATCTTTTCTCTTGCTTTGAGTACATGACTTCCAAGTGTCCCCATACCATGACCGTCGATGATAATATCTTGAATTGGTACTTTAATCCTTGAGCGGAACAGATTTCCATCAGGAGCAAAATCTACGATATGGCCATTTTCTATCATCACCATATCTTCTTCTTTATACCCAATTGTCTTTGCAGTATTTTTATGTAAAGTTCTGAAGTACAGGTCTCCATAAATTGGCATAAAGTACTTCGGATGAACAAGATTAATCATAATCTTTTGCTCTTCTTGAAAGGCATGTCCTCCAGTATGTACTTCTCCATCATCTTTAGTGATGACGTTGGCACCAAGTTTGATAAGTTTGTTTATAATTCCCACAACTGACTTTTCATTTCCTGGAACCACCGATGAAGAAAACACCACCGTATCTCCTTGTACGATTTCTATAGAATTATGTTGTCCAACCGCCATTCTCGCAAGCGCAGAAAACTGTTCTCCCTGGCTTCCTGTTGTGATGATTACCTGCTTATGTGGAGGAATTCCTTCGGTATTTTTTGGTGTCATCTTTTTCATGATGTGCTCTTTTACTTTGAGATATCCGAGCTCTTTTGCAATCGCCACATTTTCTACCATACTTCTTCCACTGAGGAAAATATACTTTCCATGCTTGTCGCAAATGTCGATAAGTTGTTGGATACGAGAAATCCAAGAAGAAAATGATGCAATAATTAAACGTCCTCTTGTATGTTCACTCACGATTTTCTCAAGTGCTTCCCCTACGTTTTTTTCACTCATAGAAAATCCCTTACGACTTGAACCCGTAGAATCAGAAAGAAGCATCGTAATCCCACGTCTCCCAATCTCACTGATACGCGTCAGGTCTGCTGGCGCATCGATTGCTGGAGTAAAATCAATTTTAAAATCCCCAGTATGTACAAACTTAGCCCCTCCTGGTGATTCGATATACAAACCAGCACAATCTGGTACACTGTGATTTACACGGAAAAACTCTACCTTAAAGGGACCGACATCCCACTTCTTATCGCTTCCCGCATCTACTTCTATGAGCGTAGCTTTATCTAAGAGCTTTGCTTCTTCGAGTCATTTTCTAATAATCCCGAGTGTCAGTCTCGTCCCATATAATACCGGCATATCAAGTGCTGGAAGTATGTGCTTCAGGGCACCAATATGATCGAGGTGAGCATGGGTAATCACAAATCCTTTGATGTTTTTTGTATACTTCGTCAAAAATGATACATCTGGAACTGAGTAATTTGCTCCAAGCATATCCATATCAGCAAACTGTACTCCACAGTCTACAAGCATGATGTCATCTCCATACTGAAACATCCCCATATTTTTTGCTCCCGTTTCGTTATTTCCCCCAATTGGGATGAAACGAGTATACTTATCACGAAGTGTCGGAAGATAAAACTTCACGTCTGGAAAACGAGACACAAATGTACCAAAGTTTTTCTGTGGCACGAAAGTCTCTGGTCTATTTTTTGAATCTGGTTTATTTTTTGAAAATGTCTTCTGGCGAGGCTGGTTTTTAACTGGTGGAGTAGGTTTTCTTTGCTCGCTCACAGCTGGTTTCGGTTGTTTTTGCTCTACAAAATCTGCCTCTGAAACACTCTCTCCACCATCTAACTCGTTATCTAATTCGTCTAAAAAATCTTGCATATATCCTATATGATAAAAAATAAAATGAAAACAGTAAATTATCTGAAATTATGTGAAAAAACTCCTTACGTGCATAAAAAAGAAGACTCCTCTGGGAGAAGTAGGTCCGTAAAATGTAGTACATTGATAGAAAAATCAGTACTGAATTCTCATAAATTATATCTCGGTTTTTAAATATTGCAATAATTTTGTAGACGAAAACGGTATTTTTGTTATATCCCGGTAGTACTCTTTTACTGCGTGAGGACCATCCACAAAGCTTGTGTTTTGAAATGTCTCATCTCGAAACACATACTTTTGAAAAAACTGGTACTTCTTTTGGAGCACTTCACTTGTTTCCATCTTTTGTGTAAAATCACGATTATGAAGTACATAGTAAGTAAAACTCTCTGCAAAATCTTCATATTTATTGGTCATCGCGTAGCCAGAAACAAAGTCTGCCTGAGTTTGTCACTTCTTTACGATTTTTGTGCCGTCCCATGACAGATTGTAAAAATAATAGCTCACATCCTGTAGAACTTGCTTATCAAGAGTATAGATGTCTAGATAGTGAGCAAACTCGTGGATAAATACCGCTAAAAACTCTGGGGTGTCCATCTGTTCTATACCAAATAATTTTACCGTTTTATCTTTCATCTTTCCTCGAACATCGAACAACAGCTCATACATCTCGATATGTAGTCGAGAAAAAAGTGAGGTCATCTCCCTAGATCAGAGGATACTTCTTACTAGACCCGTTTCTGGTGCAACACTGTACTGAAAATGCTCTGGAAAGAAATCAAAGATAAGCTCGCTCGCAGAGCTATACTCTGCCTCTTTTGCCGACTCTATCACACCAAGAGTATCACTATATTCTTCATCACTTATTCCTGTACCAAAAACCCCAATACTTGGATCTGAAATTGTCGGCTCTATATATTCATCTTCAACACGAACGACATTTTCTTCGCCATAGAGCCATACTTGCACCTGAAATATAAGCACAGTAAAAAGACTCGTCCAAAGGAAGAGTGCAAGAAGTTTTGAAAAAATCAGAGAATCTTTTTTTGACATAGGTGTTGTAGACTACAAGAAACTATGTAGCAAACATGATATTTACTACCAACGAAACGATGGCTCCCGCTGAAATGATGGCAAGAAATCAAACAATTCCCCATTTTATTTTTTCTTTTCCTTTTTTAATTTTTTCCTCGTCTCCAGCACTCGCTACCATACCAAACGCTCACATCACAATCGTAGAAATCGCAAAGATAGAAAATACAATTCCCAAGTTTTGAATCCAGGCAACTATTTTATTATTAAACCCGCCAGTTTCAGCAATGTTGACATCTTGGGCATCAACAAGAGTAGTATCAGAGATACAGTCACCCAAAGATCAGCCAATAGTATCTCCCCTGTCAGGATCAAAATTACATGTTGCAAATGATACATTATACAAGAGAGAAAACGCCAAAACTGAGATCAATATTTTAAAAAGTAACTTCATATATCATTAATTAAATATTTATTCCTGCAATCAGACGAACAGCAGCATAGGCAAAGGAGATTACAAACAATCCAATACCAGCATAAATCAGATGCAACATCACCTTTTTAAATTCTTCAGGATTTCCACGAGCCGAAATAAGACGAAAGCCAATATAGATAAACGCAGCAATCGCTACAAGAGACAATAAGCCAAAGATAGAATCTCTCGCATACGCAAACACCTGATCAAGCATCCCCGTTCATTTACTTCCTTCATCTGCATCAGATATAATCGTTGGCACCCCTTGAGGGACAATAAAGTCCTTGTCAACATCTGCAAGTACCTCTCAAAATAGTGCAAGATATGTCACTACTATAGCAAAAATATACTTCATGGTCTACGAGATAAATAAATTATTCACAATATTAATAATCAAAGAAGCTGAAACACTGATAAGCACGCCAGCGAGCGCCCAGATAACCCAAGTCTTTGCTTTTTTTACTTTTTCTTCTTCTCCCCCAGACACGAGATACATCGCACCAGCAAGCATTAGAGCAATTACTGCAGCAACGGCGACATACTTTATCATAATATCCGAAATAAATCATCAGAGTCTTGTGGTAACTTGATCGAGATCATTATCCACACATCCTGGAAGACCAGCACAGTTTACCTGGGGGAGTTCTCCAGCAGCTCCATGCGTAGTAAGGGGCAATACCAAGAGAGCTATAATGACATAAAAAAAGTTCTGTATACTCTTCAGTTTCATAATTATGCGTAGAGGATAAAACGAATAAGGTTGATGATAATTCCCGCTCCAAGTGCTACAAATACTGAGATAATTCCCGCCATAAAAATAGACTTCCCCTTGGAAAGGAGTTCATCCTGGCCGTTGTACATAATCATATATCCTCCTCCTATCGTCATAATGAGTATTGCTAAAGCACCGAAGGCATAAATGAGTTTCTCAATCAAGGTAACAAATGTTGCCTCTACATTTTGTTTTGCAGTTTTATCACTATCTATTTGCACTCAAGGAGAAATGTCGTTAACAGTGATGGTGAAATTTGGTTTATCAAGACAATTTCACGTGACCTCACAATTTTCATCACGTATTTGAGTTGCTTGATCTATACTAAGTTGTCTATGTGCATTATTCAAAGATCTTTCAGCGTCTATAGTTGCATTAAACGCATCGTCTTGAAGAGCAGATACATCCTGCCCCTGTTCGGCTGCCTCCTGAAAAAACTGTAAATCTTCCTCTGTGGCCTGTAAATTGGTCTCCGCTTCTTGTATAGCCTTGACAGAAGAACTCTCATCTCAAAATACTATTAAAAAAGAAGAAGAAAAAAGAAAAAGTAGAAAGAATATCTGTTTCACATTTCTATACTTAAAAATATTTTCAAAAATTTTAACAAAAAATTTTAAAACATCAAAAAATAATTATCCTTTGTTGAAAGGTGAATACTTTTGTGTTTAAGGCTCAGGCAAGAATTTGCATGAGTAGTATTCAGAAAAAATTGATAAGAATAATAGGAATGATTCTGAATCAAGTTCAGAATGACAATGATGTCCATCCATATGGTAAGTATTTTACTTTTCAAAAACCTCCTCTATGCGCATCGCCATCCTTCATGAAATGCTTGTAAAACTCGGTGGAGCCGAAAAGGTCGTCGAAGAATTGTGTCGTATATTTCCAGATGCGGATCTCTATACACTCATCTATGATGAGAAAAAAGTAGGGAGCGTATTTCCAAAAACAAAGATTCATCCGCAGGTATTTTCTCTCACGACTCAAAAGGTGTACTCCCTTTTCAAAAATCAACGCTTCTGTCTTCCGTTTATGCCTCGTAGTGTTGAGTCTCTCGACTTTTCCAAGTACGATGTCATCATCGCGAGCTCAAGTGGCTTTGCTCACGGAGCTATTACCAAACCAGAAACTCGATGTATCGTCTACTATCATGCTCCCGCTCGCTACCTCTGGGATTGGACCAATGAGTATAGAACAGATATTGGCTGAAAGAAGGGAATAAAAGGATACATTCTCAACAAGCTCTTCCTGCGTCTCAGAATCTGGGACTATATAGCAAGCAAACGAAGCGATATCCATCTTGCAAACTCTCAAAACACAAAAGCACGTATCCAGAAATACTTTCGTACAGAATCTCAAATCCTCTATCCTCCAGTGGATACAGAGAGGTTTGCCAAAGACATACAGACTCCCCCTTCTCCTTATTTAAGGGGAAAAGGGCTAGGGGGTGGGGGTAAGTATTATATCATCCTCTCAGCGCTTACAGAATTTAAACGTATCGATATTGCTATATCAGCGTTTAATACCCTACAAATCCCCCTTCTGATTATCGGAGAAGGAAATAAAAGATCTGAGCTTGAAAGCATAAGTCACAAAAATATCCACTTCGCTGGAGCTCAGTATGGAGATGAACTTGTCTCTCTTGTACAAGAAAGCCTTGGGCTTATTTTCCCAGGAGAAGAAGATTTTGGAATCGTCCCCATTGAAGTGATGGCAGCAGGTAAGCCGGTCTTTGCTCTGGGGAAAGGAGGCTTACGAGAAACCGTTATCCCAGGAAAAACCGGAGATTTCTTTTTTGAAGCAGATGGATCTGATTTCATTGAGCACTTTACCTCTTTTCATGAAAAAAATAAAAGCGGGTGATTTGATCCAAAAGATTGTCAGAAACAAGCAGAGAAATTTTCAGCGAAAACATTTGCAGAAACGATGAGAAAACTCGTTGCAGGTGATATATAAAATACCTTTGAGTATTATCAAGTTCTCGGTATAATCTCATTTACATACAATACTGAAAAAAATAAGATGAGCAGACAGTAATGATCCCGCAACAAGTGCGGGATGACAAAGATTGATATTTTTACGACTCCATAAAAACGCATATATTTGTAACCTGTAATTCATAATTTAGTATATGAAATTCCTCATCTGAATTCTGGTATTTCTCTTACCTTGGCATGCCTTAATCGTCACTACTCTCAAGTGTAAGTACGGCATCGATACCAACATCCTCCGCTTTTGGAAAGAAATTATCATCATTATCCTCCTCTTTATAACTACTATTCAGGTATCTTCTCGTCACCGTATAAAAGACATCTACCAGAACAACTATCTTCTCGGAACCGTTACTGCATTTATCATTTGTTCGATAGTATATTTATTTTTTCCATTTTTTGAGCTGAAACCCTCGGCATTTTTATGATTTCGTTATGATGTTTTCTTTTTACTCACACTCATCATTGGACTCTACCTCCAGTCGATACATACGAGCATATCTTACATCCTCAAAATCCTCTTTAGTTCTACTTTTTTAGTACTCATTATCTTTCTTCCCTGGTATATCTGGGGAGATATTTCTACGCTCACGACCATCTTCGGATACCACAATGAGGTCTCAACCTACACCGCAAATAGTTGTATCAGTTTCGCACAAAACGTAAATGGAGAGCATCGTTTCCAAGGAACCTTTGGAGGACCAATCCGCTTCTCTGTATTTTTAACGATAGTATATCTCCTCTGTATCTGATATATCCTGCATGAGTATCTACAGCGTAAAAAAATCGTGGTGGCTACTATTGGGATTACCTCTCTTCTTTTTCTCCCGGCAATATTTTTCTCCTACTCTAAAACTTCGATTCTCGGACTTATCTTTTGAATTGGGGTATTTCTCTACCTCGTACGTAAAATAAAGTATAAACAGACTTTTTCCAAGATGGCAATAAGATGGATATGATTCCTGCTCGCAAGTCCGATTATTATCATCAGCATCTGGAAACATGATCTATTTCTCCATCTTGGAGCGATGGTCAATCGACTCGATAACCTTACCAAATCTATCGAGATGTTTTTCTATAATCCTATTGGTTATGGATTGGGGATTGCTGGCCCCGCAAGCCAAATAGGCAGAAGTATTGAATCAGCAGGTTCCTGGACTATCGCGGCTTCAACTGTCACCACTACTCATAGATTTCTCCCAGAGAATTGGTACGTACAGATACTCTTGGAGCAGGGAATAGTCGGACTTTCTCTTTTTTCTGCCGTACTCATCATCATCGGATACCAACTGTACCGTATCGTAAAAGTACAGAGAGATTACCTCAGTATCGGTATCTTTTCTGCGTATGTGGCTCTTTGTTTTATGGCACTCTTTACCCATGCTTTTGAAGAGGCAGCCACAAGTTATATTTTGTTTCTGATTATCGGTATCAGTGTACGTCATCTCCACCATAAAAAATCTTTACGATAATATTCACTTGCTATCAGTCCCGTTCTCAGTACCATCCTCAAAATATCACTTACTTTTTGTCTATGTATAAAAAAGTACTCTATCTCGTATTTATCCTTGGATCGCTCCTCCATGCCGGATTTATGTTTCTGAATACCGTGCTGAAAGAGGCAGATTCTTTCGCCTACTTACAGATGGCATCGTATCTAGAAGATTTTTCTCTCTCTGGACTATGAACGGGATGGTTTGGTTTTCTCTATAGTTTGCCTATTGCGATACTCAATTTTGTCCTTTCAAAGATTCCCCTCATCCCAACAAGTGATAGCTTATTTTTATCGGCACAGATTGTAAACTTGGGTCTCTGTATCCTCTCTGGTTTCCTACTTTTTAAACTCGGAAGAAAATACCTCAACAAGCCCTACTCTGTACTCCTCATCATCTTGTTTTTTCTCTCTCCGACACTGCTTGACTATAACATCCGTATCTTGTCAGAAAACCTCTATATCCCATTGTTTCTTGGTTTTTTCTTGGCCATTCAAAAACTTATGGAGGAAGCCTCCCTGAAAAACGGATATGTAAAAGTTGGGCACATCAATGTAGAAGTCAATAATAAACTCGATGTTGTGAAAGCAGGAATCCTCACATGTTTTCTTCTCGGGCTTCTGTATATCACAAGAAGTGAAGCATTTATCTATCTCGCTGGAGTCATCCTGTGTATCTTTTATCTCTGAGTAAAGGGAGAAATATCGTTAAACAAATTTTTTGGAATTACCCTCCTTCTCATCGTTTCATTTATGGTGATCATAAGCCCATATGTATACTATCTCCACACCATCACTGGAGACTGGGGACTTACTAATAAAGGGGCTTCAAATATCCGCCAGGCAGAAATGCGCGGGATAGAGACTATGGATGATATGGGATTTGAGCAGGCTGTTTGAGAATTGACCGCAGACAAAGCTCACCTAAAGGCAGGCTTTGTTGGTGGACTGAAGTATGAGGCAGCAGAAACTACCACTAGCGTCCTCGACTTTCTTCTCGTCGATCCCAAAGCTACTGGTGAACGTATCCTAGAAAATCAAAAAAAGCTGTATACCGAAACCATTCCTGGACTCTTTATCTGATGGGGGCTCAAGGCCTATAACGATGAAAGCTTTTTCTTTTACCAAAACAAATTTATTGTCGTATTGTTATCTTTTCCATTATTTCTGGGGTTGTACGGTGTCTACCATATGCTCACCAATAAAATTGTACGACTCTCATCTCAGCGTAGCCTTATCATTGTGAGTATTGCTCTGTTTCTTGTCGCTTCCGTATTTTTTACCTTATTTTTTGTACTCGATCGTTATTTTATCGTATTTCTCCCTATCTGACTCTTGTTTATCTGTATCGGGGCAGAACATATCTGGCCAGATGTCAGTGATGTAGGAAGTACTATCGTCTACCTCATCCTGAGTACGATCATCATCTTTACCTTTTCTTTGGGGCTATGGCAACTCTATACCGTCAAGTCTCCTGAAGACGAGAGATATAGTCTCAAACAAGAAGCGGGACTCTGGCTTCAGGAAAATGCTCAGACAGAACTGAGTATCGCACCAGCAGATCTCAAAGTGATGGAAAGATTCCCCATCACCACCTACTACAGCGGGACAAAAGAACGCTGGCTGACACCATATACTGACAAGATTACGGACCTCATAAAGTACGCTCGTGCTAACGGCATAGACATACTCGTCGCTGATACCTATGACTTCAAAACCTATCGTCCAAAACTCGAGTTTTTACTCGATGAAAAAGAAAATCACTACGGACTCCAAGTTCTAAAAACCTTCCAACAACCAGGGAAAAAGGTGATCCTCTACAAAGTCACCAATGAACAAGCAAATAATGCATTGAAAAATGCGCTCTTTAAAAAATAGTTTTCTATATATATGCTTACTTGTCAATACTTTCTGTTTTTTCCCTTTACTTCTTCTATTTTATTTATATAATCCCGCCGACGTATACAATAATAGGAAAATTTCACATTTTTTCATTGTTCACTATTCGTTCTTAGTTATTAACTTTCTTGTATGTCTTTTAGAAATATTGCGATAATTGCCCACGTAGATCACGGAAAAACAACCCTCGTAGACGAACTCTTAAAAGCTGACGACAATTTCGATACTCGTATCGGGCTTCAAGAACGTGCCATGGATTCAAATGCCCAAGAACAAGAGCGTGGTATCACCATCTACTCAAAAAACACAGGAATCACCTACAAAGGAAATAAAATCAATATCGTCGATACTCCGGGACATGCGGACTTCGGAAGTGAGGTAGAACGTGTCCTCAGAACCGTGGATAGTGTGTGTCTTGTCGTTGACGCCTACGAAGGACCAATGCCTCAAACAAAATTTGTACTGAAAAAATCTCTTGAGCTTGGATTGCATCCTATTATCGTGATCAACAAGATGGATAAACCGTCTGCAAGAGCAGAATGGGTAGTAGAACAACTCTTTGACCTGTTTGTACAACTTGGGGCAAATGAAGACCAGTGTAACCACCTCTATGAACCGATTTATGCGATTGCGAGAGATGGTCTTGCCTGGACCGATGAAAATCCAGAACAAAAGGACATCACACCACTTCTCGACTTTATCATGGAAAAAGTAGAACATGCAAAAAACGATGTCAATGCACCATTTAAGATGCAGATCGCCAATCTTGGATACGACAACTTCCTTGGAAGACTTGGAATCGGAAGAATTTACCAAGGAAAAGTAAAAGTGGGACAAGAAGTCTATATTTCAGACAATGATGGTACAGAAAGAAAAGGAAAAATCACAGAAATACTTACAAATCAAGGACTTGAAAAAGTAAAGGCTCAGGAAGCTCTTGCAGGAGACATCGTAACTATTGCCGGGATACCAGATATCTTCGTAGGAGAAACAGTAAGTTCCATAGCTGGATCAGAACCGATGCCTGCGATTACCATCGACTCTCCAACACTCAAGATGGAGTTTCTCGTAAATAACTCCCCATTTGCTGGAAGAGAAGGAAAATTTGTCACATCTCGCCAAATCCGTGATAGACTAGAAAAAGAACTAGAAACCAATGTTGGACTTAAAATCGACTTTGATTCAGGAGACAACTATGAAGTAGCTGGAAGAGGTGAACTTCACTTGTCTGTACTTATCGAAACCATGCGTCGTGAAGGATACGAACTTCAAGTTTGAGCACCAGTAGTTATCATGCATGAAGAAAATGGACAAAAGTTAGAACCAGTTGAAAAAGTAACCATTTCTGTTCCATCAGAAAGTGCTGGTTCTATCATCGCTGAGCTTGGGAAAAGAAAAGGAGAGATGACCAATATGATCGATGAAAATGGGGTTACTTCACTGGAATTTAGAGTTCCTACTCGCGGACTTCTTGGATTTAAATCAGAGTTTACGACCCTTACAAAAGGAGAAGGACTATTATCTAGTGCCTTTGAAGAATACGCTCCATACAAAGGACCAATTGAAAAACGTGAAGTAGGGTCAATGATTTCCGCAGAAAAATGAGGAACCATGGCATACAGCCTCTGGAAACTTCAAGAACGTGGTCCTCTTTTCGTAGAGGCCGCAACTGAAGTCTATGAAGGGATGATTATATGAGAACATTTAAAAGGAGGAGATCTCGCCGTAAACCCATGTAAAAATAAACAGCTTACCAATGTACGTGCGTCTGGTTCTGATGAAGCATTGAAACTTACTCCACCAAAACTTATGACTCTAGAAGAAGCGATTGATTACATCGGTTCGGATGAATATGTTGAAGTGACACCAGAATCCATTCGTTTGAGAAAGAAGTATCTCACAGAAAATGAAAGAAAGAAACATAAAAAGCAAGCATAAAAAATACTCCCAGATATCTGGGAGTATTTTTTTTATTTTATAAAATAATATAACTCATCTTGTTCATCATAACTATACCCCTGATGAATGTAGGGCCATACATCAAACTTCATTGTTGATTGTTGATACAGTGCTGCTTCATGCCCTCAAGTATCTTCTCGCATATTTATCATAGTATAATCCCCTCCCGAGGTATCACACCCAGAATCTTCATTGAGCCATAAAATACTAGAACTAAAATTATCTTTCAATGTATCACAATTTGCCAGCTCTAAATTGGTTTTTAACATCTTTGATATATTACCATGCTCATCTTTAAACATTAAACCATGACTATAATTATCTTTCAATAATTTCCATAAAGTGGGCGATAGAAATCAGAAAGTACCAGGAATTACTGGTGTAGTCTCGGTTTTAGAGCCATGATTATCCTCATGATAGGCAAAGAGGGTCCATCCACCACCATCCGTTGTCATATCGCAGTACACTTGATAATCTTGAGATCCATCTGGGTTGATCGTATATCCCCCATCTCCCGTGCTGAGTCATAAGTCCTTAATTCTTTTACAGCTCGCATTTGATATACTTGCAACAAGTGAACCACCGGTCCCAGAAATAGAAGAACTATCTTTGAGATGAGCTACATAAGAATCTGTTGTGGTACCTATATCTAAGAGTCAAGCAGCAACAATAGTACTTATTTCTTGTACAGGAGTTTGTGTTCCAGATTCTGTAAGTGTCCCGAGCGGAAGACCCGTAACTTTTACAACACGGCCACTATAGTCAACTCCAGCAGCAGATGCTTGAGGAAGAAATGAAGATAGATTCGTGCTCTCTTCGAGATATGCCATGAGCTGAAACGTAGTCCTCTTTGCATTGACATAGTAGGTATAGTACTCTTTATCCAGCGGGTCTTTTCCCCCTTCTTGGAGTTTTACAAAATCCAGCACATCTTGTCCCGCATATCCCTGATATCCTATATCCGTACCATTTGCTTGAATAGTCACATAGTCATCTGGATAGGGAAGTTTTTTTGATGTCGCATAGCTTTGAAGTCCCGATCTAATCTTATCGAGTTGTGCGATACGACTGGTATCTCGTACTTCCAGCAGGTAGTCCGTATAGGTAAAAAAACCAATAGTAGAAAGTATGGCAATGATGGTTGCTACTACAAGTAGCTCTACGATAGTAAATCCGGGTGTATTTTTCCTCATCATTTGCAAAAGGTTAAGAATTATTGCATTACAAAACTCGATGATACATCATACAGTACGCGAGCGACTTCTCGATTAAAGTTTCTATCCTTAAGTGCAAATCCCATGGTATCTCCGACAGTAATGTATTCGATATCATAAAAGTCATTTGCTGTATCTATACGACCATCTGGATGAATAATAAAGAGAGGCCCTTTCTGAACATCTGTATTTCTGTAGATAACAATACTTCCAGGATTATAGCTTGCACCATTTGGAATCTCATAGTAATTATAATTTGTGGTATCAGAAAAGAGCATATATATCCCGGGAGCATCTCTCAAAGCAAAGTCTGTAAGTACTGATATCGGCATATGCTGTAACTCTAGATACTGATAGTACACTTCTTGCCCATTTGCCAACTGTACACTTATTTTTGGGAAGGCACTATCATTTCCCACATCACTTGAACTATAACTATGAATACGGAGCAGCGGATCAAGTACTTCTATGAGTCCTGTTTCTTCTTCAATACGGAGTGCTGGGATACCATCACGAGTCAGCACCAAACCACTGGAAGTTTCCGTCGGAGAGAATATATATTCTCCTCCTTCTGTAAGCACCTCAGTCCCTCACGTACCTGTCTGAATTTTAGAAATTACCCCCCCTCTATAACGGTACAATCTTACCGGCTCATCATCAAGTGTTTCATTAATATTTCCAAATACTCCCTCCTCCAAATCATAGTTGCTAATCTGTGGTGTTGGCGCATATACCTGAAACTTTAACTGCTTCGTACCAATATTATTATTGGCATCCTCTATATATACTTGGATGTCTCTATCTATAAGTTCGGTATAGGGACCAAACGTTGCCGCTACTTTTATAGGAGTGACCGTTGCAACTACCTGTTCCATATCTCTGTCATTGTTGGCAATACCGTCGCCATCACTATCTTCTGAAATATTCATATCAAAGTAGAGGTCTGCTATATTTCTGAGACCACTGTCTTCAAAGACAAAATCAGTAAAATCTACTTCTTTTGTCTGGTATACTGGAACTCGTATCGTCTCGCTATAACGAATATCTGGGCCATACAGATCCGCTTCTCTCTGTGGAGCCAACAATATCTGTCTTGTTTGGGTAGAAAAGACTCCATCATAAAAACTACGAAGCGTCGCATAATAATAATCATTGGCAATATCTAATTTTAATAGATAGTCCTCTGCCGTAAATCACAGATCATAGAGTTCATAATGTTCTACTTCCCTAAAATCCAAACTACTCTGAGTACCATCAGCATACTGTAGTTCGACATAAGCCCCGACTACAGAATCATCGATATCACCACTACGAGTTATCTTGGCACCTGGAAACAATGGTTTCCCAATCATCTGGCGAATAGTTTCACCACTAAATACCTGTGTTGTCCCTCGAGAAACATACGCACTTCCTGCTATTGCAATGATTTGTACATTTTCTGGAAAATGAATCGCCGAATTCCTTGGAATAAACGCTCGTAATTCTTCTTCTCCATCAGTACGGAGATAACGAATCTGTACTCCTGCATCTCCTGCATATATTTTTGTTCCTCGAGAAATATTGACGATATTCCCAAGAGCAATATCCGACTGGATATCAAAGAGCACAGGAGCTTCGAGTTTTAAAGACCCAAGAGCATCTCCTGCCGCGTCGATATATACTGGTGGAGCAGAAAGAGTATAGGCATCAGATACACCACTATCTAACTCTTGTTCTGGTATCGCATCAATAATGGTTGTATCAATTCCAGCGGGAACATAGTTGATATCCTCTCCAAACCTACTCGCATCAACAATTGAGTAGAACTCCATGCGGTACTGCTCTGGTATATCTCGAGAAATTGCCTGAAATCCAACATTGATACTCTCGTTATCTTGAGAGGTTTCTTCAAAACCATTAATGGCCTCATAAAACACGTCTCCATTTAGAAAACGATTATCATCACTATCCACCTTGAGTGGAGCTAGAGAGATATGGGATACTACGAGAGTATTTTCTAAATTTTCTTTCATAAATACTTTCCCATCCACCATATATATCACTTCTTCATCCCCGTCATTATCCATATCTGCACGAGTCATTTCTTCATCCCCCCTGAGATTATCCGTATAATCAAAAAGTCTATAGTTTTGTTCTCCCTCAAGTACATAGAGCCCTTCATACTTAAACGCTACGCTATCGTTACTCGTACTACTACAGGTACTTTGAGATGGTACGGCGGCAGAGCGAGTATCTGCCAAAAGATTTTGAGGAATCGCTACATCTCCGTGTGGGGCAAATACTCTATTTGCGTGAGCTACGAGTTTTTTTCCTTCTTCTTGCAATGCCTGTACTTCTAGGTCTTGTTTCCCCGCATAAAGCGCAAGTGCTGAGTCTTTTGCTTTTCTGGCAAATGGTTCTAAGCGATCTGTATACATCTGTAGTTGAGTATCTGCATCATAGCTGATAGACGTAATTGGTGAAGTTTTGAGAAGAGAGACTCCGGTTGTCTGGAGTTGTTTTACCTCCTGTATCTCCCCCTCTACGATAGACTTCAGTGTTTCAAATTTATTAAACGAGTCTTTTTGTAGCGTATCAATCAGTTCTTGTTCTTTACTGTATGTATTAAGCGACACGTCTTCCCAAACATGACGAAGCTCATCATATCTTGGATCTGAAGTAATTGATGCATTTGAAAGCGCAGTATTTACCATTGCGATAAATTCTCTATTTTCTACTCTTTCTTCCCATACATCTTGCATATAGTAGACTCCCTTAACAAGTAAGTTCATCACCCCAGCACTAAAATTCATTTCTGGTTGTACTGGCATGTATCCGATACTTGTATCTGTCTCACCATCTTCTTGAATCTGCACCTCAACCTGGGTTGGAACCGCGTCTCTAAAATCTAAATCTTGGAGATGTAATTGGAAGGCATTATGGATATTATTTCCAAAAGTATTGACCGGTTCGACAGAATTACGTGCCATCTCTACAAGGAAATCAGTTTCAAATTCAAAGTTTACGTAGCTCGTTACCTTAATGGCATCGATAAATGGAAATGAAAATTGTGGGAGACTGAGATCCAAGAAATCAAGTGGTAGGTACCCCTGTCTTTCCGTAATAAATGCAATCTGGTCTCCTGCTCTCGCTTCTGGAACAAACGGTGAAGATTGCAGGATACACATGGCCTTCGTGATGAGTTTTGCAATATTTACAATCATTTCAAAGCCAGAAAACAATTTTGGAAGTTTTGGTGGTGGTGGGAGGTTTGGGAGCTCAATCATCGGAAGTGATGGGAGGTCGGGAAGCTCTGGTAATTTAAATTGTGGTAATGTTGGGATTTGTGGGAGTTGTAAACCAGCACCTGGTAATTCTGGGAGATGTAACTCTGGGAGTGTTGGAAATACAATCGGACGCACATTGAAATCAAACTCTGGCAGATAGACCGTTAATCCGGCACGGATATTGTGAAGATCCAAAATAATATCTGGCCACTTCGGAAAACGAACGATTGGAATATCCGGAATAATCATACTGATAAGTTTAAATTGATACTTCATCAGGTCGTTTCTCTCGTTTTTACAGGTATGACACTCCGCATCATAATCAACAAAGATGTCAATGAGTAATTGCCAAGATTTGAGTAAAGCTTTGATGAGGACAATAAGTTCTATCCATGATTTAAAGCGCTTTCCATTTTCTGTAATCCATCCCCCCATAAACTGAGAAATGGCATCAATATTACAGAGTATCTGTTCTAGCCGGACTTGCTTAATATTGAGAAGTTTATTGAGCTCATGCGGGAAGTTCTTATACTCGTTAAGTATTTCTATATTTCTATCAATCGCCCTGATAAGCCTTTCTGCATCAAGCACAAACCTTTCTGAGATAGCATTTCTTTCAGCACATTGTGTATCATCTGGTTCACAGGTCTGCCCGAAACTCCAACTTTCTTTCGCTCGATCGATTTCATCTATCCACTGCTGACGAGTACGCTCAAAATCAAGTTTCGCTTTGTCGATACTTTCTCCTGTTACCCAAGGCACATTTACTGGTACAGTTTGTGGTTCAATAGCAACAAGTGGCATATTACTCAAAAATTCATAAGCGCTTCGTATTCCTGAAATCGTTTGGTGTCCTCCTAAATCTTTTTTTCCTTTTAATTTTGAGATTTCAAGATCTGCCTTCAGACAAGCAATCTGGTTGTCTCCATCACAGTTCATCCCAGCACGACTTGCTTCCAAACCATCGATTTCTCATTGAAGAGATGCTTCTTCTTGGAGTCTCTCACCTGCCCCTGTATCGTATGCCTTTTTTAGGTCATCCGCAAATTTTCCCCAAGGATTATCAAAAAGACCAGAAAAATCAGGAAGGATGACAAACAAAGTTGGGAAATCAGTAAGTTTTGTCACGATTTCTTCAAGTTGTCTTGTCACCCAATTCATAAGGAAGTCTGGAAACGGCCAGGTTCTATCCAGTTTAAATTTAATAACATCTGAAAAATCTCCATTTTCTAGACCAGAAGTATCAAGCTCAACAGCAAAATTATTATCTCCTCCACCATCCATGGAAATAAGCGGCTCATTAACAAATGCATTTTGTGACCCAGCGCCTCTCGCAACTCGAGAAAATGCATCTGAAAAACTTTCTTGGAGAGAAGGAGACTTCCTACTTCCAGAAGACTTATATGCGAGATAATCACGAATGAAATCAAGATTTAATCTATTTGAAAGACGATCTGTTGTCACAGGATCACTACAATTTCCGTTGATAAGGCCATAAGCACCAGAGCTATCATATACCCCTAATTCCCTCGGATTTCCATCTGATCCATCACCAGAACACCCAAGAAATGGGACCGCAGCAACAACACAATTTCCTCCAGGAAAAAGTGGACGAAGTCCTGCAGGAGGGATCTCTCCTGTAATAGCTACAGGACCACTAAAACAGGCAGCAAATCCAACAGCTCCCGTAATAGTTGGCGTAACATACAGACGGACATAGTTTGTAGGGTTTGTAGTACCAAGCGCTCACCCAGCTCCACTTCCCACACAGCCAATACTATCTTGACTCAAAGGATGAAAAACTGGAATACATCCAATAGGACTTCAAAAATTCTTCCAAGTAAGAGCAGAGAAAATCGGATACCCCTCATCTACTCTCAGACCATCACCAATTGGAAATCAAAACACTGTCGGATCGCTTCATGGAGCTAAGGGCGCCCAGTTCATTGGCATCGCCAAACACGACCCCCCTCAGAAACCACAGCCAAATCCTGCAATCATATGATCAATTCCGGCAGATATCTCGTCAATATCATCATCAGACATTCAAAGCGAAGACATAAAATTGCTGGACTCATTGTTAAAGTTTGGAGTATCGTCATCAAAGTTTGGAAGTCCATCACTATCATCATCCTGTTGGAGATTATCCAGTTCTGTTTCTGCATAATTATCAATCGTATCCTGATTTGCATTTACAAGTCGATCGATATAGTCAGGAACTCCATTGGCATCATCATCTGAAAACTTATCCGTGATATCACTTGGTATTGTTCCTCCATCTGTACAGGTATCTGTTTGATCTACTTCACTGTAGTTTCGAGCACCAATAGAACGGAAGATATCTACCGCCTGTGCACAGCTTTTTCCTTCTGTTTTAAAAATCACATCTCCAAAGATATCATCTCCAAGTTCCCCTGATTCAAAAAGCCCAACATCTAAAAATCCATACTTTATCGGCAATACTTTTGCTTGGTAACGAATTTCTTTGGTTTCTCCTGGAGCTAGCTCTATGCCGTTCACAAGGAAATTTCCAGTATTTAAAGCATTATGAACCATAAAACCATCTGGTCACTGTATAGTACCTGATTGCAAGGTAAACACACTATCAATGGACTCGATATATGCAAGGTCTCGAATACGAACTCCACTTTCATTGATAAGACGGATACGAACACCAATAGTATCTCCTGACTGGAGTGTCCCCCCATTTATATCTTCAAATATTTTTTCTACTTTTAGTCCAAGTAATTCACTATACTCGCTCTTTATGAAAGTAGTCTGAGCCTCATCTTGGATACTTGGGACAGATACATTGTCTCCAAACTGTGCGAGAAAAGTATCAAGGCTTTCTTTGGATACATCGATAGATGCCTGAACTTCAGGATCACTTGATCCTCAAATAGCATCACTCGGAGCTGAAAGCACCTCGGTACCATATGGTACTCGTTCAAAAATAAATCTATCTACCAAGCTATCCTGAAACAGATCAGCATTGGCACTATTTCCACTTCGTATACGATCTTGAAATACTTCATTACTTGCTAATAACTCACTCGTATCTGTTTCATCATTCAGCTGAGGAACTCCACTAAAATATATAAGCCCTCCATCGTTTCGAGGAGTAGAAGAAAGAGCGAGTCCATACCCAGAAGCAATACGTTCTTTTGTAAAACTTGGAGTGATTGCATTTCCTCATCCATAAAATATATGAATCTCCCCACTATCATCGAGGGTAACGATATCATCTTTCCCATCTGCATCCATATCATACACCTTGGATTGGATAATCCTTCCTCCAAGCTCAAATTGTGGACCTATATCTTGCCTACGAAAATCCTTTACATGATTATTTAAGAGAAATGGTTTCCCAGCACTATTTACAAAAAATATATCCTCATACCCATCCCCGCTAAAATCTCCTGCCTGTAATAATTTTGGATTTCATACATCGACGATATGTGCCAAGTGTCCTTCGGAACTCAGATTTCCTTGCCCGTCATTTTCGAGCAATCCGACATATCCGTCTCTATAGACAAACAAGACATCAGGTGATGCGTCATCATTGTAGTCAAAGACGCTATAGGTCTGTACGTCTTTATTTTCAGAGATTTGTTTTCCTATCGTTTTATCAAACGAACGAGGGAGTGGAGTTCGAGGAAGTGAGATCTTCCTTTTCCCGAGGCTCACCACGGGGTCTCCAAGATTGATGAGACTATGGCTTTGTTCTCTTTGAGTAGATTCTCCGACACTTTGCCCCTCAGCAAAAGCCAGGAGTGCTGTATTTTCTCATGACCAACCAATCCCTCTCTCGGTAGCAAAGTTTTCTATCGGAGAAGCATCACTTGAGGCAAAATCTTTTAATTGAAATGCGGTAGAAAATGGATCTCTATAAAAAATTCTTCTTCCTTCACCACTGACATCATAACTTTCTCTGAGTGAGTATCCATTCGTAAAAAGAGAGACAATAATACTATTTGAAGTGTTTTGTAGGAGGTTTTGAATTCTCTCACCATCTTTTGTAAATGAGAATTGTGGATCCTGGTACTGAAATACGAGATGAGCCAGAGTAATGTCTCCTTGCTTGATATCAAATACTTGATAGGAAGCATTTGTATCTGAAGATACCTCTAGATAGACATTTCCAACCTGTGTAATCTGACCACTTTCAGATACCTGAACGAGAGTATTCCCGAGACTATTTTTAAGTTGATATATTGTGCCTTGTTTTTCTATCCTGACATCAGTATCTACCGTCTGTAAGATAATTTGTGTTCTATCGATCGAACCAAGACAACTGGCAAGAGAAGTATCAAGAGAACAACTTTGTACATTTACTGCACTTCCCACATGATAGTATACTTTTCCGATATACGTACTCAAAGCATCATTGTACACATCAACCACGATATTTCCGAGAGCATCGATATATGGAGTCAGTCCGATATCCTGCGTCATATCTGTTGTTGGTTGGAGTACAGAGAGATGTCCATGCGCATTTACATCCACTACATCGTCAAAACGATACGGATCATTGAGTAAACTCGTCACTGCAAGGCTACGGTTATCTCTATCATACAAGAGTGCTCCTCAGAGATAATTTTGTTTTGAGATATCTCCATATGGTCCCCCTAAGAGCACACTATAGATACTATTATACTTCTTACCAAATACAGACTCCTTATCCCAAAAATAAAAACTTTCTATCGAACCTGCCTGCTCTCAAATCCCATGAATTACAAGCGTATTATTTGCGTTCCACAAATCTATGAGATCATTTTGAGCACTTACAGGGAGCCTAAGAAAATCTCCATGACTCTTCAGTGCATCAAGTGTTGGTATCTTGAAGCGGTATTCTGAAGTCGAAACTTCTTCAAAAAAGCTACGACCAAATGTCGTCAGTCTTCCTGCGTTTTTCAGAAGTGGTATTTGAAGATCCGATTTCGGAAACGGAGCCTGACCAGGAATTTGAAGCTCATTGTTTCAGATATCTGGACTACTTGAAATCTTAAAGTGTGCAAGTCCAGGAAATACGGTTCCTGAAAGTTTAAATTGTGTTTTTCATCCAGATACTGTCTGTACTGCTCTTTCCACAGTGAGGATATCACGATATGCCTCTGGTATGGTAAATGTTAATTGGGTAGTATTATCAGTATACACCTTGTTTCCATAACGATCTTTGAGCTCAATCGTCACATAGGAAGTATCTGTTGGGCTTGCCTCTATTTTGCTTTTGGAAAGAGACATATCCAGATAGAGTGCTGTTTCTGGAAGTATTGAAATTTGTCTTGAGATAGACGCTGAAAACCCTTCTATCTGAAGCGTCACAGGGATAGACTGAAGGGCTACATTGGCGGTTTGGAACTGTATCTCTCCTCTTCCGTTTGTGATATCAAAATACGGAGATGTTGTTTTCCCATACAGTGAGTTGAGCCCGAAATACACTCGAGAAGAAAGGTCGGAAAGTATATTTCCGCTTGCATCCTTGAGAGTAATAGGAAGAGTATAATTACGATATCCTACTTGCATATTTGTAGGAATCTCAAGATCAACCTGTATCGACTGAAGTACTTCTATCGGAAGTGTTTGAGTAAGAAGCGTTCTTCCATTTTCTATGAGTTCAGCGCTAAACTCAAGCTCTCCAGTATCATTGCCGCTTTGAAGCTGAAAGGCACGATATCCTTCAAATGTTGTCAATTCAAGTTCCTGGGAATTATTTTCTTTAAAACTCAAGATATCATCGTCAAGAGAGAGTTTGAGAGTAAAGTATTGTCCTGTTACTGGATTATCATACTGATCAAAGATCGTCACGATGTTTGTAGTAATATTTCCTCCTGTTTGCATCACACTGGCTCAAAGTGTAGTCGCAAGATGATGAGGAGCATCTGGCTCTACGATAATACGCTTCTCTGTAGAGAATCCGCTCGCATCTTCTACGACTAAGCGATACTCTCCCGCCTTTGACAGACGATAGAGGGGGATAAAACGAGTAAGCTCTTGAGATGTTACTATTCTGGTATCTTCAAGTATATCAGCATCGGTATAGAGTTTGAGAGTGAGGGGGTATTCCAGTGGAAGTGACACCCCGGCTTTAGAAATATTTTCAAGTGACAATACTCATACCTCCGAAGAAGAAGCACTATTACGAATAAGAGTATTTACCGCATCAACACTTTGCCTATGACTATCAACTAAAAATACATTTGGCGTATTTGCTGCCGTAATAGACTGGACAGCTACTTCCTGAGAAATCCCCGTATCTCCAAATATGAGCTTTGTCATAGAGGTGAAGAGATTATCTCCACGAATCTGGAGAGAGATGATATCTGAATCAAGGGAGATACGGACTGCGTCACTCTGATCAGATATCCTGAGAGAGGCTTGAAATGAAGCATTGACATCATAATTTTTCGCTGAAAATGAAATCGCTGCCTCTCCTCCAGCCACTTGTACATCGAGATCGGTAAAGTTGAGGTACTTTTTTGCTGCCTCTAAATCCGCAGATGAATTTATCTCAGGATTGGAAGCATCATACACAACAGAAAAGTTTCCACTTTGATCTGGTACCTCGAGACGAGTCAGACGAAAATTGACCTTACTCGTATTATCAAGTCGTACAGGATTTCCGTTACTATCTTTCAACACCGCACGAAGGCTTCCGACAGTATTGTAAAAATACCTCGTGCTATCAGAACTAAAATCAATTCCCCCATCTGTCAGTTTTGACTCAAGACAATCACTCACTCCATTTTTGTTGACATCCCCATTACATGCCAGTACTTCTTGTTTCTCTTCCTCAGAAAGAATATGAGTCCCACAATCCCCATCACTGATACCAATAGTTGGTGGCAACATATTTCCAAGCCAACAAATAATCGCTGGAAGCCATTCCCAAATTGGCACACCATCTGGTGGAGCACACTTAAACGTCGTCTCGGAAGTATTTCGTATATTTGAAAGGTTCGATCCGAGTAATTTTTGAGAAAGAAGAGTATTTTGTGAAACAATATCTGAAAAAGGATTTACCCCCTTTGCTTCTGGGTCGAGGTTGATATACATATGCTCATGATCTCCAGGAGCTCAGATATATGCCACCTCATAAGAGGTTTTACTTTTTGGAAGTCCGTAGTGAATATCATCTCTCGAAAAACTATCACTCAAGTATTGCTCAAAGATAAACTTATACTTTGCGGAGATATTATTCAGATTTTTCCAATACAGAGCAAAAAGCAGGGTGTCATAATAACTGAGTTCTTTTGAAGTATTTCCCTCGCTAAAATCCACCGCCAGTTTTGATCGGATGAAACTCAAAAGACTGACAGAAGATGCAGGAAATGTCCCCGTAGAAAGTTGTTCCAGTATCTGACTCTGAGATTCATCAAGTCCTGCGGGATTACTCTCTCCAATGACTGTATTGATGTTTGTGGTAATTCCACCAAGATAGTCCTGCAGGCTCTCTTCTATGGTCGCAAGGTCCATATCTTGTCATGCCTCCACCCCAACACGGAACAACTGTGGATAATCTATCCTCGCATAGTTTCCCCTTGCACCGACAAAATCTACATAACGATCTCTATCGATTGGCAATGAAGGCGTTACCATCGACATAACTTGCGCCCCAAGTTCCGAAGATGTCGGAGACACATGTTTTATCTCAGAAGCAATAGACTTATAGCTATAATTTTGAATGGTAGGATTACAACTTTCATCAGTATTTGAGACCGACTTTACGAGCTCACCATCAAGAGTAATATGTACTTCGTAACAGATTCCCCCTCCTGTTTCAGGAGCGAGAAAATTTTCTTCAAAAGTTTTTGTAAATACCAATTTTTGATTTATAGATTCACAGGTCCACCCCTGGGCAGAGCCATCATCATAGGGTACTCGATATGTCGCAGTACAGGCTCCTACATCAGTATCTGGTATCTCACTCTCCACTAAGATATAATTATTTTGAAGACAATTAAGGGGAGAAGCAGTATTTAAAATACTCGTACTTACTTTCGAGCCAGCGATATCAAAAAGTGGGCGTATTGCCCCCGTCACATCACGACTATTAAGCTGAAATTCACCAGACTGTAGCCTATCTTGATTCAAATTTGCAGGACTATTTCCTCCCCAATACCCAGAAGTCCCTCACAAAGGACACAGATCAAAATCTGCCTCGATATTACGAACATTAAGCCCTCTATTTGCTTCCACCAGTTGCCCACTATTTGTGGCAGATCCACGATAAATACTACAGTCAATAGCAGAACTAATATCCTCTCACTGCTTCCCATTTAAAAAATTGATATATTTTGATGGGCACGAAATAACTCTCGTTGTTGATTCTCCACCATCTCCACCAGAGGCTTCCGTCACGGAAGCAGTACGATTGGTTGTATATTCAAGAGGAATTGCAATTTTACGAGACAGCCCACTTTGTACCAAATTATCAATATACGCCTCAAGTTCATAATTTACATTTTTAATAATTTCCGTACTGACCGTATCCAGAATCGAAACAAGGTAGGGAACCTGATCTACCTGCACCACTCCTCCTGTTCCACTATATCTTCCCGCATTATACACATCTTTTCTCTGCTCTCAGAGAGATGAACTATTAAAAATCTCTAAAAATTTCTTTACAGTATTTTGGGTGATATATCTCGTTGCCATATCTGGCATATCTCCAGAAAATTCGCTCGTAGCTTGGATACTAGACAAATCCACATCGGGATCAACTGCCTGAAGGAGCGATTCGATAGAGGATTGGTCCTGAGTCACGATTTCACTCTGCAACCTTTCGGCTAGTTCCTTCGTATAACGAGCATAGGTTAAGTCCTCGATATTATTTCTATAGGCCTCGTATCCAAGATACTTTGAGTAGGAAAGAGATTGCTTATCTCTAAATTGATCATAGTAAAATACATATGGTTCATAGGTAGGAGATACCTGTGAATTGACCGCCTGCACTACTCCATCAGCAATTTCGAAATTACCCGCCGCAGTATAGAAATCATGGTTTTTATCCAGATATGCATTAATCGCTACAATATCTGCAGCTCTTGTCCCGGTATTTGGTGATATAACCCCATGCCAAATCTCTGAATGAATTCCATCGATATTGTTTTGATTTTCTGTGTACCTTCCTTCTCCATGATCATAAATATAAGCCTTATCGATGAAGTCAGTATAGGGAACAATACTCTTTTCTGCTTCAGAACGACTATATACCACCGGAAGAGGGAGATCTCAAAAAATCACGGTTCCCACAAGACGAGAGTGAAACTGAACCGCCTCTAACCCCGCATACCCGTCATAATAGAGGCTTTCGTTTAACGATGCGATATTAAAAGGATCTGCATTTTCAGGAACTGGTAAAATCACCACGCGAGTATTTTCCAGCACTCCTTGGATATCCTCCGCATATCGGTTCAACCTTGATGCAATTCCGCTATATATTTCTTCTTGTACCAGCAATGAAACCAGAGATACACTTTCTTTTTCCACCGCTTCTGCACGAGGAAACACCTGCATAAGTGGAACATGCAGTGTCACTGATACCAAAAGAAAAAATATCAGGAAAAACGAAAGGATTTTCTGGGGTTTTGAGTACTGCATAAATTGGCTACTTTTTTCCTATATACTGCGGTCTAAAAAGGGTTTTTAACATCATAGTTAAAAACCCTCGTTTATCAAACAAAAATGACTACATTTTTTGAACAATCTCTATAATGTTTCTTTATTTTACGACCACATAGTGTAGGTACTCTATGACACTATCCTGTTTATGATTACGGTTTTCACTTTTATCAGCTTTAAATCTTTGGTATTTTTGCTCAAATACTCAATACTCACCGCGACGAGACATAATTTCACGGATCTCGTCCAATGACATCAATCCCTCATCATTGTAACTGAGAAAGATATATTTTGCATTCAAGGTAGAAATAAGCTCAGAAAAAGATTTTTTTACTTCTGATTTTCTACAATAATCAGATTTCTGTTCTGAATAATCTCTGAGTCCTGTTTTCCCTTTTATTTTTGGATTATCATATTTTGCAATTGTTTCAAGCATATGGTAATTTGCGCTATATTGTCTCTCATTATATGGTGGATCCAAATATACAACATCATGACTTGTACTTTTTGCAAGATCTAAAATATCAGAATTAAATACCTCATGGTCGTGGTCATTGAGATAAAATTCTGCTGGAGTGAGTCTAAGCGACTGGACTGCTGATTTTTTGAAGTTTTTTAAAAAAGCTCCATATACACTCGCTGTATTTGCTACTTTATCAATATTTTCTAATAAACTTGTCAGTAGGAAAAAATACTCATTTTCTGTAATGAGCTTTTTACTTTTCCAATGCTCTATTTTTTGACGGATTGCATCGCATCTCATGGCATTTGCATCCGTAAAATACATTCTTTCAAATTCTTGTCATTTGGTGCCTCCTGGAGCATAGTTTTTGTATATAAAGCCTTTCTCTCAAGAAAGTCGGTTGAGATATTCAAGGACTATGCTTTTATACGAATTAACATCTCCGACTAACAAATCTGGTATTTCTGAAAGGAGTCCAGAAAAATATAGATCCGTATGATTCCCGATGTAATTTTTATTAAGTACATAACTATAGTACTGTAAATCATTGGAGGTCACTTGGTGTCACTTTTCTTTGAAATATCTCCCTACAATACCAGTTCCAGCAAACAAATCTGAAAAACGGTAGTTTTTTTCAGTTACTACCTGCGAGATAGATTTTTCTAAAAACTGTAGAAGTTTGAGTTTTGAGCCGATGTAGTTCATGATAGTAGCTAATTTATAAGGTTTCTACTCAGCGTATTACTGAAAAATATTTTTACAATGTCATTTACTTTTTAAAAAGCCAAAGTCCGTAGACTTTGGCTTATAATACATGAGATAATAACTAAATCACATGAAAAACATGCTTTCAAATTGACGTCAAGAACATGTATGACATGATGTTAAGGACTATGAGAATTCCCTCCCTTCTAGTTTATTATGATACCATTTTTCAACATATTCATAGGTTTCAAAAATACATCTATCTTTGATATTACTAAATGCAGATTTTCATTTCTCTATTTCAAATTTCACTCTTCTTGATTCTGGAGCAATAAACAAAAAATCAGTTCTAAAATCTTGAATTTCATTCATCTTTATAAATCCAGCCCTAAAATCAGTTGAATTCTCAACTTCTATTAGTTTTGCTGGAAATCCTCTTTCATTAAACCAAATAACATCAACAAAACGAATAGAGCTTTCTATAATATTTTCATACGTAAATGCTGGAACTTTTTTAAGTGTGGTTAGCTTTCAAATTTCTTTATTTTCAAAAATACCGTTTACATCTGGTGTGTATGTGTCAAATCCGTTCATATTTCAGATTTCTATCAACATTCACTGAATTCTCGAATGCATTTTTTCAAGCTTCTCTTTTTCAGTTTTTGCTTCTTTTTGTTTTGGAAGTTGAGAAAGATAATCAGTGAGAGCATAAACTCCGTATCATATTTTTGTAAATCTCTTATCTCTCTGAACTCTTTCCTGTATAGTTTTATCAGGGGTTAATCAAGTTTTCTCTCGATATTTTGAAAATTCTTTATAAATCAACCCTAATGGAGCATAAAATCCATTATTCATCATCACCTGTTCAATCGCATCTGAAAAAGTTAAATTTTTAATTCACATTTCTAAAATTAAATTTATGATATAAAAAGTAGCGATAAATATAATCCCCCATTTAGAAAGATCTTGGTAATCTTTTTTTGACAAAAAAATAAAAATACTATAATCTAGTTACATCAAGACGAGAAGTGCCCCAAAACGTGTAAGTGCGTTAGGAAGCTTCTCTTTTTTTATACTCAAGTTTACTTCGATTATGTATAAGGTAATCTTTGAGTATCAATGATACGTCCTTATATAAACTAGAAGTGAACTTCTTATTAGGAAATAATATCTTCTCTAATCTGTTCTTTTTTATTAAATATTCTAAAAGTATTTTAAAGTCGCCATCTCCTGAAATCAGTACTACTTTATCAAAAGTCTCTCCTTCTTCAATCAATTTTTCCATGACATAAAAAATCATATCACTATCAATATTTCACTTTTTATTACTTGTCATATCTACCATTTGTTTTTTAAAAACCACAATAAACCCCGCCTCCTGAAGCCTAGTATATAAAGCATTATTTTCATCCTTCACATATCCTAGAAAATAATATGCCTTTGAAACATGATATTTGTCTTTTAAATATACCCTGAGCTTAAAGGGGTCTAGTATCCACCCATCCGTTGTAGTTCATAAATGGAGATTCTGACCATCTACAAAACAGTAATTTAATAATTCTTTGCTCATATCTTTACAACATTACATCTAAAACATAAAGATTTCTTACTTCTCTTCCATCGTCCAAACACCATCCCAATCATCTGTGGGAGATTGGGCAGCATACATCTTACACCTTTCGAGAAATACCCTACTTGGGGCATCCCCAAGAACTACAAGTGGCTCAAGAATAGTACGGGCGTCTTCAAACTTACGCAAGAAGTAAAACTCAAGTGCGGTAGCAAATTTCTCCATGATATCGGCCTTGCGGACATCAAGCCCATCTTTCACACTGAGAAGCTCATAAATATTTACCGGGATCTCTTTCCCTTTTACACGAATTTTATCCAGGTATCTGAACTCAAATTGCTCTTTTACCTCTTCATAGATAGACTCGCTGACACACAGATAGGTTCCATAAAACTTATTTACCCCTTCGAGACGAGATCCGAGATTCACACTATCTCCCAGTGCCGTAAACTCCATCTTTCTTCCCTTTGCCCCGATATTTCCAATAATTGCTTCCCCAACATGCATCCCCATACGCACACGAAGCTCTTCTTTATACTTTTCTTTCCATAGACTATTGAGTTCTCGTAATCTCTCCTGCTGTTTCAGTGCCGCCATACAACAATCAAAACTCGAAGTCGTCTCGTGTCCAAATACTCCCCAAAGACCCATAATCGCATCTCCTTCATACTTGTTAATAAATCCTCGTTGATCCATGATGATGTTTGACATCTCCCCAAGATACTCACGCAAAAACTCAACCAGCTGCTCTGGACTAAACTTTTCAGAAATCGTCGTAAACCCTGCGATGTCAGAAAAGAAAATTCCTATTTTTTTCTTTTCCCCATTGAGATTTACATTTCCCTCTCCCGATAAAATCTCTTCGGCAATATCCTTGGAGACATATTCAGACAGGGCGGTGTTTAGTTTGATTTTACTACGATTCTCAAGCATATATTTTGCGATATTTGAAATCGCTAGAGAAAAGATCAGTCCCAAAATAATCTCGGCAGGGTAGTTTAAGAGAGAAATCGTAAAGGTGGCAATGAGCAGAGGAAAAATGATGAGAAAGATCACGGCAATAGCAATGTTACTCAGAATCAGGATATAACTGGAACGACTGAGATTAAAATATACGGATAATACAATGAGTAAAAAGATAAGAATCTTTTCGAGGGGAATATTAAAATAGTTAAAAAATGTCTTCTCAAGTACCGTGTTTACGGCATTTGCATGGACATATACCCCATAATCTATCCCGTTAGGCGTGGTAAAGACATCTTTAATCCCTTTCGCTGTCGCTCCAATCATCACGATCTTGTCTTTGAAGTCGACCTTTTCTTTGAGCACATCAAAGTTTCTCTCCTCATAGACATCATAAAAAGAAACACGAGAAAATCATGCAGCATCGATGAAGTGTATAAGCATCTCGTTTCTGCCTGGCATAGAAAGAGGTACTTTGATATTTGGGGTTACAGAGTAGCTCGCTTCATCTTGAGAAGCATACGAAAGATAGTCTTGTCCATAGATATACGAATAGTATGCCTTTAAGAGCACCATGGAAAAGTGATCATAGCGTTCTCCTGAACGAAACTCTTTTGCCGGAGAAAGAGAATAGACGGTATTGTTCCTAGGATTCACAATCGGGTGAAAGTACCCGAGCCCGAGAGCATAATCTGCAAATATATCGAGCGGTTTTTCTATCGCTCCAGAAGGAGACAGAAACACTCCAAGAACGACATTTCCTGCTGACCTAATCGCCTCAGAAAAGGCAGTGTCTGCCTCTGCATCCGAAGTATCTGCAAAGATAATATCGAACCCTATAACCGCCGCACCGGCATCATGAAGGTGAGTAATCACCGGAGCATATTTATCACGGGAAAAAGGAAATCTCCCCAAACGAGAGAGTGTGTCTTCATCTATTTCTACAACTATGATTTCATCGCTCGCTACTCCCGATTTTACTTTGTAATAATTTTGAATATTTTTATTGGCCGTCTGGAGAAATAACCCAAAAAATTGTACCAATAAAAACACCACTGCCGCAACAATAATGGTAAGAAGGGGGGTAGAAATAGGAGTTTTAAATAGCTTCATATTATTGTAGAAACTTTTGATATACCGAGTCTAACTTTTCATTTACTGCCTCCTGCATCGTTCAGCGGAGATTTCCCAGATCTTGTCCTACTTCGTTGAGATTGATATCAAGCTCTATCTTTCCTACCTTTTCTGTTACCACGTCCTTCAAGCCCCCAAAAGAATCCAGCAGATTTTGTAGCCCCGATGGTAAATTTTGAAGAGCTAAATCACGAAAATAGCTCGCGTCCATACTTGAAAGCTCATCAGTATACTGAGAAAGTGTTCAAAACAACTGTGTCAACTGTTCGTACTGTTTTGCATCGATGACATCCTGCACATCATACAGTGTATTGCGAAGCAACGACTGTCTCTCTGTTTCCGTATCACTGAGAAGCAAGAGTGCATCTCTATACGCAACTTTACGAGCAAATAGCTGTGTATTTTCTGAACCTACCGTGTTATACTGCTGAAAGATCTCCAAAAGAGCATCATAGCTTACTTGCTTCTCATCTTGATCCAGTGCTGCCAAGAGGGATTGGACTTCATCCATCGACGCTCATTTTTGTATGAGCGATACTATTTGGTCGCTATCACCAAACCAAGTACTCATGCTCTTTGAAAGTGTTGAAGAGGACAAAGATGCAAGCAAATTATCCTGCAGAGCCTGCAATAATTGTGTATCAAAATCTTTGTTTTCACTAAACCAAGCACTATCCGTATATGTTTTTAAAAATTCTGTTAACTGGATAAAAGAAAATGCTTGCAAAGAAAATGGTGCATTTTCTGAGATAAAGATCTCCTTGCCTTCAGAAGTAACAAGAGAAATATCATGGTCCACAACATAGAGGTACCCATCATCCAGATTTACATTAAATACTGTCCCTCGAACAGAAGCCTCATTATCCTGGAATGACTCATGAAAGTAGGAGTCATCACCGATAAAGCTCGTTACATTTGACCAGGTCTTCCCACTAAATAAAGTAAACGATATCTGAATACGAGAAAGATTTTTTGCGATATTCGTTGTCCTAATGTGGACTGATGTTTCCCCTCATAGACGCGTCACACTTCCATCTCCCCACTCTACTACTGCCAAGCTTTCATCTCCTAGGGTCGTTACGGTCATATCATTTTCAAGCTTATATCTGGTTCCAGGACTTACCGTCATGGTATCTATCTTTGCCGTCCCTTCCATAACTACGAGGTAAGAGTTTCTATCTATCTGTGAGTCTTCATATGACCAATATATCTGGAGTCCGAGAAGCAATACGATTCAAATAATAACGAGAAGAATAAATTTATTTTTTATTTTTTTCATTATACTGGCTTGCAAATAAGTAAGATATAGTACTTTCAAATTATTGTATAAAAAAAGAGTGTTTTTACAAACCTGTATGAAAAAAGAATACATCCTTCTCATCCTCATAATTATTATGCTCTATGTCCTGTTTAACATCATACAGTACAAATATAGAGAGTATACGATTAATACGAATATCGAACGTATTGTCGCCCTCAATCATGATATAAAAACAACCATTGATAGGGCCCAGGATACTATTACTTATAAAAGTACAAAGGCATATAGAAACAAGGTGCTCAAAGAACAACAAGGACTAAAAAATAGAGGGGAAGAGGTATTGTATCTCACATCTGAGTCAACATACAATAGATACGTAAACAACCATATCCTCACGGAAGAAGAAGTCCCTCAAACGGGAGTTGAGAAAAATAGTGTTACTGAATCCATGACAAACTATGAACGCTGGGTATACTTCTTGTTTAAAAAAGATATCCGATAAAAAACCTTCCTGCTCGCAGGAAGGTTTTTCTATAGTTCTGAAAAATCAGAGGGGAAGTTATCGATACTATCCACGCTTTGACTCGGGATACTCGTAGTATTTGTCCCAAAAATCTTATTTCCAATCTCTTCAATTTTTTCAAAGATTCTTTTTGGTTGTGCATATTTCTCAACATCAAGCCCCAGAAGATTTCCGAGTATCGGAAATAGAAAGATCGTAAGTACCGTTACCACGATACCAATTACCGCATAACGGATAGTATTAATCGCTGGTTTAATCTTGTCATCTTTCCCTCCAGAAAGGATTAAAAGCAATCCTCCCCACAAGATGAATACAATCGAAAAGACTCCTGCAAACAATACAAAAAGTGAAATAGCAAGTAACACAAATTCTCAAAATTCTAAAGTTTCCCCGATAATTCCTGGGGAAGCTGTTACAGCTGCATGCACCGTTTCCAGTATCATGAACGAATAATCTTAAAAAATAAAGTGTTCTTGTCCGCCATCTAGCACCTCCGCCCTAACGAACATACGGACTCTCTAACGATAGTATATATTTTTATGGTTCTGAATCAAGTTCAGAATGATATGTATGCTTAGTCTAATACCTTTAAATTTAGCTTTTTATCGAGCTTCATTCCAAGAAGACGAAGAACCGATCTGAGAGCATTGATAGTATTTCCGGACTTCCCAATAATAATCCCCATATCTTCTTTGTTTACACGAAGAGTCAAAAGTGTTCCCAGTTCATCTTCTGTACGTTCAATCTGGATATCACCAGGATGATTCACTAAATTCTCAACCACATATTGCAAAAATTCTACTTCTTTCATAGTATATATATTACGTAATAAAAAATCTCTAACACCGTTGCTAGAGATAAAAAAATTATAATGAAATGTTGTTTGCTTTTACAAGCTTTTTCATTCTTTCTGAAAGCTGTACCCCGTGAGACATGTATTTTTTCACCTTTTCAACATCTTTGAGATTGAATTCTTTATTCATTGGATTATAAAACCCGAGAACCTCTTTATATCCATGACTCGCTGCTCTTGCATGGTCAGTTAATACTACTCTAAAAAATGGAGTATTTCTTTTTCCTGCTCTTGAAAGTCTAATTTTTAGCATACAATAACAATTACAAATTACAAACTATATTTTTTATTAAAAACTAAAAATAAAAAACAATTATTTCTTTCCTATTTTTAATTTTCAACCTGAGATTTTTATGGTGCCCAGGGCGGGAATCGAACCCGCACTCCGTAAACGGAACGGGATTTTAAGTCCCGCGTGTCTACCAATTCCACCACCTGGGCGAATTAGTTTTTAGAGATTAGTTTTTAGTTATTAGCTTTACTGCATGCAACTAAAAGCCAAAAACTAAAAACTTTTTAAATAATCCCTTTCTTTCTAAGAGTTTTCAATCCCTTAGCAGACACACGAATTCTAAATACTAGACCCGTTTCAGGATCCGTAATATTTTTATAAAACAAGTTCGGGTAAAATTTTCTTTTTGTTGCTCTGAGAGAATGACTTCTCTTGTTCCCAACCGCCGTTCTTTTCCCTGTAACTTCACAAACTCTCGCCATCTTTTATATAATTAATAGTTAATAGTGAATAGTGAATAGTTACAGATTTTATTTAAATAATTATTCACTATGAGTTATTAGTTATTCACTAATTTACGCCTTAATCTCAATCCCTACTCCGCTTGGAATATTGATATCCTGAAGCATTTCCATTGTCTTTGAAGTCGGTTCCATAATATCAATAAGGCGCTTATGTCTTCTAATTTCAAATTGTTCTCTTGCGTCCTTATTAACAAACGTAGCTCTATTTACCGTAACTTTCTCAACCTTTGTTGGAAGAGGAATAGGTCCTACTACTTGTGCTCCTGAATCTTTTGCAATAAGAACAATCTTTTTTACCGCTTCATCAAGAAGTCTATGATCAAAGGCTTTTACACTGATTCTAATCTTTTGATCGCTTTTCTTTGCTTGTGCCATTTATGATGTTTTAAGTTTTAAAGAGAATGTAAACTCATGACCCAACCCCTGAAAACAGGGGAAGGGATAATCAATCTACATATGAGAAATTACGCAAGGATTTTTGCAACAACTCCAGAACCAACAGTTCTTCCTCCTTCTCTGATCGCAAATCTCAAACCTTCAGTCATCGCGATTGGAACTTGAAGTTCAACAGTCATTTGTACGTTATCACCAGGCATTACCATTTCTACTCCAGCTGGTAACTCGATATCTCCAGTTACATCAGTAGTTCTAAAGTAAAATTGTGGTTTATATCCTTTAAAGAATGGAGTATGTCTTCCTCCTTCATCTTTTGTAAGTACATATACTTCTGATTCAAATTTAGTATGTGGAGTAATACTTCCTGGTTTAGCAAGTACCTGTCCTCTTTCAATATCTTCTCTTTCAACACCTCTCAAAAGAAGTCCAGCATTATCACCAGCCTGTCCTTGATCAAGTTGTTTGTGGAACATTTCAACTCCAGTAACGGTAGTTTTAGTTGTTGGTCTGATACCTACAATTTCTACTTCGTTACCAACATTTACAATACCGCTTTCAATTTTACCAGTAGCAACCGTACCTCTACCTTTGATAGAAAATACATCTTCAACTGGCATAAGGAAATCCTTATCTACTGGTCTATCTGGAACTGGTACATATGCTTCAATAGCATCAAAAAGATCAAGAATTGGTTTTGCAGCTCCATCAAAATCAGTTGGATTTTCAAGAGCCTGAAGACCAGAACCTCTGATAATTGGAGTATCGTCTCCTGGGAACTCATACTTAGAAAGAAGATCTCTGATTTCCATTTCTACAAGTTCAAGCATTTCTTCATCGTCTACCATATCACATTTATTCAAGAATACTACGATATATGGTACACCAACCTGTCTTGAAAGAAGGATATGTTCTCTTGTTTGAGCCATTGGACCATCAGTTGCTGCTACGATAAGAATCGCTGCATCCATCTGAGCGGCACCAGTAATCATGTTTTTTACATAATCTGCATGTCCTGGACAATCTACGTGTGCGTAGTGTCTATTTGCTGTTTCATATTCTACATGTGAAGTATTGATCGTAATACCTCTTGCTCTTTCTTCTGGAGCGTTATCAATAGAAGCAAAATCTCTTACTCCTTCACCACCACCAAATTTTGCATTTAATACTGCTGAAATTGCGGCAGTAGTAGTCGTTTTACCATGGTCTACGTGACCGATGGTACCGATGTTCAAGTGTGCTTTAGATCTATCAAAAGCCATATTACAATAAAATAAAAAAATAAAATACGTTGGAATTATAGTAATCTCCGTGAGAAATACAATTTCTTACGAAACTTTTTTTCTCATCTTTTTCGAAATAAGTTTCAAAGTCCTTCTCAGCTTTCTATGGGTGTGTCCTGTAAGTCTTGGCATAATTATATACGATTAGGATGTATTCAGTACTTCTTAAGTTTTGCTTCTACTACTTTGAAGGCATTTTCAATCCACTTAGTTTTTCCCTCAAACGCCTCTCTTTTTTGTAGTTTCTTATAGTGCCCAATAGCGTTTTGAACTTTTGTTCCGGCAACTGGTCCTTTTTTATTTACCGCATAATTCAATCTTCTTGGTCTTTTATTCGCTGGCATGATATAATAATTAATAGTTAATAGTTAATAGTGAAGAGTGAATAGTTTAAAAAACTTAAAAGTTATTCGTTATTCACTATTAGTTATTCACTAATTCAATGGTGGAGCCTAAGGGAGTCGAACCCTTGACCTCCTGCGTGCAAAGCAGGCGCTCTAGCCAACTGAGCTAAGGCCCCATATATTTTAAGGTATTACGCAAAAAATGAAACACAACTCGTGATTCTCGCCTTACCTTAGGTAATTATAGAGTTTCAGTTATTATTGTATCAATCACTTTTACTTTTAACTTTCACCTTTTATCTAGAAAAGCTTCGCTTTTCTAATGGCGGGGACGACGGGACTCGAACCCGCGACCTCGGCAGTGACAGTGCCGCGCTCTAACCAAAACTGAGCTACGCCCCCAAGTTGTTCTATATTTGTGTGCGACAAATAATTTTTCCCTCATGCGTCGCAGCTCTTTTTGCTTTAAAATAGAGAAAATCTAGGATATCTCTAAAATGAGCGGACGAATTATATAAAAAAATGAAATGATTGCAAATATTTTTTTGTAAATACAAGTTTTCAAAAACCTAGAGAAAAAATGGAACCGTAAGCTCATTAAATTTTACATCGAGCATATGAGCATTTTTTATGTCCTGTACATCCATTTCTGTCACCTTCCCAACATATAGTTCTTTTAAATCGATACCAAGAGACAGTGCTGTCTCTACCTTTTGATATCCATTTACATACACGACATCCTTCATAAAATAGGCATCTTCCGTCACATCCTCCAGTCACCTTTTAAGTCGAAGGATATAGTTAAAAATACGCTCATAATCGTCACCATAATATTCTTTCATCTTTTTAAGGAGGGCATCATACGAGTGCTTTGTCGCATAATGAACAAAATAATAGCGCTCAAATATGCCAAAATACTTCCTATCTCTTTCGCTCAAGAACCTATTTTGATTATAGATAGCAATTCACTCATCGTACTCTAAATATCACGCAGTTCACGTAGTAAACACATGGTACCCGAGTTTTCTCCCATTAATCTTTCTCAAATAGTGCCCCTCTATCTCATGCGCAATAATAGAGCGAAGCTCTCTTTTTCCTACCATGGCACCTTCTCGACATAAAAGCACATCTCATTTCATTGCAAAACGAGCCGTCCCAGTAGATGATTCTACTCGGATATTATTCCCATAAATATGATTAAACTTCTTGATATACTTTTCTATCTCATCGAGCGTTAAAAATTCTTTCTCTTCCTCGATGTTCTCCTTTTGAGACAGGGCATCATTTACCATATCCATATTTTCATCAACAATCTGTCCATATAACTTCTTCCCATAGTAATTGAAGTCTTTTACATTTTGCTCCTGAACAGCACGAAGAAACTGTAACTTATATCTCATCTCCTCCTTCTTCCTTGCAAAAATACCCCCCAAAGGAATCTCTGGGACTTCAATAGTACGAAGACGGCTCTCTAAATCATCGACATCAAAGGGAAAGTCAGCGTATTCAAACTGAGGAATATGTTTTCCCTCTGTACTTATAAACAATTGTTTCTCTGCTTCTATATTTATCGGGGTAACGTACTTTAGTATCAATAGACGTTTATCAATATCATGGAGTGTTGCATCAACTGCCTGAAGTTGCTGTTCATAGTTTTTACGAATGGCAATATTTTTCGCATATACTTGCAACTCTATATGTGGGGTTGGATTTTCTCCCTTTTTATACTTATAGGGATCAATAAGAAAACCCTTGAGTGCAGAAGTCCCCAGGATGATATTGACACTCCCGAGCTGTTTTACAATAAACTTTAACTGCTTCTCTTCTCCTGCAATCTGTACCAAGAGTCGGAGTGTCTCTTTTCCTTCAGTAGGTATCTTGAGTACATGTTCTACAAACTCACTATCTAAAAAATTTGAAACACTATGAAGCTTTAGTTCTGCAAGATAGGTATGTTTCTTCTCTCAAGATAAAAGGGTAATATACTCCCTATCTCCGAGCACCTTCTTCCCGCTGATACTTTTAATTTTCTCTTCCAGGTCACCACTAAAAAGATCCTTCCCCACACGAACTCCTTTTTCCACTGTCTGGATGTAAATCCCCTCTACACGATCAAGTCTATCTCTAAGCGGTGCTAGATTTGCAACCTGAAGCTCAAGTCCAGCACGAGCATTCATCTCCAGGAGTAGTGGCCCCTCTTTTTCATCGAGGACGATATCACACCCAAGATACCCAAGTCCTGTGACTTGTTGCACCCTCACTGCCATCGTCAGGATCTCATCCCACTTTGGAAGCCTCAGCCCTCGTATATCTCAAATCCCTGGAATTGATTTTATAATCTTTGAATGCTGAGTGATATAGGTAAGTCTTCCCGTACCAATATCAATCCCTACTCCACAAGCTCCTCCATGTAAATTTGCCTTTCCTCATGACTTTTCTGTCGGCACACGAAGCATGGCCATCACCGGAACCATATTAAACACTATTACACGAATATCTGGAAGACCATAGGTTCCTATAAGCTCTATCTCCGTATCAAGAATAATCTTTTTTTCAATAATGACTGCATCCCTAAATCAGGAAAGAGAAAAAAATCCATCAAGGATATCACTACAGTGAAACTTTAGTTTTTCAGCAGAGTATAGCTCCCCCATATTGGTAATAAAGTTCCCCTGGGCATCCCTGCGCGAAAATACCAAGATTCCCTTTCCTCAAAACCCATTATTTGGCTTGACCACAAATGGAGGATTCAGCGCCTCTATCAAAGACGTCGTCAGAGATTCATGGTTTTTGATAATCGACAAGGTCTCTGGAACTTTTACCCCTTTTGCTGACAAAAACTGTTTTGTTTTGAGTTTAGAGTCGGCAAGTTTTTTTGCGATCCCTGTATTGTATCATTTTATGTACTCGAGGTTTCTTCCATTTTGTCCAAGAAGCCCGTAAGATTTGAAAAACATATTTTATTCTAAACACTAAAAGCCTACTTCAAATACCTCTTACTCGAAACATAGCCACTAAACGCTCCGATACAAAACAATGCTAGTATTTCTAGGAAGAGAACAAGCGGTGCTTGTGGGAAAAGAAAACTGAGAGCATAATCACTCCCGAAGAGATAACGCACATTATGAAGGATGATAAAAAATGTGACTACTCCAATGAGAAAAGAAATCGCTGTATACATTATCCCCTGGAGACTAAAGGGTCCATAAATAAACAAATTACTCCCTCCTACCAACTTCGTCACATAGATTTCATCGCGGAAGTAATAGATAAAGTTTCCGATAATCGAGTACAAAATCACCCCGATTGAAAGGAAAAATATAAAAATAATCACATACATCACGGTTTCTAAGGTCATAAGCACCGTCGTAACCTTGCCGATACGATAGTACTGTTCACGATAATTGGCAAAGTAACTTTTCGTATTTTCTGACTCGCTAAACAAAAAGAGACGACGTTCTACTTCGTAGTTTACCTTTTCATATTCATCGAGCCCGATATCTCCGATGACGATGGTATCTGGCAGAGGATTTTGAAGCTCTAAGATATTTACCAAATCAGGATCTTTTTGCTTCATCTCATCAAGGATATCATCCTTATTTTTATACTGGAGCTGTAAATTTGGGGATATTTTTGTCACATCCCCAATAAACTCGACCACCTCAACAGAATTACGACTATACTCGTCTTTGAGATACAGGGAGATACTCAGCTTACTATTAATCGCATCGATAAGCTGTAGACTTACCTGGTTTACGACGAGAAGTATATTGATAAAAAAGATGAGTAAACTAATGACTACAATCGAAGAAAGACTCAGAAACTTGTTTCTGAGAATATTCTTGAGTGCATATTTTACGATATGGTTCAACACGAGAGGTAAATTAACAATTAATAATGAACGATTATCATGATGTGTATTCTCTACTTCTTATAAATTTCTATATCTTCGATAAATCTAGTAGCATCATCTCTATATTCCGAATACAAAACTTCAAATCGAAAATTTCCCACCGAAATAAAGACTGAGAAAAATCACTTACATTCATCGACCTTTCTCCCCAAGACTTGTTCCACAGTAAGTGTGTCTTGAATAGAGTTCCTAATATTTTGGTATAATGAATCTCCTGCTCTATAATAATTTTCAAGAATTAATTCTACATCTGATAAGCCAGTATCAGAAAATAACCTATACGAAATATCCTTATATGAATCTATAAATCTTTTTAGAGAAACCTCTGATTGGAGAGAATACACCACTTTATACATGGCAATAGGCGTTACTCTGTCCCTCTTTTTTATCTTCTCTTAACTTCTGAACTAAGTCCTCACCAGACCTCCTAATATAATCATACATTTTCTTATCCATCTCTTCCTGGGTATAATACGTTTTTCCATCTTTTTGAATACTCATAATGAATTTCCTTAACATATAACCTCCGTATTGTATATCAAAGACTTGTTTTTGCAAGAAAGAGAAAAAAGTAATATTTTTTATTTGACAAAAATATAATATATTGTTATAATTAAAATATAATATTTTTCTAATCTATAAAATATGGGAAAATTAGACCTCCATATTGGTTCTGTATATGCGGCTAACGATGCAGTACTCTGATGAGTGGTTGAGGACTCAACAAATGCATTAAGGGACTCGGTGTATTCTATCATTAATACCGTGTCAGAATCTGGAAAGGTACTCGTGGAAAATACGATTAACCTAACCAGACATCCTATTAACACTATATTCAGCGTTGAAAACTGGAAAAAATTATTTAAAACCCCTTTTATTGTAGGTGCAGATGTTCTTATGAAAGCAAAAGCTCTTCCATTTGCCACAATGGACAAGGCCATGCAGTATATAATCAATAATAATCTCGAAAGAATTGTTTTTGGACTACAAGCAGGAACTTCTCAAGCACTTGCAAATTGGATTACTTCCAACGGAGAAACGGGGTCAAAAACTCTTAAAGTAGTAGGAAGCATCGCAGAGGATATTGGAGATCTTGCTGGAGATATCGTAAAAGTAGTACCTGGAATTGCTGGACTTGGTTTAAATAAACTGAATAAGTATGTAGGAAATTTATGAGTGGAGGCAACAAATAAAAGCGTAAAAGGGTTGCGTGTAAATGATAAAAATTATATCAATGCTCCTCTCTTACAAAATACAAGTTATGTTGCGTGAAAAGTTACTGATGTAGCATTTGGTAAAAAGCCTGCAGCAAATGATGACAATTATGCACTTGTCGCATAAAGATTATTAGTTCTATTAAAAGCCAGCCTCACATGTGAGGCTGGCTTTTTTGTTATCGCTCTTTTGTAAAATGGAATATCTTTAACAATGCCACGTTATTGATCGTGAGGTCATACACGGCACCGATAAGGAACATCGTGTAGATAAAGTTCCACAATTGTCCAGCATCATCATTGTTTGCAAACACACCAAGTGCAGCAATCATGATAAACGTGGCAACCGACATGAACAAATCCATCGACCCCTTGACGAGCTGCCCCCCGTGTTGCATTTGGGCTATCAGTCCTTGCGATGCAAGGAAATACACGAACAGCCCAAAACCGACCTGGACCTGACTCATCCCACTCATCCAATCACTTGGATTGTAGAGTAGCACATAGGCCGAGATGATATAGACGGGGCTACTCAGGTGCAGCAACCACTTGACAACTTTCAAAACGCTCATAATTGAGCTCCTCTGATAGGGGAAGGAAAGCATAATCATTATAACATATAAAAAATAAAAAGCAATATATTGCTTTTTATTTTTTTTCTTCTCCAAAGATTGTCGTTGGATGGAATAGTGAATCCAAATACTTCTGTCGTCATGCTTCAAGCGTAAATCCCATCACTCCGATATCTGTGGCAAAAACAGCTGCATTTCTTGCTCATCATGCGGAAAATAACTTCGCTCCTTCTTGTCATAATCCAGTTACCCACTTTGAAGTTTCTGGAAGCATTATACCGTGGCGAGACAGCAGTTGTTGTCAGCCCAATCAAATCCCTCGAGCTAGTATACCTCACCCAGCACCCGTAACAATACCGAGGATTAAATCACTAGAGATGTCTGTAAGCGCCTCTCATACAGACGCATACCCCCTATCACCAAGTACTATCGATGCCACACTCGCTCCTCCACCAATCATTGCTCATGTAAGAACCAAGTTATATCCAGCAACCGTTGCTCAGACTGTTCCCAAAGAAGCTCAAGCAGCAAGAGCAAAAGCATAGGGGGTTAACATTGCTAAACCGACCACTCATGCAAACATTGTTGCAGTTTTTAGGTTCTCTACGCTTGTCTCTGATAAATCAAAAAGTCCCGTTCACTTAATTTCCTTAAAGAAGCTATAAATCTCAGCATCGGTTCATGTAAGTCCTAACTCTTCGGCGGATTTACCAAAGTAGAAGTCACTATTAAGAGGGTTATCACTTGAGAAAAGATCTTCCATTCCACTAAGTATCATCCCGTGAGCATCTCTAATTACTTCTGGCATCGCTTTCCTTCAGACCTCTGAAACTGGTATCTTTTTAATTTTTCTTTCTTTTCAGCGTCCTTCAAATTCTACCATCCGTCTCATTTTCTCACGAAGACGAGCTAAAATAGAAATAAGCACCTGTTGTTCGATATTTAACTCAGAATACGGAACATCTGACATATTTTCTAAAGAAGAAAATCATAATCCCCCCTCTTCAATAGTCCCATATATAAAAGTATCTCAAGAAATAGGATTTCCTTTATCATCAGTAAGAAGAGCTTCGGCAATACTCTTTAACTCTTGAATTACTTTTGATGGTCTTTTCCACTTTGGAATTTCTGGGTCTTGGATTTTTACTCATATCTTATCGCCAGTACCACTTCTCATCTTATCCATAATACCTCACTCCTTTGTCATAAGGTGTATCACAATATCATTGGCTATATCCTGATTCTCAGAAGAATATCGTATTGTATCGTCAATGTCGTTTTCTCTTGTTGCTTCTCAAGGTTGTACTTTCAATCTTTGAGTTTGACGCATATATAAAAGTGGCACTGGTTCATGTCCTGTAATAATTCTTGCCAATCGTAGACAATCATCTTCATACTCTCCTGTCTTTGAAGAAAGATCTGCTATCTGTAACCTTTTCCAAGCTAATTGATGAAGCTTTATTGTAAAGATCATATTTGCCTCTTTCACTGGTGCTGATTGCTTATCATTATCATCAATTTGTTGGTGTACTCCGATGATATAATCAAGCATCTCGGGAATAGTTTTACTAGCAATAACATCCTTTAAAAAGTTTTCGAACTGTTCTGGTTTTCTCTCAAGATACTCTGCACCCCCCTCATACTTATCCCCAATACCCATGAGTATCGTAAGGTATCTTTCTTCAGATTCAGCTATTTTAAAATCCATATCTCCTGGTAATGCTTCGCCGTAAAATATGTTACGACCTCATTCCCACCTTGAGAAAGTATTATCTAAGGCCTTTTGTAAACTCCTTAAATCCATTCCCTTGTATTGTCAGCCAAATTGACTCACGTCTAAGATATCGGTTTCATCGATATAACCCCCATCGTTTTTACGAAACATATACTCCATAGCATCGAGTAGACGATCTATTTCTTCCGCATCTTTTGCCAGCTGCGATAATACCTCTTTACGATGAGCATATACATCGTCTCCACTGTCTCACAACACTTGAATCTCCCCATCAGAATCAAGCATAGTACTGACAACCATCTCTTTTTCCTTACCATCCTGAGAAAGGTAGTGAATAGACAGGTAGGTTTCATTTCCTTCAACCCCTATAATATTTTGTACATTTATTGTCTCCGAAATCTGATCATAAATAGTGTCTGAAATAACCCAGCTGATTTTACGACCATCGGGAAGAAAGTTGTTTCCTCTCATTGAATAATATGAATCGAGTTTACTTTGAAGCACAAACTTAAAATGTACACCATTTTCTACAGAGTCATAATTCAGAAAATTATCCTTCGGAGATGTTGGTGTCTGTGGTGTTTGGATATACTCGATTCATTCTGTCATACATTTATTTTTAGAATTTTGCTCTTCTCACTGCTTTTCTTAAGTACTTAAGAAAAGCTTTTCCATTAAACTCTGTTCTAATTGTATCATAGTTTCCTCTTGCTAGGAGTTGTGAAACTCTTGTGATAGCGTCATCAGAAAGGCGGTCGATATTTCTTGCCACTTCTCTTACCAGATCTTGTGCCTCCCTAATTCTTTTTATATTATATGATTCTCTTAAATGAGTAGAAACTAGTGTTCTAACATTTGTTAAATCTATCTCTGTTTGAGCTCTAAGGTGATCATCAATCATAGCCCTTTCTTGCAGCTCTACCTCATTTCCTGTTTGTAAGTATATTTCCATCTCTGCTCTACGGATAAATTCCTCCGCCTCATCATATTGTGCATGAAGTCTCTCAAGCATTGATGCACGTGCTGACTCTGTAGAAGTAGTCCTCGATCTTGGAGTATACTCTGCCACTCCAGGAATACTTCTAAGTGTTGCCACTCTGGAGCTAGACTTAAAGTTACTTAACTTATCAATAATAGTGTCCGCTTCATTGCTAGTTAGATCAAACCTAATATGAATCTGCTCTCCATCCTTTCCAGTTACTCGTACATATGCCATATTCCCATTAATATGCTGTCTATCAAGAGCTGTACTACTTCTTACCATAGACCTAAAAGCTTCTTTCTTTGCTTCTACTTCTGTAGGGGAAGGAGAAGGAGTGTCCTTGGTCTCAGGTGAGGTTGATGGATGGGATGAAGTTGTAACTGATCATAAAATCAGATATTTTGCTTCTAATTCTGCTTTTGCAGTTTCTAGGGCAGTAGTATCTAATGATAAAGATTTTAGGAAATCTATCTCCTCTTGAATTTTGTCTATACTAGCATGGGAAACAAACCTACCAGTATCTTTTCACCCTTCAGTATGTTTTATGCTTGTATAATTGGCTGGATTATCAATCCTTGCAAAGTGCTTCTCCGCTCTATCTATCACTGACCAATCCATTTTTTCTCCTTTTATTGCCTCATCTAGGACTCAAGAATAATTACCAGTTAACCTGTCCCTGATGCTAATATATACCTCTGTTTTTCTTTTTATATAAGAAATACGGGTGCTATCATCACCAATTGAATCTAATAAGCCATTTTTTATTTTATCCCTGACTTCTGTTTTATGAATATCTGTATCAAGTTTGGTGTTCAAATCAACGATATCCGCAATGGTATCATCAATATTCTTTACAATTACATCCCCCTCAGCCTTTAAACCAGCAATCAATTGATCTTCTACTTTCTGAGCCAATTCAGTATCCTTAATAGATTTTATCCACTCTACTAGTCCCTTCTCTCATTTTCCTGTCTTAATCTTTGTATTTGAACCATCTATCTTGATATTCAATAATCTTTCTACTTCATCTTGTAACTCTATTATGTATCATTTTAGGTGATCAATATTGGAAGCATGGTCAAGAAGATGAGATAATCTCTCAGTAACCGCGGTTTGGAATTTAGTTCCCAACCTTTCATCTCCTGTTGCTATATGTAAATCCTTTATCTGCTTTGCAAGACCTTTCAAGCTAGACTCATATGCTTCTCTCAGCGTTGTATCCCTAGACATTTCTTGGGTGTATCAATCCTCAGCTATTTTAATAAGTTTTGTTCTCTGCGCTTCCGTAATAGGTAACTTTTCAAAAACCTCTTTCGGTTTTTGTTCGGATACAATTCTTTCATCTTCTTTTAAAGACTTAGCAAGTTCTTCTTTATAACTTGTGGTTACAACATGAGCTCTAAATCGGTTTCTAATAAAACTAAAACGAGAGTCCTTTCAAGTGATATATTCAATTAAATCAGCAAAACCGATAACATTACGGTTTCTAATTGATGTTTCTATGTGCCTGTAATATAATCTTAATTGCCCTTGTGGAATCTTTCCTCGCATTTGAGAAAGTCAATCTAATACTCGTAATAATTCAAATAACTTTTTTTCATATCTTGTATCTGACTTAGTAGTTATATTCCATTTCTTAAAGCTTTCGAGTAATTCTGCTTTTTGTATATTTCCTTGAATCTTCGCAGCTTTAATACGGGTATTAATATCTTGAAGACGTTCATACATTTTCATAAACTCGGTATCATTTGTATATGAGTCTAACCTCTTTCTTTGTTCATCTGTTAAAGTATTTAATCACTTCAAGCGTTCATACTCACCAACTCCATCTTGAAAAGAGGTGTATATTTCTTTCCCAATTAACGGTACTCTTATACCTCTATATCTTAGACGGTTAAGAGGTCATGATAAAGCTGTACCTCTTACATATGCACTCGTTCACAGATACAAAACTGATACTGCCGTTAACAATGTAACCCAACCTTCGGTTTTATTTTCGAAAAATGCTCAAATCAGTGTAGAAAAATCAATATATGCCTCTGTGGTTTGGGCTCAAAGATGAACAACCATTTGCCGAAATCCATACGGATCTTCAGCCAATCATTTGTAAAAATACATAAGACCAAGAATAGCTCTATTTCTATCTTCTTTAGACTCAAAGTAAATTACCTCTTCTGGTTTCCATGGAAGTCTCATCTCTGTTGAATCTGGAAAGTCTTTTAGCTGTTTCTGAAGTCACTGAAATGCCTTCAATAGATTTTCATAGCTTTGAACATTTAATTCCTCTGCCACATGTTCTATTAATGAATTCCTATTATCTGTCCCATATTTTATTTTATATGTATCAAAATTCTCATCTACTACAATTCACAGCATTTCTCTAGTTTTTTTACTGTATGTTTGGTCGCTTGACAGATATGGACGACTTGGTTCATCTAACTCAATACCACTTGAAACTATAACATTATTATTATTTTGTCCTTTTAGATCTGCTAACCTTTCTCGATATCTATCAAACACAGGATTAATAAATGTAAAAGAATATTCTCAGATAGTTAACCAGCTCGTCTCTCAAAGTTGTTCAACATTTCTATATATTGATCCCTCTTGCTCTTCTAATTTCTGTCTAATTTCTGTTAATAATGATCAAATACTGTCTTTTGATGCTTGTAATTGCTCTGATCAAGCAAATACGTGAATATTACCAGTTTCTGCAAACTGTAGAATATTTGTATCTAGTTGAGACACTTTCAACTCATAGTCTTGACTACCTCTATATATCTTATGGAAAAGGTCTGTACTCTTTGTAATCAATAAAAGAAATGAAATATACTCTAAAACAGAGGATCTTAAAGAAGTATCGTCAACTTTAAATCGCAAATACTCTGTATACATCTCCATTCTATCAGCAACCTTTACCCCTGCTTTTTCCACAGCTCCTGTAGGGGTACTAACTGCAGGAAGAGTATCTGTAGATGGTCTCGGCTTCATCATAGGAGGAAGCCCTCCGGTACTTGAATTTGTAGTAGTAGGTTCACTTACTTCGACAGATGGTTTTACATCCATTGTTTGAATTGACCTAGAAGCAATACCCATGATAAGAGTATCGTACATCCCTGTAGCCTCTCAAACTAGTCGTTGTAATTCACCAATCACAAATATCTTTAAACCTTTACCTGTATCAAGATTTGACTTATATGTAGCTATTTCTCATAACGTTCTGGTAAATTCTTCTCCTAGCAAATGCTTTGTTGAATCCGAAAGAGAAGATAATGAAGATATCTTTCTATCAACCTCTCTGCTTAAACCAGAATCAAGTTTCTCAGAGGGTTTATCTGGAGTAGGAAATACCTCTACTCATCATGAGTGTCATCCTGCGCCAAACACATCTAACAACATACTTCTATAATTAATAACTAAATTTTGGATTTAATTGTCCCTGTCTCAATATTACTAAGTAAGTACATTCCAACTGAACTAAGGTCTTGTCTTGTAAAGTTTACCGTTACCATATTCCCTGATCATGTATCAAATTGAATATTGTTTGGAGTTGTCGATGTCGTTACAATACTCAGAACATCTCCTACTAATGCCTGTCAAATACTCTTTCCGTTTATCTGAATGTTTCAAGACAGAAATCCTTTAAGGTATAAATACTTGTTTGATGGCGTAGCTGTTGGTGTTGCTGGTAACATACGATCTGTATCTTCAACCAATGCAGCATCAAAACCATCCACTCAAGAAATTGGCATTTTTTTAATTAACTCTAATAATCTTCCGTTAATTCTTGTTGATTTTTCTGGAAACAATTCTCTGTATCATAATAATTCTGAAACTTTTACCTTTATTTCAGCAGGTGTATTAACAGTAGTAATATCAAAGTTAATTTTTGCTTCTACCTTTTCCTCAACCTTAGACTCTCCGCCCCTATAAGCAGTAAGTACCTGAGCAAGGGTCAGTAAATCTACCCCCACCATAAAATCAGGACCTAAAACTTCTCTTGCCTTTTCTAATCATGCTTTTGCTTCCTCATCCAAATTTGTTTCTACTACCAAACCTCTCAGTGCATCAATGGCATTAATAGCATTATCCAGTTGAGGTTCTATACTCGCTACATTTATCGCTCGTAAGTCAATGACCATCCTTCTATATAAGCTATCTATTCTATCATCAAGAACTCCAAACTCAATGGCCGCTGTACTCAACGCAGGAGAGATATACTCTCTATTTAAACTCTCCCATCCTTGAATTACCCTATCATACAACTCTATTTGTTGGGTTTGTTGTGGAGTTAGATTTGGTTGCGCTGCTAATTGGTCTCTCAAAGCTTGCACCGCCTGCCTCAAAGCTTCACTTGTTTGTACTAAACCTTGCATTGCCTCCTTTTGTGGATCTGCAAGCACTATTCTTTTTTCACGTAGATATTCCCTAGCTTCTCTAAGTACAACAAGGTCATCAGATAATGAGCTAGCATCTGTTATACCCGCTAATGAATCCAGCTTTTCCTGATTTCACTGAGAGTACTGCGTCAAAGCTGTTTCTACTTTCTGTTTTACAGGATCCTGAAGCGACTGAAATGTTGCAAGGTTTCTTTCAATTGCCGCATATGTTGCTCGGTCTCATGCCTGGCTTGCATCTCTTATATCTGTTAATGCTATTTGATTGAAATTTGTATGTTCTTCATAGGCTACAAGCGTGATATATCAATCCCCCAAATCTTTTAACTGCCCTTCTAAATTACTAGTAGTAAGCGCTTCTATATTAAAAGTCTGTACTGCCTGGAGACTTGTTTGAATCTGTTGAGATAGTTCCTGTGGTCTGAGATGATATGCCTCAACAAATCAATCTGAATCAAGTATCCCAGACTGTGTAGTCTCTACATAATCTGCATCATGTATGTCATGTTGTAATTGTTTCAGCTGTGCTTCAAGTTTAGCCTTCACCGACTCTGCACGCCTCAATAACTCACTAAATCATTTTTTAGTTTTATGTGGTTCAAGTTTCCTTATAAGACTTGAAATAGTACCGATTTGTATTTCAATTTCATTTGCTAGCGCTGCTTTCTTCTCTGTTGCCTTTGCTGCTACTGTATCGGAAAGTTTACCAGGCAGTCAAAGAACCGTATACATTCAGTCAAGGACATCGTTTCTATTAGCACCCCATGAACCTTCAAATGGTTTGATTTCAATCTCAAGTTCTAGGTATAGGCTATATGACTCTATAATAGGTTTTAGAGTATCGGCTAATTTTGAATCAAGAGCCGTTAATTCAGCATTAAGTGACTGTACTCTTGTACTGTGAGATTCTGAAGAAAACTTACCTCCCATTACACCAGATATATAACTCCTTACAATAGACAATTTCTCGGACATAACTCTTTGAGCAGCCTCAACCTTTTGTCTTCTCTTTCTCTTATCAAGGTTAGTACCAGAATCATTATCATACACCTTTTGAAGTTCTGTGTTAAGTTGTGCATCAAAAGTATCAACTCCGCTATAATCTTTAGGAGCATACCCTCTATTCAATATATCCTGTCCAGATACCAAATAATCTAAAACGGTAACATCTCCATCTTCTTTTAAGTCTGACTTACGAAGCATATCAAGAAAGCTATCCAGTTCATCTTGTGTTGGTTCCTCTCAGCTAGGGGTTACGGGCATCAATTGATCATGCAACTCAACACTGGCATTGGGATCATTTACATCGATATCAATTGCATTACGAGTCATGGCATTTACAATCAGAAACAATCTATCTTTTGGAAGTACTTCAACCGTCGTTTCTACATATACTCCATTTCTCTTTTTCATAGAGTTTCCTTCTGACTCAAAATTAAATGCTACAAGTTGTTCATACCTTTCTTGATAATCTGAATTGCGAAGTAGCTTTGCAACCTGATTTTTACGAATTGGATCAATATCTTCTCATATACCCCTGACCACATCTCTTCATTTCTTCCCCACTCATTCAATGACATCTGCAACGGTTCCACCAAACAACCCAAGACCAATAGCACCAAGTGCAGTCTTTTGATACCCCATCAACCAAGCAACGACTCCAAAACCAATAGAAGTCAACCTATTTGTACGAATAAAGTTTGCTAATTGTTCTTCTGTGGTCAGATCTGGGTCAAGTCCGTCAATCTTACCAGCCCTATATGCATCTATGAAGGTTTTTTCAGCTAAAAATCATTTTGCATAGGTATTTGCTTGATTATATGTTGCTGTATCCTTTCCTGGTTCCCAACCGTTTACAAATGAAAGCAAGTATGAAAGTTCCTGATAATCTCTAATAGAAGTTGGATCTTTTAGTTTTGCTTCAATTTCAGCAGTAATTGTATCTTTTTTATCAACGATATAGTTCGATTTATCCTCATCACTCACAGAGAGGAGGATACCATGCCTCTTAAATAGTGTGTTTATAAACTGTTTTTGCCCAACCACACTTTGAAAATCAACTGGATTCCCAACAATAATATTTGCCATGATAGCAGTATCTAGAGCTTGTGGATTTAGGTGTGCTAGGTCTAAAACTTCGGCATATACTCAAATGGCATCTGCTTTCTTACTCTCTACCTTAAAACCATCTTGATTGACTACCTCGTATCAAGTTCCTTGTTTTTTTCTGCGGATGACGTACCCCATCCTCACTACATCTCTTAAAATCGCTTCGAGATATTTGTATTCGATAAGTTCTTTATGGAGGATATCATCCGTTTCTTCTGACCTAAGTTCTTTATATCTCCTTACTAGATCTATCTTCCCTTGTGCCCCAATTTCACGACTTGTTTCTGCGGGATCATCATCAGAAACTCTCGTAACCGTGTATAGAAAATTTAAATAATCTATATACCTACTCAATCGTACTAATTGTTCTGTATTCTCAATAGTATTCAGTAAAATTCCTTCCGAAGTAAGGGCCTTATATAGGTCTGGTTGCGTCTTCTGTAACTCGGTTAGCTTTGCCTGCAGTTGTTGAACTCTTGTTTCATCCTCTACGGGCTCCATATCTCTAGCGGTAATACGAGCAACATCGGCAGCAACCGGCGCAGGAACGTGTGGAGCTAAATCTCTTGGAGTAGGTACATAGATATGTATTTCTTCGGTCCAAAAGGTATCAGATCTATAATTATTTTTATAAAAATTATTTAAAATCCTCTGTAATTGCTCATCTGTATACTCCTTTCCTCCCCTAATCTCAATGATGGTATTAGCTCATGAATTATCAATATGCAATCTTGTATATCCGCCTGCAGTAATCTCTTTTGATACCTTGTATTCTTGTAATTGAAAATCACCTTCTTTGGGTCAAAATATAAGATCCGTTTCCTCTATCTGTGCAGTATCAACTCCTCCAGCCCCTCCTGGAACATCAAGACGCTTATTCATAAGGAGAAATTTTTCTTGTCAGTACACCATATATAGTTTTTATTTGATAAAATACTTTTTATACCTCCTTATCGTATCATATAAAAAAGTCTAGCTCAAAAACTTCAGCTAGACTTTTTAGTATTTTATGTTGAGTGGATTATAGTCCCTTATATACCTGTCCTCTACTTTTAATCGTTAGTATTTCTACTTCCTTTCCTGGAACATCTCTAAAAACAATTCTGTATTTTCAAGTTCTCAGCTTATACAGATAGGCATATCATGAAAGTGGCAATATATGATAATTATCGAACTTTCTGTTTAGCAGATCTTCTAAAATCTTTTCAAAATCAATCTTTTTCAAAGATTTTGACACCATATCCAGTTCTTTTTGCCACTTTTTAACCATCCTATTTACTTTTGAGATATCATAGTACCTCGCTCACTGGTACCCCTGATCAAAAATCTACAACTGTCCTTTCAGAATTTTCATACATTGTATTCTCCAATACATCAAACTGTATTACTGATTGGGGCTTAAACCTTTTAGCAATTGTATCTGGTACTTCGACGCTGATTACTGCCATACTATGATAATTATGAACTATATTACCACCATTATAATCTCCTTTCAGAAAAATCAAACATATTTGGACGGCCAATAATTGAGCCTTTAAAAAAGTCTAGCTCAAAAACTTCAGCTAGACTTTTTAGTATTTTATGTTAATTAGTCGGTTATCACGAGATAGTAAGGGTTGCCTTTGTAGTTCAAGGGTTTTCTTTGTCTGGAATTTTATATTCATATCCCCCCTTCTCTAATAATCACTTAAACACTTCAAATAGTTTGTCTTTTGGAACCTCTGTGTCCATATCATTTCTATTAAAAACGGAGTCTAATATTCACATTCCTCCATCTACTGATGTTCTACGAACATACAGCTTATTGTCATGAAAGAACATAGTATCAAATAGATTTTCATCTATTCCTGGTCTTGAAATCTTTAAATTGAAACGATGCGTTTCTCATCAAACTATTATTTCTAATTTTCCATTTATAAACGTAATAGAAGATGGGAGTTGAACTCCGTGTTCTTGAGCAAGATTTCTATCAAGTCCAGGGTAGGTAAAAATAATTGGAAAGTGGCTTTCGGATTCAAGTTTAATCTTAATATGTGCATCTCTCTGAGATGCCAAATCAGCAATGCGATTTTCTCGTTCCTGAGCTTTTTGGTCTGCTTCTAGCTCTCTTACTCTTGCTTCAGCTTGAGTAATATATGTCTGTATATCTGCAAGAGAGCTTGCCTTGTTCGGAACTACTCAGAGATCAACACCTTGTACTATTGGAAGTGCTCATATTTGCGCAACTTTTTGTAATTCTGTATCAATTTTTACTTTTTCAGTTCTAAGTGCTTGTAAATACTTTTGTTGTTCTTGAATATGTGTTTGTATTTCTGGGATAGTATTTGTATCCGATACTCTGGAGATAGAATACGCACTTGCCACTCATAAGTTTGTATACTCTGAAAGTATCGCAGTAATCTGTTCATCAAATCATTGAACCGTAGAAATATATCTAGAAACATCTTCTCCTAATAGCTCCATTACGCTTTGATTAAACGAAAGAACTGCATCAATATATTCCTGTATCTCTACCTTAGAACTATCTATCGTCGGCAACTCTGGTATTGGCGGCAAAGTATTAGTATCGGCTCAAATTGGAACTTCTAATTTTCTTGGTAATGTCAGTAACAAGGTATCTATTTCTGTATTTCTTGCTTGTACTTGTACATTTCTTTCGGTGACACTTTGAATATATGCTTCTAGTCTAGTCTTACTCCAAGTATCATCTAAGACAACCGCTTCATATGGGGGAATACTTGTAATGTCTATTCATGCATATGGAGGGACAACGACAATAGCTTTCGCCTGAATGAGGAGTTCTTGCAACTCCGTATTCCATCTGTCAACTATACTATTGTACTGCTGGATTTCTGCCTGTCTTTTTGAAAACGCTTCCATAGTCAACCCCGCCTCTAGTGCTCCTGGTACTGGAGGAAGAGATTGTCCAGATTCACGTAACGATTGTTCTGCCGCTGGGGATAATACATGTAATGTATACATATCCCCAGACTCAGCCACCACCTGTGCCTGAGATTGAAAGTTTTGATACGCTTGTTCTTTCTCTTTCAGTCAGTTTAGTCTTTCAGAAAACCCCTTTGCACTATCAGAAAAATCTGATGTACTGAACAATGCTACTCCATCAGGAACTTCGAACCACAATACTGCCTGAACAGAACCAAGTGGCGTTTTTGGATCTTTCTTTTTTGTATCAAAAAGCTCAGACCAGAAATTATCCTTTGAATAATCTATCTTTTTCTCCTCAAGATATACAAAAAACTCCTTGAGATTTTCTGGTTTGAGACCAGAAAGTGTTTCTACTCCGTCGATGTCTTTCAAAATTGATTTTTCTTCTTTACTATAGGTTAGGAGATTTTTTATCGCCGTTTTCTGTTTTTTCGATGTATCTTCTAATAATTCCTCCATAAAATCTGGTCCCATAATTAAACCAATAAAGAAGCCAAGAATTGGAAATTCATTTACAATATCACGAATCCAAGCTTTTACATCATCTCTCAGCCAGTCTGGAAGTTTGTCTATCATCCTTTTCACCTTTTCTCCAATCCCTTGGGCTTTTGTAAAGGTATCTCCTACTCCCTTCGCCGAATCTCGTATGGTATCGAAGGCTGCCTCTGCTTGTTCTGGCGTCATGTCTTTCAGCGTAGCAGGATCTATTTGATTTCAAGAAACAATGGCCGACAAAACTGCCAAATTTGAGAAATCGATTTGATCCTTTTTATCTTTTTTCTTCTCTTGTTCCTTCATGGAAATAATGGACTGAAGTGCTGGGTCAACTTTTGCATCAAAGTAATCCTGTACTTGCTTTTTACTGTCTGTGTCCTCTTTTTCAAAACCATCAATCATGGTATCCACCTCGCTCATCAAGTCTGTGACAGTATCGAGCGCATCATTTTCATCCCCTTTCCCCTTGGCGGCCTCCGTTAATTTTCACTGTAGTCATAGTACAACTTTTTCTACTTTACCAATAGTCCCCTGCATCAGTGCTCCCATAGCTCATGATGGGGTTAATAGCTTCTGTACCTGCCCCCAAAGGATAACCTTTATCATATCTATTTCACTTTGAGTATATCCATTCGTCATAATAACCCCTTCTTTTAAGAGTTTTTGTGAGATATACAGATTAAACAATTTTAAAAACTTTGTCATTACCTCATTTCCCTCTAGGTCCTCCTGAAGTCTTTCATATCCTGTATGCTGCCTCTCATTAATTGCTTTGATAAGACGCTGTAGATTTTCTCTGGTTTCTCCCGTTGCTTTTTCTTTAAGGACACGAAGATGATCCTCTACTCACTCTTTCCCTTTTGGGTCAATGGTATCTAAAAACCTTATCACCTGAGCTAACTCTTCATCTGTAAATTCTTTTGCTCCTACTATCGTTTCATCTCACGGGCTATATAGTCCATCGAGAATACTATTATCAAATGCTTTAGGTGCTCCACTTGGTCCAGCCATATACAAAATACTTACAAAATAAACATTTCTCTAAAATCCTACCATACCTTTCAAATATTTGCAAAAAAATGAAACACCTGATAGCATATACCTACCTCATACAAAATAAAAACAAAAATATGAAGGCAAAAAAAAGAATGATCTCGTATACTCGTGATATCAAAAATATCGTGTACGAAACAAAAAAAGACAGAATTAAACAACTCAGAGAGCTGTAGTCTGCAAAATTATTTCTGGTAACCAATGATATACCAACGGGGGTTTTCGTATGGTTTTTTTGCTTTCTCAAATTGACAAGGTACAAAGTGTACATAATATACAAATATTACTCATTAACGTGGCATATATGGAGATAAGTGTAACAGAATTTAGGAAAAATATGAGCAAATATTTTGACGTAGCATATTTTAAAAAAGAACCAATTACCTTAAAAAGAAGAGGCTATAAGCTAAAATTAATGTACGAGTGAGAAGATTGTTTAGATACTGGATACCTTAAAAGTATCGAGACAAGCCTGCCAGAGTGGAATAATGAAGAGAACCTCTATTCTATTTCTGACATAAAATAATATGTATAAATACGGAGATATTGTGCTCGTATCGTTTCCCTTTACGGACTTAAAAGATAAGAAATTACGCCCATGCATTGTATGGGATACATTAAGTTCTGACATATTACTGATACCAATTACGAGTAATATCTCAAACAAACATACACATATAACAATGTCGCCTCACTCACAAAATTGACTAAAAGTAATATCATATATTAAGGTATTTCACCTGTTCACGATACATGTATCATTAGTACAGTGAAAACTATGAGTACTTGATACTGATACGCTGCAGTTACTCCGAACAACTTTATGTAATAAATACTGTAAATAAATTGAAAACTTCTGATTTCGACTATGCTCTCCCTCCCGAACTTATTGCACAAACTCCACTGAAAGATCGTGACCACTCTCGAATGTTATATCTGCACAAAGAAAGTGGAGAAGTAGAAGACAAACACTTTTATGACATTGTAGACATACTAGGACCAAACGATGTCTTGGTTCTCAATAAAACTCGCGTCATAAAGGCAAGGCTCAAGGGATACATATCAGTGAAAAGTCACCATCTAAAGATACAATGACAACATCATGGTTTTTCTCCCTTTTCCAAAGGGAGTACCTGAGGTAACGAGGGGGAGGGATTATGAAAAATGGAAGTAGAAATCTTTCTCCACAAACAACTTTCAGAAGACACCTGGGATTGTCTGGTATATCCTGGAAGAAAACTCAAACCAGGAACAAGCGTAACTTTTGAATGACAACTCAAAGCCAACATACAATCTATATCAGAGGCGTGAAGAGTGGTACAATTTAACCTTTCATGAAGCAAGTTTCTCGACATTATTGACAGTATTTGACATACTCCGCTTCCACCATACATACAAGAGCAGCTAGATGATACCGAGCGCTACCAAACGGTTTTCAATGAAGTATCTGGAAGTGTGGCAGCTCCAACAGCGGGGCTTCACTTTACTCCCGAAATACTTTCCAAACTGCAACGTAAATGAGTACAAATTGAAACCGTACTTCTCCATGTAGGACTTGGAACTTTTAAGGGAGTAGAAGTCGAGGACATAAAAGATCATCTGATGCACAAAGAGTACATCGAAATCGAACCAGATACTGCCATGAGGCTAAATACGGCAAAATCTTTAGGAAAGCGTATCATTGCGGTAGGAACGACGAGTGTCCGCACACTAGAAAGTATGAGTTCAAATTCCTCAGAAATACAGGCGGGCTCTATGGAAACAGATATCTTTATCTACCCAGGGTATACCTGGAAATGTGTAGATGCTATCATCACGAACTTTCATCTTCCAAAATCAACGCTTCTCATGCTCGTATCAAGCTTCGCAAGTACTGAGTATATAAAAAAGGCCTACAAGCATGCCGTAGACCAAAAGTATCGATTCTTTTCTTTTTGAGACGCGATGTTGATAGAATAATACTTATTCTGATAGCTCTTCTCGCTTAAAACTCGCCATACTATTATGCGTGTCTCGATAGTCATCGACGATATTTAAGACCTTTCTTGATGATTGAAGTGGATCCGGAGCAAAGTCCATTTTTAGATTTGCTGAACTCCCAGCTGTCTGGATATAGATAGTTCCATAGTTTAAAACATTTGCAAAAAATCCCTTTGTTTCAGAGTTTACCTCCTGAACCTGTCCGAGATTACACTCCGTTACCTTTCTATTCAAAAAAGAAATTTGTTCCACACCAATGATGCGGTTATTTGTCACAATATACATATCCAACTCATGATTTAACCACTCAATATAGAGAAAAAGACAAAACATCATGGTAAACAAAAGTGCTACGAGCCAAGAAAAAACAGTATTTCAAATAAGAAGAAAAAGGGTAAGAGCAAAGAAACATCCTACCAAAACATACGTGCCGAGCATAACATACACAATCCAGTGACGACGAAGCACCATAGTGACCTGTTCCCCAGGACGCATATTATTAAGTGGTAACATAGTGGTGGGATAACGAATAATATATTGTTTATGTAATACTCGGGCGCTTAATATAGAGTGGTTCTATTCTACTCATTCCGTCATGAAAATCAATAGCCGTAATACTGTCAATATATACAGGTTCTGCTGTAACAGAATATGTATCTCATATATTCATCTGTGGATCACCATATACCTGTCCAATATTATTCTCCTCTAGATACGCACAAAAAGCCTCATTTGAAAGAATTTGTATTGGTTCATCCTGATCCAATTGCACAAAGAGATCTCTACGAGAACTTGCTTTTACTATCGGATAAGAACGATACATATCAAAAAATGAAATCGGGAAAAGCGGGATATGATACATATATGCCAGTGTATTTACGAGTAGGACAATAGTCCTCACCCCCGTAAAACTTCCTGGACCATGTACAACAATGATACCTGAAAGATCAGAAAATGAAACGCTCGAAGCATCTAAAAACTCTTCTATTTTACCAAGGAGTTGCTGACTTTCTAAACGGGCCAGAGATATCGTCTTTTCAGAAATAATGTTTTTATCGCTACGGGTGAGGAGAAGTTTTCCTTTAGTTGATACCGCATCAAGAAATAGATACATACACAAAAAATAAAAATAAAAAGATATCCGTATAGTATAACGAAGACAAAGTTTGTAAAGTAAATACTTGTATATATACTAGCGTCGTTATCTTCAAAAAACAAAATGCACCTAGGGATACAACTTGAAAACAACAAACATTACCATAGTGGGGGAAATATCTTTTCTAAGTTTCTCCTTTTTTCTGAGCAAAAAAACTCCGTTGTGGTCACCAAGGCAAATAGAATCTCTGGGTATCAGGAAATTGGAAAGATGTTACATATCAGTATCGTCATTATAGACAATTATACTCAACTATTACAACAAAGATCCAGTGAAAATACTGTCTTTCTGATATCTACAGAAAATGCATACTATCACTATATCGACTCCTATCACCTGAAAAAAGAAAGTATAGACCTAAAAGTATGAGATATCATAGAGATAGATGTCGTCATCCAAAAGCTCGTGGAAATGTGATTCCACTATGCTCCATACCCAGAAGCACGAAGCTATGAACGAAAGTGAGACACTCTCATCATCTATCTAGAATCAGAAAACGAAGTAGTACATATTGGATTTTGGGGAAATTCTATCGAAGATATACGACATTATAGACAAGGATCAATAGGATCCATACAGCTCGGAAGTACAAAAAACTTTGAGGAAACAGGGGGATCTAGAGTCCTGCACTATCTTCAAGAACAAGGGATTCATATACTTCTTGATGAGCTCGATACGGATGGTATATACCACGATATCCTCGACATATCTTCAGGGGAAACAAGTATAGATCTCCTCTCAAGATCTGGAAGTATATGACTGAAAATCGAGCCACCAAAGATAGACAACATAGACGAATTAACACACATACTTCAAGACAAGGAAAAAGAAACCTATATCTTCACAAAAAATGTAAAGATTATAGAAAACTATAGGGACTATAATAGGCTCTCTGGAGTTAAAATACTCCAATCAAGAAGTTCCTATACAAAAAGCTTTGAGACCTCCTCCCTCCGTGTTATTTGTGATGATATTCTCAACACGATCTTTGTTCGTAAGCGCATAAAAAAGAGTATTTCTGGGAGTATTGATCTCCTCTTAAATATTCAAGATGGTGACTATGTTGTCCATATTGATCACGGAATTGGTGTCTTTTTAGGAATTACTAAAAAGGAAATCTCTTGAATAGAAAAAGAATATGTGGAAATCTCCTACCTAAACAATGAAAAACTCTTTGTCCCGATAACGGAAGTGGGAAGAGTAAGTAAATATATCGGAGTAGAGAACCCAAAGCTGACAGGATTGTCAACAAAAGTATGGGAAAAGAAGATGCAGCTTGCAAATGAAGAAGCTCAAAAAATAGCCGATGAACTCCTACAAATATACACCCAAAGGGTACAATATACTGGGTATGCCTATCATATCTCTTCTGTAGCTTACAACGAGTTTAAACAAAGTTTTGATCATAGTTATACGGAAGACCAAGAAACATGCATTCATGATATCCATGAAAAGATGTCGCTTCCCACACCGATGGACTACTTACTTATCGGAGATGTGGGATTCTGAAAGACAGAGGTTGCATTTCAGGCGATATATCAAGCCATCCTCAATAAAAAACAGGTCGCCTTTATCTGCCCTCTCGTAGTACTTGCCTATGAACACTATGAAAAAGCAGAAGAGAGATTTAGGAACTTTTGAATCCGCATATCAGTGCTCACAAGGCTAGAAACGTGAAAACAAACCACGCAGACACTAAAACGCCTAAAAAGGGGGGAAATAGACCTTATTATCGGTACCCACAAACTTTTGAGTGAAGACGTACAGTATCAAAATCTCGGTCTTCTTATCCTCGATGAAGAGCATAAATTCTGAGTCCAAGATAAAGAAAAGTTAAAAAAGTTAAAATCAAATATCGATGTGCTCTCCATGTCAGCGACACCGATACCCCGTAGCCTCAATATGGCACTCTCAAATATCCGAGATATTGGAATTATTTCAACACCCCCAGTATGAAGACAATCAATTCATACAATTGTCACCCAAACAAATGAACAAGTAATTTATACTGCCTGCAACGAAGAGTTTAAAAGAGGGGGGCAAGTGTTTTTCATTCACAATAGTATTCGAAGTATTGAACATCAACAAAAGACACTTCAATCCCTGTTTCCAACAAAAAAGATTATCATCACCCATGGACAGCTAAGGGGACATGAAATAGAAGATAGGATTATAGATTTTAAGCATAAAAAATATGATATTCTCTTATCTACTACGGTTATCGAAAATGGGATTGATTTTGCAAATGTAAACACCATTATCATCGATAGGGCGAATCATTTCTGAATTTCTCAGATTCATCAACTGCGCGGAAGGGTCGGAAGAAGCTCAATCCAAGGATACTGTTACCTTCTCTATACACACAACGATATCAGTGAAGAAGCAGCAAAAAAGCTGACAACTATTGTCGAACATAGCTACCTTGGGGCCGGCTATGAACTCGCTATGAAAGACCTAGAAATACGATGATGATGAGATATTCTCGGAGTACGACAAAGTGGACAAAAAACAGAAATCTGAATTCATCTGTTCTTAAAAATGGTAGAAGAAAAGGTTGAAGAGAAACAACAACAAAACACAGGGAAAAAACGATTTCCTCGTGCTCATATCGACATAGACCTCCCAATTCATCTAGAAGATGAATACTTCAACTCTGAACTGGATAAGATGAACTTCTATAGAGAGCTCGAATCTATTGAAACCAAAGAGGAACTCGAGGAAATACAAAAGGACTTTTCTCGCACGGGGTATATCAAACCATCTAATGGCCTACATAATCTTTTTAAGATACTCGAACTCCAAATAATTGCCGGAAAAGAAAGAATCACTCATATTAAGAAAATAGGGAAGAACTATCAGATAGATTTCTCTTCGGATATCACGCTTGAAGAAGTAAAACACTTTTTAGCAAAAGACACAAACATATACTGGTCAGTAGTGACAATATCTCGATTACGAAGTGATACACAGCGATATAGAGACGATGTGGAGTTTATAGATACTCTTCTCAAGACCTTACAGTGAAAGCAAATAGTAAAGAAAAAGATTAAACTAAAAAGGAGTTAATATATTAGCTCCTTTTTAGTTTAATCTACACAACAAAAAATCCCTTTCCCGACAAGCGGGAAAAGGGATTTTTTGAAAACAATCTTTTGGACTGCGTAAATGCTACGAGTGTAATTAGAATGTTTTAGAACCAAGATCAAGTTCAGTACTCATGTTAGATGTTAATCCAACTGATGAACCTCCATCTGAGTTAGTAGTGTATTGTACACCATCTGTTTGTAACTTAAGACCATATGTCTTATCAACTGTACCAAGTGCATGGATAACATATGTAGCACTAGATGAAACTTGACCATTTGTTGCAGTACCAAAAGTACTTAAATCAAATGTTACGTTTCCACCTGAAATCACACCACCAACTTGATCACTTGATTGCCCATCTTTGTAAAGTACATATCCAGTTGCAGTAGAACCAGATTCTGTAGTGTTACCATTATGAGTAAATGTAAGTGTTCCAAGAGTTACAGTAACTGCAGAGTTAGATCCTGTTTGAGTATTAGATCCATCGTTTACAGTGATGCTGAATTTAGCATCAGAACCAAACTGAGTTACAACTGCAGGAGTTACAACCGCAGGTACGATAGAGAATGTTTCAGAATCATCTGTTTCAGTTTGAGATGATACAGTGTTTCCTGAATCAACTCCTTCAACAGTTGTTAATGCAATACTTGTTACATAAAGACCTGTAAGAGTTTGACCTACTTTTTGGTATCCAATAGTAGAAGTATTAAGTTGTACTTTTAATTCTTCTTCTTCAGTTGGGATAATCAACTTCGTAAGGTTTGTAAATGAGATAGTTCCATTTGCAGTACTTACATCTGAGTTAGATGCTGAACCAACTTTTGTAGACCCAAGGTATAGATCTGCAGAAGCAATAGAATTTTTCACATCAGAACCAGTTTGAGAAAGAGTTACAGTAACAGTTTCTACATCAACTGCTTCATTTGTAGCTTGTACATCATATGATGCAACTACCATAGACTCACCTCCAAGGATAGTCTTAGTATCTTCGTTATCATCATTGTTTGCATCGTAAGCAACAGTAAATTCACCAGAACCAGTAACAGTAATACTTCTTGCTGAATCAACAGAAGCTATTCCTGTAACGGTTACATCATCACTGTCTTCGTCCTCAGCAGAAACAGAGTCAAGTTCTACATTAAGAACCGCCCCTTCAGCAGAATCACCATCAAGAACAGAAAGTGTAACAATAAATGTTTCAGTTTCATCTGCAGGGATTTCTACATTGAATCCATCAAATGTAGCAACATCTCCAGAAATTTGTGAACCAGAAACTCTATCAAGAAGGTTTGATTCAGAAACAGAACCCTTATACAATTTCATTTCTGTTACTCTTGCATTAGTAAGTCCTGAACCAGAAAGGTTAGAAACTGCCATTTCATCAATGTAAATAGCAGAAGCCTCGTCTGCTTCAATTTCAAATTGAAGAGCAACTACGTCTTGAGCTCCTCTTACAACAGTTACGTCAGCAAGTGGAACAACAGAAGCAGTAGCAGAAGAAACTACACCTTCGATTTGTTTAAATGTTAGTGAAGATGGAGTAATATCCGTTACTTCGTTATCATCTGCAGTTTCTTCAACGTAGAATCCACCAGCAGTTGCTAAGTTATCATCTCCAGTTTCCATAGAAAGATCAATAGTCATTCCGTCGAAACCAGTAACATTATCTTTTGTATCAGCTCTGATTGTAAGAGTAACTGTTCCTTGTGGAAGAGTTACAGATAAATCATCATCTGAGTATACACCAGTAGCAGATGCTCCAGTACCAGTAGCATATGATAATTCATATGAAGTACCGTTAGCTTCGTTGTATAACTCAAAGTTTTCAAATGTATTTGCAAGTGTACCAGTAGAAAGTGCTACGTATACCCCAAGCTTTTGAAGTTCAAGATTTTGTCCAGCTACATTTGTAACTTTTACTTTTCCAAGAACTACATTTTGTTTATCTTCTCTAATTTTATCACTTGGAGCGTCAATTTCAACAAGAGTAAGTTCTCCTGCTTGAACAGTAATAGAGAAAAGATTTCCAGAAGCATCAACAGTAGTAATATCTACCGCAGCTCCGTATCCATATTTCTGCCCTTCAGCAGTAATATCAAGTTCTTTATCAACAAAATATTTAACAGTTCTAGCAGCTCCTCCAAGGATATCTGCTCTTACTACGAATTTCTCAACTTTATCTTCAGCAATAGTAAGACCATCGCCAAGATCAAAAGTAAGATATTTAGAATCTTGCATAGATGTTTCAGCAATAACTACTCCATCATGTACAAGTTGGAAGTTTCCAATTTCTTCTTCTTCATCAATAGTTCCATCCTCTTTAAATGTAACAGAGTAAAGAACTACATCTTCATCAGAAGCACCAGTTACTTTAAATTTGAAGATATCAACTCCTTCTTCTCCAATTTTTGGATTAGAAACAGATCCATCTGGATCAAAAGTAAGAGTAGCTGCATCAACTCCTCCAACTTTGAAAGTGTTTGCTACAAGATTTGTAAGTCCTTCAACAGTAGTTGAAGCCGTTACGTCAAGAAGCTCGATAGCAAATTCATCTCCGTTAGCAATACCAGTAGCAGCTACATCAGCAACAACAGTAAGAGTTTGTGTTTCTCCAGCCTTAATTACATATCCGTTAGTCAATGTAAGTTCTGCTTGAGTATTGTTTTCTTGAGAGTCATCTTTTCCTTTAGATACTCTTCCTTCATCGCTGAATACAGCAAGGCTTTCAAGAGTAGCAGAGTCAGAGAGACCTCTTCTTTTTACTGTAACAGAAGTAACAGTTACGTCTTCACTTCCAGCAGTAAAATCAAATTTAGCAACAGGAAGACCTGAAACATTTCCAGGAATAGTTGCAGCACTAGGAGTCATAGGAGAAAGAGTTACTGAAAGAACGTTGTCTCCAGAAACCACTACTTCATCATCAGTAGTTTCTTCATCTTCTCCAGACATTTCTTCATCCTCTTCATCATCAAGACCTCCAAGAAGATCTCCAAGAAGATCATCCTCTTCGTCTTCAACTACCATTTCTGCATCTACTGCATTAGCACCAGCTACGAAGATCCATCCTCTCACTGCTGCAGTGTCATAGTCAGAAAAAGAAGCGCTAACGATTCCTTCTGCTACGGCAGTTTCAACATATCCAGCTCTCCAATCTTCATTGTCGGCTCTTTCGATACCTCTTGCTTGGAAAACCATTTTTAATGCTTCAACTTTTGAAACATTATCATCTGGTCTGAAGTTAGCATTTGCTGCAATAAAACCATTAGCTAGAGCAGCCTCTGCATACTTACATCCCCAGTCATCTGAAGAAAGATCTGCGAATTTACCTTCACAAGTATCTTCTACAGTCATTCATGATAGATTCATCATGATTTTTAGCATTTCTCTTCTGGTAATAGTGTCTCCGAGTCTGTAATCACTTGGATTAGCAGATTGGTCAACTATCACTCCAAGAGCCGCTAGTTGGTTTGCTGCTTCCATTTCAGTAGCAGCAGCACTTACTCCAGCAATTGGAGAAACTGTAGAAAGAACTACAGCTAATCCAGCAACCGCTGAAGTAACTTTTTTAAATAATGAACTCATAGAAAACTATAAGTTAACAAATAAAATATTCCTCGAAGAATTCGAGAAAATGAAAGTTGGGTTTTCCTATAAAATAGGACCTCCCCAGGTTAAAGCCTTAACCCCTCGTTGTTATGCGCACAACTTAGGGGGAAAATTCTCAAAAACATTAAGAACTCTCCCCCAAGGTTGTACTACAAAACAATGAGAAAGTCTGAGTATACACTCTGTACGCGTTTCTCAAAAGATGTTAAGGATCTAATAACGTCGGCATTTTACTCATATATAGTATACCCGTCAAATCCTTCTCACTACATTTCACATAGTCTTCACAAAAAAACAAGAGCGAAATACTTCTATTTCGCTCTTGTTTTGGTGTCTTTTAGCTCTAACTATTGGAAATCGTATCTGCCAGATTCATAATCGGTTGCATGATAGCGACAGCAATAAATCCTACTACTACCGCAAGAAATACAATAATAAATGGCTCTAGCAACTTATTAATAGATCCAATCACATTATCTACCTGTTCATCATAAAAATCTGCCACCTTTATAATCGTTTGATCAAGTTTTGCTGTTTGCTCTCCTACCTGTATCATCTGTACCATCATATCTGGGAAAAGTTCGTCTGTATCTAAAGATTCCCAGATCTTCATCCCCTGCTTCACATCTTCTGAAAGGAGTAAAATTCTTTGACGATATACCTCGTTTCCTACCGCATCAGAAACTATTCTCATGGACTCTACGATAGAAACCCCAGAGGCGATAAGTCCTGAGAGAATGCGAGAAAACTTTGACAGTACAACTTTCTGAATAATGGTACCAAATACTGGAAGCTTCAATAAAATATAGTCGAAATTATACCTTCCTCCTGGAGTTTTTTTCCAAAGAACTACTGCAACATATATAACCACTGCTCACAAAATAAACAGATACCAATAAGCAGTCATAGCATCAGATATACTAATAAGTATTTTTGTAGAAGCTGGTAAGTCTGACTTATTATCAAAAATTTCGAGAAGTTTCGGTACTACCATGGTCATCATGACAAAGATAACCCCAATAACTACCACCATAATCATTGCCGGATAGATAAGAGCAGATTTAAGTTTTCACGAAATAGACGCTACCTTCTCTATCTGATTTGCCAATTGAAGTAGGGCGTCATTGAGTTTTCCTGTTTTTTCCCCAGACCTTACCATTCATACTTCTGCATCATCAAAAGAACCTGGAAATAGAGCAAGACAATCAGAAAGAGACTTTCATTCTTTTAGCTCTTCACCAAATCTTCACAATATCTTTTTTAGAATTGGTGACTTTTCTTGTTTTTCCAGAACCTGTACAGATTTTAATAGTGACATTCCTGCATTCGTCATCGTAGACAAAAGACGATAAAAGACCACCTTTTCTGGTGTTTTTATTTTCTGAAAAGAGATAAGAAAATCATTTATTTTCTCCATCATAGTGCGAGTATCTATGGTTCGAATACCATCATCGACATTTTCGCCAATTCCAGATGAACCTGCTTCTTTCTTTTCTTCATCAAGAATAATAAAATCTGACATATAGATATATTAAAGGGTATTATTTAAAAATGCATTTAATCATTTTGTGTTTTTGCGGCACGATACACTTCCTCAAGAGAGGTGTCTCCACGCAGTGCCTTCATAATTCCATCCTGCTCTAATGATACCATTCCATCTGAAATTGCTTGTCTATTAATATTAAATGCCGACTGTCCACCGAGAATCATCTCTTTCACTCACGGAGTAATTTCAAGCACCTCATACAATCCAACTCTCCCCTTATAGCCCGTATGATCACAGGCATCACACCCAACAGGTTTAAAAAAAGTAGGGTTTTTCAGTTCTTCCGCAACTCTTGATTGCAATTCAGATTTTGCGGTAATAGAAATAGCATGCTTAATATTGTTCACCATGGTTTCACCAAGTTCAGACATAGACATCTTTGACTTACATTTTTGACACAATCTTTTTACTAACCTTTGAGCGATAACTATATTCAAAGAGGCAGGAATAAGGAAAGGTTGAACCCCCATATTCAGTATTCTTGTTATCGTCTCAGAGGCATTATTTGTATGTATTGTCGACAACACCAAGTGTCATGTCAAAGATGCCTCAATGGCAATATCTACGGTCTCCTTGTCTCTCATTTCCCCCACCATAATGATGTCGGGGTCTTGTCTCAGTGCTGTTCTCAAACCATACGCAAAGGTGTACCCAATGTCTGGTTTTACCTGGCTTTGATTAATCCCATCTACCTGATTTTCTACTGGATCTTCGAGCGTCATAATGTTTACTCCTATCTTGTTTAACAACACGAGTGCTGAATAGAGGGTCGTTGATTTTCCTGATCCCGTTGGACCGGAAGTCAATATAACCCCATTCGGAAGAGAAAGTGCCTTCTTTATAAGCTCGCCATTTCTCCCCTCAATACCCAAATCAACCAGCTCGGGAATTTTTTTACTTTTATCCACGATACGCATTACGATCTTTTCCCCTTGAACGGTTGGGAGAGTTGAAACTCTGAGGTCAAGTGATTTCTCGGAGATGGTTTTACTAATTCTTCCATCTTGTGGGATACGAGACTCGTCTATTTTTAAGTCTGATAGGATTTTAAACCTGGCAACAATTCCTTGGTGAAGAAAGTTTTGATACTCGAGTATCTCTCTGAGCTCACCATCAATCCTATAACGCAAACGAACGTAACTACTCAGCGGTTCTATATGGATATCTGAAGCTCCTCCAAGTACTGCTGCAAGAATAATATTGTCACAAATATCTTGGACATTTTCCCCCTTGTAAATAAGTTCTTTTAAGATTTCAATAATTTCTTGGTAATTCATATTGCGGTGTTTATTGTTCTAATTTGCTCAGTTTCGAATTTAAATTTGCTTCTATTCTCGAAAGCACATCTGCATATGTCTTGAGTGTATCATAGCCTTCTGTATCTTGTGGATTCTTTTTTATCTCTTTTTTTAGACCATTTATTTCCTTTGATATAGACTCTAAATAGAGCTCTACTTCTACAAGATTATTTCTGAGAGAAATAATACTGCTTGTATTCTTATCGGCTGATATCTGTGCAAGTTCTTTCTTTTTCTTGAGTACTAGCTTTTTGAGTGCATCATACTTATCAAAGTATTCTTGAATTTGTTTTTCAATCTCGTAGCTTGGTAGGCCACGAACATAAAAATGTAGCTCTACTTCAATATCAAATTTCTCTTTTCCTTGAGTCAACTTCACAAAATCCACAAAGTCCTTTCCGTCAGCATTTACCTCAGAAGAAGCATCAAGATATTCAGAAAACTGAAGATTTTGAATAGTAAATATTTGATGTTCATAAATATTATAATTCGCTGTTCTTTTCTCTCCAGAAAGAACACGAGGAACTCGATTATCAACGTACGTTTTTACTTCTTGCCCATCAATACGAACATTTCCAACATTTTCAGTAAATACCAGAAAATCAATAATATCTGATTTTCTTCCACTGAGCTCAAGGCTGAGAGGAATATAGAAAATACTTGCATCGAGACCAGAGCTATCCTTTAAGGTATCAACCGTACCATACTGAACAAGTTGTGATATCCCCAAAGATCCCTCATACTGTAAATTAAATGTTTCGAGAATCGACTCCACATAGTTCACAAACTCAAAATCTGTTACTCCCGCATCAACTCCAATAGAGATGTCGTCCACATAGGCAGGAAGTATTGCTGCAATTTTTTTATCTCGTTCTTGAATTTCCTTACTCACCAATAACTCTTGGATCTCTTTTTTCTTTTGTGTTAAAAATGCCTGATAGTTGGTGCTTCCAGTGTTTGAAAACTGGGAGGCGTAAAAATCCTTGGTCACATTTTTTAAAATGTTTTTTAAGTACGCATCTCCCGATGTTTGAGAACCGCTCGCAGTAGAAAGCTTTTGTACTTGTTCAAAAGAAATTCCTGTACTTTGAACCTCATTATATTCGTCAAGTGCAGCTTGTAACTGAGACTTATTATCCTCTGTCTCCTGCCAATTTGGTATAAGATACTGAAAAATACCAACAATAATGGCAAACAATATAATAAGTGCAATAAAAAACCCATGAAGAATTGCTCGATTTGTTTTCTTTACTACTTTAGGCATGAACAAGAATTAAAGAATTAAATTATCACCAACATACTGTAATTCTAACGTAAACGTCGTCTTTTTTACATATGTCCCCTGACCACTGACTCTTTCTACCGTAAACTCTTTTTGTTTATTTAGTAAAAGAAATTTTTCACTCTTTCTCTCAATATAGTTTAAGAAGCTGGCAGCCAAAGACGCGGAAGTCCCTTCAACAAAGGCATCTCCAGATCTATTTCCTGAAAATCACACAATCCTATCATCAAGTCGAGAGGTAAAGGCTTCACACTTTGCTTTTAGCACATTTCCTTCGGAGATCACAAAATCTCTACACTGTATGTTTGACTTCAATATCGGTTCAAATTCATTTTTCAAAGTATCAAAGGCACTGAGTACCTCAATAGGACGAATTCTTTCATCACTTTGTTCTACGAGAAACGCCACATATCTCGACTCTAAAAAATTATACACTCCGTATATTTCTTCAATCATTGGAAGTACCTGAACATATTGTTCTTGCATACGGGTACTTGTCTGTTTTTGATACGTTGCCAAGGTAGAAAATACCCCCGAACAATTTCCCACTTTATCGCTTGCATCTCAAAGAAACACACGACAAATAGGCTGAGCAAAAGAAAGGTCTATAGCGTCTTCGCTCTTTTGAATATAAAAATATGATGCTGCTACAATAAATACAAGGAGTAAAAGAATATTCAGGGATTTAATAATCCTTCCACTCAGGTGAAGATAATAATACATATCTTTTTGCTGATTTTCTTCAATCTTTTTCACCTCTGTCTGTAAATCAGCATCCGTCTCAAATTCTTCAAATATATTTTCTGTATTTACGTCAGTATTTGACCTATTTTCGGTTTCTGGAACCATAGTAAGAAGTATTAATAAGTATCATATGTTACCATAATACCATAAGTCCTACCAAGAAAACAAAAAATAGACTTTACAGAGAGTTCTTTTGTGTTTCTCATAATAAACGGACAATTTCCGCTGCTGCCCCCCTCCTCACCTTGATTCACTTCGGAAAACTATGAGTGTACATTTTTCCCCACTCAGCAGTATGAATCCTGTCATCTAAAAAGATAATAATTCCCGTATCTGTTTTGGTACGAATCAGTCGACCAAATCATTGTTGTAGTTTGATAATGGACTTCGGAATAGAGTACTCTAAAAAACTATCCTTAAATAACTTCGAACGTGCCTGAAAATATGGGTCTGTCGGTACCATAAAGGGAATCTTATGTACTACCAAATACTGTAAATCCCCCCCTGGAATATCGATTCATTCCCACAAAGTATCTGTACCAATCAATACAGACGTATCTGCATAATCCTTAAAACTCTCAATAAACTTATGTTTTCCTCACCCAATAGACTGCGCGTAGAGGTTAATCCCCTTTTTCTTCATCGTGGGTCCAAGAGATGTAAATGTCTCTCTAATAGAATTAAAAGACGTAAACAAGACCATACACCTACCACGAACAACTGAAATGAAATCATCTAAAAATGCTACTACTTGTTTAAAATTGTACTTAATATTTCATAAATCATCCGGAAGGTACAAAAGCGCCTGTTTTGAATAATCAAACTCACTTGAGATCACCTCTCCAGAGAAGTCTTCTAAAGAAAGTAGTCATTTGATATAATCAAAACTTTCATTGATTTGAAGTGTCGCACTTGTCAACAAACAAGTATCGAGATCATTCCAAAGATGTGTTTCTAGATACTTTCCAGGATGCAAGTAGCTCATCTCTAAAAATATGTCTTCTTCCTGCATCCTTGCTGTCACAATAAATGTCTCTTTTGAAAGAGGATCAAGACATACAGAATACAGTTCTCGTAGTCGTTCATACACTCTTAGATATCGCGAGAATTGAAGATATAGTACATCATCAAACTTTCCTAAGATATCTATAATATCAATAATTGAAGCGTCTAGAGTCTTGCGAACGATGGAGACATCATAGTCAAGATACTGAGGAGTAAAAAAATCATCTCCAATAAGCACGTGCCTATATTTTGATTCCGAAGGGGTCTTTTGAAGAATATATGAACGAACGCTCCCTTCAATGAGTCAAATCTGAAGATCAATAGTATTTAATATATGCTCTACCTGATCTCGTTCATGTGGATACTTTTCTAATAATTGTAAAATCTTGTGTCCACTTTTGTCTACTTCCGAAATTCATATACTTTTTTTCAGGGCTTGTGTAACCACATCTTCTAGGTTGTGTGCCTCATCGAATACAAGATTTTTTACTTCTCACAAGATAGCTCCATCTTGAGAAATATCCTGAAAAAGTATAGCATTATTGACAACAACAATATCCGAAGTCTTTGCATCTTTTCGAGCGTGGACAAAAAATTCCTTAGAAAGATAGGTATTTTCTTTAGAGTTGGTGGAAAGGGTATCTGCGTGTATGTCTCATAAAAACGAAAACTCTTGTCCATAATAATCCAGTTCAGAAAGCTCTCCATGAAGGGTCTGTGTCAGCCAATACGATACTTTAGCAATAAACACGGCTTCATGTCTCGAATATATATGTCCATCTTTTGTAAAAGAAAAGAACTCATGGATTCCAATATAGTTTTTCCTTCCTTTGAGCTTTGAGTAAGAAAAAGGATAGGGAAGATGTTGTGCCAAGAAAGAAAGATCTTTAAAATATAATTGGTCTTGAAGAGCCTTGGTTGATGTCGATATATATACCTGCTCTCATGTGGTATAAGCATGAATAATTGAAGGAATAAGATAGGCAAAGGTCTTTCCTATACCCGTAGGGGCCTCAATGATATATTTTTGCTTGGATGTAAACATCGTTGACACCATGTCTGACATCTTTGTCTGATTTTGTCGCACACTATAACCAGGAAAAGATCAAATAAGTGACTCGAAAGCCTCTGGGGCTTCTTGGACTTCTCCAGTATGTTTTTCATGTGCTGCCGATTTTACGGGGATATTATCAAACACTTTTTGTATCCACTCACCATGATGGAGTGTTGTTTTTGTAAAAAATGTACGATATATGTACTGAAGTCCCAAATCATCTGATCGAGAAAAGATATACCCAATAATTTCTTGGATAGGTGTCTGTAAGTTATGTATTTTACAAACAAGTGCCTCATATAATCGAACACTTGCAATCGTATCACTGAGAGCCCTATGAGCATCAGTGAGTTCAATCTGTAACACCTTACAAAGATGCTCAAGACTCAAAGACTTTTCATAAAGCATCAAAACATTTGAGAGCATAAAGGTATCAATAATTTCATGGTCTGAAACATCGATATTGTATGCCTTTAAAAAATCAATATCAAAATAGACATTGTGTCAAAGAATCGGACAATCTCAAATAAACTGTGACACAGTTGGGTATACTTGCTCCCATGAAGGAGCGTCTTCTACATCAGTATCAAAGATATTTGTAATAGTAGAGTTCAGCTCAGGAATATGTATCCCTGGATTAATGAGTGTCGAATATGTGTCGATAATCTCAAAGGTATCTGGGTGAAATTTCACTAATGCCACCTCTATAATCTTATCATTCTGAGGATCAAGACCTGTGGTTTCAAGATCAAGTGCAACTATCATTTCTTTGGTGGTTTAGAAAATACGAGGTATTGGTACGTGAAGAACTTTAGTACCGATACTATGGTGCTCACTCAAAAAATCAAGAAATATAAATTTCCAAAATTATAATGGTAGAGTATTTGAACGAGGAAGTAATTTACCAAAGAATAAAACAAGAGGGCTCAGAGATATCTCAAAAATAGCGCCCAAGAAAACTCTGATCAGAAAACTAACTTGAGAGAACATAAAAAGTTCATCGTTGTCACCACTGAGAGCGTAACTGCATAGGAAATCTTCACAGAGAAGGAAAATACTTCAATCAGTACATACGTTAGTCCCATATTTAAGAGGTAGCTCAAACCTCAAATAGCATAAAATTTTAAAATTTTTGTCATATTATCTTGATAATCGTTAGTTAAGAATATAATACAAATGAACTAATAATTAACCAAATAAAAGTGGGGAAAAGTTTTTCCATCATTGTTGCGCTCTCTCTCAGTATATTTCTTTCTACCCAGACATATGCTATGAGTTATACTGGAAAAATTTCTCTTTCAGATACTCCAAGGGTCGAGAACTCAAACAAAAACATCAAAGCGGCGAATCTTATCGAAAAATACGTAGAAAAATATAAACAAGAAATCATAGACCTACAAACTGCATACGTAGAGGGAGATGATCTCGTGGTCGCACAACTTTTAGAAGATGCAGACACGATGATTTTCTCTCTTAGAAAGATCCAAACAAACAAGGTTGAACAAGAGGATGCTGAAGGAGTGATGCGTAGTGTGCTTGCAAATATCAAAGAAAAAAATACCTTTGTAAAAAGCTATTTTCAGAAAAAGATAGAAGAACACCAAAAAAAAGAAAAAGCAGAACTTGCAAAATACTTTCTTGCAGCAAAAAAGCTCAACTCTACCCTCTCACAAATCATCAAACGCTTTTCTAGTACACTGAAAGAAAAAGATTCTCTCTCAGAAAACGATAAACAAATTATCTATCACCTTATTGAACTCGAAAAACAACAAAAAAGACTCGAACACCTCGATGAACTTGAGATTGAGTCAACTAGAGCGCTCAAAGAAATACTTATTGATATCCTGAAAAGTATAAAAACAGAGATACGTGACATCAAACGTCTGATTTAGGTAATGCCTATCTTCTTAAACAGCTCTGATAATTCCTTGCCTTCAATTTTTCTATACTGTCACTCTCCCAGGCTTCAGAGTAAGATATTTTCAATACGGATACGCTTTAGGCGCTTTACTTCTTTGCCAACCGCTTCCACCATACGACGAATCTGCCTATTCCTCCCTTCTCGTAATATAATAGAAAAGCTCCCAGACGATAGTCTCTTTACCTCTGTCTTTCTCGTATATCTTCATAATATAAACACCCCCTGGGACATCTTTTTAAGTGCCTCATCTCATATGGGACCATACGTTTCTACGACATACTCTTTTTCATGATTATAACGAGGATGAATAAGATAATTTGTGAGTCTTCCGTCATTTGTAAGTATGATGAGACCTGTTGTGTCTTTATCTAGTCTCCCTATCGGGAATACTCTTTCAGCAACAGGAACAAGATCTACAACAGTTTGCCCTTCAAGAGAATTACAACTTGAAAGCACTCCTCTCGGTTTATTTAAGACATAGTAGACAAGTTTCTTCTTGTCTTCCACAATTTCATCATTAAAGGTAATTGCGTCTATCTCGGGATCTACGGACTGTCAAATTGACGCTTTCTCTCCATTAACAAAGACTAACCCGTTAATGATATACTCTTCTGCCTTTCTACGAGAACATATTCCTGCCTCGCTCATATACTTCTGTAATCTAACTCAAGGAGACATAGCTAATGGGGAAAAGAAATAATACGAACCTCTGGAACTAATGAAACAGAAAACGTTTCTTGTACTCTGTGCTGGGCTTCTTCTATGAGCTGCAGTAAGTCCTCATATGTAGCGCTCCCATCACTCATAAGAAAATTTGCATGTTTTTCACTAAAAAATGCCCCTCATAGTTTTACCCCCTTCAATCACACCTGTTCTATCAAATATCCCGCTGATTGTTCTCTTGAAGGATTTTTAAAGAAGCTCCCACAGGTATTTCCTTTAGGTTGTTTATGTTCTCGAAAATAAATATTATCAATATCGCTGGCATATTTTTCTATCTTTTGTGACAAGTCAAAGGTTACCCTTAAAAGAAAGTACTCTCCTGGATGTTCTTTAAGAAGAGAACTACGGTAGGAAAAGTCCATGTCTTGTTTTTGAAGGATTCGTGTCTCCCTAGCAGGAATATATATCACCTCAGCAGAGACAAAATTGTTTTCTGTTTCAAGACCAAAACACCCAGCATTTCCGTACACTGCCCCTCATATAGTCCCAGGAAGACCAATAAAACGGTGCCACAAGTACTGATCATCTTCTCGCTCTAAAATAGTTGCAATATCAGAAATATTTTCTGCACTTGATGCTTCTAAAAGACTTGTAGCATCATCATAGCTCCAGCCCTTATACCTATTTATAATCACCACTCCAGGGTATTCATCAAACGCAAAGAGCATATTAGTTCCTCCGCCAATAATCAAGTATGGAATCTCCTTGATATAACAATAATGGAGTATTTCTTGTAGTTGTCATAGCTCAGAAATATCCTGAAACTCGAAGAAATACCTTGCCATAGAAGGGGTTCGAAAATTTGAAAATTCTGAGATATCGACATGTTGTCGTAATTTGTCTAACATACTGACCCTAGATAACGAAGTATCGCTTTTGCTGTATAGCTCTTCTTACATTGTTGTACTTCTTCCCTGGTCCCACTTACCAGCATCCTTCCTCCAGCATCTCCTCATTCTGGTCCAATATCGATAATATAATCGGCATTCATAATAACATCCATATTGTGTTCAATCACCAGTACAGAGTTTCCCTTATTTACAAGCGAATGAAGTACCGTCATCAATCTATCTACGTCTTGAAAGTGTAGCCCGGTTGTCGGCTCGTCGAGAATATAAAACGTCTTTGTCGTCGATCTCTTTGAAAGTTCCGTTGCCAATTTTACACGCTGCGCCTCTCATCAAGAAAGTGTTGTGCTCGACTGTCAAAGTTTAATATATCCAAGTCCAACTTTTTCTAGGGTTGAAAGGATTTTTGTGACCTTTGGATGGTTAGCAAAAAAAGACATTGCCTCATCTACGGTCATCTCCAAGACATCAAATATAGTTTTCCCTCGATACTTTACCTCTAAGGTTTCAAAATTATAACGTTTTCATTTACAGTCTTCACACTCTACATATACCGGGGGAAGAAAGTGCATTTCTATTTTTTTCATACCATCACCATCACAGCTATTACACCTTCCATCCTTCGTATTAAAACTAAACCTTCCTGGACCGTATCCTCTGATATTTGCCTCTTCTGTCATAGAAAATATTTCACGAATTGGTGTAAATACCCCCGTGTATGTCGCTGGATTACTACGTGGAGTCTTTCAGATAGGAGATTGATCAATAATCACGACCTTATCCAAGAGTTCTATACCTCTAATTTCTTTCACTTTTCCCACCTGTCTATTTGCACCATTTAAAGTATTTGCAAGATAATTTGCTAGTATATCGTTTACTAAACTTGATTTCCCACTTCCTGAAACCCCAGTAACTACGACAAAGTTAGACAGAGGAATAGACACATCTATATCTTTGAGGTTATTTTGAGATGCTCCAAATATCTGTAAAAACTTTTCTTGCTTACGTGGTTTTCGAGATATATGGACCTGCTTTTTATATGATAAGTACGGTCCTGTAACAGAAGTATCATGCGCGATAATTTCGTCTAACGTCCCTTCAGCAATAATAGACCCTCCGTGGATTCCAGCTCCTGGACCGACATCAATAATATAATCACAACTTCTCATAATATCTTCGTCATGTTCGACAATAATCAAAGTATTTCCAATATCTCTCAATTTTTTTAAATTTTCGATAAGCATATCGTTATCACGAGGGTGTAGTCCGATGGATGGTTCATCAAGAACATAAATAATTCCCTCAAGTTTTGTCCCGATTTGTGTAGCAAGACGAATTCTTTGGGCCTCTCATCAAGATAGCGTCCCAGATTTACGAGAAATGGTAATATAATTTAAACCAACTCCTGCCAAAAATTCAAGCCTTTCGCAAGCATTTTTCATCACCTTTGCTACCAGTTTTGCTTGACCAGAGCTCAATGGAAGACTTTTTAGAAAAGAAAGTGCTGCTTCTGCAGTCATATCGGAGAGGTCTCCAATATCTTTTCCTAAAATACGAACGCTCAGGCTTTCTGCTTGCAATCTTTTTCCATTACATTGTGGACAGTCCATGTCAACAATAAAAGGATCATAGTGTCATTTGTCTGCCCCCCCATCAAAATACCTACGAGTAAGGGTGTGAATCACCCCCTCAAATCTTGAAGTATAGGTATTTTTTACTCCCTGTTCGTTTTCATAACGTACCGTGTACATGTCATCTCCTGTTCCATATAAAATCACTTCTTTCTCTCTTGTTGAAAGTTCTCTATATGGAATATTGAGTCGAATATCATACAAGGAAGATACTTGCGATAAAAGCTCAAAAAAATAGTTTCCTCAAAATCATGGAGCAATAACCGCACCCTCAGCTAAAGTGAGATGATCATTGATAACTCGTTCTTCTAAAAAGACCTTTTTAACTCCTAGACCATGACACTCAGGACATGCTCCAGCATGCGCATTGAAAGAAAAGCTTGAGATACTCAGCTCTTCAGGAACATGTCCACACTGAGAACAGGCAAATTTACTAGAAAAAGATTCTATCTCTCATCCGGTGTCTGTAAAGACCACTATCGATATCTTTCCCTGTCATACTTTGAGCGCCAATTCAATACTATCTTTTAGTCTCTTCGTGGCAGAATCTTCGGGGTCCTGAAAGTCCTGTACAACCAGCCTATCAACAATGATATGAATTCCTGGTATATTTGAAACTTCAATAGTATCATTGATGGTGCAGATTTCGTCATCGTTTGTAAAAAATGAGAATCGAATGAATCCTAAATCTAAAAGTTCTTTTTTAATTTCAGAAAAGTCATGAAATCCCTTCTTTTTTTCATAGTTTGCTCGCACCATAAACCTCGTCCCCTCAGCATAACGAGATATCCAGTCTATCATGGAAGTGAGAGAATCTTTTCTTACCCTACTCCCACAATGAATACAACTTCTTTCACCAATGTTTAGAAATAAAAGCTTATAATAATCATAAATCTCCGTAATCGTCCCCACAGTAGAGCGTGGATTTTTTGATGTGGTTTTCTGGTCAATACTAATCGTAGGGGAAAGTCCTATGATTTCATCTACCTCCGCCTCTTCACCAACACCTCAAACAAACATACGAGCATAGCTTGAAAGGCTTTCTAAGTATTTCTGCTGACCGACTGAATAAATCGTATTAAAAGCAAGAGAAGACTTCCCTGAGCCTGAAAGACCAGTAATAACGGTCATTTTATTTTTTGGAATTTTAACACTGACATTTTTCAAATTGTGTGTCTTGGCTCCATATACCTCTAAAAATTCTGACATAGTGTTGTAAAAATCTATAAAAACTCAAGGAGTTATTGTACTCAAAATAAATTATATTCAAGGAATTTCTTCGTGTTTTATATTAATCCGATGCTATAGCAACACAGAGCACCTTACGTGCACCTGACTGTTTAAGGAGTTTGGAAATCTCTTCAAATGTAGATCCGGTAGAAACCACATCATCGACAAGAATACAGGTGGTATTGTCGAGCTTGTCACCCTTGTTTTCCTTTATTTTAAAGGTGTCTTGTAGATTTATCTGTCGTTCGGTACGTGAAAGCTTGCTCTGTTGTCAAGAATTCTTTTTTCTCAAAATACACTTTTCTTCATAAGGAATTTGTAGTATCTCTGAAAGATGCTTTGCTAGAATATGGCTATGATTATAGCCTCTTTTGAGCTTTCGTAATGGATGCATAGGAACACTTATGACAACTATATTCTTTTCCTCGTGTATATATCTCCCTACTCCACAGCTCATATACCCAGCTACCTCTGAAAATATCTCTTTTTTCCCATAATACTTCCCCTCCTTTATAAGTCTCTGAATAAGAGGAAAATGGTAGTATGACCAGATATATACCCCGTCGTAACTACAACCATCTCAACACTCCGGATGAATCCTAAAATTTTGAGATGGTCTTTTACAACGGTAACATACCGATGGGAACGCATCAAAATCTGTGGCACAATGTTGGCATAAAAAATCGCCATACAATCCGCAACGATAACATCTTTTGGGAGCAAAAAGATTTTGAATACTTTGAAGTATCTTAACAAGCATGGGAATCTTTTACAAGCTCAAATCTCGGAAGTGTCTTCCCATCAATCTCAACATCTGAAAAAAACATATCATACGGACGAACAAAAAATGATTCTTTTAGCTCCGGAGTGTGATACAATGCAATATATACAACAAGTGTTTCACTTGTTTCTGTATGAAGTGCCGTTCAGAGTACACGGTAGTAACGACCACTGTAATGTTTATACACTCAACAAATCATAATGTTCTATTTTAACGAAGTGCACGAGATACCACCTCATGCGTATCTGAAGATAATCCTTTCGTTGATTGGATCATCTCCAAAGCCTGCCTCAATTTTGTAGAACGAACTGGTTCTAGTTTTTTCCAATCAACTAATGATTTTGCTAAGCGAGCTGCTACCTGAGAGTTAATCGTATCAAGTTTAATCACCCTTTCAGCGACAAAGTTATATCCTGCTCCATCGGCACGGTGAAAGATAACTGGATTTCCAACAGCAAAGGCATGGTACAACGAACGTACCTTATTTGGATTGGTAATATCAAATAATAGGTGTGTTTCCAATGCTTGTATGACCTCTAAGGTATCGTCGAGAGAAGATAAAGATTGAAGCTTAAACCACTTATTCATCACATTCATATCGTCCTTCCATTTTTCATAAAAATCATCAAGGGCCTGTTTTCTTTGAGGTGCATTCATATGAGAAAGACAAGAAAGGGCTGCCATGGTGTCGGTCATATTATTTGCTCCAAGATATTGCGCATATGCGAGCTCAGGACCACAGGTACTACTCAAATAACGAAGACAGGTATTTTTAAGTTTACGCTTTGCAATATCATCTTTAAAAACTCGATATTCTGCTTTTGGTTCATGGTATGTCTGATAAAGCTCCTCAAATACTGTCTCATGTGCTGTCGCGAGCTGTTCTATCATCCCTTTTCTAGCCACATAGATAGTATTTGGATCTATTTCTTCGCCAATACTACTACTCAGATATGCTTCGGAAGGAAGAGTAATCGCCTCTGCTTTGAGAGACGGATCAAGCGCCGCATCCTGTAATAGTACTCCGAACACAGAAACAAACGACTTACTCACCCCCTCTTGTTTTCCCTGTATAATGGCTAGTAATTCATTGAGTGCATATGTTTGTGCAGCTTCAAAACGGTTAAAATCATCTGAATCATAACGCATCAAAAACTCTAACTGTTCCTTAGTATAATCATACTCAAGGATCACCGGAGCAGAAAATCATCTCAGGAGAGACGGAATTGGTTCCGTTTCTATATCTTCCCATTCGTGTGTCTCTGTTTTTGTTGTAAGAGAAATAACTCCACTGTCTATCTCCTGTCCATCTTTGTCTAAAATACCGTATCGTATGGGGATAATAAGTGGCTCAGCATCTGGGGTCATCTTTGGAGCAATTTGTTCAAAAGAAAGAGAGTATACTTTTGTATCTGGATCATAGGCACTTTCGACAGATACTTTCGGAGTCCCTGCAATATCATACCAATTTTGAAACTGAGAAAAATCAGTAGTATTTGCATCTGCCATCGACTGTAAAAAGTCCTCTGTGGTCACCGCCTGTCCATCATGTCTTTCAAAATAAAGGTCCATCCCCCTTCTAAATCCCTCTTTTCCCAGAATTGTTTCATACATACGAACTACCTCTGCACCTTTTTCATATACCGTTACAGTATAAAAGTTACGAATCTCCTCAAAACTTTGGGGACGTACTGGATGCGCCATAGGGCTCGCATCTTCTTTAAACTGATAATCTCGGAGCAGACGAACATCTTCGATACGCTTTACGCCTCTTGAGTGCATATCTGCGGTAAACTCTTGATCTCTATATACTGTAAGCCCTTCTTTTAAACTGAGTTGAAACCAGTCTCTACAGGTCACCCTATCTCCTGTCCAGTTGTGAAAATACTCATGCGCTACTACTCTTTCGATATAGATATAGTCACTGTCCGTCGCCGTTTCTGGAGTTGCAAATACTACCTCAGAATTGAAGATATTGAGGCCCTTATTTTCCATCGCTCCATGATTAAAATCATCAACCGCAACAATCATGAATAGATCCAGATCATACTCTCTTCCAAATTTTTCTTCATCCCACTTCATCGCTTTTTTCAAAGACTCCATCGCAAAGTGACACTTATGAATGTTGTGTGACTCTGTGTATATCCTGAGAGTTATGTCTCTCCCAGACATTGTGGTAAAGCTATCCTCGATATGCTGGAGATTTCCAGCAACAAGAGCAAATAGGTATGAAGGCTTTTTAAAGGGGTCATTCCAGACAACAAAGTGTCTATTATTGTCTACTTCTCAAGATGATTCTTTATTTCCATTTGAAAGAAGAACCGGATACTTTGTCTTATCTGCAGTAATCTTTGTCGTAAATACCGTCATCACATCTGGTCTATCCGCATAGTAGGTGATTTTTCTAAACCCCTGAGATTCACACTGTGTGGTAAATTTGCCTCCTGAAACGTAGAGTCCTTCCAAGCTCGTGTTTTTTTCTGGATGAATTTCTGTGGTTATTTTAAGGGTAAATTTTTCTGGCGCATTTGTGATACGAAGAATCTCCCCCTCAATTTCATACTCTTCTCTTGTAAGTACTCTTCCATCAAGCTCCAAAGAAAGAAGTTTCTGCTCTTCTCAAAAGATTTCTAACGTTGGTACTTCTGTAGATTCTGGGTTTTTAAAATATACTGCTTCACTCTGAACGATCGTATGATCTTCGTAAAGATCTATGTCCAAAAAGAGAGACTCAACAGAAAAAATTGGCACCTTGTAGTCCTGAAGATATACTACTTGCTTCATAGGTATCGAGAATTATTTATAAATTTTTGAGCTTATAATAGCTAAAAAAAACGTACAACGAGTTAAACAAGAGAATAGCTCAAAACGTAAATAATTCAAATTGAGTTATCCAAAAATAATAGGTCATAGTAAAAATATTTACTAAGTACGAGAAAAAATGAAGTACATAGGTGTCTGTAGAACTATGAGGAGAATGATATATATATGTCATGAGGACCAAAAACGTAGCAAAAGAAAATCCATATATCAAAAATGACTCCAGAGAAATAGTAAAGAAACCAAGTAAAAAGAAAAAATATACATAGGAACATCCAAGCACTCCAAGAAAAAGAGAAATATAGTTTTCGTACTTATAGTGGATATATATATTTAAGAGACTCAGATACAAGATAATGAGGACAGGAATAAGTGAAACTCAAAATATCCAGAGAATATAGCCAAATGATATAAAAGCAATATATGAAGCTAAAAGCCCTAGATATCGAAAGAGTATTTTCCCCCCGACAAACATAGGAATTTTTGGAAGAAGGTAAAATAACAAAAGATGGAGTCAAAAACTCACCACCCCAAAAGTCATAGGGAGGGATAAAAAAAGGGAAGAAGTATAAACGCTCAGAAAAAAGAACGCATAGACAAAAAAGTACCCAACGAGGGTGACATCAACCATATCTCTCTTGTGAATTACCTTATCTTCATACATATGGATAAGGAAGAAAAAGAACAGAAGCACACTATTGATAGTATCAATAGGAGAGAAAAAGGCTCCGGGAGAAAAGAGATAAAACAAAAAATATAATAAATAATATACAGAAAATAGAATCGTATTTATCTTGATAAAATCTCGGAATATAAAGAACCTGTGAGAAATAAAAAATCATACCCCAATAATGGAGTTGACCATTAAAATAAAAACAGAAAAGGAGAAAATATTTTTACTTGCAAGAAGAATATATACAGAGGCGTAAAATAAAAGAAAACCAATATAATACATATAATTACGGAAAAAATCTCTCCCATGTATATAGTAGGTTTTCAAGGAAAGTTCAGAAGTTCTATCATACTCTTTTTCCCCTCATGAATACTTCACAAAATAAAACAATGAAAATACTCAAAAAAGAGCAAAAAAAAGTGATTCTAGAGATATCCCCAAAGAGAACCTAGAAAAAAGAGAAGGATGTCAAAATACATCGATAAACAGATAAAAAATACCAGAAAAGAAAAATGAAATGATACTCAGAAGATATCGCATGTATTTTGAATCTAGAAGTTAACGATTCAAAATATAACAATAAAAGATAAAAATACAATATTTACGAGAAGAGAAAGAAACCCTCGAGAGAGGTATATCCCAAGAAATATAAATACTGAAATAATAGCATAAAAGAGACCAGAGTAATTAAATCCTATTCCGATACTTTCCACCATATTGTAATAACGAGCGTTGAGATAGAGTGTAAAAAATACTCCATAAAAAAGAAATATAAGAAAAATATATTCTTTTACAGCGCTCAATGAACGAATAAGTGCCTCTACAACATAGACATACCCTTTTGTAATTTGTGTATAAGAAAATACCCTTCCTGATTTTTTTGCCTTTAATAGAGAAATATTTTGTCCGATTACACGACGCTTGATTTTGATATGGTCTCCTTTATCAGCAAAACTTCCAAAAGGAAAAATAAAGTAAAAAAATCCTCGTAATAGTTCCATATTATTTTTCTTGAGACGCTCTTCATACTTTTGTAAAAGTAGGACTGTTTTTAGATACGAATACGAGTCTTTGTCAATTTCTTGTTTTTTAATCTTTGCTGATTCTTTGAGTTGTTTGATTTTTGTAAAGAAATCTGAAAATCCTTGAAAATATCCACGTAATATATACCCAATATCTCTATCTTTTTCGACAAACTGTTTATGAGAACCTATTTGTTTTAGGAGCTTATTGGTATCCTTTAAAAGTTTGCGAGTTTCCTCACTTTTTGTTTTTTCTAGGTATTGTAGCTCTATACTTCCAACTTTTAAAAGAGCAAGCTCCCCTATTTGTTTTAACTTTGAGATATTTGTGGTCTTCTTTACTTTAATAATCGCATTGAAAATATTTTTTAGTTTTTCTTTTTGTTCTGGATTAATTGGTTCCCCAGTAGTATCATCAAGGAGATTTTTAAGCTTAAAAAGTACAAGATCAATAAGTCTATAACTTTCTTCTAATTCTTTTTGAAGATAAAACTGTTCGTCTTTTTTTTCTCACTTTTGTGTATCGTCTTTCGTTTCTTTTGTTTTCTTTTTTTGACGTTGTTCATACAAAACAAACTGTTTTTCTAAATCTTGAACGATTTTTTGTTTTTGGTCTTGCGGTAAATCTTTGTCTTCTTCTACATACAAGAGCTTTACGGTATACCCAAGTCCTAATTTGAGTTTAAGATAGATTTTAAAGATATCATCTCCGATAATACTTCCTGTTTTTTCTTTTCCTCCTGATTCTACTTCAAAATAAAACTTTTTTCCCTGTAATTCTTTTCCTTCAAACAACTCCACACCCAAAATCGAGTACCCTTCGTTGTGTACTTTTTCTCTTGCTTCCTGTTCATGTTCTGCGTTTACGACAATCGAATATTTCTTTTGTCCTTTAGAAACGGCAAGTTTAAATTTTGGCACGGGAAATATTTAAGAATTAAGTATTTACTTTTTCTAATTGCTCTATAGCTTCAGAAAAATTATCAACCCTTCATCCAATAACTGTATTTAATACTCCACATAAATTTGTTGTAGTATTCACATCTATTCACCTACACATATTTTGTAATCTTTCTACTTCTGCTCAAATATCTTTTTTAGCTAAAGCATCTAAGTTTAATTCAGGAGATGGTATAGAAGTCTCATGTACTCAATTAATACTCATACTTACAAATTATTAATTAAAAAGGAAAAAGCATTGAGCTCTTTTTGTTTTTCGATAGCTTCTTTTTTCTTCATACCAGCAATACTAGAAAAGTTTTCTTTTTTTATGTCTTCAAGCTGTTTAAGTTCGACTTTTTCTGTAAATGCTGTAATTGCGACAAATAATTCTTCTAATCCTTCTTTATCAAGTACTTTAATTGCTTCAAGATAGAGAAATTTATGGTCATCAGAGATGTTTAAAGAAAGTATCATGGTTTCAATGAGCCTCTTTTTTTTACGGATGTCTTTTTGTTTTTTTAAAAAATCAAAGATCATAGATATGTATTAGAGAAAGATATTTACATTATCGTATCATATATATACGTTATAATCAAATATCTATATAGTATTCTTAGTAGTTCTTTATGTTAAAATGTAAAAAGTTGAATTTTAAGGGATATTTTTTGTATATTTTTCACATTTTTCTTAAAAACTCTTTTTTACTTCCTAAACTAAAGCCAAGATAAGGAAGTTAAAAAGTATTTCACAAGAGATGAAAAAATCTATTGACTTGTCTTTTTCTTCGAAAACCTTATAGTCCCACGTGTTTAGAACTACTTTTTAAAACTCGATATTTTTATGAGGTCATACGAAAAATACACAAATATTTTACTCATTTTCATCATCTTTTTCACAAGTTTCTTTACGGGTTATATTTTTTCGCTGTATGTACAGGAAAATAGAGATTTTGATTTGTTAAAAGAAAAACAAGATGTCTTTTTAGATGCCGTACTAGCTCCAGAAAATGACCTGGATCTTACACCATTTTGGGAGGCTTATAGTATCGTACGAGAAGAATACTATGATGCGACGGATGTAGAGAAAAAAGATTTAGTTCGCGGTATGATCTCTGGGATGGTTGATTCGCTCAAGGATAAACACTCAGAATATATGACTCCCGTACAAAAAAAGAAATTTGAAGAAGTACTTGAAGGAGATTTTGAGGGGATAGGAGCAATCGTAGAAAAGGTTTCTATCGGAGTAAAAATAGAACGAGTTCTCAAAGGGTCTCCTGCGAAAAAGTATGGCGTACTTCCTGGAGATATCGTCCTGGAGGCGGGAGGAGAAAAGCTCGAAGATCTGGATCTCTATGATGCGGTAGAAAAAATTAAATGACCTGCTGGAAGTACTGCAAGGCTCAAGATACTAAGAGCGGGAGAAACCGACTTTTTGGAAATAGATGTGGTTCGTGAAAAGATCAATATCCCATCGGTGGATAGTAAAGATATCGACGATACTATTGGATATATCGCGATCAATATGTTTGGGACGACGACGAGTAGTGAATTTTCAAATGAACTCGAAAAAATGAAAGACAAACAGGGAATTATTATCGACCTTCGTGATAATGGTGGGGGGTATCTCAATAGTGCCGTTCAGATAGTGAGTAACTTCCTTCCTGCGGGAGAACGTATTGTTACTACAAAGTATAAAAATATCTTTAAAAATATTCGTTATGAAAGTGTAAACTTTGGCGATATATATGGTCAAAAGATCGTGGTGCTCATTAACGGAAACTCAGCTTCCGCTTCGGAAATCACGGCGTGAGCCCTCAGAGACCATGACAAGGCGATTATTGTTGGAGAACAGTCGTATGGAAAGGGATCAGTGCAACAACCATTTGATCTGAGCGATGGAAGTCTCCTCAAACTTACGATTGCAAAGTGGTTTACGCCTGACGATAAAAATATCGACCATGAAGGGATATCTCCCGATGTTGTCGTACACTTTGAAAAAGAAGATTATGATGCACAGTATGATAGGCAACTAGAAGTAGCGAAAGAGGTACTCGGTAAATTTATAGAGGTTGGAAATCTAGAGCGTGTTGTAGAGGTGTTTTCAAGTGAAGCTAGTGGAAGTGGAGAGGTAGTAGAAAAATAGTTGATATTTTTAAAAGCGCCTTCTAATGAAGGCGCTTTTACTTGTAATGCTGTTAAATCTATTGTTACTATCTTGAGGAGAATTTGTTCATTGCCGTTGAAATACCATGATCCCGTCATTGCGATCCCGAGTATTCAGGGGAAGCAATCTTTTCCCGCAGCTAAAATTACTTCGTTGACACTCGTAATGACACATGCTTATATCATCTTCAGCCGAGCAAAGTGGAGTCGAAAGACCCTGCAATATTTTTATCTCCTCTTTGACGAAAGGGGAGACTCCGCAGAATTGCGGGAGAGGGGATTACCTAAAAACCATCATTCTTGTTCAAAAAATTTTTACAAAATATTAACCAGATGTTAAAAAATGGGAATGATTCTCATAAAATGGTCCTCTAAAAAATTCGCTAATATATGGGGAAAAGAGAGGAAGTAAAGAAAAACGGTGAAAAAAGTTTTGACTTTTTTCACCGTTTTTCTAAAGTTATAAATGTTCATCTCTTGGCAGTAATGCCTTGTGTGATGACAACGCCAATACTGGCACAACCAAAACTGATGGGAGACATCTCATGTTGAAGTTCAAGCAGCAATCCACCGTCGCCTCGGCCCGTCGCAGTGTGACCAAGCCGCCGTACATGAAGGGCAAGGCGCTGCAGTTCCACCCTCGCGTCGCGGAAGACCTGGGTTCCCTCGGCGGCCTCAGCACCACGGCCGCCACCGGTTCTGGCGACGCGGGCAGCGGCACCATCCTGTAAGCGCCCCGACCGGGCTGTCGGATAGGGGTCGCAAGACCCCTATCCGACACAACCAGAAGAATTAAGATCTAAGGACAAGGGTCCTTACGTATCTTTCTCTTCTACAAGATAAAGACCCCAATGGGGCTCTTTTTCGTATATGTACATTTTTAAGAATGCATTGAAACACTGAAAGATACGAGTATAAACCATGGAGTTTATACTTTTTTGTTTGCCCGATGAATTATAGATTTACGGAAAAATTACTCGTGAGCTTGTAGTTGCTTACTTTCACGTCACTACTATCCTTGGTATTTAAGGGATGAAGGAAATCTTACCGCGTCACTGGGATCCCGAGTATTTGGGAGAAGTAATCTTTTCCTGTACCTAAGATTACTTCGTTGGCACTCGTAATGACAGTATTTCTGTCATCCTGAGCGTTAGTCGAAGGATCCCTTAACCATGATGATGGACTCGAAAGAAAAAAGAAAATGTAATCAAGACAATAAACTCATATTGGAAAGATTTGCCTGAAGCCGTGTAAAAGAGATTCTGACCCCGAGGACTCGGGGTCAGAATGACACAATAAAATCTCCCCTTAGTTCTCAGGTGAGTATTTCAAAAGGGGAGGTGTTTTCGCTGAAAACGGCGGAATCCATAATTCAGTTTTACTTTTCCTTCCCTTCAGCTATACTTTCATCAGTAATTAGTAATTTTTGTATATGGCGCTTACTCAAAAGAAAAAACCAGATCCACTCAATGTAAAAAATATTGAGGAACTTATTTATTTACTCAAAGAGGGAGAAGAAGACTATAGAAAAAACGGAGGGATGAATGCAAGAGAAGCGTATGTGAAATGATTGGAGTATATAAATAAGTTATGAAAATAATGTTTTATATAGTAGAGATTCCACCATCAGTTATCAAAGAAATAGATAGGTTATCAGATTATGTTTTTAGATTTTCCTTTAGTGGAGACATTGCTAAAAAGGTGTATGATAATTTATTTAGGGGAATATTTTCTCTTGAATTTATGCCCTATAGATTTCAGCAAGTACTTGGAGATTATAGAGTAGTAGTAGTGAAAGGAAGCTATCGAGTCTTTTACAAGATAGATGAAACGAACAAAAAAGTAATTATTATCAGAGTACTGAGGTCGGAGCAGGACTTTGATGATATTTTGTAAGTAATATAATGGAATGACAGTAATGATTCTGAATTCACCGAGTTCTCGGGACACGCAAGTTCAGAATGACAAGAACGATTTTCTCTCTAAATAGAAGAGAATATATATTAACCAACCAAACCATGAACTTTGAAAATTTACAAAAAACCGATCCTGTATGTCACCAGTTTGTCCTCGATGAAATCGAGCGCCAAGAAACCAGTTTAGAATTGATTCCAAGTGAATGTATTGCGAGTTTATCGGTGATCGAGGCCCTGGGAAGTCCATTTACCAATAAGTACTCAGAAGGATACGCAAAAAAGCGCTACTATGGAGGAAATGATGTTGTCGACCAAGTAGAGCTGTTGGCGATTGAACGTGCAAAAGAAGTATTCGGAGTAGCGCATGTTAATGTCCAACCATACAGCGGAAGTCCAGCAAACTTGGCGGTGTACAATGCAGTATGTGAAGTGGGGGATACGACCATGGGACTTGGTCTTACCGATGGTGGTCATATCACCCATGGACTCAGTGTTTCTGCGACGGCGAAGTACTTTAACCCGGTACTGTATGGGTTACGTGAAGACGGATATATAGACCTAGAACAGGTAGAGAGACTGGCACTCGAGCACAAACCAAAACTCATTTGGGTTGGAGCTACTGCATACCCAAGAGAGTTTCCCTTTGAAGCATTTTCGAAAATCGCCGAAAAAGTAGGAGCCTACCTCGTGGCAGATATTGCCCATATCTCTGGGCTTGTGCTTTCAGGAGTGCACGCAAGCCCCGTACCATACGTACATATGGTAACAACGACCACCCATAAGACCCTCAAAGGACCAAGAGGAGGGATGATTATGGTCACAGAAAAGGGACTCGAAAAAGACCCAGACTTAGCGAAAAAGATCGATAAATCCGTGTTTCCTGGACTTCAGGGTGGACCTCACGATCACCAAACCTTGGCGATTTGTGTGGCTCTCGGGGAAGCGCTGAAACCAGAGTTTAAAGTGATGGCGCAGGGGATTGTAGATAATGCCAAAGCCCTAGCAGAAGCGTTAAAAGGATATGGATTTGAACTCGCAACTGACGGAACAGATAATCACCTGATTTTGATGTCCGTTGGAAAAGGAAGAGGGATGTTTGTACAAGATGCGCTTGATGTTGCGGGGATTACCCTCAATAAAAATACAATACCAAATGAACCAGTATCTCCGTTTTTCCCAAGTGGAATTCGTATGGGGACACCGATTATGACGATGCGTGGGATGAAGGTTTCCGAGATGAAACAGGTGGCTGCTTGGATTAAGCGTGTGTATGATGTCGTGGCTCCATTTGAACATGTAGTAGGAAAAGAAGAAAAGAAGCAGCAAAGAAAGGAGTTTGCAGAGTTTCTTCGTACCAATGAAGAGTTGAAAGTGATACGTGCAGAAGTGAGGGAGCTCTGTTCAAAGTTTCCGATTTATAAGGGGTAGTTGTCATCTTGAGCTTCCCTCTTTCTCCCATCCTGCATACGTTTTTTTCATTATTTCTGCTCCGTGTCGCGTCATTCCTGCGGAGGTGCCAGTGAGACATGGTGAGTTTATGAACCATTGCTCGAACCAATACTCTTGGGGTGCAGGAATCTATAATTAGTTATTTTATTCTTACTTTTGAAGTCAAAAGTAACATCCCGAGTTCTCGGGATAAGGCTGGTGCCGCCTTAAAAATCCGCAAGACTGCTTCGCAGGGGCACCTTACTCTGACTTACTCGGTATAATGATAGGTATCATTTACATCTTGAGAATAGTTTTCCAAGGAAAGAGTCACGAGTATTTTGGAAGGGTTCTTAATCGTATACTTTATGTATCAGTTGATACTTATATTTTTTCTTTCCCTCTGTATATCATACATCGGTATCTTGGTGTTTGAGAGGGGGTATTATAGATTGGGGATTCTCGATAACCCCCAAAAATACGGCAAAAAACGTGCACCGATTCCATACAGCATGGGGGTGGTGCTCTTTCTTGCTTTTTTTCTTCTCAGTTATTTTTTTGTAGACCATAGTTACAAACTCTACTTGATTTGGTTTTTTGGAGCGCTCGTTACAACGGTAAGTTTTATCGATGACCGACTTCAGGTAAGTGCCAAAGTGCGACTCGTACTACAGATACTTATCGGAGGGGTGATTGGACTTACTTCTATCAAGATCGGGTATGTGAGCAATATATTTTGAGGAATTATTGATCTTGAAACCTATTTTGTAGAGATTGGAAATTTGCAGATATATCTTATCCCACTTGTGTTTACGATTATTTGGTATGTATTTATTTTCAACGCTCTTAATTGGACCGATGGGATTGAAGGAAATACCTCCGGGCTTTCTATTATTTCATTTTTTATCTTGTTTTTACTCGGAGCGATTCTCTTTTTCCGAGATGAATATGCGGGGGGAGTACAAAATGCGTACTTTATTATGAGTATTGCGATTATCCTTGTGGGAATTTTGATTCCTTTTTGGTACTTTGATGTCAGGGAAAAGATACTTATGGGAGATAGCGGGACGATGTTTCTTGGTTTTATGTTGGCGACACTGGCGATTATCTCCTGAGGAAAGATCGCAACTGTACTCGTAGTATTTGGGATGTATAGTGTCGATGCGGTGTATGTACTTGTTCGTCGTATACTTGCAAAAAAGGATATATTTCGAGGAGATTATTCACACCTACATCATCGACTTTTAGATATTGGGCTCTCAAAGATACAAATTCTCGTTTTGGTATACTCTCTCAGCTTTTTCTTTGGTGTAACGGCACTATTTCTCGACAAGGTAGGCAAGATAATTGTTTTTTCTATCATAGTTGTCGTCGTGGTTTTTTTGAATACAATTATTGAAAAGATTAGCCGTTTGAAGAAATAGTATGCCTATAAATCCTAGAGCCTTCACATTTATAGAACTTATCGTGGTTGTTTCGATTATTATCGTCATTTCTTCATCAAGTGTCGTGTACTTTTTTGATTTTGTGAATGGAAAACGTTTACAGACAGAACTACAAAGTATTTCTCAGACTATAGGTGATGCTGATGCCCAGGTGCAGCACTATGAGATCCGAGACTATCGTATGCAATTTGATATTGATTCCCTGGGGTATACGATTTCATCTGATAATGTTGAACCAGAGTACTTACAGACGCTTTCGATGGACTGGTCAACGGGGAGTGGAGTGCTCCAAACTACCGCCACAGGGGCAACACTTTCCTGGCTCCTCAAAATATATGCAGGAGAGAAATTTGAAGAGGAGCGTTTTCTGAGTGTACTTGATAGTTTTACGGGTTCCTTTGTATCAAGAAAAAACTACCGCTTTCAGTCATATATCGTCACTTCAAAAATTAATACCTTGGAGATGTACTATTTTAGCGAGGAAAATCTGGATTTGGATGATGATAGTTTGCATGTGACCCTGGTAGAGATGAATACGGAGGAAGACGCATCTGGGACAGACGTGACAACCGCCCAAGTGGAAAATATCGCGGGGAGGAAAAAGATACAAATAAATGGGAGCACAGAAGTACCAGAGCTCTACTTATTTTTTGAACAATCGGGACAGACGGAAGCGATTTCTATTTCTAGCCTTTAATGATACCTATATGCGCATAGCATTTTTTTGAACTGGAGAGTTCTCTGCATCGATTTTAGCGGGGATTTTAGATGTTTCGGATTTGGAAGTAGTTTTTGTTGTGAGTCAGCCAGATAAGCCGGTAGGGAGAAAAAAAGAGCTACTTCCTACACCAGTGAAATCACTTGCAGTATTACGAGAGATTGAAGTATGGCAACCAGAAACTTTGAAAAAAAAGAAAGATGATACCAGAGATTCTGGGGAAACTTGAGAAGCACAACACCCAGATATTCGTGAAAAGCTGATTTCTCTTGCTCTTGATTTTATCGTAGTTGTAGCGTATGGAAAGATTATTCCGAAAAAGATTCTTTGAATTCCAAAGTATGGGTGTATCAACTTACATGGAAGCATCCTCCCTCTCTATAGAGGAGCGAGCCCCATTCAGGAGAGCCTGAAACATGGAGATACTGAGACAGGATTGACAGTTATGTACATGAGTGCCGGGATGGATGAAGGAGATATCCTTAAAATAGGGAAAATTTCAGTAGACATTGTAGACAAAACTCCAGATATCTTTGAAAAATTTATCGAAATTGGTCCAAAGTTACTTTTGGAGAGTTTACGAGAGATTATTGCTGGAGAGCTTCAGGGGACTCCCCAAGATGACACAAAAGCCAGCTACTGTTCCAAAATAGAGAAGCAAGATGGCTATGTAGATTTCTCCGCGCAGTCTGCAAAAGAGATATATGATCTCTATCGCGCGTATACTCCTTGGCCAGGGGTGTTTAGCTACTATGAAGGAAAGAAATTTGCTATAGAGGATTGTTTTTTTGATGAAAGTATGATTGTGTTTGATGATGATTTTTCTCCTGGAGATGTTGTTGAGTTTGAGGATCATGGAGAACAACACATTGGTGTCCTCTGTCGAGAGGGAATTCTCATCTTGCACACAATAAAACTTGAATGAAAAAAGAGCATGGATATACTCTCGTTTGTTCGAGGGAATGGAGGGTTTTTAGAATATTCTTTTTATTAATATGGTAACCATATGTACGCCAGGTAGTTGAGATACTCTGTATCGTAAAGCAAGAGCTATGATGCACAATCCAAACACATTTAAAGGTATAAGAATTAAATGAGGTCGTTGACGTAGAGTATCTATGGTGATATCTAGGGTTCAAGAAAGAGTGTATGGGGTGGTTGTTAAAAAGTTTAAATAATCTTAATTTTAAATATTGTCTTATGTTTAATATCGCACTCAATACCTTTAAAGAAATCGTGAGAAACAAATTTCTGTATTTGATTCTGTTTTTTGCCTTTGTATTTATTGCATTTTCTCTTCTCCTTGGAAAATTGACGATCGGAGATGACGATAAGGTTATTGTTGATTTTGGACTTTCGATGATTGAGATATTTGGATTAGTGGGGGTTCTCTTTGTTGGAAGCCAGCTACTTTTTAAAGAAATAGAGGGGAAGACCATTTTTCTTATTTTGAGTAAGCCGATCAAGCGCTACGAGTTTATTCTTGGGAAGTTTTTTGGCTTCTCTTTTACCATTATGCTCATCCTATTGCTTCAAGCGGTATTATTTCTCGCCGTACTCATGATAAAAGATATTACCATTACCCACTTGATTCTCATTTCTCTCGTATTTACCTTTTTAAAGCTTGAGATTTGTTTGGCTCTTGTGCTTTTTTTCCAATCATTTATGTCCAATATTCTCACGATTCTCATGACACTCATGGTCTATGTGATTAGCCATAGTTATTTTATGGTACTTGATATGATGATGCGTATAAAAAGCATGACGGCGGTATATATCGCCAAAGTAGTACATCTACTTTTTCCTCCGTTTCAATCACTCAATACCAAGGACCTTATCGGAAGCTTTGAAGCCCTGAGCCCATCTTTTTTCGTTTCTAACTCCGTGTATGCGTTGGGGTATTTGTGCGTTATCTTGTTTTTAACCGTGTATATCTTTGATAAAAAGAAATTTGAAAACTAAAAAGACCTTAGAATTTTAATGCGAGTTGCTATATGTGAAGGATGAAGGAAGAGATCATTGCATGGGGAAAGGATTTGGGAATCTCTACAAAAGATATCGAAATAGTTTTGAGAAAAATAACTGGCTTGAGTACAAGTCAGTTATTTTTAGCTCAAGAGATTTCTGAGGGGTATATCGGAGAGGTGAGAGAAAGCTTTACACGACTTTCACGTGGTGAGCCAGTACAGTATGTGGTTTCTTCTGCAGAGTTTATGGGAAAAGAGTTTTTTGTAGATGAGAGCGTCCTTATTCCTCGTGATGATACGGAAGTATTGGTGAAGGCGGTATTACAAACCTCACCCTCTACTCCTTTCCTTCAAGGAGAGGAGGGTACGATACTGATTGATATTGGTACGGGGAGCGGTATTATCCCTATTACTCTTATGTGAAATATGGAATCGCAGATTTCCAATTTTTATGCCATAGATGTGAGCCGAGAGGCCTTGGAAGTGGCAACTGTAAATATAAAGAAATATGGTTTACAGGATAAAATACAGGTATTAGAAGGAGATCTACTAGCACCTTTTTTAAGACCTTACTCTAACTCTCTTCTTCACGGAGATGAAATACCAGCGAATATGGTTATCACTGCAAATCTGCCGTATATCAAGCAAGATGACTTTGAAAATATGGACACATCGGTATATACACATGAACCGAAATTGGCACTCTATGGGTGACCAGGAACGGGATTTGAACTGTATGAAAAATTGATTTTACAGTGTCTACAGTTGCAGAAAAGATCAAAATGTATTACTCTATTTATTGAGATTGGCTTTGATCAATTTGATATTGCTACTGCCTATATAAAGAGCCAAGGATTAACATTTGATTATTTTAGAGATACTCATAATATAGTTCGAGTTATACAGATTAATTTTTCGTAAGGTATGTCACTAGAAGATTTTTCTCCAGACATAGATACGGGTTCGGAGTGAGAGGGGCAGTCCGCAGAGGCGTCTCGTGAACAGGCAGAAAAATTTAAAGAGTCTGCTAAAAAGGGGACCGCGGGGATTAAACGAACTCAAAAAGATGAAAAAAAAGCGAAAAAGCAAGACTTTCTCCTCGCTAATTTTTTGGTAAAGATTATTCTAGAAAAAAAATTTGATTTTTTGCTCGAAGACTTGTTTGCCTGTATCGATGATGGGACCCCTTCTAACTTTATCTTGGGCGTGCTTTCACTGGTATATGTCGATATCAGTCATGCCATTCGCGAACAATCTGGAAAGCCACAGATTGAGTTTCACTATCGCTTAGAAATCGGACAAGCCTTTGTTGATCATGATATTGCCCCTGAGATAAAAGATCGAATCAACCTTTGGGTTGAGGATATGGTGGACGTGGTTTCTTTTGAGTATTCCAACATTCAAACCAAGCGACTTATATCGCTTCTTGGAAATAATGAACAGCTCCTTCTCTTTACTATGCAGGTATTTTCTTTTTTCTTCAAAGAAATAAATATGTCGGTGAGTCAAGCAACAGCAAAGAATTATTGTCAATTTATTTTATGAGAAGTGAGAAAAACCCTTACTACTTTAGAAGTAGAGGAAATTTAGCGATCACTTTACTATCAAGAAACAAAACGAGTTTTTGAAAAGAGAGATTATCTTTTAAATTGTCTAGTTTTCTGTACACTGTTATGGGTTAATGCTATAACTTTTATATATGAAATCATTTCAAAAAGGAGGGTTTACTTTGGTGGAGTTGATAGTGGTCCTTGTGATTCTGTCGCTTCTTTCTACGATAGGATTTGTGACCTATAGCCAGTACCTTGGGCTGGTAAGAGACACCAATAGGGTGAGTAATATGGCGGCATTGTCAGATGGTCTGGAGATGCATAGTGCAGATAATTCACTCCCGCTGCCAGAAAATAAAGTAGAAATCAAAAGCAATGGAGAATTGATTGCACGGCAGGGGGATGCGGGCCCCGCAGTACTTGAGGCAGTAGACTTTGTCAGGGGAGGCAAGGACCCACAAAGTGGAGAATATATGAGTTATTACCTCACACGAGATAAAAAATACTTTCAATTGATGACATTTTTAGAGGGGGATATAGACGATATTGGGTTTCAGGTGATTACTAGTACTTATGCTGCGACCAGTCAGTCAGAGCGCGCTCCCATCGTAACAGGAAAAAAACTCGGGATTCTCACCGATGAGAATAACGTACCAATTCATAGGGTGCAGGAAATTCAAACAGCGGGATATCTAGATATTGCTACTTCAACGGGGACCTATATTTCTCACTTTAGAGATAGGGGAAGTCTGAGAGGGACAAACGATGATCTTGAGCTCCTGGTTGATCTTTCAAAAAATGGAGGGAAGCCCAACAATTGTCTTACCTGGGTTCTTATGAATCCAGATTTAACCGGGAAACAGGGAAATTACCAGATGACGGATATTGAAAAGAATCAGTATATTTGATACTGTGATTGGACGGGAGGAGATCCTATCCCAGAAGATGGCGGGGATGAGTATGAGCTGATTTCATCATGAGCAATTACAAACGGAAATTTTGCAAATGGAACAGATATCCCTACAGAAAGTGGAAGTATCGATTCTAATATTATTATTGAGCTTCCTGTCGATGAAGTCCCAGAAGAAATCGTCGAAGAAGGGAGTTCAACAGGATATGTTATTGAACAAGAGGGGGATGATTCTGACTATAAGATTGAGCTAGAAGATACCGACACCGATGGTGATGGGAAAACAGAAAAAGAAGAATTTGAAGAGATGGGGGTTGGAGATGTGGTGAAGATGTGTGGATGGGTAAAAGATTTGGATAATAATGGCTATATCTTTAATAATATTATTGAGTACATTGATGGCAAGAAGAGCTATAATGGAAAGCTTATTAAGATGTTTGAAAAAGAAAAAAAGTGAGAGAAGTGGGAGTATCAGTGTGTTGAACATACACTTATTGGTACTCCAGTGGATTTTCTTTGGAGGATTGGGTATCTTGCAGAGTCGGAAAATAAAAAGTTTTACATGTGAGGACTTGAAATTAAGTTGTATAAAAAGAAATAATTTTCATTTTTTCTCAAAAATACTTTAAATTTGACTTTGAGACCCACTTCAATACAATCTTCGCGCGATAGAAATCGCAGCTTTTACATTTGAAAAATATATCGTTCAATTACGAAGTTTTCTTATGTATTTACTTACTAATTATATTGTATGGCAACTACACCACTAGATAAGGTGAGAAATATCTGAATCATTGCACATATCGATGCCGGAAAGACTACGACGACAGAAAGAATACTTTTTTATACTGGAAAAACACATAAAATCGGGGAAACCCATGATGGAGCCTCTCAAATGGACTGGATGGAACAAGAAAAAGAAAGAGGGATTACTATAACTTCAGCAGCAACGACTGCATTTTGGAAAGGACACCAGATCAATATCATCGACACTCCAGGTCACGTAGATTTTACGATCGAAGTAGAAAGATCTCTTAGAGTTCTTGATGGTGGAGTTGCGGTATTTGACGGTTCACAAGGAGTAGAGCCACAATCAGAAACTGTTTGGAAGCAAGCAGATAAGTACGGAGTACCAAGAATTGCGTTTGTAAATAAGATGGATAAAACCGGAGCTGATTTTGATATGACGATGGATTCTATCAAAAAAAGACTTGCTGGAAATAAAGTAGTAGCAATTCAGTATCCTATTGGATGTGCGGAAACATTTGAAGGAATTGTGGATATCATCGATATGAAGGCCTATCATTTTGAAGGAAGTTCTGGAGAAAAGATTACTGAAATCGAAGTTCCAGCGGATTTACAATCAAAGTGTGAAGCTTTGAGATTAGAACTTATGGAAAAAGTAGCAGAGTGTGATGAAGCACTTATGGAAAAATACTTTGAGGCAGGGGAATTAACGGCAGAAGAAATTAAAAAAGGATTGAGACTTGGAGTATGTAGAAATGATCTCTACGGGGTAACTTGTGGTTCAGCACTTCAAAATGTTGGGGTACAGATGGTTATTGACGCAGCTGTTGCCTTTCTTCCATCACCAATCGATGTCAATGGAGGAAAAATGGAGGTAATGGATATTGATACAAAAGAACCACTAAAGACTATTGAAGTTTCTGCAAGTTCTTCTCTTGCGGCACTTGCGTTTAAAATTGCAACAGACCCATTCGTGGGAAAGTTGTGTTTTACGAGAGTATATTCGGGAACACTTAAATCAGGGTCATACATTTACAATGCAACTACTGGAAGTAAAGAAAGAGTAGGGAGACTTCTTCAGATGCATGCAAATACGAGAGAGGAAATACAGGAAATCTCAGCAGGAAATATCGGGGCGATTGTTGGTTTAAAAGACACAAAAACTGGAGATACTCTCTGTGATCTCAATGATAAATTTCTCGTTGAAGCGATGGATTTTCCACAACCAGTAATCTCTATCTCTGTAGAACCAAAATCAAAAGCAGATCAAGAGAGAATGGGGTTGGCGCTTTCAAAACTTGCGGAAGAAGATCCTTCTTTTAGAGTAAGAACTGATGAAGAAACAGCACAAACAATCATCTCTGGTATGGGTGAGCTTCATCTTGATATCATTGTTGATAGAATGAAAAGAGAGTTTAATGTAGAGTGTAATGTTGGTGCTCCACAGGTGGCGTATAGAGAAACGATTAAAAATACTGCAAAAGATGTAGAACATAAGTACTCTAAGCAAACAGGTGGTAGAGGACAATATGGACACGTTGTTATCACGTTTGAACCATATCCTACACTTGATGAAGAAGATATCGCTACAGAATTAAAAGAAAAGCCATCAACAAAATTTATAAACAAGATTGTTGGTTGAGTAGTACCAAAAGAATACATCCCAGGAGTTCAAAAAGGTCTCAATGAAGCATATGCTCGTGGATTCCTTGCTGGATACCAGATGGTAGACATTAAAGCAACCTTTACATTTGGTTCATTCCATGAAGTTGACTCTTCAGAACTTGCGTTTAAGATTGCTGCTTCTAAAGCATTTCAAGATGCATGTAAAAAAGCACAAGCGGTACTTCTTGAACCAGTGATGAAAGTGGAAGTAAATACTCCAGAAGAGTATATGGGAGATATTATTGGACAGATTAATTCAAAGAGAGGAAAGATTGAAGAAATGGGAGACAGAGGACAGGCAAAGATTATCAACTGTTATGTACCACTTTCAGAGATGTTTGGATACTCAACAGAGCTTAGATCTGCTTCTCAAGGGAGAGCTACCTATGCGATGGAGTTTCATCACTATGAAGAAGTTCCAACAAATATTGCTCTAAAAATTAGAGAAGAAAGAGGATTCAAACTTCCAGATGATGAATAATCTATGAAGTATATTATAAAATAGTGCTTCGGCACTATTTTATTTTTGCTTTTTTTTAGATTTTTGATAGAGTAGAGTCGCTGTTCATACAGCCCGAAAAAATTTTCAAAACTAGAATCCCTCCTTTGTTTTCAAACATCCTGAGTCATATCCTCTCCTTTTTATAGGGGGGTAGATATATTTCTCGATTTTTCTGGGTGATTTTAGTGAGACCGGAACTTTTATCAATAAATACATACACATGAGTTTAACGTTTACCATTATGGGGGTCATCTTTGGGATGATTCTATCGGCTGTCCTATTTTTTATCTGGGAGAATCGCAAGGTATCACAAGCGGCAACGAAATCAGATACTATCTTAAAAGCAGCGGACCAAAAAAAAGAAGCACTTTTAGAAAAAGTAAATAAAGAGGCAAGCGAGGTCCTGGAGAGAGCAAAAAGAGAAAGTAACGAGATGACCCAGAAAGCAGAAAAAATAGAGGAGAGAATCTTAGAAAGAGAGGAAAAAATAGAGAAAAAACTTGAGCAAATTGAGCAAAAACAAGAGGAAATAGTAAAAAAGGAAGATGACCTTCGTGTCCAAAGAGAAGGACTGGTACAAAAACAAGAAGAGCTTGATGGAAAACTCTCTGAACTCGCAAAGCTTTCAGAGTCTGAGGCAAAAGAGTTATTTTTACAGGAAGTAGCTCAAAAGTATGATTCTGACGGTATGCAGGTAGTACAACAACATAAAAAGAAAATTGAGGACAATAAAAAAGAGATTGCCCGTGAAATTATTTTGAAATCTATCCAACAGTACGCTGGGGATGTGACGAGTGAAGTAACCACAACACTGATTGAGATTCCTTCGGATGATATTAAGGGAAAATTGATCGGAAAAGAGGGAAGAAATATTACGACCTTTGAAAAGGCTACTGGAGTCGCACTCATTATTGATGATACTCCAGACTCTGTATTTATCTCTGGTTTTGATTTGTATAGACGTTATATTGCGAAAAAATCTTTAGAAAAATTGATCGAAGATGGGCGCATCCAGCCAGCAAGAATTGAAGAGGTAGTTGAAGCAACCGAAAAAGATGCGGAGATTCTTCTAAAAGACCTGGGAAATAAAACACTCGAAGAATTAAATCTTGTGGGGATGGTTGCAGATGAGGTGATTCCAATTATTGGAAAGCTTCGTTTTAGGACAAGTTATGGTCAAAACATCCTCAAACACTCAAAAGAAGTAGCCCTTATTGCTGAGAGACTTGCAGAAGACTTAGGAGCAGATCCAAAGATCGTAAAACTTGGGGGATTACTGCATGACCTTGGGAAAGCACTTGATCAAGAAATTGAGGGGACACATCCAGAGATTGGAGGAAAGGTAGCAAGAAAATATCGTCTTCCAGAAAAAGTGATCGATATGATTGAAAATCATCATGGAGAACAGTTTTCTATTTCTTTGGAGGCAGCCATCGTACAAGTTGCTGATGCTATTAGTTCCGTTCGTCCAGGAGCAAGACGTGAAGCAATAGAACAGTATGTAAAACGTGTCCAGGAGATGGAGGCGCTTGTGCAGAGTTATAGTGGGGTAAGTAAGGCTTACGCCCTCAGCGCAGGAAGAGAAGTTCGTGTTTTTGTTGATGCTGATGTCGTGACTGATTTAAAAGCTCAAGATATGGCAAAAGAGATTGCAGAAAAGATTCAAAGCGAACTGAGTTATCCAGGAGAGGTAAAGGTAAACCTTATTCGTGAGATGAGAGTTATCGAGTATGCAAAATAGTTGACTCAATAGGAAAAGGAGAATTTTTAATTTCTAATGATTGTATATGTATTGGGGAAATGATTTGAAACCAGGAAAACGCTTTATCATGGATGGAGAACCGTACGAAGTTACTTCGTACGCACAAAAAGTAGTGGGGAGAGGAGGATCGATTATTAATATCAAGGCAAAAAACTTATTAACCGGAGCAAATATCCCAAAGACTCTTTCAGATAAGGATAGTTTTGAACCTGCAGATATTGCAACGAGAAGCTATGACTATCTGTATAATGATGGGGAAAATTACTATTTTATGAATCAGGAAACCTTTGAGCAAGTATCACTTACGCAGGAGGTACTCGGTGATGCTATGTACTTTTTGATGGATGGTGATAAGGTAATGTTGCAAGAATTTAATGGGAATCCGATTAACGTAAATCTTGAACCAAGTACGGTGTTAGAAGTGATGGAGACCCCCCCAGGAGAAAAGGGAGATACTGCCACTGGTGGGAAAAAACCAGCCACTCTTACAACAGGACTTGTTGTACAAGTACCCCTCTTTGTAAACATCGGGGATAAGATTAAGGTGGATACGAGAACTCACGAATATATGTCGAGAGCATAGTGTACAATTATAGTAATGAACAACTATTGAAAAAGATTTAAAAATCGTATACTTTATTTTGTCATTATTCAGTATTAATTGTTAATTAAAAGCCTTTGTTTCCATTTTTTGAACCAATAAGCGGAGTAATTATCTATACATTTGGTCTGACACTTACCATTTGTTTTTTCATGTTTTTGTGGATGCTCAGGAAATTATCTGGGAGATTTGGGTATGACTTTTCTTTTTTCACGACAAATATCGTCTGGTACTTTTTATCAGTCTTTTTCTTTTCCCGTTTATTTTATGTGATTGCGAAATGGAATGACATGAAATATATCAAAGACCCATTTCAATTTTTCATTATGAGCGACTATAACTTTTCTCTTTTTGGTGCGATCTTTTGATTTCTTCTCGTACTTCTCATAAATGTTTCTCTTTTGAAGAAAAAGCCTTTGAAATATATCGACGGGGTAGTGCTATCGTTTTTATTCATCTTGTCGATTGGTTTTATTTGAGCCTTTCTCGGGGGACAGGTATATGGGAGAGAAACGATGTTTGGTATAGAGCTTCTATACACACACCCATTTACTCCAGTTCCATATCAGGTGCCTATTTTTCCACTCGGTATCGTGTACGCAGTACTTTTTTTCTTGCTTTTTACAGCACTGTACATCGTGTCTATGTTTGTCCATATAAAGGGATTTATAGGATATATTGGACTTATCATTTTTAGCACTGGTATTTTAGTGCTTGATTTTTTTAGTGGGAAGACAGACATCGTCTCTACTACATTTCCTATCAACTTTCCACAACTGTGTTCTGTGTTTTTGATAGCATGGTGTGCGTATGAGCTCTATCAGGTATATATCTCATCAAATCCGAAAACCTATAACGTCGGGACAAAATAATGCATGCTTCATTTCACTTTCTTCACGGACTTCTTGCATATATCATTGGTGTCTGGATATATATGATGTTGCAGGACATAGTTCTGTGATTTTTTTTCGTGACAATAGTTGCGATATTTCTTGTAAATGTTTGTTTGTACTTGCCAGAGTATCGTCGTTCTTGTGTTGCGGTGATAGTATTTTTGAGTCTTTCTATCTTGTGGACGGGGAAATATATGGAAGATGTTTCGAGGGTATCTCGTCAGCTTGAACAGCTCGATGCCCATACAAAATATACACTGGTACTTGAAATAGAAGAGGTATATAAAAAACAGCAGTTTGAGATTGATTATCTTGCGAGAGTGTTGGAGATAGATGAAACAACGCTCAAAGAAAGTGTCCGTTCGATTATACGAGTTCCAAAAAATATACTTCTTACTCAGGGGCAGCAGATTCAGCTTGAGACATATATTTTCTTTCCCAAAGACACCGAAGATTTTGCGTATAAGCAATACTTACTTTCAAAGGGGATTTATCTCCAACTTTCTACGTCCTCTCTTGAAACTATTGGGAGTAGTGAGACTCCCTGGTATGAACGAAAGATTTGAGCACTGAGGGCGTGGATGTTGGCGAAGATACAGGAATTATATCCGGAAAATGAAGCCATCTTTTTATGAGGAATTTTAATTGGTGCAAGAGAGGAGCTGTCTGAAACGATAAAAAATAACTTTAATCGTTCCGGCCTTACCCACTTTATTGCGGTGAGCGGGTTCAACATTACGATTATTGTGGTATTTCTTTGATATCTGGTATCATACTTCCCCGTTTTACTTCGAGTCATTATTATGATGCTGGCGATTTGATGATTTACGGTATTGGTAGGAGATACAGCTCCTGTTGTTAGGGCAAGTATCATGGGGCTTGTTGCCTACTATATCTTGATGTCTGGAAGATCTACACGAGGTATTATGATACTTGCGTTTACTCTTGTTTTGATGCTCATATATTCGCCCATGAGTATCCGATATGACGTTTCTCTTCATCTGAGTTTTCTGGCGGTTCTGGGGATTATGTATTTTCAAGAGTTTTTCTCCCGAGTTTTTTCCTGGGTTCCAGGTGCCCTTGCGATACGAGAATCTTTGGTGCTTACATTTTCAGCAATGATATTAACCCTTCCGATTATGATCTTTAACTTTTGACAGGTTTCTATAGTATCCCCGATATCTAATGTACTTGTCGCTTGGACAATTCCTTTAGCAATGCTACTTGGAGCACTTTCTATCATTGGATCACTTATATCTACCATACTGGGAATGGGGATCGGCTTTTTTGCTTGGATACCTCTAAAGTATGATATGTTGTTGGTGGAATTATTTGGGAATCTCCCGTTTTCCACTGTTTGAGTAGATTTCTGAATATATGGATGGTATATTGAAATGCTCTATTTTATGTTGATGGTGTTTGTAATGTTGTATATTAAGCAACGTTCTCACGGGTAGCATCGTCTCACTCTGTTGAGGTATCGAGTTGCCCTCAACCAAATACTTCTCCATTTTCTATTTCCCATGCTTCTGCACGCACACGAGCGATATCATCGTGTAATTTTGTGAGAAAAGCATTATCTACGTCGATATCTTCTTCTGCTTTCATTAACTGTATTTGAAGCGCTTCAAACCTTTCCATAAGTTTTTGTTTTTTGAACTCGATTCCTTTTTGGAGGAGTCGTTTGCTTCCTTCCATTGCTTGTCCACGTATACCAGCAGCCCCTGCTGCAAGGAGGTAGAGCGTTGTCAGCCCCTCTATTTTTCTTTGCATATTACTTGATGCAATATCCAGCATGGCGTTTTTAAATGTCTGTTTATCTTTTGGGATGTTTTTAAAGTCCTGGAGTACCTCATTGGCAGAGACTTCAATAGCCATGGTGAGGTTATCTTGCTTATCTTGCTCTGTATTTCCTGTATCGATACGGATGTAATTTCTCCCGATGATACTATAAATCATGGCTTCTACCGGATTTTTCTCTGGCTTATCAAGGGATTTTTTTATATCTGGATGATCTTCTTTTAGATTACTTGTATTTTGCTCGGGATTATGTCTTTGTCTTTCTATGTTTCATATCTTTAATAGATCGCTTGTTTTTTGGAGTTTCAATAATCCCTGTTTTGGATCTTGATTGAGTGAACGGATAATTTGGATATAACTTGTTTTTGATATTTGTTCTGAGGCTACGAGTCGATTTAGTACTGGAAATACGGGGAGTTCCTTAGTTTTTGGATTGGCTATATCTTCTGGTACAGTGTCATTTGCTTCTTGATTCGTATCTCATACTTCAGTACTTAAAGGCTCCTCTCCTGGCGTCCTGAACTGACCATAGAGGGTATTTTTATACTCTGGCATAGGAGCATCCTTATGGTCTTCCCTGAATTGCTCAAATTTTTCACGGGCTTGTTCCGGGGTTTCGCTTACAGTAGGTCACCAAGTAATCGGGTTCACAGACATAGGCATCATATAAAAAATAATCCCTTATATTGTAGCATATCAGGGATTATTTTGTCAAAATAGTGATTAGTCATCAAACCCTGGAGGAGTCATCTGTTCTTTCCATGGAGTTTCTCTCTCAAATACGTTCGCAATTTGGAAGAGTTTTTCTTCTTGACTATGGTTTGCCAGAATCTGCAGTCCAACAGGGAGCCTCTCTTTTTCTTCGTCCTCACTTTCTGCAAATCCACAAGGAACACTGATTCCAGGAAGTCCGGCAAGCGATGCAGGAATAGTATAGGCATCGGCAAGATAGAGCTTAAGGGGATCGTTTGCTTTTTCACCAATTTTCCAAGCCACTTCTGGGCTTACGGGAGTGATAATTGCATCAAGTCCTGCAAATGCGGCGTTGAACTCCTCAATAATTAGTGAGCGTGTTTGAGCGGCTTTAGTATAATATGCGTCATAGAATCCGGCAGATAGTACGTAGCTTCCGAGGATACTTCTTCTTTTTCCCTCATCACCAAGCCCTTCGCCTCTATTGTGAAGGTAGAGTTCATCAAGGCTTTCGTGAGCAGCATCACTATTGTGTCCATAGCGAATCCCATCAAGGCGAGCAAGGTTGGTTGATACTTCAGCAGGGACAATGATGTAATACGCTGCAATGGCATATTTTGTCATCGGAAGAGATATGTCTACAATCTCTGCTCCTAGCTTCTTCAGGTCATCAATCGCTTGCATAATTGTGCTTCTTACCCCAGCATCGAGTCCTTCTTCAAAGTATTCTTTTGGGATTCCAAGTTTCATTCCCTGTAAATCTTTTGTGTTCCAGATTTCTGGGTTGATAACATCTTTTCCAGGAAGTGTGGTATTTTCCATTGGGTCTTCCCCATTCATGAGATCATAGAGAAGCGCGGCATCTTTTACAGTTTTTGTGATCGTTCCAGGACAGTCAAAACTTGAGGCCATAGGAAAAATCCCATATCTTGAACTTCTTCCATAGGAAGGGCGAAATCCTACAACTCCACACATACTAGCAGGTTGGCGACAACTTCCTCCAGTATCGGTCCCAAGTGCTGCAGGTACGAGACCAGCAGCTACGGCAGCAGCCGATCCAGAACTTGATCCTCCAGGGATTCTTTCTGTTCCCCAGGGGTTCTTGGTTGTACGAAGGCGAGAGTTTTCTCCAGATGTTCCCATGGCAAACTCATCCATATTGAGTTTTCCGATAGAGCTCATCCCCGCTTTTTTGAGTTTTTTGATGATGGTTGCATCAAACGGAGGAGCATAGTCTTTGAGCATGATACTTGCTCCAGTAGTTGGGATTCATTTTTCTGAATAGAGGTCTTTTACTCCAATAGTCACTCCTGCAAGTGGAGTATCAGTATTGCTTACGCACCCACCTTCATTGATATAGTTGAAGGCCTGTATGGTGCTGTCATACGTTTGTATACGTCAGAGAAAATAGTCAAATACTTCCCTACTGGTTGTCTCCCCTCATTTGATCATCGAGATAATCTGTTCTAAACTCAAATCTTTAAACTTCATATAGTGGTGTTACGGTAAAATAATACCGCCAGATTATATAAAAAAATAGAGATTTTAAAAGATAAAACTCAAAAAAAAGACCCCGAAGGGTCTTTGTAAGAAGTCTATTTTTTCACTTCTTTCAATCTTGCTGCTTTACCAGTAAGTTCTCTGATAAACTTGATTGATTTTCTTCTTACTTTGAACTGTCTAAGTACGTCGATTTGTTTAATCGTTGGAGAGTGGATAGTAAATACTTTTTCAACTCCAAACGCTCCTACCTTTCTTCTTACGGTCATTGTTTTTTCTAGTTCTGATTTACCAGCAGTTTTGATCACGATACCTTTAAACTTTTGAACTCTCTCTTTTGCCCCCTCTTTAATAATTTGATGAACTTCTACTTCCATACCTGTTTGGATTTCAGGTCTTTCAGCTTGGAGAAAAGACTCTTGAACCTTCTTTACTAGTTGTGCATTACTCATATTGGTTTGAGATTAAAAATAAAATGTATATTCCCTTTTTCGGCGCATATCATATGAAGAAAAAAATAAAAAGCAAATCTTTGCATTAAAAAACTATTTTTGCTATACTTATAGTATCTGTTTTTTTAATTTTTAGTCTGGATACTATGGATTTTGCAAAATTTAAACAAAAAGCTCAGGATTTTACCAAAAAAGTGATCGATACTAGTGCTACCAAACTTCAGGAAAGTGGTATGGTGATCAAGGATCCACAGGGAGTACAAGATATGGTTGATGCTTCTAAAAACCATATCAACGACCAAGGAAAAGAGTATCCAAGAAGAAGTGTTGTCATCTTTGCAGAGGCGGGAAGCGAGTTTTATAAAGAGGCTTTGTATGTCCTCCCTGTCGTCTATACCAAGGCTTGGACGCAAAATGTTCGTTTAAAGATGTGTTCCCTTGGTGCGGAGGATTTACAGTCATACAGTATCACATCTTTTCCAACGATGATTGTTTTTGAAGACACAAAAGAAATCAAGCGACTAGAAGGGGCGGACAATATAAAAAAGATTGTAAAATCGATGAATCTCGATATAAATGCTTGTATAGATAGTCTTTAAATTTCAATACATGGGAGGAGTACCAATATTTTTGACCAGTCTTGATGTGCTATACATCGTTTTAAGTTTGTTTATCTCCATACTTGGAACCTTAGGAGCCATTGTTTTGATCCGTCTCATCAAAGTTTTAGGAATGGCAACAGAGATTGTTGACTACTATAATCAAGTAAAAAGAGTTCTCGCAGCCTATGCAGAAGTACCACAAAGAATAAAAGAAAAGATTTCAGAAACGCTCAGTAGAGAAAAGAAAAAAGAGAGAAAAAACGCTTCATAGCTTTACAAATAGAGTCATGTTATTACACTAACGAAAGTAGTTATTACTTTCGTTTTTTATGTGAAAAATTATTCAGCTTGATCCTACCTTAGCAAATCAAATTGCTGCAGGAGAGGTTGTTGAGCGTCCAGTTTCTGTCGTAAAGGAGCTCGTAGAAAACAGTCTTGACGCTGGAGCTACACGTATACAGGTATCCATACTCTGAGGAGGTATCGACAGCATTACGGTCTCGGACAATGGATCTGGGATTAGTGTAGATGATCTCCCAGAAGCCATAAAAAAATACAGTACTTCGAAAATTTCATCGCTTGAAGATCTATATCAGGTTATGACTTTTGGTTTTCGTGGAGAGGCGCTAGCAAGTATTGCTTCTGTGAGTAAGTTTTCACTGGTAAGTTCTTCTGGCGGAAAATCATATCGACTTGATTGTGCTGATGGAGCGACGAAAGGACCCTATGAATACCCTCTAGATACAGGAACAAGAGTAGAAGTGGGGTCACTGTTTTATAATACTCCAGCTCGCCTGAACTATCTGAAAACTCCGAGAACAGAACAGGCCCATATTGTACAGTATCTTCAGCAGATGGCGCTCGTATATCCAGGAGTTAGTTTTGAGTGTATTGCAGATGATAAACAGGTTTTTTATGTCAAAGGAACCGATGAACCAATTCAGAGAATTTATGAGGTGTATGGTCAGGAGGTGAGCGATTCTCTTTTGAGAGTAGATGTACAACTTCGTGGTATTGGAGTTTCTGGGTATATTTCTGATCCCAAAGTCAGCTATGCCAATAAGCAACGTCAGTCACTCTACATTAACTCTCGTAGTGTTACTTCTCCGATTATCTTTACCGCCATTCAAAACGCATATAATCGCTTTATCCCACATGGGCAATTTCCAGTGTATATTTTGAACATAGAAGTAGATCCAACACAAGTAGACGTCAATGTCCATCCAAGAAAGAAAGAGGTTCGATTTGCAAATGAGTCAGAGATATTTCGAGCAGTATACCATGCTATCGAAGATACGCTTACAAATGTCAGCCTCATAAAAAGGACTTCTCCAGCTTTCTCAGAAGCTTCTTCAGGAGGTGTAGAAGGGGGGAGCTCCCAAAATACTTTTTCTGCCAGTATCGCCTGACAAAAATACTATACTGGATCAGGAACGAAGTTTAAGTCGTACTCTCCCTATAAGGACACAAGCCCGAATCCGAATCAACAAAGGATTGGGGAGGCGATGAATTTCAGTAGACACATCTTGTGAGGTCAACCTGTTTCGAGCCTGAAATCGGAATCATTACCAGGTAAAGATACAAATTATCATCCCGAGTACTCGGGATGATCGCTTCCAGAGTCAATGGATCTGCATACTACTCCGGCAGGAAAGATTATCGGACAGATGTTTAATAGCTATATCGTTGTGGAAGCCGCTGACGGAGTGTATATATATGATCAGCACGCCTTAGCCGAAAGAATTATCTATGAAAAACTTGCGGGGTCTTCCTACGCGGCGGCAACTCAGGGATTACTAGTAGCGGAAAGCATGGTGCTTACCGCCAAAGAGTATAGCATAGTTCTTGATCATCTCGGAGTATTTCAAGAGATGGGTTTTGATATCGAGGACGTAGGAAATCACTCGATCTTAATAAATGGGATTCCAGACTTTATCAAAAAAGAACGAGTATCAGAGGTAGTATCTGGCGTGATTCAAGATATAGGAGAGGAAGGGTGGACCAAATCTACCGCTCTTCAAGAAGTGCGAAATAAGATTTTTGCGTATACGGCCTGTCGTAGCGCTATCAAGTTTGGACATAAACTCAGTGTATTTGAGATGCATGCACTTTTAGAGGATGCCTTTATGGATTATTCTGCCACCTGTCCTCATGGTCGTCCTGTGGTGTTTTCTGTATCGCTTGATGAACTCAAGGGAAGATATGAGCGATAGTTTGAGTGAAAAGAGAATAGCGAAGTGTAAATAATGTTTTGGTTAAATTTCAAAAAATACTCCTTCCCATTTGGGAAGGAGTATTTTTTGAAGGCTTATTTATAGACCCAAGGGGCAATCGCATTGAGAATCACTCCACTAAAGAGCAGTAGCACCAATCCAAAGATAACCTTGGTAATAAACTCTTTTGATTTTGTTTTCATCTCATCGTTGGCGCCACCCATAGAGTACATAATACCGCCGATAACAAGTGCGAGTACTCCACCAAGAGCTACGATAAAGGTAAAGTACTTAATAATTTTCCCCATAGTGGTGACAACGGTTCCAAATCATTTTTGGATGTGACAGGTATATGTTATTTTTTCAACTCCCCCTTCCGTATTTCTTACTTCATCACACCTCGCTCCTGGAACTTTTTCTGTTACTGTGACCGTTATTTCTCACTCTGCTGCATATGTTGTAGGAGCAATCCAGGTTGGAAAGATGACGAAAAGAGCAGTGATTATAAGTAGAAGGTATTTCATAAAAATTAGAGGGGGTTATGTGTCTTTCTGAACTTGCCTGTCCGGAGAACTCGGTGAATTCAGAATCATTACTTTGATAGTACGTTATGGTCCTAAAGAGTCGCTAAGTCTAGTAAGAAAGTATAACTTGCTAGTAGTATCAGTGTAGCAAGAACCGTATTTAATACAATATTTTTTGCTTTCTTCACTTTTTCCTCATCTCCATTTGAAGTGATATAGTAGTATCCAGCAAGGGTGAGGAAGAAAATAGCCGTTGGTCCGGCAAAGAAGAGGGCGAGATTAGAAAGGGTTTCAAAAATACTTACCCCATCTCTCAGTTCTCCCTGAAACGCGACGTTTTTCCATGTTTCTATAAAGGTCACAAATACCAGTGCCAAAATAGAGTACTGGATTTTGTTTTTTGCTTCGGAAAGCTTGTCTTCTTTAGATGCGGCGGTTATCAGCTTGATTCCGGCAAGGATGAGCATAAATACCGCAATACCAAATAAAAATACTTTGATAAAGCCAAGAATTTGTTCGTTAAAGGTGTAGCCAAAGTTAAAGAAGTCGATAAAGATATTGGTATCATTGTTCCCGCTTACAAAACTATCTTGACCGATTCTTCCATCGATACGGGTGTTGATATCAGATTTATGAAATGCCTGATAGATACTTCCAGGGAGGTTGATAAATGCAAAACCAATAAGTGCATACCGGAGTTGTCTTTTTGATTTTCCAAGCTCCTCTTCATCTGATCCCATGGAAATAATCATCTGAATCCCTACATACACAATATAGATCATAATAAGCCCCTGAATAGCAAGTTTTGCGGTGGTAAGGAGACTAAAACCAGCGTTGTTGATACTGCTGACTGCATCTCCGTTTGCTACGATAGCACTTGATCCTATCGACACGTTGTTGATTCTATCTTGTGCACCACTTGGTATTTCTACCACTCCAGCATATGCTGATGTGAGTCATATAAGGAGAAAAAGAGAGAGGAGGATTTTTGTTATAGCTTTCATATACGGTCTCTGTTTAGATAGTAGATTCAGGAATAATAAAGAATGTCAAAAGGAGATAGTTGATCGAGAGTATCCCGATACCAATAGCAATATATATGAGTGCAGATTTTGCTTTTTTCAGTTTTTCTTCATCTCCTGCTGAGAGAAGAACATTGGCTCCAGCATACATAATCATGATGACGATAGCAATCCCGACAAAAGAATTCATCCAGTTAATAATCACCATAAGGATGCCGATGGCTCACTCTGGTGCTGCGTCCGTCAGACACTTTGAATTGGTAACCTCGATAAATCCGCCAGCCAGATTTCTACACTCTAACCTTCCATAGATAGATTCAACGAGCAGGCGAGATACCTTTACGATGATAAAACCAATAATGGCATAGAGTATAGACATTCTTCCCCCTTTTGATTTTTCTTCATCTCCATTTGCAGAGATGATTCTGTAAAAAGCAAAGATTGCTCCGCCGATAAAGAAAAACGAAGCACTGGTTTCTAAAAATAAGAAAATAGGATTTAAGAGTTTCTCGATAAGATTTGCTGCGAGAGTTTCCCCGACATCACGATCGAAGAGGAGTTTTACAAAGGTATAGGCCATTTGCATGACGATGATTCCGATAGTAATCCAGAGAATCCCCTTTCTAAACTTTGCCGCTTCTTCTTCGGTGTTTTGTGCAAAGAGTAGACGCATAATGATGATGAGGAAATAGAGACTGGCGATAATAAAAAATAGATTTTTCAGATCACGAGCAATACGGATAAGGGTGTTATTAATTCCCCTGTCTCCTCATTGAGATGTTTGAAAAAATTCATCATTATTACCGATATCTTGAAGCGCATCGTTATTTCGTACATGGCTTCCTTCTCACTGGAGTTGTCCAACATTCACATTATTGGCATCATTTGCCACAAAAGGACTGGCTTCTGCTTCTCTCTCCGGGGTTACGGTACACCCGATATTTGCTCCGCTGGTGGCGACATCATTGACTTCTAAAAAGGGAGTATTTGGACAAACATCGACACTATCGTCGATACCGTCAGCATCCGAGTCGGCGGCAAGAGCCAATCCTCCGAAAAGTCCGAGGAGGACAAGGGAAACAATGATTTTTATAAGTGCTTTCATAGAGATATACAAAAATAATTAAATTTATCCTTCATCTGGCATAATGCCGAGTCTTGCCTCGATTTCCATGTCTACATATTTTTTCTTTCTTCCGTATTTTTTACGAGAGTATTCTTTTATGACTTCTGCAATCTTTTTGTTTTTATAATTATTATCCCAAATTGTTTTTAGGTCAAATGGTCTTGTGGTTGCATTATTGATATTAAGTTTACAGTAAGCGGTATAATTTGCAATACTAATAATATCTTGTTGTGATAAGAGTGGTGCATATTCTTTTTCCATATACTCAGCATCTTCGGCACCCACTTTGAACGACATGATAGTTCCGGCATTACCAAATACGGCATCTTTGATACTTGGTTTGTCTCCTTTTCCATGACTCTGTCCACTTCCTCCTATTTGGGCAATAAATTGGTGCGCCATGATAAGAGCAAGATGGTATTTTCTGGCTTCGGAAAGAATCTCTCCAAAGGTTTCTGTCGCAAAGTTTTGGAACTCATCTACGTACATGAAGAAATCTTTTCTTTCTTCTTCGGGCATATCAGCTCTACTCATCGCTGCCATATTTACCTTGGACACAAAGATGAGACCAAGAAGCTGGGCGTTAAGTGCTCAGATCTTTCCCTTTGAAAGGTTTACAAGAAGGGCTCTCCTGTTGTCCATAATCTGTCGAATATTGAAGGCAGATTTTGGTTGCCCGATGATGTTTCTTACGGTAGTATTGGTGATAAACGGACCAAACTTTGCACTAAAGTATGGGATCATTTCTTGTTTTTCTCTGTCTCCGGTATTTGCGTACTCATGTTCCCAAAATGAACGAACAACGGGGTTCTTAATCTTGGAAGTTTTGTACTTCATAAACGCATCATCGACAAAGAGTCTTGGTACATCGATAAGGGTTCCCCCATCTTCGACATCTTCCATGAGTGTCAAACATCCATTACGGAAGTAGTGCTGGATACGAGGACCAAAGATTTCATCTCCAAAGATCTTGATAAAGATTTCTGTGGCGTCGAGAGCGGCTTTGTCCATCTCTCTTTTTCTGATTTCTGGATCTTCACTAATAACTTCAAGCATATTGAGCCCCATTGGACGTTCATCATCTGCTGGATCAAAGACAATGATATCTTTGGCACGTTCTTTTGGTGCAAAGTTCAGTACATCTTCGACCAGGTCACCATGTGGATCGATGACACAAATCCCATCTCCGTTCCGCAGGTCTTGGCGTGCAAGGTACCCAATAAACACCGATTTTCAACCTCATGATTTTCAGATGATATAATGGTGTCTTCCTCTGTCTTTTCTGTCAAAGTATACGGGAGTCTTCACTCCTCTGTATTCGTTCCATCCAAGGAGTACCCCGTCTTTGTAGACAGGAAATCCCCCCAGGTGTCTATGTACCATTTTGACTTCATACTGTGGCATGACTTTTGTTTCTTTTGTTTCTGGGTCGATGATGCTTTTTTGTCCCACTTGGACTTTTTCTTCGAGAATGGTTGCTTCTCCGGGAGTTTTCAGATTATGAGGAATAGGGAGTTTTTTGTACTCGAGCCACCTAATAATTGGCGAACGGTTGTAGGTAATATCAGGAAGATGATACATAGTAGACACTTCATCTGCTGAGAAGATAGAAGTATTTTGCATCATCCCTACCAGTTTATACTTAAATCCAAAATAACGAATTGGTCCGATAATACCAGGAATAGCATCTTCAATAACTTGAGGGTTATCAAGGGCATTGTTGTACTCATCGGTAAACATCGAAGCCGCTGCTACGATTGCATGGACTCCCTTTTCTGGATTTTCTTTGTCCTTTGAACTTACAAGTATGCGGATAGAAGTGTTAAATGATGGTTGAGCCGCAGACTCTCCCATGATCTTTTGGCTTTCTGTTTCTGCCTGGTTAAAGATTTTATAAGCGTCTCCTTCACTTGCTCCAGGAGCGTTATTTGTCCCGACCATATCTTCTGGTCATTCTATGAGGGCAACAAGTGGATTCCAGAGAAAACTCAAAAACGCAAGCGGAGATTTTCTTTTTTTATTGTATTGTCCTTTTGCAACCAGTCCTGCTGCACGCTTTGCTTTTTTATTCCAACTCGAACTTTCTGGTTTAATGACTACTTGAAATACGGCCCTATCGTCACGAGCCAAACCTCAAAATACACTTGTAAAGTTATTAAGCGCATCTTCTTCCAGGTATTTAAATGTTTTAATAGGAAATACATCATCATTTTCTTTTCCAAGTGAGGCAGCGCGGAGGTGGTACCCCTTTGGCCGGAGATCAACATAATCTTTAGAAACTTCTTCTACTTCTGCATCCGGATAAATAGAAACGAGGTGTTGTCTTACGAGACTTACATACGATTTATAGGTAACGACATAAAAAATCACCTCTCCATCTTTGTAGACAAGTTCGAGACTGATTTTTGAGTGTCTGAAAATAGCATTTAAAAACGTATCTTTCAGTCCTGCTTCACTGAGTTTATGGATAGCTTTGTAAAACATACTCATAATCCCAATTTTTTCTTTGAAATCTTTTTTGGTTTCACGCTCTTTATCGAGTTTTGAGTCCGCTTTTGGCACACATACTTGGAGGTAGCGAAGGTTTTTTGAATAGTACAGTTCAAAAGAAAGGCGAATAATCTTTAGGAGTATCCAAAGAAGAAATAGCCCGAGGAGTACCCACCCGGCCCAAGTAAGGACTTCTTTCAGAAGATCAATACTTCCATCAAAAAAACCAGCCTCGTTTCCTGTTTGAGGAGTTTCTTTGGGTGGAGTTACTATAGCGCTGTTTGAGGTCCCACTTGAGTGGATATTGTTGAGCGCTCCAGCAAAAGCCTGGGATATACTGGCAGAGAGCGCGATGAGAATAAAGATACCTTTTTTCATATGTGCAAATAGTAATATTGGTCTCATTATAGCACAAGTTCGTGTATCGCAACAAATAAATGATTTGACAAAGAAATATTATAAAATATGCTAAAGGTTAGGGGGGAATATTGTAGTAAATAAAAATAGTCTTTATGAACGAAGGCAGTCAAAGTCCAGAAGGATATGAATCTTGTAACGATATTATAGAGGTTTTAAAATCCCCTATTGTTTTCCATGCTTTAAAAGATATGTATACACAAGCGGGTAATAAAGGTGAATTGATTCTTATTTCTCAAGAGTGAGATGAGTTTTTGAGAAAGGTATTTAGAGATCCACAGCAAGTATCTAACTTGCTAAATATTATTAGATGAAAATATGTACAAGTGAGAGACCATAAATGATGAGAGGAGCCATACGATTTATCACAGGTTGTGGCATTTATTCTTTCTATTAGAAGACTCGTTGAACAATACTGAGAAACCCCTGCAACATTGGAAAATATTAATATGAGTGTTATAGATTTAATAACCGCTTCTCATAGTAAAGTGAAGGGGTGTGGTCAGTGTAAACCAAGAAGCGATCATCAGATATATGAAAACATGTATTATAATGGTTTTAGTATTATTAATGCTGATGGAGAGATTGTTACTAATAATGGAAGTACAATTGAGTGGGGGGGCGTGAGGTATATGTGGGTATCCTCTCCATTAAATAACAGTCACTTTATAGATAAAAATGGGGGTATATTTAAACATCGTTGAGAGGTTGTACATTCTATTGATACTGGGTATGAAGTGAATGGTATAAAATATATTAAACTAACAACAAAAAGTGGGGATGAATTCATTGATGAAAATATGAATGTACTAAAGGATAGTGATGGAAATACTATCTCTCATTTACAAAACAAGATAATTGCTTGAAAATATGTTTTCGTAAAGTCTTCAGTACATACAGAATGAGGGCTGATGAATTATGAAGGTTGTGTATATGCCAATAGATATAAAATTCATAGTCGAGGAACAGTATATGTAATTCCTGAAGGATACTATGAAGCCGATGGAGATTGTATGTATGCTAATGTAAACCCACCATTTTTTGAGTTTAAAAGAATAGATTTTATGAACGAGGAAGCATCGCTTAATCATTCAAAACATGTAAAGATTACATGAATTACCTTATTAACAGGTCTATGATATGCCGAAATCAGTCTTAGTGATGGTTCGAGGACATATGTGGAAGTGATGAAAGATGGAAGCTTAGATTCGAAGATACTATGATTTTGACTTCGTAAGGGGGCCATACTAGCTAGACATACCTTAGGAGTTTAATTTGCAAAAATTTAGAAAGTTTATAGATTTATACAAGAATTATTTTCTAGAAAAGTATATGGATTTACAAAAAAAACAAAGTAAACAACTATCTGTCTCTGTGTAAGGGGATGGCTTTGTTTTTGTAAGAGAATATCTAAAGACAGCTATTTCCCAAATGGAAGTAGCTTTTATATTTTTAAAAGGTGGTATGGAATACTCAAAGGAAAGTCTGGATAGACAGAAAAAGATAGCGGATTTACAGGAGGCGGGAGTGATTTGTTATGCGAATAATTTTCGTGCGAAACAAGATATAGCTGAGGTGCGCAATTCCTGTCATCCCGAGTCCTCGGGATCATTAAAAGGTAAAAGTACAAATAATGATTCCGTATCAAGTACGGAATGACAATGATTGAGGAGTGCAGAAACACTCATGGAGATAGGGGCAGAAAAGAAGGTTCGTACTGCGGGAAGGATTATGAGTAGCAGGGGGATGTGAAAACTGACCTTTGGAAAACTTCGTGACCATAGCGGGGATATCCAGATATGTTTTATGAAGGATAATGTTTCTTTTTTTACGGGAAGAGAAGAAGTACAAAGTTTAGTGGTTGGAGGAGAGGAGAAGTCGGCGTATAAAATCGCTGAAAAATTTTGCCAGGTTGGAGACTATATCGGGGTTGAGGGAGAGCTGTTTATGACGAAACATGGAGAGTTAACCATATTTGTCAGCAGTTTTCAAATCCTTTCAAAAGCGGTTCGTCCACTTCCAGAGAAGTTTCACGGAGTCCAGGACCAAGAGACGATTTATAGACAGAGGTATCTTGATTTAGTGATGAATGAAGAGAGTTATGAAAGATTTCTCTTTCGTAGTAAATATATCCGATACACAAGGGAGTTTTACCTGCAACAGGGATTTGTCGAAATAGAGACTCCGATTCTTGGAAATGCAGCATCGGGTGCTGCAGCAAAACCATTTATCACCCATCATAATGATTTTAATGAGGACTTTTATCTTCGTATTGCTCCGGAGACGTCTTTAAAAAAGGCGACAGTTGGAAGATTTGAGCGTGTATTTGAAATCGGAAGGAACTTTAGAAATGAAGGGAGTGATCCAAGCCATATGCAGGAATTTTCAGTAGTAGAGCACTATGCTGCTTGGTGGAACTTTGAAGACAATATCCGATTTACTGAGGGGCTCTTTGACTATCTGTTTGATAAACTTGAGCTTGAGAGGAAAAGACAAATCAAAGACAAAGAGGGAAATATGAAAACGGTTGACTTTACGACTCCATGGCAACGAATCGACTATGTTGCAGGAGTAAAAGAAAAATCGGGGATTGACATCAGTAAGTATTGACCAGAGGATGCAAAAACCTTGCGTGCCGATATACAACAAGCAGGGTATACCTGGGATGGAATAGAACACCAAGCAACGGCAACGATGATTGACTATCTCTATAAAAAAGTGCTTCGTCCGAGCATAGTTGGTCCAGCATTTGTGTATAATTATCCAAAGACGATGCAGCCACTCGCTCGTCAGTCAGATACTGATGAAAATATCGTTGAACAGTTTCAGGTGGTGCTCAATGGTTGGGAAATACTTAAGGCGTATAGTGAGCTGGTGGATCCAAAGAAGCAACAAGAAAACTTTGATGCGCAATCGGGTGCCCTCGCCGCTGGAGATGAGGAAGCAACGAGTGGGGACAATGACTTTGTGCTGGCGATGGAGTATGGGATGCCTCCACAGTCTGGTTGGGGAATGGGGTTTGATAGGGTTATTTCCCTCCTTATGGGCCAAGAAAATTTACGCGATGTCGTACTTTTTCCTCTTATGAAAGATGAAAAGTCAGAGGCGGGGATGGGGAAATCAAAGGAAACAAAAGTTGCAGTTGCCGTAATCAACAAAACAGCTTGTACCGAAAAGTGGCAAGAGCTCAATACCATTGGTCATTTGAGTGCTGCTTTTTGAGCGAGAAGTTGAAAAGAACTCTTTGAGCAAGATACGGTGACTACGCATGATGGACACGACATCCATCTCAATATACAACACGCGATTATGGTAAAAGAGACTTCCGACAGTACATCGCTTCAAGAATTACTTCAGCACGCGAAACACCATAATTTTGAAGTATCCGAATTTACTCGCGAGATGCTCGAGACTACGGATGACGCGGTCGTAGCAGAAAAAACAAAAGCAAAAAAGCACAGCGATATCGAGTACTTAGGAGTGCTGGTGTTTGGGAATAAAAAGGAGGTCGAAAAAGCAACGGAGGGGTTTAGTTTGTATCAATAATACTATGACAGGAATAACTGATTCTGGTTTGTTTGCAGGGGGGGATTGACAGTGAATGGATACTATTGGTGAAGATGCCTGAAAGAAAAGATTACCCGTAGCCATAAGGAAGGAATTATATAAAACTCACGCTAGAATTAATCATGAAGCCCCCTTCCTGATGGCTCCCGTGCCTATATCTCAGGGGGCGTTACATCCAGATGTATTATCATCTGTAAGTGAAATTGAGGAGTTAGTGGGGGTGCTTATGGTATGAGTAGATCTAGGAGGAAATATTGTTTGACTTATTTGAGGGCGAGGAGATAACTTTATGATTCATCCAAATGTTTCATGATGACCCTCAGGATACGCTGTTGCAGCTGTTCCTGGAGGGCTTTGATCAGGGGCTAATTCTTTGCTAGATATGCCGCTTGAACCAATAGGAATGACAATTGATATGTCTCTTCCTAAGTGACCAGGAAGAAGTGGGAAAGGTTGAAAGAAAAGAGGAAAAGGGAAATCAAAATAGTTTTTAAATTTGTATTATGGCAGAAATAATCAATTCATTTCACCTTGATAGGCCGGATATTATTATCCCGATGGATAGGGATAGGTTTTACGATGAACAAGTAGCACAATTTAAAAAAGAGGGATATCCAACAAAGGGTGTAGAGGTCATCAATATATTTTTGCTGAATGAAAGCGGTGAACTTATCCTTCAAAAAAGAGCGAGTCATAAAAACCATAATCCTTCACTCATTGATAAGTCCATAGGCGGTCATATAAAAAACGGAGATACTGCCGACTTTACCGTCATGCTTGAAAGTGTACAGGAATTACAAGTGCCTTCAATTGTTCTTAGAAGCCATGCGGATTTTTTAAAGACATATACCGTGCTAGAGGACTACTTAACTTTGATATCGGTTATCGAACATATTGATACGCAGATTGTGCATATACCAAAGATGATTGATTCTAAGGGGGTCGTGATTGCGAACAAAACTCACCTGTATATGGGGGTGTATGGAGGAAGTGTAAAAAATGTGGATAAAGAAGCGAAGGGGATACTCTTTTACTCTCTTGATGAGTTAAAAAGCGAGCTTGAGCAATTTCCTGCCATGTTTACGCAAGATCTACACTACTACATCAAGAACTATGAGAACAATTTTAGAGAAATGATTAGATTCTTAAGTACGTAAAATATGCTCCTTATCATCCAGACATCTTTAAACCCCCAGTCCAAAACCGCGATTGCTGCGAAGACTCTTTTGGGAGAAGCAGACAATCTTGGGATACAAGCAGAACTTCTCGATGTACGAGACTATGATTTCGAGCTGTGCCATGGAGGGAAAATCGAAAGCTATAACACCGATATGCAACAAATACACGAAAAAGTACTCTCGGCAGACGCCTATGTACTGGCGTATCCAGTCTATAACTATAGTTTTTCAGGAGTGTGTAAAAACTTCATCGATATCTTTTCCCACGATATGCAGGGGAAAAGGTGTGGAGTGATGCATAACTCGTACTCGGTTCGTTCGTTTGCCGATGGATATGCAGAGCTTTCTAAAGTGCTTGGTTTACATGACCATGTACAGATGATTCTTCCTGTGGTACATACCATGCACGAAGATTTTTCTGAAGGGAAAATCTTAAATCCAAAAGTTATCGACAAGATGAAGGGGTTGCTTGAAAATATTTCTTAGTTTCTTGGTATGTCACTTAAATCAATACTTGGATTATGGTATCGAGGACTTTGGGGTATGTGGGATACTCTTTTTGATACTCCAGAGATACTTCCTGAGATCAAAGCAAAATCGATAGGAAAAACGGTAGAATGACGAGAGATATATCGCTATAAATTCTGAAACGGAAAGAAAAAGATACTCTATTTTTGAGGGATTCATGGAAATGAAGTTGGGACAGTAAAGCTCATGAATCGCTGGGTAAACTATCTATTTCAAGCATGTCCGTATGATTCAGAAAAGGTAACGGTCTATGTTATCCCTTGCCTCAATCTGGATGGCTATGAGGAGGCAAAGAAGCAGCGAGATTATTTTCACGGTGGACGAAAAGGAAAGACAAATGCAAGAAACGTAGACTTGAATCGAAATTTTCCGACCTATAATTGGTCAAAGAAATCGAAGTTATTTGTCGCGGGGAAAAGATACGAGGTATCTGGGGGACAAAAACCAGCCAGTGAGCCCGAGATTTCGTCACTTATAGACTTTATAGAAAAAAAGGAAATCTCCCGTATCTACACCTTTCATAGTCGTTGGGAAACCGTCTTTTCTCTCAATGCGGATAAGCGAGTTCGTCGCTATAGCGATCTGTCTGGATATCGTATCTTTTTAATGGGACACTGGCATGAATTATCACCAGAGCAAAAGACGGGACACTCGATGATATGGGGAAAAGAACAAGAGAGAAAAATTATCGAAGTAGAGCTAGCAACGAGGTGGTCCAGTGAGTGGAAAAAAAATAAACTTGCGCTTATCGATTCCGTTTCATTGTAAGTAAAAATTATACTAGAATTTTCCTCTTTTTTTTATACAATCATTTTCAACTTCTTACTTCTAACTTCTAATTTCTCACTTCTCAAATGTCGTTTGTTCACTTACATAATCACTCGCATTTCTCTATCCTTGAAGGACTTCCAAAACCATCAGCATACGCGAAAAAGGCAAAAGAGCTTGGTATGTCTGCAGTGGCGATTACTGACACTGGTAATATCCACGGGTGTCATGAATTGTATAAGGCGTGTAAATCAGAGTGAATACAGCCAATACTTGGGACGGAGATCTATGTCCAATCAGAACTTGATCCCACGATGAACCATAAGCTTGTGCTGTTGGCGAAGAGTTTACAAGGATATAGAAATATTATTTCCTTGGTTTCAAAGGCGAGTCTCGATAATCCTGGAAAGACGCCGAAGATTCAGTTTGAAGATATCGTAGGGTTGAAGCTATCTAGCCCTCCCCTAACCCCTCCCTACGAAGGAGGGGGAAATGATTCTCTCCCCCTTGCTAGGGGGGAGTCGGAGGGGGGATTAGATATCGTTTGTCTTTCATGACCAATTACGGGAGAGATCCCATACTATGTTTTAGCGGGGAAAACGGACGAGGAAATAGTTGCACGTATTTCGGTATATCAAGAGTTATTTGGGAAAGAAAATTACTATCTAGAGTTGTTGTATCATGATGACATCCCGAAGCAGAAGTTGGTGACGGATAGATTGATCGACATACATACTACCTATCACATCCCCGTAGTTGCGACGAATAATTGTTACTATATCCATAAAGAGGATAAGACGACACAAGACGTTATCCAGGCACTTGGTACCGGACATGAGATAGAAAATCCGGATAGACCAACTCGTATCCAGGGAGACTATGCGTTTTTGACTTCAGATGAGATGGAGTCACTCTTCGGATTTTTACCAGAAGCCATCCAAAACACCGAAAAGATTGCCTCTATGATTGATATCCACATTGAAACTGGAGGGATTTTGATTCCTGTTTTCGAACTTCCAGAAGAAGATCAAAAGATTTATGAGAGGGCGGTTGCTCTTGAAGAAAATGAATATGCAGAGGAGGCTTCCCAGATAATTCAAAAGCTTTCGTCATCAGAATGGTATCTTCGTTATTTGTCGTTTATCGGTCTCAATTGGAGGTTTGAATACGGCCTACAAGAAGCAGATATCTTTGAGTGTATAAAAAAGCTGGATAAACCAGGACTTGAGAAAAAACTGACAGATACCTCTCCTCAGGAGTTGAAAGACCTTTCCCTTACCTATTATACCGATAAAAAGAAAGGGTTTATTTCTACCCTCACAGAAGAGCAGCAGATGTATATCGACCGACTTGAGTACGAGTTAGCGGTAATTCATGAGATGGGGTTTGATGCCTACTTCCTCATCGTAGCAGATTATATCAATTGGGCGAGAGATCATGATATCCCTGTTGGTCCAGGAAGGGGGTCTGCTGCAGGTTCGCTTATGGCCTATTTATCTGGTATCACCGATCTAAATCCGCTGGATTATGACCTCCTGTTTGAGAGATTTCTCAATCCTGCCAGGGTATCGATGCCAGATATCGACACCGATTTTGCTGATAATGAGCGTGATAGGGTGGTAGATTATTGTCGTCAAAAGTATGGTTCTGACCATGTGGCACAGATTTGTACGTTTGGAACCTTTGCGGCTCGTGCGGCCGTAAAAGATGTCGGAAGGGTTCGTGGAATACCGTTTGGGGAAATGAATGAGCTTGCAAAACTCATACCAGAAAAGCCAGGAACAAAGCTCAAGGCGGCCTTGGAAGATAGTATCGAGTTTAAGCAGGCCTATGATGCCAATAAAAAGTATCAGCAGATTATCGATGATGCGTTGAAGATCGAGGGAAATGTTCGCCAGATTTGAGTTCATGCCTGTGCAGTAATTATTGCTCCAGAGCCGATGACAAATTTTACGGGGTTACAGCACCCACCAAAAGATGATAGTGCCATTGTTACCCAGTATAGTGCCTACCCTCTCGAAGATCTTGGGCTCTTAAAGATGGACTTTTTGGGTTTGAGAAATCTGACGATTATCAAACGTGCTCAGAGAATTATAAAAAACAACAAGGGGATAGATGTCGATATCTTGAAAGTAGATTTAGATGACCAGAAAGTATTTGAAGTCTTTGCCGCGGGAGATACGACGGGAGTATTTCAGTTTGAATCCGATGGGATGCGTAAATATCTTCGTGACCTCAAACCAAATACCTTTGAAGATTTGATAGCCATGGTATCGCTCTATCGTCCAGGACCGCTTGCCTATATCCCTGCCTATATCGATAGAAAATATGGCAGAGAAGAGATTATGTATCTGACACCAGACCTTCGTAAGATTTTAGAAGAAGCGGGATATGGTGAGGAAGAAATACTTGAAGAAAAACGCAAGCTAGAAGAAGATCTCAAACAGATTCTTGATGTCTCGTATGGGATTGCCGTATATCAAGAACAGCTCATGTTTATCGTACAGTATATGGCGTGATTTTCACTGGGTGAAGCTGATCTGCTCAGAAGATGAGTCGGAAAGAAAAAAATCGAAGTCATCGAGGCGCTGAAAAAGGAGTTTATTGAAAAGGCAGAAAAGTATAAGGGCTATAAACCAGAGACGAGTCGATACATCTATACGGAGATGATCCAGCCAGCGGCGAATTATTCATTTAACAAATCGCATGCGGCATGTTACGCCTTTATTGCCTATCAGACCGCCTATCTCAAGGCCTACTACCGTACTGAGTTTTTAACCTCGCTTATGGTTTCCGACGAAGAAAATATGGAGCGCGTCGTACTTGAAGTGGGAGAGTGTGAGTCAAAGGCGGTAGAAGTCCTTCCTCCGAGTGTCAATGAGTCAATGAAGCACTTTACCTATATCTCTGATACTCAGATTAGATTTGGACTCAAAGCAATAAAGGGAGTCGGGGATGGTCCGATTAATAAGATATTAGATATGAGACCTCCCCTTAATCCCCTCCTTACTAAGGAGGGGAAAGATTCTGAGCAAGAATCTAGGGGTGGTTTTGAATCACTCGAACAGTTTATCGAACTCTGTGGAAAAGAAGTAGTAAATAAGAAATCTCTTGAGGCCTTGATCTTGTCTGGTGCGATGGATGATCTTGGTGAACGTGGACAGATGTTTGCCTCGATTGATGCGATGATACAATTTTCGCGTAGAGATGAAAGAAAGAAGGAAACGAACCAAATAGGACTCTTTGATGCGACCGATAATTTTGAGGACGCCCTTGAACTCAAAGATGTACCTGCGATGGTATTTGAAGAGAAGCTGATAGGAGAAAAAGAGATGCTTGGGCTCTATGTTTCGGGTCACCCACTTGACGGGTTAGCCAGGTACTGTCAGCGTAGAAGTAGTAATATCAAAAAGCTGAAGATGTCTATGGAGGAGCTTCTTGAAATAGATAAGAAAGAACATCCAGAGAAGTATGAGAAAGACAGTATCGAAGATACTCAAACAGGTTCAGATGGAAATGAATCAAAGAAAGCTTCTCAAAGGGTTGAAGAAAAGCAGGAAATTGTACAGGCAGTTGGACTTATTACGGACCTTCGTAAGATTATTACAAAAGGCGGGAAACCGATGGTATTTCTCAAGTGTGACGGTTTTGATTATGAGTTTGAAGTAGTGATATTTCCAAAAGATGTGGAGAAATATGAACAGAAGCTACAAGAGGGGAAAATAGTGATTGTAAATGGACAGTTATCTGTCAATTTCGAATATGGACGTAAGGGGTTGCAGGCAAGGGATATAAAGATTGCGACGATTACACAAGTACGACAGCAAGCAGAAGAGATGTCACTATTGTCATCCAAAAGAAGGCTTAGGGATGTCGCGCTCAATGTCCTTATAGAAGATACTACAAAAGACGATCCAGAGGGGCCTCTAGAGGAAAGTATGAGTGAATGAAGCGGGGAACAGTTTGAAAGTCAGTTAGAGGAGAAAATTGCTATAAATAGGGCTGAAGTATCAGGTCAAGTGATGGAGGAAGAGTATGTAATCGAGGTCCCATCTCATGCAAAAAAAGAAGACCTTCATGATTTGAAAGCCTTTTTGATGTCAGAACCAAGGGGATATATTTCGGTGTATATTTATCTCCAAGGACAAAAGATTGATACAAAGATGAAGATAGGTGTACTGGAGCAACTAGAAAATTGGATACAGGAAAAGTGGGGGCCTAATAATCAAGCAAGATTCTAGTCCTCAGGTATAGATTTTCTGCAAGATTGAGAGTCTTTGCTTCTTTTTTAGTGAGAACTTTCTTTTCTCTGAGAGAGATTAAGACTGGCTCAAGTCTTTCTTGTAATTTTGTGAGTTTTTCGGAAAGTTCTGGTTCGTTGTTTTTAATCTGTAGTACAATAAAGTAAGTTTTTATTTTTCTATTGATTGCGTCTCCTGATTTGAAATTATCACGGATATAGTCGCGAGAAAGGATGATACGCTTATAATATTGGAGTTTTAATTTTTGTTCATCGCTCAAATTTGCCTGAGCCGACAAAGGCAGAATCGCAAGACACACTATACAAATGGTTGATAGGAAGGATTTCATATGATGTATATAAAAAACTAATATACCACTTAGTATATTAGTTTTTTATATTATGCAAGATTTTATTTAATTAGCAAATCTAGAAATTTAGATCTTCTACGGGAATACTTGTTTTTGGAGCGTTTATCTCTACTTTTTTATAAGTCCTTGTAGTATCATTTTTTACGAGGATATCAAAGATCTTTTTTCCTTCCTTGATAACATCAACAAAGAGGTAGAGGTATATGGCATTATTTCTCGTATCTGATTCAAGATTTACATGGACAATAACATCATCTTCTACCTGCGCTTCTTCGGTATATGCTGACCAAGAAGTATATCCATTGATGTATACTTTCTCAGTGCTTAATTTCTTGGTTTCGTATTCATCGGTATCCCAGTTATAGGTGTTAGTATTTCCAATGCTATAGTTATATTTTCCATCCCAATTTTCATTTTCTAGACAGGTGGAAATCTCATAATATTCGCCGTCTACCTGATAGGTATATCAGAAATTACAGTTATTGATTGTTACAGCACCAAGAGGATCTGTTGGGAAATCAATATAACTATAGAGGCTTACCGCTTCTTTTAGCTCTTCTATATCTTTTGGATATGCTCCATAGTCAGAGTACCGGTAATATACAGCATAGTATAGCTCTGATATAGCATTACTTCTTTGGTTATCACGAGTATGTGAAGGATTTGAAGATCAGAAGAAAACGGGATTTATATTTACAGTATTATTGAGTACGAGATGATCTTTTTCATAACTCCCTGTTGTTTCTATAGAAATTGTTTCTTCTCCTGAATCATTGTTTATGTGAAGCTTTCACTGAATTTGTTTGTTTTGAAGGGTGAAGTTTGACGCAAAGAGTTCATAACTTTCTTCTGATCCCCAGGAATCATGAATAACTATTGATGTTTCTTCTGTTAGGCTTGTAATTACTTTATTTGTAGTATCCCAAGTTCCATCTAAGGTTACATCTAGGTCAAAGACTTCGTTCTGAATCATCAGTTCATTTTCAAATTTTCCGGAAATATAGTTTGAACGAAGAGTTCCGATTTCTGTACCATCTTGGATTAGGGTGCCTTCTATATATATACTTTGGATATTGTTGGCTGTATTGGTGCGCCCGCTCGTATCAAGGGTAAGTTTTGTTCCCCCATTGTCAGTGTACTCTAGCCCTCCGTTAAATACGTGGCCTTCAAGTTGTAGATTTGATGTAAATTGCTCATATGAGTTTCGTATATTTCCACTATAGTCAATGTATGTGAAGTTATTGTTTCTATCCAGATCACTTTTGAAGAAAAATGCAATATCTCCGCTACTCGCATCAAAATGAGCATTTAAGTGTGCCTGACGTTTATATGATAGAGCAGCCCCTTCTCATGGGTAGCGGTCTTGATCAGGAATTACTTCTATATCGACAGATGCAATATAACTATCCGTGTAGACGATGCTTCCACTTGCATCTACTGTTCCATCTGTATAGCTAAAACCAAGAGTATCTTGAGTCTTCCCTATGACAAGGTATACTTCTATACCAAGTTGTCCGTACTCTTCAAGGAGATCGTTGTATTGTCCTGTAGTACAGGTAGTTCCATTAAATGGATCAAAGATATTTGCAAGTTCTTTGATACTATCACAGGCATACTTTGTTGGTTTGAGGTAATATTTTTCTCCTTCTTTTTTATAGGCAGTAAACATTGGTTGTGCAAAGAGGGTATTTCCCTGTTCTTTAAGTAAGGATGGATTCAGCTTTTTCAGCACACTCATTGCTTCTTCTGTTTCGGCATCAGAAAACTGGATATACTTATTTTCTTTGGCTATCTTTTTTATAGCACTTGTGAAATCAATGATACCGTAATCACTTGAATTGTGAGAGACATCGAGTTTATCAAGGAGGAGATAGAGATTTCCATCTTTGGAGATAAAGTCGATAAAACTTGAAAGCTCATAAGTAAATGCTTCTTGTCCTTTCAGTGAGGCATCAACAAGAGCTTCTACTTTTCCACTAATCTGCGCATCAAAATTTGATGCCTTTGCAGACATATCTGAAACCTCGATGCTTCCATGTAATTCTCATATATTTTCCTCATCTATATTTACTTCGAGGTTAAAATCCCCAGTTTCTTCATAGTTGGTGAGCTGTTCAAATTCTTGAGTAAGAGCATCGAAGTACTCAGTCCCTGATTGAAAGAGGTTGAGTTGCAGATCAATGATTTCTGCTTCCACCGTATCAACTTCGGTGTTTGATATCGTGGTTTCAAAATCTTCTTGCATTTTTTCTTCTGGGATATCTTGGAGTATTGCCTCGATACCTTGCATCTTCTCAGCTTTTTCTGTATATGTCGTTAGGAGCATCTGGTAATCTACCTTTGCTCAGAAGTATTGTATGACTTTGAGGGTATTTTTTTCTTTTTCCGAAAGACTCCCCTTTTGTTCTAATTGATATTCAATATCGGTAAGTTTGTTTCTTACCTTGATAAGATAATTCAGATTATTACTATTTTTTGCTACAAATGTATCGATCTGTTTGATGTACTTTTCTCCAGAGGAGAATTTCGAAAGGGCTGATTTGCTTATAATTACCTCTTTAATCAGCGCTTTCTTTTGCTGAATATAGAACTCACTTTCATCTTGAGCAAGTACAGAAAAGGTATTTGTCAGCATGAAACACATCAAGATGAAACCAGAAAGTAATCTTTTTATCATATCAAAGAAATAAGAAATAAGGTATTATGGAGCAGTATACAAAAAAAGTCGTTTTTCAAAAAGAAAAAACGACTTTTTTATATGGGAGAAATTATCCTTCGTAGTTGGCATCATACCTTTTTACAAAAGGAAGGAGTGCCATAATTCTTGCCCTTTTAATTGCTTGAGCAAGCTTCTTTTGATTTTTTAGAGAAACTCCAGAGTAGTATCTTGGTACGATTTTCCCAAATTTTGTGATATACTTTTTTAGAAGCTCTACATTTTTATAATCGATATTTTGTCCATCGAGGGGACATGCTGTTTTTGTCATAACCTAAAAGTTAAAAAGTAAGTTGCCAAAAAGCTAAAACGCTATGGATAGATATCAAACATATGGTTTGAAACGATAGCTTTAAACTTTTTAACGAAAAATAATTAAAATTTATCATCTTCAAAATCTTCTCCTCCTATTTCCTCCATACCTCCTTCGTCAAAGTCAGATCTTTTGTTGAGGAAGATAAGGTTTGAAACTACCACTTCTGTTTTGTAGTTTTTTGAACCATCTTCTTTGTCCATAATTCTTGTTCTCAGTCTTCCTTCTGCGTATACAAGTTTTCCTTTTACGAGAAAGCTTTCGATTCTGTCTGCTAGACTTCCCCAAGCAACACAGTTATGAAACTCAGATTCAGATTTATTTTCTCCATCAGCAGTCTTGTAGTATCTGTTGGTTGCAATCGTAAAGAGTGCTATCTTTTTTCCTCCTTCAGTATCTTTAATCATCGGGTCTCTCGTAACATTTCCTATAAGGATAACCTTGTTAACCGTTCTCATAAGATCGTCGTATTAAAAATATAAAATTATGCCTCTTGTTTTACAAACATATATCTCCAGATATTTCTATTGAGATTAATCTCTTTTGATATGGTTGTAATATTTTCCCCTGGAAGTTCTAAATGATAGAGCACATAAAAGCCAGTATCTGACTTATTGAGTTGGTAGGCCATTTTCTTTTCACCCCATACATCTTGTTTTTCAACTTTAGCTTCTCCTTTTTCAAGGATCGCTTGAAGTTCAGCAAGATTTGTGTTTCTTTCTTCTTCAGAAAGACGAGGATTTACGATGACCATACATTCGTATTTTGCCATATTTCCTTTGGATTAGCATCCCGATATTCCGGGAAGGATATAAAATAAAGGCGCTTACATACATAAGCCTCGGTATTGTACAAAATTATGCGAAACTGTCAAAAAAATTTACAATTTCAAAATATTTGTTACGCTTCTTTATGGTATGTATACTCTAATATATAAATACGTGAAAGAACTCTCACTCTCAGAAATACTTGAAAATACGCAAGACCTGAAAAAAAAGAAGGTTGGATATGTTGCCGTTATTGGGAGACCAAATGTTTGAAAATCGACCTTTTTAAACTCGCTCATAGGGGAAAAGATTTCGATTACCACCTCGGTTCCTCAGACAACGAGACATAAAATCTTGGCTATCTATAATGATGTAGAATCTCAGATTATTTTTATCGATACTCCTGGGATTCACCTCTCTGAACAAAGTTTTAATGTGGCGATTAATGCTCAGGCACTTTCATCTTTACGAGATGCAAACATGGTACTGTATCTGATCGATACTACGAGGGAATGAGGCGAAGAAGATGCTTATATTCGTCAGATGATAGGACAGCTACAGGTTCCTGTGGTAAAGGTATATACGAAAATAGATTTAGAACCAAAGATACAAATTCCAATAGGAACATCACAATTTCCCATTTCAAGTGTGACGGGTGAAGGTATGGACAAGCTTCTCGCACATATTCGTTCATTTCTCCCGCTTGATTTTATGCAGTTTCCAGAAGATGTATATACGAAACAAGATATGCGTTTTCGAATAAGTGAGATTATTAGAGAACAGGTTTTTTTGCAGACTCATGAGGAGCTTCCACATAGTTCATTTGTATGAGTAGAAGAGATACAAGACACCGAGGAGCTTTTAAAGGTTATGGCATATATCTATACCGAAACCGACAGCCAGAAGTATATCATCATTGGGAAGGGGGGAAAAAAGATTGGACTCATCGGAAAAGAAGCACGTCTCGTTTTAGAAGAAGTATTTGGGAAAAAAGTATTTCTATCTTTGCGAGTAAAGGTGAAGAAAAATTGGAGAAAGGATGAAAAGTTTTTACAGGGATATTTTAAATAATCTATCTACCAAAAAATAAAGCCCCCCGAATTCGGGGGGCTTTATTTATACACTATTTTGCAAGAAGTCTATCAATGACATCTTCAAATGATGCGGTTGGGTAGGCTCCTGAAAGGACTTCGTATTCGCCTGTTTCATTGTTGATAAGGACGTTTCCTGGTGTACCGGTGATACCAAAGGTATCCGCTCCGATTTTTTGTTGCATATCAATTTTATCTTCGTAGGTGCTTGCAGCAAGACAGCTTTCAAGACTTTCCTTATTTGCTCAAAGTTTTACGGCTTCATCTACTAAGAAGCTCCTTTTAGAATTTTCTTCTGAAAATGAAAGCTCTATTAAACTATAGAAAGCATCTCCTCATTTTTGTGCAGCCAGACACTCAAGTACTTCAGCTCCTGGTTTTGCATTTGCATGGAAATCGAGGGGAAAGTGTTGAAAGATCATATTGATACTTTCTCCATATTTCTCCATAATTTCTTTTGGAGTACCGCTATTATGCAATCTAGCACAATATGGACACTCAAGATCAGAGTACTCAAGCCAGGTAATTGGTGCTGCAGTATTTCCTTTTACATAGGCTCCGGATTTGATAGTATCGAGGATAGCTTTTTCCATTACGAGAAACCCTCTTTCACTTCTTTTTGCAAACGGGTCAAACGTAGAACCGAGAGCAAGAGAATAGTTTCCGCTTGGAAGTTGATTGAGGTAGGCATCGAGACCAGTAATCCCATTGCGTGAGAAGATCGCTGCTGGAAGGGTAGTAATACCCTCGTCCTTTAACATCTCACTTACCCCATCATCGGTAAATTGTTTTTCTGTAAATGTTGCTCCTGCAAGTGCTGGTACAAGTTTGAGCTGATCGACAATTGTATCAGTTTGACAGGTAGTACACCTAGCATCATCGATAATTGTTATATCAAGAGCTGCTACTTCTTGTGTAGGAGTGTTTGAAGTTCATGGGTTTCCCATGTTTCTTCCAACAAAAAACGCAAGAACCGCAATAATTACAAGTAATAGTATAATAATACCGACAAGAACATTATTGTTTTGCCCAGACATCTCATGTTCATTATGGTGAGACATAGATATAAAATTAAAAATTAAAATTTAGAACGAGTATTTAATAGTATGGTATCCAAGAGCAGGAATCGGTGCCCTAACGGGTCAGCCACCGTTTTAAATCCTCTTATTCATCGGATTTAAATCCCGAGTACTCGGGACCCTCCATTCGCTTCCTTCATATGTATACTATGGTATCCCCAGCAGGAATCGAACCTACATCTACCCCTTAGGAGGGGGTTGTTCTTCCATTGAACTATGAGGACTTGTAGGGAGATCTTTGAGGAGATTCGACAAGATTTAAATCTTGATAAACCAAATAGAGGCCGAAAGAACCAGAAGTACTACTACAAAGACAATCAGGATTTTATTTGATGTTTTTTCGTACCTGAGTTCTTCTTGTAGTGTATTTTTTGTTTTTTGCAAGTTATTTACCTCTTTATTGAGATACGTTTTTGACTCTTCAAGGAGGAATTGAGACTTTTTAAATTCGATAAGAGAGACAGAATTTTTTGCTATTTCTTCGGCTCTTCCAAGTTTATGAGACAATTCTTGAATCATAGTGTCTTTTTCTTTGAGCTCTTGGCGGAGGTCTTGGTAGATGGCGTTTAATGCTCCCACTTCTTCTCCTGTCGCTAGGCTGGTACTTTTTGGTTCTGCATTTGGCATGATCACTTCCTGTCTACTTGCTCCTCATCCCATGATGTTTTGTACATCTTGTTCGTGAACATACACAATCTTTCCTATTTTTTTAGAGCGAAGTTTTCAAGACTTGATGTATCTATCGATACTTCTAGTCGACATATGCAGCATATCTGCCGCATCTTGTCTGGTACGATTAAACATGAGTGGTAAGTTATAAGTCCCAAGTGGTCATAAAATAACGAAATTATGTGCTGAATCAAATATTTTCAAAATAAATAGAATTGACAATAGAATAAAAACGCTAAAAAAATTTGACTAATGTTTCGAATATATATAATGTGCAGGCACTAATTTTTGCGGCTATCGTCTAGTGGTTAGGACATCGGGTTTTCATCCCGGTAACCGGAGTTCGATTCTCCGTAGCCGTACCAAAATGTTGAATAATAGTATGTGCTTATTTTGATTCTTTAGATGAATTGTTGAGAGAATCGAAGGGAGGGTCCCGAGCATTCGGGATTCAAAAGCGATGAATAAGAGCTTTTGAAACGGATGGCCAACCTGAAAGGTGCCGATTCTCCGTAGCCGTACCATTTTTTAAAATAATCGTTGAGTTTCTTTGTCACTCATTTTCTTGAGCTTCTCGATTCTTTTAAAAAATTTATTGTTTTTCGCGGAGTGGAGAAGTGGTATCTCGTCGGGCTCATAACCCGAAGATCATTGGTTCAATTCCAATCTCCGCAACCAATTATTCCATCAAGGAATTGAATGGAGGGTCCCGAGACTTCGGGATTTAAATCCGATGAATAAGAGGATTTAAAACGGATGCCTGACCCGTAGGGCAGCAATTCCAATCTCCGCAACCAAAAAGTTAAACAACCCATCCTCCTGAAGTGTCGGGAGACTTCCCTTAATCCAAGGGAAGATAAAAAGGAATAAATATTAAGCTACGTAGCCCCTTGCCCTTAGTAGTAAGGGAAAGGATTCAGGTTAGGGTTATGAATTAATAATATTCCTTTTTCTTATGTCAGTATAGCTCAGTTGGTTAGAGCGCAGGATTCATATCCCTGAGGTCGGTGGTTCAATTCCACCTACTGACACCAGTAAAATAAGTGAAAAGTGAATAACGAAGAGTGAATAGTTAAAAGATACTTAATACATAAAGAAAAGTCGGCGACCTGTTGGCTTTTTTTTTCTTTTCTGTATACTCACGAAGATTTGTAATTTTATATCTATAATTTTAAATACCCCGTGTTTATAGACGAAGTCAAAATTCAGGTTATTTCTGGAAAATGAGGAGATGGTTTAGTGAGCTGGAGAAGAGAAAAATACATCCCAAAATGAGGTCCATGGGGAGGGGATGGATGAAAGTGAGGAGATGTGTATCTTCAAACCAATGATAATCTCAATACACTTTCTGAGTATCGTCACAAAAAAGTACTCAAGGCGGACAATGGACAATCAGGGGGTACAAACTGTCAGCATGGGGCAGATGCTCATGAATTGATTTTGGATGTCCCGGTTGGAACTATTGTACGAGATGCTCATACTGGAGAAGTTATTGTTGACCTTGATGTATCAAATATGAAGTATCTCATTGCGAGATGAGGAAGAGGAGGATATGGAAATGCTCACTTTGTCTCAAGTACGAGACAGGCTCCAAGTTTTGCTGAGTTGGGAGACCGGGAAGAGCAGAAAGATATCATCTTAGAACTGAAGCTGGTAGCAGATATCGGGATTATCGGGATACCAAGTGCGGGGAAGTCGACGCTTATTGGAAATGTTACCAATGTAAAACCAAAAATCTGAGACTATCCATTTACCACACTTACGCCAAATCTCGGAGTTTTGGATCACAAGGGAAAATCACTCGTACTTGAAGATGTGCCAGGGCTTATCCCTGGAGCCAGTGAAGGAAAAGGGCTCGGGATTGAGTTTTTAAAACATATTGAAAGAACAGGAGTACTCCTTCACCTTCTTGACTTGTACCGTTTGGATCAGGTATTTCAGGATTATGAGGATATACGTACGGAATTATGACTTTTTAGTAATACCTCACCCTCGGTCCCTCTCCTTACATGAGAGGGAAGAAGGTTGTCGGAAAAGGAAGAAATTGTCGTGTTTTCAAAGGCAGATTTGCTCGATACAGAGATGAAGCAGTACATTGTAGAGACATTTCAGAAGCAACATCCTGAAGTAAAACAAGTATTTGTTATCTCGGCGGCAACGGGAGAATGAGTGGAGGAGTTAAAGGATTTTCTCGTGGATAATTATAGTTCCCGTCATCCCGAGTCCTCGGGATCATGAAAAGATAAAGACATAGATAATGATTCCGTATCAAGTACGGAATGACAAACGTCCGCTAAAGTGTATGATCTCAAAGAGCAAGGAGATACAAGAAGAGTCAGAGTGGTATACGAAGGCGATCTTGTCTTCCGTGCGACGTGAGAACGCCTAGAACAGATTGTACGTATGACGGATTTTGAAAATAAGGAGGCGGTTATCCGTGTGTATGATGTCCTCGAAAAGATGGGAGTGATGCAGCAACTAGAAAAAAAATTATCTGAAATTGTTGGAGACAAGGGAAATGATTTCTTTTTTGAGGGCACAGAGGAGGAAGATATCTCTCCGAAATTGAAAGTGGTAGACAAGGTGATACCACTTGATAACTTGAAGTATAATTTGTAACAAAAAACCACCCCCTCAAATTTGAGGGGGTGGTTTTTTACCAAGGCATCATCTGTCACCAAGGGAACATCTTTCACGCCCAGCCCATTGGTGATCACATTTGCTTTACATCAACTCACATTACACTCATGGTTCATGCCATATATCAAGTATTTGTTGTCATGGCCGCCATATTTTGATTCATGGCACCCATATCTCCTTTGATTCCTTCAAGAACTTGTTGTATTTGAGCCGTATCTCTTCACATCCCCCTCATTAATTCTTCAATGTTTGCAAATCTATTATCCATATTTTGCATGGTTGCTACCATTTGTGGAACAGCTTGATCATAAATATTAAGTGACTGATTAAGCCTATGACTTGTATCTTCCATTATTTGCACTCCTCTGATAGATATCCAGACCAACGCTCAGGCTCCGATTAAAGCTCAAAGAGCAATCATATAGTTAGACTTCGTTTCATGTTGTAGTTGTCTAATTTCTGCAGTAGTCTTCCCTGCATTATCATTTGCCAGCTGTGCTTGAGAATGAGCTAGCTGTTCCATAGCTTGACACATTCTTCCCATGTTTCCACTATCTTCACTCATACAATAATTATTAGATATAACCAGTATATAATAATTATATTTTACATATGTCAATATTTACTCAATAATAAGAAAAAGCCAAGAATGAAATTCTTGGCTTTTTCGGGTGCTGGGTTTTGTTAGAAATCGTTGAAGATGCTGTCGATATCGGTGAAATCATCAGCATAGTTTTGTCGTTTTTGCTGGAGTAGTTCGATAAGGTAGTTGATGAGATTGGAAAGCTTTGGTTTTTGCTGTTCTAGGGTATTGAGCTTTGTAATTACTTGATCTACTTTTTCAACGATCTTTTCATTTTCATAGCCCCTTGATTCCATACTCTTGATAAAGTTATCAATAACTTTTTGAGACTTGTTTCTGAGGGTGATACTGAGACCATAGGTATTGATGGTTTTAGGTGTCTGTACGGTGTTTCCAATTGTACCACTGTCAGAATCATCACATACGAGTTTTGGTATAGGACATCCGTTAATGTCTTTAGTCTCTACGTACTTACATCCTTTTTTCGGTTCGGTGAGAGAATATACTGGACAGACGCCTAGTTTCTCTTCTTCTGTTTTACATTCTCCGTCATATTTATAATGAGCGCTTGCTCCCTCTAGCATACACTTGTTACTATAGGTTTCATAGGTTCCTGCTGGAGAAAGTCCACAGACAGGAGCATACTCCATAGTACATACTTTTTCATCTGTCGTATCTTCTTTACAGACAAGCGTATCAATAGGACAACCATCTTTATAAGTAGTTGTATAATAACACCCAGGTTCAGGCTTACTTAATGGTGGTCAGAAGGAACATTGGAGTTCTGCGGTTACTGTGTATTTTTCGTAAACTACCTTTTGTACTTTACTACAGTACCTTACATCTTCACTAGTGATAGCACATACACGATAATAAACAGTTCATTTTGGTGGATTTTTATCTGTAAACTCCACAAAATCTTTGTTGTTTGCATAGGTGAGATATCCATCGTTTGGATATGTTGGGTCACTGTTTTTTGTCGAACGGATAACCTTATAGTATTTGAAATCTACATCTTTGACAAATGGTTTCCAATCCATATAGACAACGCCATCTTGGTGGGTAGTTCTAAAGTTAAAGTCGTCATACAGTATATAAGAATCGCTCCCTGTAGTGCTTCCGTCACTACTTATCGTTTGTGCCCAAACAGAGGTAATACCAATACACGCAAGGAGAAGTATCCCTACAAGAGAGTATTTTAGTTTCATCGGGGAAATAATTATAAAATAAACATGTGAATTGTAACCATTTTGAGAAAATTGCAATATTTTGCGCCTTGCTATTTTAATTTTTTTTGTTACATTTTTAGTATGTATTTATAACGAAAACAATATATGCAGTTTAATCTCGACAATTTAGTGAAAGAATTTGAATCTTTGGAACAAGAACTCGCGAATCCAGAGATTTTTAAAGATCAAAAAAAGATAAAAGAGGTATCGAGTAGAAAAAAACAAATCGAGGAAGCGGTACAACTCTACCGTAAATATAAGCAACTCTATACGCAACTAGAAGAAAACAAAGATATGCTCTATGTGGAAAAAGACGAAGATATGCGAGATCTCCTCAAGGCAGATATCGGGGATATAGAAGATCAACTTCCAGAGCTGGAAGAAAATCTAAAAGTTGCACTCTTGCCAAAAGATCTGAGCGATGAGAAAAATATCATGGTAGAAGTGCGTGCAGGAACTGGTGGTGAAGAAGCAGCGCTTTTTGCGAGCGAGCTTGCAAGGGCATATATGGTATTTGCTGAAGAAGAAGGGTTTTCAACCGAGATTTCCGAAAAGACAGAGAGTGAAACCGGAGGTATTAAGGAAATTATCTTTGAAGTCAAAGGGGAAGGAGCCTATAGTCGTTTTAAATATGAATCTGGAACTCACCGCGTACAGCGTATCCCCGAGACGGAAAGCAAGGGGCGTGTGCACACTTCGGCAGTAACGGTAGCAGTGCTCCCAGAGGTAGAGGATTTTGAAATCGAGATTCGTGATGAAGATATTGAAATGAAGTTTTGTCGTGCCAGTGGAGCTGGAGGTCAGCATGTAAACAAGACGGATAGTGCGGTACATCTGACCCATATTCCTTCTGGAATAGCAGTGTTTTGTCAGGATGGAAGAAGTCAGCATAAAAACAGAGAGAAAGCCTTTCAAATCCTCAGGTCTAAGCTCTATGCGTTTGAAGAAGAAAAGCGCGCAAAAGAGCGTGGAGAAGCTCGCCTCGCACAGGTAGGTTCAGGAGATCGTTCGGAGAAAATTCGTACTTATAATTTCCCTCAAGATCGTGTTACTGATCATCGCATCGGGCAAAACTTTTCTGGAATTCCTCAGATTATGGCGGGGAGACTTGGACATATCGTCGATGCGTGTGCGGTGTATGACCAACAGCAGAAGCTAGAGGCTGCGGGGAGGGGGTAAGTCTAATCCATCCTCCCGAATCTTTCGGGATACTTCCTTTTCAAAAAGGAAGGTAAAAGGAGTTTACTATTTGACTGATACGTTGTGGTAAAAATCCCTGATGTAATAAAACAAGCAGCACGAGACCTTAGAAATAATCAGACTGAGCCCGAGAAGAAACTTTGGGATGAGATAAGGTATGATAAACTTTGAATTAAATTTTTAAGACAAAGACCAATTTATGTATATACTGAAGATAGTGGTTTAGATAGATTTGTAATTGTGGATTTTGTTTCACTAAAAGATAAGATTATTATTGAAGTTGATGGTAGTATCCATGATACTCTTGAGGTAGCACAACTAGATCAGTATAAAGAAAAATTATTGCAGAGATTAGGATATGTGATTGTAAGAATTAGAAACGAAGATATAATTGATGACATATATCAGGTACTTGATAGATTGAAATACTTTATAAAAAGTAAACACAACTAGTCTTCCTTTATCTAAAGGAAGTACTCGAGGTACGAGAGGGATGGATTAATACTTAAAAATACTTATCATGAAACAACTTCTTTTTGTTCTCGCATCTGAGACATTTCGTGATTTAGAATACATTGTTCCAAGGGCTATTTGTGAACAGCAGCGTATTATCGTGAAAACGATTTCTAGTGCTAAAAGTTCTGTTGGAAGATTTGGCTACAAGGTGGAAAATGATTTTATGATTGGACAAGATACGGTGCAGGTAGAGGATTTTCAATGAATCGTGTTTATTGGTGGGATTGGCTCACTTGAGTATATTGAAAATACTGACATGAAGGAGTTGGCTTGGAAGTTTCAGGATGCTGAGAAACTGGTAGCAGCAATTTGTGCGGCCCCAAGAGTGCTTCTTGCCTATGGAATCCTTGATGGGAAACAAGTAATCGGAAATGATTGGGATGGAAGTTTTGGGGAGATGTGTAGTAAAGTCAGTGCCTGTTATATGGGAAAGGAAAAGTGAGTCCAAAGAGACGGAAATATCATCACTGCCTATGGACCAGAAGTTGCGGAGAGCTTTGGAAATGAAATCGTTGAGTATTTAAAGTAATATAATTATGGTAAAAATCTGAACTCGAGATGAGTACCATAAACAGCTTGGTTGGAAACGTTTCTGAAAAGAAGACTGTCCTTTTTGTAATGCAGAAGAACAAGAGTGACATACTCTCTGGAAGGGAAAACATTGGTACATCCTCCACAACCTGTATCCATACTCTGGAAATGAACAGCACTTGATGGCAGTACCCTATGCACACAGAGAAGTCTCCATAGATCTTACGGAAGATGAATTAAAAGAGCTCAAAGAGGTACATCAGTTTATGAGTCAGTACTTTTGAGGAGAGCATTATTTTTCTTGTACGAGAGAGTCCTTTTGAAATCGTAGTATTGAACACTATCATGTGCACTTTATTCCCGGAAAACTTCAGGGAAAGTACCTGAGGAAGATGCTCGAGAATCAGGGATTTCCGATTAGAGAGGATTTAGAAAGTTAGTTTCTTTTCATTGTTAATTGTTTAATTCCTGAAAGTCTATGACGACCTACCTGTATTCCTGTCATAGAGGCGATCATTCGTTTCCATACCATATATCCTGGGACACCATAATCTTCTGTGAGTACACTTTCCGCTGTATGCTCTACGGGATTTTCTAAAAATGTATCAACCTTAGCTGCAAGATCAATATAGGTTTGGAGATTAAAAAATTCACGAGCATATAAATATGTATCAATGTTAGCCGTGTCTATATCATTCAATTCTTCCAATTCTTTTATACGACTTTGAGCTTCTTCATAACTTTTAGGAGGAGTGTCATCACCTACATGGGTATCCCATATTTCTTGAAGGTACTTTTCTACAGGAAGTGAGGTTAATGCTTTGATAACGGGATTTCAATCTTCTAGGTAGCTTTTGAAAATAGTAATATAGTTTAGAAATGGTTCTCGAAATGATGTATTTCCTGCGAGAACTTCATGGAGGCAAGACATGAAACCATCAATTTTATCTACGAGGGATACAGTTTTAGCTTCCCTACTTCTTTTATAAATTGTATCCTCAGGAAGTTCCTCGTTTTCTGTAGGAGTAAGTTGAATGATTTCTGCGTGGTGTGCGAGTATATGAGCGCAGCGGATTTCGATGATGTGTAATGCTCTTGTGGATTCTGCAGAGAGGTTCATTTTTATAGGAGTAGGGATATCTCAAAACGGAGATATCCCTTCGGTATCATCATGAAAGGCAGCAAAGCCTTTTGCATATTCAAATCTAAATTCATCCCATCAAAAGCATGCAATAAACACATACTGTAAGGAGGATATAAGTCGAGATATCCTTTCTTGGTGAACACCAACATAGTCACGATACCACATCTCTGGATGTATCCAAAATCTACGTATATGGGGTATTTTCTTGTATCATCTCTTTATGATTTCGGTGTGCACATCTTCATCGTCTCCGAGTATTTCTCAGATTCTCTTTTTTACACTATCGATTTCTCATGAATCTATTTGAAGTTCCTTGATTAGGGTATCGATTTTTTCTTCGGAAAGGAGTTGCATAGAAAATCATAACATATATTATGAATAATATAAATATATATGTCAAATTGTAAAGTTCTTTGTTGTACTTTCGTTTTTTCTATCTGAAAATATTCGTTCTTAAATCCACGCAAATTTTTTCTCTCGTCCTAAAAATAAAGCCACAAAAAACAGCATTTTTATAAAAATGCTGTTTTTTCACTAAAAATTCGCTCTGTAAGAGCTTCTAAAAATTCTCCCGTCTGGGAAAAATTAAAATTTGCGATTCACTTTTGGCTTCGTATAGTGTATGAGTATTTTATTTTTCCTATTATCCCTTTCTCCTTTGAGGGGAAAGGTTAGGATAGGGGTAAGAATTTTTTATGTCAACAGAAAATTATGGAGCAGACAGTATCCAGGTCCTTGAGGGGCTTGAGCCAGTAAGAAAGAGACCGTGAATGTATATTGGGTCAACCGATGAAAGAGGACTGCATCATCTTGTCTGGGAAATCGTAGATAATTCTATCGATGAAGCGATGGCAGGACACTGTGATACCATTACTCTGACGCTTGGTACTGATGGATCATGTATGGTAGAAGATAACGGGAGATGAATTCCAGTTGAGAAACATGCAAAAACTGGGAAATCAACCCTTGAGACGATCCTTACGGTACTTCATGCTGGTGGTAAATTTGGTGGTGGTGGATATAAGGTATCAGGATGACTCCATGGAGTTGGGTCTTCGGTAGTAAATGCCCTTTCGACAAAAATGGAAGCTTGGGTACACAGGGATGGAAAGGTTCACTATCAATCATTTGCTCTTGGAAAAACAGAGGGAGATATCCAAGTTGTTGGAGATACTGACCATACGGGGACAATTATTAAGTTTTGGCCAGATCCAAGTATTTTCAAAATCTCAACAGAGTTTGATTATAAAATTATCGTTGCGAGACTCAGACAACAGGCGTATCTTACCAAGGGGATTACTTTATATATGTATGATGAACGTACAGGCGCTCGTTATAAGTTCTACTTTGAAGGAGGGGTGAAGTCATATGTTCACTTTTTGAATCGCAAGGAAGATGTGATTGGAGATATCTTTTATACAGAAAAAGAAAAAAATGACATCCTCGTAGAGGTGTCTCTTCAGTACAATAAAGAGTATTCAAATAATATCATTACCTTTGTAAATAATATCCATACCCCAGAAGGAGGGTCTCATCTGACCGGGTTTAGAACGGCGTTGACAAGAACGATTAATAAGTATGCGAGAGACAAGGGAATTTTGAAAGAGAAAGATCAAAATCTTACGAATGAAGATGTGGTAGAGGGCTTAACTGCGGTTATCTCAGTAAAAGTAGTAGATCCACAATTTGAAGGTCAAACAAAAGGAAAACTGGGAACTCCAGAGGCAAGAGGTGCTGTAGATGGAGTGTTTGGTGAGAAATTTGCAGAGTTTTTGGAGGAGGATCCAACCACAGCGAAAAAGATTATCGAAAAAGTATTTTTAGCTGCAAAGGCAAGACTTGCCGCTCGTGCTGCAAGGGATACGGTGATTAGAAAAGGAGCACTTGAGGGGATGACGCTTCCAGGGAAGTTGGCAGACTGTTCGAGTAAAGATCCAGCGAAATCAGAACTCTATATCGTCGAGGGAGATTCTGCGGGAGGTTCTGCGAAGCAAGGGCGTGATAGAGAGACGCAAGCGATTCTCCCACTCAGAGGAAAAATCCTCAACACTGAGCAGGCGCGTATTGATAAGATCTTTGCAAACAATGAAATCAAGAATTTGATTATTGCACTGTGAACATCCATCGGAGAAACCTTTGATGTTTCAAGACTTCGTTACCATCGTATTGTTATTATGACGGATGCGGATGTCGATGGGGCGCATATTCGTACACTCCTTCTCACCTTCTTTTTTCGTTATCTTCGTGAGCTTATTACGGGAGGATACTTGTATATCGCACAGCCACCACTCTATAAGTTAACCAAAGGAAAGCAGAGTTGGTATGTCTACTCTGATGAGGAAAAAGAAAAGATTATTGAAGAACAATGAATTGTTGGAGATAATATTCAGCGTTATAAAGGTCTCGGGGAAATGAATCCAGAACAACTTTGGGAAACAACGATGGACCATGATAATAGAAAGATGTACAAAGTACAAATCGAAGATGCTGAACAGGCTGATGATGTCTTTAAGGTATTAATGGGGGGTGAAGTAGCTCCAAGAAGAAGATTTATCCAAAGTAGAGCGAAAGATGTCCAGAATTTAGATGTGTAACATATTGTTTATGAAAAATGTTTATGCTGTTTTGTGATCTGTAATTGTTACCTTGTTGGTATCTTTTTGAATGGTCTATGCCTGGTCAGGATTAACAGCCAGTAACGGAGATGCACTTGACTATACAAAGTGGAACGAACTCGTTGATAAAGTTTCAAATGTTTACAGTAGTGGTAATAATATCTGAATAGGTGTTAATAATCCGCAATATGGATTACATGTTGGCGGTGTGTGAATGTTTGGTTCTGAGTCTGTGAGTTATAATTCAGGGACAAATCCAAATAATGCTGTTATTATAGAGGCGGGTATACTGGATCCATGAATTGCTGGAGGTATGATAACACCTGTTAGCAATGGTAATAATCATAGATTTTTAGAATTAAGAGCACTAAATGCTTGAGTACCGGTTGATAATCATCTGGTATTGTCTAAAGATGGAAATGTTTGAATCTGAGTTCTTGATCCGTATGCTAAACTTACGGTTGATGGTTATATTGGCATCTCTAGACTGATAGATTTCTGGCACACAACTGATGTTACTAAGTCTTGGCAAATTGGTGAAATTGGAGGCTTGGATGTTGATGATTGGGGTATTGCTGATGAGATAAACGGTACTGGGAATGCTAGATTTATGATTCAACGAGACACAGGATATGTTGGTATTTGAACAGGTTCTCCCACTTCTTCTCTCGATGTAAATGGTAAGATTAGATGAACGGCAACATATGCCTATGATAGTAGCGAGGGTATTTGATCTACGGCTTCTACAAGTTCGGTTTGGACCACCCCTAATCTGTGAACTTCGATAGATGTTCAAAACGGTGACATTGTTAAAGTTACGCTTTCTTGTAATCTAAGCAATTCCATAACTGAGATTACCTATATGAGAGCTGATATGTATAATTGAGTTGCAGATGTGCTTATGTCATGAAATTGGATTACTGTACATTGAGTAAATTGGTCATGAGGAAGTAGTACTGCTTTATTTCAAGCAACAGCAGATGGTACATTGTATTTTGCTTGATATTGGCATGTATGATGAGGGACAGGTAATTATGTGTATTGTAATATTGATGCTATTGTTATTTGAAGATAATAGTTATTTTTGATAAATGTTTACATTATCATTGTTTTATAATCTTTTTATGTTAAGGGTATGTAACTTTATATAAGAAGCTTTCTTACAAGAATTTTTGTCTAAAAAACTAGAACAACAAAATGTTAAAAAGAGATTTTATGTCAAAATCTCTTTTTAGTTTTGTATTTATTCTAAGCCAAAAATCTCTATATGAAAAAATAAAGAAAAAACTTTGACAATGGGGTAAAAAAAAATAGAATTCCCATCGCTTTTTCTGAAAAGCAAAACATATTATAGTATTCCTCCGTAGCTCAGCGGTAGAGTAGACGGCTGTTAACCGTTTGGTCACTGGTTCGAATCCAGTCGGGGGAGCCATATATATATTGCATCTTAGACTGATTCGAATGGAAGCCTTGTTTTTCTACTCGTGGTTAGCGAAGTAGAAAAATGATTACGACGAAGAGGAGTAATCACTGACGGGTCGGGAGTTACTATTTATGTAATAAATCGTAACGGAGACCGAATCCGAGTCGCGAAGGAGCCATATAATCGAGTGAATAGTGTAGTGGTGGTGTAGTTCTTTAAAAATCTTCGTACGATAATTATTTGGAGAGATGGCTGAGTGGTCGAAAGCGACGGTCTTGAAAACCGTTGAGCTACTTGTAGTTCCTAGGGTTCGAATCCCTATCTCTCCGCCATTAATATGGAAGATATATTCGTTACTTCGTTTCCTTTAATAGGGATTCGAATTGAGGGTTTCCCGAAATCGGGAAATTCAATTGCGATGAATAAGAGCAATTGAAACGATGTCTGACCCGCAGGGCAACGAATCCCTATCTCTCCGCCATTAAAATTAGGGAATAGATAATAGTGAACAGTGAATAGTTTAAAGAGTACAATAATTATTCATTATTCACTATTAATTTTTTTCATCTGGAAGGGTGCCTGAGTGGTTGAAAGGGCTCCCCTGCTAAGGGAGTGAACCCTTTTTGGGTTCCGTGGGTTCGAATCCCATCCCTTCCGCCAGTTTTTTAGGGTTTAGAGTGCAGGGGTTAGTCTTTAGAATCGAGTATCTATTCCCTAACTACTAGTATTTACACCCTGATAAGGGCTTGTAGCTCAGGGGTTAGAGCAGTCGGCTCATAACCGATTGGTCGTTGGTTCAATTCCAACCAGGCCCACCATAAATAAAGTGTAAGAAGGATAAAGACAAGACTACTCTTAGTCGGCTCATATCCCGAGCACTCGGGACGTTGGTTCAATTCCAACCAGGCCCACCATAAAAGTGAATTGAATGGAAGCCTTGTTTTTCTACTCGTGGTTAGTGAGGTAGAAAAATGATTACGACGAAGAGGAGTAATCACTGACGGGTATGGAAATACCATTTCGAGAATTCGGAATTGTAGTGGAATACCAATTCCAACCAGGCCCACCATAAAGGGTTTTTAGAAGAATATATATAAGTATATAAAAAAATAAAAAAAAGTTTTGACAAGTTTTATTGTTTTTTTATACTCCATTCGTTCTTTTGAAAAACCATAAAAATGGCAACAGTGAGAGAATAATAAAAAAATAAAAAAAAGTTTTGACTCACTATATTTTTTTTATATACTCCTGTCTGCTTGTTTCGAAAAGGAAACAGAGATCTTTAAAATAAACAGCATATTAGAAAAAAGCGATACGTCTATTATTGCTAGGAAAATCAAATATCATTTTTTCCTAATTTTTTTACTAAAAATTAGATTACGTTTAAAAGAGTTTGATCCTAGCTCAGGGTGAACGCTAGCGGTGCGCCTAACACATGCAAGTCGAGCGGGATCTATACGACTGATCTCTTCGGAGTGAAGATGTATAGTGAGAGCGGCGAACGGGTGAGTAACAAGTTGGTATCTGCCCCCAAGTCAGGGATAGCCAGAAGAAATTCTGATTAATACCGGATAGTCTCTTCGGAGTAAAAATTTATTGCTTGGGGAGGAGCCTGCTTTCTATCAGCTAGTTGGTAAGGTAACGGCTTACCAAGGCTATGACGGATACTTGGTCTGAGAGGATGACCAGGCACAATGGAACTGAGACACGGTCCATACTCCTACGGGAGGCAGCAGTGAGGAATCTTCCACAATGGGCGAAAGCCTGATGGAGCGACACCGCGTGAAGGATGAAGGCCTAACGGTTGTAAACTTCTTTTCTGAGGGAGCATAATGAGAGTACCTCAGGAATAAGGGACGGCAAAATACGTGCCAGCAGCCGCGGTAATACGTATGTCCCAAGCGTTATCCGGAATTACTGGGTGTAAAGGGTTCGTAGGCTGAAATTTAAGTCAGGTATGAAAGACCGGAGCTCAACTCCGTGTTTGTGCTTGAAACTGGATTTCTAGAATCAGGGAGAGGTAAGCGGAATTCTGAGTGTAGGGGTGCAATCCGTAGATACTCAGAGGAACACCAAAAGCGAAGGCAGCTTACTGGAACTGTATTGACGCTCATGAACGAAAGCGTGGGGAGCGAAAAGGATTAGATACCCTTGTAGTCCACGCCCTAAACGATGATAACTAAGTGTTGGGACTTGATCCCAGTGCTGTAGCTAACGCGTTAAGTTATCCACCTGAGGAGTACGGTCGCAAGATTAAAACTCAAAGGAATAGACGGGGACCCACACAAGCAGTGGATCATGTGGTTTAATTCGACAATAAACGGGGAATCTTACCCAGACTTGACATCCTGAGAATTTTCTAGAGATAGAAGAGTGCCTTTACGGGAACTCAGTGACAGGTGCTGCATGGTTGTCGTCAGCTCGTGCCTTGAGGTGTTCGGTTAAGTCCGTTAACGAGCGCAACCCATATTCTTAGTTACTATGTCTAAGAAGACTGCCTATGTTAAATAGGAGGAAGGTGTGGATGACGTCAAATCAGCATGGCTTTTACGTCTGGGGCTACACACATGATACAATGGTATGTACAAAGAGTAGCGATATGGTAACATTGAGCCAATCTTTAAAACATATCTCAGTCCGGATTGAGGTCTGCAACTCGACCTCATGAAGTTGGAATTGCTAGTAATCGTGAATCAGATATGTCACGGTGAATATGTTCCTGGGTCTTGTACTCACCGCCCGTCACGGCATGGAAGGTAGTAATATCGGAAGTCCCTTCGGTAATAGAGGGGCCCATGGTAGGACTACTGACTGGGCTGAAGTCGTAACAAGGTATCCGTAGGAGAACCTGCGGATGGACTATCTCCTTATATTTTTCCTGATAGCAGTAATCAGACAGCTTTTTTCTAATATCTTGTTTATTTTGTTCCTTAAAATAATCCGAATAATTATTGTTAGTTAATGAGTGTTCAGTGTTAATGATTAATTGTTTTAGGTGATATTAAAGTTAACTCATAGCATAAAGTGGATGCCCTGACTCGAATATCCGATGAAAGACGTATAAGCCTGCGATAAGCTTGGAGGAGTTGGCAAAAAACATTATTACTCCAAGATTTCTGAATGGGGGAACCTAATACTGGTAATCAGTATTGTTAAAATAACGGACACATGGTGAACTGAAATATCTAAGTAGCCATGGAAAAGAAATCAATTGAGATTCCCGGAGTAGCGACGAGCGAAATGGGAACAGCCCAAACCATAAGATATGTATAGGTAGCTTTTGTACTTATGGGGTTGTAGGAACAGTATTCGGGGAGGCTAATAAACCGAATATAATTTAAGATTGTTAAAAGAACAAGTTGGGAAACTTGGCCATAGAGGGTTAAAGCCCCGTACAATAAAACATTTTTATCTTATATCTACTGTTTCCTGAGTAGGATCAGGCACGTGTAACCTGGTTTGAATCTGGGGAGACCATTCTCCAAGGCTAAATAGTATTCGAGATCGATAGCGAACTAGTACCGTGAGGGAAAGGTGAAAAGAACCCCGGGAGGGGAGTGAAATAGAACCTGAAACTTTATGCTTTTAATGAGATGGAGCCTTCGGGTGACATCGTACTTTTTGTAGAACGGACCAACGAGTTAGTGTATGTGGCAAGGTTAAGACAGTTTAAGTCGAAGCCGCAGTGAAAGCGAGCCTGAATAGGGCGAATTAGTCATATATACTAGACCCGAAACTAGGTGAGCTTCCCATGAGCAGGCTGAAGTAGAGGTAAAACTTTATGGAGGGCCGAACCATTTGGAGCTGCAAGTCCATTGGATGACTTGTGGGAAGGAGTGAAAAGCTAATCGAACCTAGAGATAGCTGGTTCTCCGCGAAATAGCTTTAGGGCTAGCCTCAGTTTATTGTTATATGGGGGTAGGGCTCTGATAGGGCTAGCGGGACGCGAGTCTTAGCAAACCCTGATAAACTTCGAATACCATATAATTTATACTGGGAGTCAGACAGTGACAGATAAGTGCCATTGTCAAAAGGGAAACAGCCCAGACTACTATCTAAGGTCCCTAATTAATAACTCAGTGGAAAAGGATGTGAGGTTGCTGAGACAACCAGGAGGTTGGCTTAGAAGCAGCCATTCCTTGAAAGAGTGCGTAATAGCTCACTGGTCAAGCGACCTTGCGCCGAAAATTCAACGGGGCTAAGTTATTAACCGAAGATGTAGAATTGTTTACAATTGGTAGCGGAGCGTTCTGTATGCCGCTGAAGGAGAGGGGTGACCCCATCTGGAGGTATCAGAAGTGAAAATGTTGGTATGAGTAACGTAATGAAGATGAAAACTCTTCACACCGAAAACCTAAGGTTTCCTACGCAACGGCAGTCGTCGTAGGGTTAGTCGGTCCTAAGGTGCACCCGAAAGGGGATAGCTGATGGATATCAGGTTAATATTCCTGAACTACATATAATTTTCTAAGGGGGGACATATCGGGATATAGGAGATACTTAATGACTTGTATTACGAACGTAAATCTTGAATTGTAGGCAAATCCGCAATTCTTTAAGGATGAACTAAGTTAAGTTGAAAATCTTAGCTTGCTAAGTTTGATACTGCTCCTACTGTATTCTGGTATCGAGAAAAGCCTCTATGAGCCAAATTATATGTAACCGTACCGTAAACGAACACTCGTAGGTTAGTGGAGAACACTAAGGTGAACGAGATAACTATGCTTAAGGAACTCGGCAAAACAGCGGTCGTAACTTCGGGATAAGACCTGCCTAGCCTATAATTTATGGGCTGGGCCGCAGCGAAAGAACTCAGGCGACTGTTTACCAAAAACACAGCTCTCTGCAAAATCGTAAGATGATGTATAGGGGGTGATGCCTGCCCAGTGCCAGAAGGTCACGTGGATGAGTGCAAGCTTTGAAACTAAGCCCTGGTGAACGGCGGCCGTAACTATAACGGTCCTAAGGTAGCGAAATTCCTTGTCGGGTAAGTTCCGACCCGCACGAATGGCATAACGGTCTGAGTACTGTCTCAAGCATAGACTCGGTGAAATTGCAATGTCGGTAAAAATGCCGACTACCTGTAGCAAGACGGAAAGACCCTATGGAGCTTTACTATAGCTTGGTATTGGGTTATGTTGTACGATGTGCAGGATAGGTGGGAGACGGTGAAGTGGTTACGCTAGTAACTGTGGAGTCATCCTTGAGATACCACCCTTCTTACAATGTAACTCTAATCTCGTTTTTCGAGAGACAGTGCTTGGTGGGTAGTTTAACTGGGGCGGTTGCCTCCTAAAGAGTAACGGAGGCGCGCAATGGTCAACTATCTTCGGATGGAAATCGGAGAGATAGTGTATTCGCATAAGTTGGCCTGACTGAAAGACCTACAAGTCGATCAGACACGAAAGTGGGCGAAAATGATCCGGCATTTATGAATGGAAATGATGTCGCTCAACGGATAAAAGTTACCCTAGGGATAACAGGCTGATCGCGTCCAAGAGTTCACATCGACGACGCGGTTTGGCACCTCGATGTCGGCTCGTCGCATCCTGGGGCTGGAGAAGGTCCCAAGGGTATGGCTGTTCGCCATTTAAAGCGGTACGCGAGCTGGGTTCAGAACGTCGTGAGACAGTTTGGCCCCTATCTGCTACAGGCGCTTAGGAATTTGAAAAGATCTGCTCCTAGTACGAGAGGACCGGAGTGGACGAACCTCTGGTGTATCGGTTGTCTGGTCAACGGGCATTGCCGAGTAGCTAAGTTCGGAAGGGATAACCACTGAAAGCATCTAAGTGGGAAGCCTACTTTAAGATTAGATTCCTCTGCCTTCGGGCAATAAGTCCCCTTCGAGACTAGGAGGTTGATAGGTTGCAGGTGTAAGAGTAGTGATACTCTCAGCCGAGCAATACTAATTGGACGAATGAATTTTAATATCATCTTTATGATTATTTATTACACGAGTATCTCATTAACTAACAATAATTGTTCGGATTATTCCACAAACTAAACTTGTTCTTTAAGAGAAGTTTGATGTTAAGCTCTTGGTGGTTATAACGGTTGAGGTACACCTGTTCCCATGCCGAACACAGAAGTTAAGCCAACTTGTGCCGATGGTAGTGCATCTCGTAGATGTGTGAGAGTAGGTAGCCGCCAAGATCCTGATATCAAACTTTTTTATTTTAGGGTATAGGGATGAGGATATAGACTCTAGTAGTTATATCATACCTAAAGCCTACTGCCTATTCCCTAGAGACTATTTGCACGTGTAGCTCAGTTGGAAGAGCAGCGCCCTTCTAAGGCGAAGGTCACAGGTTCGAGCCCTGTCACGTGTACCATTTGAAATATAATCTACATATTTCTTCGTTAGATTTACTTTCACTCGAACGTTTACTAGACAGTAAACTTATCTCGACTCAAGCAAATCTTCCTTGAACTATTTGATTCTATTCCAAATACAATATAATTATTTTATGGGTGATTAGCTCAGTTGGCGAGAGCATCTGCCTTACAAGCAGGGGGTCATAGGTTCGAATCCTATATCACCCACCATTGAAAAATTCCATTTGCTAAAATTTTATATTTTAGTAGGTGGGATTTTTTAAATAGTTGAGAAATATATAGGATTCGAATTGGAGAAAAGGAGCTGTAACGGAAGTATGAAATATTGCGATGAATAAGAGCAATATGAATAATTGGAGTCAGCTATCTTTCGGATGCCCAACTTGCCGTGGATCCTATATCGTTCGCTTTTGTTGTTTTTTACTTTTCTTCGGGAGTTCACATAATTACAAACATTTTGTGATATACAAGCTTTCATTCAAGTCTTCTCCTTTCAGCTTCTTGTGCGGTTATTCGTTCTTGTCATTCTGGGTCTGCAAAGAAAAAACATTTGTGTCCTCCCTCCCCCAAGCAACCTTTACTTATCCTCATTACTCCTCCGTTAGTTGATAAAAATGAGTGAAAAGTTTCTCTTGCAAGAATTGTTATTTTATATACTCTATCATGACTAATACCACTATCTATGAAACTTCTACCATCATTTTTTCAGGATACCTCTACGGTCGAACTTGCACGAGCGTTGCTTGGGAAGGTATTTGTATATGAGACGTCTCTTGGGATAATTTCTGGGGTTATTAATGAAACCGAAGCGTATAATGAAGAAGATGAAGCAAGTCATACCTTTGGAGGAAACAGGACTCCTAGAAATGAGGTGATGTTTTGGGAAGGAGGACATCTGTATGTATACTTTACGTATGGGATGTATCATTGTATGAACGTGGTTTCGGAATCTGCCGACTATGGAAGCGCAGTACTTATTCGTTCGGTTATACCAGTAGAGGGTATGGAGATTATGACAAAATATCGATATGGAGATACCCCTATCCCAGTCTTTCCCCTTACAGGAGAAAGGGGGAAAAGAGGATCTAAAAAGAATTTGTGTAATGGACCTGGAAAGCTCTGTATTGCTCTGGGGATTACGAAAGAGCAAAATGGAGCGAATCTTTGTACCAAAGATAGTAAGATATATCTCGAGGAGAGAGGGTATCACTTTTCTGAGATTGTTACTACCTCTCGTATTGGGATTAGTAAGGGGCAAGAAAAGATGTGGAGATTTTATGCAAAAGAAGAGGATTTGAAAAGAGAAGAAAAGTGAGTATAATTTATGTAACGTATTTTTTATATTGGATATGTCAAATATAAAGCATTGGGAAGAAAAAATAAAGCAAAGGAGGTTGCATACTCCCTTTAGAGAGTTTATTCGAGACTTTGCATCCAAGGTGCCAATAATGCTGTATCGACATCCTCAAGGTGTCTCTCGATACCCAGTTTCTGATCGTATCATAACATTTCCTACAGATGAGTTTGAGTTAATGAAGGATGATTTTGTAAAGAATGGACTAGAGTATGACTTCTGAAAGAGTCTTTTTGATAATTATGCTGCTTTACTTCCAACCGTTGGTGCTCCTTTGACTATGAAGGACCCTAAGGCAGAAAATGCTGATTATAGCGAAGCCACGCGGTTTTCTAATAATGTGTACCTTTCTTTTATTGTTATTGAAGATTGCGAAGATATACTGTATACTTTTTATGCTCAACAAAAGGTAAAAAACACTCTCAATTCTGTTATGGTCTGGGATAATTCGGAGGTTGTATACTACTCTACGGCAATAATCCATTCATATGAGGTTTTTTATTCTCGTTATATTGTTGACTCAAGTCGTATTTGGTTTTCATCAAATTTGATGGGGTGTCGAGACTGCATTTTTTGTAATGACTTACAAAATCAACAATATTATATCAAAAACATTCCATATACTAAAGAGGAGTACAAAAAAAAGAAACAAGAAATTCTTGCAAAGAAATCTTTTTTTCAAGGGTACTATGAGCAGGTAAATACCGAGGCAAATAATTTTGCTAGCGAAGGAGTGCAGGGAAATTTTTGTGTATATAGTGAAAATGTAACAAATGGGTATTTTTGTTATCGTGTTCGAAATGCCCATAATGCATATTTTGTAGGTGATAAGAATGGAAGGAATCGTATATTGGATACGGTTTGTAGTGACCAATCTTCACCTTGAGATATCTATGGATGTACCAATCTTGGAACTTCAGAAAATTGTTATTTATCTGAGGCATTTATTGGTCGAAGCTTATATTATTGCTTTAATCTTATAAATTGTAATTTCTGCCTTGGGTGTATTGGGCTTGAAAATAAATCATATTGTATTTTAAATAAACAGTATACCAAGGAGGAATGGTACTTTCTTGCAAATAGAATCTTTGAGCAGATGGATGTTCATGGGATTTTGGGAGATCCTTTACCCGCAACACTGAACCCGTATTACTTCAATGATACGCTGGCATATCTGGTTGACAATAGCTTTACAAAAGAGGAGGTGTCAAAGGCAGGGTTTATGTGGCGCGATACCGCTATTAGCGTAGATATTCCAGCAAACGGGAGTATTATTTCTATAAAAGACCTTGATACATATGAAAAAGATACTAATGGGGTTTGGAAAATCAATCCTGAAATTCTTCAAAAAGTGGTGGTAGACGAGGATGGGAACTATTATAAGGTTATTCCTCAGGAGTTAGAATTTCTAGAAAAGTATGGACTTCCTCTTCCAACGAAGCATTGGTTGGATAGGATTCGTGATGGATTAAGAATATAATTTATAGTATAACTTTCTTTTATGAGATCGCTAATTTTTAAAAATATCATTTTGCACTTATTGCTAATTCCTTTTTATTTTTATACACTTAAAGAGGTGGCTTTGATTTCGCCAGATAAATGGGATACACTTTTGCTCTTTGTTGGTTTAATAGTGATTGCCCCCATCACGAGTAATTTTATATATACCTATAAAGGTATTCGTAATAGACTGTGATTTTTTATGTGACATATAACTACATTTTTATCTATGTTGGTTATTGGAATGTTGTTTATTACATTAGATGTTTTATTATTAGCAATGGTTTGAAATGTTCTTATTTTCCGACTATCTCTTTTCTTGTTTTGGCTAGCAGTAGTAAGTTATGATTTTGCAGACTTTTTAGCAGATGAGAAATTAAAAAAATTACACTAACTCTACCCCAAACCCTTTTGACCCATACATCCTTCCATCCTTTCCGATAATTAGTCCTTCTAATCCTGGAGTTCTCTCAAGAAGTTGTAGACTGAGTTCTAGGGGGCAGACAAAGAGAACTGTAGAGTAGAGGTCTGCCATCATGGCTGATGGATGCGTAACATATACCGAAATCTTATCGTCTTGCGACATTTTGGATTTGAGGTTTACGAGGTGATGATGTCCGTGGAATTGTCTCTTTTGTCCATTTGACGAGGCAAATCACATCTGTAATATACGGATTTTCCCGATAATACGTGTCGGATCATAGGGGTCTTCAAGACCAATGGTTTTCGGAGTATTTCCAACCCAGATATCTCCTCCAAAGTTAATAAGGAGGTCTTCATATGGAGAGAGTGTTTTTCCTATTTCATCAATCATATACCCCTTTCCGATAGCTCCGAACTCTATCTGAGTTCCTTGGAGGAAGATGGTATCTCATTGTACTTTGATATGATCCATTCCAATTTTCTCTTCCATTTTCTGGAGTGCAACGCCATATCCCATATTTTCGAGGAGGGGAAGGAGGGTGATATCGAAGTGTCCGAGAGAGTTGTGATATGCTTGGAAACAAGCATCAAATAAGAGGAGGAATTCATTATCGATGTTACCTTCTCCAGAAGCGTTGAGTTGTGCGAGATAATTATTGGAGATAAATCGTGAATACTTCTGTTCAAAGTCTGATATTTTCGAAATAAGAGATGTTTTCAAAACATCTCTTATTTCGGTTGGGGTTTGAATATGGAGGACACTTCCAAGGGCCTCAAGAGAAAAGGAAGCCATACTTATAGACTTTTAATTGCTTCTTTAAAAGCATTGGTTGTCAAACTTGATCCCCCGATTGCATCAAGCTCATCGAGTTCTGAAACTTTTTTCCCTGTAACAAATGTCCCAATAATATCGCCAAATGAATTGATACGTTGAATAGATACTGGGTGTTCTGTGAGGGGAGTTACAGTTATTCCTTCTATCGTTTCTCCGTTCATAGAGAGTTCAAATGCTACCGAGTCATTTCCTGCGGGGCTTGTATATGTTTGTTCAAGACGTACAACTTTTATATCTGTTGAGCTTGTTTGATTTTCTTCATTGGCTGCTGGTGCTTCTATCTCTGTTGTTGCACTTGGATTTGGATCTCCTGCTTCTACTTCAGTATTTGTATCCTCAGTCCCTACGGTACCAGTACTACTTTCTTCTCCTGGCATTACTCTATCTGTCTCTGTATTTTCTGGGAGATTTTCTTCCATAGTTTCTGCAGTTTCTTCATTTATGATAGGTGTTGGTGCTGGAGTAGTGGTTTCATTTGTTTCGTTTGTTGTTTCTGTTTGTCCACAGCTCACAAGAAGGGTAATGGTTGTAAGGAGTACAATCGTTTGGATAGCCGTTCTGCTCATAGGTTGGGGGGTGTAAGAAATAAAGTTGTCAGTATAGTATAGAATACAAAAGAAATTACAAGACTTTTCTTTCAGGAGGTATCTTAAAAGTAAATAGAAATGATATACACATAATACTGGTCAGGAGCGGTAAAAATATTTGAGGTGAAAGGAAACTGGAAATAAGTAACATCCCTGCTTCAAAGACTCCTAAAATTAAAAGAAAGATACTTCGTACGGTAGACTTTTCTCGAATACTTGAATACTCCATGAGTAAGTGATTCCATGTAGGTCCATAAATACCAATAGTACCACTGATGGTGATGAATATCATACTAATGATGATGGGAGCATCAAACCAGAGTGAAGCGAAAAAGTGTAATACTACGTTTATGCCAATAGTAGTACGAAGGATTGAGTTCCATGGAATCCACTTGGTAAGATGGTGTGAGAGAAGGTTTCAGAGAATACCTGCACCAACACTACACCAAACAATAATACTCGTCATAAAATCCTCGACTCAATTCTCAACCAAATTTGGTAATAGGATACGCCCAAGATAGAAGAGATCATTTCCTAAAATCATCACGATAAGGAGTCCAGTTATAGGTGTATTGGTAACGAGGTACTTCCAACCACGTTGTAGCGTACGTTTTTGTTCTTCAACAAACTTAGAGATACTCTCAAATTTCTGAGTATCTACATCTTTGGCTTTCCTAAATTGAAATACAAAATAACTCGCTATTCCCCATGTGATGACATCAAGTCACGCGAGGAGTTGATAGCCATGTAGGGGGAGATATTGTAAGATAAAAAAGATAGCAATGGGGGTAAAGAGCTTCCCAACACTTTGGAGTGCAATCAGTCTACCAATTACTTTTCCAAATTCTTTTTCCTTCTCTGCAAGTTCTAAATCTTCTTGAAGCTTTGCGTGCCCTGTTCCGCTCCAGAGGGCATTTCATAGTGCTGCAAAAAATACGGCGATGAAAAATACTGGAATACTTGGAATAAGAACATAGAGAACATGGCTTATAAGCAAGGATATTACGGACCGTTTGAGGATAGTAGTTCGAGGAAGAGTATCACCGATCGTAGAAGTTGGGATTTCTAAAAGAGTGGAGAAGATGGTAAAAGTTGCTGTTAGTACCAAAATCCCAGAGATACTCATACCGTAAGATTGGTAGAAGAGAGTGATAATTGGAGACAAGAAAAGGACGCTTGAAAAAAATGTCCAAATATAATGAATACGCAGATTATAGAGTCAGTCTTGTTTTGTTGGAGACATATTAAAACTGCTCGTTTAATTTTAGCTTGCTTTGGTAAAACATCCTGGAGCTGGAAACTCCAAATCTTTGCGCAGCGATTCTGTCGATTCCGATACCAAAGGCAAAACCAGAGTATTTTTCTGGATCTATACCGCAAGCCGTGAGGACTTTTGGGTGTACCATACCAGAACCGAGGAGCTCTACCCAGCCACTTCCAGAACACATGCTACACTTTTTTCATCTTACTACTTCCCCGCCTTTAGAAGGAGGGGATTGAGGGGTGGTGATTCCAGTTCATTTACAAATCTGACAACTGACGTCGACTTCAGCACTTGGCTCAGTAAAGGGGAAGATACTTGGACGGAAACGAAGCTTGGTATCTTCTCCGAGAAGCTTCTTCATAATGGTGTCGAGTGTCCACTTCAGATCTCCAAAGGTTACTCCTTCTCCGACCATCAGTCCTTCAAGCTGATAGAAGTTACAGGTATGACGAGCATCTTCTTGTTCGTAGCGAAATACTCTTCCAGGAACAATGATTTTTATAGGGAGCCTCCCTTTGAGCATCTCACGAATTTGTACGGGAGAAGTGTGTGTACGTAAGAGGAATTTATTGTTTTTTGGTTGCTTATCGTTGATATCGTCTTGGATCCAAAAGGTATCCCAGACATCGCGAGCTGGATGATCTGCAGGGATATTGAGCTTATCAAAGTTATAGTCTTCATTTTCGATTTGCGGACCATCGGCGATTTTAAATCCAAGCGAGATACAGATGTCCTCCATCAGTTTCGTCGTGATACTGATAGGATGACGATGTCCCCTCCCTTTTAGTGGAAACTCAAGAGATACATCAATCGCCTCTTCATCTTCAATTTTTGCAAAGTGAGCATCTTCAAGTTCTTGAGATTTTTTTTCGATTTCTTCTTCCATAAATACCTTGAGGGTATTTGCCATAGGCCCTATAGTTTTTTTCTCATCATTTGAAAGATCTTTTAGTCCTCAGAGTATCTCTTTGAGTTTTCCTGTTTTTCCAAGATAGTTCGAAAGAAGTTCTTTGAGACTCTCTTCTCATTCTATCTTTGCAATTTCTTCCAGAAATTGTCTACGTAACTGCTCCAATAATTCTTGCATAATTTTCTAAGTTTTTGAGAATAAATAGCGCCCCAATATTATAAGAAAAGCCCTCTATTGCAACGTTTTTATAAAAAAACAAAATTTCTTTTGACAAGTACTTTGTTTTCGATACAATTCGCCTACTTTTTGTGAATTTAAGAATCTACGAAAGTTTTAAGAAGAGGTTATGTTAAACTATTTTTCATTCATTGAAAGGATAAGTTTAACCTCTAACTTTACTATATAATCATTACGAAAATATGGCTGGACTTATAGCAAAAAAGTTAGAAATGACTCGTGTAGTTAAGGGGGATAATTTCGTACCAGTAACATTACTTGAGGTGCCTCGTCTGGTTGTTGTTGGAAAAAGAACAATGGAAAATGATGGGTATACAGCGCTTATTCTTGGTATTCCTCAAACAGAAGAGGTAGTAGTAAAAGAAGGAGCGAAGTCTGTAAATACTTCCCTTTGTTCTCAAGTACAAGAGTTTCGTGTTGAAGCTGCAGATCTTGAGGGGTATACTCTTGGTCAAGAATTAAATCTTGATACACTTGAAGGAATTGAAACGGTAACTATTATCGGATTCTCAAAGTGAAAGGGGTTTACTGGTGCCATGAAAAAACATAACTTTAGTGGGGGTCCTGGTGGACATGGTTCAAAGTTCCATAGAGCTCTTGGTTCTATTGGTAACAGAAAACCAAGAAGAACTCATAAAGGAAAAAAGATGCACGGGCATCATGGGGATATAAAGGTAAATATTAAAAATGTACCTGTTGAATTAGTAAATAAAGACGTACAAGTGATTGGAGTGAGAGGTGGAGTTCCTGGAGGAAGAAATTCGTTTGTTCGTATTGTTTTTTAGTTGTTAATTGGAAAAAAGACCATGAAAGTAGCGGTATTAAATCAAACAGGAACGAAAGTTTCAGATATAGAATTGAATCCAGAAATTTTTGGACTGGAAATGAATGAAGGTTTGGTTCATAGAGCTCTTATGTATCAGCTTGCAAATAATAGAACAAATACGGCTCATACAAAAACAAGAGGGGAAAGAAGGGGGTCAACAAGAAAAATTTATAAACAAAAAGGTACAGGTAGAGCGAGAATGGGGTCAAATAGATCTCCAATAAGAAAAAAAGGTGGAGTTGCATTTGGTCCAAGATCTAGTGAGAACTATACTATTCAGATGAATAGAAAGGAAAGAAGAAAAGCATTGTTTTGTGTACTATCATCAAAGTTACAGAATAAAGAATTAGTAATTCTTGACGCTATCAACTTTACAGAGATGAAAACAAAAAATATGGTAGAAGTGTTTGCAAAAGTTCCATATGAAAAAAATGTACTTCTTACTCTTGCGGAGAAAAATGAGATGATTGAAAAAACAGCCTCAAATTTACCATATGTGAAAACCATTTTAGTAAACTACTTAAATGTAAAAGATTTATTAAAATATAAGACTTTGGTATTACTTCAACCAAGTATTGAGAGTCTTGAAGCACTTGCTAAATAGTTTTTAATTTTCCAATTATGAGATTGTATACGATTTTAAAAAAACCAATAGTTACAGAAAAAACAGCAAATCTAGAGATGCTCAATAATACCTATGTATTTGAGGTTTCTGGAAGTGCAACAAAAGTAGATGTAAAGAAGGCGATTCTTGATATCTATGGAGTGCAAGTAGCTTCTGTAAATATGGTGTCTACTCGTGAAAAGTTTAAATACGGGAAGAAGAGAAATATGCAAGTAAGAAGAAGAGCTTCTAAAAAAGCATATGTAACTCTGAGAGATGCAACAGCAAAATTAGATGCACCAATTGTTAAATAATATTTAGTTTTTTAATTACTCGAACGTGGCTATAAAAAAATTCAAACCAACAACGGCGGGAAGAAGAGGAATGACAGGAGTAACTTTTGAAGAGGTTACTACATCAAAACCACATAAGTCGTTAACTATTTCTTTAAAAAACCATGCGGGAAGAAATAGTTCAGGAAGAATCTCTGTGAGACATCAAGGAGGAGGTCATGCAAAAAAATACAGACTTGTTGATTTCTTTTTTACAGACAAGAAAGGAATTAATGCAAAAGTAGAAACTATAGAGTATGATCCATATAGAAGTGCGTTTATTGCGCTTGTATGTTATGCTGATGGAGAAAGAAGATATGTATTGGCACATAAAGAGATGAAGGTTGGAGATATTATTATCACTGACGAGAAAGCACCACTTGTTGCAGGAAATAGAATGAAGATTGAAAATATCCCAACAGGAATGCAGATATATAATGTGGAAATGATTATTGGACAGGGGGCATCGTCAGTAAGATCAGCAGGATCATTTGCTACGATTATATCTCAAGAAGGAAAATATACACAGGTAAAACTTCCTTCAGGAGAAGTAAGATTTGTACACAAAGGATGTTATGTAACCCTTGGTCAAGTTTCAAATCCTGACTATAATCAAATAGTAATCGGGAAAGCTGGAAGATCTAGATGGATGGGGAAAAGACCAACTGTAAGAGGTAAGGCAATGAACCCAGTAGATCATCCACATGGAGGTGGAGAAGGAAGATCTTCTATTGGTATGAAATATCCAAAAACCCCTTGGGGAGCTCCAGCACTTGGTGTAAAAACAAGAAGTAGAAAAAAGACAACAGGTAGATGGATTGTAAAAACAAGGAAAGGAAAACTTATGGTGTAATTATTACTATCTAAACTAATATTCTAATAACTAATATACTATGACTAGAAGTCTTAAAAAATGACCATATATCGATGAAAGATTAGTCAGAAAAGTGAATAAAATGAATGAATCTGGCAAGAAAGGAGTAATTAAAACTTGGTCAAGAGGATGTACGGTTATCCCAGAATTTGTTGGACACACTTTCGGGGTACATAATGGGAAGGCGCATACTCCAGTATTTGTTACTGAGGATATGGTTGGACATAAACTCGGAGAATTCTCACTTACTAGAACATTTAGAGGACACTCTGGAAATAGATAGTACTCCTCATATTTTTCTAATCCAATAACTTAATAATTTTTATGAAAGCTTACGGTAAAAATATTCGCATCTCTCCTAAAAAGATGATGGTTGTAGCCCAAGTCGTAAAAGGGATGTCGGTAGATGAAGCATTGAAATTCCTTAAATTTGCACCAAAGAAAGGAGCGGATCTATTGTATAAGATTCTTTTTTCTGCTGTAAAAAATGCAGAAAATAATGATAACCAAAAAAGAGAAGATTTATATATCGAGACACTTATGGTTCATAAGGGAATCGTATATAAAAGAGGGAATCCTGTTTCAAGAGGAAGAATGCACCCAATTTTGAAAAGAACTTCAAATGTTCGTTTAGAATTACAGGTAAAATAATTTAAATTTAATACTTTACACTTATATCGCTATGTGACACAAAGTAAGTCCAATTGCATTTAGAATTCCGTATATTAAAACTTGGAAATCTACATGGTACTCTGGAAAAGATAGTTACAAGGATACGCTCCTCGTTGACCTAAAAGTAAGAGATCTTGTTCAAAAACAACTTACAGGAATTCCTCTTGGAGATATCTTGGTTTCAAAAGATCTTGATACTATTCTTGTAGTAGTCTATACTGCAAAGACAGCATTGGTACTTGGGAAAACGGGAGAAAACCTAGAAACACTAGAGAAACTATTAGCTCAAAAAGTAGGATATAAGGTAAAGGTAGAAGTAAAAGAAATTAAAAAACCTGACCTCAATGCAAAAATCGTTGGATATATGATTGCCAACCAAATTGAGAAGAGAATGCCATATAAGAGAGCTATTAAAACCGCACTTGCAAGGAGTATGGAAAAGGGAGCAAAAGGAATTAAGGTAAAAGTAGGAGGAAGATTAAATGGAGCGGAAATTGCAAGAAGAGAAACCTTTAAAGAAGGAAATATTCCAACTCAAACGATGAGATCAGATATTGATTATTGTACAGTAAGAGCAGAAACAGTATACGGTACAATTGGATTGAAGGTTTGGATTTACAAAGGAGATATATTTAAAAAGAAAAAATAAACTTGACTATATAAAAACTTTTATATACTAACTGTACTCAAAATGTTACAGCCGAAGAAAACTAAATATAGAAAAACACATAGAGGAAGATTGAAGGGAAGTGCTATAAGAGGATCAGATATCTCTTTTGGAGATTTCGCTCTTAAGGCATCAGATAGAGGATTTATTACTTCGAGACAAATTGAATCAGCCAGAAGGGCTATGGTGCGTTTTATTAAGAGATGAGGAAAAATCTGGATCCGTATTTTCCCAGATAAGGCCTATACTCAAAAACCACTAGAAGTTCCGATGGGTTGAGGTAAAGGATCCGTTGAAATGTATAGAGCTCCTGTAAAACCTGGAAGAGTCTTGTTTGAAATAACAGGCGTTACTCCAGAAGTTGCAAGGGAAGCTTTTAGACTTGCTGCGTATAAGTTGCCAGTAAAAACGAAAATAATAGTTGATTAATATCTTGTACCCATGAAAAGTATTAAGGATTTAAAATTACAGGAAACTGCTAAGATTTCAGAAATGTCTCAAGGAGATATGAAAAAAGAGGTAGTTGATGCACAAAAAAAGATGTACGTACTTCAGATGAAAAAAAGTGCAGGAGAATTAAAACAAACACATATGTTAAAGGCTTTAAGAAGATATGTAGCAAAATTGAAGACATTTGCAAGTCAAAAAGGATTTCGTGTAGACTAATTTATTTTGTATTTTTAGTAGTAGAATGAGAACAATAAAAGGTGTCGCAAGTAGTGTAAAAATGGATAAAACAGTAGTTGTTTCTGTTCATGCTTACAAAATACACCCAAAGTATAAAAAGAAGTATAGAGTAACGGCAAAATTTTATGCCCACGATGAAAATAATAGTGTAAAAGAGGGAGATATGGTAACCATTAAGGAGACAAGACCACTCTCTAAACTAAAGAGATGGGAAGTTATGGAAGGATAATACCATTTGAATTATATATCGTTTTAGTATTTAAAAGCAAGGACATGATCCAGACAGAATCAAGACTGGCAGTTACAGATAACTCATGAGCAAAAGAAGTGCTTTGTATTAAGGTGCTTGGAGGTTCAAAAAGAAGATATGCTTCTATCGGAGATATTATTGTATGTTCTGTGAAAAAAGCACTTCCAGATGGAAATGTTAAAAAGAAAAAAGTAGTAAAAGCAGTGGTGGTAAGAACAACAAAAGAAGTAAGAAGACCAGATGGGAGTTATGTTCGTTTTGATGACAATGCTTGTGTAATTATCGGAGATGATAAAAACCCAAAAGGAACTCGTATTTTTGGTCCTGTAGCCAGAGAATTAAAAAATAAAGGGTTCCAAAAAATTGTGAGTTTAGCTCCAGAAGTTTTATAATTATTAAAAGCTAGAGATTATGAAAATTAGAAAATGAGATACGGTTGAGATAATCGCCGGAAAAACTCAAGATAAAGGAGTAAAAGCAGAAGTACTAAAAGTATTCCCAGCAGAAAGTAAGATTCTTGTAAAAGGAGTAAATGTTGTTACTCGTCATATGAGAAAAATGGGAACACAACCAGGACAAATTGTGAAGATGGAAAAACCTATCGATGCCTCAAATGCTATGCTTATATGTCCAATAACTCAAAAAAAGACAAGAGTTGGATATGTATCTATTGAAGAAAAAGGAAATACAAAGAAGTATAGATTTTCTAAAGTAGCAGCAAAAGAAGGGAAAAAAGCAGCGAAAGATTGTATCATTAAATAATTATTCTTTAAAAGCTAGGACACAATGAACCTAAAAGATAAATATGTAAAAGAAGTACTTCCTGCCCTTAAGTCAGAGCTTGGAGTTACAAATGTGATGCAGGTACCAAAAGTAGAGAAGGTAGTTCTTAATATGGGGATCTGAACATATATCCGTCAAGGAAATAAAGATTTTTCTGTATTACAAGAACATATGGCACTTATTGCTGGACAACAGCCGATAGTGAAATATGCAAGAAAAGCAATCTCAAACTTTAAATTAAGAGCAGGAATGCCAGTAGGTATTATGGTAACCCTCAGAGGAGAAAAGATGTATGACTTTTTAGAAAAGCTTATTCATGTTGTTCTTCCAAGAGTGAGAGACTTTAGAGGTATCAGTAAAAAGAGTTTTGATGCTGAAGGAAATTATAACTTTGGGGTAAAAGAACATACGATCTTCCTAGAGGTTCCACAAGATGATGTAGTAAAGACACATGGGATACAGATTACTGTAAAAACAACCGCAACTTCAAATGAAGCAGGAAGAGCATTATTAACAAAATTAGGGTTTCCATTTTCTAAGTAGAGTATATTAATTTTTAATTTGATATTGATGGCAAGAAAGTCAAAAATAGCAAAAGCAAGTAAGTTAAAGAAAAGATTTTTGCTTGATTTACAACACGGGAAAAAGTCTGCAGTGGCAACAAAGATATTTAATTGTTGTAACGTATGTGGAAGAACCAGAGGATACCTTGGAAGATATGGAATCTGTAGAATTTGTTTTAGAGAAAAAGCAAATGCAGGAGAATTACCAGGAGTAAGAAAATCAAGTTGGTAATTGTATAAAATTTTAAGTTTAGTTTAGTAATTTACGCGCTATGATAATAGATCCAATTGGAGATTTATTAACCAGAATCAGAAATGCTTATATTTCTAGAATCGAAACAATTTATGTTCCGAATTCTAAGATTAAAGCTGACATTCTGAAAATCCTGAAGAAAAATAAATATATCGTTGATTTTTCTGTGGAGTCTGGTGAAAACAACAAGAAAACACTAGCGATTACATTGAATAATGTGAGAGTAACAAAGTATGTTCCAAACTTTTGTCGTATTTCTAAGCCAGGACAAAGAATATATATTCAGTCTAGGGATATTAAGAAATCGAGAAATGGGCAAGGAATATACATTATTTCTACACCAAAAGGAATCATTACTGGATATGAAGCAAGAAGTCTAAATGTTGGTGGAGAACTTTTGTGCGAAGTATACTAATAGAAGTTAAGAAATGATAAATTAGAAATTAAAAGTTATAGACCGTAACTTATAATTTATAACTTATAACTTATAATTAATTAAAATGTCTAGAATTGGAAAATTACCGGTTGAACTTGGAGATAAAGTAGAAGCAAATATTCAAGGAAATGAGATTACTATCAAAGGACCACTTGGACAACTTCAATATACGTTTTTAGATATAGTAGACGTAAAGATTATTGAGAAAACTGTAGTAGTAACTCCAAAAGGTGAAGAAGCAAAAGCCATGTGGGGAACAACTCGTTCACTTATCCAAAATATGGTGGATGGTGTAAGAGATGGGTATAAGAAAAGCCTTGAAATTAATGGGGTAGGATACAAGTTTGAAGTACAAGGTACAAAACTTATTTTAAGTATCGGGTATTCTCATAAAGTTGAAGTGGATGTACCACAAGGACTAAAGGTTGAGATGGATGAAAAGGCAAAAAATATGATCCACATCACTGGTGTAGATAAACAAGCTTTAGGAGCGTTTACATCTAAGATACGTGCCATGAAGAAACCAGAACCATATAAGGGGAAAGGAATCAAGTATGTAGGAGAACAAATTAGAAGAAAGGCGGGTAAAACAGGTAAATAATTATAAATTTAAATTTACAATTTAAGAATTTCTAAAATGTTAGAAAAAGTACGCAACAGACTCAGAAGACACGCAAGAATTAGGAAGAAGGTTGAGGGAAATACAGAAAGACCAAGACTTTGTGTGTTTAGAAGTAATGCAAATATCTACGCACAAGTGATTGATGATGCTAGTGGAAAGACTCTTTGTAGTGTTTCTGATGTAAAGATGGATAAAAAAGCAACAAAAACTGATCGTGCTCAAAAAGTAGGAACAGAGATTGCTGAACTCTTGAAACAACAAAATGTTTCAACTGTTGTATTTGATAGAGGTGGTTTTGCATTTCATGGGAGAGTAAAGGCTCTTGCTGAAGCAGCAAAACAAGCAGGATTAAACTTTTAATTATTTAATTACCCTGATTTATGGCAAATCCAACTGAAAAGAAATTTCAAAAACCTAAGAAAGAGTTTAGAGAAGAACTCCTCAGTATCGATAGAGTAACGAGAGTAACAAAAGGTTGAAGACAACTTCGTTTTAGAGCGGTAATGGTTGTTGGGGACGGAAAAGGAAAAGTTGGTCTCGGAACTGGAAAGAGTTGGGAAGTTGTAGACGCTATTGCAAAAGCAGTTGCAGATGCAAAGAAAAGAATGATTACTGTAAGAATTGAGGAGGGAACTGTTCCATACAATGTTCAAACTAAGTATAAGGCAGCGAAAGTAATGGTTCACCCAGCATCAAAGGGTACTGGAATTATTGCTGGTGGAGCTGTGAGAAAGGTGTTAGATGTTGCTGGATATAGTGATGTCCTTGCAAAAAGATATGGGTCTTCAAACCTTATTAATAATGCAAGAGCTACTCTAGAAGCACTTATGAGTTTTAAGTAGAACTTTGGGATAATCGTTAATTACTAAATTATTTATTATGGTATTGTTACATACAATTAAACCAGATGAAGGTTCAAGATTTTCATCTAAGAGAGTCGGAAGAGGAAATGGTTCTGGAAAAGGAACATTTTCTACGAGAGGATGTAAGGGACAAAATGCAAGATCCGGAGGAGGAGTTCCAGATTGGTTTGAATGAGGACAGACTCCACTATTTAGAAGACTTCCAAAATTAAAAGGATTCTCAAATGCACGCTTTACCACAAAGTATAATGTTATTAACCTCAGTGATGTAGAGGCATTTGCTGCAAAAGGAGTTACTGAAATCTCAACAGAGTCTTTAGTAGCAGCTGGATTGTTAAAAAGAAAGAGTCTTCCTTTAAAACTTCTAGCAAAAGGAGAACTAAAAGCAAAAGTACAAGTAAAGGTACAAAAGGCATCTGAAGCAGCTAAGAAAGCTATTGAAAAAGCAGGTGGAAGCATTGAACTTGTATAATATCTCATCAATACCCTCGCTTTTCTCGAAGGGTATTTTTTATTTGAGAAATATTATTTTTTGCTATAATTAAATTATTATTTGTAATTATATCGTATGTTTAAAAAAATCGCTGCTGTTTTTGAAGTAAAGGATCTGAGAAAAAAGATTATTGCAACTCTTGCCCTTGTACTAGTGTATAAGTTACTTTCAGTAATTCCAGTACCAGGAGTAAATACAGAAGGTCTGTCAGTAATTATGGAGCAACAAAAGGGTCTTTCATTTTTTAGTGCCCTTATGGGAGGAGGACTACAAAACTTTTCGATTATTCTTATGGGGTTATCTCCATATATCAACGCTCTTATCATTATCCAACTTTTAGGAGTAATTATTCCTAAGCTTGGTGATCTCCAGAAAGAGGGGGAAGCAGGACAAAGAAAAATCAACAAGATGACTCGTTTGTTAACACTACCTCTTGCGTTCTTACAAAGTTACGGGATGATTATTTTATTAAATAGTCTTGCTGGAGGGACAATTATCGATGTTACCAATACGACTACCATCCTTATGGCAATGCTTATTGTTACGACTGGAACGGTATTTCTGATGTGGCTTTGAGAAGTTATGACCGAGTATGGTATTGGGAATGGTATTAGTATTATCATTACGGCGGGGGTACTTGCTGGGGTACCAGGAGTGGTTATGGGATATATTTCTACAGGAGCATATCCACTCTTCTTCGGTATTCTGATAGCAACGCTTGTGATTATTTATATCATTATCAGTTTTACTGAGGGGAATAGAAGAATCCCAATTATCTATACCAGAACTGGGAGAGAAGAAAAATCATACTTTCCGATTCGTATCAATCAAGCGGGGATGATCCCGATTATCTTTGCTGTATCACTCGTGACATTTCCTGCGATTCTTGGACAGATTCTTTCAAATGCTTCAAGCGATAGAGCAAGGCAGATAGGGGAGTTTATGTTAGAACATTTCAGTATGAACAATCCTTCTTGGACTCTTATTATTGTATACTTTCTTCTCGTTCTTGGTTTTTCATTTTTCTATGTTTCTATTACGTTTAACACAGAAAATGTAGCAGAAAGTATTCAAAAGAGAGGTGGATATATCCCAGGGATTCGCCCAGGAGCAGAAACCGCTGAGTATCTTGCAGGAGTATCTGCAAAGCTAAACCTCTTTGGGGGGTCATTCCTAGCACTTATTGCCGTCTTACCATATCTCCTTGGAAAGATACCAGGAATTGACCAAACGGTAGATTTTATCATCAGCGCTTCAGGGTTAATCATCATCGTATCAGTAATTCTTGATTTGATCCGTCGTGTTGATTCTGAGATGAAGATGTTTGATTACTCGAAGTATAAATAATAGAAAATAATAAAAAGCCTCTTTACATTTTGTAAAGAGGTTTTTTATTTCCGCATTTTTCCTTCCTTTCTTTATAGCTATACTAGGGATGAATATGTAAACTATTTTTTTGTATGCAAACAAATAATAGATATTCCATCCCAACCTTCTTTTCCCACGAACGGAAGAAACAAAGGTTTTCCCCTCGTCGAACTTATCGTCGTAGTAGTCATCCTATGAATCCTCTCTACGGTAGGCTTTGTTTCATATAGCTCCTACCTCGCTTGAACCAGAGATATGAATCGTATCTCTCAATTGACAGCCCTCCATGATGGACTCGAACTCTATAGAACAACCAAAGACCTCCCCCTTCCAGATGACTACGTAGAAGTAAAGTCTAATGGAACTACTATTGCCTACCAAGGCTACGCATGAGAAGGAGTCCTTGAAACGATAGACTTTACCAAAGGAGGAAAAGACCCGAAAGACTCCACCTACTTCTCCTACTACCTGACCAGTGATAAGAGATACTTTCAACTGATGGCATTTCTCGAAGAAGAAGAAAACCTTCTTTCACAGACTCCAAACTCCCCCAGCTCACTTGCGCTCACTTCCCCCTCAATTGAGGGGGATAGAGGGGGAGCTTTCATCTCACAAGCCCATGCAGCAACAGACTATACCAGCAGATACCCAACGGTAAACGGACATAAACTCTGAATTCTTACAGAGTCCTGAACCAATGCTCCGATACAGGAAGTAACCACCATCACTAACTCAGGGTACTTAGATGTAGCCCTTACTACAGACAGTTACACAGCAAATCTTACAGATACGAGAAGTATAGCAGGAACTGGATCTACCCTAGATATCCTTGCAAAACTCAAAGCTGTAGGATGAACCCTTGCTCAAAGCTGTAAACAACTCCTCGATAAACACGAAGAACTACAAGGTAAAGACGGAAACTATATCATCGACCCAACACAGTCTAGCCCGATAGAGGTCTACTGTGATATGACGACTGATGATGGTGGGTGGACGCTTGTTTGAGTTACAGATGGAAGGTATCCGAGCGCAACATTTTTAGATGATTATATAGGATTAATTACTCCTACTACCCTAAACCCCTGATATGATTATTCTATTGATGCTTCAGATATGGAATTTTCTCATATTATTATTTGAGTTGATGGTAATACTACAAAATACTATGGTTTTTATACCCCTGATTGATTTGTTAAGGATAGGGCTTTTGAGTCAACCGCATGAAGTCCTCAAAATTGTATAACTCATGAAGCATATTATACATATGATGGTGGTAGAACAAAGTATTGGTTTCATTATGGAGTTTATAAGCAATCTTTGATCTCAACCAGGCAAACTACTTATGGTTGAATTGATTTAGCATCTACAAATTGTACAAATTCATATGATGAGATAGCTGTGTATAGGGATGATGATGGACACACATGTTATGTTTGAGATTGTTCGCAACCAGTATCAAGGAACTGGAATAATTGGAGTGGGAAATATCTGGATCATACTCATACTACCAGAAGTCTTAAGAAATGATCCTTGAATAGTTCATATGCTCTTACATCATGATATAGTGCGGATGTCTGGATTATGGTTCGATAAAAAAGAAGCAGTACTAGAGTACTGCTTCTTTCTTTCTCTGTTTGAGGATAGTCTCATTGACCCTGTCGACAAAGAGGACACCGTTCAGATGATCGACTTCATGTTGGACGATGCGGGCACTGAGTCCATCTAGCATGAGGATTCTTTCTTTTCCTTTTTCGTCTATGTATTTTAGGCGGATACTTTTAGGACGACAGACTTCTGCTTTTCCCCCTGGAACTGAGAGACACCCCTCAGTGTCAGTTTCAGTATCTTTGGAGAAGTCCAAGATTTCTGGATTGAGCATCATCACGGTAGAGTAGTTTTCATCATCCCGGTCACGCAATAAACTGACTACGATAAGACGCTTATTTTCTCCTACTTGTGGTGCTGCAAGACCGACCCCTTTATTTTTGGGTTCTTTGATATACTTTATCATCTCTTTTCCGAGCTTCACATAGTGTTTCATCTCTTGTGGCTTTATCTCTTCTGATATGGTTCTCAGAATCACGTTATATGTTCCAGTTTCGATTGCTTTCATATATTACAATACACTTTTAAAAATATGCTAGCATAGTATACGAGAAAAAATACTTCTGGCTAATCTTTTTTTACGATGAGTTCTCCCGCTTCATCAACATCGAGTAAAATTCTCTCTCCTGTCTTCACTTCTCAAGATAAAATCTTGGTGGATAATCCATTCATAATGACTTGGGTAATACCGCGCTTCATAGGACGTGCTCAAAACTCTTGGTCAGATCCACGTTTCATGAGGTATGCTTTCAGTTTCTTTGAGTATGTGGCGCTAATATGTTGCAATAGGAGGATATCACTGACTTCTTTCAGCAGGATATCGGTAATGTCTTCGAGCATTGCTTCAGATATTGGATTGAAGACAATGATATCATCGATACGGTTCAGAAACTCGGGGCGGAAGTGAGATTTAAGGACCGTCATTAATTCTTTTGATACCCCTATCTGTCCTGCGGACATCTTTCCCCTTTCAGGAGAAAGAATATGGCTTCCGAGATTTGAAGTCATAATGATAATGGTATTTTTAAAGTCGACGGTTCTTCCCTTACTATCGGTAAGTCTTCCATCATCAAGTACCTGAAGAAGAGTGTTAAATACATCGGGATGAGCCTTTTCTATCTCATCAAAGAGAACGATAGAATATGGTTTCCTGCGAACAGCCTCGGTAAGTTGCCCCCCCTCTTCATGCCCGATATATCCAGGAGGAGAGCCTATCAGGCGAGATACTGAGTGTTTTTCCATATATTCGCTCATATCGATACGAATCATGGCCTTTTCATCGTTGAAGAGGAGATGTGCAAGCGCCTTGGCTGTTTCTGTTTTTCCGACACCAGTAGGCCCAAGGAAGAGAAAACTTCCATCTGGCTTTGCTGCATCACTGAGACCAGCCCTTGCTCTACGGATAGCATGTGATACGGCACTGATAGCTGCATCTTGTCAGACAACTCTTTTTCTCAGGTTTTCTTCAAGATCAAGGAGCTTTTGCTTTTCAGTTTCCAAGAGTTTTGTCACGGGGATACTCGTCCATTTGCTGATAATCTCAGCGATGTCTTCGGCATCTACTTTTTCACGGAGAAATCATTTTCCAGATGCTTGGAGGGTTTTGAGATGATTCTCAGCCCCACTCACTTCTTTTTCAAGTGTTGGAATCTCTCCGTAGCGGATACGCGCAACGTCTCCGAGGTTTCCTTCACGTTCGAGAGATTCTGCTTTTGTTTTGAGAGCTTCCATCTTTTCACGGGCTTCTTTGATGGTTTTCATGGCCTCTTTTTCTTTTTTCCATGCAGATTCTACGGTCATGAGTTGCTCTTTTTTACTTGCAATCTTTTTTTCGAGTTTTGTAATAACTTCCTCCCCCTGCTTCGCTTCCCCCTCAATTGAGGGGGATATCTCTGCTTTTTTTGCTTCGAGCTCTATCGAAAGGGTACGAATTTCTTTTTCTAGGATATCGAGTTCCACTGGCTTTGAAATAGACTTCAGTTTTACAGACGAAAGCGCTTCATCGATGAGATCAATAGCCTTATCTGGCAATTTTCTATCAGAAATATACTTGATGCTCAGATCAACTGCTGCCTCAATCGCACGATCTGTGAGGGAAATACCGTGATGTGTTTCATACTTGTCCTTGATTCCACGAAGTATTGCAAGCGTATCATCACGACTTGGTTCATCGACGAGGACATTAGCAAAGCGCCTCTCAAGTGCGGCATCTTTTTCGATGTATTTTCTATACTCGTTGATAGTTGTTGCCCCGATAAGATGGAGGCTCCCACGAGCGAGACTTGGCTTTAGGAGGTTTCCTGCATCGCCTTGTCATTCCGCTGCGCCAGCTCCAACAATGGTATGGATTTCATCGATAAAGAGGATGATATTTCCATTGGACTTTTCGACTTCTTTCATCACCGCTTTGAGACGTTCTTCAAACTCTCCTCTGTACTTTGCTCCCGCAAGGAGGGATCCCATATCGAGGGTGATGATACGTTTCCCAAGGAGATTATCTGGTACTTCTCTATCGACAATTTTTTTTGCAATTCCTTCGACGATGGCAGTCTTTCAAACTCCGGGGTCTCCGATAAGTACAGGGTTGTTTTTCGTACGTCTGGAGAGGATTTGGAGGGTTCTACGAATTTCCTCTTCACGTCCGATAACCGGGTCGATTTTTCCTTGCTTTGCTTGTTCTATGAGGTCAATCCCGTATTTTTTTAATGTGTTCATCTTGTTTTCAGGGTCATTGTCTTGGACTGTTTCTCCTCAGCGCATTGTATCGATGATATCTTTTGCTCTCCTGCTCGTAACTCCAAATGCTTGGAGGATTTCTTTGGTTTTTGTATCACCAAACTCTATAAGGGCAAGGAGGAGGTGTTCTTCCGTGATATAGGCATCTTTGTTTTTTGTCGCAATTTTCTCTGACTCTATGAATACTTGGTTTAGCTCTGGAGAGAGTGCGAGTTGGTAGTTCCCACTGATTTTTGGTAGAGCGCCACTCTCTTTTTGTACACTGTGAGTAATGAGCCTCAAATCAACCCCGATTTCTTGGAGGATTTCTTTGACGAGAGAATCACTACTGCTAACCATAGCGACAAGAAGATGTATCGGACTAATTTGTGCGTTTGATTGGCTGTTTGCCAAATCTTGAGCTTCTTGGATACGCTGAGAAGCATTGAGAGTAAATTTTTCGATATTCATGGTTTTTAGGGTAGAGTGTAAAATTTCCATGTCATTCCTGCACTGTGTCCCGTCTTTAGTGGGGAAGGCAGGAATCTATTAAAACATATGCTATTTTAAACGTATATTTAAATACTAGCACATAAATAGTATATGTGCTAGATATAGAAAGTCAAAAGAATTTATTTGACAAATATTATTTTTTAAATATAAGGACTTAAAAGAAAGGAGGTCTTTGTTTTTTAACCATCTCTGAAATGGTAAATGCTATAAAGACTGAAATACCTCGATTATCGCATGAGCTTGAAGTTGATGCTCAATTACAAGAACTTTGATGAATAAATTGGGGAAATACTTCTCAATTACTTTGAAAATATACTGATGAGTTACTTCAGGCAGAGATATACCGTAATACTCATGTGATATCTTCTTGAAGTCCGCAGATGAATAGGATTGCTATTATAGGTGATTGTATAGATTATTTGAGGAGATTACAATCACAACTTTGAGAAAGGGGGTGATTTGATATATATTATCCTTTTTTATGTAAAAGGTATGGTGTATTACGAGGTATCTGAAAGGTGACTACTACGCAGGAGTTATTACATGCTTTGTCTTCATTAGATATATCTGGTTTTGATGGTAGTATGGTACGTCAAGTAGGGGAGATTATTTTGGAACTTTCTGCTTTTTCTTCTTCAAGCATTGTAAATGAATGTACTCCAATATGTGTGTTATGATTGACGGACAGAAGTGCTATAAAAAGTGGAACAGATGGATTTCTAGAAATCCAGAAGATAGTGGTATGATATCTTACTGAGTTGAGAATTCCAAAGACTTTAGAATCTCTTGCTTCTATTTGAAGAAATATTGTATTCATGTGAATAAAAATGAGTACTATACAAGCTAATTTACAAATGGAACGACTTTCATGAGATGATTAAGAAAAAACCTCACGCTTGCGTGAGCTTTTTTCTTGCCTTTTCTAAGGCTTTCTCTAAACTAGGAGAAAGCCTTTTTGTATGTAAACCGTATATATGATTGAATCATCACAAACCAAAGCAGATACCAGAATGGTGAGCTCTGCAGAGATTGATCTCGATAGCTCTGCTGGAAACAATATCTTGCGCCCAAAACGTCTCGAAGAGTATGTCGGACAGGAGAGTATCAAGAAACACCTTTCTGTCTCCATGCACTCAGCAAAGATTCGTGGGGAATCACTCGAACACGTCCTCTTTTATGGTCCTCCAGGTCTAGGGAAGACAACCCTGAGTCAGATTATTGCGACCGAGATGGGGACACACCTCAAGTCGACTTCTGGTCCAGCGATTGATAAGCAATCAGATCTTGTGAGTATCCTGTCAAATTTGGAGGAGGGAGACATCCTCTTTATCGATGAGATTCATCGTCTGAAACCGCAGGTAGAGGAGATTCTTTATACGGCCATGGAGGATTTTGAAATCGATATCATGGTAGGAGCAGGAACAGGAGCACAAAGCGTGAAACTTCCTCTGAAGCCATTTACACTGGTGGGTGCCACGACGAGGCTTTCGAGTCTATCTTCTCCGCTTCGTGATCGTTTTGGAAATATCATGAAGCTTGATTTTTATGAATCAGTTCATATCTCGGAAATCATTACTCGAAATGCTCTGCTTCTATCTCTAGAGCTCGGTGGAGATACGATTGATCATATCGCCAAAAAGTCTCGAGGGACGCCTCGTATTGCTAATAGGCTGTTGAAAATTGTCCGTGACTATGCAACCATTGGTCATGACGTCTCAGATATTGGCGTTCTTACAATCGTATTTACCGATATCGGGATTGATAGTATTGGTCTTGATTATCTTGATAGAAAGTACTTAGACGCTATTCAAACGAAATTTCAGGGAGGACCCGTTGGTCTCAATACCCTGGCATCGTCTCTTGGAGAAGAAGAGGGGACACTTGAGGATGTGGTAGAGCCATATCTCCTCCAAATTGGCTTTATCGAGCGTACACCAAGGGGGAGAAAGATTACAGGAGCAGCTATAAATCATCTTAGTACGTAAATCATTTATATACATGGAAACGATCTCTCCGAGTATCTTGTATGCTATTGGTGCCTCTCTTTGTGCTGGGCTCTATGCTTTTACTGCCAAGATTGCGACAGAGCATCTCAAAGATAGTCATAGCTTTGTGTTCTATGCTTTGTGTGGGGCCTTAGTACTCGGGACTTTTGGTTTTTTCTATCATATCGATACCTTTGTTTTTTCTTGGGCGCAGATTTGAACCGCGATTATCGTCGGGATCATCGATATGTCTGCATTTATGTGTATCATGCACGCGCTGAAACATGTATCATCATCACTCTTTTTTATCAACTATCGAGTGATCTCATCGCTGTTACTTTTACTCACAGGAGTACTCTTTTTTGGTGAAGAGTTGAGTGCTTACAATCTGCTTGGATTTGCTCTTGGATTTATCGTCTTTTTTCTCTTGTATGAAAATGAAAAATCTGAAAAAAAAGAAAAAGATATTCGTACCGGGATGCTCTACCTCGGCGGAGCTATTGTCTTAGCGGGGCTTGGGCATACGATTTTTAAGTGTATTTCTTCTGAGGTAGATATTTACAGTTTTTATTTCTTTCGTGGATTGACCGCGGGTATCTGTATATCTCTCTTTCTCTTTGTCTTTCAAAAGAAGCGTGTTCAAGTTCCATCGGTGGGTGTGGTGATACTGGCACTGATTCATGCGGTACTATTTACCTCATACTATGTATATTTTCTCCAAAAGGCCTATGCATTTGGATACCTCTCTATTAGTTATAAAATCTTATCGTATTCGATTTTTATTCCGATTATTTTATCGATTATCTTTTACAAAGAAAAGCTAACATTGAAGCGAGTATTGGCATTTATCCTTACGGTGATTTCTGTTTTATTTTTTATGTATTAGTCCTTGAGTATCTGGCAGACGAAATCTTGGTCAGACATGCTTGTAGCCTCTGGTCAGGCAGACGAAGTATTTGAAGTATCTGGTGTTTGGTGTCAAAAACGCCGTATTTCTTTTGGGAAGTATGGCCTGTTTGTTATGGGGATAGCAGAGGATCAGTTTCATGAAGAATTAGCTCAAGCTCTCCAAGATGCTGGAAAAGGAGAGGAGTGTGTATTTGTACAGGTGGAAACTCTCGACTATATTGGATCAGGAGAAGTATTACAGGTATGAAAATATTTTCAAGAAGGAGTCTATAAAAAGTTTATCATGCCGTATACGGCACTCATTGATCTTCAAAAATCAAAAGAAGAAATATTGTCTCATATGAAGCCAAAAGGGAGATACAACATCCGACTTTCAGAGAAAAAAGGTGTAGTTGTAGAGGAGGTGGAGGGAAATGATGAAACTATTTCCACGTTTTTTCGTTTGATGCAGGAGACAACTACGAGAGATCATTTTTCAGGAAATACAAAGGAATACTATCTTCGTTTTATGGAACAGGTTCCTGGTGCGAAGTTGTATTTTGCGAAGTATGGGGACGAGATTATCTCTGCGGGGATATTTGTATTTTTTGAGGATACGGCGATATACTATTATGGAGCTTCGACTTCCAGTGGAGCATATAGAAACTTGATGGCACCATATGCATTGCAGTGGAAGGCTATCCAAGATGCACAGGCTTCTGGAATCCGCTGGTATGATTTTCTTGGGGTTGCAACCCCTGGGGATAGTATTAGCCATCTGGCAGGAGTTACGGATTTTAAGCGTAAACTGACTCCAGATATCAGGCAGGTTTCAACGGGATATATCTGGGTGAATCAGAGTTTTCGGTATTATATCATACAGTTATTGAGAAAATGGCGACTGTAAAAAAGAACCAAATCGTAGATTTGGTTCTTTTTTATTTCTGAAATTATTTTACTTCTGCAAGGTCAATTCTAATAGAAGGCCCCATAGCATTACAAATGTAAATAGCATTCATATATTTTCCTTTTGCTCCGCTTGGTTTTGCTTCGTTAATAGCGTGAAGGAAAAACTTTAGATTTTCAATTAGTTTCTCTTTTCCAAATGAAAGCTTTCCAAAGTATGAGTGAACATGACCAAATTTATCAGTTCTAAACTCAAATTTACCAGCAGAGATTTCCTTGATAATACTTACAAGATCATCTCCAACGGTTCCAGCTTTTGGATTTGGCATCAGTCCTTTTGGTCCGAGTACTCTTGCGATTTTTCCAAGGTGTCTCATCATTGACGGAGTGGCAACACACACATCAAAATCAAGTGCTACTTCTCCTTTTGCAATTTCGTCTACGAGATCTTCTCCACCAGCTTTTGCCGCACCAGCAGCCTCTAAATCTTTTGCTGAGATAGTATCTGCAAAGGCACATACTTTTGCAGTTTTTCCTGTTCCATGAGGAAGAGAAATAGATGAACGAATCATCTGATCTGCGTGTTTTGGATCAAGGTTAAGATTGAAGTGAATCTCAACAGTAGGATCAAATTTTACCGTATTTGTTTTTTCGAGAAGCTCAACCGCTTCGTCAATGCTGTAACTCATATCTTTATTTACGAGTTCACAGGCTTTGGTATATTTTTTTCCTGCCATAGAAAGATAATAAAAAAATAAAAGGTAGTAACGAAATTTTAAGGGTTAAATTTTAAATGGTACATTTGTATGTAGCGCTTCAAAATCAATACTCCTCAATTTCTTCCTTTTGCAAGGCTCGGGGATTATATAAAAAAAAATAGAAAAGTAAAATATTTTTAAAAGGAAAATATATAGTACTGGGAATGCTATTATCTTTCTGTCAAGAAGATACGAATATAAAAATTTGAAAAATAGGAAACGCTATATATTGTGTATTAGTTTTTAATTTAAATACATTATATTGTATAATATGACTATTTACAAAGTAAGAAAAAGAAATGGAGCTATTGAAACATTTGATTCTAAAAGAATATCTATTGCAATAGAACGAGCTATTAAGTCTGTTGGAGGAAGTGATTTTAAAGAAGTTTCTCAGATAACAACTCATGTTATTACCGTACTTGAAAAAAAATCAGGAGTACATATCCCTTCTGTAGAACAGATACAAGATGCAGTGGAGGAGTCACTCATCAAGTTTTGACATGATGAGGTCGCAAAAAGCTATATCCTTTATAGGGAGAAAAGAAGGGAGGTAAGAGAGGATATGAAGGTGGTAGTAGAAGTGCAAAATAGTATGGAAGAGTATTTACATAAATCTGACTGGAGAGTAAATGCCAATGCTAATTCTGGATACTCGCTTGGAGGACTTATCCTCAATATCTCTGGGAAAGTAACGGCGAATTATTGGCTTAGTCATGTATATCCTGCAGAGATAGGAAATCTTCATAGAAATGGTCATGTACATATCCATGATCTTGATATGTTTTGTGGGTACTGTGCTGGATGGAGTTTACGACAATTGCTTGAAGAGGGATTTAATGGGACCAATGCAAGAATAGATTCCGCTCCAGCAAAGAACCTTCAGGCAGCAGTAAATCAGATGATAAATTTTTTATGAACTTTGCAAAATGAATGGGCAGGAGCTCAAGCATTTTCTTCTTTTGATACCTATTTAGCTCCATTTGTTCATAAATTTAAAGAAGAACTTGAAAATGAACTTGAAGAGCTGGGAGTAACATTTCCTTCTAAAAAAGCTCAAAAAGAGTATGTATATGAGAAAACATATAAGTATGTTTCTCAGCAAATGCAAAATTTTATATTTGGTCTAAATGTCCCAAGTAGATGGGGAACTCAAACTCCATTTACCAATATTACTCTTGACTGGACTTGTCCAGAGGATTTAAAAGAAAAGTCATTATTTTTAGGTGGAGTTGAAAAAGGAGCCTATAAAAAGAAATATGGAGAACTAGAAGAAGAGATGAAAATCATCAATAGAACGCTTATCGAGATATATGTGAAGGGGGACGAAAAAGGGAGAGTTTTTACTTTTCCTATCCCGACGTATAACATAACTGAAGATTTTCCATGGGAGGACTCTGACATCGATGCACTTTTTGAGATGACAGCAAAATATGGGATTCCCTATTTTCAGAATTTTGTAGGGAGTCAGTTTAAAAGGGTACAAAATAGTAAGGGGAAATATGAAACCGTGAGAAATCTAAATGCCTATAAGCCAGGAGCTGTAAGAAGTATGTGTTGTCGATTGCAGCTTGATCTTACACAACTCGAAAAAAGAGGAAATGGATTGTTTGGATCAGCAGAGATGACGGGAAGTATCGGGGTAGTAACTTTAAATCTTGCAAGGGTTTGAAAGAACTTTTCAGGAGATATGGCAGGGTTTAAAAACCAAGTTTCATACCTTATGGAACAAGCAAAGGTTTCACTCGAGCTAAAAAGGAAAACTATTACTAAGTGGTTAAATCAAGGATTATATCCATATACCTATAGATACCTGAGAACTTTTAGAAATCATTTTTCTACTATTGGTATCAATGGGATGAATGAGGCGATTCTTAATTTTACGAATGGAAAAGAAGATATCACTTCAAAAGAAGGAGAAAAATTTTCTTTAGAGATTCTTGATTTTATGAGAGAGATACTAAAAGGGTATCAGGAAGAAACAGGAAATCTCTATAACTTAGAGGCAACACCAGCAGAAGGGACTACGTATAGGTTTGCTAGGGAGGATAAAAAGCAGATGCCAGATATTATCCAATCTGGAACAGAAGAAGCCCCATATTATACAAACTCTAGTCAATTGCCAGTGTCTTATACAGATGATCCATTTGAGGCGTTGGATAAGCAAAACGAAATGCAATGTAAGTATACAGGGGGAACGGTTCTACATCTTTATATGTGAGAAAAACTGACAGATTCTCAAGCGTGTAAGCAATTTGTAAAGAAGGTAATTTCAAATTATCAGCTTCCATATATAACGGTAACTCCTACCTTCTCTATTTGTCCAAAACATGGGTATCTCATAGGAGAACATGATTTTTGCCCGAAGTGTGACGAAGAAATAGGGTATACAGGAGTAAAGTTTGATTTAGAGACAAGGAGTCACTATACCGATAGTAAAAAAAAGTTTGATCAGTTATACTAGGGGGATAGAAGGGTGAGAGATTCTCTATAATTTAGACTTTTATTTTTTAATTTTTTTATATGTCAGCAATTTTTGTGACCACAGATGGGGAGAAAATAGAAAGGACAAGATGTGAAGTATACACGAGAGTTATGGGATACTATAGACCTGTTCAGAGTTTCAATACGGGAAAGAAGGCAGAATTTTATAGTAGAATCTATTTCAAAAGCTCAGATACAAATAGTATGTTTAATGAAATCTACGCCAGTTAATTATGCTTATTTCTTGAATTGATACATTCTCACTGATAGATTACCCCTCTAAGAGTTGCTGTATTGTTTTCACACTGGGGTGTAATTTACGATGTAAGTTTTGTTATAACAGTGAATTTGTGCTTCCAGAGAAAGTAAATGTAACAAAAAAGAACCTGATTTCTCTGTCCGCCTTTTTTAACTTTTTAGATTCTAGAGTTTGATTATTAGATGGAGTGTCTATTTGCTGAGGAGAACCAACACTTCAACCTGATTTAGAAGGGTTTTGTAGAAAAATAAAGAAAAAAGGGTTTTTAGTAAAGCTTGATACAAATGGAAGGGATCCAAAAATGTTAAAGAAACTTATTACAAGGTGACTAGTTGATTATGTTGCAATGGATATTAAAAATCCCATTTGAGACCTTGTAGATATTACTTGTGTACAGGAAGATGATGAACAGTACAAGAAGAGTATTCAAGTATTACTTTCTTCTGGGATGGAGTATGAGTTTCGCACTACGGTAATTAAAGGGTTTCATACTGCTGAAAGTATTTTAAAGATATCTCAGTATATTTGTGGAGCAAAGAACTATTATCTACAAAACTATCGTCCCTGAGATATCCTAGATGCCAATTTTAAGGGAGAGAGTTTCTCAAAAGAGGAATTACTCAAGCTGCAGGCAGTAGCACAGCAATCGGTGAAAAATGTTTGAATCAGAGCCTAAAACCTATATACTTTCATTAATAACGAGAGTTATATGCAATGGTTATATTTCATTACTTATTCGCTTGTGTATTGTTTTAAATGTTGAAGCTATAGTACTAAGGTTACTGACTCGAGAACTTCTTCTGATGGTAAGGCTATTCGAAGGAGGAGAGAGTGCGAAAACTGTGCAAATCGATTTACGACTTTTGAGAGGGTTGAGAATTCTGAGTTGATTATTTCAAAGTTATGAAATCGAAAAGAAAGGTATAACAGAGAAAAGTTGGAGGATAGTATTCTCAAGGCTACCAATAAAAGGAATATCAGTGTATCACAAATTAATGCGATATTATCAGTAATAGAACTTGAGTTGGGAGGAAGGAATGAAGTAAGCTCTACAGAACTTTGAGAAATAGTACTGCAAAAGCTAAAAGAGATAGATGAGGTGGCATATACGAGGTATGCATCTGTACACCTGAAGTTTACATCAGCTGATGACTTTATTTATTTTATTCAAAAACATCTTCACTAGTGAGGCTGTCCCAAAAAATCTGAGCGAATGCTCAGATTTTTTGTTTTCAAACAGCCTGGTTATTTTGCAATACGTGAATAATAGGAAAAACAGACCTATGACAGTCTGTAGGAGATAAGTTTCTTCAAGTTATGAGCTATACTGATGAGATTCCACTCAATTTGTACCCCCTCAAATCATCGTAATAAAAACCTCGTAAATCATAGGTTATGTTTGATGTTTCAAAATACATTCTCTACATCCCCGCTTCGCATTTTGTATACTTTTTGGAGTTCTCTCATATTGTTCTTGGAATTTCTTGAGGAGAGGAATGAGTTCTTTGGTGTCATTGGCTGTATTAGGGACCCTGCTCGTTAGAATGAATCTATTTTCTGTCACTATTTGTGGATTGTATCCCACACCCCAATCCTTTCGTTTCATCTGCATAAGTCTTGCATCTGTATCGGTGAAGTTTATACGATCTTGAACAATCCCTTGTTCCTGCTTTCTTGAGATTTCTTGTTTCAATTTCTCTTCTTTCTTTTTGAGAGTTTTCTCTTTCTCTTGTAGTTCTCGTTTCTTTGTCTCTATTTCTTGACGTCTTTTCTCTCTTCCTTCTTTGGTTTTAAGTTCTTCTGGAAGGTGATCAAGATTCTCTTCTCAAAACTCTGTATCTTCCAATCTATCTATTTCATCCGCAACATCAAAGAGAGATTTCATCTGTTTCTCTAGTCTTTTCTCATCATAGCTTTGAGCGGTAGAAGCATTAGCATAGATCTTCGTTCCATCAAGACTCACGGTTCCAAAAGAAATGAGACCAAGTTCTTGAGCCTTGAGAACTACTTGGACAAATATTTCTTCTAAAAACTTTCCTTTTTCTTTTCTGAATCTATTGATCGTTCTGAAGTCTGGGGTATGCTTTCCAGCAAGATACATGAAGGCAATATCTGAGAGTAGCTTCTTGGCAATCTTACGAGAAGAAAACACCTGATTCATATACGCATAGAAGAGTACTTTTAGAAGGAGTACAGGATGATAGGCGGGTCTGCCTTTAACATCACCAGAAGTAGCATAGGAGGAAAAAAGTTCTTGGAGGTCCATGGTTGCTATGATTTCATTCAGGATAACTGCCTCATGGGAGTCTCACAAAAACATCTGAAAATCTGGCGGAAGTAGAAAGTTCTGGTCTTGCGTATATGCTTGAAACATACAGAGAAAATTACAAAGTAATATACTTCCATATTCTACTTAAAAAATACCTAAATCCATTCGGATTTAGGTATTTTTAGGACAGCCTCTAGTGAAGATGTTTTTTTTCTTGTTTTTCTACTGGATCATAGCTCCCTTTATTCCAGGGCATACAGTGGAGTATTCTCCAAAATCCTTTTGAAAGACCGATAATAACTCCTTTCTTTTCAATGGCTTCTTTGGTATACTCTGAACAGCTCGGGAAGTGTTTGCAGTAGGGGGGGTGATTTTGTGCTTTTGCCCAAAGGGAGTGGTCGGGAGATATGTAGCGTTGGTAGAGGGAGATAATTTTAGATAAGACTTGTTTCATTATTTCTCAGTAGTAAGTAGAGAAGTGCCATACGTACGGGGACACCATTTGCCGCCTGCCTAAAAAATGCAGCATTTGGGAGCTTGTCGACTTCATGATCTACCTCATTTACTCGTGGAAGTGGATGCATAATCGTAATATCTGGCTTTGCGTGCTTCAGTATATCGAGATTGAGTATAAAGTCATCTTTGAGTTTTTCATACTCGGATGCATCTGTAAATCGCTCTTTTTGTAGACGTGTAACATAGAGAACATCGGCTCCTTTAATTCCTTCGATATAATTATCAGTTTCAGTATACGGGATACCCTTATTTTCTAGAAAGTCTGTAACTTTTTCTGGCATATGGAGCTCTGTTGGTGAGATAAACGTAAATCGTATATTTTCAAACAATCCCATGAGAAAAACGATAGAATGGGTAGTTCTTCCATATTTCAGGTCTCCAACAATTGCAATATGGAGATTATCGAGACGTTTGTTTTCTTTGAGGATGGTATAGACATCGAGGAGGGCCTGACTTGGATGCTGGTTTCCTCCATCCCCAGCGTTTATCACTGGTTTATTTGTTGCATATGCTGTTTCTTTTGCGCTTCCGATTTGTGGATGACGGATTACGATGATATCGCTATACATCGCAGTAATTTTTGCGTTATCATCGATAGATTCTCCTTTGCTCAGGCTTGAGCAGGGACCATCAGATACTGTTACGACATCACCTCCGAGTTTTTTCATACTGTATTCAAATGATAATCGGGTACGAGTAGAGGGTTCATAAAAGAGAGATGCCATGATCTTTCCTCTCAAGAGGTGGTGACCATCTTTTCTATTGTTGGCAATATCTTCCATCTGTCTTGCAGTATCAAAGATAAGCTCGAGGTCTTCTTTTGTTAAGTGTTTTGTTCCAATAAGGTAGGGGTGAGAGAGTTGTTGCATAGATGTTATCATTAAGAAATAGAAAGAGGATTTAAAAAGAGAACTAAAAAATTAGTTCTCTTTTGGGTATATATTGAGCGCAGATAATTTCTGGTTTCTTGCGAGCCATACATTGTTGGTTAATTATCTTCAGGAAACAATATGTATTTGTAAGTCCATTGCAAATTATGTGTACAACTCCTGTTAAAAACTTGTAAAAAAATAATACCGATTGCTCGGTATTATTTCACGAATTCAACGATTTTTCCAAATACGCCTGGATTGCTAATAGCAAGATTTGAAAGTACTTTTCTGTTCAGTTGTACTTTTTTCTGATACATCGCTCCGATGAACCTAGAGTAGCTAAGTCCGTGTTCTCTCGTTGCGGTATTAATTCTTACATTCCAAAGTTTTCTAAAATCTCTTTTCTTTCTTTTTCTTCCGATATAGGCGTTGAGTCCAGCTTTCATCCAAGCATTTTTTGCTCTTGAAAATACTCTAGAATTGAGCATTCTAAATCCTTTTGTTGCATTGAGCAATTTTTTATGTCTTTTTCTGGTCATGAGACCTCTTTTTACGCGTACCATCTTTTTTAGTTAATAGTTAATAGTTTTGAGGAGATAATAAATAGTTTTATTTTTCACTATTTATTAAATATGTGGCAATTGTCTTCTAATTTTATGAGTTTCTGAAGCAGAAAGAACAAGCCCATATTTATTTCTTTTCTTTGATTTTGTAGTTTTATTACTGAGGAGGTGTCTTTTCCAAGCTTGACCTACTTTAAACTTTCCAGTTCCGGTCACTTTTACTCTTTTTTTCACTCCACTTCTTGTTTTCAGAGTCATAATAGGTAATTAATAAGTAATTATTTAATTGGTTTTAACATCGCGACAAAGGTATTTCCATTTCTCTTTACTGCTCCGTCTGCTTTGTAGATTTCCTTCAGTCCTTCGATAAATCTATCTACTTTTTCTTGAGCAATATCTCCATAACAGTTTTCTCTTCCTCTGAGCATTAAGCTGACTTTTAATGGATGTCCATCATGTGCAAACTTTTCTGCTTGTTTTTTCTTTATCTCTAGGTCGTGGTCTCAGATTTTAAAGGTGATACGTATCGTCTTTAGGTCTGGTGCCTTTCCCTTTTGTTTGTTTTTTTGGTCTTGTTTTTTCTGGCGGTAGAGGTACTTTCCATAATCCAACATCTTTACGATGGTCATATCTCCAGTTCTTCCCATTTCCATCAAATCAAGCTCTTGTTCTTGTGCCATCTTCCTGGCATCATTTATGTGCATCTCTCCCAAATTTCCTCCCTCATCGGAGATAAGTTGGATTTTACTTGCACGAATATCATCATTTAAAATTCGTTTTTTTTCTTTCACGTACGGGAGTTAGTAACTAAGCTTGCTCAAGACCTTTTAACATCTTTACAAATTTAGATTTCTTTCTTGCAGCATTGTTAGCGTGAATCATATTCTTTTTTTCTAGTTTATCAATAATAGATTGAAGACCAGATTTTGTATTTTTCCCATCTTTATCTTTTGTGTTGAAAAATACCGCCTTTGCTGCTGTTATATCTCCTGCTCTTATTGCTGATTCAAAAGCTTTTCTTGCTTCTGTATATAGAGCTTTGTAAAAGTCGTTTTTCGCCTTATTCCTCTTGTTTTGTCTGAGTTGTTTTTTGGCTGATTTTATAATTGGCATATAAAATAATCAAAATGTAAAGTTATTTCGGGGCTTAGTTATAACGCCTATTTGACAATAAGCGCGGGGATTATATGTAAAAACAAAAGAGAGTCAAAAGTTTTTTTATTATCGTTATTTAGCGAAGAATCCCTCACTTTTTTTCTACTTTTTTTACGATATCTTGGATGAGAGTGTTTTTGACTTCATCACTCAAAGTTTCTGACTCTGATTGAATCCAGATTTTGAAACTGAGACTTCTTTTCCCTGGGAGGCGTAGAGCATCTTCATAGATATCAAACAGTTCTACTTTTTGTATCAGGGTAGGATTAACCTTGGAAATCGCAAGAGAGATTTCTCTTCCTTTTGTATTTTTTTCGACCACAAATGAAAGATCAAAGTTATTTTCTTGATACTGAGAGATCTCTTTGTAACGAATGAGATTGAAGCTACTTTCTGAAAGGAGAGACAGATTGAGACTAAAAAATCCAATACGATCATGAACATCGAAATTTCTTGCAATTTTTGGGTGAATCTCACCGATAATTCCGATGATTTTGCCACGAACGACGATGTGAGCACTACGGGTTCTATGTGCGTAACTTGGAGCAGTTTCTACAGGTTCAAAAAAATAATTATCTACCCCGAGTTCATGGAGACATTCGCTTACGAGATTTTGCATATCGTAGTACACGACTTGTTTTTCTGACGTCATCACTGCGGCAAGCTCATCGTATTCGTTGATTTTTCCGTCTTTTTCGAGAGTAAACACACGTTCTACTTCGAAGAGTTGTAGGTGGCGCGAATCACGGATATTTTTCTCAAGAGATAGAAGTAGATTTGGAATAAGACTTCCTCTCATATGGCTTTGTTCTTCACTGAGTTGATTTTTAAGCTCGATGAGTCCAGACATATCTTCTCCTAGTTTTGTCATCAATTCAGCATGAACAAAAGAGTAGGTGTAGAGATCGTAAAACCCATGTTGTACGAAGAAATCACGCGCTGTTTGTTTCATCGTATAGCTCGTATCTTGTACGACGGCTCAGAGATTTACGCGCGGTATGGTAGCAGTTACTTGGTCATATCCATCGAGTCTTGCTACCTCTTCAGCGATATCAGACTTATTGGTGATATCCTTTCTCCAAAAAGGAATACTGAGTATATCACCATCACGAGATATACCAAGTCGGTGTAAGATGTTTTCGACAGTATCTTGAGTATATGCTTTTCCGATAAGTTGATTGATATAGTCGAGGTCATACGGAACCTGTGTAGGACCAAGGTTCATATGAAGAGAATCGCCATAGCTTTCTAGTTGTGCACTTGGAAACATCTCTCTTAGTTTTGTTGCAATCAGGCTGACTCCATGAAATGCCATCTGAGGGACAATGTCTTTTTCAAAGACATTGAGGGAATCAGTACGGACTCCAAGTCGTTTTCCTGTGTTTCTTACGATGGCATGATTGAAGTGAGCCCCCTCGATGATGATACTCGTGGTAGTATCACTTACTGCCGTTCTTTTTCCTCCGATAACGCCTCATAGGGCGATAACACCATCATCGTCGGCGATGACGATATCATCTTTTGAAAGTTCATAACTGGTATCATTGAGAGCGACAAATGTTTCTCCCTCTCTAGCGTAGCGAATTTGTATATTTCCAACAATCTTATCCGCATCAAAACAATGTGTTGGCTGTCCGTAAAAATACAGACTATAGTTCGTGATATCTACTAGGATTCCTTTACTTGCAACTCCATGGGAGTGAATCACTTCTAGTATCTCTTCAGGGGACTCGGTATTTTGTACTCCTGACATTTTTAGCCCGATATAGCGATTCACTACTTCAGGGATTTGATTGTCTATTGGGAGATCTGGAATGTTAGTGGTATCAATATGAGCATACTCATAATCGAAGGTCTGACCATTAATTGCGGCGATTTCACGAATCACTCCGATATGGCTAAACATATCTGGACGATGATTGATTGCCTTGTTGTCTACTTCGAGGATAGCATCATCTTTAGAAAGAGCGATATCAAGAGGTGTTCCTGGAGTAGCGGCGATAGAGGAGAGATCAACAATTTCTTTTTCATCTTTTGCTGGAAAGTCTTCCGAGAGACCGATTTCTTCTGCCGCACAGATCATACCAAAGCTCTCTACTCCTCTGATAGCTGTTTTTTTCATGACAATCGGTTCTCCTTGGCCATGCCAAAGGACACTTGCTCCAATCTTTGCTACGGCAACTCCTTGTCATACTGAGAGGTTTGATCCTCCACAGACGATTTGAGTGAGTTCATCTTCTCCTACATCTACCATACACACCTTGAGACTATCGGCGTTTTCATGGGGGATGATTTCTTGTATCCTCCCAAAGACGATATTTTCAAAATCTTTACTTTGTGAATGGATATCTTCTACTTCTGCTGTATGCATGATGAGATCTTGTGCTACTTCTTCTACTGGCTTGATATCTGGGAGGTATCTTTTGAGGGTTTTATAAGAAACTTTCACGGGAAAATAATTTACGGATAAATAACGCGAAAAAAGATAATGGAAAACACGAAAAAGGCAAGGGGGAGTGGAGAGAATACTAAAAAATCTCCAAACTTCTTGGAGATTTTTAGTGTTATTTGAATTTTTTACAAACTATTTCTAATTACTTCTTCGATTTCATTTGCAAGATCTGCGTTTTCTTTGAGAAAGTTTTTTGCATTTTCTCTTCCTTGCCCAAGCTTCGTATCACCGTAAGAGAAGAAGGCTCCTGACTTTTTAATCACTCCAAGTTCACTTCCGATATCAAGAATTTCTCCAAGTTTTGAAATACCTTCGTTGTACATCACATCAAACTCGGCCTCTTTAAAAGGAGGAGCTACTTTGTTTTTTATCACTTTTACTTTTGTACGATTTCCAGAAATCTCTTTTTCCATCCCGGCACCGCTTTCGATTTTATCTTTTTTGCGGACATCGAGACGCTGACTAGCGTAAAATTTGAGAGCATTTCCTCCTGTTGTTGTTTCTGGGTTTCCAAACATAACTCCGATCTTCATACGAATTTGATTGATGAAGATTACCGTGGTTTTGCTTTTTGAGATAACTCCAGTAATTTTTCTGAGAGCCTGGCTCATAAGACGAGCCTGAAGTCCCATATGAGAGTCTCCCATATCACCTTCGATTTCTGCCTTTGGAGTCAGAGCAGCGACACTATCAACGATGATGAGATCAACCGCTCCAGAACGAGCAAGAGAGTCTACGATTTCCAGTGCTTGTTCCCCATAGTCTGGTTGTGATACGATGAGATTATCGATATCTACTCCGATTTTTTCTGCATAACTTGGATCAAGGGCATGTTCTGCATCGATAAATGCCGCATTTCCTCCTGCTTTTTGTACTTCAGCAATGGCATGAAGGGTAAGGGTGGTTTTTCCAGAAGACTCTGGACCATAGATTTCTACGATTCTTCCACGAGCGTATCAACCACCGAGCGCAAGATCAAGACTGAGTGAACCAGATGGGGTAGTCTCAACTCTTGCTCCTCCTTCTTTATCTCCAAGTTTCATAATAGATCCTTTCCCAAATTGTTTTTCGATCATCTCGAGGGCATTTTTTAGCGCGTCCTTTTTGTCCATAAGTATTGGTAAAAATAATAAAGTATATATCGAGTATATATGTTGTATATATATCTGTCAAAAGTTTTTTATTTTTTGATGAAGATATGAAAAAATATACGCCTCTTATATTACCAGGGCATTAATTTTATGCCTTAATTTTATAGTTGGTGATGAGTCCTTCTTTTGTGCCAATAACCACATCTTTACTCTTGCATACTTCACAGACAAAGGTGTAGCCTTTTGGGTTTGGACGAGTTACGGTTACGAGTTTTTTGCACTCCTTACAGTAAAATGATACTTCTCCACGATCTTCGTTAAAATTTTCCCTTTTTTCCCCAAAGTCATCGACATTTATGAGATCACTATATGACATAGTTTCAATAATTAATAATTAATAATGAACAAGTAATAATTATTTTCTATAACTATTTATTGTTGTTTCTATATGGTGTATTAAAATAGGCTCATTACCTCTTCTTTTTTTACTTCTGCCACGATCACTCCACGTTTTACCAATTCAAGATAACAACGAAGTGTGGCTTCTACATCGACCATAGCATCATGTGCCCCCATAAAATATTCATCAAATAATTTTTTATGAAGCTCTCCGAGTTTTGGGTACTTAAATCGTTCTCCATTTCCTTGGATGGCACAGAAATCAACAGTTTCTTTCATGGTACAGTGTACTTGTTTTGGTCGATAATCATGGAGACGGTTGAGTCGGCGAAGTTCCAACATAATCATCTCTTCATCATACTCGATGTTATGACCGATGATAGTATCTGGAGTATTGATGTACCAGAGAATTTCATCAATGACAGTATCGATGCTTTGCGCATCTTGTACGTCGATATCATAGATATGGTTTACCTGTGAAGCCGCAAAGGGGATGGGCTCTCCGGGATTTATGAGGCAATTGATTCTTTTTTCTTCTTGAAAACCAGTATCATCGAGTTCTCCGAGGATTCCAGCAAACTGGATAACTTTTGGTTGTTTTGAGAGGTCAGATTCTTTTTTGTTAATAAAGCCCGTTGTCTCAGTGTCGAAAACAAATATCTTCACGGTCGAGTTAATTGAAGGATAAATATCCCCCTCAGTGTATAAAAAATGGGAAGTTTGTAAAGTCTGGGGAGAGAATTAAAAACACCCTCCGAAGAGAGTGTTTTTAATTACGCAAGTTGATAGTAATTTCTACCGACCCTTTGAATTACTTTTTTATTTTGTAGATTCATATAAATCGTTGTCTTTTTTACATTTCTTACTTTGAGTACCTTGTTAGTAATCTCTTCAGTACTCATAGCGTCTCCATGCTTTTTTAAAATATCTACGATGACATCGAGAACCGTTCCTGGTTTAAATCCCCACTCTTTTAGAGCATAAATTCCTCTTCCGATGAGGATAAATTCGTTATTTCTAATCAGCTCATTGTGAATCGTGTTTACTTTTACGGTTTCACCAAGGTAGCTAGTAATCTTGTTTGAGATATCAACAAAGTGCATAGGAATCTTTTCTTTTTTCATCACATAAATCGCTTTATCTTTGAGTGTCTTTGGATTAAGAATTTTCCATTTTGTAAGACCGATAAGTGTTTCTTCTCCCTTTACGAGATCTTCAAAGATATCAAGTACGCTATCGATAAAGGTAATCCCAAGGTTTTTTGTTGCTGCTTGTTCTGCAATCATATCATATAGTGCAGTCTTTTCCATCACGTCTTTTTTCTTCTTCAAAAGACTAAGTGCAAGTTTATGAATCTCAGAAATGGTAGTTTTATTTACACTTGGAAGGTAGAAATATGTTCTGGTTCCGAGTCTTGGTTTTGACTTTAAAATATCAAAGTCAGATTGTACGATAACTTCAAGAGCAGAAGCATTGATATTTTTTTCAAGCTTCAATTCTTTAATAATTCCGTTGATGAGAGTTTCTTTTGTAATAATTCCCCCATGAAGTTCAATCAGCTCATGAGCTTTATTTTGAATTTCTGTAAGAATGGTTGCTTTAATAATTCTTCCAATCTTTTTTATCCCAGATTCTTCAATCTGTCTCACTCTTTCTCTGGTGATATTTGGTTTGAAGGAGTTTCCAATACTTTGAAGGGTCTCTTTGTCGCCATTGAGCCCAATCCTTCTTTCTATGACAGTTCTTTCTTTATCAGAAAGATTTCATAGAACCTCCTTAAAGGATTTTATAATATTTTCGTTGCTTAAAACCGCAAGCATATTCTCTATGAATTAAAGGTTACAAACGTTCACTAATATATAATTGTTTTGATTTAAAAGTCAAACTTTAACATACATTTTTCTATAAGTCTTCGACTATTTTTGTCTTATTTGTCAAATTTCAGGCATGTACATTTTTTATATCGGACTCTTACTATAAATAATTATTATATTAAGTCAAAATATTTCCACTAAAATGGAAGTTTCATATTGGCACGTTCTTTTTCTTGAGGAGTGGAAGATTCGTTTGATGCATAGTTACTAAAAATTCGTTGGTGTTTATGGTTGTTGATGTCGTGCTTAAGGAGAATCCCTCCTCCGATGATAATAATCCCTCCAATAATCGAGACGACGATACCATTTCCATAGAGAATATCACTTGAAAATGATTGCAGTCCGATGATATAACTGAGAGCGTTAAAGCTTAGTAGTACGATTCCAATACCTCCGATGATGGAAACATTGTCATCACTGAAATGAAGGTTGGCTCAGAGTTTCAGTTTTTCTTTTCTACGTTCTGAGAAGATGATAAAACAAAGAAATAAGAGGATGATGAGGAGAAGCCACCCTGTATTTCCTACGAGGTTATAAAAGGCGTTTCCAGAGATACCTTTTTCTGGCGAAGCAATCCATGTAAAAAACAGAGAAACAAAGGTTATGAGACACCCGGCAATAATCGTTTTTTGAGAATTTCGTAAATGGAGCCCCTTAAATTGAACGAGTTCAAATATACGAACCAGATTACGCTTGAGGATACGAGATTTTACACGATTTTGATAATTCATACGAACAAGATAGGCAATAAAACGAGAGCAAGATTCCGTACATAATTCATAATTCAATCTAAAAGTAAAGTTTAATAATATTTACTATTTTTACAAATACTTTATAATCGTTTTCATAGTTTATAAGCCTTGTTATTTCATGACAGAAACTCCGAAAAAGAAAATACAGAATAGTTTTTTTGACCTGGTAAGTTTAGTGTTGAGTGTTGTTTGGAATGGGGTAAGAAGTATCAGGTTACTGTTTTCTGATAGACCGATAAAAAAAGATAATCGTTTTTTTCTCTTACTCGACTTTATTTTTCGTAAATGGCCTATATATTTTTGGAAGAAACCAACACTCTATAAGCTGTGTAATTTTATCCCAGACTTGATACATCATACTTTTCCGAGTGTAAATAATCGTACTACTACTTCCGAAACCACTCCATGAGACACACAAAAATAAATGCTTCCATTTCTGGTTTTAGTTTGATTGAAATCCTTGTAGGTATTTTGATCGTTTCTATTGTGATGGTAGCAGGATTTCAGGCGCTTTCTGCCGTGGGTATTGGGAGGGTGAAGTTATTTGAAGAGATGAATATCGAGAAAGAGGCCTTTTATTTCTCGGAGAAACTTTTTGCCGAAATTAAGGCATGAGGGGTCCTCGATTATGAGGAGTATTTTAATCGACAAGCAGTAGGTGCGGTGAGTTATAGCAGTGGGCACTATGACGAGAGAACTGGATTTTGAAATTTCTGAAGAGGGGGAAATGTCGGGACGACAAGTTATGGAGATGGGTTTTATTATTGTCGTAGTGACAACGGTACTTCTATGGGAACAGGAGGATGTCTTTCTGATAATCGCTTTAATAGTGTGGATAATCAGGTAGGAGAGCCACAGAGATTTGGACAGTATTCATTTCAATTTATTGATTACAATATCAATGCAGATGCCGATTTAGGAGACGAAAATGGAGATGGAAAAATTATTGGAGACCAGGATGATGAAAATCTGTGAGAGTGACCAAGGGCATTTACAGGATGACAAAATGTGCAAGAACTTTACCTCATCAGTGGGGATAATACTACGAGAACTTTTTTTCGTTGGCAGGTTCAAGATGACCCGGATGCTCCAGCAAGTGCTCCCTGTAATTATGGTGATGGAAGTAATCCAACGGGAGATGGGTGTAGGGGGACAATTCAAATTTTAAAACTCGTAGGAAAAGATCTTGGTGTGAATCATGATGGATCAAGCCAGGGAGCGTTTGATGGTCTCATAGATACTTGGATGGTACACCCTGATTTTTCTACTGCATCCGTTATAGCTGAGAGTGATGCTAATTCATATTGGGTAGACCTGTTTTCTGATCGTATCAATGTCAAAGATGTGAAGTTTTTTCTTTCTCCTGAAGTAGATACCACACTTGCCTGGAAAGATACAAGTAGTGCTGCAAATATTGCTCCATATATTCGCCTCCAATTAACAGTGATGCCAAGTTGGCAAGCAAGAAAACAAATAAAGGGTACGATGCCAGAAATGACACTCAGTACGACGATTTCCTTAACCCCTATTTATTCACAATAATGAAATGATATACTTCTTCATCTTTGGCTGGATTTTCTATCATCGTTGCGATGGGATTAGTAGTCGTGATTACGTTGATGGTGCTCGTGCTCCTCGAAGCCATGGTACCATTTGCCCGTGGAACGAAGGGGATAGAAGAATCAGTAGCAGCATACTATATAGCAGAATCAGGGATAGAAGAGGGAATTTTGTATGTGACCGAAAATGGTGTTGGAGATGAAGATGCTGATCCCTTAAGTGCTGCTTCTGAAGACTTTTGATATGTCATCACAGCACAATGAGATATGATTCCTCCGGCAGGAGAGGGGGAAAGTGAATTTGATACTGATTGGAATACGATTTCTCCAGCAAATCCTTTACAACTAGAAGTGGGAAATGCAAGCATTTCTGATTGGAATAATGTAGAATTTTATTTCCGAGTTCCAGACTTAGATAGGGATGGAAGTTTTGTAGATCAGACACTTTCTGGTACAACAACTCCGATGATTCACTGGAGTATTTCTGGTGGAGGGGATACAATGAATGCTACAGGAAGCCATGTACTTGCGGGAGATATCGATGGGACGGCAATAAACTTTGCGAGCAAAACGGGGATCGATTTACAAAAAAATACTTCTTTTTTATCTGCATTTTATGCAACGCACTGTGGATGAGGTGTAGCGTGTTCGTTGAAACTTTCAGTGATTCATCCCCTTGAGCTTTCTTCGGGAGATACGACGGCTCCATACCTAGAGTATCGTATAGAGATCGGTAATGGGGATACGATTCCTCTCAGGTTTGCCCGTGTTCAAGGAAGTGGAAAATCTTATGGATTTAAAAAAGATATTCAGGCAAATATTCCCCAGCAAACAGTGATTGAAGCCCTTGATTTTACTATCTTTCAATAGTTTAGAAATATATGAAGTTATTTACGATTTCTCAAAATGATGCAGAACAACGACTCGATAAGTTTCTCAAAAAGTTGTTTCCAAGAGCGACTAGATCTCTCATCTATAAATTCAATCGAAAGGGGAAAATAAAAGTTCAACCTCACCCTAACCCTCTACTTCGATCTAACTTCGAAGATAGTCGTGCAAGCACTCCTGTCTCACTTATCCTTCCCAAGGAGAGGGAGCTTGGTTTTAAGAAGCAAGACAATGAATATAAGTTACAGGTGGGAGATGTGGTAAAGATTTTTTTGAGCGATAAAGATTTTGATGAACTTTCCAAGGCTTCAGTGAATGATGAGGTGAGAAATGTTGAGTTGAAGGTAAAGTTGAATCCGAAGGATATTGTTTATGAAGATGGAGACCTGTTGGTGCTCAATAAAAATCCTGGGATAAATGTCCACCCAGGTGATCATAAAAGCAAAGAGGTTTCAGTGATTGAACAGGCGCAAGACTATCTCGGAGAGAAACTGAATTCGCTTACCTTTAAGCCTTCGCTTGTACACCGTATCGATAGAGACACGAGTGGCATCCTCCTCATTGCTAAGACGAAGTCCTTGCTTACAAGGCTTGTAAATGATTTTAAAGACCATAAAAAGGTGACAAAAATTTACGTTGCCCTTTGTGTGGGACATGCTGAGAAACAGAGCGGAGTGATAGATGCTCCCCTCAGGCGTATAGAAAATGCGACAAAAGAAAACAAGGTTCAAGTCGACGCAAGAGGCCAAAAGGCAGTGACGCACTACTTGGTACTTGAGGAGTATCAGGTTGATACCGGCCAGGAAGTGATTCCGGTATCCCTCGTGCAAGCACAATTAGAAACCGGAAGGATGCACCAAATACGCGTACACTTAGCTAGTATCTGAGTCCCCATTCTCGGAGACAAGACCTATGGAGACCCGCAGAAAAATAGTTTTTTTGCTCGTCATTATGGGATTACTCGTCAGATGCTGCATGCTGAGCAGATAGAGTTTCAGCACTATGGGAAGGCAAAAAAGATGCACCTAGAAGCCAGGATGAAGGAGGATATGTTAGGGATGTTGGAGAAGTTGAAGAGAAATTAAGGTGGGGGTAATGGTGTTTTAGTAGGATATATTCTCAGTGTATGTCTTGAATATATCCCATGTTACAATTATCTCATCGATACCCGTATAATCCAAAGCTAAAGATCCGAGCACAGTATCTCAGGAATCATATGACGGAACCAGAAAAGAAGATGTGGTTCAAATTTTTATGAAAGCTCCCCCTTAATCCCCCTCAATTGAGGGGGAAAACGAACGGAGAGAGTAGGGGGAGAAAATGCAGAGTGTATCGACAAAGGCCTATTGGGAATTTCATCGTTGATTTTTATATTCCTTTGTCTAAACTTGTTATTGAGATAGATGGAGAAAACCATTTTACTGAACAGGCAAGGGTTTATGATGAAGAAAGAACTCAGTTTTTAGAAGGATTATGAATACGAGTAATACGATTTACAAACAAGGAAGTAATGGATAATTTTGATTGAATTTGTAGTGAAATATTAAGATTTTTATAATTATTTTATGCACACTCCTCTCACCACTATCCCCTATATCGGCAAAAAGATTGCCAGTTATTTTGAGCGTGTGGGAATCATGGGGGTTGAGGATTTACGAGGGAGAGATCCGGAGGATATCTACCAAGCAATTTGTGATGATCATGGCTATAGGATAGACCGTTGTCTCTTGTATACGTGTCGCTCTGCCGTTTACTATGCTGAGCATGCGAAGCACGATCCAGAAAAACTAAAATGGTGGAATTGGAAGGATTAGAGGAATAGATACTCCCCCTTTGTCATCTTGAGTGACTGAAAGAAATCGAAAGATCCCTCTACATGGGACCCGAGTTCTCGGGATCGGAATGACATCAAGGCGCTGGATTATCTTTTGTTCAGGATAACAGAACACAGGTTGCACTTCTGGGAGCTTTGGATACAATTACGAAAAGATAAATCTAACTTTTTTCTATGTTTAAAAAGATTTTATGACTTGGATTTCCAAGTACTGGGAAAAACGCAAAAGACATCGCACAGCATATCGAATCTCTCGTTCAAAGTGGAGCTGGAGAGTTTTTTACCGGCTATAATCCTCCGTACTGGCACCAGAAGTTTGGTTTTGAAGTGAGTCCAAACGGACGCTTTGCTGAGCATGAACAGATTACCGATATAGAAACTCTGAAAACCGTCGTTGCCGAAGTTCATCATCATGGGATTGAAATCTTTCTCAATCTCAATGCCTGGTACTATACCGATGAAACCTTTCCCCTGATTCAAGAGATGTACGAGGAAATACTTCCTCTCGGATTTGACGGAATTATCTGTGGAAATATCTCGATTCTGGAATATCTGAAAGAACAAAACTACCTCGGGAAAATCAATATCTCGACGATACTTGCTACGTATAATTCTGAAAATATCCGTTTCTTTCTTGATAATTACCGAGTAAACAAGGTAATTTTAAGTCGTGAAGTAACACTTAAAGAGATAGAAGTCTTAGCAAAAGAATTTCCTGATCTCAGATTTGAAGTATTTGGGGAGGGGGATTTCTGTCGCTATAACAATGGTCTTTGTTTTGCAGAGCATAAGTATGGAGCTAAGGATATCTGTACTGTAGTGCAGGATGATTTAGTGGTAAGAAAACGCTATCGTCCTGATTTTAAAAAGATACTGAGAGATCAAACGCTAACTCCCATAGAAAAAGTAGCGATGTTTGATGATCAGTATGAGAGTCCATTTTGAGAGCTTCAGAAATTGCTTGAATGAATAGAATACAGTGATGATAGGACGAAAGATATCGAAGCGATGAAAAAGATACTGAAAAGTGTAGGTACTAGGGTCGATGTCTATTTTGATGCAATGAAACCATTGTATCATCTCCATAACCAGGGGATTATTGCTGTCAGTAAAGTACTCAAGTATTTGCTTGAACAGGAGGATATATCATCGCAAGAACGTGAAGAGTATATGGAGTTTTGTGAAGAGCTCGAGCACTCGATTAAAACAGGATTACAGTATCTCAAAGAAAAAACACTCCAAATCGGAGGAGCGCCAAAACTTCGTGCTCTCACTCTGGCAAACACCTACGCCAAGGGAGATGCTTTGAATTTGTATTCATATCTTTTTTTCTCTCAATTTCCAAATATCGATACGGTAAAATTTCCCACACGTGGACGTAACTATGGGGAAAAGATTAAGAAAATCGAGGAAGTACTCCAGCTTGGAGAGGTGTCTCAAGAACTCATAGATCGTGGTTCTAGTTTGGAGCGTACACACTATGATTTGAGCTATTTGTTTGGAGAGAAACTTTGGTTTCGTAGATTACTATCTCAAAAGGCCTAGTTTTTTGTTTTCTAGAGCGAAATATGATAGCATAGTACTATGAATTACTCATAGTATTTTTTATGTCCGAAAATCCCCAGACATGTCAGGTTCCAGAGATGAAGGAGATACCATCTGCGACAGAGCTCGTTGCAGAGGGGCATTTGACGCGTGAGGAGAGGGAGTATATGAATGACATGATTGCTCAAGATAAAGAACAGGTATTTGAAACAACAAGACAAAGCTGTCAGGACTTTATTGAGACAGATTATGGGGGCTTCTCAGAGAAGCTGTTAGGGGGGAGAGAGAGTATCGTAGAAGCGAAGAAGCTCCTTGGTATTACTCCGATCGATGGAGTATATAGTCGCGAACTTTTTCGAGCGATTATTGATTTCCAGAAAGAGAATAGTCTGAAGGTTGATGGGATTCTGGGGAAACAGACACTGAACCAGATACGAGAAAAAGTGACTCTTGTCGACAGGGAGGCTTCTACAGAGTCTACGGATTCTCTGTTTACGCTTATAGAAGGCGCTGAAAATACAAACGAAGTAGTAGAAACAGTGGTAAATGAAGTACTTCGTTGCTATATTGACCGATTAAATTCTCGTGAGTGAATTGAGCTTTCCGTATCGGCGATCTATGATGACGTCGTGGCTATACTTACATGATTAGGGGACAAGCTTCCAGAAGGTAATATCTTTAAAGAGGATATCCCCTTGCTGGTTGTAAATTTCTTGGAACCAAGAGAAAAGGGCGAAAGGCTGATATCGGAGCTTATGAAGCAGTCTATTGGTCTACTGCTCGGCAATACTCAAAAAGCCAATGTAGATACAGAAGCTTTTAAAAAATGAGCTGAAAGCGCGATACTTTTTCTGTATGATGTTGCAGCATCAAAATCACCAGAACAGCTTCAAGCATCTATGAAAGAATTTTCATCTATTCCAGAGGTTGCAGAAATATTTCAAACTATTCCAGAACTCAAAAAAATTATTACGGATGTGTTGCCGGGGATTATAAGGTCCATCGATAGAACAACGCTTCAAACAAGTATGTCTCGTTTATTTACTTCCCTTGAATCAAGTATTGCCATCATCCGTGATCTACACCCAGAAGAACCTGTTCCCGTGGACCTAAAGCTTGGGATCATTACTTCAGTAACTGAGTTCACAACATCTATTTTAAACGAACAAACACTTGAGTCTATATTACAATGATTGGAGCAACTATCTTTTGTTCAGGGGCAACCATTGTTTCATTGAATTCTTGAGGTGATTCAACAGTCAGAACTTTCTTCGGAAGAAAAGCTTGATTTAGCGCAGTACCTGCTCCAATGAATTCAGGTTTTCTCGCAGGTTGAGGTGGAGGAAGGTTCTATTGAGGCATGGACGGATTGATGTATCGCAAAGCTTTCTGAATTGAAGGGTAAGGTGGACATTGATAAGCTATTAGCACTTACAAAAGAAGCGTTAGGTGTTGAGCCAGAAACACCATCTTGATCAGTAAATTTGGAGTTGAATGCAACCGAGATTGCTCAGTTTATTTGGCATAATCGCGCTACTCTATGAGAATGAGCTTCTAGGTATGTTGCTGGACTTTTTAAAGATATGCCCTTTATCTGATTGGATGTGCAATGAGATACGATAGAAAGCTTTGATGACCTTCTAAAGTTCTTGATTGAAGGTGATTTTATTCAGCGTAATTTAGAAAGTACGGGCGGGAAGATTACTTCAGAGCTGAGAGGAATGATCGAGTTTAACTTACAAAAACTTGTTCAAGAGAAAAGAGAAGAAATGCTCTCATCATTTGATATCAAGGGAAGATGAGGAGAGACCGAAGTGCATGGAAACGAGAAACAGGTTACAAAACTAGAGGGAGATTTGATCGGTATATTCCTGACCTGCATGGAAAACAAGATCCAGGCTATTCTCAGAGATGCGATGACCTCAAATGAAGCGGTGAGGGTTACAAAAGATCAGATGATTGCAATGGTACTTGGAGAACTACAGGGCATACTACAAGGGAAAGAAGATCTCGTGTTTGCTTATCTCCAGGAACTTGGCGTAACGATAGATACAAAGGACAGACCACTCGTAGTAGCAATGGTTCAGCGCATTTTACAAGATCCAAGGGTATGAGAACTTATAGGTGATATGATTTCAAGCATTTGAAATCGTGCGAGAAAAAAAGACGATGTGGTATGAGCTTTGAATCAGATATTTACCGAAGCAGCAAATTCTCAGGGGTTGAGCCTCATTGACGGAAAGGTGATAGACTCCGCTACAGAAATCTGATCAGAGGCAGTGTTTGATACGCTTCTTACAGGGACAAAAAATCTGGAATCATTTATCTCTATGATGGAACAGGCACTTGGTGTGACAATCGATGTCTCAATTCAGTGAGCTAGGCATCTACTTGAGACGATGAAGACCCACATCTCTCCAGAACTTCTTACAAGGCTCATTAAAAAATATGGAAAGGATATATTTTCATGACATCTCCCACCAGAAAAACTTGGCACAATCGGTCAAGAGATGTATGCAGGGATAGAGGATAAGCTTGGGTTTATCACTGCCCTTATGGGATCAGAAGTCCTTGATACTACGCTAGATATGGCTATAACAAATCTCGATACTTCCAAATATGGTATCGATCCTGCAAAGGCAAAAGACGTCATTTCCGTGATGAGGCAGCATATTGATCCGGGCGATGTGCAGAGGATACTTGCGAAGTACCCATCGATTTTTTCTTGAAATCTATCTCCAGAGATGATGCAATCCATTGCTTCGGATATATATGAATGAGTAGATGATAAGCCGAAACTATTACAAGACCTTTTGAATCTTGGGATTATTCATATGTTGTCTTCTTGAAAGACGGAAGGGAACTCAGAAGGAGTGAATCTTTCAGAACAGGATATTGCTCTTTTTGTTGATGCTGTCTATGATACAATCGAGACTTCGGATCTTCGTTCTCTTGGACAGGCACTTGATAGGTTGATAGGAGAACTAGGATTTTGAGCACTGAAAGATATAGAAATATTTGGTAAAAGTATTGGAGAAAATCTCGTGTTATTTTTTAGTTCGCTTGATAGAAAGGGGTTAACACAGGTGTTACAAGAAAGCCGCCAGGACATCATGATGCTGACAAAATGAGGTCAAAATCCCGCAAATCAAATAGCTCCAGTTTCCCGTATCACGATGCGTATTATGGAACATATTGATATCGATAATTTACAATCAGGTTACAGGGAGGTAGGAGTAAGTGGTAAAGACATGATGCTCGTTGAGATGATGGATGAAGTACAAAAGACGATGTTAAAACATAAGGATCAAATTACAGAATTATCAGGAAAGTGATATGATCTCTACCGATTGTATGAAAACCATATGACGGTAGAAAAATGGAGTGATACCGAAAAGGCCATTCAATCGTATGGAGAAGATATGTTTGTGCTGTTACATGAAATTATTTCGGATCTAGAACCAGGATTCTTAGAACATCACTTTGCAGAGTCAAGTGATTCAAGTGGCGAGAAGTCGGCAGTACTGAGCACGTTTATCTCTGCATTTATTGGGAATAATTTCTGGTTTGTTTTCTGAGAAGGTATTTCAGCTGTGTTTCATGGATTTGATATTAACGCGGGAAGAAGTATGGATAATTATTTCAGAGATATGGGGAATAAAGATGATTTTGGAGATACGCTGGCAGAATTTTTCGTAAAGCTCAACAAAAAAGAAGACTCCAAAGGAATTGACATACAAAATCCAAATTGGCAGTGATAAAAAAAGAGTAGTCGTTTGACTACCCTTTTTTAATTTCTTTCATTTTTAACACTTCGTGTTTTCTTGTTTTTTTGTTGTACTTTCTTAAAGTTGGACCTTTTGTTCCAGCTTCAAAGTTCTTTTTTTGGATGTTTGTTACGTGTACAAGGTTTCCTGTTTCAGTTGAATAGAATCCTACGTATGTTCTTTTACCTTTTGCCATGATGTGCTCGAGAAAATATAAAAAATATATAATTGCTGGCGGATTATATAAGAAACCAGCAAGAATGCAAATTTTTCTAAAAATATAGAAACTTATACCTTCATAATATCTGTTTCTTTGATTTTCAACAGCTCTTCAGTCTTTTTATTCCCTTGGTCTACAAGTTTTTGAAGTGCATCTTCATAATCTCTTGCTTGATCTTCAGAGATCTCTTTATCATCCTCTGCTTTTTTAATCGCTTTGAGAGAATCCTGACGAGCGTTTCTCATCGATACTTTTGCTTCTTCTGTAAGTTTCTTTGCAATCTTTACGATATCACGTCTTCTTTCCTCTGTCAGTGCTGGGATTTTGATCATCACACTATCTGCCATGGTTTGAGGATTGAGTCCCATACCAGCATCAGTGATGGCCTTTGCAATCGCATGGATGATGCTTCTATCCCATGGTTTAATAGTGAGGGTTTGTGCATCAAGAAGCCCTACGGTTGCGGTGTTTTTAATGGGCTGCATACTTCCATAGCTTTCGATCATGATATCTTCTACCATGGCTGGATTGGCTCTTCCAGCCTGAAGTTTTGAAAACTCAAGTTCGAGATGGTCAATCGCCTTTTTGATCCCAGATTCTGCTTTTTCTAACATAGAAATAATTTTATTAAAATAACGCACCAAATTATATAATTTGCCACTATAAAAGCAAATTTTAACTTTACAAAAGTCGAGATTGGATATAATCGGAACGATGTATTTTGTTATGTATCTTTGAACCTATGGCAGAAGTATTAGCAGTCAAAAATATTGTAAAACACCTTGGGGGGAAACAAGTCCTTCATAATGTAAACTTTTCGGTAGAGAAAGGTGAGATTTATGGATTTCTTGGGCCAAATGGTGCCGGGAAAACAACAACGATGAAGTGTATTATGGGACTTATCGTTCCTGAATCTGGAGAAATCCAGGTATTTGGAAACACAGGACTGACGCAAGAAGCAAGAAAGAAAGTAGGGTTTATGCCAGAAAATACCTACCTCTATAAACATCTAACAGGAAGAGAGTTTTTACGTTTTAATGGAAACTTCTTTGGATATACCAAAGATGCCCTTGAAAAGAAGATTGAAGTATTATTAGAACGAGTAGGCCTGGAAAAAGCGGCAGATAGGAGACTGAGTGGATACTCAAAGGGGATGCTGCAACGTGTCGGATTAGCACAGTCAATTATCAATGACCCAGAACTCCTGTTTTTAGATGAGCCGATGAGTGGACTTGATCCTATCGGAAGAAAGATGGTAAAGGATTTATTGGTGGAACTGAGAGGTAAAGGGACAACGATATTTTTCAATACACATATCCTAGCAGATGTGGAAAGTATCTGTGATAAGGTAAGTATTATTCATAAGGGAAATATCATCGTTGAGTCAGAGTCGCTGAAAAATATCAAAGGAGGACTTGAAGATTACTTTATTGAAAAGGTAAGTAGCTTTGATACGGAGCTTGATACTACCAATTCATAATTTCTTACATGTCATATAAGATTAAAATCGGAATTGATGAAGCATGAAGGTGACCATGGCTTGGACCAGTGGTTGCCTGCGCTTTTTGTTTTCACCCGGAAAGGAGACCAAACAAAGCATTTTTACAAGAACTGACAGATTCTAAAAAACTTTCAGAAAAAAAGAGAGAAACATTGTATCAAGAATTAATCAATATGAGTGTGTGAGAAAACGCACAGGTATTGTTTGGGGTTTGAGTAGTGGATAACTTTGTTATTGATACGATAAATATTCGTCAGGCAAATAAGGAGGCGATGAGGAGAGCAATTGTAGAATTGCAGAGGAAATTACCACCCCTTACTCCCCTCCTTACTAAGGAGGGGAAAGCGATTTCAAGCGCTGCGGATGGTAGAGTAGGTCTAGAAGTACTCATTGATGGGAAGGATAATTACAAGTTCGATGAGCTGGAGAAAAAACCGGTGTTTATCATCTGAGGAGATGCAAAAGTTCTTGAGATTAGTGCGGCTTCGATTATCGCAAAGGTATTTCGAGACAAGCTGATTTTGACGTATGCGAGTTTGTACCCTCAACTCGGTCTTGAAGGACATAAGGGGTATGGGACAAAAAAACACCAAGAACAGCTACAAGAAAAAAAAGATATCACGGGGATTCATCGTCTTTCATATAAGCCAGTAAAGGCAGTACTGGAACAGAAACCGAAGCTTCTTTTGCATATATGTTGTGGTCCCGATGCTACGGTTCCAATTATGGATCTAAAACAGGATTATGAAGTTATTTGTTTCTGGTATGATCCTAATATTCAACCAAAAAAAGAGTACGATAAGCGCCTGAAAGCATTTAAACGAGTATGTGAAATCGAAGGAGTTGAGTGCATAGAGGGGGAGTATGATGTGGAAAACTTTTTCAAAAAGATTAAAGGGCTAGAGCATACTCCAGAGAAGGGAGATAAGTGTACGGAGTGTTATGATATGCGTCTGGAGCGTACGGCGTACGAAGCAGAGAAACTGGGGATTCACTATTGGACTTCGACGCTTAATACTTCTCCACATAAAGATCTCGAAAAGATGTTTCGTCTTGGAGATAAGCACTCGATGAAAAAAAATCTCGAGTTTTTAAAGATAGCGTTTCGTAAAAATAATGGTTTTCTTCGAAGCGTGGAATATACTACCAAGCATAATATTTACCGACAAAATTATTGCGGTTGTGTGTATAGTGATACTTTTCCTGGGAATGAAAAAAAGTGAATATCTCCTAATAAAAAAACATGGGCGTGATAGATTTATCGATGGAACTCTATAGTGGGATGCCAGTATTTCCTGGAGATCCTGATGTGAAGATTGAACCAATTTTTCACTATGAAATAGATCAGTGGAATATGAGACGCATCGAGATGAATACGCACGATGCTACACATGTAAATGTCCCAATTCATGCAACAAAAAATGGGAAAACGTTGGACAATTATAGTCTCGATAATTTTATAGGGGAGGCAGTGAAGTATGAATGTGATGACGATATCATTGCTTGAGTTGGATTAATTTTTGATACGATTGATATTAACTCAGAAATTGCAGAGAGGATTGTTCGTGTCCGTCCAAAGTTTATTGCTCTTCCTGCAAGGTTTGAGTTTGATTTGGAAATTGAACGTGACCTTCTGGAGGCAGGAATCATATCATTTGAGAGGCTCGTGAATACTGAGAAACTTCCGAAACGATTCTTTTTTCATGGAGCTCCTCTTAATATTAAAGAAGGAGATGGAAGCCCAGTAAGGGCATATGCTATTTTTTAATGGATAGCTTGAACACGTTACTGTTGAATTGTTCAATCAACCCCAGAACTTCTTTATCTCTTATTGCATTAGACATATCATTAGAAGGATCTAGAGTTTGCTCTAAAGATGCTACAAGGTCTCAAGGGATTCCAGATATTCCTCTTTCGTGAGATGCTGTATGTGTTTTTCGTGCGTCAGATCGATAGTATGCTAGTGCTGCTGCAGTTACTCGTTTAAGGTCAAATGGTTCTTGGATTCAAGAAGATGTATTCATATGAAAGATCTTATAAGATAATGTTTATATTATTGATTTTTTGTATTTTTTGTCAAAAAGTTTTTGCTATCATAAATTATGTATACTATGTTGCACTAATTATATTTTAGTGTATATCTTATGTTAGTTAATGGACAATGGTATTGAGATAATCCTTCCTTAGATTCAGTTGATAATGGTGATAGGCTGAGTAATCTTCGCTGAGGGACAACATCTGTTTTAATGAGATTGACAGATTCTTGACTAGAATTAGCACCAGTTGATTGATTAAGTGAGCAAAAAAGAATTAAAGAAACTGCTCGTCTTCACCAAGGCAAGGATACTTGGGGTGAATTTCTGGAAGTAACAGGATATACAACAGGTAAAGTGGTATATATTCTCCTTAACTGGTAATTTTATTTTTATGACTTGGTATGTATTTTCACTTGCGGGGCTACTACTACTGGGTTTTTGAGACTTCTTGAAAAAGCTGGTACTAGCTAAAAAGGGAGATAAAGATGTATATTTATTTGCTTGTTTTGTTGTATATCTTGTATTACTCGTGGGAAATCTCATCTTTGTTGGGAAGGGAGATTTTTCTCCCGTACAAGTGAAAGATGCTGCTATTGTTTGATTTTTTGATTTTATGATTCCGACAGGAATGTTAGCGACTCTCAAGTATTTAGATGCTTCATTTAGTTTTGTAACGATTCGCGTGCTAACTTCCTTTTTTATTCTGTTTATTGGGATTTATATTTTAGGAGACATTGTTTCCATTTGGAATCTTATAGGATTTTTTATTGGTATTGTCGCTATATTTTTACTCTCTGGTTGGCATCTACATAGGGGAGAGAAACTTCCAATGAAATGAGTTATTGCGATGATTGGGACGATTATTGCGGTTACCTGTTCTCATAGTTATCTCAAATATATTGTTACCACAATTGATGTTCCTAGTTTTATGGTGATGAAATTTTTCGTCAGTTTCTTGCTTATTACCCTCTATATGGTACTTCGTAAGAAGTTTATACATTTTTCTTGGGAACAAATACGTATCATCTCTCTCCGTATGCGGTACTTTCAGGAATTATCTTTGTGGTGCATTTTCTCTATGTTCTCCCACAGATGTATCTGCTTGGTCCCGTATCAATTTCCTATAAATTTTTATCGTACTCTATTATCGTTCCAATTGCTCTTTCGATTATATTCTTAGGAGATCCGTTTACAAAAAAACGCGCGACAGCATTTATACTAACAGTGGTTAGTTTATTTCTTTTTATGTTTTAGAGGATGAAACAGGTCTTTCATGACAAGATTGTAAATATTGCGGGGAGTGATGTATTTGATAGGAAGTTTTTGTTGAGAAAAATAATCCACCCCTTAATCCCTTCCTTTAATTCTAAAGGAAGGGATGTAGAAACTATACACCTTTCGGACTTATTGGAACAAAGAAAGAATACGGATCTGCTTCTGAAAGTGAAAGAAAAACCAGCGATGTACTCAAATGTGTATTCTCCCAAAGATGAACTAGAGATTTTTGAGGAGATTTTCGAGGATGCGTTGAAAAATCAGAAACGAGTTCATATCGTTGGAATAACTCTTAAGGAAGAGGTGATGATACTTGAGAAATATTATGAAGAACTTGGATTTTTTCGTGAAGATATCAATGTATTTCAGGTAGATTTTTCTGCCCCACTGGTGTCAGTGTCTGTAAAAATAGAGAATCTTATGTGGAAAGGGAGTGATTATAAACGTATGGGAGAACAGATATTTTTTAATCCTCCGATTCGTGAATCTGGGCAGGTAAAGGCGATGTTTTCTGGGATAAATAGATGAGTGATTGCGGGAATTTACCTTTCTAGTGCTTTATCCCCCCTCCTTAGTAAGGAGGGGGATGGGGGGTGGTACGAATTTCTCTGAGATTGTATTCGGCAGGAAAACATCTTACCGATAACACTTGCCAAGGTACTGAAGTATAATTATGAAGCCATTTGAATATCTTGAGAGGAGGAGGAATTAATTATTGCATACTAAAAATTATTGACTTCATATAAAAAACGAATACGATATTAGCACTTAATAAATACAAGTGCTATTTTATTTACTTATACTCCTTTCTCCTTGGAGGGGAAAGGTTGGGATAGGGGTAATTTTTAAAACACATGTCAAAACATAATTTTGAAGCAGAAACGTGAAAGATTCTTGAGCTTTTGACTCACTCTATTTATTCTAATAAAGAGATATTTCTTCGTGAGCTTATTTCTAATGCTTCCGATGCGATAGACAAGGCTCGTTTGAAGTCTTTGACAGATACAACATTTTTAGGGGATGATAATACCTTTGAAATCAAACTGAGTATCGATGCCGAGAAAAATACCATAACTATCGAGGATAATGGTATTGGTATGACAGAGGAGGAGCTCCACTCATGTATCGGAACCATTGCAAAATCGGGGACAAAAGAATTTTTGGAAAAATTGAAAAAGGCAAAAGAAGATACTACGCATAATCTGATTGGACAGTTTGGTGTGGGATTTTATAGTTCGTTTATGGTGGCAGATACCGTTGAACTTGAAACGAAGTCACCGCTTGATACCAAGGCACATAAGTGGGTGAGTAATGGAAAAAATGATTATGAGATTTCTGAGTCGGACAAGAAAACAAGGGGAACCAAGATTACTTTGTTTATTGATGAGGCGAATAAAGAGCTCGTAACCGAGTGGAAGGTTCGTGAGCTTGTGAAAAAGTACTCAAACTATGTTGGGGTACCGATTATGCTCCTTACCTCACCCCAGCCCTCTCCTTCGGAGGAGAGGGAGTCAAAGGACTCAAAAGAGAAGACATGGGAGCAAGTAAATGAAACGACGCCACTTTGGAAGAAATCGAAGTCAAGTATCAAACCAGAAGAATATACGGAGTTTTATAAATCGGTATCAATGGATTTTAATGATCCATTGACGCATGCGCATATCGATGTCGAAGGAATGGTGAGCTATAAGTCGATTCTCTTTGTACCAAAAGAGAAGAATATGTTTAATGATATGCGTGATCCAAGTAAGGAATATGGACCAAAGCTCTATGTGCAAAACGTACTTATTTTAGAACATGCAAAAGAATTACTTCCAGTATGGCTCAGGTTTGTTTCGGGGGTGGTGGAAACTTCGGATTTACCGCTCAATATCTCAAGAGAAATGCTCCAATCAAATAGCACGCTTGATACCATTAAAAAAAGTCTGACAAAAAAAGTTATCGGAGAAATCAAAAAAGTGATGCACAACAATGAGGTAGAGTATTTAAAATTTCTTGAAAACTATGGACCACTTCTAAAAGAGGGAATTCACTATGAACCAGAGATGAAAGAAGAAATTGTAGAAGTAGTAAAATTTCCAACACTCCTCAGTGATAAAAAATTGTCACTTGATGAATATCTGAGTTCAGTGAATAGTGAACAGTGAACAGTGAATAGTAAGAAGGATGAAAATAAGGAATGTTGTAAGGATGGTGCGTGTGATTGCCACCATGATAATGGGAAGATGATTTACTATATCACAGGGAAATCAAGATCAGAAGTGCTGGCAAGTCCATACTTAGAACAATTTAGAAAAAATAAAGTGGATGTCCTCTTGCTTACTGATCCTATTGACGAGTGGATTGTGCAAGCACTGCATGAATACAAGGGAGCTATGTTAAAATCAGTAACCGCTAGTGATATCAAGCTCAAAGAAGAAACAAAAGAAGAAAAGAAAAAACAAGAAAAAGCACAAAAAGAGTACAAAGATTTGCTGGAATTGGTAAAAAATACGGTAGGAGTAGAGAAACTAGAGAAAGTAGAACTCAACCCAAATCTTGGTTCCGCGGTTTGAGCACTGAAAACGCCAGAAGGAGGGATGACCCCTCAGATGGAAAAAATGATGAAAGCCATGGGGCAGCAGATGCCGGCACAAAAGAGGATTCTTGAGTTAAACCCCGAATCTGCTCTCGTAAAAGCGATGAAAAAAGAGTTTTCGACTGATATGAAATCGAAGAGATTAGCAGATATTACGAAGTATGCCTATGCCCAAGCGATTTTACTGGAGGGGTGAGAGCTTGAGGATATGGCAGGATTTGTGCAGATGACGAATATGTTTGCGGGGGAGTATCTGAAATAATGAGCAGTTTTAAAGATGGTACTAATACCTGTATTAGTACCATCTTTTTTGTCATTCCTACGGAGGTAGGAATCTATAATTAAGTTACTACTTCCTTACTTTTGACACCAAAAGTAACAATCCCGAGTACTCGGGATAAGGGTTCAAATCTTCCCTGATGATATATGGGAGAGTTTTATTTTTCGTTTCTAGGGGAAGTCTCACCCTTAAAAATCCCATTGATACATATCGAAGATAATAAGACGTCAAAGAATATAATCTAGAAATCACGTCATTCCTGCGAAGGCAGGAATCTATAAACTCGTTAGTACAATATTAGAATTTTTCTCCCCCTTACTTTTGCTGCCAAAAGTAACAAAAGCACCAGGGGGTTCGAATTACAAATACGAGAGTATTATCTACTTACGAGACTTTGGCTATTATCGTCTCAACCCCTAGAACCCCTCTTTTCTAGAAAGTATTTTAGGTAGGGTTTACAGTAAAAAAATGGAGCTACTGAGAGAGTCTTCATTTGCTCTTTGACTAAAGGGGAGATGTCCCGAGTACTCGGGACAGAGGGGATTATGATTTAATCTCCCCATTTTCAAGGGGAGTATCCCGAGCATTCGGGAGGAGGGGTTAGAAATACAAGAGTTGTTTATCCTCTCAATATATCTTCATGAATAGAGTTAGCAGCAAGACAACCCTCAGCCGCGGACATAATGGTTTGTTTAAATTTGTTGGAGTTGGTAGTCACATCCCCGGCAGCATAGAGTCCTTTGATAGAGGTTTGTTGTCTTTTATCAACGATGAGACACCCCTCCTCGTCCATCTCTGGATGCATATGAGCCACAAGCTTCGTATCAGGATCTGAACCGATAGCGACAAAGATACCATCAGCTTTGAGAACTTTTCCAGATTTGAGATTTACGTCTTCCATAAATACTGCTCCACTGACACTTTCTACTTCTTCGTTTAAGACCATTTCAATCTTTGGATGCTTTTTTGCCTGTTCTACCCAGATATCCTCGGCTCTAAAGGTATCTCTTCTGTGTACGAGATAGACTTTGTTACAGATTTCTGCGAGGTAGAGAGCTTCCGTAAGGGCTGTATTTCCTCCTCCGACAATCACAACATCACGGTCACGGAAAAACATCCCATCACAGGTAGCACAGTAGGAAACGCCCTTTCCAAGGAAAGCGTCTTCTCCTTCAAATCCGAGATGACGATACTTGTTTCCAGTAGCGAGGACAACATATTTGGAAGTCAGTTCTTTACCTCCTGCAGTTTTTACGGTAAATACGTCACCGTCTTTTTGTACTTCTGTGACGATGTCTTGGAGGATTTCTGAACCACTGACTTCTGCATGTTCTTTGAACTTGTCCATGATTTCTTTTCCTGGAGCAGAGATCGTCCCTGGGTAGTTTTCTACTTTATGAGAAGTTGCGAGGGCTCCTCCTGGTTGTCCTCCGATTACGAGGTTCTTAATCTTGTAGCGGCTTGCGTACATCCCTGCTGGGAGTCCTGCAGATCCAGTTCCGATGATGATGAGGTCGTAGAGTGTCATAATTAGATGAAAGTTAAAAGACTAAAGATTAAAATTATAGGTCATTCCTGCGTAGGCAGGAATCTATTAAAATATTATCCACCTTTCTTAAATAATCCTAAAAGAAAGTGTACTCGAGAAATAAAAAAATCAAAATTTAAAATGAGAATAGTTCTCGGCATAGAATATATTGACATATATATATATATTAGTGATAGTATATTTATACTACCACTTGTTTTAGGAATAGGAGTAAGGTTATGCGTACCATTCGCATTGTTGTTTCCGCTTTGTGCTTTGCTGTTATGTTATCATCCTGGTGGATGATGTATAACGGTGCGATGAATCCTATTGAGGAGGTTTTGGCAATGCCATCACAGATGGCTCTTGCCAGCATCTTCGGAACGGATATTATCACCTATATCATGTACTATGGATTGTACGTGGTTCCAGCGATGTATGGTGTATTCTCGTATCTACTCTTTCCTAAAAAACAGTAGGAAAAGGAGGAAGTGACAAGGAGCGCAATGCGCTCCTTGTTCGCATTTTATAGTAAATTATACAGTGTTTCTATCAACTCTTGCGTCTTTTCTTTTCCAATACAGGGATCAGTAAGACTACATCCCTTTTGGAGTCATTCGTGATAGTCTTGTCTGCCATCATGAAGATAGGACTCTACCATATATCCTTTTACTTGAGGATTATTATATTCCATCACGGTTTTCATAATCTCGATTTGTTTTTCAGGGTGTTTGTCAGAGTTGGCATGGTTACAGTCGACGATAGTTGGAGAAGTTGCTGCTTTGGCAACTTCATAATTTGGTCCATCGTATCCTCCTCTGAGGATTCCGTGAGCCAGACTATTTCCTGGAGTTTCATAAATCACACGCTCCATGAGGTAAGTGCTTGGGTTTTTGGTGGCAAGAACTCCGTTGTCCATGGTTTGGATATCTCAAGATGTCGGGTTTTTAATCCCTACGGGAAATGCGAGTCCAGAAGCGACCTCTCGGTGGAGTTGGTCTTCCGTTGAGCGAGCACCGATTGCCATATAGCTGTACAAATCCCAAAGTCGTGCAGATTGTTCCGGGTAGAGAAGTTCGTCAGCGAGCATCATACCAAAATCTTCAATCAGTTCAATCGCAAGTTTACGGGCATACTGTATTCCTTTTTTCAGGTCTGGGTCTTTCCCTGGTTCTGAGTAGAGGATACCCTTCCACCCAATCGTGCTACGAGGTTTCCCGGTATAAAAGCGCATGATGATTTCAAGTTTATCTGAGTACTTTTTCTGGAGCTCTGAGAGAAATGCTGCATATTCTTTGACGGAAGAAGCAAAGTCGATGGAGCAGGGACCGATGATAAGTATTTTTCTTTCGGATTTTCCGGTAAATATATCTGCGAGGCGTTGTCTTGCTTCTCTGATTTTTTGTTTTCCTTCTTTGGAAAGAAAGAGTTGTTTTTTGAGGTGTGGTATTTGCGGGAGTTTTCCGATTTTCTTTGTCATGAGTTTGGGGTTTAGAGGATAGCGTGTAGGATGTAAGATGTCATTCTGAACTTGATTCAGAATCTCTTCCTTATATACTATTATTTAATGATTGAGAATCAAGGAAAGATTCTCTCTACCTACTTTTGACACCAAAAGTAGCAAAAGTGTTCAAGGGTTCAAATCTTCCCTGATGAAATATGGGAGAGTTTTATTTCTCGTTTCTTGGGGAAGTCTCACCCTTAAAAATCCCAATTGATACACATCGTATCAGTTTCATAGTTATATTATTAATATGTTGAAAATAACTAATGCCTAAAAATAGATCGGAGCGTGAGTTGGAACATTTGCAGGAGCAGGTTGGGTATAATGAGGGAGAACTGAGAGTCTTTTTGGCGGATGTAATTCCGAGTGAATGCTGTAAGCGAGAAAATATGGAAGACCGTATGTTGGAATTGGAAAATCTCGTGACGACATTTGGGGGAGTGGTGATTTTGGAACATATCCAGAAACGAGGAGTGCCGGATTATACGACCTATATTGGTTCTGGGAAACTCGACGAGATTATCCATGAGATGGAGATGCAGCATGCAAATCTGTTGGTATTTGGAAATATTTTAAAGCCGCATCAAATTTATGCAGTAAATGCACGTTTGAAAAAAATAGGAGCTAAGGCGTGGGATAGAGTCGACCTCATTTTGAAAATATTTGAACGCCATGCAAAAAGCACGGAAGCAAAGTTGCAAATAGAACTTGCGGCAATTAAACATATGGGGCCACGTATTTTTGGTATGGGGATGGAGCTTTCTCGTCAGGGATGAGGAAGTAAGCTCGCTCGTGGAAAGGGGGAAACCAATACCGAAATTATGAAGCGACATCTGAGAAAACGAGAAGATGCGATTAAAAAAGATCTCGAAAAGTACAGCCATGTGCGTGCCGAACACAGAAAATCTCGAGCCAGAAAGGGACTGATGACTATTGGTATCGTCGGGTATACCAATGCGGGGAAATCAAGCCTCCTCAATGCGTTGACGCAGAAATGAGTCCTCAGTGAAGATAAACTCTTTGCAACACTTGGGACTAGTGTGGGGAAGATGTGGATAGAGAGCTCAGTGAATAGTGAAAAGTGAAGAGTGAGTGGTGATTCCTGTCATCCTGAACTTGTTTCAGGAACATTAAATAATCAAAAATCATATTCAGAATCATGAAAAGGTAAAAATACAAATTATGATCCTGAAACAAGTTCAGGATGACAATATCAAGAGTATGCCTCAGGAACAGAAATACTTCTCAGTGATACGATTGGATTTATCCGTGATTTACCTCCAGAACTTATTGATGCGTTTTCGAGCACACTTGAGGATTCTATCGAGTCAGATGTTTTGTTTCATGTGGTGGATGCTTCGGATCCAAAGATTGATGAAAAGATACAAGTGGTGGATACTATCCTCGATACGATTCATGCGAAGCAACCACGTATTTACGTGTGTAATAAGATTGATCTCATTTCTCCAGAAAGGAAAAAAGAACTTCTCACATCTCTCCAAGATTTGAACCCTGTATTTGTGAGTAGTTATAGTAAAGAGGGATTTAGTGAATTAAAACAGAGAGTACTAAAAGAAATTTCTTAGTAGTTATGGAGTTTTGTCATTGCGATCCTGAGGCTTTGGGAGAAGCAATCTTCATTTTGTATAGGAGATTATTTTGTTGATACTCCAGTCACTTCTGCGCCGCGCCCCGATTTATCGGGGAAGGTAGTCCTGAGTCCTTGGGATATAACTCGTTGTTCTCTCCTTACTTTTGTTGCCAAAAGTAACAAAAGCACTAGGGGAAACAAGTTACAAACACGGAGATACGAAACTTACGAGATGTTGGTTATTTCGTTGTTCCCCCTAGACCCCCTCTTTGCTAGGAGGTGTTTTTCAGTAGTATAACAATGTAGCTCTATAGTGGTATAAATGCAACAAAAAAGCAGCCAATGGCTGCTTTTTTTGTTTGGTTGAGTATTAGTCAACAGAAAGAAGTTCTTCGAGATCAAGACCATCTTCTTCTGTATCTCTCTCTTCGATTTTTTCTTCGATGATTTCTTTAAGAGCGATAAGCTGAGACATGATTTTGTCTTTTCTATCTTCTGTTATTTTTTCATTTTCCTCGTATTTTGCCATCGCAGTATCGATTTTTTCAAGTACCTTTTCAAGCTTGTCGTCTGGGATTTTGTTAAGAGCATCTTTTAATCTTGAGATGAAACTGTCTTTATACTTTTGTACGAGTTCGTTTCTTTCTCCTCTAAACTCTTTTCTTGCTTCTGCACTGTCTTTTCTCAAGTCTTGGTTTTCTTCAAATACATCTTTTCTTTTTTCAAGAAGATTAAGAGCATCTGCATTGTCACCAAGAAGAGCTTTTACTTCTTCGTAATGAGCCGCATTTAGAGCGTCAAGTTCCTCTCTCATTGCTTGGTAATTTTCTTCATTTCTTTCCATTTCTTTGTATTTTTCATGGATAGCATCAAGCGCTTCTTTATGGCTTTCTCCCAGGTCTTTGAGTGCTTCTCTTGTTTCTTCATCTAACTCACCAAATGCATCTTTCATTTCTTCACCATTTTCTTGTCTAAATTCTTGTCTATTTTCTTGCATTTGCATTTTATTGTTCTTGAGTTCTTGATTTCTTTCTTTCCTCAAGTCTTTCATTTGCCCGTCAAAATCTTTTTTCATGTCTTTCATATTTTCATTCATTTCTTTTCTTTCCATTCCCTGGACATTGTTTTGACTTCCTTGTCCACGATTATCTTGTCTCATATCTTGAGGCTGTTGCATAGTACCATTTACTGGACGAACTTGCATATTTGTAGGACGAGGTCTACGATCATCCATACGGTCATCTTCCATACCTTCATCCTCCATTTCATCTTTATTTTCGTTTTCCTCCTCATCGCTATCGTCGCTTGAAGTTACCGTAGTACCATCGGTATTATCCTCATCTTCATCTGCAAATGCAGTAGTTCCAAATACTGATAGCAGAGCTATCATAAGAAGTGCTAATAGTTTTTTCATAGTGAAAAAATATTAAAAAATAAAAGCTTCCCCATTGTACCGTGAAAGGGGGAAGAGAAAAAATAAGAAGGAACTTTTTGCTTTACTTTTAGGGTTGTGTTTTCTGGTATAGAAAGAAAAGAGAATATTTGCTTACTGTATTCTCAATAGCAAGGCAATCTCTGAAGTATCATTTTTATCGTATGATTACAGGTATAATTTTTATGTTATCGAGGCATATCTTTCAGAAAATAGTGGCTCTGTGAGGGTATGAATATGAGAAATTGTATACTTTTATTGAACGAAGAAGGGATTATTACTCAATTGCTACTAATATGAATGGTGCATATATTGGACTTCTTATCATTTACTTTTGACACCAAAAGTAACAATCCCGAGTGTTTTAGATGACAGCTTAAATATTTTGTCATTGCGATCCCGAGTTTTGGGAGAAGCAATCTAAGATTACTTCGTTGACACTCGTAATGACAGGAGTATCATCTTAGGAAAGTCTGTAGACACTGACTATTACTTTTAATCTACATCTGGTTTTTCGAGTTGGAGCACCTCCACTTCTCCTCCAGCTTCACCAGCCGTGATTTTGACGATATCTTTGTCGATGATATTAAGGCGTTTATAGGCGTTGTTGTAGTGATTCACGGTTGTTCCGAGACTGTTTCCAACTTTTTGGAAGAGTTCTTCGTAGGAGCTCAAATCTTTTTGGAGTTTCACGACGTATTTTTGTATTTCTTTGGCTTGTTCTTCGATTTGAAGTGCCTTCATACCCTGGAGCACGGTTTGGAGATAGGCGTAAAAACTCGATGGAGAACAGATAATTACTTTTTTTGAAAAGGCGTACTCGATAAGTTTTTTCGGTTCTATTTCGCCGATTTTATTGATAAAGAGGTCATAATAGAGTCCTTCCGCTGGAATCAGCATAAAGGCAAACTCCGTGGTCCCATTTTCAGGGAGGATATATTTGCTCGTTTCATCGATACGGTTTTTGATATCTTTTTTAAGTTCTCCAGAGTATTTTTTGATTCCAAATTCATCTTCACTGGCAATCAGTTTTTCGTAATTTTCTTGCGGAAATTTTGAGTCGATAGGGATAATCTTTCCTCCGATAAACAGTGCAGCATCGACAATTCCCGTTTCCATCTGGTACTGGATTTTATACTGATCTTCGTTAAAGACATTTTCCAGAAGTTCTTTTAAAAAATACTCTCCGAGATTTCCACGCTGCTTTGGATTTTTAAGGACTTTTTCAAGTCCAGCGAGTTGTCCTCCGATGTCTTTGATTTGCTTGTTGGTTTCTTCGAGTTGGGTCAGTTTTTTCGTGATATCCTCAATACGCTTGTTGGCTTCTTCGTTGATCTTGGTACTGGTAGCAAAGGTTTTACTCATGTTATCAGAGAGAAGTTTTGATGATTCTCATAACTTTTTATCGAGTATCTCGCTTGATTTTGAAAGTTTATCTTCCAGTGTCTTATTGGTTTCCGAGATCTTGGTATCAAGGGTTTTTGAGAGGTTAAAGAGGTGCTCTTGCAGCATCTTTACTCCCGTATCTTCTTTTGGTTTCTGGAGTTGGATGATGAGGTAGACGATGACTCCAGTGAGGAGGAGGACAAGGATTCAGAGGATAAGTTCCATAGGTTTTTACTAGGAGGTAAAATATGTCGGTCATTCCTGCACCGTGTCCCGATTTATCTGGGAAGGCAGGAATCTATTATTGTCCCACTATATTCAATTCAAATGTGAAATCAATCGGAAGCTAGAAGAAATATATTTTTCTCTTGTCAAGGAGAAATACGTGCAAGGCTCGTGGTATATATGGTAGACTGGTAGGAGTTAGTAATGTAACTTTATGACGTATGTTTTATTTTTATACACGCATTTGTACATATTTACAAAAGGTATCATTTTCTGGGTGGGACTCTTTTTATCAGGAATGAGGGACAGTCTTTAAGTCAGAAAAAACAAGAGAAGCAGATAAGAAAAATGAAAAAGAAGAGGCGGATACTGCCTTGAAATCTATTACAGATACCGATAAGGATGGGTATACCGTAAAAGAACTTGCTGAACAATACGCCATTGACCTTAAAATAACCGCACCAGAAGTGAAAAATCTCCTGCAACATATGAAGTCAGAGTTTGATAGATTGCTTCAAGAAAGATGAGAAGCAGCAAGAGAGGTGGTGAAAGAATCTAAAAAACAGGTGGCACAACTCTATCTAGAGGTCATTGCGTACCAATTGGTGAATAAATGGAAACTTGAAAAGGGAAAATTTAGTTATGAATTTGGAAAAGTGTACTTTAATATGACCGATTACTCCGAAGAGGTATTTCCAAAGACTGTCGCTGATAGAGATATAGTGAAAAATCTAGAGGCGCTAGGGATAAGTATGAATGCGCTTGTAAAGGAAGCAAACAAGCGTCACGAGTCTGGAGACAATGCTGCTCCTACAGTCCAAGGGAGAGAGGTATTTCCTCTTCCTCCTCAAGTGCAGCAATGAGAAACTCCTTCAGATACAAGGGACCCATTATCAGAAGCAGATAATAGGTTTCATGACAATAGCGAAGCAGAGCATAAGGCTGAAGCAGAAAAGAGAGAACAACGTGCACAAAAGTGGAAGGATATCGACGCTGTTATTGTGGAAGAGGGGGCGTATAGAAGAGCAGAACAGTTTTATGCAGATTATACTCATGCGCAAATTGTCGTAGTCCAATACTTAATTGGTGATCCTAGAGTTGCATACAATGGAAGATTTGATGAATCATTATACAAGGCCGTCGTGTATTATCAAAGACAACATGAATTAGTAGAAGATGGTATGGCATGAGGAGCTACTATGGAACGTGTGCTTCCACTCAATAGAGAAATAAGAATCTGAAATCAAAATTACTCTGCGAGTATCGTACCCGACGGAAAGAAAAAAAGATTTATGGTGGAAGAAAGAGAAAACAGAGCACAGGAAAGCATATATACTCTCGGACTTTCTAGAGAATCAAGACAGGCACTTGATGATGCAGAAGTACGAGTGAATGATTCTTGAATATTAACCAAGAAATTTCCTAATGGATATGAATTTTTTATGGATACTCGTTCTATTCCGGAAAAGTTAGGAGGTCCAGTTTCTCATGGTGGAGTTGATTCACCCGAACAGGTGACTACCGTTTACCAGCTTATAACGGCGATGGAAGAACATGCAGAGAGATATGCAATTTCAAAAGATTGGATTGAAAGAAAATATAAACAGGGGTCTATCGAGATGCAAGCGTTGCATGCACTGTTCTCATGACATGTAGGGTCTACTATGGAAGTAACCCCGTACTTGTATGATGCTATTATTCATGAACAGGTGAAACTGGGGTTTACTGGGAAAGGGGTAGATGGTATGCCAGGAAATGACACTTTGAGTAAACTGATACCAGTTCAAGGGGAAAATCTACAGATAGCTGAGAAACGATACTTTGTACAACTAAAAAATGGAAAGATTGATGTACAAACGGTATGAGAGGCAAAATTGAACGGTACAACCCTTCATGTTGCACCTATGGATGCGTATGTTGATAGGCAGGTACAAGAAAATAGCTACAAGTTACTTGGGCAGTATGCAACCATCATTGATGACTCAGTTGCGATAGGAGCATTGCAAGTCTTACTTTGAGCTGAGAGAACTTGAGTATTTGATACACAGACGATAGTAGCTGTTTTTAAAAAACAAGCGCAACTTGGGTATGTGATTCCAAAATGAGAGAATCATATCGGTAGAGTACTCGATGGCACACTATCTTCAAGGTTTCTTTTAGATGCAGTAAAAGGTAGGAGTGTATCAGTGGAAAATGGACTCTGTACCTTTGCCATGTCCCATGATAAGCTCGTGCACTATATCGATGGGAATAAAGAAAACCTCACTTCACAACAGTTAGAACAAAATGCCCAAGTTGATTTTTATGATATGTTTCCTACAGAATTACAGAGATGGTACATCCAGTGATTATTGGGAGTGCAGCAAACGGGATATTGGACGCATGAAACGTATAAAGCTTTACAACGATATGCATATCAACATAATGCGAGACTCTATCTCACCAATTCACAAGTGGGAAATTTGTATGGTATATGAGGAGTGAGTTGAAGTATGCTAAAGGGAAATGTATTTGTTTATAAGTGAAAAGAATATAGTGTACATCTTACAGGAGAGGAGGATGAAAAAGCATTTATAGAAGTAAGGGGGCTTGGGAATAGGTAATCTCAGGATTTCAAGCCCGGGCTTGAAAAATTCTTTTGACTTTATGATATCTTGTATACCATATCAATATACTATTCATATATTAGACACCTATGCCTACGAGGTTTTCTGAGAAAGATATACAGTGGAATACAGAAAAGAATCAGATACTCAAACAGGAAAGAGGAGTTGGTTTTGAGGATATACTTGTAGCCATAGCAGAAGGGAGAGGGATAAAAATCCAAGAAGCCCATTACAATGAGGATAAATATCCCAATCAAAAGATAGTATATGTTGAGATAGGGCACTATGTGTATATCGTACCGTTTATTGAAGATGAGGAACATATCTTCTTCAAGACGATAATTCCTAGTAGAAAACATACAAAATTGTTTTTGTGATAGTAGTTTCTTACCCCTTGTTATCGTATGAAAACGACATGACTTACATCTGAGGAATTACAGATACTTGATGATATAGAGTCAGGTAGATATAGAGATGTAGATGATACACCAGGAGAATTGCAAAAATTAGAGAAAATAGCACAGTATAATTTAAGTAAAAGGAAGTCAATCAATATACGACCGCTTGAGGTAGATATACGAAGGGTAAAAGCGAAAGCTGCGGAACAATGAATCCCGTATCAAACTCTGATCAATGCCGTGATACACCAGTATGCAAATGATAAGCTGATACAGAAGTAGAGTTTTCATCAAGCCTAGGCTTTTCAACATGGGATATAAATCACAATAAAGTCAAGCTCAATGCTTTGACTTTATTTTTTTGTATATGGTAGAATACAGAGGTACATATGGTAATTGGAGGATTCCATACAACAAAAACACATTTATTTTCTTATATATTGGGTATGTTACACTTTTATTTACAAATGGTGAAGGGAATGATGAGAGGGGAACTACAGTCTTGATTAGAAGGGAATTATTGATGAGACGCTTCTCGTATACAGGGGAATCTTCAACAGTTACGTCGTATGATCAGTGATGGAAGAATCGATACGGATGAAGCGAAGGATTTAGTAAAGAATTTTGATTTAGTATCTCAAGTAACGCAATCAGCTATTAAAGAAGTAGCTACAGATATGTTAAATCAGGGATGGCAATCAACAAGTTTAGAGTCGTATACAAGTTTCAGACAGCTATTAAAAAAGTCTTGAATAACTTCACTCCCTTCCTTTCAAGAAATAGATGAGGCATTATCGCAAGTTGAAAAATGAGATGGTTTAGATGGACAATTTAAGGGAATTATTATTGAAAATAATGGAGGGGCCATTACCTTTAAAGTAAGATATGATTTTGATGGTTCAGATGATACCATATATATGAAACAAGAGGGGAACAGCTGGGTGCTGGATACATCAAAGGATACATCTCGTATATCAGATGGTGCTGTTGCCGAGGTTGAATGATTTAATGAGTTTTGAGTTACAGATGGCTTGAGAAATATCTCTCAAAGCGATATACTTGATGATAATGTTCAAGGTTTTCTTCAGTCAGTACTTGGTAACCTTGTATCATCTGCTCAAAATGAGTTGAATGTTACTCGTTTATCGCCTAATCCAGGTGCTGGAGAAGTAAATTCTCAAGAGTATGACACTGCAAAAGCACGACTTGAACAGGCCATTAAACAAGTTGAACAAGAACTTGCACGAATGAAATGAATTGGAACTGCAAATATTACTAAACTACAGGATTTACTACGTGTACATATCCAAAAATTGCAGGATGAAAGAAGTGCATACAATGAAAAAGTAAGACAATTGAATGAGGAGAGACAAGTTGAATACGCGAAATTAGAGTCTCGACTTATATCGGTATGGGAAGCATCTGAAAGAGAGTTTGAACAGAAAGCAAAAGCTATTCCAGATGGTATTATACTTACTGGGGTAGAACTGGAAGAATATAAAGAAGTAAGAAAAAAATTAGGAGGATTATTTTACGATGAAACAGATGAAGCACATATAAGAGATTTAGAAAACACAACGAAAGCATATAGAGAAGCGAGAAGGAGTTTAGATCAAGCCATTGATGCGGCTGTAAGACAAAAAGAGTTGCAACAGGTAAGAGAGGCGGCAGCAGAATCGATGAGAGAGGCGTTAGCGGCACAAGCAGAGGAGCATAAGGCATCGATGGAAGCAGCCCAGGCAGCGGCAGCAGAATCGATGAGAGAGGCGTTAGCGGCCCAAGCTAACGAATATGATGCAAAGATTAGAGGTCTAGAGACAGAATTAGACACAGCAAGTTCTCGTGCAGACGATGCAGCAGGTGCATTAGACGAAGCCTATCTTGATTTGGATGGGGCACAAATAGCAGGGAAAGTAGAGGAGGTGGAGTACGATGAAGAAGATAATACCTTTACCTATGGAGAATATACAATATCGTTTGAAGAATTACAAAAACCATGGGAGGGTTCAGGTGAAACACCAAGTCAAGAGGATCTTAGCGAAAAACTTCAAGAATGGAAAGATACTATGGATGCAAATCTTTTAAAGTTTAATACAGACATTGTTACAACCGTAAAAAGGTTATTGCCTCATGGGTTACATGGATATGAGTTTTCAGTAGAAGAAGGGAAAGTATATCTCAGACAACCAGCAACAGGGAAAGAAACATCTTTCACTTTACCTCAAAAAGACATAAACGGACTCATCTCTCATGATGAGAATAAATCAGTATATGATGAGGTTGTCAGAATTATAACAGCAGGAAATGTAAATCTACAGGCAGACAATAGACTTATGGTTGCGATAATCAAAATGTTTGAAACCAGAATGAAAGCTTGGAATGCACAAGCAGCTTACCAAGAAATGCTTCAAAATTCTCAAGCAGTTGAGGCAAAAGCTGAGGTTCCAGCAGGTATGAGCAAAGAGGTATTTGATGTAATTCAAGGAACAACCGCACTGAGTTTGAGGAAAGAGTGAGATATCTATAGACTGTATTATAGGGGAAGATATGCGACTGTACCTCACGGTGAAGAAAATACTGAAAATGCAAAATTATTTCAAAATGTGGGAGATGAAAAATATGCAAAATTTTGAGTAAAACCAGAATATGGTCCAGAAAACCCTTTTGCCCCAAGTCTGTATCAATGGATGAGGATGATTGATGAAAAACGTTTTCCTGAAAGTGTGAAATATGCTGATAAACTTCAAGAGTTTTCTGAAAAGTACGGTATCCCCGTAGATTTGGTAGTGAGGCTTGTTGATAAAGAAAGTGCTTGGAATCCACAAGCTAAAAATCCAAATGGTTCGGCATATGGTCTTGGTCAACATATTGATAGCACTTGGGAAGAAATTAATGGTAAACTATGAGGAAAATTACAAAGAGATAATCCAAATGACCAATTGGAGGCAACTTTCTTCTACCTTCATCAAATGATGGAACAGAAGCAGTGTAGTGCTGAGTTGGCACTGGTATACTACCATACTGGACCAGGTGTAGACCTAAGTTCGAGCAATCCAATGAGCGATGAAGCTATTGCAGCAAATTATACTATGATTACTCGTATCAGACCAGAGTATAAAGGAAAAGAACCAAGTGATCTATTTGGTAAGATTACACAAAGAGAGTATGGAGTGATTGCTTTTGCTTACTATATGGGGGTTTCATATGAAGAAGCTCAGAAGGCATTAGGATGAGGTTCTTTGGGAGATAGAATTGTTCGTGGGGCAAAAGATGTAGCAGAAACTGTTGGGGCTGCTTTAGCTACTATACCAGCTGCATTTAAGGCCGCATATGAAGCTATTGTAGGAGGAGGATACGAAGTACAAGAATGGCCAAAAGATATCAATCAAGAAGTTGAAGTAGAGGGAAAGAAAGTGAGGTTTGAGCTTGGGAAAACAAAAGAAGGACAGTTAAAAGTATTTATGATTACTGAGTGGCTTGATGGCGTACCAGACTCCAGTCAAGATGTACCTGATGGATCTGCAGCACAAGTTGGAACCGCCTTTAATACACTGTTAGAGAAATATAAAAAAGATCTAAAATCTGGAAGTATCCTTGATGGACTTTCGTTTGGTGGATTCAATAAGTATAGTTTTGAGATGATGATGGAGAGAATTTATAGCGGACATAGGATTAGTCAGGAAGAGTTTGATACTGCTAAGGCGTATAGGGATAGGAACCTTGCAAGAATTACCAAAGAGATACCAAGACTTCAGGCGCTTCTCAATGACCCAAGTATTCAAGGAACTCGTTCTGAAAGAGAGACAAGTTTAGAAGCAGAACTTACAGGAGTATTGGAGATGAAAGCATTACTTGAAAGTCTTCATGATCAGGAAGTACAAGTTGGAGAGGGGATGATTACAGAAAAGTATACACGAGGATATGACCAGTTTACACCATCTACTTTTAAATCAGACGTGATTGATGGATTGACCTATGATAAAGTAGACGCTTCGGGAGTTGTTATTGGTACCTATACAGATGCAGAAGGGAAGAAAAAAGATATCATAGTCCGTGTTTCTGGTGATACCTACGTGGTAGAGTTGGATAAGTCTACGGGAGGTATTTCGCAAGATAGACAACAAGAGATTTCTTTGCCAGTAAATGGTAGAACTATTATGGAAGCATATCAAAAGCTCCATGAAAAGTATGTAAGCCCACCAGAGCTAGCAGACAGAGGGAAAGAGGCTTCAGATAAAACGGAGATAGATCTTACAAAGGTAGCCAACTATGATCCTATGGAGATGTCTGCTTGGTGAAGTAGAGAAATTGAGGTAGGGACATATTTCAACACGGATAAGAATGAAAAGAAAACAGTTTCTCTTGGTATCGATTATGAAACAGGAAAGTATGTTATTACACTAGATGGTACTGGTTTCTTTTCGAAACAATCTATACAATTTGAAGCAGCACCAAAGTGAGATTCACTCCAACAAGCTTTTATGACAGCGTTTAAAGAACTCTATAAACAATATTATAAAAAAGACTATGCAATTCCTGCACCTGCTAATGCAACCACTGCATAATTCCACATCTTTTTCACAAGAAAAAACATCTTCACTCGACAGTGAAGATGTTTTTTGTATACTATGTCTGTAATGGTTCTTCTCTTTCGCTAAAGAGAAGATGTCCCAGACTCTGGGATAGAGGAGATTATTATTCTAATTTCTAATATATGTTTCTTACAGACAGAGATATCACGGCGGGAGTGAAATCAGGAGATATCGTCATCTCAGATTTTGATGAGGCACGCCTCAATCCTGCAAGTTATGATATCTTGCTTGGGAATAAATTTCTGATCGTAAAAGGCCACAAGACACCGATCATTGATCCGGTGAAACAGATATACCCAGAGTATCATGAAAAGATACTTCAAGATGATGAAGAGTTTATCCTACATCCAGGAGGGACGGTTCTCGGAGTTTCAAGAGATTTATTTGGGTCCGATGAGTACCTGATTCAGCTTGGAGGGAAAAGTTCACTCGCGAGACTTGGACTTATTGTTCACAACACTGCCGGGGTTATCAATCCAGGTCATTTTCTCAATATTACCTTTGAGTTGGCAAATCTCAATAAAGTACCAATTGTACTTCGCCCTGGGATGAAAATTGCGCAAATCCTCTTTTCAAAGATGACCGGAAAACCAGACAGAAACTATAAACAGGTAGGGATATTTGCCGATGGAGAGAAAAACTTTAGTGCGTCACCGAATAAGTAATAATTTCAGAAAAGTGGTTTATCCCTCACCTAACCTCTCCTTTGGAGGAGAGGAATAACCCCCTTCTCCTCTAAAGGAGAAGGGCTGGGGATGAGGGGGATGTTATAATAGCAGTCTTTATATTCCTTGCGTAATAGGTATGTTTATTGTTATAGATGGTATTGATAGCTCTGGAAAGGCAACACAGGTTGCCTGTTTGAAGGACTATTTTGAATCCCAGGGGAAGATTGTAAAGGTACTCGATTATCCTCGTTATGGTCAAAAATCAGCCTATTTTGTGGAGGCATATCTCAACGGAAAATACGGAGAAGAAGTTGGCCCGAAAACCGCTAGCATGTTTTATGCGCTAGACCGATTTGATAGTTTACAGGACATAAAAGACTCATTGTCTCACGCTGATATCATCATCTCCAACCGATATGTTTCTGCTAATATGATTCATCAAGCCGGAAAAATAAGTGACGCCCAAGAAAGAGATAGATTTTTAGACTGGTTAGAAGATCTGGAGTATGGTATTTTCGGTCTTCCACGTCCAGATGTCACGGTATTCTTACATATCCCGCTTGAGCTTAGCTTTGAACTTCATAAAAAGAAAGAGAAACGATCGTATATCGAAGGAAAGGTAAATACCGATCTTCATGAGTCAGACTTTTTGCATATGCAGGCAGCCTACAATACGGCAAATTTTGTCGCTCAAAAACATGGTTGGGCAACTATAGATTGTGCTCCCGATGGACAGATACTCTCAAAAGAGGCGATAACCAAAAAAATCATTGAACGCTTAGGGGTTAATTTTTAACATCTTTTTATCAGATTTCCTCTACTCTGGTTTGAGGAAGTCGAGTTTTTTATTACTATTTTGGAAGTTTTCATATCTGTCATCTGGAGTGAATCCAGAGTCCTTGGAATCGGAATGACAGTAAGGATTATTTTGTAACTTGATAGTATGCAATACGAAATAGAGATTAAAGTATTACTGGGAGAAAAAGAAATTGCTGATCGTTTTCGTGATGATATCCATCGCCAATTTTCTGATCTGAAACTGGTAGATACCAATTCTCAACTCAATCATTATTTTGTTGGCGGAAATTTTACAAAGTTAAAAGATATGCTTACGGAGAGAAAGGTATTTGAAAATGATGAAACCTGAGAGTCGAGTTTCGATACTATGGTGCGAGAAGGGAAAAAGTTTTCCGTGAGAACGAGATTTGTAAATGGAGTATCAATTTTGGTAGTAAAATTTTCTGTCGATGATACAACCAGTGAAAATGGGACGGCAAGAAGAGAGTGGGAACACGAATTTTCTCTGTCTATCGAAGAGCTCGATCAGATGCTGCTCGATGCAGACTTTGAGTACCAGGCAAAGTGGTCACGTGAACGTGAAGAGTATAAAAGTGAAGGCGTAAATATTTGTTTAGATAAAAATGCTGGGTATGGGTATGTGGCTGAGTTTGAGAAAATCCTTGGTTTAGAAGATGATCTCGATACAGCAAAGGAAGAATTGCGAGCGATGATTTCGGACTTAGGGTATGAAGAGCTGGATCAGGAGAGACTTGAACGTATGTTTGCCTACTACAACGAAAATTGGAGAGACTACTATGGAACAGAAAATACGTTTGAGATGGAGTAGCCCCCATCCACCCCCCCCCTAGTAAGGGGAGGGGTAAAGAAAGATTTAATATTTAATTTTTACTTATGATCGATAACATCCACCCAGAATACCAATACCTTGATCTCTTGAAAGATATCATGGAACACGGAACCGATAAAGAGCTCTTTTTTACTCCAGAAGTGCTGGATGAATACAAACAAAAAGGCGAAGAACCACCATTTATCCGCTCAGTTTTTGGGAGACAAATCAGATTTGATCTTTCACAAGGCTTTCCTCTTTTGACGACAAAAAAGACATTCTTAAGAGGTATTATTATCGAGCTTCTTTGGTTTCTCTCTGGAAGTACCAACATCAAATACTTGGTAGATAATAATATCCACATCTGGGACGAGTGGTCACATAAAAGATATAGAAAGAATTGTATCAAAAATGGGGAGGAATATTTAAACCAAGAGGAGTTTATTGCAAAGATTAAAGAACTTCCAGCAGATGATCCATTTGTTGTTGAGTGGGGAGATTTAAAAGTCGTATATGGAAAGATGTGGAGAAGATGGCCAGCATCTGATGGCAGAGAGATCGATCAGCTTGGTTGGGTGATTGAATGATTGAAGTCAAAACCATTTAGAAAATCCTACGTTGTATCTGGTTGGAATCCAGATTTTATCTATGCGATGGCGTCAGCTGACAATGCAAATGAAGTTCCTCCATTTTGTCATACGACCTTTCAGTTTGCCGTAACCGAAGGGAAAAAACTCAATCTGGGGCTGTATCAAAGAAGTGCGGATTCATTTCTGGGAGTTCCCTTTAATATTGCGAGTTATGCGCTCCTACTTTTGATGGTAGCGCAGGTAACGGGTCTTGAGCCAGGAGAATTTGTGCATAGTTTCGGGGATGTCCATATTTACTCCAATCATTTTGATCAGGTGAAAGAGCAGATTTCAAGAGAACCATACCCATTTCCAACGATGAAACTCAATCCAGAGATTACCAATATCGATGACTTTAGCTATGAAGATTTTGAGATTGTTGACTATAAATCACATAAGGCACTCAGAGGAGAGATTGCAAATATTGGAGGGTTTTAAGTGAAGAATCTATGGAAGTAATACCAACAGTTTGAGTCTTGATTATCCGAGAAGGAAAGGTTCTACTTGTAAAGCATACAAAAAAAGCTGGGCATATTGAAGGAGTGTACGGCCTGCCTGCAGGACGTGTTGAGGTTTGAGAATCTCTTGAACAAGCGGCAGTTCGTGAGCTTTTTGAAGAGACGGGCTATAGATGCAATATCTCAGACTTACAAAGGACTTCAAAAGAATATATCGCAGACATCCCGAGAGCTGATGGGAGCATGAAACGATACTCGATGGTTGTGTTTATAGTAGATATGTTTACGGGAGAATTACGATCAGATTCCGAGACGACTCCAGAGTGGGTTGAGAGAGATAAAATTACTACTTTACCACTTCTTCCAAATCTCCTTGAGATTGTGAGATCTTATATTTCCAACTAAAAAGAAGGCTTGCAAATTTGCAAGCCTTCTTTTTAGCTTTCTTTCAATATATATGGTAGCATAGAGGTAATATTCGTTTACGCAGTAATATGCCAGAAGAATTTGGTTTTTGGATCAGTATCATCGTATTTGTTGTAATTTTCACCTTTATTATTACAGAAAAGGTAAATAGAACGGCAATCGCTTTTTATGGTGCCGTGCTTATGCTGACTTTTGGTCATATCTTCGATTTTTATACTTTTGAGGCTGCAGCCGAGGCGATAGATGGTGCTACGGTGAGTCTCCTTTTTGGGATGATGGTGCTTATTGCGGTATTGGAGAAAAGCGGTTTTTTCCAGTATATTGCTATAAAAACAGCAAAGAAAACCGGTGGAGATCTCTGGAAACTCACATTTTTACTTTGAACGCTTACAACCGTGCTTTCGATGTTTCTCGACAATGTTACCACGATTCTCCTTATCGTACCAGTGACGCTTGTTATTACGAGGATGCTGAAATATAATCCAACACCAGTACTGATGGCGGAAGCACTCCTTTCAAACATCTGAGGGGTGGGAACGATGATTGGAGATCCTCCAAATATCTTGATTGCTTCGGCAAGTGGCTATACGTTTGCAGAGTTTCTTATGTATGCTCTTCCTGTTGTCGTGGTTGTGTGGTTTGTGGTTATGATGATGATCCGAGTGATGTTTCGACAAGAGTTCCAAACTCCTCCTAAACGAGCAAAAGTCCTTATGAAAATGGATGAGAATTCGGTAATTAAAAATCAGGTGGTGTTAACAAGAAGTATCTGGACCTTGGGTATTATTATTGTGCTCTTTTTTGTGCATGGTCTTCTCCATGTTCCCGCTGCATTTATTGCTCTCTTTGGAGCTGCACTCCTGCTCCTTCTTGTTTCTCCCGTATATACCATGCATAGTATCTTGAAGAAAACAGAATTAACCGTACTGTTGTTTTTTGCTTCACTCTTTGTACTTGTGGGTGGTTTAGAACAAGCAGGGGTGCTTGAATATATCGCAACATTTATTATCTCTGGAGCAGAACAACATTTGATTTTAACAGCTCTTATTATCTTGTGGGTTACGGCTATTTTATCATCTATCTTGGATAATGTACCGATGACTATTGCTATGGTGCCAGTACTGGCATACCTTGAGGCTTCTGGTGTAGCTGGGGCAAATTTATTTTGGTGGGCTCTCGTGTTTGGAGTTGGTTTCTGAGGAAATGGTACTCCTGTTGGTTCAACTGCTGGAGTGATTGTATCGGCGAAATCACAATCTACTTCTCATCCAATTTCTTTTACGACTTGGGTCAAGACATGATTCCCGGTGATGCTTGTATCATTGCTCATTACTTCCGTTATTTTGGTATTTTTTAGTTCATACTTTATGAACTAGTATAGAGGAATATTTGTCTCAAAATACGATATCAGTATACTGGTATCGTATTTTTTAGCTTTTGGAGTATGTATCTTCCACAATTAGCTACGATTATTGCTTCGATCACCGCATTTACACTCATGAGTATGAAGTTAGTGATAGGGATGATGAGTGGTTCGGTATCGGTGCTGTCTTCGGCGATTGATTCTCTTTTGGATCTATTTGTGTCGCTATTTAACCTGGTTGCGGTAAAAACAGCACAAAAACCAGCAGATAAAAAATTTAATTATGGAAGAGGAAAATCAGAGGCTATTGCGTCATTTGTGGAGGGTGGGGTGATCGCCATATCAGGGGTATATATCTTCGTATTGTCTTCGAAAAAGATATTTACCTCAGAATCGTTAGAGCTTCTTGGTCCCGCAATGAGTGTGATGATAGTATCGATTATTGTCACCTTTCTCTTGGTAGTTTTTTTACAGCACATTGCTAAAAAAACAGATAATCTCGTAGTGGAAGCGGATGCTCTTCATTATAAAACCGACCTTTATACGAATATTTGAATTTTATGAGCTCTTGTTGTAATTCAGTATACTGGGTGGTATCTGATTGACGGTATTATCGGAGTCATTATTTCTGGGTATATTTTGTATTCTGCATTTGGTATTATTAAAAAATCTATCCATATCCTCATGGATGTAGCACTTAGAAAAGAACAAGTACAAGAAATACAAGAAATCATTTCACATGAAGTACAGGTGAAATGATTTCATTTCTTGAAAACTCGAAAATCAGGAAGTACCAAATTTGTACAGGCGCATATTGTATTTAAAAATCCTCATATTACTCTTATCGATGCCCATGAGATCGCAGAACACTTGGAGTGTCAGATTGTAGCGCTTGATCCGAGCTATGAGTGGGTAATTGATTTTCATTTGGATCCGTTTGATGATAGTCATCTAGATGCAGGAAATCGTCGATGCCATCTTCCAAAATATTCAAAAAATTAATATGGAGGTAAGGTGTATACTCTATACTCTCTAAAATTTATTTTTTAGAGTGGTATTGTTATGATTACTCGAGTACATGCTATTTCCGTAAATGGCTTAGAATCTACGATTATTGATGTAGAGGTAGATATTAATAATGGACTTCCAGCGTTTACGATTGTGGGTTTACCCGATCAATGAGTACAAGAAAGTAAGGAGCGTCTTCGCTCTGCTATGAAATCAAGTGGGACACGATTGCCTGCAAGTCGTATCACGGTCAATTTAGCTCCAGCAGATATCAAAAAAACGGGTCCAAGTTTTGATCTCCCCATCGCTATTGGGATTTTACAAAATGATGGGTGGATAGAACATGATCAGTATATTAAGGAGAGTATTTTTTTGGGAGAGTTGGCGCTCGATGGTACTCTGAGAAAAGTTTCAGGGATTCTTCCCGCAACGATTGGCGCGAAAGATAGAGGCTTTAGACGTATATTTATTCCTTATGAGAATCTCAAAGAAGCGTCTATTATTCCAGGAATTGATGTGATTGCGGTAAAGTGCCTTTCCGAACTTATGGAGATGCTTGACGGCAAGGTGGATCTTCGTATCTGTCCACAGTTAGATCTCCAGTCTGTTTCTAGCTCTGAGCTCTCCTCTGCATCGCAACTCCAACATGACTTTAAGTATATCATCGGGCAAGAGCATGCAAAGCGTGCAATGGAGGTAGCTGCAGCTGGGATGCACAACATCATCATGGATGGTCCTCCAGGAAGTGGAAAGACGATGCTTGCGAAAGCATTTGCTACCATACTTCCAGATCTGACTATCGATGAAGCGATAGAAATTTCAAAGATTTATAGTATTAGCGGACTCTTATCAAACGCTCATCCTATTGTTACGAAGCGTCCGTTTCGTACTGTTCATCATACTGCAAGTGGTGTGAGTATCATCGGTGGTGGGAGAAATGCACAACCAGGAGAAATCAGTCTCGCACATAAAGGCGTCTTGTTTCTTGATGAAATTTTAGAGTTTCATAAATCCGTACTTGAAGTACTTCGCCAGCCACTTGAGGATGGAGAGATTACGGTTACTCGAGTAAATGCGAGCTATCAGTACCCTGCGAAATTTACTCTTGTTGGTGCGATGAACCCTTGTCCTTGTGGGTACCTTACTGACCCAGATAAGACCTGTAGTTGTACTCCCTTTCAAGTAAAACAGTATCGAGCTCGTTTATCTGGTCCTCTCATTGACCGTGTGGATATATTTATCGATGTTCCCAAAGTAAAAACAGAAAAGTTTAAGATTGATGAAAACTACGACTCAAGAGAGAGTTCTCATGTTATTCGCCATCGTATTCTTTGAGCCCGTGATATACAGAGGACTCGATTTGTAGAGACAAATATTTCTTCAAATAGTGAGATGGGCACAAAGGAGATAAATAAATACTGTCAGCTGGATGAAGAAACAAATATCCTCCTCAAGCAAGCAATTACTCGTTTGAATTTATCCGCACGTGCGTATTATCGAGTCCTTAAACTATCAAGAACGATTGCCGACTTATGAGGAAGTGAGCAGATACAAAAGGCGCACGTGCTTGAGGCGCTCAGTTTTCGTAAGCATGAAGAGGGATAATTTTATTTGACAAAAAATATATTTACGTACAATACAGCTATGAAAACAACTGTTTTTACATCTACTTGGCATCATACTGGAAACTGAAATAACGGTTTTTGGTATTTTTCTCGTGGGCTGTAGGGTGGAGATAGAAAAGATAATAAGAACTGTTATTTCAGCAATGAAGTAGCAGTTTTTTATTTGTTAAGTTTTTTGTATATGCAGTGAAGTTGTTGAGTTATAGAGGGGAGTCAAATAGCGAGGGAAACAATTCCGTATATTGCTGTGCACTTTCCTAAGCTCCTGAGTGATATGGAATCATGATCTCAAAGTAGCGAACAAGTTCTTACAGCACTTGGGAGTAACCTCAAATCTTTAAGGATTGCTGAGAGCATCGGTCAGGGATATATGTTTTGTTGAGTTGATGGAAATTACTCACATCAGTTAGAGGTGGAGATTTGTAGATTGAAGGCGATGTTGATGTGATTACGAGATAGATATTCGCATCCGAGAAAGCAGGTACGATACTATCTGGATAAAATCGGGAGGGTAATTTCAGATATTGTTGAGGTTGGTCGTGAGTACCCCTGGCACCAGAGCTTCAGAGTATTTGCAGGATGTTGATTATAGTGATGTAACTCGATTTTACTATGAGGTAGAAAGTTTGAAAGCCAGAGGATACACGGAGTTAGTAATAGATGATATGTGAAAGATGAAGTATCAACTTGAGAGGCTTGTTCCTTATCGCATGATGTTTCATCACTGTGAAGTAGATATCCTTACATATATTCAAAGAGTAATAGATATTTTATATACCAATAAGAAATAATCATGTTTAAAAAGAAAAATTTTTATAAAAATTTCCATCACCTTCCACTCTCTCATCGATAGTGATAGTGAAAGTGATTTTGAACGTGGATTATTTTTAAGCTATTACTGATTGGTGTAATAGCTTTTATTTTTTAAATTTTTAGATTATGACAAATATTACAACAACGACATTTGAGATGGATAATTCTATCATTGCTCCTTGTATCTACGGGAATAGGCAAAGATTTACTACGAATGAAGGGGTAGAGGTTTCCGCTAAACTTCAGCTTGAATTACAACAATTTTTAGAGCAATATATCGCATTTGTATGACTGAAAAGGAAGGCATTTTTTAGAATAGATGCGTATTTTGATTATGATAGTCTTTATATTCTTGATATGAATGCTTCATTTGTTGATGGATGGTGAAATGCCCTCAATTTTACTCGAGCAGTAGGAGCACAGGTTGATAGGATTCTTCTTTGAGAGATTCCAGGTAATCTCTATCTCACTGACGAAGTATATCGTCCAGAATTTGATCTGTTTCTTCAAGAAATGTGAGAACAGTGATTAGAGAGAACTGAAACAAAGAAATTAGACGGGTCAGTACCTACGTATGTATATGGTCCGACAACAAGAAAAGCAAATATTTTCCCCTATGATGGTATGCGAGTGGATAATAAGATGAATTTGGCTCTTTTTTCTCGTCAGTGGCAAGGACAAAATATACAAATACCACCCTTTATACTCCCATCTGAATGTTCGTGGGATGATGTTCCGAGAGACTATGCGATAAAGGTGTCTGGTAAATCTGATGTTTCATGATGCAGTTGGAAAGTGAATATTTGAAAGCCAAAAGGAAAAGTATGATGACAATTATGGGAGCAATGAAAATTGGTGGCACAGAGCTTAGTAGGTCCAACTGTAAATAGAGAAGGAGAAAATATGCAAGCTATCATTATGACCATACTGGATACTCCTATTTGTGGATACGTACAAACTAGTCGAAGAAATATTATCAATGATGATTCGACTCAGTGACCGTTAATTATTAACACATAAAATATGAAAACCATTTGTCTCATCGATGATCTCACTTATGGGATTCCTCAACTGATTAACGCGATACCTAAGGATTTTAAATATGAATTTTTCTATTTTTCTTCGGTAAAAGATATCAATCGTTGGGATTTTGATATTGTTTTACTTGATTATTATCTCGATAAAGATGGCATTACAGGGAAAGAAGTTATTTCAAAAATTAATAGTTCTTGCATCATTGCATTTTCTTCAGAAGGTAGTTGTAATCAAGAGCTTCGATCTCTCGGGGCAAATTTTTCTATCAAGAAGTTACAAAAGACCCATCAAAACATTCTCTTACAGCAGTTTTTACAAGAGTATCTTAAAAAATAATGGAAATTTTTACTTTTATAAGAACCATGTTCTTATATTACAGGTAGTATTTTTTGCAAGTACAGTAAAAAAGTGTATATTCTGTATACTTTTTTAAAGGAAGGAATATTATACATGTATATACTTGGTATATATCTTTTAAGATAATTTTTGTACTTATGGTAAATGAAAGAAATACTGAAAATATTGTACGAGATCATTTCAAGTCAGATCCTCTTTTTAGTGTGATAAAATGGGAGGAACAAAAATCAATGAATAAGCGAGTCGTTGAGTTGTTGCAATGAGCATCAAAAAGTGGAAAGTGAACTGGGAAACCAGAGTTTCTTATTACTTTCCCACAGGGAAATATGGATTATCTTGTCGTTATAGAATGTAAAGCAAAACCAAGCGATCATACGGCAAAAGATGGAAATGGAGAAATATCAAAATACGCGATTGAAGGAGTATTGCATTATGCGAGTATTCTCTCTCGCGAGTATGATGTTATCGCTATTGCAGTAAGTGGAGAAACGCAACAAGAACTTTTGGTGTCAAATTTTCACTGGAAAAAATGAGCAAAAGATGTAGATATACTTCCAGATACTGAACTTCTCTCCATCAATAATTACCTCAAAGTCTTCGCAAATGAACAATTTTCAGAGAATCTAAAAAATGTTGATATCATCAAAAAGGCAATTGAGCTGAATAATGAGTACCATAGTTATTCGATAGCTGAGATGACTCGTTGTACTATTGTTTCGGCGATACTATTAGCTCTTATGAATGATACTTTTAGAAGTAGTTATTGAACAATTTGAGATTCTCCAGATATTGCAAAAGCATTACTTTCTGCTATTGATACTGTTCTAAAGAAGCACGAGGTAAGAAATAAAGGAGAGATGATAAGTGAGTACAGTAAAATAGTAAATGAACCTATTTTTACACAAAATGAAATTAAACATATAAAAAGTAAAAGCTATAAAAAAACAGTAGAGGTAGTTAAAGAAATGATACGATATCTTCATACGAACGTATATCCACTTATTGAGATGGAGGATTCTGGACTTGATGTGTTGGGGAGATTTTATACGGAATTTATTCGTTACGCTTGATGAGAAGGGGCACAGGGATTGGTGTTGACACCAGCACATGTAACCGACTTATTTTGTAGTATCGCAGAAATAGACAAAGACGCTATTGTGTATGATCCATGTTGTGGTACTGGAGGATTTCTCATCGCCGCCATGAAGAGGATGTTGAAAGATGCAGGAAGTGATGAGGTAAAGAAGCTTGAAATACGTAAAAATCAACTTATTGGTGTTGAACTCCGACCATCGATGTTTACGTACGCCTGTTCGAATATGATGATGCGAGGGGATGGAAAATCAAATATCTATTGTGGAGACTGTTTTCCGTATGAGGAGCATATCAGAGAAAATCATACACCAACAGTTGCATTTCTCAATCCTCCGTATGATGTCGGAACCGCTGGGCAGATGCATTTTATCGAACATGCTTTAAATGTCGTTGCTCCACAAAAAGGAACGGTCGTTGCTATTGTGCAAATGAGTGTGGGAATTAAAAATGAAAAAGACCTTATAGAAGCAAAGAGGAGAGTGTTATCTAAACATAGGCTTCTTGCTGTCTTTTCTATGCCTGATGATCTTTTTCATCCAGCAGCTACGGTGGTGACTTCGATTATGGTATTTAAGGCGGGAGAAAACCATGAAGGTAAAAAAACTTGGTTTGGATACTTCAAAGATGATGGGTTTGAAAAAAGAAAACATAAGGGAAGAGTCGATGCTCGTGGTAAGTGGAAAACGATAAAAGAAAACTGGTTAAAGGCGTATTACGATTTTGACGAGGTTTCTGGACTTTCAGTAAAAGCCGAAGTCGGAGCTCAAGATGAGTGGTGTGCAGAAGCCTATATGGAGACGGATTATACCACCCTTACGGAGCAAGATTTTGAGAAAAAGATGAGAGATTATATCGCGTTTAAATTTCTAAGTGAAAGATGATAATGAAAAGACTTTCAGAAATTTTTGATATTTGGTATGGAGTAAATCTTGAAGTTGTGAATTGTGAAGAATCAAATAGTAATGATTGAATTCCTTTTGTTTCTCGTACTTCTGAAAACAACGGCATTTCGACTTATGTAGAAAAGATTGATGATATAGAACCAAATCCTGCTTTTAGTTTAAGTATTGCTGGGAGTTGAAGCGTGTTAGCGACTTTCTTCCATGATTATGAATATTATAGTGGAAGAGATTTATATATTGCTAAACCAAGGATTAAACTTTCTAAACAAGAAATGTTGTTTTATTGTACGGCTATTGAAGCAAATAAGTATAGATATAGTTATGGAAGACAAGCAAATAGAACACTCAGAGATATTATGGTTCCAGCTCCTGAAGATATACCAAACTCTGTAAAAAGCTTCCAAATAGAGGATGTTCTTAAAAAAGATGCGGTAGTTCAAAAAAGTATTTCTCTTGATATAGAAGGATGGAAGCGGTTTCGATATGATGAGGCGTTTATTATTGGAAAAGGGTACTATAACAAGAAGCCCGAAGAAACTGAAAATTGAGAGATAGTATTTATATGAGCAACAGAAACGAATAATGGAGTAACTTCAAGACATTCTCTTACTGATATTGAGGATACGTCAAAGGATGGTTCAGATAATAATCATCAGGTTTCAGAAAAGATATTTTCATGAAATTGTATCACAGTTTCGAATAATGGAAGCGTTGGTTGTGCATTTTATCAGCAGGAAGAATTTACTTGTACCCATGATGTAAATATACTTCGTCCAAAAATTTGAGATTGGAATAAATACTCAGCTCTTTTTGTGTGTACTCTTATTGAAAAAGAAAAATATCGTTGGGCATATGGTCGCAAATGGAGACCAACTCGCATGCCAGGGTCTCTTATAAAACTCCCTATAACTTCTTCTTGAACTCCTGATTGGCAATTTATGGAAGAGTATATCAATAGCCTACCTTACTCCTGTAACTTATAGTATATGTCACACTACCTATTCCTCCAAAAATATATGGAAGTAGAGCAAAACCTAGAGGATGCTCATTTCTTAGACGTTGTCCAGTGAAAGGATGCAAAAGATGCATTTCAAAATCTGAGAAAGAAATATGAACATCTTGGTTGGAGTGGAGATCCTGAACTCTATATAGGTTTAGAATTGGCAACGGGAAAACCAGAGTATTTTACTATCTCGGAGGAGGAATTAGAATAATAGCTCATTTTTTATATTATGAAAAAAATAAATCTACAATTTACAAAGGAACAATTTCTTGAGCTGATGAGGCTTGCATACCTTTGAGAGATGGTAATAAATGGTCATAAATTACCAAATGAACTTGATAAAAAAGCTCACGAGCTACAAGAATACATTATCGAACAAGCAGTAAGAAATAACATCAAGGATTATCTTCATTATTTTAAATGATCAAAAGCGTATGATCTTTCCCTTGGTATAAGTAGTGAATTTTTCTCGTTATTAGAGGATTCTCATGAAGACTATTTTAGTCAAGAAATAGTCGAAATTATCGCAAAAAATGAATTATTTTCTCGATATACTGAACAGGAACTTGAAGAAATGGAAGATGATAAAAAGGAAAAAGTATTTTCTGACATTATTGATCAAGTCGATAATGAGTTTCTAGAAAATGGATATCAAAACTTGAGGGTACAACCTTATAGTAAAAACCCTTTATTTATTAAACATAATACATGAATTTAGTAAACACTCCACCAAAAGGAACTGCAGATTGGTTTCCCGATGAATTTAAAGTGAGAAAGTATATCTTTGATACCTGGAGAAAGGTGTGTATACGCTATGGATTTGAAGAATACCTTTGACCTTTGGTAGAATCTGTCGATATCTGGAAAGCGAAATCTGGAGATGATGTAGGAGGAAGTGAGCTGACTCAAATTACGAACAGAGAAGGAAATCTCGATGGACTTGCAATACGCCCAGAGATGACACCGACTGTTACTCGTATGGTGAGTCGTATCTGGAAAGAGACAGATAAACCTATAAAGTGGTTTTCTATTGCGAACTTTTATCGTAATGAAAAGCCGCAAAAATGAAGAAATAGAGAATTTTGGCAACTTAATGCTGATATTTTTTGAGAGACAGCACTGACGGCAGATATTGAAGTTATATCGTTATCACTTGATTTGATGGAAGCATTCAATCCACCAAAATGAAGTTATATATTGCGACTCAATCATAGAGAGATTATTAATATGTTTTTTGAACATGAGCTTGGCATTCAAGATATGGAACAATCGAAACAGATTATGAGACTCCTAGATAAGTATGAAAAATTACCGAGAGACGTATTTCAATCACAGTTACAAGAACAGTGAGTCAGAGATATCCAAAAGATACTGAGATTTATGGAATCAACCAGTATTGCAGATTTGAGGATTCACTTTCCTGCTTTGGCTTGAACTCAGGTATTTGCAGAATTTGAAGAGGTATATATGAGTCTTGAGAAGGCGTTTGGTAATGAAGTGATACAGTATAGTAGTAGTCTTATACGAGGATTTGATTATTATGATGGGATGATTTTCGAGGTATTTGATATGAATCCTGAAAATCCAAGAGCACTTTTTTGAGGAGGAAGATATAATGGTCTTGCGAGTATCTTTGGAGTAAAAGAAGAAGTTCCGGCTATTGGTTTTGCACCAGGAGATGAGACGATGAAGTTATTTTTGGAGTGACATGGTTTACTCGAAAATATACTAAATATACAAGAAGAGAAGACATATATTCCCTTACTTTCAGCATGTTCTTTCTCACAAGTTCAGGCGCTTGCAAAAGAACTTCGTAGTATTTGAAAAAACGTACTTGTTTGATTGTCTCCTAAAAAGATTGATAAGGCCCTAAAATACGCCGATAAAAAATGAATTCGTTATGTGGTGATTTTGTGAGGGGCAGAACTTGAAAAGGGAGTATATATCTTGAAAGATATGCAATCGGGGACGCAGGAGGAGAAAGCACTGAAAAAATAGACATTTTGCTATAATTTTATATACTACTTTAGTATATTTATACTTTGTAATTCATCAATTATCATCATGGGACCATTTAACTTCTTGACTCGAGCTCAGGTAGATCAGGTATGTGCTGATTATACGACCCCAGTATATGTATACAGTGAGAATAAACTTGAGGAATATGCAGATGCATTTTTAGCTTTCCCCAGTGCCTATGGTTGCACCGTTCGTTATGCGATGAAGGCGAATAGTAATGGAAATATCTTAAAGATTTTTAATAATAAGGGTATTAAGATAGATGCATCTAGTGAATATGAGGTATATCGTGCTATTGCTGCAGGAGTAGATCCTCATAATATTCAAATCTCTGGTCAGGAGTTGCCGATGAACTATAAAGACCTGATTGAAAAAGGTGTGTTTTTTGTCGCTACGAGTTTACATCAACTTGAAACGATAGGAAAAGAATTCCCTGGGATACAGGTAGGGGTTCGTATTAATCCAGGAGTGGGGTCTGCTGCTTTTAAAAAAGTAAATACTGGCGGTTGGATTTCAGCATTTGGTATCTGGCATGAATATCTTCCCGAAATAAAAAGAATCGCAAACCAGCATGATCTCATCATCTCTAAAGTACATATTCATATCGGCTCAGAAAATACTCCGAAAAGTTGGGTAAACTCGGCAAATATCGGACTTGAATTGGTGGAATACTTTGATGATGTCGATACCCTTGATATGGGTGGTGGATTTAAGATGGCGATTATGCCATACGAAGAATCTGCTGATCTTCAGTCAATTGGTGAAGCAGTAAAAGAGAAATTTGAAGACTTTTATAAAAAAACAGGGAGGAAAATACACTTAGAAGTAGAACCAGGAAAATACCTCGTAATCAATACCTGTAGCGTGGTTGCAAAAATTGCAGATATCGTCGATACAGGACCAGAAGGGTATAAATTTATCCGTACGAATACGGGGATGACCGAGATGCCAAGAGTGACGATGTATGGAGTACAACAACCAATTATTGTGGTAAATGATTCCAAGGAAACTGAAGAGTATGTTGTCGTTGGACACTGTTGCGAAAGTGGTGATATTTTGACAGCAAAGTTATATGATCATGAAACTATAGAAGAAGTAACCCTTTCAAAAGCCTCTATCGGAGATCCGATAGTGTTTGAAGGGACGGGTGCCTATAATGCGGCGATGAGTATGAAACATTATAACTCTTTTCCTGAAGCAGGAGAATTGCTGGTGAGAACAGATGGAAGTATTGTGGAAATGAGAAAAAGACAAGTCCCTGAAGCACTTTGGGGTAATGAAGTAGAAGTAATTGTGTAAATATGTTAACATATAGTGTATCTGGTGCAGTAAATAGACTTTCATCATGGGATAAGTCTGCTGTTAAAGCACATTTAGGCGGGAGTATTGCAGACGATTACATTCATACTATTGCTTTTCGTTTATTAGAGTGATTGAAATCAGAACAATGAATTTCTAGTGAAAAAGCAAAAGAAGAATTAGTTAAGTTATTATCCTAGATATTACATGCGTCAAAAAGTCTTTGATATTCTGGATTCTTTAGAAATACCTTATACCAACTATGAGCATGAGGTAGTATTTACCTGCCACGACGCTAAAGGAGTGGATATCCCTGGAAAGAGAGTAAAAAGTTTGCTTCTCCGAAATAAGAAATCAACAAATTTTTATATGGTCGTACTTCCAGATGATAAGCAGCTTGATACCAATATTATTCGTGCTATTTTCTCTGACACAAAGATGAGTTTTGCGAGTGAAGATCAGATGATGGAAAAGATTGGTCTGAAACCTGGGTCTGTCAGTCCCTTTGCCCTTATACATAATGAAGAAAGAGACATTCAAGTCGTATTTGATGAGAGCTTGAAAGATGTGGAAATCGGGTTTCATCCCCTTCAAAATGATAATACCGTGGTTTTATCGATGCAGAGTGTGGAACATTTTTTAAACAATCTTGGGGTAAATTATGTGTTTCATGCATTGTAGAGAGGTGGAATAGGGATTAGGGGAAAGTGGAAAGGGAAAAGTTGTTGTCATTAGAATCTGTAAAAAAGATACGAATATGAAGTTTATTTTGAAGCCAGCGGCGGAAATCATGGTGAAATCGAATAGTGTACGTAAACTCTTTTTACGTCGCTTGTTTTCAAATGTGCGTATCGCTCTGGAACTCTATGAGACTGTAAAGATTGAACTCTTTTGGGATAAGCTGGAGGTAGATGTTGGACTGGTGAGCACTTATGATATGCAGAAAATCAAACAGAAGCTCGCATATGTTCCGGGGATAGATATGATTCTCTGAACGGTAAAGTATCGCCTTTGAGATTTTCATGATATCTTAAAAAAGGTGCAGGAAGTATATGCGAAAGAATTGGAGGGAAAGCGTTTTGTGGTTCGTGTTCGTCGTACAGGAAAACATGAGTTTCGTTCGATTGATCTCGAACGAGATATTTGAGGAGGGATTTTACAGAACATACGAGGAACAAAGGTAGATCTTCATACCCCTCAGGTAACCGTGCAATTGGAGATTAAAGATGACGCCTTGTATCTCATTCGTGAAAGAATTCCTGGTGTTTGAGGTCTTCCCGTTGGGACACAAGACCGAGTACTCAGCCTCCTTTCCTGAGGGTTTGATTCAGGAGTTTCTAGTTATCTAATGATGCGCCGAGGATGTATGCTTGATTACCTATTTTTCAATCTTGGTGGAAGTGCCCATGAACTGGGAGTAAAGCAGGTTGCCTACTATCTGTCTAAGTATTTTAGTGCGGGATATGGCGCCCGTATTATCACGGTTCCCTTTGAATCAGTAGTGAAACTCCTCGTTACCGATATCCATCACAAATATCGCGGGGTGATTTTGAAGAGGTGTATGCTCAAGTGTGCTGATATGTTGGCGAAGCAAGGAAGGTATTACGCAGTAGTCAAAGGAGATAGTCTTGGGCAGGTTTCAAGTCAGACCTTAAAAAATATGCACGTAATCGATCAGGCCTGCGATACTCTCGTACTACGCCCACTTATTGGAAATAATAAGCAGGAAATTATTAATATGGCGAAATATATCTGAACGCATAATTTTGCGTGTCAGATGCCAGAGTATTGTGGGATTATCTCTGATAGACCAAGTACTGGGGCAAAAATGGAAGATATATTGGAAGAAGAAAGAAAGCTACCAGATGATTGGTTGAGCACAGTGCTCGAAGCGAGAAAGATTGAAAAAGTAGCGGAGATTGTGGAACAAGCTGGAGAGATTGGGAAACGTACTGAGGTGGCATACCTTCAAGGGAAATGACAGGTTGTTGTCGATATCCGTGAACCAGAAAAAGTAAAAAAACATCCTCTTAACAAAGAGGTACTTGAAGTTCTCGAAGTACCATTTTATGATATCAATCATCGATTTAAAGAGTTAGATCAGACAAAAGAGTATCTGTTGTTTTGTGATAACGGGGTCCTCTCAAATTTACATGCCCTCTACCTCCAGGAACAAGGGTTTGCAAATGTGAAGATTTATATGCCGATTGATAAGAAAGCAAGTGGGGCGTAGTGAACTTGAGTTATAGAATCTAACAAAATATTGTTAGTTTTATTAAGACAGCTTGTTTTATTTTTATTATTCATATACTATTTGTACCCTTACTGTATATTTTTACCTATATGGAGAAGTTTAAAATAAGTGAAGCATTAAAAAAATTGAGAGAAGAAGCTGGGTATAGCCAGGAACAATTAGCAGGGATGCTGTGATTATGACGAGCAAGTTTGGCACATATCGAGATGTGACTTCGAAGCGTAAAAGCAGATGAATTAAAACGACTCTCAGATATCTTTGATGTGAGTGTTGATTTTTTACTTGGAAATACTGATACTGAGAAGGTAAATAATGACTATGATATAAAAAAGTTCGAAGAATTGTTGCTCTATATTGTAGAAAAATGTGGAGCAAAATATAATGTTTGAAAAACGGTGCTCTATAAATTGTTATATTTTGCTGAATTTGATTTCTTTGAGCTTTATGGACAGTATATAAGTGGGATCAGTTTTATTAAACTTCCGAGGTGACCTGCCCCGTATTCCTTTGAATTTATTGTGAAAGCAATGGAAGAAAGAAAAGAAATTATTAGAGTCATGGCGTGGTGTTGAAGCTATCTTCAAGAAAGATATATGCCTAATAGGAGAGTCGAGGTAGAAATATTTTCTGACCAAGAGCGAGATGTAATTGATGATGTTATTAATAGATACTCTGATTATTCTGCCACAGAAATCAGTGAAAAATCACACGAAGATATTCCTTGGAAAATTACAAAAGACATGGATATTATTTCGTACGATTTGGTGGGGAAAAGAGAATATCCATATTCGCCCCATGCGAGGAAAAATAAGAAAAAGGATACGCAGCAGTTTGCAAAGATAACAGGTTTTTTCGATGATTTAGCTCATGAACCAGACGCCTATGAAGAGTATAGATAATTTTACGTTTGGAGATATTATTCTTGCGGATTATGTATTTAGTGATAATTCAGACTCAAAATTACGTCCTGTTTTAGTTCTGTTTAGAGATGGGGATGACTATACGGTCATGAAAATTACCTCCAAGTATCAACAGAACGATGATTTTACCATCTCCCTAGAACCAGATACTATCAATAACATCAAGATGCTATCGTATATAAAGATAAAAAAGATTACGACGTTTCATAAAAGTCTTTTCTTAGAAAAGAAGATTTGAAGTATTTCAGACTCTCAGAAACAATATATTCGTCAAAGATTGATTTGATTTTTGAAAGATTTATAATTTTCTCACTTTTTCACAGCTTCTTCTGACTTTTGTTTGCATTTTTAGGTGTCGGACTATAATGGGGTGACTTTGGACTTTTATGAGAAAATAATGTCATATATCAAACATATTCTTGTTATTGCTCTGCTTATCTGCGGGACATTTTTGGGATATGGGTTTGTATCCGGAGGAAACATATTTTTCGATACGGAGATTAGCTCTGAGGAAGCCCTTTCCAAGTATGTATTCTTAGACTCAGATACCCTCAATTCTACGATCATTTCGTATACTAGTAATCGTTCGTTAGAGGCATATACTCTTCATTCTTCCTGTAATACTCGTTCTCGTTATCTGAGTGAAAATGGTGGAGTATACTATTTTAAAATCGAGTACGTAGATGATCTCTGTACAAATCCCTATGTGTATCTCTCATATCAGGGAGGGATACTTTCAAATACACAATTGACCCTTTCTTTAATTCGTCAGGGCGAACTCGTAGACTATTTTGGTGATTTTCCAGAAGAGGAACTCGTAAAAGTCAGTACAGTATATAATCGTATGATTACATCTTTACAGCTTTTTAAAACGATAGATACCTCTTTAGTGACGGATGATGCCTATGGGTACCTAGAAAAACATAGAAAGTATCATGAATATGTATATCGTGATCAGGTACTCAGATCGGTACTTACTGGGAGACAGGAGGCCTATATCTCTCCAGTTCCTGGGTATCAGATCTCAGAAAAGACCAATAAAATCCCCAATGCAGGGAGACCATATAGAAATAGCTATACCGATGGGATTCATCATGGTTGGGATATAGATGCTCCAAAGTGAACTTCTGTAGTAGCGTTGGCAGATGGAGTTATCGTACGTGTGGTAGAAAATTTTCATTTTTCTGACCTATCAAAAATCAAGGAAGGAGAAAACTTAACAGAAGACGAAAAACTTCGTAATCTTGATCTTTTGAGAGGGAAGCAAGTATGGTTAAAGACACTTAAGGGGGATGTTGTTTTTTATAGCCATCTTGATAGTGTGTATGCGGATATACAGGAAGGGACAGTGGTGAAATCTGGTCATCCGCTTGGGACGATTGGTGCCACTTGAGTTCCAGATACCAATTATACTGATTTTCACTTACACTTTGCTATTCAGAAAAATCCCTATAATAGGAAAATGGCAGGGAAATACGATATCGTAGATTATATGAAGTGGGATTGGTATTTTAGAGGAGAGGATGCTCAAAGTGTACTTTCTGGCCAAAAAGCATTGTTTCAGTAAAGCAGTTTATGCTCATCGTAAAAAATAAAAAGGCATACTTTGATTATGATATCCTTGATTCTTGGGAAGCAGGGATAGATTTACGTGGGCATGAAGTAAAATCAATCAGGCAAAAGCATGTCAATCTCAAGGGAAGCTATATCTCTGCTGTTAATCATGAACTGTATATCAAAGGGATGCATGTTTCTCTCTGGAAATGACTGGCTCCTTCTGCTTCTCTTCCCCCAGATAGGGAACGTAAAGTGTTGCTCCATAAAAAGACAGTGAGCTATCTTATCGGAAAGGTAAAAGAATCGGGAGTCTCGATTATTCCCCTAGAGCTTTATTTTAAGGGTAGTCTGATAAAATTACGAGTTGGTTTGGTGCAGGGAAGAAAGGCCTACCAAAAAAAACAGGTCTTAAAGGAACGCACTATGGATAAAGAGGCAAAGATGCAGATGAGTAAGTATGTGTAAATTCTCCTCTAAAATATTTGAAAAAGCTCTGTTTGTTCCTATAGTGGCTATGTTCTAAAATATAACTGAAGAATGTTTCTTTGTAATGTGCTATTTGTAATTTGTAAAATTTTTCTATGTTAGATCCAAAATTTATCCGTGAAAATCTAGAATTTGTAAAAGAAGGAGCGAGAAAGAAGGGAGTGAAGACTGATATCGATGCGTGGGTAGTGCTTGATGATAAGCGTCGTGAGCTTACTCAGGCCTTTGATAGTAAAAAAGCAGAACAAAACAAAGCATCAGCCGAGATAGCTCAAGCTGATACGGATAGTCGTCAAGCGATGATTGTAGCCGTGGGAAAACTCAAAGAAGAAGTAAAACAGATCGAAGAAGAGCTCAAGACTCTTTTGGTAGATTGGAAGGAGATACTTATGAATATCCCGAATCCTCCAAGTCCAGATATGCCAATTGGGAAGGATGATACTGAAAATATGACGATAAAAACATGGGGGGAGATACCGACGTTTGATTTTCCAGTGAAAGATCATATGGAACTCGGGACAGCGCTGGATTTGATTGATGTTGAAAAAGCCGCAGAAATTTCTGGGTCTCGCTTTTATTATCTCAAAAATGAAGCGGTGCTTTTGCAGTTTGCGATTGTACAATTTGTGTTTGAAACTTTGGGAAATGAGGCAATTCTCAAGAACTTAATTGCAGAGAATAACCTCTCTGTGAGTTCAAAGCCTTTTGTTCCGATGATACCGCCAGTGATGATTCGTAATACGGTACAAACAGAAATCCACCGTGTATTTGGGGATCAAACCTATAAATTTGAAGAAGATGGCCTCAATCTTGTTGCTTCTGCCGAACACACGATGGCCCCATATCATATGGGAGAGACATTAACTCTGGCAGACCTACCAAAGCGTTATATTGGGTATTCTACCGCCTTTAGAAGAGAGGCAGGAACCTACGGAAAAGATATGGGAGGAATCCTCAGAACCCACCAATTTGATAAGCTGGAGATGGAGAGTTTTACTGATGCAGAGACAGGAAATGAAGAACAGAAGTTTATTGTGGCGATCCAACAGTACCTCGTACAACAACTTGGGATTCCCTACCAATTACAACAGGTATGTACGGGAGATACGGGAAAACCAGATTATAATCAGTTTGATATTGAGTGTTATATGCCATCTCAGGGAAAATACCGTGAAACCCATACTTCTGACTATATGACGGATTTTCAAACCAGAGGGATTAATGCTCGCTATAAAGATGCTGAAGGAAAAATGCAATACTTGCATACCAATGATGCTACGGCGTTTGCGATTGGGAGAACCCTCATTGCAATCTTTGAAAACTTTCAAACTTCCGATGGACATATCACTATTCCAGAGGTTTTGAGGAAATATATGGGAGGGAGAGAAAGAATCTAACTCTGTACAAATGAAAAATACGCTCTGTGTAAAATCAGAGCTTATTTTTATGAAAAAACAATGGCTAAATCTTTGAGTTTTTTCTTGTTGTATGCTATCATAGTATGGAATATATCTCTAATTTCTTTTCCGTGTTATTATTATCAACCAGTAGTCTCGAAGGATATGGTCTGCACCGCATCTTTAGCATTGCGAAAGATGCTGGATACGATGGTATCGATTTGCAGATGAATCCAAAAATCTATGATGTGTGGGATGCAACGTATGTAAAAGAACTTTCCATGCTTACGGGTGTCCCAGTACTATCACTTACAGCTCCAGACAAGGGGATGAATCAGGATAAAGTAGACGCTATATTTCAGATGGCAGAATTATTAGGGTCTCAGATCTTAACTTTCTCTCCTCCACATATCACCGATAGACATCCTGAATGGTTTTTACAGTTTCTACCCAAGGCTAAAAAAGATACGGGGCTTTCTGTCTGTGTGCAAAACGTGCCTCCAAAATTTAAATTTTTTATTATTCCAGAGTATAAAAATGCCACGTTAGCAGAGATTAAAAAACTCACAGGCGATACGACTCTGGATGTAGCTTCTGTAGATAGCTCTACTGGAACTGATATCCTGAAGGCAGAAAAAGTGCTTGGAAATAGTATAAAAAACATCTTTTTGAGTGATAAACAGGGGAGAAAAAATGATTTATTACCAGGAAATGCTGGAGGAGGGATGTCACATCTCCCACTTGAAAGTTTTCTTATGAAGCTGAAAAAATCAGGGTATAGGGGCTGCATCAGTCTCAAAGTCCTCCCAGAAGAACTTGGGGTAGGTTCAATTGCCGAGGTTACCCAAAGACTCCAATCTCTGCATGAGTATTACAAAAAATATTTTCTTGAATTTAAGTAAAAAAGAACCCGTAAGGGTTCTTTTTTACTCGTCTTCTTCTGCTTTCTTCAGAGCTTCTTTATAGGCATAATACCAAATAGCTGTTTTGAAAATCTCTAGAACGGTGGTGACATATCCGAGTATCAGGATAAAAATGATAAACAATATGCTCAGAATACCAATGGCAACAAATAGGTAAATCTTTGTGGTGATAAATCCAAGAGCCATCACCATAACGAGTGGAAAACTGAGGAAGATAATAAAATTCAAAATTACTCGGAAGTTCAGAAAAAACATGAGGAGGTAGAGTCGAGTTGTCGTAAATAAGGTGACAATTGCGAGTTTGGCTGATGCTCCGGCTGCTTGAAAGGCATTTTTATTTTTGAGCATGATTTCATACTTTGAGTAGGCAAAAAGGACGTTGAGTATGACGGAAAAGAAGAAGACTACCAGAAATAGGTAACTGACATAGGAGATATACTCAGCCCCGACAAAGCGAATAGTAAAAAGATAGGCATTGAGGATACTGATGAGTTTAAATTCACTAAAGATGTTATTGTATTCAAAGAGAGGAAGAAAGCGGGTCATCCCTAGGCCAATAGCATTTCCAAAACTGACGTATTCGTCTTCGCTTTGGCACTTGTTCTTTTGATCCAGATACTTGATAAGCCCACCTTCAAACATCGGAGTGATCACCATATATACGAGGACAAAGATGATGCTTCCGATGATGATTTCCAGTGCAAACTGTGAATGAAAGAGGTCAAGGATAATTTGTAGGGCTTTATCTTTATTTCCAAAGATGACGACATAGGTATAGATCGTTTGGTATACGAGTAATGCCGTCAGAATGATAATACTAAAAAGCCCTGGAATAAAGTAATACTTTTTGATTTTGATATCATTTTTTATGGTATTCCAGGCGGGGAGAATGATGTTTTCTTTTATTTGCTGGTTCACAAAAATAGGTGTTCAAAGATAAACCCAAAGAAGCCAAAGAATGTTTTATTTTCGGTGATGAGATTCTTTCTTTCTAGCAGATAGGCATTTTCAATTGGGAGGATTCTGTACGATTCATCAGGGAGGTTTTCTGGGATAGTAATATTTTTTATATTTTTATCAATTAAGATAGACATATTTGGACTATAAAGCGTTTTTACAATCTGTTCTTCCTCAAGTATCTCTAGTACCTTATTTTCAAGTTCGAGAGTTTTTTCCTTTGAAAGAATATTTCCACGAAGCTCCTCCAGAAGGATGTCGAGACTGAGCTTTCTATAGCGAGAAAAATTATAATGATTTCCTCATTTTATTTGGCTAGAATGAAAATATGGGAAGATATTGAAATCAAAGTATTGGAGGTGTACGCCTCCGAGCATCAGATCATATGGGGCACTTTCTGTATCATCTTGAAGCATACGAATAACATCAGTAATACTTACAGCAGAGAGTTCTATCTGTATCCCAAGCTTTTCTAGAGTTTTTTGTATGTAGCTACTTGCATCCGTGATGTTTTTCTCGGTATCGAAGTAAAAGAGCTTGAGTGTAAATGGCTCTAAATCATCGTTGTAAAACCAGCGACCATCAAGGGATTCAAGAGTTTGTAGTTCTTCTTTAAATTTCTCTTCTTCAGATTTTGAGATTGGGGTCGTTTCTTGCGTTTGTTGTAGGGCTTGTTCTTCGGCAAGTTTTTTCTCGCGTTCTTGTTCAAGTTTTGTAAAGAAATCAGCTTTGAGGCGCTCTAGTTTTGCAGTATCTGCATCATAGAGAAATATGATAGTTTCTTTGATTTCTTTTTTCCCAGCACTTTCAAAGGAGATGTCATAGGTATTGATTCCAGGAGAAATCGTATCATAGGACTCACGGAGGCGATAGTAAAAATATAGGTCCCCCTTTGTATAGCCCTGAAGTTTGTAGTCATTGACATAGATAGCATCTGGAGCACCACTTGCCGTTCACTGGAGGAGGATATCGTCCTTGGTGATATAGTTATACTTTTCTACAAAATCCGGAGAGATAATTGTCAGAGAGGGAGTTTGTAAATTTTCCTCAGATATGGGGGTGTTTTCGTTTGTTACTCTGCCAGTCGAACTCGTAGCTGTTGAACTCGTTTCTATTGGTTTTGCTTCTCCTGAATACTCGGTACTTGTTTTTGTAGAGATTTTTGATCTTACTTTCTCGATATGGCTTTTCAGTGGAGTATAGCCGAGATTTTTCATCACCTCTACGATATCTACATCTGTTGAAGTTGAATCGATAGAAGTATCAGATATATAGGGATTAAAAACTGCATGGTAGTCCTCTGCTCCCAGGTTGTGTATGAGATCTTCTCTCGATATATGACTTAGGAGAAACTCACGTAAATCTTTATTAGTAATGTTCTCAGAATTTACAAATAGTGCAATATATTGTGGGAGATTATAGGTATATTCTTGGAGACGTGCTACAGATGCTCCGATGATATTTTGTTTATCGTGAAAGATATTTATGGTTTCCTTTTGTTTCAAAAAGCTTCCAGTATCTTTAAAAAACTTAAAAATAATTCTTTCTATAAATACAGGATTTTGATGATAATTTGTATTTTTCTCGAGGGTAAGTCGAGTAACTCCTACTGTTTCGTCTTGGCTAATATTGCTGATGATGTATTTTCATGAGTAGATACCTCCGATAGGTGAAAACTTTCCTTGAAGTTCTTCACTTCCAAGGGTTTCCAAGATACTTGCGGGAGCAATTGGTTGGAAAAACACGTTGAGAAAGTTGATATCTTTTACTCGATTACTAAAGATGATACTCGAAGCACGTTCTTCGATCGTCGTTTCTTCAAGAAGTGATGCAATGATAGGATTAACCGACGTATTTTTTAAGATCTCATACGTAGAAATAACATCACGAGACGTAATAGGACTTCCATCTGACCAGTAGATATTGTCATTTAAGAAGCACTCTACATATAAGAGATTACTAATATCACAGGTAGCAATATCTGAAAGGATTTTTTGCTCGTTCACATCGTAGGTAAGGAGAGAACGATATAAAATAGAAACGATGTATTTATCATTTCCATTTGAGTTTACGAGTGGGTTCAGATGTGGGATGTCTCCAATCAGTGCTTCAGAAATAGTTCATCCAACAATCGGTTCTTCGTTTGCGTCAGAATACATATAGGTATATACGAGATGTATACTCGTCATCCCAAATAACAAAATACTGATCAAAAAAAAGTATTTTTTGAGCTTTTGTATAACCTTTGCCTTTTCCACAGTACCGTGATTAAAGAAGTGAGAAGGGAACTAGTGTGCTACAAAGAGCAAAATAGAAGTGATGATAAATGCAGTTCCAAGGACAATAGTGGCGTTGTGGAGCACTTTATCCGCACCTCTTTTTGTTACCACTCACATCCCTCCTCCCATACTACTGAGATTAAGAGTTACATTTTTATTTTGTACAAGTATGATAAATATTAGGGCAATTCCAACTGCTACTTCTATCACTTTTAATGTTTGAATGAATGCTTCAGACATGACTACTTTTTAGAAAATAATAATGAGTATACCATATTTAAAATTGTAAAAATTGCAACCGCAATTATGAAGTTTATCCAGCCATTAATACTATACGAAATACCTGGGATAATCAGCACATCGTTTACAATGTAATCAAACAGTTTTAAAATCACCGCATTTACTAAAAATACGACAAAACCAAAAAAGACAAAAAAGAGGGGGAGACTGAGTATTTTGAGTATTGGACGAATGGTGATGTTGATCCCTCAAAGCACAATTCCTCCGAGAAGATAGGTTTTCCAGGCATCAAGGGAATGATAGCTGCAATCGATACAACCTAAAATAACTCCAGCTTCTATTCCTTTTTCTGGATTTGGTCCGAGTAAAAAGGTGATGGCATAGAGGATGAGTGCGTTAATGAGAATGGAAAAAAGAATTCTCAAGGGATGGTATCAGTTACAAATAAACGCCCGTATTGTACTGTAAAATATAAATATTCAAGTTTTGTTATACTACAGTTTCATCCACTTAACAAGTCGCTCTGTAAAGCTCAGATCTTGTCTGGGCGCTTGTTCTAGAAATTGTCAGAGGATGGGGGCTATTTCATTTGCTGTGATACTATCAATACGTACATCGAGTGCGCGCATTCATTTTCTGGTGAGATTGAAGCGAAGTAGTATAGGGCTTCCATGGTCATAGATATACCCAAACGACTCCATAGAGGTATATTCATAGAGTTTTTCTCCGACGATGACCCCACTCTCTCCGATGTGTACGACGATGACATCTGGGGAATTATTTTCTACAAAATAAAATAATCCTGAAATAAGGAGGATAATAAAACTCATCCCATACCAACGATTCAGAAATCCCCAGATAACTAGACCGATGACAACCGAAAGCATAATCGTATACCACAGAGTTCCACGATCTTGTTTATCATCAAATGACCAAGAGTAGAGAGCGTTTTCCATAGACTAGGTAAAGTTATCAATCACGAGTTTTATAATAAATCCTGCAAGTGCGGCAATCCCGAACCCCATCAGTGCCATAAAGATGGTGTCTTTTCCTTTTGATTTATCCTGTTCGAGTGATCCAAAGAGGATCTTATAGGCTCCGACAATGATAAAAATAAGAGAAATCGTTCCGGCAAAATACATAAAGAAATTAATGGCTCACTGGAGAATAGCTGGGATATCATCGACGTGGATGTCACCCTTACGAATTTTCTCTTCTGCTTGGTCTCAGGTTCAGAGTCATTGGAGTACTCCTACATCTGCCAGTGCTGTTTGAAGAGAGCTAAAAAGAGCGATGAGGAGAAAAAGAGAGTATTTCATATATTGGAAGTTTAAAAATATCGTATATACTCCTACTGTACCTAATTATGATTTTGAATCAAGTTCAGAATGTTAGAGTACGTTGTATGTTTGGGGACTTGATTTCATCGCCATAATATTATCGAGATTTGGGTTGTAGTAGTCGGTGAGAAATTTGATAAGTTCCGTTTTTTCCAGAGGTGTTGCTTTGATCCCAATATTTTCAAGACTTGTCTTTATGCTTCCTGATCTTCCTACGAGTCACTTCTTGAGTTTTGAAAAGTTACGAATTTCATCTTTTATTTTGAGGAGATTATTTGCCCCATTGATACTATTCCAAAAGTTTTTAAATATCCCGATAAGGCTGACATCTCTGACACTTTTGTTTTCTTCATGATCAAATGGTACGACAATATAAAACTCTTTTCTCATGATTTGTGCCACCTCGATCAGTTTTTTTAGGTATTCGATATATTCATAGGTTTGATTTTGTAGGAGAGAGTTTGTTTGTTTCAGCGCCTTATCATTGAGCTTTGCAAGATAGGCATCGATGTCGAGTTTGGTGGATCGAACAAGGATCTGTACTGGGAAATCGATAGAGTTTAGAAAACGCTGAAAGCTCAGGATGATAGCATCCTGCTCTTCGGAACTTTTTAATAAGAAGTTGATAGTACTACAACGCATAATAATACGTGCACTTCCATCTTTCATAATCACAACATTTTCACGTATCTGCGAAAAGGGAAGGTAGCGCTGGGTAGAGTTATCAGGGATATCTTTTTTTGTTGGTTTTACTGACAATTTTCTATGGCTATAAGTTATATTTTTGTGTCATCCCGAGTACTCGGGATCATAATTATATCTTACCTTTTTATGATTCTGAATCAAGTTCAGAATGACACGAGTTTAGATTTTATCGATTTTTGAATTGAGTTCCTCGATTTTATCCATCTTCGATTGAAAGTCTATGTTTTCTGTTTGCTTTATTCCTCCAGTACTAACATATCCGATATCAAGCGGTTGAAAACTATCAGTTCCTTGCATCCAGTAACGTCTCTTTGCATTGATGCTGAGTCGTAATAGCGAAAGAAAAAACGGAGTAAACGTCATCTCATACTGTTTAAATATCGCAATAATTACCGCAATGATAAAAATCGCACCAGAGGGAATAAGAGCGACCTCAGCACTGGTCGTAAGTGCCAGATTTTTAAAGATAGAATAGGAAATCCCTCCGCCAATCATGATGATAATGAGTTGTCGAATACTTAACCCCAAGATAATGGGATCTTCGTTTTCAATCTGTACGGGGATTTTGTACTGCATAGTATATTATAGTAGGGTATAGGGTATAGGGGGAATAGGCTATAGGATAGCTACTTTGCAGAATAAAGCTTGCCCCCTGTCATTCTGAACTTGATTCAGAATCATTACTGAAAACTTCCATTTTTCAATACAGGTATTCTTATTCTATCGCTATATCTGAGAGGTATGTTTCTGTACCCTCATAGTGAGGAGTTTATTTTATGTGCTTTTCTCAGTTTGCAGTATACCCTACTTATCTTTTTCTCCAAACACTTCCTCCCAAATTTGGTTTTCAAGTGATTGCATTATTTTATAATCATTTTCTTGTATATGATCATATCCGAGGATATGAAGCAGAGAGTGGATGAGGAGGCGATAAAACTCATCTGCAGGTGAGTGTCAGAGTTCTACGGCTTGTTCGAGTATCTTTGTCTTTGAGAGGATGACTTCTCCAGCCGTATCTTCATCCTCTAGTTCTCAGAAATCATCAAAGTAGTGAAAGCTGAGGACATCGGTATAGCTATCTTTTTGACGGTAATTATTGTTCAAGTTTTTTATACTTTCATCGTCTAAAAAGACGATATTTATGGTTCCAGATTGCCTTTTTTCTACTATTTTAGAGATAGTGGAGAATATATTGTCAACATATTTTGTTGTATATCCTAAATCCTCGGGATAGATGATGTCATAGCCAAACATAGATGTGATAGGGTTATGTTTATAGGAGAAATACTTCTTTTCACCAGTATATTTTTATTGCACTCAATTTCAAAAGAATTATACTGGTAGTTGTCTCGGATATTGGTGGCAGGTCAAATTAATTTTTCCTTACACACAATAAGTACAAGAGGAGTTCTTGGTAATCACCTTGAGGAGGGTTCATTCTTTCCGAAAGATGATGGGCACCTCTAAATTTCTTTCCTAGAAAGGAATACAAACTCTTTTGACTGACCGTACCTTGGACACTTTAAAATACAATCACTAAGAAGGAATCTCGTTTGCTTCTTGGTGATTGTATTTTTATTTTCTTGATTTTGAGAGAAAATTACATACCTTTATGAAGGAAATAATCCACTCTGTCCGCGAGTCCTCGGGACACCTTCCCTGTATTCAAAGAGGAGGAAACGAGAGTATTTAATTTTAATTTCTAAATTCGTGAACTATGTCATTGCTTACAGAAGAACAAATAAAAAAACTCCAGGAAGCAGGAGTGCGTTATCCACATGTAAATGAAAGTTGTATCGGATGTAGTGCTTGTGTTGCGATATCTGGAGACGTATTTGATCTCGATGATGAGGGAAAGAGTGTGGTGCAAGAGTGTGAAAACTATGAAGATAAGATGGTGGATGATGCGATTAGTGCTTGTCCAGTGGATGCTATTAGTTGGAAAGGGTAAAGATATATGTGAAAGGCAGCCGTTATTGGCTGTTTTTTTATTTCTTTTTCATGGGGATATATGCAAGAAAGAGTAGTAGAAACTAAGACCTGTAAACATTGCTCGGTGAACTTTGATATCACGGATAAGGATATTGAGTTTTATGCAAAAGTAAGCCCTATTTTTTGATGAAAGAAATATTTGATTCCATCGCCGACTTTGTGTCCAGATTGTAGGCAGCAGAGGAGACTGAGTTTTAGGAATGAAAGGAAATTGTATAAAAGGAAATGTGATTTTAGCTGAAAAGAGATAGTTTCTGTTTATTCTCCGGATAAGCAATATATTGTATATGATAGGGAAATCTGGAATAGTGATGTATGGAACCCATTAGAATATTATCAGGAGTACGATTTTAGTATGTCTTTTTTTCATCAATTTCATAAGTTACTATTTGAAGTACCAAGTCAATCATTAATACAAAAGAATTCTGATAATTCAGAATATTCTCATGATGTATTTTCATCAAAAAATTTATTTTTAAGTTATGTGGTCTTTGAATGAGAAGATTGTTTATATTCAAATAATATATTTTGGTCAAAGAATTGCATTGATTGTTATTGGGTATCTAAATCAGAGTTTTGTTATCAATGTGTCGAAATTACAGGTGGATATAATTTATCTTTTGCTATTTCTTGTTTCAATTGTTCTGATTCTAGTTACCTTATGGATTGTGAAGGTCTTAAGTTTTCTCATTTCTGTGTAGGTTTAGCAAATACAGAATATAGTTTCCTGAATAAAAAATATAGTAAGAAGAAATATAAAGAAATGCTATATAAGCTGAATGTTGATAATGAATTCTTCCTATCTTCTCTAGATGCATATATGAAATTACAACAAAAAGTTCCTAAGAAGAACTTACAGATGCTTATGTGTGAGGAGAGTATATGAGATAATATATCTTATACAAAGAACTCATCTTGTGTATATGATTCTCATAATATTCGTGATAGTAAGTACATATTTCAGTGATGAAACCTAGATAGTACTATGGATGTCTCGATTAATTGAGATAATAAAACCCATGCTCAAATATATGAATCCATTAGTGCCCCATGATGTAGTAATATTTGATTTTTAAATGGTGTATGGTACTCAAGAAACATTTTGTATAGTATGTTCTTATTTCATTGTTCCGATTGCTTCTGATGCGTCTGACTCCGTAATAAATCCTACTGTATCCTCAATAAACAATACACCAAAGAAGAATACGAAACTCTGGTACCAAAGATTATTGAACATATGATAACTACCTGAGAATGGGGAGAATTCTTCCCAAGCAGCATGAGTCCTTTTGGATACAATGAAACGGTAGCTCAAGAGTATTATCCAATTCAATGCCCTCACTCAATCTCTCCCTTTGGGAGAGAAGAAACTACAGAAGGAATGATTCACTGAATAATACAACACCATCAATTTATCCCTCTCCCATTGGGAGAGGCTAGGTGAGGGCAAGAGATGGTATTCAATTGGTCGACCTACGAATCCCCACCACCTAAAGTAGACAAGATTATCCCTGCAGATAAACTTCCACAAAACATAGAAGATATCCCTGATGATATCCTGAATTGGGCGATAGAGTGTGAAGTAACGAAGAAACCATTTAGAATCATCAAACAAGAACTGGAGTTCTACCATAAACACAAACTCCCAATCCCAAGAAGACACCCAGACCAGAGACACCTCGACAGGATAGCGCTCAGAAACCCGAGAAAACTCTATGAGAGAACTTGTGACAAGTGCCACAAACAAATTCAAACCACCTATGCTCCAGAGAGACCGGAGATAGTGTACTGTGAAACTTGCTACAATAAAGAAGTGTACTAAATGTAGTTTCTGTGTATGATATACACAAGCTATATCCTTAATTTCAAGATATGCCTGAACTTAAGTCATGGATGGTAAAAATACAGGAGAGTAGGAAATCGACAGATTTTGAGACTTTTATCCGAGAGATTTGCAGCTGGATTCCTTTCGCTGTGACAAAAAATAATGGTATCGTCTCTCGATTTCCAGAAAGTGAAAGAGTAAAGATTAGTTCTATAAAAGATTTTGAGGCTTGAAGAGATGATATCCACAAACAAGGGAAAGACTATGATTTTTGAGTCGATTTTTTTCAAAACTATCGACAACTATTTCAAAATATACAACTACCAGGGATTTTTCATTTTTGAGAAAATGAAAATTGTGACTATGCTGATGTAGTACTGTATTGTAAAAATGCATATCTGAGCAGTATTATGATCGCTGGATGTGAAAATGTATTTTATAGTATTTTGACACGTAATAACTCGCGAAATATCTTTAATTCACTCTTTAGTGTCAGTACTTCAGAAAATATCTATTTTTCAACCGCTACCCTCAGTTCCTATAATATCTTTTACTCTCGTTATTCGAATAATTGTAATAATATCTGGTTTTCCTCGAATCTCACGGGATGTAGCGAGTGTATCTTTTGTGAAGGATTAGAAAATTGTTCGTATTATATCAATAATGTTTCGTATGAAAAAGAAGTATACTTCAAAAAGAAAGAAGAAATCTTAAGACAGAAAGATGCATTTCTAGAATGGTATCAAAGGGTAAGTCCTTTGGGGAAGAATCATGGAAGTCATCATGTACAAGGGAACTTTATTATTGAGTCAGAAGATGTCGAGGCGGGAAACTTTGTGTACAATACCAAGACAGCAAGAAATGTTATGTTTGCGGGAAGTGATGCTGGAAATGAAAACTTTTATGACGTGTGTCCTGGTGGTGCAGGGTCAGATTCTAGTAGTGACTTTTACGCAGTTTGTGGAGCGGGACATGGATCAAATAATCTCTATTGTTCTTCTCAGATTAGTGCAAGTTCTCATATTTTTTATTCCTACTACCTGGATGCTTGTTCTTATTGCATCGGCTGTATCGGCCTCAAAAACAAATCCTACTGTATCTTGAACAAACAGTACACCAAAGAAGAGTGGGAGATACTTGCAGACAAGATATTTTCTCAGATGGAACAAGATGGGATTCTCGGGGACTTCTTTCCAGGAAAGCTGAATCCTTTTTACTTCAATGATACGATGGCAGGAATCCTCGGAGATTTTACAAAAGAAGAAGTGGAAAAAGAGGGATATATGTGGAGAGATGAAGAGATAAAGGTAGATATCCCCGCAGGAGCAGAAGTGGTATATACGACTCCCCCTCAGTCCCCCTCAATTGAGGGGGAAGGCAATCCCGAGTCCTCGGGAGAGCAGGGGGAGCTTCTCTCAAACTACCAAGGCTACGATGCAGAAGGAAACTGGTACATCAATCCAGAGATTATGAAAAAAGTTATCCAAGATGAAAAGGGGAATTACTACCGTATTGTGCAGATGGAGTATGACTTTCTTATGAAGCACGGACTTCCACTTCCTGAGATCCACTGGATGGAGAGGATGAAACTTAATTTTTGATTATAGTGCATACGTATGGAAAAAGTAATCGAAACCAAAACCTGTAAACATTGCTCGGTGAGTTTCAGCATTACCGATAAAGATATGGAGTTTTATGAAAAAGTAAGTCCTACTTTTTGATGAAAGAAATACCTGATACCATCTCCAACGTTGTGTCCAGATTGTAGGCAGCAGAGGAGGCTGGCATGGAGAAATGAAAGAAGTATTTATAAGAGGAAGTGTGATTTTAGCTGACAAGAGATTATTTCTATGTACTCGCCAGATAAATACCATAAGGCATTTCGCTATGATCTTTGGTGGAGTGATGCTTGGAATCCAATAGATTATGGAAGAGATTTTGATTTTTCCCGTTCATTTTTTGAACAATTTTGAGAACTTTCTGTTGAGGTCCCTCATGCAGCTACGGAGGTAAATATGATTGAGAATAGCGATTATTCTAATTGTGTATGAAAATTGAAGGACTGCTATTTATTGTTTGCTTCAGGAACAAATGAGTATTGTTTGTATGGAGATAATTTAGAAAGGTGTGAGAAGTGCGTCGATTGTACGTTTATCTATGACTGTCAGGAGTGCTATAATAGTTCTACCTTGCATAATTGTTATCATGTGTATGATGGCTTTGATTCTCAATCTTGTCGCTATTGTGAGTATATATCTCACTGTTCTAATTGTGAACACTGTTTTGCTTGTTTTGGTATTCATGGAGAAGAGTACTATATTTTGAATCAGCCAGTTTCTAAAGATGAGTATGAGGCAACAATGTCTGATGCAGAAAAAAGATCTATGATTCTACAAGATTATGAACATTTAAAAAATAATGTAACACTAAAATATTATACTGGATACAATATAGAAAACTCGACAGGAGATTATCTGTATAATTGTCAAAATCTCCAACATGCATACATCACTGAAAACTCTAAAGATTCTAAGTATATAACGTTTTGTAGAAAAACAGAAGATTGTATGGATTTTGATTTTTTTGGTGATACATGACAGTTATGCTATGAGAGTCTGACCTGCTGATATAGTTCGATGCAATGTCTTTTTTGTATTTCTTGTATCAATGATGTCAGTGCTCTATTGTACTGTTATTCATGCTATTCTAGCAATCATTGTTTTGGCTGCATCTGACTCCGTAATAAATCCTACTGTATCCTCAACAAACAATACACCAAAGAAGCATACGAAACCCTCGTTCCAAAGATCATCGAACATATGGTGAGTACCGGAGAATGGGGGGAATTCTTCCCAAGTAGTATGAGTCCTTTTGGCTACAATGAAACGGTAGCAATGGAGTACTATCCGATAACCCCTCCCTATCAAGGAGGGGAACAAGAATGAATGTTTCAATTTTCTCTTTCTTCCGTCATTGCGAGGAAGGATGACGAAGCAATCTCAGAAGATCACCACGTCGCTGACACTCCTCGTGATGACCATACTTGACCACTATTTAACTGGTCAACCTACGAATCTCCAACACCAAAAGTAGATAAAATAATTCCAGCAAACAAACTCCCTACCAATATCGAAGATATCCCTGATGATATCCTGAATTGGGCAATAGAGTGTGAAGTCACGAAGAAACCATTTAGAATCATCAAACAAGAACTGGAGTTCTACCGTAAACACAAACTCCCAATTCCAAGAAGACACCCAGATCAACGTCACCTCGACAGGATGCAACTCAGAAATCCGAGAAAACTCTATGAGAGAACCTGTGACAAGTGCCACAAACAAATCCAAACCACCTATGCACCCGAGAGACCGGAGATAGTGTACTGTGAAAGTTGCTACAATTCTGAAGTATACTAGATGCAAGTTTCATTCCCGTCCTTGGTGATGAGGGGTGTTAATAAATTTTACTATCCATTTATGTCTCGTATACAACACTGGCAAGAAAAAATCAAGGAAAAAAAGAAGCAGACTTCTTTTAGGGATTTTTTAAAAGAAATAACGAGCTGGAAGCCGATTATTTTGTATAAAAATACGGGATATATTTCTCGTTATCCAGAAGTATCACGTATTAAGCATCTCGTTTCATCTCAAAAATATCAAGAGTTAAGAACTACATTACCTTGAAGAGAGTATGATTTTAGGCTGAGCTTTTTTGAAAATTTTTCCAAATTGTTTGATGCGACTCCATTTCCTCCCACTCTCCAATTCTATAATAACCATAATTCTGAGTATTCTGACTCAACATTTTGAGGGAGAAATATTTATCTCAGTTCAACGGTTGGAGATGATGCTGAAAATGTTTGTTATAGTGCCTTTTGTTACTCTCATATTACCAATGTCTTTAATTCGTTTCTTGTAAATAGAAATGTAGAAAATATCTATATGAGCGCAATTGTATTTAATGGGTGTTATAATATTTTCTACTGTAGGTATATCACAAGTTCCAGTAACTGTTGGTTTTCTACAAATTTGATTTGATGTCAGGAGTGTCTATTTTGTGATGGTCTTGAGCACCAGTCATACTGTATAAAAAATGTGAAGTATGAAAAAGAAGAGTACCAACAAAAAAAGCAGGAGATTTTACACCAAAAAGAAAAATTCACGCAGTGGTATCAGTCTTTAAATAAAAAATGACGCAATTATCAATCAAAAAATTGTACTGGGAATGCGATCTATTTTTGTGAAAATGTGGAGCAAGGATACTTTTATTCGTATCTAAAAAATGGTCGAAATGCAATGTTGGGACATGGAGGAAATGGTTCTGAGAATTTTTATGATGCGTTTGATGTAGGACTTGATGCTCGTGATTTTTATGGTGTACTTTCTGCTGGAAATACGGGCTCTCATGATCTCTACAACTCGGGGGAATGTGATGCCTGTAGTATGATCTTTTATTCTTATTTCTTAGAGAAGTGTCATTATTGTATCTGATGTATTGGGCTGAAGAATATATCCTACTGTATTTTAAATACACAGTATAGCAAAGAGGAGTGGGAAATACTCGCAGACAAGATATTTTCTCAGATGGAACAAGGCGGTATCCTCTGAGACTTCTTTCCAGGAGAGCTGAATCCTTTTTATTTCAACGATACGATGGCAGGCATCCTCGGAGACTTTACGAAAGAAGAAGTAGAGAAGGAAGGATATATGTGGAGAGATGAGGAGATAAGGGTAGATATCCCCGCAGGAGCAGAAGTGGTATATACGACTCCCCCTCAGTCCCCCTCAATATTGCCCTCACCCCAACCCTCTCCCTTGGGGGAGAGGGAGCAGGCTCAATCATATTCCCCCTCTACTCTAAAGGCGAGAGGCTGAGGGGGGGATCTTCTTTCCGACTACCAAGGCTACGATGAACAAGGAAACTGGCACATCAATCCAGAGATTATGAAAAAGGTTATCCAAGATGAAAAGGGGAATTACTACCGTATTGTGCAGATGGAGTATGACTTCCTTATGAAGCACGGACTTCCACTTCCTGAGACTCACTGGATGGAGAGGATGCAGTCTGGAATCTGAGTCTAGAATTTCTTTTATTGCAATTAGCCCTATTTTTGTTATGATATACAGGTTTCTTATCTTTTACTTTTTTCTATGCCTTCAAGAGAAGTATTTCAGTACATCGCAGAAAAAAGTGGCGAGAAGATAGCGGAGTTTTTCCTTTGCCGTTGGTGTGGAGAGGAGTATCCCGTATTTCACAAAGAACAAGTATTTCTACAAAAACAGGGGTTTTCCGTGTCAGATCTCTGTTTTGATTGTCGCTTGCGTAGTATGTTTTTGTGGAGAAATGAGCGTAAACTCTACTGGAGAAAGAGTGATAAATCTGGTAAAAAAATTCTTTCTATGTTTCATCCCGAATACACGGGCAAGGTGTATGACTATGATGAATGGGATAGAGAAGAAGGATTTGGACATATGGGTAAACCTGTTGATGGAGATGTCCTTACATCATACTATGAGCTGCTACAAGAGATCCCAAAGTCGGGGACCGATATCTTTCGGAGCAATGAAAATATCTGGTACTGCAATCGTGCAGGATATCTAAAAAATGCCTACTATAGTTTCGCATGCTTTCAGGATAATGAAGATATCTATTTTTCCTATGTATCTACGGGGTCAAAAGATATCTATAACTCGTCGAATACCTATGGATCTCAACTCGTCGCTGAGAGTGTGCAAGTATTTGATAGCTATGGGGTATTTTTTAGTGATGAAATCGTAAACTCAAAGTATATCTGGTTTTCCTATGATATGAGAGATTGTGAAGAGTGTATCTTTTGTCATAACCAAGTAGGAAAGAAATATATGATTCAAAATACACAGTACCCAAAAGAACAGTATGAATCGATGAAAGCAGAACTTCAAAAACAAATGTCGACCTCTACAGGAAGAAAGGAGTTAGAAAAGAGGTATGAATTGTTAAAACAGCAAAGTATAAAAAAAGCCCTCAATCATATCAATGCTGAAAAAGCATATGGAGATGGGTTGCAAGACTCAAAAGATGTTATCTATGGATTTGGGTTACAGTGATCGGAAACAACAATTAATAGCCATATGGGGTTTCCATGACCAGCAAAAGATGTCTATAGTTCGTATGGGTTTTGAGAAATTGAGAGGATGTACCACTCTATGGGATGTGGTCCAGTGACAAACGGGTATTTCTTGATAAATGCGGAAGTAACAAATGATGCCTATTATTCACAAAAAACGAAAAATTGTAATCATGTAGTGTTTTGTTTTGGTTTGCAAAATCAAGATTATTCGATTTTAAATATGCAATACTCAAAAGAAGAATATGCGAGACAGTTATCACAAATACGAGAAGATTTGCAAGCGAAAGGACTCTGGGGGAAGATGCTTGATCCTAAATATGCTCCGTTTCCACTGAACGATACCAATATCTCTGAGGAATTCCCAGTAGAAAAAGTCATATATGTCGATACCCTTGATAGTGGTACGGCATCATTTTCAGAGTTGTCGGGGAGAATAGTCTCTGAAAATCCTCAAGGAAAGGGGAAAGTCTATGTTTTGGAACCAGAAAAATTCATCAGCCAGGCAGTATGGGATTTATGAGGGAGTGAACAGATACCGGTAACCTGGAGAACCCGAGAAAAGGAAGTAGATATTCCAGAAGGGGTAGAGATTATACCGGCTTCAGATATCCCAAATATGCTCAATCCAAAGGATACAGATATACTTTCAAAGGCGATTATGTGTGAAAAAACGGGAAGGGCATATCGTGTTATCAAGAAGGAACTCGATTTTTATGCGGCTCATTCGATAGCACTTCCAAGGATTCATCCAGATGTACGTATTTCCGAGAGACGTGAGAGAATTCCAAAGATTTGATTATACCTGGTTAATTGTTCTCATTGCCATGAAAAGATTATTTCGGTATATTCTTGATCTCATGAAGAAAGAATTTACTGTCAGAAGTGTTATGATGCCACGGTGTATTAGTATGTTGCAATAACTCGCCCTAATTCCTTTCATTTTACCCACGATACTTATGAATTTAGAATACTGGAAACAACAAATTATCACACGAAGGAAACAAACATCATTTCGTGATTTTTTGAAAGAGATTGCGAGTTGGTTTCCGTTTGCGTTTTATCAGAGGGGCGGTGTTATTACGAGTCTTCCAAAAACAGATCGTATCAATTCGGTAGTATTAAGCTCGGAAGAATTTGAAGGGTCTCGTGATGAGCTACAGAAAAAGGCGAAAGTGTATGATTTTGAGAAAACATTTTTTGAGAATTACCGAGAATTGTATTTGAGTATTCCGCTCTATAATTTGTTTTCTTTTGGTTCTGAAAATGCCCAGTATGGGGACAATGTGTATAACTCGAGAAATGTCTACTTATCAAATGGAGTTGTACATGATTGTGAGAATATCTTGTACAGTTTTTATATCAAGCTTGGTTGTAGTAATGTCCTCAATAGTTTTATGGTATGGGATACTTCCGATAATGTGTACTTTGGGGCGGGAGTATTGCAGTCGTATAATATCTTTTATGCGCGTTATATTTATAATTGTAATAACATCTGGTTTTCTTCGAATCTGACAGGTTGTAGCGAGTGTATTTTTTGTGACCATCTGGAAAATACGAGTTACTGTATCAGAAATACGCAGCTTTCGAAAGAAGAATACCTCAAGCAAAAGGCAGAGATTCTCCAGGACAAACATCAATATTTTGAATACTATATGAATTTAAGAGCCGAAGGACTTGGACCGTTTTGTCAAAATTCTACAGGAAGATTTATTCCTCTCTGTGAAGACGTTGAAAATGGCTACTTCTCGTATAATGTGCATAGTGGGAAGAATATTATCTTCATGGGATCAAATCATGGGAATAAAGATTTTTATGATGCCTTTGGTGGTGGATGACCAAGGGGGGATAGATATTATTGAGTATGTTGGGCGGGTACCGGTTCAGATGATTTATACATTTGTCATTCGGTTGATCTCTCAAATCACTTATTTTATAGTTATTATTGTACCAATTGTTCCTACTGTCTCGGCTGTATCGGCCTCAAAAACAAATCTTACTGTATCCTCAATAAACAATATACGAAGGAAGAATGGGAGATACTTGCAGACAAGATATTTTCTCAGATGGAACAAGACGGTATCCTCTGAGACTTCTTTCCAGGAACACTGAATCCCTTTTATTTCAACGATACGATGGCAGGTATCCTCTGAGACTTTAGCAAAGAAGAAGTTGAAGCAGAGGGATATATGTGGAGAGATGAAGAAATAAAAGTAGATATCCCCGAAGGGGCAGACGTGGTTTTAACCTCACCTCAATCCTCTCCTCAAGGAGAGGAAGAAAATGGATGAAGTAATAATAAAAATCCAAATATTCCCTCTCCTGTAAGGAGAGGGCTAGGGTGAGGTATCTCCGATTACCAAGGTTATGATGAAAACTGAAACTGGTATATCAACCCAGAGATTCTAAAAAAGGTAATTCAAGACAAAAAAGGGAATTATTATCGTATCGTACAGATGGAGTATGACTTCCTTATGAAACACTGACTCCCACTTCCTGAGATCCACTGGATGGAGAGGATGAAGCTTAATTTTTGATTATAGTGTATACGTATGGAAAAAGTAATCGAAACCAAAACCTGTAAGCACTGCTCGATAAGCTTTGATATCACCGATAAAGATATGGAGTTTTATGAAAAAGTAAGTCCTACTTTTTGATGAAAGAAATACTCGATATCATCTCCAACTCTCTGCCCTGATTGTAGACAACAGAGGAGAGCTTCTTTTAGAAATGAGAGGAAGTTTTATTCTAGAAAGTGTGATTATTCAGGTAAAGACATAATCTCAAACTTTTCTCCAGATAAGAATTTGAAAGTATACGCACACGATGTATGGTTGTCAGATACATGGAATGCAATGGATTATTCTTTGGATGTTTACTTTGATGTTTCTTTTTTTTCTCAGTACTCTCAATTGTCCAACTCGGTACCCAAAGTTAGTATGATAAATGACAACGGAATAAATAGCATCAATTCAGAATATTGTTATAACTTTTCTTATGGAAAGAACGTGTACATGGTTACCACTGCATGGCATGTAGAGGATTCTATGTATTCTCAATATTGAGCGTATTACAAAGATAGCATTGACTGTATTTCTATATGGAATTCAGGACATTTGTATGAATGCACGAATGTCTTAGAAAGTTATAATTGTCAGTTCTTACAAAACTCTACAGACTGTAGTGATTGTGTATTTTGAATTGATTTGAAATGATGTAAGCATTGCTTCTGATGTGTGTGACTGAGAAATAAAAAATATTGTATTTTTAATAAGGAGCTTACAAAAGATACCTTTTTAAAAGAGATGCAACAGTATAATATATGAAATTATAAAAATTTATTAGCTATAAAAGATAAGTTTTTTCTTTTCTATTTCCATCTGCCAAAGCTATATAGTTTTCAAACTAATTGCATTCACTCTACTTGAAACTATTTAAATAACTGTAAAAATGTTACAGAGTCTTTTGATATATTCAATGGAGAAAATTGTAAGTATTATTGGTGATGATCTGATGAGCCTATAAATAGTTATGATATATTAATTTGATGAAAGCATGAGCTTTGTTATGAGTCTATAGTTCCTGATTTAGCGTATAAGTCTTGTTTTACGGATTATTGTTTTAATAGTTCTGATATATTTTATAGTGAACATTGTTATTCATGTCAGAGTTGCTTCGGATGCATCTGACTCCGCAATACATCCTACTGTATTCTCAACAAACAATACACGAAAGAAGAGTATGAAACTCTTGTCCCAAAGATCATCGAACATATGATGACTACCTGAGAATGGGGAGAATTCTTCCCAAGCAGCATGAGTCCTTTCGGTTACAATGAAACGGTAGCTCAAGAATACTATCCACTGACACCACCCCTTAGCCACTCTCTCAAGAAAGACCTCACCCTACCCCTCTCCTGTAAGGAGAGGGGACAAGAATGAATGTTTCAATTTTCTCTTTCTCCTGTCATTGCGAGGAAGGATGACGAAGCAATCTCAGAAGATCACCACGTCGCTGACACTCCTCGTGATGACCATACTTGACCGGTATTTAATTGGTCCACCTACGAATCCCCACCACCCAAAGTAGATAAAATAATTCCTGCAGATAAACTTCCACAAAACATAGAAGATATCCCTGATGATATCCTGAATTGGGCGATAGAGTGTGAAGTCACGAAGAAACCATTTAGAATCATCAAACAAGAACTCGAGTTCTACCGTAAACATAAACTTCCTATCCCAAGACGCCACCCCGACCAACGCCACCTCGATAGGATGCAACTCAGAAACCCGAGAAAACTCTACGAGAGAACTTGTGATAAGTGCCACAAACCAATCCAAACTACCTATGCCCCAGATAGACCAGAAATAGTGTACTGCCAGACATGTTACGAGAAAGAGGTGTATTAGTCTGGTCCCGCTTTAGCGGTGACGAGGAGTGTTATTATAATAAGGAAGTATATTAAAAGGGCACACTCTTCTCTGAGATAATAGAGGGAAAAGGTTCCCATCTTGTAGTGAAGCAAAGGATTAAGGAAAATCTAGTTATATATCGACCTTAAATTTTCTTTAAAAGAAAGTGTAGGAGGTCTGCAAACTCAGCACTTTCAAGTTTGATAGCAAATGGAACTTGTTTAAATATCAGGAGATATACGATCTCTCATACAATAAATAGTGTGAGGGAGTTATTTCATACCGATAATTCTGCAATATCTTTATTTGAAGAGCTCTGAATAAGAGCCTCTAACATGAGTATGCCACTTCCAAGATATGAATCAATCGTAATGTTTCTCTCGTTTAAGTCTTGAAAGAAACTTCCCGCCATTATTTCTAGATTTTTATTGTTTGATGAAAGGGTGGAAAGAGGATTTGCACTGATACACTTAATGGTGGAGTATTTCTTTTCTATCGTAATACTGAGGATATCTGAAAATACATTATTAATACCATCACTTCCTTCAAAAAATTGCATCTTTGGTAGGGGGGATACACGAGAATTATCAAGAGAGGTAAGTTCTTTTTCGATTTGTGGAAGCAGTTTTTCTTGTTCGAGAATTTGCTTTTTTTCTTCTTCGATCTTGTGTCTAAGTACTTCTTTGTTTGCGATAAAGAAATGCTTTACTCCACCGCGGATATGTTCTGCAACAAGTCATTTTCTTACTAACGCCTGGAGGGTCTTATAGATATTGGTACGTTCCTCCCCAAGCATTTGAGCGATAGTAGAGGCTGGACGAGATCCATAGGTATAGAGGAGAATAAATACCTCTGCATGCTTTTCGCTAAGGCCTACTTTCTGGAGGAGTCATCAAAGTTTCATACTCTGTTGTGAAGCATATATTCACACTTATTATACACACATCTTTGACAATTACAATATTTTATCTATCTTTTTTATATCTTATTTTGTTACTATATTTTCTTATGACAAATATTACTGAATTTCTTGAAAGAAGTTGAGTTGAGAAGGTGGCTGAATATAGGGTATGTAAGTGGACTGGAGAGAGATTTCCTATTTATGAAAAGGATATAGAAATGCTTACGAGGATTTCTCCAAGCGTTGGAAATGTGAAGTTAGATATTTCATTGCCAACTTTGAGTCCACAAGCCAGGCAAATGCGCCGTTTATTATTTAGAAATGAAACAAATTTTTATAAGTCGAGAAGTAGCAAAACTTGAGAACCAATGATTAGCTTGTATGCTCCTGAAAATAATGTAAAGGTTTTTGAACAAAAGGAGTGGTGGCAGCAAGATTGGGATCCTATGGATTTTTGATTTGAGGTGGATTTTTCAAAAAGTATTAATGCTCAGTTTTACGAGTTACGTCAGGATGTTCCAAGGGTAAATATGGTGGCAGTGGATAATGAAAATAGTGAGTATAGTACGGGAACTGGATATTGTAAGAATTGTTATTTGATTAATTCTTCCGAGGAGTGTGAAGATTGTTATTATGGGAAGTTGTTTCAAAATTGTAAGCGATGTGTGGATTGTGCATACGTGTATGATTCAGATAAGCTCTATCAGTGTTTAAATGTAAAGAAGGGATATAAATCCATGTATTTGCATAACTCCAGTGAGTGTTCAGACTGTTATTATAGTGATGACCTTATTGGGTGTGATCATTGTATGTTTTGTAGTAACCTGAGAAATGCTAGTTACTGTTTCGAAAATACACAGCTTTCAAAGGAAGAGTGGAAAGAAAAGGTACAGGAGTATTTGGGTACGAGGACTCACATAGCAGCAGCACTTGAGAAATTTGAACAGGTAATTCGACAGAAGATAACCAAGTATGCATCTGTGGTAAATAGTGAGAATTCTTTTGGGGATATCTTGATTGATGATAAAAATTGCGTATTTTGTTATGATGTGAATGACTCGGAAGATTGTCGCTATGTAAATGTAGGGGTAGATGTGAAAAGTAATATGGACTGTAATAATATCTATATGAAACCTGAGAGAAATTATGAGGTTCTTGGTACGATAGGGACCTATAATGTACACTTCTCTACATTTATTTTTAATTGTAGTAATCTCTTGTATTGTCAGGATTGTCATGATTCAAAAAATCTCTTTGGTTGTATTGCTCTCAGAAATAAGGAGTACTGTATTTTTAATACACAATATACTAAAGAAGAGTATGAGGATCTAGTTCCAAAGATTATTACATACATGAAAGAAACCTGAGAATGGGGAGAGTATTTTAATCCAAGTACCACAGCTTTTCCGTACAATGATTCTTTGGCAATGGAATATTTTCCGATACAGGAATTGGTATATTTGCAGGATTGAGAAATTGTTCAAAGGAAGATGTTGCATGCATCTGGTAAATGAGTTGTATATATCCTTGAGCCAGATAAGATTATTAGTCGCGCAAAGCTTGATTTAGGGGGAGAGGAAAAGATTGATATCTTTTGGAAAACAAAGGAAAAGGAAATTGGTATTCCTGATAATACCTATTTTGTTGAAGCAAAGGACTTAGCAGAAAATATCTCAGACGAGTCTGAAGAGATATTTAAAAAGGCTATTAAGTGTGCAAAAACAGGAAGGCCATTTCGCATTACACCTCAAGAATTTTATTTCTATCAGGATATGGGAATACCTTTGCCGATATATCATCCAGATGTCCGTTATTATGATAGACTTGCATATCGTCCAGAGCGAGCGCTCCATGTACAGTCATGTGAGGAGTGTAAAAAAGAGATTTTATCGGTATATGAAAGTAGTAAGGCAGTATATTGTGAGGAGTGTTATAATAAAAAGGTGTACTAGTTCTTAAACTCAATTTTATCGAAGAGAAAATGGAGAGTGTAGGCAAGATCCTCGCTCTCTATTTTGATGCCAAAAGGAGTATCTTTAAAGATGATGATATAGATGATGTCTCCAACAAGATAGATATTTACGGCAGAGTTACTGGCAGGAAGTTTTTCGATAGCATTGATATCAAAGGTTTTAGAAATGTTTTCCATGAGCATAATCCCATTTCCAAGAAAAGTCTCCAGTTGTACTTTTGCGGATGCGAGTTTTTGAAAGAGATCAAGCGATGCAGATTTCATCTCGTCAGAGATACTTACCTGCGAATCAACCGTATTTGAGGCAAAAAGACGGATGGAAATATACTGTTTCTTGAGGGTAGTGGTAACAATATCTTCATACATATTTTTTATCCCTTGGGCAGAGTCAAATAGCGTAATCTTTGGGATACTTGTATCTTTCTTTTTCCCGAGTTCTTGGAGTTCACGTTTTATGGTTTGGTAGTCTTTTTGCACCTTCTCATATTTTTCTATTTTATGCTGGGTATATTCTTGGAGGATTTCGGTATTTGGGATAAAGAAATGCTTAATCCCACCTTTATAGGTTTCAAAAACCAGATTTTCATGCACAAGACGTTGGAGAATTTTGTAGACGCTGGTACGTTCCATACCAAGGTATTTTGCCAGAGTAGATGCTGGCTTTGTGCCGAGAGTATAGAGTCCCTTAAAGACTTTTGTTTCAGCTTGGGAGAACCCAAGTTCTGTAAAGAATTGTTCAAACATAAGCTCTTACCCTACCCTCTCCTTTAATGGAGAAGGTGTTTTAAGGATTTTGTTAGAAAGTATAGGTGTTGTGAAATAGTTTTCACAGGTAGTTATAGCTATAATATGCTAAGTATTAAGGTATGTCAAATTTTTTACTTGCATCTGTGTGAAGGAGTGATACTATATTGACAATTTTATTCTTTGTGATTAATAATTAACCCTTTCTCCCGAACTCTGGATCTTTCCCTTAAAATAAGGGCAAGAAATATTGTTTAAAATACACGTATGGAAACAGTCGTAGAAACCAAAACCTGTAAACACTGCTCAGTGAACTTTGATATCACGGATAAGGATGTAGAGTTTTATGAAAAGGTGAGTCCAAGTTTTGGTGGTAAAAAATATCTAATCCCATCACCAACTCTCTGTCCAGATTGTAGGCAGCAGAGGAGACTCAGTTTTAGGAATGAACGTCAATTATATAAAAGACAGTGTGATGCTACTGGAAAACCAATAGTTTCAATCTATAGCCCAGATAAACCATATACGGTGTATGAGCAAGATTTTTGGTGGAGCGATGCTTGGGATGCGTTAAAATATTGACAGGATTTCGATTCTTCTCGTAGTTTTTTTGAGCAATTCTCATTGTTAGTGCAAGTAGTTCCAATTATATGATTAAATAGCACAACTAATGAAAATAGTGAATATGTTAACCTATCTTGATATAATAAGGATTGTTATTTAGTTTTTGCTTGAGAATATAATCAAAAATGTTTATATAGTAGTAGAATTATTGAATGTAGTAATTGTATAGATAATATAGAGATTACTAAATCTGATAATTGTTATTCAAATATAAATGTAGAGAATTGCTATAATTTAAATTTTTCACAAAATTGCAAAGATTGTCACAGCTCCTATTTTTTGCTTTTTTGTATATGATGCCATGAGTGTCTATTTTGTACTAATCTTACCAATAAATCTTATTGTATTTTTAATAATCAATATTCTCGAGATGAGTATGAAACTATTAAAGATACGTTAATCTGAGATATATCTCATTGAAAATTAGAAAAGAGTTTTGAGGATTTTAATACATTAAAAATAAAGAACTCAATTCATAAATGAGAGAATCTTATAAATTGTGAGCATTGTATCTGAGACAATATTTTTGAATCGAAGAATGTTAATTGTAGTTTTGATTGCACTGAGATGGAAGATTCAAAATATATTTATTCGGCGTCTAAAGGAAAAGAATTACTAGATGTTTCAAATACAACAGAGCAAGAGATGTCTTATGAATGACTAAGTGTCTGATATAAATCATACAAAGTTTTATTTACAAATGTATGATGGACATGTAATGATATATTTTATTGCTTTCATTGTCATAATTCTCAAAGTCTTTTTTGATGTATATGACTTCGTAATAAATCCTACTGTATTCTCAACAAACAATACACCAAAGAAGAGTATGAAGTTCTCGTTCCAAAGATCATCGAACATATGATGACTACCTGAGAATGGGGAGAATTCTTCCCAAGTTCCCTCAGTCCTTTTGGCTACAATGAAACGGTAGCTCAAGAATACTATCCACTAACAAAAGAAGAAACTTTGCATATCGTCATTCCTGCGAAGGCAGGAATCAATAAGAATGATAAAAACAATTTTATAGATTCCGTAATAAATACGGAATGACAGCTATTAAAATGAGAAAGATTCAACTGGTCCACCTACGAATCCCCACCACCTAAAGTAGACAAGGTAATCTCAGCAGATAAACTTCCTTCAAACATCGAAGATATCCCTGATGATATCCTGAATTGGGCGATAGAGTGTGAAGTGACGAAGAAACCATTTCGAATCATTAAGCAAGAACTGGAGTTCTACCGTAAACATAAACTCCCTATCCCTAGAAGACACCCAGACCAACGCCACCTCGACAGGATGCAACTCAGAAACCCGAGAAAACTCTATGAGAGAACCTGTGACAAGTGCCACAAACAAATCCAAACGACCTATGCACCCGAGAGACTGGAGATAGTGTACTGTGAAACTTGCTACAATAAAGAAGTGTATTAACTCTTTTGGTCATTCCTGCGGAGGCAGGAATCTATATTTGACTTTACTTTGAATAGATCCCTCCCGATTTCGGGAAGGATGACAGAACTCTTGTTATTTCATAAGATACAATCATGCCAGAAAAAGTAATCGAAACCAAAACCTGTAAACACTGCTCAGTGAACTTTGATATCACGGATAAGGATGTAGAGTTTTATGAAAAGGTGAGTCCAAGTTTTGGTGGTAAAAAATATCTAATCCCGTCTCCGACTCTCTGCCCTGATTGTAGGCAGCAGAGAAGACTGAGCTTTCGTAATGAGAGAACACTCTATAAAAGAAACTGTGATGCAACAGGGAAGCCGATGATTTCCATGTATAACCCAGAAGTTCCGTATACTATTTATCATCCAGAGTTTTGGTGGTCAGATCAATGGTCGGCTTTTTCGTATGGCAAAACTATTGATTTTGAATGTTCTGTGTTTCAGCAGATAGATACTCTATATCATACGGTGCCATTGTATTCGTTGGGAGTCTCATACATGACGATGCAAAATTCTGATTACAATAATATGGCAGGGTATTTAAAAGATTGTTATATGCTCACTAATTCTGATGATGACGATAGTTGTCTGTATGGAAAAGGTGTGAATAGATGTGCTAGTTGTGTGGATAATTTGAAAATATATGATAGTGAGAGATTATATGAGTGTATGAGTTGTTATAACTGTAATGATTGTAAGTACCTGATGAATAGTGAAGGATGCTACCAGTGTGAAGTTTCCATGAATCTTTTAAATTGTAAGTTTTGTTTTGGGTGCTATAACCTCAGCGGAAAGGAATACTACTTGTTTAATGAATCATTGACTCCAGAAGAGTGGAAGAATCGTGTACAACTCATATGTGCTGAGAAATCATATGTTGATATTCAAAAACAATTGTTATCTACTTCACGTATAGTGAAAGAAAAGCAAATTGATAGAAATGAAGACTCTAGCGGAGACTATATGTATGAGACTTTTCATTGTGCCAGCTGTTATGATGTTGAAAAGATGCAGGATTCAAAGTACTGTTTTGACTTGAAGCGAGGAGAAAGAATAAGTGATGAAAATTATGATATTAGTCAATTTTGAAAATGAGTTAGTCGATGTTATGAAGGGTGTACGATTTGATACAATGTATCCCATTGTATATGTAATGTTGATGTATGGGAGAATTCTCATGATTGTTATTATTGTATTTGTTGTAGTAATATTTCTCATTGTTTTGGATGTATCTGACTTCGTAATGCGTCATATTGTATCTTCAATACACAATATACGAAAGAACAGTACGAAACTCTTGTTCCAAAGATAATTGAACATATGATGAAAATCGGAGAATGGGGGGAATTCTTTCCTAGTACGATGAGTCCTTTTGGGTATAATGAAGCGGAGGTTATAGAGTATTTTCCGCTGACAAAGGAAGAAGCTGTCTTGCCTGTCATCTTGAGCGACTGAAAGGAGTCGAAAGATCCCTTAAATATTGGTAAAGGGATTCCTCCATTACCGTCGGAATGACAACTACTAAAGTGAGAAAGATTTAACTGGTCTACCTACGAATCTCCACCACCTAAAGTAGACAAGATTATCCCAGCAGATAAACTCCCTACGAATATCGAAGACATCCCCGATGATATCTTGAATTGGGCAATAGAGTGTGAAGTCACGAAGAAACCATTTCGAATCATCCAACAAGAACTGGAGTTCTACCGTAAACATAAACTTCCCATCCCAAGAAGACACCCAGACCAACGCCACCTCGATAGGATGTCACTCAGAAACCCGAGAAAACTCTATGAAAGAACTTGCGATAAGTGCCACAAAGCTATCCAAACTACCTATGCTCCAGATAGACTTGAGAAAGTATTCTGTCAGACATGTTACGAGAAAGAGGTGTATTAACAACTCACTCACTCCCTTGCTTGTAGTAAAAAATATATCGTAAATACGGTACTAATTTTTCCTTAAAAAATATAAAAACCACCACTTTTATCTCCTGTAAAAAAACACGGGAGATTTTTTAACATCTTTTTAACATCACTGTTCTAAAAATTGTAGCAAAAAGCTATAAAATTATTACATTCATAGGTATGTTTTTGAAAGGAGACAAAAAGGATGATTCTATCCTTTTGTTTTACTATTAACCCCCCTTGTCAGTTATGAAAATAAGAGTGATCAAAACGAGAGATGGAGACATGATACCATTTGATAGAACCCGTATCGAACGTGCCATCGAAAAGGCAGCAGAAAAGGTAGGACGCAATGATATGTCGTTTATCGAACCGATTGTTGGAGATATCGTAGAAGAACTCAAAAATATGCTCTTATCTGGTGGGGATGAACTGGTACTTGGGATAGAAGATATCCAAGACGTGGTAGAAAAATACTTGATGGAATCTGGAAATTTTGACGTTGCAAAAGAGTACATCATCTATAGAAGCCTTCGTGTAAAACTCAGAGAAGAAAATAAAGAAAGAGTAGAAAAGAAACTCGAGAAAAAGACGCTCAAGATTTTAAAAACAGGAGGAAAAAAAGAACTTTTTGATATCGAGAAGGTAAAAAACACCTATAAGAGAGTTTCGTATAAATTGGCTCGTAAGTGTCGTTTTGAAGAACTTGAAGATTCTTTAAAGAAATACATCGTGGAGGGGATGAAAACCTCTGATATTACAAATATGATGATTAAGTCATCGATTGACCTGATTTCGGTAGAAAATACGAACTGGCAGTTTATTGCAGGAAGACTCTTACTTCTTGATTTGTATAAAGAAGCATCAAAAAATAGAGATATCAAAATCAAAGATATTTATCGTCCAAAGGCATATAAGGCTCTCTTTGATGAATATGTAAAAAAGGGACTTTACTATACAAAGTTTTATGATTACTATTCAGAAGAAGATATCCTAGAGGCAGGGAAGAAATTGCAACAAGATACAGACTTTAGCTACAACTATACCACCATGCTCATGTATAAGAAGAGGTATCTTTTAAATCCAAACAAGATTATCAAAGAGCTTCCTCAAGAGATGTATATGTCAGCGGCACTTTTCTTGGCAATACCAGAAGATCCAAAGAGACGTCTCAAAGTAGCATTCAAAATTTATGAATACTGTTCTCAGGGAAAGATTTCTCTTCCAACTCCAACACTTCTCAATTCAAGAACGAATTATCATCAGCTCTCAAGTTGCTTCAAACTTAATATTGATGACGATCTTCGTGCTATTTACCATAATGTGGAAAATATGGCACAGATTTCAAAGTTTGGTGGAGGAATTGGTGTATACCTTGGAAATATCCGTAGTACTGGGGGAGCTATTAGGGGAGTGAATGGAGTTGCTGGGGGAGTAAATCCTTGGATTAAGGTTATCAATGATACTGCTACTGCTGTCAATCAGCTCGGAGCAAGAGCTGGTGCTATCAGTGTTACGCTTGATGTATGGCACAGAGATATCTATAACTTCCTTGATCTTCAGACAGAAACAGGAGATATTAGAAAAAAATCATTTGATGTATTCCCAGCAGTAACATTTCCAGACCTGTTTATGGAGCGTGTGGCAGAGGGGGGCACTTGGACGCTCTTTGATCCAAAAGAAGTCCGTGATACTACGGGGAAGGCGCTTCAAGACTGTTTCGGAGATGAGTTTAAGCAATTTTATGAAGCGTGTGAGCAAGATAGTCGCTTGGTACTTACAGAAACTGTGGACGCAAAAGAACTCTTTAAAAAGTTTATGAAAACTACGGTAGAAACAGGTATGCCATACGCATTTTTCAGAGACACAGTAAATCGTATGAATCCAAACAAGCATGCGGGAAATATTTACTCGACTCAGCTTTGTGTAGAAATCTGTCAAAATACGTCCCCATCAAAATTTATTGAGGAAACCGTTGAAGATGGAAATATCGTGATTCGTTACCAACCAGGAGATACCGTAGTATGTAACCTCGCTTCTATCAATGTCGCAAAAGTAAATACACAAAAAGAAATTGATGCGGTGATGCCAATTTGTGCTCGTATCTTGGATAATGTTATTACGTTGAATTTTTACCCTATCAAAGAAGCAGAATTGACGGCAACAAAATACCGTTCTGTGGGAATTGGGTTTCTCGGACTTGCTGAGTACTTGGCACAAGAGAAGCTCGCCTATGATACTCCAGAAGCAAGAGAACGTGTGGATGGATTATTTGAAAAATATGCCTATGCTACCTTTAGCGCCTCAAATGAGTTGGCTCGTGAGAGAGGAACCTATGGTATCTATGAGGGGTCAGAATGGTCAAAGGGGGTACTTATTGGGAAAGATGAAAAGTGGTTTACTGAAAACTCAAAGATGGCAGACAAGTGGAAGCAGCTGATTACAGATATCAAAAAAGATGGAATGCGTTTTGCATACCACCTCGCTCCAGCACCAAACACTTCGACAGCCTTGGTAGTTGGGACAACGGCTTCTATACTTCCAATCTACAAGAAATACTTTGTTGAAACCAATGCGGTAGCTCCATCAGTAAACGTAGCTCCAAACTTAAGTGAAGAAAACTTTTGGTTCTATAAAGAGTATGTAAATCTGGATATGAACGATGTCGTTGATATGGTAGCAACGATTTACAAGTGGATTGACCAGTCCATTAGTTTTGAGTGGATGATTAACCCTCAAAAGGTATCTCCAGCGGAGCTCTATAGCTACTATGTTCGTGCTTGGAAGTCAGGAATTAAGACGGTATACTACGTAAGAAGTATGAGTCTCGAGGTAGAATCATGTGAGAGCTGTAGTGGATAGTCTCTTTCATTTTTAAAAATATTTATATCATTTCAATATACGCATGACGAATTTACAAGCGAATCAGATTTTTAACCCTGCGGGAAATGATGATCCCTCAGAAAGAACGATTATCAAAGGAAATACTACTGGTCTTTTTCAGCTCAATGCGGTAAAGTACAACTGGGCAAAAAGCTTGTATCAGGTTATGGTTGGGAACTTTTGGGTTCCAGAAAAAGTAAAGGGACTGAGTGAAGATGCGATTCAGTATAAAAAAGATCTGAGTACAGATGAACAGAGGGCCTATAAGGGGATTCTTTCGTTTTTGATTTTTTTGGATAGCATCCAGACAGTAAATCTACCAAATTTTTCTGAGTATATCACGGCCCCAGAGGTAAACTTGATCTTGTCGATTCAGGCCTACCAGGAAGCTATCCATTCTCAGAGTTATGCGACGATTCTTGAAACGGTAGTCGATAGTAAAGAGAGAAATGAAATTTATTACTTTTGGAGAGATGATAAGCATCTCCGTGAAAGAAACGAGTTTATCGGAGGGATTTATCAAGACTTTATCGATCATCCAAATGAAAAAAACTTTTTCCGTGGGATTATTGGAAATTTCCTTTTAGAAAGTATTTACTTCTACAATGGTTTTGCCTTTTTTGATACCCTTGCAAGTCAGGCAAAGATGGTAGCAACAGATAGGATGATTAACTATATTCGTAGAGATGAGTTGACTCACGTAACGATTTTTGCAAATATCATCAATGAAATCAAAAAAGAATTTCCAAAGGTATTTGATGAACAGATGATCTATGATATGATGGATGTTGCCGTAAAACAAGAGATTAAGTGGTCCAAGCATATCCTGGGAGGAAAGATTATAGGTATGGGGGATGAAAATGTAGAAAACTATACTCGTTGGTTAGCAAATAAGCGTCTTAGTCTTCTCGGACTCAATCCACTCTATAAAGATGTACTCGTAAATCCCTATAAGCATCTCGAAGTGATGCAGGATAACAACAGCGAAAAAGGAAACTTCTTTGAATCAACCGTAACCAACTATGCCCAATCAAGTGCTATGAAAGGGAGTTGGGAGTTTTAGCCAAAGATTAAAAAAAAGACCGTACGGTCTTTTTTTTAATCTTCATAGATTTCTATATCCATCTGATCCTCTAGCGAGTTATTATTGTTAAACTGTACTCGAAGCTTTACGGTATAATTTCCAGCTCGAGAGTATGAGTGGGTAGGATTGGCATCAACCGAACTTTCTCCATCACCAAAATCCCAAAAGTATCAGATTACTTGTCCTACCGATTGATCACTTGAGAAATCAATACCCTGTCCTATTGGGGCTTTTTTGAGGCTTGCTGAGATCTCGGCTGATTGTGGACGAGGCTGTAAAATGAGCTTTTTGCTAGTACTGTACTCGCTTCCATCTTCTGTTACTACTGTAAGAGTCACATCATAATCGCCCTCTTTGGTATATCTGTGTCCTGGGTTTATGGCATCACGTTCTTCTTGTACTCCATCACCATAGTCAAAGATAAATTTCACGATATTTTTATCTTTTACCTCACTTTTTGAGGCATCAAAACGCACACTTACTGGTACATAGATAGAGTCTTTTTCTATTTTAAGATCAAGAATCGCATCTTTTTTGACTCCCTCGATATATACTTTTTCCGTTATGGTGATAGTATCTTCAGATTGTTTTCTATGTTCAAATACATAATCAACACTGATGGTATAGTTTCCTTCCACATCGACATCATACTCAATACTTTTTCCAAACTCATCGGCTTTTCCATCATCATCGATATCCCACCTCACATCACTGAGTGTGTAGAGAAGATTTTCTGTACGCACGAGACGAGCATCAAGTTTTAGCGTCGTTGGTATTGGAAGTTCATTGATGAAGTATTCATGGGTTTTTTCTTCATAACGAACATCCTCAAGAGGTTCAGTTTTATTGAGGATATTGAGGTTGTTTTTTAGTTTTAGGTTTTTCTCGATATTGATAGTAGTCCTGAGATTTTTTGTTTTTCCACTACTATCAGTAAGGGTAACGATTATTTCGTGCTCCCCATATTCATCGAAATCTACTGTGATTTCTGATGATTTTTCTAGTTCTTCGATATTGGCCTCTTTATTAAATACGCGTTTCCCGATTTGCCAGCTAAAGCTTTCGATAAATCCGGCTCAAAAATCATTTTCGACATTTGTTACTTGAAAGGTATATTTTCTGTCATCATTGATCGATGCTTCGGAAACGATTTCTCCATTGAGTCCATTTTCTTCTTCTCCCGAAATAACAAAGATCCTATCGAAGCCTGTATTTTCTTCTCCATCACGGATGATGTGCATACCGATCAGTGTTTCTTCGAAAAAGATTTTTCCAGGTTTAAATATAAATCCTTTTGACACGGGAGTTTCTAAGTCATCTTCAAAGTACCACTCTATCTTTCCGAGTTCCTCGAGCTCACTTGCGTCAAAGGCAATCGTTTTTCCACCATTTGGAAGACTTCTTTCTTGATAGTCGATGATATAGTTCACTCCTACTGGCGGGATATCGTCTACCTGTTTTTGAATTAACTGTCCATTGAGATCCACTTCTTCGATGATGAGACTGATTTCATAGTTTCATTTTTTAGTGAAATCTTTTATGATCGTTGGTTCCAGTGTAGTCTCTGTTTTTCCATCACCAAAATCCCAGATATAACGCTCAATTTTGAAGCCCTTTTGAGTTTCATTTTTTGCAAAAAGTGCCAGATCAAACTTCAAAGTAATAGGTCCGATAAGACCAGTGGTTTCTGGCATAAGGGAACTAATTCTATCAAATTTTTCACTTGCCAGTTTGGCATTATCAAAGATCTGGACATCTCCATACGCAAGCTCTTGCCAGTTTGGGAGGCTCTTTACTTTTTGATCGATGGTCATCCATGCGGCAGCACTTCAGAAGGTAACAAACAATAATACAGCAGATATGATGAAATAACGCACTCTTCTTGGCTTGTTGTCTTTTTTGGTGAGTAACAGTTTAAATAGGACAATAACCAGAAGTATCGTCTCTATTAATAAGAGGAGCGAAAAGATAATGGTGATTACCTTTGAGATAAAAGTATTGATATCATTGAGGTTGATTCCGAGAGAGTAGAAAAACTGTACATCTTCTACAGTTTTGGCGTTTAGTACCACAAATGATATAAATCCTCCACCAAGTATCAGACTGATAGTGAGGAGTGCTCCAAGAAAACTAAAGATACTACTGAGAGATGTCTTTTTCTTTTGAGTTCCTGCGACTTCTTTTTCTACGGGTTTTACTTTGATAAATATCTTTTCTCAAAAATTACTGGGTACGACTTTTGATACCAGTTCATAGTGGATACCATTTTGCTCTGTTTTTCCACTTGCTTCCTGTTCTTTATTTGTCGTATCGAGATTCATCCCGGTAATTGTTTTCACTTTGATGAGGATGTTTGAGTACTCAGGGAAGCGAATACTACGACTTTCTTTTTCTTCTTTATCTTTTTTAAAGTGGAGAACTACTTCGTGTTCTTGTGGTTCGATTGTAACAAAGTCATAGGATTTATTTACGAGAATACGGATGATGTCATCCATAGTCTGGATATTGATATCCGTAACGGGAGGCGTTGTAGTAGTCATGGTTGCTGATTCAGGAGTGGCAAGAGGGCTCGCGGTATCATTTGCAGTTTCTGGAGAAAGCGTCTCTGCTGGTGGAGTAGAAGCTGCAGTCTCTGAAGGCACTACAATGTTATCTTCGATAGGGGGAGTATCCTGCGGTATGTTTTCAGGTGTTTGTTCTGTTGGCGTTGTTTTAGTTTGAGTTATTGTTTCTGTTGTTACTTCTTCGTGAGTGTTTGAGTTTTCTCCATTCCCCAAAGGATCATTATTTTCCTCCGGAGTTAGCTGAAGTTTTGAGGGATCAAACATAGACAGATAGTTAGAAAAATACTTGTGAGTATATTACCATACTCTCTCCAAAATACCTACAAATACGCTTTGACAAATAAAAAAGACTAGTAAATATAAAAATTTCTTATTAGTAGAAGAGTAAAAGTATTGCAAATACCATATTATGTTTTATAATATATAAGTTACTATTTACATTACATACATACTATATTTTAATGAAATTATGAGAACTTATAGGTGAATGAAGATGTAGGACGTGTTATGCTATAGATGGAACTGACTTTTGTATAAAGTCTTTAAAGCCATTAGTATTAACTATAAAGTCCTTAGTATCACATATGTTATGAGATATGAATCAAACTGAATTTAAGGTTTGGGATAATCTTCCTGATGGTTTGAAATCCTATTTTGCTGACTCATATAGCTTAACACCTGATGGGCTTGTTTCTTTAAGACCTAAGGATTTTGACGGTGCTTATTCTAAGACGTTAAAGCAATTTTGAACAGTAGATAATATATATTTCTGGGCATGTATGGAAGAGTTGCTTGAATCACTAATACAACAGAAGATCTGGCTACTTGATATATTTACATGAACATGAAAAAATATATTAGTTCAGAGAATATCAGAAGACAAATTTAAACCAGTAATTGTTGATTGTAAAAAGTATGGTTGGAGATCATTCCCATTACAATTTAACTTATTATTGGATTCTGAGAAGGCTAAAAAAATGAGGAGAAGATTTAAAAGATTGAGACAGGAAAGATAATGGCCTTATTATACACGGATGCGTTGTTTCTGATTTGTTTTCGGTGGAGTTTGTGGACTTTGAGGCTGAGCAAAGAGGGGATTACCACTAGATGCTCATGCCTGCGATCACTTTTGTACTCCATCGAGCATGTTTGTAACTTCAGTATCATTGAGTTCTAGATCACTTTCATCGATTCCTGTTGGTTCAATCTTGGTTTCTTGTACGGTTTGTATGGCAAACATTGCTTTGACTACTTTGTACTCAAGTTCATGCATCAGGTCATCAAATTTTCCAAATGCTTTTTCTTTGTACACAACAAGTGGATTTTTTTGAGCATATCCTTCAAAGGCTACTTCTTCTCTCAGGCGAGTCATGGCATCGATATGGCGCATCCAGAGTTCATCGATAGACTTCAGTACGATACGTCTTTCGAGACTATAAAATGCTTCTGTATCTGTGGCTTTATTTTTCAGTTGTTCGATATCTTCTTTTGCTACTTGAGCAATGTACTCTCAGAGTTCAGAGCTGTCATCAATTCCTGCAATATCATCGTGTTCAATGGCATCATCAAGGATCTGTTTTCCGAGAAAAGTATTTACTTTTTTAATGACTTCTTTTTTATCGGGTTCATCTCCCATACGGGCAAGCTCTGCCACGACCATACCAGATACTTGGTGATCAATCATTTCTTTGATATCTTCATCGATGTTTTCGGCATCAAGGATTTTATTACGGCGGCCATAGATTACCTCTCTGTGCTTATTCATTACATCATCATATTCGAGGATATGTTTTCTGACATCAAAATTATGTCCTTCTACTTGTTTCTGGACATTGGTAACTTTGTTTGTAAGCATCCCACTTTGTGTGAGGGGCTCGTTATCTGGGATAGACGCAAACATCGGGGAGTTAAATACACTAAAGAGCTTATCTCCACCAAAGATACGCATGATATCATCATTTGGGCTGATAAGAAATTGTGTCACTCCTGGATCCCCCTGTCTTCCAGATCTTCCACGGAGCTGATTATCAATTCTTCTTGTTTCATGTTTTTCTGTCCCGAGGATGATAAGTCCTCCGAGTTCTTTTACTCCTTCTCCGAGTTTGATATCGGTTCCTCTTCCTGCCATATTTGTCGCGATGGTCACCGCTCATTTTTGTCCGGCATTTGCGATTATTTCTGCCTCCTGTTCGTGGTATTTTGCATTGAGGACATTATGACGTATCCCTGCTGATTTGAGCCTTTCACTCAGGTACTCAGACTTGTCTACCGATACGGTTCCGACGAGGATGGGTTGTCCCGTTTCGTTGAGTTCTCTGATGAGCTCAATCACATATTCAAACTTTCCTTTTTCATTTTTAAACAGCAGATCTTTTCTGTCTTCACGGGCAATAGGTTTGTTTGTTGGGATGATGAGTGTCTCGAGCGCATATACTTTGTAGAATTCTTCTTCTTCTGTCTTGGCAGTTCCCGTCATACCAGAAAGTTTCCAGTACATACGGAAATAATTCTGAAAGGTGATACTTGCAAGGGTCTTTGACTCCTGCTGGATTTCTACGTTTTCCTTTGCTTCCAGTGCTTGGTGTAATCCATCACTGTAGCGTCTTCCTGGCAGTACTCTTCCAGTATGTTCATCGACGATGAGTACTTCTCCATTGTTCACGATATAGTCTTTATCTTTGAGATAGACTGCCTGAGCCTTGATGGCATTTTCGATATGATGCAAATCATTATAGTGATCCGAGATATAGATGTTTTCTACATGGAGGAGCGATTCTATTTTTTTAATCCCATCTTCTGTAAGCGTTGCGGTTTTCTGTTTTTCATCGATCTTATACTCTTTCCCGCTATTTAGGTTTTTAACAAGTGTGGCAAATTTTTTATACTTTGTGGTTGGTTCGTTGTCAGGCATCGAGATAATGAGAGGGGTCCTCGCCTCATCAATCAAGATAGAGTCTACTTCATCGATAATCGCAAAAAATAAAGGAGACTGTACCTTATTTTCTTTTTTTACCACCATGTTGTCACGGAGATAATCAAATCCTAACTCATTATTTGTTGCGTAGACGATATCGCAGGCATAATTTTCTTTTTTTGTAGATTTTGGTTGGTCGTGGGTGATAATCCCAACACTGAGCCCGAGATAGTTATAGAGGATTCCCATTTCTTCGGAATCTCTTTTTGCGAGGTAGTCATTTACTGTCACGATATGTACAGTATTTCCTGTGAGGGCATTTAGGTAGGCTGGAAGGGTTGCCACGAGGGTTTTTCCTTCCCCAGTTTTCATCTCTGCTATTGATCCATCATGGATAGCGAGTCCTCCTATGAGTTGTACATCGTAGGGAATCATATTCCATGCCAGTTCTTTTCCGCTCGGAAGCGTAAACGTCTGTCCGCTCAGTTGTTTACAGGCGGTTTTTACCAGAGCAAAGGCATCGTACTGGATTTCTTGGAGGAGGCTTTTTATTTTTTTTGAATCTTCTTCATTTTTAAAGTCGAGTCCTACAAATTTTTCTTGGAGAGCTTTTGTCCTGGCCTGTATTTGTGATTTTGTGAAGGTTTCGTATTTTTTTTCTTTTTCGTGTATTTGTTCGATACTTTGCGTGTAATACTGTACTTTTTTCTCACTTGGGTCTCCAAAGATTCGTTTTATCAGGTTTTCTAACACAGATTTTTCAATTATATAGGTAAAATATTTCTCCTAAAAAAGAGAAATGAATGCGGAACGATTATATGAAAAAATAGGATGAATTCAAAAAGAGTTTTGCAAAAATAGGGAGAACTTATACAATTTATTGTATATTTATATTTTGATGTTTTGAGCTTTGATATCATATATACGCGGTACAATCTTCTCTATTTCTTCTCAGATGATGACGATACTTACTGCTGGTGGAGTAGGGTATGATGTGCATATTCATGAAAAAACCTATGGGCAGCTTCTTGATACTGATGATGTCGAGATGTACATATACCATCATATCACGGAGTCCTCTCAGGCATTATTTTGATTTGTATCTCGTGCAGAGAAACTCGTATTTCTAGAGCTTATTAAGATCTCAGGAGTCGGAGGAAAAGTAGCGATGCAACTCCTATCTATGGGAGTAGAGCGTTTGTTGGAAGCGATTCATTTTCAGGATAAAGTAACGATAGAACAGGTAAAGGGAATTGGAAAGAAAATGGCAGAAAAGATTTTGTTAGAGTTAAAAGATAAGCACTTTGAGGGAGTTTCTCTTGCCCTTAGTACTTCTAAGGTTTCTCCAACACAGACCTCACTCCCGCCAGATACGAGAGAGCGTATTAAAACAACCCTTGTTGGTATGGGATATCTTCCAAAAGAGGTGGATCGTGTGCTTCAGTCTCTTCCTGAGGGTATGGCCGATGCTACAGCGATTATCCCGTATGCTATCAAAGAGCTCAGTTAACGCATTCTTTGATTTTTTATTTGCAAAAAGTTAAACAAAAGTTAAACTTATTTAAAATAGCTTTTAATTTTTTTTCGTATGACAATGACTATTGGAATTAAGGATTTACATAAAAATCTAAAGAACATACCAGATATGGTAGATTCTGAAGGGGATATATTAGTACTGAAGAACTCTAAGCCAGCCTTTAAGATAAGTTCCATACGAACAAAAAGAAATAAAAGTTATACTATGTATGATTTAGAAAAAATGCAGTTTACATCGGGAGATAAGGATTTAGGAAGTAAAGTAGATATGTATATTTATTGATAAGGGATACATGAAAATTGTAGATTCAAATGTATGGATATCATTTTTTAATAGAGAGGATGTAAATAATACACGAGCAAGGGAAGTTCTTTCAGAATTGATGCGGGGAGATTTGTGTGTAACAGATTATATTATACTTGAGGTGAGTACAATATTAACACAGAAAGCCTGAAAAGATATTGCGAATGCTTTTTTAGACTTTATTCAAAATGCTATGAATGTAAGAATTATATATTCTTCAGAAGTGGTATTTACCCAATACCTAGATTTTTTTAGAGGTAATGACTTTATAAAACTTTCTTTTGTGGATCAAAGCTTACTGTACTTATCTAAAGATTTTGAAATTGTCACCTTTGACAAAGAGCTCGATAAGAAAATTAAAATATAGTTGTTTCTCATGGAAAAAATAGTAGAAACCAAAACCTGTAAACATTGCTCGATAAGCTTTGATATCACGGATAAAGATATGGAGTTTTATGAAAAAGTAAGCCCTATTTTTTGATGAAAGAAATACCTGATTCCATCGCCGACTTTGTGTCCAGATTGTAGGCAGCAGAGGAGATTGAGTTTTAGAAATGAAAGGAAATTGTATAAAAGGAAATGTGATTTTAGTTGAAAAGAGATAGTTTCTGTTTATTCTCCGGATAAGCAATATAAAGTATATGAGCAGGAGAAATGGTGGGGAGATGGGTGGGATGCAATGGATTATGGGGGAGGATTTGATTTTTGTATAAGTTTTTTTACTCAACTAGATAGACTTCAAAGGAATGTTCCAAAGATTGCTATCATGAATGATGACTGAATGGGCTCCAGTGAAAACTCAGCATATTGCCAGGATTTTGCTTTTGGTAAAAATTGTTACATTGTTTCCGCTTCTTGGTATATTGAGGACTGTACCTATGGAGAATGTATTTGTGAATCAAAAGATATAATCGATAGTATTATGATCTTTAATAGTCATGATATTTATGAAGGAATAGATTGTAAAAATGTTTTTAATTGCACGTATGTTCAAAATTGTAACGATTCTAATAATTGTCATTTCTCATACTGACTTAGTTGATGTGATAATTGTTTCTGATGTTCAGAATTGAAAAATAAGTCGTATTATGTTTTAAATATATCTTATTCTAAAGAAGAATATGAAATCAAGAAAGAGTATTATTTACACAATAAAGAAAGATTATTCAAAGAAGTTCAGAAACTATTTTTATCGACACCAAGAAAGAATCTAATTATTAATAATTCCGAAAACTCTCTTTGAGATAATATTATCAATTCCAAAAATATTTTTAAATGATTTGAAATAATTGATAGTAAAGATTTAAGGTATTGTACACGAGTAAACACGAATTCAAATGATTGTATGGATGTTCATCAATCTTGAACAGTTAATCTTGTATATGAATGACTCACTCCTGATAAAACGTTTAAAGGGGCATTTTTAACCTATTGTTGGGAATGATGTAAGGATATTTATTATTCAGATACTTGTATAAATTGTTCGGATTGTTTTGGCTGCATCTGACTCCGTAATAAATCCTACTGCATCCTCAATAAACAATACACGAAAGAAGAATACGAAACTCTTGTTCCAAAGATCATCGAACATATGATGACTACCTGAGAATGGTGAGAATTTTTTCCAAGCAGCATGAGCCCTTTTGGCTACAATGAAACGGTAGCAATGGAGTACTATCCGATAACCCCTCCCTATCAAGGAGGGGAACAAGAATGAATGTTTCAATTTTCTCTTTCTTCCGTCATTGCGAGGAAGGATGACGAAGCAATCTCAGAAGATCACCACGTCGCTGACACTCCTCGTGATGACCATACTTGACCACTATTTAACTGGTCAACCTACGAATCTCCAACACCAAAAGTAGATAAAATAATTCCAGCAAACAAACTCCCTACCAATATCGAAGATATCCCTGATGATATCCTGAATTGGGCAATAGAGTGTGAAGTAACGAAGAAGCCATTTCGAATCATCCAACAAGAACTGGAGTTCTACCGTAAACATAAACTCCCTATCCCAAGAAGACACCCAGACCAACGCCACCTGGATAGGATGGCACTCAGAAATCCGAGAAAACTCTACGAAAGACTTTGTGATTGTGAAACCTGTGAAGAACATGCACAACAATCTTGAAGTTTTAAAAAGGAAGATTTTCAATATACAGATCCTGAATCAAGTTCAGGATGACAAAGAAGACGAATCCAAACGACCTATGCTCCCGAGAGACCGGAGATAGTGTACTGTGAAACTTGCTACAATAAAGAAGTGTATTAACTCTTTTGGTCATTCCTGTGCCGTGTCCTGTCTTTAGTGCGGGGTAGTCCCGAGTCCTCGGGATATATTTGAGTTTACATTTTAATAGATCCCTGGAACAAGTCCGAGGATGACAGACTTCTTTCCTTAGACAAGAGAGAAATAAGAACGAGTTCCGAAATATTTTTGTACTATTTACACTATGAACATTGCCATATTTGCATCCATTGGTTCTGAAAATCTCTGAGATGAACTGATTTTAAAAAATGAGATTCGTCTTTTTGATGCAGGAAAAGTAGAGGAGTTCCAATCAAAAGGAGGACAAGAAAATAGCTATCGAGTATTTTCTTATTCGCCGAAAAATCCATTTTTTAGACACGATCATATCCAGTATCTGGAGTATTTTCCTCTGGGAATTAGAAATCCTAAAAATATACTTCGCAATCTTAGGAATCTGTTTTCTTTTTTTCAAACCATCATTTGGAGTGATAAAATTGTCATTTGATGAGGAGGACTGTTTTATGATTGGGAGACGAATAATTCCGCACTGAAGCAATGGAAATGGAGAAGTTGGGTATTTCGTTTATTTCGTAAACAGGTGGTCGTGTATGGGGTGTCGATTGATGTCAGAGATGAACAAAGTCTTCAGATTATCAGAGATATATTTTCTTCTGTTCAAGCGATATATGTGCGAGATGTATCTTCTCAAGAATCTTTAGGTGCACTTTGAATAAAATCTTCTTTGATTCTAGACCCAGTATACTATGATGCTGGCGATTATGATGAGCATACTGAACTCACTCTTGGAAAATATCCAGCAACAGATATATGAACAAATATTCTTCAGGGGGTTGATGTATCAGGAAAAACTATCGGTATTGCTCTCAGGAAATTAGAGATTACAGATTATACATTACAAATCGAAAGAATATGTAACTATATGATAGAACAATGATGAAAAGTAGTATTGCTTCCGCATAGTTTTCATGCTCATGATACCGAAGCAAATGATTATCAGTTTTTGTTACCGTTTATGAAAGATGCGGTGCAGATAACTCACTCTATGCAGGAAACCTATGATGTGTATGCCAAGAAAAAAATAGATATCTGTATTGCCGGCAGGTTTCACGCCGGAGTCCTTGCAAAGGTCTACAAGATCCCTCATGTTATCCTGAGTTACGCAAAAAAAACAGAATCTTTATAAGATTCTGTTTTTTTGAAATGTATGTTGTGATTTAACTACATTCACCAGAAGATGGATTTCCGTTGATGACGATAATTACGCCTTCAGCACTTCCAGAAGTAGCACCTGCTACTGTACAGGCTCCATTTGCTACCGTAATAGCTCCACCACCAGCAACAGTAGTATTGTTATTTCCTACATCGAGACCCTTTTCAATTCTTTCATCGTCATTTCCATTATCGACCGTATTTGCAGCCCTATTAGACCTGTTTCCAGAATTTTCAAAGGCACTTGAGAGCTCATATTCCCCCTGAGTGATAGTATTATTGTCTGGACCAGTAACATAAGCATAGGCACAAGAAACGGTACCAGCACCAGCGTTACAATTTTGCCCATGTTTTGGATCACTTGGGAGACGTTCTAGATAGGCTCATACTTCCGTAAAAAATGAATCTGATCCTGGATACTCTGATGTATCTTGATATACTTGTTCGATAGATGCTTGAAGTGCTGAGAGATCATTGAGACGAGTGGTGTCTCTTGCTTTTTGGATTTGACTGGTATATACAGAAGTTGCTCCAGTAGCAAGGATACCGATGATAGTAATTACTACAAGAAGTTCGATGAGGGTAAAACCCTTAACTATTGCTTTCATAATGAATAGATAAAAATATAATGGAAACAATTGACATTTTAGCGGTTCTATATAATTTTCAAAACAGAAGCGGAGAAAATCTCTTGTAGTAGAGAAAAAATATCGTCTAATATAGTATTTATGGTGTATATCTTTCTTTGAATCTTGGTTCTTATTGTGTTTTTGGGAGTATGGGGGATATGGTTTATGAGCCATAAACGAACCATGACCAAAGAACACTATAGGCGTTATATGCAAGTATATCGTACTATTTCTAGGGACACAAATAAAAGTCCGAAAGAACGCTATATAGAGCTGGATGTTTTGTATCATCATATCCTCCAATCGCTCGGGTATACTGGGAGTTTTGGCTCTATTTTAAAACAATCACCAGTAGTCGTGAAAGATCTCGACACCATTTGGAGACTTCATAAGTTACGAAATCGTTTGGTTCATGAGATGCAGACTATTTCTGATAGAGAGATTGAGAATGCTTTAACACAATACTTGCGCGAGACAAAGGATATACTTTCACGTTACGCTTCATAATTTAAGGAAGCATTAATACTCTTTCCTTTGATTTTCTTCTTAATATAGCTAAAATCTATAAAAGTGCTCGAGGAGATTTTCTGCCCATTTTTTCTTGTTCAGCTCGTAAACCCGCACATTTTTCTCTATACTTTTAGTACTCTGATTTCTATTCATGAAACTGGTAATACAAATCCCGGCATATAACGAAGCAGATACACTGGCAACTGTTCTGAAGGAGCTTCCGAAGAAGATACCAGGAGTTGATATGATTGAAACTCTGTTGGTAGATGATGGTTCCAGTGATGATACTATAGAGGTAGCCCAAAAATATGGAGTAGACCATATCGTTACCCACACGGGAAATAGAGGACTCTGAGAGGCGTTTAAATCGGGGGTCGAGAAGGCGCTTATTGTCGGAGCTGATATCCTCGTCAATACGGATGCAGATAATCAATATCCAGGGAAGTATATCGAAGCATTGGTACAGCCAATCTTGGAGGGGAAAGCGGATATGGTACTTGGTGATAGACAGACATCAAAGATTGAGCATTTTAGTCCTCTGAAGCGATTTCTTCAGTGGTTTGGAAGTTATATGGTACGTCAGATGTCACAAACAAAAGTTCCTGATAGTGTTAGTGGCTTTCGTGCCTATTCTAAAGAAGCACTCTTACGACTCAATGTCACTTCTACTTTTAGCTATGCCGTTGATACGCTGATACAGGCAGGAAGTAAGGGGCTGCATGTAAGTTATATTCCCATAGAAACCAATGCTCCTACTCGTCCATCACGACTTTTTTCAAGTATGTGGCAGCATGTATTTAAGACGACAGGAATACTTCTCAGAGTATATGTTATGTACCATCCGATTCGTGTATTTTTCCGTTTTGGTCTCTTGTTTCTCTTTATGGGGATGATGGGGATTGGGCGTTTTCTCTACTTTTATATCCAGCATCCTGTGGGAACAGGGAAAATCCAATCATTAGTATTGGCCGGGGTTTGTGTCGTTATTGCGGTACAGTTTTTTGCTTTGTGAATCATCGGAGATCTTATTGCTAAAAATAGGAAGCTCATAGAAGATGATCTCTATTATACCAAAAAGCAATACTTCTCTTCAAAAAATTAGTGTTTTTTGTGCTGTTTTTTTGTGTCTATTTTTTATCAGTATATTTTCACTTTTCTCTCCTGGAAAGGCAGATGATTTAGGTGCTACATCCACAGGGACTATCGTTCCTGATTTTTTGATTCAATTTCAAAATCCAACATATCTCGTAGATAAAGACATCGTACAGGATGGCTATATGTGTGATTATGAAAAGGATGAGTGTAAGGTAAATATGAAGTTTACCGATGGTTCTGGGGCTGATCTCTCGTCTACGTTTGGCTGCTATATCGATATGCTCCTGGAAAGCGACCAAAAAGAACGTTGCAATCCAAATACGATTATCTTTCCCGAAGGGGAACATGATCTACATATTATTGTGTATGAAAAAGATCTTCCGAGTAATACCAAAGAAAAATATCTACATATCAGTAATACTCCACCAGTCGTAGAAATACCAGATATTGATATCATGGTTCAAAGTGGTCTTGAACAAACAGGAACTGGAGATACGATTGCCTGGCAGTGTAAAAATGAAGATTGCAAGGTAAACCTTACCCTCGAGCACCTATTTACGGGAAGTTATATCGCCAATAATTATGCATGTACTTGGGACTTTTGATCGGGTTCATTTACTACCGAGGGGACAGATGTCAAGTGTAATCCTGGGTATGTGTCGTATCCTGAAGGAAGTCATCAAATTATTGCAACAATCTATGACAAAGATATTCCTAGCAATTTCAAAACAGGTGCTCTAGACTTTGTGAATCCATTTGTCGTAATGCCTGGAATTCTCCCAAATATCAACCTTGATTTTCAGAATCCAACCTATTTTACTAATCGAGACGATATTCTGAGTGATGTGTTTTACTGTGATCAAAAGAAGGATATCTGTAAGGTAAATCTCCAACTTCTTGATAATGCTCTGGGAAAGATTTCATCGAACTACGCATGTATGTTGGAACTCAGTTTTACAGGGGCGATTATCGAGGAGTGTAATCCTTCCAAATGGGAGATTCCTAAGGGAGAACATACCGTTCGTATACAGGTGTATGAAGCAGAGAACCGTATGAATTTTCACGAGCGAATAATTCAGATTATCAATACCGAGATGGATGATATAGAAGAAATATCTACATCTTCAGGCTGATGAGGAACTACTCTTGCTTCTGAAGTAGAGGAAGGTATTGAAGAAATTGTTGTTCAGAGTGGACTCGAGTTGTGATGAGATGGAAACTATCATTGTAGCGAGGAACGATGTGCTATTAATCTCAAGTATCCAAAATCAAGTCGAGATACCTGTTTCTGGGACTTTTGAACGACGGTTTTTAAAGAAAAGTATCAGTATACCTGTAATCCTGGAGTGGTGTATCTCGAACCAGGTACGACCAGTATCTCTGTCGAGGTGACAAATACCAAGACCAATTATGTGCAGGAGCAACGCATATTTGTTGATAATCGCTATCTTGAAGATCTGAAAAGAGATAATCATGCTCCAGTAGCACAAATCACTTTACAGGGAGTTATGTCAGAAGCTAAAACCTTGAGTGGAAATATCTTGATTTGTGAAGCAGACCGCTGTAATGTAAATATTACCGGAAAGGACTCTTTTGATCCTGATGGAGAGAAACTTCAAGTTCTATGGAATCTCTGAAATGGGGAAATAAGTCAAAAACTGAACCCTCCATGACAGTGGTATGAGACGGGAGTGTATACCATCGAGTTGACTGTGACTGATAGTTTCTGAGCTACCAGTATAGATATACTACAACTGAGCGTAGGAATGCAAAAAGAATTGACTCCTGAGGTTCTGACTCGTGACTTTCGAGGTCTGAAGATATCTGGAGTTATGGTAAATCCAAGTGGTCGAGATGATCTGGAATATATCGACATACAAAATACCTCGTACCTACCGATAGATCTACTGTGACTTGAAGTAGATGATGTCAAAGGAAAAGGGTCAAAGCCATATGTTTTTGCAAATAATATACGCATATTTCCTTTTGATACCTACCGTCTCTATAAAGAAGAGTCGGGCATCAGTCTCGGGAATACCGAAGATGCCGTATATCTGTTACAGGGGGAACAGATTATCGACGAGATATCTTGGAGTTTTCAGATACCAGAAAATACGGTGTTGACGCATGAACTTTTAGAAACGAAGACCGTGCTTGCAGAAGTAGTACGAGTGATAGATGGTGATACGATCGAAGTGCTGTTACCACAGGGAAAAGAAAAACTTCGACTGATTGGAGTAGATACTCCAGAGACAAAACATCCTAAAAAAGAAGTTGAGTACTATGGAATTGAAGCCTATGAGTTTACAAAAACACAGCTCACAGGCAAAAAGGTGCAGATTCACTTTGAAGGGATCAATCATCGAGACAAGTATAATCGTTTACTCGGCTATGTATATATACCAGGGGAATCGGGGAGTTTTAATGAAACACTCATCCGAGAGGGGTATGCACGAGCCTATCTTCGTTTTCCTTTTTTGTACCAAGATAGCTTTGCTCTTTTAGAAAAACAAGCCAGAAAAGAAGAACGAGGGATGTGGAAAGATACAGAGGTAAAGAAACTTATGCTTGCAGAGGCTAGAGAGGAGAAAAAAGAAATAGTAGCAGTATCTATGGGAAACACCCTTTCATTTCTTGAGACATACAACTTCTCACCATTTTTATTTCCCCCTCCTTTGTTTCCTGAGGGAGGATCAGGATCTACACACTTCCTATCATTTTCATCCCCTTGGAAAGATACCGCCATCCTTTCTCAGAAATCTATTGGAGTAGAGATAAAAGATGTGCCTTGAGTTCGCTTTTCTCAGAGTATTGAAAAGCAAAAAAAGAACCTCAAGATCTCAGGAACGACCGAACCAAATGTCAGGATTCTTTTATATATCTGAGATGAAGAGATTGAACTCCAATCGGATGAGGCTGGAAAGTATAGCTATAAAACCCATACACTTGCTCCTGGGGAGTACCATATTCGTTCGGAAGTGGTTACAGCTTCAGGAGGAGTATTTATGGTTCCGAGAGAAAAAGATGTAGAGATAGATTCTGAGTATTATCTGCAGATGCAATCGTATCTCGTACCCAAAGCGCAGGCAGCGAAAAAAGAAAAGTCAGGATGAAATCAAGGTGTGGGAGGAGATAGATCGGTGGTTTCGGTGATCAGGGGAGAGAAGGACGTGGGGGATACTAGATCTCTCCCTCTATCTGAGCAGTTACTCTTTTTGTTTGGGATTATTTCTTTCTGAGTTGTACTGAGTTTTGGTCTTTTGAAAAGACATAAAGCATAATCGGTTTTGACGTATCGAAATTTTTCGTATACTCTTTCTACTTGATCCATATCAAGAGCGAGTAAAAGGGAATAGGCCCGTTTGTATTACTCCAGCAACCTGTCGTAGATAAGGTGCTAACTCCTACCCGCAAGGGAAAGATATATTTCATCCGATAATCAACATCGTTGTTTTGAAGTATAGCTTTCCAAAAAATGGGAAGTTTTTTAATGGTCTCACCTCATAATAGCCTAGGAGTTGTATTTCTTCGTAAAACTCGACCAATTAAAATTGGGGCTCGGACAGTTACTCAGTGCATACAAGCCATATGGTTACTTGGCAGAACTATTTTTATTTTTTTATTGTTAGAGAAATTATGAGACATGTAATTACCTCAGAATCAGTAACGAGTGGACACCCAGACAAGGTTTGTGATCAGATTAGTGATGCGATTTTAGATGCCTGTTTAGCCGAGGATCCATACTCGAGAGTTGCCTGTGAGACGATGGTAACAACTGGGACAGTGATTGTCAGTGGTGAGATTACTACAAGAGCAAACGTAAATTATACAGAACTTGTGAGAAAGACGATTTGTGGTATCGGGTACAATGAAACAGAAGCCTGTTTCGATGGAAATGAGATTGGCGTTCACTTGATGATTAACACCCAATCCCCAGATATCGCTCAGGGAGTAGATACTGGTGGAGCTGGAGATCAGGGGATTATGTTTGGGTATGCCACCAATGAAACAGAAAACTATCTCCCACTTCCGATTAGTTTAGCACATAAGTTGGCAAAAAAACTCGAAGAAGTAAGAAAAAATAATACCCTTCCATACTTGCTCCCAGATGGGAAGACACAGGTAACCGTAGAGTACGATGAGCATACTCCCGTTCGTGTTGATACCGTGGTTGTTTCCAATCAGCATCGTGCCAGCGTGACACAAGAAACTCTCAAAGAGGGAATTATTCGTGAGGTTATCAAGCCAGTACTTGGGGATATGCTCGATGAAGCAACTGTACTTCATATTAACCCAACGGGGAAATTTGTCATTTGAGGACCAAAGGGAGATTGTGGACTTACGGGAAGAAAAATTATTGTCGATACCTATGGAGGACTTGGAAGACATGGGGGTTGAGCATTTTCTGGAAAAGATCCCTCAAAAGTAGATCGTTCTTGAGCGTATATTGCCAGGTACTTAGCGAAAAATATCGTGGCTTCATGAGTATGTGAGAGGTGTGAAGTCCAGCTTGGGTATGCTATCGGGGTAGCAGAGCCAGTATCGGTATATGTAAAGACATTTGAAACAGAGAAGGTAGCAAAGGAAAAGATTATTGAAGCGGTGAAGGCAAACTTTGATCTCACTCCAAAAGGAATTATTGAGAAGCTGCAATTGAGAAAACCAGGATTTCAAAAGACGGCGACTTATGGACACTTTGGGAGAGATGATGTGACCTGGGAGAAGCTTGATAGTGTGGAGGTATTTAAGAGTTTGATGTAAAAAAACGGCCCCCACGATGGGGGCGTTTTTTAGTTGCTGTGTAGGTTTGGAAGCAGTCAAGTAACTCTTCCTTGTCATCCTCGTGCTTGACACGGGGATCTATAATTAGTTATATACCATTTACTTTTATCTAAAAGTAACAAAAGATTAAAGGGGAAACAATTTCGCTTACCGTTGATGAGAGCTTTTGCTTTCGTTTCGTGGCGAATGTTTCCCCTTTAAAATCCCAGTGATACACATCAAAGAATTTAAATAACCTTAGAGTCTTTTTGTTATTTTTGATTTTCGTATCCCGAAAAATTGGTGGATTCAGAATTATTATTTTAGCTAATCCTATAGATTTTCTTTGTTCTTCATGAAGAAGGAATAAGGAGCTTTGTTCGTAGGATATTTTTTATTCTTCCTAAAACCATACCTGCAGTGAGTTGAAGTTCTATTTTTAGATCCTTTGGCGGATAATTACTTAGATATCCAAGTCAAATAGATCCTCCTTGCGCAATTACTCAGATGCTTAGAAGTAGAGTATCAATCATTCCATACGCATCACTTACAGTAAGGATTCCAAGCATGACTCCATTGGAAATCATTTGTACGGCAGTTTTTATCTTTCCATAGTTATTTGCGGCTCCGCCTGTTTTTTCTTCGACATATTGTGTGAGCTCATCTTTAAAGGCAGCTTGAAGAAACATGGGTCATTGTTCTCTATATCCAGGTCTTCATGGTCGAATTGCAGATTGATGATGTTGATAGAGTTTTCAAGAAGCTATTCATCAAAATATAATTGCAAGTTCTGGATATACTTGCCAAAGTAAATGGAAAATGATTCCAGATATAACGAGGTCGCTTACTTTATCAGTTTGAGCGTCATAGAGTTCCCCAACTTTAGATTTTTGATTATATTTTCTCGCAAGAGCACCATCAGCTCAATCACCAGCAAGAGATGTGAAAATACTCGTTGCTGCCAGTCATTGTTCCCCAGCTATATAGAGCACTAGACCTACAAATAGTAAGAAAATTCTAAAAGTAACAACGTTATTTGGAGTTACTCCGGCTTTATGAAGCGCATCTAATAAACCATTCCAGATAGGAGTGAGAACTTTCTTTAGTGTAGAATAATCCTCGTTGTTTGTTAATCTTTCTTTTTGATGTGAGACTTGAAGTAAGATGTTTTCTATCCCTTCTATGGTGTTGAGTATGCAGTGGGTTGTTGCTTTTGCAAGTTTAGAGACTCCTGAAAGCCCGGTATTCCATATATTTTTTCAAGTTATTCTTCCTTCTTGTTCTTCGTGAGGCTTCAGCATATAGAAACTTAATAATATTATATAAATAATAAACAACTCGTTATTTTTGTCAATAACGAGTTGTTGAATTTTGTGAAGATAGATTTCTATTTCTCTACCTCTCCTTCTTGTACATCATCATCTTTTTTATCATTTGATGCGGTATCTGCTTGAGCTCCTTCAGCTCCTGGCTGACCACCAGCTTGGTAGAGTTTTTGTCCTACTTGCATGAGGAGATCAGTGAGTGCTTTGGTTGGAGTTTCGAAATCCTCTTTTGTGGCATCAGATTTTCCAAGCACTTCTTTTACCGCTGCAATCTTTTCTTCTACTGCCTTTTTATCGGCTTCTTCGACCTTATCGGCGTTGTCTCTGAGCATCTTTTCTGCCTGCGCTACGGCTCCATCTGCATGGTTTCTTGCATCGGCCATATCTTTTTTCTTTTTATCTTCATCTCTTTTTGCTTCCGCTTCTTTTACGAGTTTATCAACTTCTGCTTCATCCATACCCGTTGATCCTTGGATGGTGATATGTTGTTCTTTTCCAGTTCCTTTATCCTTAGCCGTTACTTTGAGAACACCATTAGCATCGATATCAAAGTGTACTTCGATCTGAGGTACCCCTCTTGGTGCTGGTGCGATCCCGTCGAGCATAAATTTCCCCAGAGATTTGTTGTCAGCTGCCATCTCTCTTTCTCCTTGAAGTACGTGAATTTCAACACTTGGTTGATTATCTACGGCAGTTGAGAAAGTTTCGTTTTTATTAGCTGGAATGGTGGTATTTCTTGGAATCATCACGGTCCTTACTCCTCCCATGGTTTCGATACCGAGGGTAAGAGGCGTGACATCGAGGAGAAGGACGTCAGTGACATCTCCACCGATGATACCTGCTTGGATAGCTGCTCCAAGTGCTACAGCTTCATCTGGATTGATACCAGCATTTGGCTTTTTCCCAAAAAATGCTTCTACCTTTGATACGACCATTGGAACTCTGGTAGAACCACCAACGAGGAGTACTTGGTGAAGTTCACTTGCTTTGAGTCCAGCATCTGCCAGTACCTTTTTACATGGTTCGATACTTCTTTCTACCAGGTCTCCGATAAGTTCTTCAAATTTTGATCTTTTGAGTGTCATCATGAGGTTCTTTGGCCCACTCGAGTCTACCGTGATATATGGGAGGTTGATATCGTACTCGGTCGTGCTTGAGAGCTCTTTTTTTGCTTTTTCAGCTTCATCTCTCACTCTTTGAAGCGCCATAGGGTCGTTTCTGAGGTCAATTCCTTGGTCTTTTTTAAACTCATCGATAATCCAATCAGTGATACGTTTATCGAAGTCATCACCACCGAGGTGAGTATCCCCATTGGTTGCGAGTACTTCAAAGGTTCCTTCTTCTGAAAGCTCCAAGATTGAGATATCAAAGGTACCACCACCGAGGTCGTAGACAGCAATCTTTTCATTTTTTCCCTTACCGGCTCCATATGAAAGTGCTGCCGCGGTTGGTTCGTTTACGATTCTCTTTACCTCAAGTCCAGCTATCTTTCCCGCGTTGATCGTTGCTTGTCTTTGATCATCGTTGAAGTAGGCAGGTACGGTGATAACCGCTTCGGTTACTTTGCTTCCGAGGAATTTTTCAGCATCTTCTTTAAGTTTCATGAGTACATGTGCTCCTATTTCTTCTGGGCGTACTTCTTTACCATCAAACTTGATGAGTGCAGAACCGTCTTTTCCTTTTACTACTTCAAATGGTACAGATTTGATTTCTTCTTGTACCTCCTCGTATTTTCTCCCGATAAATCTTTTTGCGGAAAATATTGTCCCCGCAGGATTGGTAATGGCCTGTCTTTTTGCTGGTGTTCCGACGATGATATTTCCATCTTTATGCGCCACGATACTTGGAGTTGTTCTATTTCCTTCCGCATTTGGGATAACTTTAGCTTCTCCTCATTCCATAAAGGCAACACATGAGTTTGTTGTACCGAGGTCGATTCAAATTATTTTTCACATAGACATTAGTTTAAAGGATAAAGTGAAAAGGGGAAAGGAAGAGAAAATATTGTTTTCTAAAAAACAGAATCATTATTGTAAACACTTATTTTCAGAGTACGAATACTTTCTACTTGTGTCTTTCATCTTTTAACTGAGGGTATTGTATCCGTTTATTTTTTAGAGTCAAATAAAAATTAGCACTTTTTTATAAAGAGTGCTAATTAAGTTAATTATACAATATTTTGACAGTTGTAATTTTTAGAATATAAAGAAAGTATTATTTATTTCCTATCTGTACTTTTATGTTTCTTGGTGTTGAAGCGAGAGCATCTGGAGAACTTCCAACATATAATGATACCTTGCATATGTTGTGATTCTCTCCCGAAAAAAAATTTATGAAGGTGAAGAAGATTTGAGGGGAGAATTCTTGAGAAGGAGCAAAAAATAATATCCATGTAAATTGGGATTATGAGCAGTGAAATACACAAGCACTCGTGGTTTCAGCGATGAGATCAGATGATTTTAATACAACGAAGAACCTCGAAGCGCTTGGGTGATATTTAGATGCTCAAGATTTTGCAGAGGCATATAGAAAATTAGATGAAATTAAACGTTTTCATTCTCGATTAATTAAAAAAAATGGATGAAAAAACTGGGAAAGTACAAAGGACCATTCAAATCAGCGTTTTGAGGAATTGAGGGATGTTATAGAGTTTTGGCGCTGAATGGATAAGTCAAATCCAGAAAGGGTGGTGCCGAGTATGGAAAATGATTTTACTATCAATGCTCCTGAGGGAAGATTTATTTCTATTAAGGGTTTTTGAGAAGTTATTGCTGCAGAGCTTCATGCAATGATGATTAATTCTCAAGAAAAAGACTGAGTAAAGGCAAAAGCAGTAGATTTATCAAATATTATTGCTCCAGGCGAGGTTGAAGGAAGAGATGAAAACGAAGTACTTGAATTGTTAATTTCACGAGTAAATAAAGAGGTAGATGATATATTAGCAGACGATATGATTCCCGTACTTCCTGGGTATATTGGGACATTCCCTCAAGGGATAGATGCAGCCATATGAGAAGGATATAGCGATGCTACAGCTGCAATTTTGTCTATTGGACAGGCTAGAAGGTTAAGTAACTCTAATAAAAATTTTCTTTTTGAAGTTCATAAGCAAGACGGAGTGAGGACGGCCGATCCAAGAGATGTTCCAAATGCAAAATTACATCTTGGTCTTGATTATACTATTATGAGTGAGTTTATCGGGGCTCGTTCTGCAAATTCAAAAGTTCTCCATCCCCAGGCACTTCGTGATAAAGTACAGCAGGCAGGAGTACACATCTGGTTGGGAAATACGTATACACAGTTAGATGATGGCACATGTATATATGATGAAAATAGAACTGGGACCATGGTTCACCCAGGGAAGGCTATGAGTGATACTGAAGTAGACGGTACATTGAAGCGTGATAGAGTGGTTGTTTTTAGAGTGAAAAATCAGAGTTTATCTGGTAAATGATTTGCTCATAGACTTTTTGAAGTTGTATCTGAATATGGTGAAATTGATGTGATTCCAACTGGAAATCATGAAATAACATTTACAATGGATTTTAAGAAAATAAGGTCAGAGTCTAAATTACAAGTGCTCCAAAATAAGATAATTCAAGAATTTGGGCTTGGTGATGGTGATGTAAGTTATAGTGTTGAAAAGTGACTGCTCTTTGTCGTATGATGAGGGATGTCTTGACATCCTGGAGTACTTGCAAAGATTGCAGGAACTCTTGCGAAAAATGATATTAGCATTGATTTTGTAAGTCAATGATTGCACCAACGTAATGTATCTATTGGGGTAAATGCCGGTGATACTGTAAGGGGGGTGCAGCAATTACATGCTACTTTTTTTGAGGACCAGGATCTTTTAGAGCAGGATTGGGATACTATTAAAGAAAAAGTAAGAGATTCATGATTTAAGTGATTTAATCTTGTAGAGTGTCATACAGATACTACATGTGTTTCAGTAAGTACTTCTCAAATGGGGAAGGGGTTTGCACGAGACTTATTCGAGGCTGTATCTAGTTTTACTGAGATATGACAGATTGCAACATCTGAGACAGAAGTTACTTTTACGTGCGCTTGAATCGAAAAAGAGCAATTGAAAAATATGAAACGTGCCATCAGGGATTGGTTTGGATTATCTGTATATAGTTCAGATACTCCTGAATTAATGGAATTTGTAGATTCTCGAGATGATATTGATATGATTACTTGTTATTCTGATAATATGGACCACCATGTTGGAATATTGGCACTTATGGCAAAAGCATTATCCGATGAAGGTATTAATATCGAGTTTATTACCCAATGAGCGAATGAACAAGCGATTTCGATTGGAGTGAAAAAAGAACATAGTGCTAGAGCGAGAGATATTCTGAGTGGATGTATGAAAGATAAGGCATAAAACACCCCCCAAACCCTAGGGTTTGGGGGGATTCTTTTTTCTTCAAAATTTTCTCTAAAACGCGAAGGGCGCCGCGCATGTTTCCATGCGTGACGCCCTTTTTGTGACGGCTCCCCCGATCAAGCTGCTGCGAGTTGTGCTCTTGCCCGATCTTTCGCAACTGATCGGGAGCACTTATCACGACGCATGATTTGGAGAATCAATGCCTCCTCACCATGCACACGATTGCAGTGGCTGGGGGCTCCTTGTGAACCCTTGCCGTTTCTTTTTTTCGCCATATATCCTCCGTAGATTATGGCAGTGGTCTGGTTTATTGAGTTACCTACGCGCAGACCACGACACGATAGGTAAAAACATTCTAACGATATATATATATATTGTCAAATAAAAAATATAAAAAGTCATGAAAAAGTGTGGTAGAATAATAGGAGATAGGGAACCTTGTCATCTTGAGTGACTGAAAGGAATCGAAAGATCCCTCCGTAGGTAAGAGGGATTCTTCCCCGATGACTCGGGATCAGAATGACATATCCCAAAGTGATTAAAAAATAAAAACAAAAAGTATGGTAGCAAATAGTGGAATGATGAATAATAGATTCCTGCCTGCGCATGAATGACAAATGGGGACGAAGGGATGACAGACTTGAGGAGGAATAGTAACTTCCCCCTCTGCCTTGCAGGAGGTGGCGTTAGGGGGGGAGATAGCAGCAAATGATCCTGTACAGGCACAGGTACGAGAGACAAAAATTGATATCAACGGTAAATTGATGACAATACTTTGGGCAAATCAACTACCAATCGTGGGATCGCTGTTTGCAAAATTACCTCATAGTGATAATGTTTCTATGCTGAGACAGGCGCGTCAAATTAAGATGCTTGAGTTTGATGCACAGTGATGACACGCTGCAAACGACGATAATTATGCTCTTGCTGCAATAAGTAGATAAAAATACCTCGACTCTTTGTCAATGCCGACGAGAGTCTTTTTTATTGATTTTTTTTTGTATTGATTATTATAGATACAAGAACTTACGGTTGTTCCCAAAAATCCTTATTCGCTTCCTGTAGACGTAAAGGAAGCGGTTCCGAGTATGCGGAACTGATGGATTGAAAAATAATAATCCATCCCCTCGTTCCTCGGTACTTCCTTTCCTACGAAAGGGTATACCTCCTTGCCCTTAGTAGTAAGGGAAAGGATTGAGGTTAGGGGTATTCATGTTGATACGAAGTCATGAATAAGTAAAATACAGTTATGTTCCCGAGTCCTCGGGATCGCAATGACACACACTTTATTCTTTTTTCTTTATTCTTTTATCTCTCTTATTCCTTTCCTCCTATTTACCTATACATCTATTTATCTACTTACCTATTCTAATTATGAAATCATTACTTGCCCTTGTTTCTATTACTCTTCTCCTGGCTTCATGTGGGACAAAAACTGAGGAGACAAATGAGACAGGAGATACTCCAACAACACCAGTAGTCGAAGAAACAGAAACTTCAGAATCTCTGGAAACTCCAACGGAAGAAACTACCGAAACTTCAGATGTTATGACGGAAGACACTGTAACCGTAGATGCGACAGGGACGGTGGTGGATGATGGAAAGAGTGAAGAAGAAGTAGTACAAGAATTTGAAGATGAACTTGATTCTCTCTTTAACTTACTTGAGGATGATGAAGTCTAGTCAGCTTATCGATATCATTACCGAACAGCAGAAAAAGGGAGAAGCCATTTCTCCTTTTTTATTTGTAGGGCAGCATATGGAGATTATGACTTCTGAGATTGAGTCTCTGGGATATGAACTTCTTGCCAAGTATGACATCCCAAAAGTCTACCTTCATCGTTTGACCGACACGGGAGAAACCATCAAGATTCAGGATATTCAATCGTTTTTGACACTTTCTACGAGTAGTGGGAATTATCCATTTCAGATATTTTTTATCGAAAATATCAGTCGTATGACCCCACAAGCTGCCAATAGCTGTCTCAAGTTTTTCGAGGAACCAGGGATGACAAATATCATCTTTCTTTCTAATAAAAGTGAAGCTGGTGTTTTAGAGACGATTCTTTCTCGTGTGCAGGTGGTACCGTATGGTGGGACGAGTGATGATGTGGAGGATGCTTTTTTTCTCTCGATGATTCACTCGTATCTGCAGGGAAATATGGAACTGGTGAGCTATCTGTATCGCAATAAACTTGAAACAGAAGAGTATGTCCGCTTTTTACAGAGTCTGTATGCGTGTGTACGAAACGAAGTGCAAGAGGGGAGAGTATGGTTGTCTCGAGCAGACTTAGACCTACTTCAAAGCGACCTCCATGCCGTTCAAAATAATAATGTGAATGCTCGCTATGTCGTGGATACGTGGGTATTGAAGTTGAGGAGGAGTGAGTAATTAACCCTTTCTCCCGCAATAATACGGGATCTTTCCCTTACCATTAAGTGCAAGAGATACGGAGAAGTAATCTTTTGAGATCACCACGTCACTTATGTTCCTCGTGATGACGGATTTTTTCTACTTGATATTTTTTGCTTCTTTATTTGAATCTGTGTACCTCGTCATTCCTGCGAAGGCAGGAATCTATAAAAAAAATTTCTATGAAACAGGCATATGTATACATACTCGCTTCACAAATGGAAACCTTGTATATATGAGTGACTTCCAATCTAAAAAAACGAGTATTTGAACATAAGTCTTGATTTGTAGATGGGTTCTCAAAAAAATACCAGTGTCATAATCTTGTATATTTTGAAGAACATAGTACGATGTATGCGGCTATTACAAGAGAAAAACAAATGAAGAAGTGGAAACGAGAGTGGAAGATGAATGCAATTCATCACTTTAACCCCTTATGGAAAGATCTATATGAGGAAATGGAAATTGAATAAAGTCATAGATTCCTGCACCCCAAGAGTATTGGTTCGAGCAATGGTTCGTAAACTCACCAAGTCTCACTGGCACCTTCGCAGGAATGACGAAATACAGATTAAAAAGCATCGAACAGAGGTCAAGAATGGGAGTGTTTTTCTCAGAAGTAACTCTATGCATGCCTTCACTCTCATCGAACTCATCGTGGGGATTACGATATCGATTGTCCTGATGGTATCAGTGAGTATGTTTGTTTCAAATGGTATTAAAAACATTACCCTCCAAGAACAGGTACTTGATACGGGCGGAGAAGTGCTAGATTTTTCTCGTTCTCTCAGTTCTTTATTTGATCACCTCGATACATCGGTTGATCCCGTTTTACTTGGATCTGGAGTATTGCTAAAAACACAGAGTAGCCTCGGACATGGCGTATTTGAATACTTCTGAGTACAGACGCTCTCTGGTGTCTACTGCGATGCTGATAGCGATGATGCTGATACGAATCACTTGAGTCTAAGCTCTATCCATCCGTTTGAATCTATCGGTGCAGATATGATGCTCGGATACAACTATAATTCTGGAAGTATCGAAGCGAGCTATCTGGGTGAGGCACTGACACTTGGAGGAGTGAGTTTCTCTGGGAGTTATTATGGTCCCGTCGATGTTGTCTACGGTGCTGGGAATGATTTGTATGTTTCGGATAGTATCCTCCACTCAGTGTTAAAATTTGATCGTAGTAATACCAGTGTTGCAGGAGTGACCGTGGTGGGGAAGTGAGTCTCGGGTTCTGCATTTACCGATGGAGAACGAGGGATAAAAGAGTATCTCAACACTCCTTCTGGTTTAGCGTTTCATAACGATACCCTGTATATCAGTGATACCTTGAATCATCGTGTCCTTGCCTACGATACTGTCGCTGACACCACTGAGATACTGCTGGATATGATTGATGGTATTCGTGAGCCGATGGGTTTGTGGTATGATGGGGACAGTGATACCTTGTATATTGCCAATGCCGGGAACGGAGAGATATTGGTATTTTCAAGTCCGAGTACGATTTCAGATACTCTTCAGATAGATTTTCAAGTTCCAACAGATATCGTTGGAGTAGATCATATCGATATTAGCTTTCTCACTGGAGGTAGTCTAGTACTTACGAGTCCAACGGTTGTGGGGGGTATGAGTTTCTCAGGGATGACCCAAGATACTGACTATCTTGAGCTAACAGGAAGTACGATTTCTTACTACTTTGCAGATTATAGCAACTTTGATAGTAGCACGGGACCAAGTGTTCCTGGGTGTTCTGTTGGGGTTCGCTACTATCTTGATACCGAGCCAAGAGAGGAAACGACGAGCTGTTCTGGAACCAATACGGGGACGATTACTGTTCGTAGTGGTCTCAACGACCAAGATCTATTTGCAGGAACCAGTTATGGTATCGACATTTCTAACATTGCGGGAAGCTTTACAGATACGGGATCCTATTATGTTCGCGTGTCCTTGTTTGATGGTCTTACAGAAGCCTATAGTTTTTATGATTACTATGCTACCAAAGGGGATGATGATATCCTGACCGTAAGTGACAATATCCTCCAGGTATTTACGGGAGGACTGACCTATCCGACAGGGATCAAGGTCGATGCAGGAAATGTCTTTATCAATGATTTTCTAGATCGTAGGCAGTATGAGCTTGATATGAGTGGAAATGTCGTGGCGACTAATGTTCTTTCTCCTTTTGATTTCGGAAGTGTATCCCTCAATACTGTTGCCAGCACACGACTTGATACGCCGGTGGAATCACTTCAAGTATCGTATATCAATCAATTATTAACGGTTACACTTGACTACTATAAGCACTTTTCGTGCTATGATGAAGGGGAGAGGATTAAGAGGACCTTGCTTATGAAGCAGGGGTATTAAGGGGATCAATATACTTTGCTTTACAGACTCTTAATACTCCTCGAATATCTGCTTGTTTTAAAAGAGATAGGTTTTTGTGTTGTAGGAAATTTTTAATACGTGAGCTAAAACTTTCACGAGATGTTCTATTGATAGTTGTCCAATGTTCTTCTATTTGTGACTCTAATGGTGCTAATTTTTCTCTCCAAGTGGCATCCTGTGGTAAATCAAATGTAATATCAATCAGACCAACAACAAAGTGAGCATTCTGAGATGTAATACTATTAAATACCCTCGATATTGTTCCTATATCATCTTCATCTCCATAATATTCAAATAGTTTCCAGATTTCTTCAGGCTGAGAAATGGAGGGTTTCTGCAAAATCTTTCTTTTAAGTCATAGTATAGAGAGCTTTGCTTCTCTAAACAGATACAGAGTAGTAGCTGTGTCATCTCCTAACTCTGTTTTTACGAGGTCATATAATTGAGATAATTCTTGTCTTCTCTGACTATAATTATGACTTGTATATACTCCGTTTTCTCAAAAGTCTTTACGTGCTTCATCTAGCCATGGTTGAATCTCATTGACTTTATTTCTGTCGATATTTTTTTCTACTGTATAATGTGGTGATTGTTCACTAGTTTCAATACAAGTTTTTATGTCTTCAAGAGTGATACTATAGTATTTTGATTCACTATATGGAACAAAATATGCAAAGATATAATTTATTGCTTTTAGTACTCTTACTACTATTTCCGTACGTATATGAGATGAGGTATCTACTTCTTTTAATATGGTTCTTAGTTGGTGTATTTTGACTTGTTCATCTGAGGGTAAAAATGAGTTAATGAGGACAAGAAAATTTGTTTGTGAATAATCCCATTCATAAATCTTCCGGAATACTTCTTCAAAAAAAGCACCTCGATCGTCTGGGTTTAGTTCTCAGAATGCTTTTGCTTGTTCATTTATATCCTCACTATTTCCAAGCCAAGTCACAAAATCTGGTTCATTTTTTCATTCGTATTCATTTATCGATTCTGTTCCTATAAAATTCAAGTATTCTCATTTTATCCCTCTTGTTTCGACTTTATGTGTTTCAAATCTTTTTTCTCTAAGCCTAAAGTGTAAGACTCAAAAGATGAGAAGAAGCGCATTTGTATTTTCTATCTTGAATTGATTTGAGGTATCAAGTAGTGTGGCTATATGTTGGATCGGGATAGTATGGATATCTCCTTCGTCATCTTCAAGTTCCTCTGGCCATATCTGTAGTACTGTGTGTATTTCTTCTGGATTTAGTTCTTTAGGAGTGTTGCCTGAGAGTTCTCAAAGACAATTTTGTATCAGCTTGATCTGAAACGACTTATCTAGTGTCTTGATATCTTCAATACGGTCATCAATATTGACTTCTTCTTTTCCGATTTCTCAAGATATGCGTTGGAATGTCTCTTCTTGTGTTTCTGGAAGCCCACAGTTATTAATTCCATTGAGTAAATCTTGTATAAAAGTTGTGATTGCTCGTGCAAGGCTTGCTGCTGGGTCTTTGCTTGGAATATTATCAAGAGTAATACTATAATTTTTACTATTTCCATGACCAACTCTTCCAAGTAGTTGGAATTCAACTTTTTCCATGATATAGGTACAAAATTGACGAATACTTCTGAGGGTTTCTTGATCTTCTGGTCTATAAGAGAGGCGTTTTGGTTGTGCATAAGCATCAAGAATATCTTGTGCCTTTATACTTGTTACTCTTCATGTAGTGGCATTGTATTCTGATATTACTTTATTGAGCTTTCATTTTTGTATTGCAAGGTATACTTTGTCTTTTGAGTATATTCAGGGGCGAAGTTCATCGATATCATGTTGTCAAAGTCTGAGGGCAGAAGGCATGTAAAAATAATAGGATATAAAATCTTTAGTATCCTATCATATCTTTCATTATATTTCAACTACTTGGGAAGGTGATGTGCGATAAAATTTAAGAGCCCCTCCTGAAAATTCTTTTTACTAAATTTCTGAGCGTGCTCTTGTATCTCCTTGGCATCAAACTTCATTGTCTCAAATGTATCAATAGCTTCATTGAGACTCCTGACTGTTTGTTCTTCAAAAAACATCCCTGTTTTCCCATTGATAATACTTTCAGAAGCTCATCATTTCGCGTACGCAATCACTGGAGTCCCCATCATCATAGCAGCAATAGGTGCGAGCCCAAAGTCCTCTTCTGGTGGGAAGAGAAATGCTTTTGCTCCAGCGTGGAGACGATTGATTTCATCTAAGTCTCCAGTGAGTTTCCACTCGATGTTGTCGTTTGATTTTGCTTTTAAGTTTCTATACAGCGTATTGTCTGTATTGGTGGCGATGATGAGTTTTTTCCCATTTTGATTAAAGGCGTCGACGAGGAGATCAAACTTTTTGTAGGGGATACAACGACCAGTGTAAAAATAGTATTCATCTGCTCCTTTCTCATTGTTTGAGAGGGAAGATTGCGTTAGGGGTGAGGTTTTGATATCGAGCCCAGGATAGATAACCGTTGCTTCTCGTTCGTAGTATTTTCAGATACGCTTTTTTGTAGTTTCAGAGTTCGCGATGAAATAATCTGGTCTCTGAGCCGCACAAAAATCCCACGCTCTCAGACGATGCACGAGCTTTGGCATGAGCCATTTTGCCAGAGGATTCCAGATACCAAACTCCATCATCTGGAGGTATTCGTGATAGTGACTCCAAAAGTAGCGAGTCGGCGTATGACAGTAGCAGATATGGAGACAATCCGGTTTGGTAATCACTCATTTGCTTTCGGCGCTACTGAGAGAGATGACGATATCATACTCACTCAGATCAAAGCTTTCAAAAGCGAGTGGACGTAGAGTAAGAGCGAGCTTATGAGATTTATTGAGGAGTGGTATCTTTTGGATAAAACTTGTCGTGATGTTTCTGCCTTGAAAGAGAGGATTTTCCTGTTGCCAAAGGACGGAGCTAAAGATATCTGCCTCGGGAAAGAGCTCCATCGTCTGTTCAAGGACGATTTCTGCTCCTCACCAATCCTTAATCCAATCAGCGACAATGGCGATACGCTTGTCTTGTAGAGAAGTATTCATTTGAAATTGGAGTTAATTTGCTTAAGATAGTATGCAACTTAGCTTTCTCGTCAACTTATGCAGATATTTTGAATCCCCATTACCCATACTACCTACGCGGAACTCTTTGTAAAAATCACGGAGCTCAAGAAGCAGACGATTGTATTTACTCCGAATCCTGAGATGCTCTTGCAGGCTCGTGATGACCGAGAATTTGCAGAGAGACTGAAAAGTGCCGATTATAATACGCCCGATGGTATTGGCTTGTATCTTGCTTTCCAGATACTAGATCGCTACTCATTTTTTTATGTGAATCTCTTTTTCCTCCCGATGTATCTGCTCAATCTCTTTTTCCGTAGGCAGATGCTCTACGATAGATACGGGGAGAGGATTTGTGGAAGTGATCTGACGACAGATATCCTGTACTTTGCGGAAGAAAAAAGTATCCCTGTTGTCGTGATTGATCGCTATAACCCGAGTGATGAGGCCAAAGTTTTGGCACAGAAATATTTTCGTGAAGGCGTGCGTGAACAGTTTCCAAAACTTCATCTGGAGTACCATGTGTACAATCCAGAAAGAAAAGCAGAAATTATCCAAAAGATTGCTCAGTCAAAAGCACAGATTTTATTTTCTACTTTGGGGATGAAAGCCCAAGAACAGTCAGTGTTGGAGGTGATGGAACAATGTCCAAATATCAAGCTCGGACTTGGGGTGTGATCGAGTTTTGACTATATCACGGGTTTTCAAAAACGTGCTCCAAAATCCTATCGTATGCTCGGGCTTGAGTGGCTCTATCGTCTCCTCTTTGGCGCTGGCAAAATAGCCAGGATGAAGCGTATCTGGAACGCAGTGTTTGTATTTCCGTATAGGGTGATGAAGGGAGGTAGATAACCTGGTCATTCCTGCGAAGGCAGGAATCTATAATTTTATACCCCCTCCCTCTAACGAGGACTTCCCTTACTACTAAGGGAAGATGTAAATAGAAAAAATCACAAAAAAGTTTGACAATATAAAAACGGTGGTATTATAGGGATACAATATTTACTTATGTTTTTGCGATGATTTCCATCCCACAACATGCATTTTACTTCTTTTACTTTTTCTTTCGTCAGGCGAAGGATTAGTTTTGGTGTAAAAAGTAAATAGTCATATATACCCAAATGAATCCTTCGTACAAAATACGAAGGATTTTTTTATTTTTTAAAAAATGTTTTTATGGCAAGTACAAGTAATACAAGAATGCTTCATGTACAGGATGCAGTTTCCCCAGAAGAGGTAATCTCTTTACACCCAATTACAAATGATATGGAGGACCAAATTACTTCAGCAAGAGCTGCTATTTCAAATGTACTATCTGGTATTGATAATAGGATGATAGTAGTCTCTGGGCCTTGTTCTATACATAATAAGGAAAGTGCTCTAGAATATGCGAGGTGGTTAAAAGATATGCAAAGTAAGCATGACCAATTACTTTTAGTTATGCGAGTATATTTTGAAAAACCAAGGACTACTGTCGGTTGGAAGGGGCTTGTAAAAGATCCACATCTTGATGGTAGCTGTGATGTCAACACAGGGCTAAAACTTGCGAGACAAATTATGTGGGAAATAGCTAATATGTGAGTTCCAATTGCAACAGAACAATTAGATGTATTTACTCCACAGTATTGGTGAGACTTGATATCTTGGGCAGCAATTGGTGCTCGATCTACAGAAAATCAGTGACATAGGGAAATGGCATCAGGGCTTTCTACACCAGTTTGATTCAAGAATGGTACAGACGGATCTACAAAAACAGCAATCGATGCAATAATAGCAGCTAGAGAATCTCATGTTTTTATGGCGGGTCAGCATACTTGAGAAAATTGAATTTTCACTACTGCTGGGAATCATGACTCACATATCATACTAAGATGAGGTTGAGGAAGGAGAAATTATGATGAAGATAGTGTGCTTCGTGTTGCTGCTGATATGCGAGATCGTGAACTTGATCCGAAGATCGTTGTAGATGCCTCACATGCAAATGCCCCTGGTGGATATAGAGAACAACTAACGGTCGTAGATGAAATTGCTCGAATGTGTAGAAATGGCTCTCAATTGGTTAGAGGTATTATGTTGGAGAGTCACTTAAAAGCATGAAAGCAAGGTGGAGTTACGCCTGGATCCACTCCTGTTGAGCAAATATTACCAGATCAAAGTATTACGGATGCTTGTATAGGATTGGATGAAACTCAACAAGCACTTGATACTCTTCAGTCCTCATTGTGATCTATAAAAGCAGCATAATTATCATACCATGACAGCAAAAGACACGACATACCTGTATTACCTCTGTTACTTAAATCTTGAAGTTCGATTTAGTAAATATATGGAAGGATTTTTCGTTTATTTATTAATTATATGATTATGAATGCAATGATTTTAGGTGGTGTACCTGAGTCTACAGGAATAGATTTGAACGGACAGCTGCCTTACGCTATAAGTACAGTAAAAAGAATGGTAGATGGTGTTACGGAAGATTGGTTTTCTGGTACTCCAGATCATCTAGAGGAAGTTTTGCAGGGAGTTCAATTATGACCAACACTTGCTGGATATTTACAAAAGAGAGATGGACAAATTATACTAGTTGTATCTCAAGGATTTCAACAACAAGGCAAGAAGCTGAAGGTAAGAATTGAAGGAGAAAGTATATACATATATGCTCGTAAAAACCAACAAGAGGTTTCTCCCACTAAACACCCTATAGCTCACCATCAATTAAAAACCTTACTTACCATGAAATAATACTCTATGAACACAACACCCCAACAAATGTCTTATTACTACTCCCTTTCATATATTTGAAGGGTGTTGTTTGTTGGTTTGTGTTGATAGATACAAATATGCAAAAAAGGCTCTTCAAATCGAAGAGTCTTTTTTATTTTTTAAATGTTGTTATATGAGACAAATGATTGCTCCTGATTTAGAGAGGAGATGTTTTCAGGGGGAGATATTTTTAGAAAAAGTTGGGGTTCCGTGTACCCAGCAACGAGTTGATGATATCATCCTTGATTTCTTTTCAGGGAAGCCAGATCACTTAGAGGAGCTCCTCGTATCTGGAAACTTTCATCTTGTACCAGTACCATCTATGTCTGGGTGTAATATGAAACTTGCAGGGATATGTAAACAGTGAGAGTCTAAACCGGTATTATTAGTTCGTTTTACTTTCTCGGAAGAGAGTAGTCTGGACTGAGAAAGCACTTCAAAGAAGTGTTGTATCCTTTCTTCTATGAGACAGTCTCAACCAGTGAGTCCTAAAAGACAAGCATGTGTTATGGCTGCTTTAGAGGAAATAACAAAAAAGACAGATACTTTATAGTATCTGTCTCACGTCTTTTAATAATCCGTAAACACTTCTGTGTGTATCTCGTAGACGATGTAATTTCTTTCTTCAAATTTTTCTCCGAGTTTTTTCTCAAGTACTGGCATGAGATCTGCACCAGTGAGAAGCTTGGCTGACATATTTGGGAGAATCGTAGCGAGTTTGGTATAGTCCTTTTTTATCGTAACTACTCCTGATTTTGTTGGGTCTACTTTTTCGAGCCCACCATCTTGGAGGATCTGTCTTTCGGAGATGACATCAACACGCACTTTGATTTCCTTTGCTTCTACGAGACTGAGGGGGGTAAATCTATGGTCGCTCGACATTGCGGCAATAGTGTTTTGTATCAGTTCTCCAGCGATAGAACTTTCTATTTCTTTGACGTTTCCAGATGATCCACGTACCTCACCATTGAGATAGAGGGTGACAAAGAGTGCTGCCTTGTCTTGGATGTAGCGTTCTTCTAATCCTGAGAGATCGTTCAGTGTTGGTTCTTTTCCGTTTTTGAGATAAAATTCTATGATTTGTTTTACGAGTTCAACCATGGTTTAGGGGGTTAGTAATTAGGGGGCATTTCGATCCCGAGTCCTTGGGGATCTACTCAAGCCTACAGTAATTCTCCCCTTACTAGGGGGAAAGTAGGTGGGGGCATTATATACTGTTTTTTTCTTCTTCCTCTTCAAGCGCTTCTTTTTCTTCCAACTCTATCTGGTAAAAGATATCCCCGAGAGGATCCAAGTTGGTAAAACGATTGTAGTGATAGTAGGCAAGTTCAAAGAGTTGCTTGAAGAAGGTAACACAAAAGTTGATAACTGGGAGGAGGACGATAAGAGAAATAAGTTTTGCAAAACCAGCACTAAACGATGAAAAAATGATAATCGTGAGAAATATACTTACGAGTAAGCCCACAAAGCTTCCATAGAGTCCTGTCAGGATATAGCGATAGTTATTGAGGATTTCTAAGAGGACGCTCGTACCAAAGGTGAGAAAGAGAGTATGTCCAAGAAATACGTATAAGATATTTTCGTAACTTACAAGTCCAAGATATACATATGCCGGAGTTACACAGACGTAACAAAAGATCACAAAAAATGCTATCTGTCCAAGAATTGTCAGGTTTTTCTTGTACCTCTGTGGAGCCGTCATATGGAGAAGAAAGTAGGTCATAAACATCGTGATGCTTGTTCCGATGAGAGTGATGATAGAAAGTAGTATTGGAAATATACCACTATTGGCAGCGAGTCAGGCTTGAGCACTCGTAAAGGTTCCTGGTACATCGACCACATTTGATGCCATAAAAGTAATGACGACGATGATAATACTTCCCGTGATACCAGCGATAAGCGCACCAAGTGAGTTAATGAGAATGTCTTGGATGGGGGTGTGGTTTGGACCAAAGGACATACGTATATAGTTAACAATTAATAGTGAACAGTGAATAATTTTGTTTCCTTACGTAGAGTTACTACTGAGTAGATGGTTCTGTATTTCGTGTAAGATCAACAGGATGTCCATATATAGTCATTCCTGCGGAGGCAGGAATCTATAAAAATATCTCCTCTATTATATAGCTTTCAGATTTTTTTAAAGTTTTGTTTTGAAAACTTTTCACTGTGTAAAAAGTAGATATAGATAGAGAGCTGCTCCGACAGAGATAAATGCATCGGCGAGATTAAATACTGCAAAGTACTGTACTCCGATGAAGTCGATGACATATCCCTGAAAGATTCTCTCTATGCCATTTCCGATGGCTCCAGCCAGTATCAGTCAGAAACTCATATCAAGTACTACTATATCCCCCTTATTTGAGGGGGGTGGTCCGTAGGATCAGGGGGAGGATAGTTTTTTTCTTTCTTGAAAATAATAATAGGCGATTACTCAAGTAAGTATAACTGTAATAAGTTGTAAAAGTACTCCCGATAGTGGCAGAGAAAAGGCAATGCCAGTATTTTCTGTATACAAAAAGTATACAATATCACCAAATATATTTACCTGTTGCAACAAATACGCGGTAGCAAAGTGTTTACTCACGATGTCGAGGAATACTCATATGATGATGATACTCCAAAAAAGAGGAGAGGGAAATACCTTCAAAGTTGTCTTTTTAGTGCTAATTTCCATACTATCATATCGGAAAAAATAAAAACACCTAATGAAGTTTAATTGACAAACCTCTATTCTATTGACTTTAGGGTTGATATTAATATAATCTTAATTGACATCAAGAAAGGAGGAAAAGAAGGGAGGGTTTTTATTGTATTCCTTTCTTTTTTTATGTTAGTTGGTCCTACGACAGCTTCACATACTTCGAATTGATATTTATATCGACCGCCAAGGCATATTCCTTGATTTCTTGAAAGGAGAAGAATGGGGTATCCTTTTCGACTCCCATTTCCTATTAATCCTTGAATGGCGGTATGATCCGTAGAGAAGATATGAGATGCCCTTGATTGAAAAGCTTGGTTTTCTTGAGAGGATCACTGTTTTTATACTCATGATCCAAGGGTATTAGTAGAATATTTATTATGTCGCTTTTGAATTTGTGTAAATGAGATATGAATAGATATGCGTAATAGTTTACATAAAATTTGAATTTAATCTCCCTCTCACAATTTCATTTCTTTTCACTTCACCACTCATAATCTGAAAATTCTCATGATGGGCCTCGATATAATTCTGGGTCCATCATTTCCATTGTATTTCTTGCTCCTTGTTTAGGAGGGAAGTACTCATAGAGGGATGGGTGGCTTTTACCGATTCAATGAGTACCTCAAATTCTTTTCCTTGTTGGCTTTCGATAAAGGCTGTACGGATCTCATCCCCGAGATCGAGGAGAGTTTTGAGTCGAGTTTTCTTTACTTTTTCATCGACTTGGTTTGGAAAACTTCCTGCTGGGACACTTTCTCCCATCTCGTGCGCAGAAAAAGGGAAGGCATGGAGTTTCTGAATCCCGACTTCTTTGACGAGGGTATAGGTATCGAGGAAATCGGTATCACTTTCTCATGGAAATCCGACGATGATATCGGCTCCGAGACTCACATCGATTCCATCTGCTCGTTTGAGAGCCTTTGTTTTTTCCAGAAGTTCTTTGATATAGGGACCATCATAGTGGCGAGCCATAGATTTGAGGACAGCGCTTGATCCTGATTGTACCGAGTAGTGAAAGTGGGGATAGATACGTGTTTCTTTGAATATCTCCAGGCAGGCATCGTCGATAAACTCAGGTCCGAGAGAACTGATACGGATACGAGGGATAGTGGTATGATCGAGGAGATAACGAAGAAGTTCCGAAAAACGAGATTTAACTTTTCCCCCTTCTCCCTCAAGGGAGAGGGGGCTAGGGGGTGAGGGCACTTGCGAATGAGAGGAGGGAATCGTGGTATCAAGTCCCCAAGCTGATAAATTGACCCCTGTAAGTACGACTTCTTTACCTCCTTGTTTTTCAAAATCACATATCTCTTCGAGGATATCTTCTTTGGCACGGAAATAGTGTCTCCCACGTTTTTTTACCGTGAGACAAAAGGTACAGAAGCTGTCACATCCTCCTTGGATAAGTACGAATTTTTTTGTATAGATGCCCTGAAGTTTTGAGCTGAGAGATTTGATTTTCTGTCCTCACTCAGTCTCTCCCAAGGGGAGAGAGGTGGAAGAAGTAACTTCTTTTTTTCCTTCTCCTTTGGGGAGAAGCTCAGGATGAGGGCATCCTTCCTCTGGATCTTCTCCAAGTACTTCGATGATACTTGTATACGGTGCTAATTCTGGGTAAAGTTCAAAAAAATCATTTTGGGCACGTCCTTCTTTAAAAGCTCCACAACCACTGATAAATATCTTTTCTTCTCCTTGTATCTCTTTTGCGGTATCTTTTACAAATTTTATCCATTTTCTTTTGGCACTATCAGTGACCACACAGCTCGCGATAAAAATACCTTTTTTATCGGAAAGGTAGTTTGAGTTGAGCCATTTATCGGTGTAGTATTTGTTTACTTTGCAGCCAAAGATTTTGTATTGCACGAGTTTTCTTTAAAGATTATTTGTCATCCCGTAATTGCTTGTCCTGTCTTTTTTTTGGTGGAAAGCGGGATTTTTTAGCGTGTCATCCTGAGCGTTAGTCGAAGGATCTCTATAACACTCCTGAGTAATATTTTTTTGGAGATGAATTCCTTCGGATAATCATCATCTTGTCATTCCTGCGAAGGCAGGAATCTATTATTAAGTTTCTAGTTCTTACTTTTGAGACCAATCCCGAGCAATCGGGATCAAATACGAAAGTAAACATACTTACGAGTTGCTGGCTATTATCGTCTCACCCCCTAGAACCCCTCTTTTCTAGTGTATTTAAAATTCTTATTTTCTAATCAAGGTTGTGGGAACTAGGCTTTTGAGTTTGTTTTGTTTTATTTTTGCGAGTCCTGCGAGATGCGACGAGCAGTGTAACTGATAATACCCATCTGGCAATTCTTTTTCGATTTCTTGTCAGTGGTAGAGGGTGTCGATTTCTTCATTACCTACGCCAATAGTATTTTCTTGAAAGGGAAGGATATTTCCAAAGAAAAAATTAGGTTCAAACTCTCCATCACGAAGCTGTCATATATGGATCCCGATACGATAGAGAAATACACGTTCCCAAAGAGGATGGATACGCTTATCGGTGAGGTAGATATCTTGTTTGTATTTATAGAGATAATATCCATGGGTATCCCAGCCAAATCTGTCTTGGGCAAAGCTACGAATCATCTTTTCTTCGGTATTTGAGAGTTTTTCAAAGTTTTGTTGGATGGGTTTTACTTTTGAATCCTCTGATGTTATCGATTGTATTTTACGGAGTTTTGCAACAAAAAATCCTCCTGTCTTTTGTCTGTGTGGCCAATTCCTGACTACTCCTCACTCCTCATTATCAAGGAGGCGAATGAGTTCTACGTATTCTCCATACTTTTCAAGGGCTTTTTCGATAACGCCTTCATTTTCAATGGTGTTGAGAGTACAGGTAGAGTAGACGATCTCTCCTCCTGGTTTACAGCACTGGATAGCAGCTTCGAGAAGTCCAAATTGGAGTTTGGCAATACGTTTGATGTTTTTTATGTTCCGGTACTTGAGCGCATCATCGGTTTTGTATCCGGTTCCTTCTCCACTACATGGAGCATCGAGTAAGACTTTGTCAAAGAGTTCTCCGACTTGTTTGAAAAATCGTCCATCGTAGTTCGTGGAGACGACACTCATTGCGGTCATACGGTCGATATTGGTGTAGAGGGCTTTGAGGCGACCTTTATCGATTTCATTGGCGACGATGATACTCTGAGAGTAATATTCTGCGAGCTGGGTAGTTTTTCCTCCAGGGGAAGCGCTCATATCGAGGATAGTGTAGGGAGTAGGGTTGACCATATCCCCAGACATATAGTAGGGGGAACTACTCGCTGCCAGTTCTTGGATGTAAAAATACCCGTTGGTATGAAAGAGGGTATTTCCTAGGGCTGTTGTCGTATCATCTCGGTCGATGTAGCACATATTGTTTCCGAGAGAAGTTTCGGAGAGTCTCCAGCCGAGCTTTTGTGCTTCTTTTTGAAATGCTTCTACCGAGAGTTTGTTGGTATTGATACGAATTGTTTTTTTGAGAGGAATACTGAGAGCACAGGAAAATGCCTCCATCTCTTCTGGAGGAAAATCAAACGTTTCTTGGATGTAGTTGAGGAAGTCTTGTTTCATGGAGAGAGGTGGAGCAGTAGGTAAATAGATTTATAGGTAAATAGGGTGATAGGGGTGAGGGTTAATACTTTTCTGATGTCATTTCCGAACATGAAAGAGTGTATAGAAAAATACACGAAAGACAAGAAAATGGGAAAGTATAGATGCGAAAATTTGATTTATTTATGAAAACAGTAATATTTTTATACCCTTATTTTCACGTTTTCACGGAGTATAGACGATGGTGGAATATATTCTTTATTTCTTTATTGGCCTTTTCGGAGGCTATGTCGTAATGAGATTGTGGAGGGTGTATTTTTGGCCACTAATTTCTCCTATGGTTAGGAAAAAATGGCCAGGGTTTTGGTGGCGATATCATTAAAAAGGAGGGAAAGAAAAATGGGGGGAAGCCCCTGTTTTTCTGTATATTTTTTTGTATGGGGTTATTTCCTAAAACTCTCGAGTATCTCATGAGCGATGTCTTTTCCTCAGAGACCAAAGGCGAGTCCACCAGCAATTGTCAGCATGGCGATGAATCCAGTGAGGATAGTGTTGGTGATTTCTGTAGCTATCCCGATTTTATCAAGTACCGCCATAAGTGTAAAAAAGAGGATGACAATCTTGGCTCCAGAAGCAATAATTTTTGCGGTTTTTTGTTTGGTAAGATTGAGGGCGTGATAGATCACATCGTAGACGAAATTGGCAAAGCGTATTCCGAAAAATCCAATCACAAATCAGATAAAGAGACTTGGGAGGTAGGCGATGAGATCGGCTAAGAACTGCTCTACTTCCTCGATACCGATAACAACGATAGCATAACGAAAGAAGATCAAAAATACATAGTAGCCGATAGATTTTCCGACGATGACATCGATCTTGATTTTTTTGCTAAATTTTGCTGAAAAGGGTGTCTTTTGAACCACTTCTTTTCACTTTTTTTCTGTTTTTAAGTTGGCTTCTTTTTGTGTTTCCTCGCTAAAGTCGATTTCAAGTTTATCGATGAGCTCGATAATTTTGAAACGCTTGAAAAGATAGATGACAAATTTATAGGCCCCAATGGCTGCAAAGGTCCCGATAAGGAGGATGACAAATGCTCCCACAACCTTTGGGAAATAAAACTCTATACCTGTAAAAATAGTCTGGTAGAGATTAGCGATGATCTGCTCAAGATTGAAATCAAACATAGGAAGAGTGATTACTAAACAAATATACTAGTAGTATATCAGAAGTTGACGGAAAACAAAAAAAATTGACTATGAAGCGATTATTTATATACTCGCTCACGCAAAAAACATCTGCGGGGGTAACATAAAAGAGTGAGTGTACTAAGGCTTCAACCCTTGGGTGTGCGAGTTCAAACCTCGTCCCCCGCTCCAAAAATAAAATGACTGTGATATTGTTGAATAACAATGTTATGGTCATTTTATTTTTGCTAGACGGGTAGAGGTTTGAAAGGAGAAAAGGAACAATTTAAAATCATAAAAATATTGCGATGAATAAGAGTAATGTTTTATAGATTTTATTTGTTATCTTTCGGATGGCCTACCCGTAGGGAGCCAAACCTCGTCCCCCGCTCCAAGAAAAAATAGGAAAAGATTCCTTTAAAATAGGGAATCTTTTTTGGTGAAAATGGTGGGTAGTGAGTGAAATTGGAACTGGAAATAAAAATAAGTATACTTGTAAAGAATTAACTAATTTTAGATAGAGTTATGGAAAAAGTATCAATTCGTTTTTTTAATGATAGGGAGGTTCGAGCTATTTGGGATGATGAAAATAGCAAATGGTGGTTTTCGGTGCTGGATATAATTGCAGTACTCACAGATCAGGACGACTATGATAAAACCCGTAACTATTGGAAGTACCTAAAGACAAAGTTAAAAAAAGAAAATCCTGAAGTGGTTAGTAATACTACCCAGTTGAAACTGTATGCGCCGGACTGAAAAAAACGTTTGACGGATGTACTTGATTACGAATGAATTATTGAGCTTGGGAAAGCTTTCCCTTGAACTAAAGCAAATAGATTTATAGAGTGGTTCACGTACAGTGATGAAACAATAGATTGAAAAAGTAAGATGAAAGCTTATGCGCTATTTGAAAGTTCCTTTATTACCAGTATCCAGGTAGGTACAGTAAAAGGTCTCCAACAAATTCATGCGTATTTATTTTGAGGATTGTATAATTTTGCTGGTCAGATCAGACAAAAAAATATATCTAAAAATGGTTTTCAGTTTGCTATGGCTCAGTACTTAGAAGATACATTGAAAGATATAGAACAGATGCCCGAAGATACATTTATAGATATCATAAATAAATATACAGAGATGAATATAGCTCATCCATTTATGGAAGGTAACTGAAGAAGTACTCGTATTTGGCTTGATTTAATTTTGAAAAAACACTTATCTCAATGTGTAGATTGGAGTCAAATAAGTAAAAATGATTATATGAATGCAATGGTCGAAAGTCCAAAAGATAGCACAAAAATCACAGACTTAATACAAGGTGCCCTGACAGATAAGATTCATAGTCGAGAAATGTTTATGAAGTGAATAGATTATTCGTACTATTATGAGGAGGAGTAATTAGTTTACTGTTCATAAATTCACTCCTCACTTCCTTGACTAGCATGCCACAAAAACAAACAAAGAGATTCCTTATCTTTAAGGAATCTCTTTTGTATGTATGATATTCTCCTACTTTCTCTCCCCATCAACCATCACATCAATCTTCTCACTTGATTTTGTAATGCTGATTTCATCTTTTGAAGTCTCAATTTCTACAGAAAAACGTTCGTTTTGTAGTTTCTGTATCTCTATCTCATACTTTGTTGCGGCAAAATAATACCCAATGAAAAATGCAAGAACAATAAGCAGGGAAGAGATGAGAAGTTTCCAGTCTTTCATTTTATTTCCTATTCTTTTTATAGGCTTTCAGTGTATTTTCCATCAGCATAGCAACTGTGAGAGCACCCACACCCCCTGGAACAGGAGTGATTTTTGGTCCGGCAATATTGATATTATCGAAATCGGCATCTCCATAGATACGGTCGTCTACGACGGTAAATCCGACATCGATGATAATCGAATCAATTTTGATCATATCAAGTTTCAAGAGTCCTGGCTTCCCTGCAGCACTGATGATGATATCAGCATTGCTGGTATACGCGCGGATGCTTGGAGTTTTTGAGTTACAGCTGGTTACCGTAGCTCCGGCATTGACCAGAAGTCCCATAATTGGTTTTCCGACGATATTACTCTTTCCGATGATGACGATATTTTTCCCTTCGAGGTTTACTTCTAGGGATTCAAATATCTTCATAATACCAGCAGGAGTACAGGGCACAAACCCAGAAGGATCTCCGATGAGCATCTTTCCTTGGTTTTCTGGGTGAAATCCATCGACATCTTTTTCTGGACTAATAGCGTTGATAATGTTTTGAGCATCGATGTCTTTTGGAAGTGGAAGTTGGATGATATATCCATCGATATGGCTTTCTGAATTCCATGCCTGTATGAGTTCCAACAATTTCGTTTCTCCGATATTTTCTGGAAGTTGTTTGAGTTCAAACGTGATTCCGAGGTCTTCCGCCCACTTTTGTTTTTGGCGGATATAGCGCATGCTTGATTGATCATATCCAACAAGGATAGCCCCAAGACAAGGCTTTGGAGATAGTTTTGAGATTTGATTTCTCAATTGTACATATACTTTTTCAGCGATCTGTTTTCCGTTAATAATCACGGGTATAAAATTAGTAAAGTAAAAAATATTAATCGATGTATCCTTCGTACTCTCATCCCTTTCTGAGGAATTGAAGACTTCTAAAGAGCAGAGTATGTGGAATGTGATACGAGATGAAACAAATGATTTGACCGCAGTATATGGAAGATTTTGTAAAAACCAAATGAATCTCTTTACAAAGAAGGATGAAATTATACACTGCGAGTATATATTTCTTAGAAATAGAGGTGATGAGTAATCGTGTGTTGGCGCTGGTTGTTCTCATAGGGGTTGTAGCTTTTTGAGTACTGTTGTATCTCTATTTTTTTGTGCACTATACAGGGACACTTGTAATTACGAGCAATACTCGTACGTATAGGGTAGCGTTATTTGCCCCATCTTTGGCGAGGACGATTGAGCATGACTGTATAGATGAGCGTTGTGAGCTTTTTGATCTCCCCCCTGTGACTTATAATATGCAAATAACGGCAAGTGGATATACCCCGTATGCAGAAACGATAGATATAGAAGCCAGGACAATGTTCGAACGCACCGTAGAACTTCAAAAAAAAGTGGAAATTGTTTCACTCGATACGGAGGTGCTATCCACAAAGGAAAAGATAGAACGACTCAAGCTTCAGAAACAGCACGATGCGACCATATTTACTCAAGATGGAGAACCGGTATTTCTTGATATCTATGATACAGAAGTATCTCTCTATTTGGGAGATTTGCTCCTTGCAATGTTTCCATATAGTACCGGATTATGAGTACGTATGGACGAGATTATCGGACGAGGTGATCTGATATATCTCCAGATTTGAGAAGAGAAGTACCTATATAATCTCAAATATCGACACTATCAACCATGTGAATTGGTCCCACATATACAGTATATAAAGCCTGGGAGAGATGCTGATACTCTACTATTTGTTACGGATGTAGGAGTATTTAGCTATCGTCTATCGACAGAGGAGTTTGTGTTTATCTCGGTGTTGGAGGATTTCGTGTACGTAGATGATGGATATATCGGAGTGGTATCTCCCGAGGATGAAGATAGAAAAAGATTATTTGGGATTGATGTTGCGGAAAAAGGCAGTACGGTTGTTTGGTATCATCCCGATACGAAAGATCGCAGAGTACTCTACGAAACTTCGATGGTAATCGCAAAGATATCCATTATGGATGGAGATATCATACTATCTACTACTGGCGGAGAAGAGTTTATTTTGGAAAATTATAGATAACTATGGAACATAAAAAGAGGACATTTGTTGAGGTGCTGCGTAAATTCTTTGCTCCTGTTTTCGTGTTTCCCAAAGAGTCTTGTAAGGCTGTAGTTCCTGTAGTGATTGGAAGTTTTATTTCTATTTACCTGGTGTATCTCCTAAAGGAAATTACAAATACACTTCAATATGGAAGCATTCAGGATATCTGATGAATACTCTGAATCTTTATTACTCTCATCATTGTATACCTACTTTTGTTATCAATTACAAGAAACTGGACACATGCTGTGCTTTGGCCAACATACCGAAAATATATGTATCGAAAATATATTCATGATTTTATCTATCTTGATAATAATGAAACAGAAAAATTGGGGACTGGGAAGCTTGTAGCTATGGTGGATAAGGGGATGCATTCTTGGGTGGATTTATTAAATCGCTTTTTTATTGAGATTCTTTCCTCCATTGTGTTAGTTATATTTTCCTTCGTACTCATTGCAATTATTAGTTGGATATATCTGAGTATTGTTTTAACTGCATTTATTGGGATATTTTTTCTCACATATATATTACAAAAACGAGCAAAAGTATATCGAAAGGAGCGAGTAGAAATCAATATTGCCCTGACAAGAAGATTTGTAAAAGTTTTGATGTCAAAGTTTGAAGTACTGCAACATGATAAAACGAAAGAGGAAGGAGATGATATAGCTAATAATTTAAATAAAAATATTCGCTTAAATGAAAAGGTTGGGAATTTAGGAGTATTTATTGATCTATCTCTGAGAATCTTAATTGAGGGAAGTAAGTTATTTGTAATCTTTTTATTGTGATATGGTCTATTTGGAAATGTGATAGATTTTGGGGAGTTTGTTTCTTTGATATCTATTATCTATATTTTAGATCAGATTTTGACGAAATCTGTAGGAGTATATGTAGAGTATACAAAAATTTATGTAGATGTAGAAAAACTTTGGGATTTATTTGATACGACACCAACAATCCAGGGCTATGAAACTTGAAAAGAGTTTTTATATAGAGAGGGAAATATACAATTAGAACACATAACATATAGTTATACCAAAGGGAAACCAGTATTTAAAAATTTTGATTTAGAAATCTCTGGTGGAAAAATTACGGCACTTGTGGGGAATTCATGAAGTGGGAAATCGACACTGGTGAAGTTAATATCTGGGTATATTCAAGTTGATACGGGTAAGATTATTGTAGATGAACAACATCTAAAAAAAGTGTCTCTAAAAAGCTACTACCAACATATCGGTTACCTCACGCAAGAACCAAGTGTCTTTGACGGGACAGTGCTTGAAAATCTGACGTATGGGATGAGCTTATTACCCTCTAGTTCCGTGCTTACTAAGGAGGGGGCGCAGGAACTCCCCCTTAATCCCCCTCAATTGAGGGGGAAAGCGAGGAACGAGCAGGGGGAGCTATTACATCAAATCCTCAAACTCGCGAAGTGTGAATTTATCTACGATCTGCCAAATGGACTCGACACAGAAATCTGAGAACGAGGCGTAAGACTGAGTGGATGACAGCGACAGAGACTCGCCATCGCAAAGATAATGCTCAAAGATCCAAAGATTATTATCCTCGATGAACCGACGAGTGCCCTGGATAGTTTTTCAGAAGAACAAATCACCAAAGCGATGCAAAATCTCTTCAAGGGAAGAACGGTTATCGTCATCGCTCATAGATTACAAACGGTGAAACATGCGGATGACATCATCCTTCTTGAAAATGGACAAGTGAAAGAACGAGGTACTCACAAAGAACTCGTGAAACTCAAAGGACAGTATGCCAAGATGCTGGAGTTGCAGAGTGGGTTTTAGAAAAGTGAAGAGAGAATAGTGAACAGTGAATAATAAAAGCAAAGAGCCTTCTCGAATTTGAGAAGGCTCTTTGCGTAATTGTAGGCTTCCTTTAGTAGGATAAGGAAGCTGTCCCGAGAACTCACGACTGACTGATAGATTATTAAAACGGTATATCTTCAATAGAGATTTCTTCTTCTGGTTTTGGGGTTGTTTTTTTCACGGCTGGTGTTGGATTGGTACTCATGCTTGGAGCACTTGGTGAAAACTCATCTTGTCCCGAGTTTCCATCGAGCATAATCATATTTTCCCCAACGATTTCGGTTCTATATCTCTTGGTTCCATCTTGTGCTTCCCAGTTTCTGGTTTGGAGACGCCCTTCGATGAAGACACGCCTTCCTTTTACGAGGTATTGTGCGGTAATTTCTGCAAGCTTTCCCCAGAGGACTACATTGTGAAACTCTGCTTGTTCTTGTTTGATTCCAGCAGAATCAGTCCAGTTTCTATTAGTAGCCACAGAGAAACTTACGACATTTTGACCATTTGGCGTTTGTTTGAGTTCGAGATCTTGAGTAATTCTCCCGATAATTTGTGCTTTATTCAGATCCACGGTTAGATAGTGTTAAAAATAAAATGTATACCTATACAGTATACAAACAAAATTATATGGGGCACTCAGAAAAAATCAAGGCGATTATCAGATATAAATATTTAAAAAGTCAAGCTAACTCTTCTATTTTCTCTATAGCTATTTTTGCACCGTTTTGTTTTTTGTGGTACGATTGCTACGATAACTAATTTGTAATTACCCATTTATGCGCAAAATAATTGGAATCATAAGCACTCTACTTCTCTTGGTAGTTCCAGCAGTATTTCAGGCTCAAGCAGAAGATATCTCAGAACCAAACTATACCAAACTGAGAGAAATCGACAAAGGAACTTTCAATGAATACAGGTATCGTATCACGGGAGAGTATTTTAAACTCAGAGAGAAATTTGAGATCAGTGGTACCGTTGATAAAAATATAGCGAATCAAATCTTTTTATACGCGAGAGAAGGGTATAAGTACCTACCAGACAATCTCAGAAATCAGAATTATTATAACAACCTCGTAACGGCGCTCAAAAGAGGGATTAAATACCCAGACAATGAAGCAAGTTATACAGAGATTGTAAAAGCGGTGGAAAAATACCTTGATGATGTTGATATCCAGACTATTACCGGGAGTGTTGAGGTAACTCCAACATCTGGAAATGCTCCTCTTACGGTGACTTTGAGAGGAAGAGTAAAAGATCCAACAGGAAGCGTGATTCCAACATTTAACTATATTTGGTGGATAGATGATGGAGGGGAGAGAAAGATTATCGGAAGAAAACAATCGATTACTTATACCTTTAGGGATGAAGGAAATTTCTCGGTGTTTCTTGATGTGGTCTCTGCACACAAAAATGAAGAAGGATTTACCGACGTACTTCCGTTTCGTTCTCGTGGAGATATCGAAGTAAAAGAAAAGGTGGCATCACTTATTATCAAAGTAAATGATAGCTACTTGAGAAATAACAGTGAACTCAAATTTGATCCTACCGAAGCATCGTATGGGCTTATCTTTGATGCGACGAGCTCAACTCCAACTTCAGGAACAGATTTTATCAGAACAGAATGGGATTTCGGAAATGGAGTAGAAAGAAAGTATGACGGAGAACCAAGAATTGAACGTGTCGTATATGCTAAGGAGGGCGACTATACGGTGACACTTCGCTTGAAAACGAATGAACTTCGTCAGGTAGAACGTAAATTTAGAGTAGCCGTACATAAACCTATTGCTACGATTCGTGCTTCAAGAGAAGAAGGATTTATGGGAGATAAGTTTACCTTTTCTGCAGAATCAGGGGGAAATGATGAAAATCTCAGTTATTCTTGGGAGATTGTTGATATCGACAGAGGAGAAGTGATTTTTACAAAATCTGGGAATCTCTTTACGTACGCCTTTACAAAAAAGGGAGAATACAGTATCAAGCTCAATGTACTAGAGCCATCGGGAGATAGAGACCAGGATGACTTTACGGTATACATTAATTCTCGTGCTCCAGTAGCAGATTTTACCTATAAAATACCAAAGTATAGTAAACCAAATGAATTATTACTCGATGCATCTAGAAGTTTTGATCCGGATTTTAGTGATGATGGAAAACTTGAGTATATCTGGACGATTGATGGAGAAAGAGTAAAACTCGAACGTCCAAATGCAAATGGAAGTGTGGGGTACTATACCTTTGATTCTGTCGGGGATCACAGTGTATCTCTTGAGGTAACAGACCCAGATAGTATCTCTGCCGTGAAAAGTGATAAAGTACAAGTGACATCTGTTCTTTCGGTTGATTTCAATACCTTCCCAAGAGTTATTGCTCGTGATGGAAGTATCCGTTTCGTTGCTGACTCTCCAAATGCGAGATTTTATGAATGGGATTTTGGTGATGGAGAATCAGAAGCGGGAAATAGTGCGACTATGACTCATAAATATACAAAAAGTGGTCTATTTACTGTCAGTCTACGAGTAAGAGATGCAGAGGATACTACCAATAGTTTTGAAAAAACCGTATATGTTGCGGAATCAAATAGTCCCGTTGCAGTGATTGATTTAGATCTCGGGAATGCAAATGAACCCCCACTCGTACCAAAGAGTTGTGAAGGGCAGTCTGCATATGTGGTAAGTAGAGTGGATAGTATTCGTTTTAGCGGACTTGAGAGTATTAATATTGATGGAGAAAATAATAATCTTGAATACTCTTGGAAACTTGGAAATAATACCTACTTTACAAGTAGCAACTTCAATTATACTTTTGATGATCTTGGTTGTATCCCAGTGAAACTAACCGTAAAAAGTAAAGATAATGGAGCGACACATGTACGTCAAGTATGGATAAAGGTAGAAAATAAGTTACCAGAACTTACATCATTGACGATTGATGTACAAGATCCAGAAACCGATCCAGTGATTGTAAATGTAACGGCACTGGGAGCAAAAGACCGAGATGGTATCATTCAATCATATCTCTGGTATTATTATACCGATATTGATCCAGAACCACAGGATTTTAGAGTAACCAACAAGCCAGGTACTACATTTGTTCTTCCAAAAGTAACTGGAAACTACTACTTTGTTGTTGTACTCAAAGATAATAATGAAGCTCGTGTGACATCTGAAGAAGTAACAGGAAGCAAGTTCTTTACGACACTTGCTGGAGACAATATCAATACTCCGCTGATTGATTTTAGAGTAAGTGATTCTTCGGTATCTATTGGCGAAGAAGTAGAGTTTAATGTTATTGCGAAAAATATCCTTGGACAAGATATTAGTAAAGCAGCAACATATTTCTGGGACTTTAATGGAGACGGGTTTTACGATGTGGAAACTTCCACTCCACAAGCAAAATATAGCTATCCACAATCTGGAAGTTACTTTGCAAAAGTCAAAGTAAAACACAAAGGGTTCTCAAATACGAGAAACCTCACGGTAGATGTATCAAATAAATTAGTAGCAAACTTTGATGTTGTATCTATTGGAAATACCTATGTATTTGCTAATACTAGTCTTTGAACCTTTGATCAAGCTTCTTGGGATCTCGGAGATGGAACGGAAGTAAAAGATGCAGAGAGTTTTACTCATACCTATGAAGATGCCGAGGGGACTCATACAGTGACACTTCGTATCAGTGAAGGAACCAAAGTAAAAGACATCGAGAAAAAGGTACTCAGAAATGTAAAAAATAAACTTCGTGTAAATAAAACGGGGATTACCGCATTTACTCTGCCTGATTATGAAGGAGAGGGGGTGATTACTCTTGAAGATGCAAATACTCCTGTGTATGTATACTTGGGTGATTCCGTAGAAACAGACGTAAAATATGCGATTGATTATGATGTAGCGATTGATAGTGACCTCAATGGAGGAAAAGATGATGATATCGATAATACTGGAAAAAAGAGCCTCAGCGATGGTTCACCACAACGTATTGTTCTCAATGATATGCGTGAACAAGTAATTCGTCTGATGTTGATAGATGGGGAGGATACCGTGATTGATTCATTTGATATTACGATTGTAAAAAACTATATCGAAGAAGCTACGATTGATATGTCGACGATTCGTTTCAATGGAGTTACTGATAGCGAAAGGGCAAAGATTGAAACACTCAAAAATATGGTAACGGCACTCCCAAGTGAACACAAACTCAAAGCTATGATGTATCTGTCTCAATTGCAAGATGAATGGTTTGATGAAACACAAAAGACTCGTGTGATTATAGAATTTGAAGGATATGTTGATTCTACCGGAGTATCAAATGCAGAAGACTTTATCGAACTTCTTGAATCACTCTTAGTTGAGGGGCAAGCAGATCAAAGTGATAAAAATATTGCGTATAATGCTTTGAAGGCGCTTGTTCCGGCAGATATTGCTTGTGACTTTGATGGAGAATATGCAGACTGTAAGACATATATGATTTCGGTACTCGATACGATTTATGCTTCCACTAGTGTGGATGATAGACGTCTCCTTGGTACTGAGCTTCTCGATGTTATCAAGGATGATACTTCGATGACAGATAAACAAAAAATTGATTTCAAGGCGGTACTTAAACTATTGGTATATGCTGGGGTAGATAATATTCCTGACGATGAAAAAGAAGAGGTGGTTCAAGAAACAGATACTACAGGTGAAGAATCAAGTAGTGGTGGTGTATTGCAAACAATTGGTTTTTGGCTTCTTGTACTTATCTGAGTATTTGGATGAATCCTTGCTCTTTACTGGATATACTATAAAGTAAAAGGAAAAGATGGGGAAAGTCTGACAGATTTTATTGCCAGTGAGACAGGAAATACGGAAGATGTCCTTTGAGGGATGAATACAGATGAAGAAACCTCTATCCCCGAAGCAACACTTCCAAAAGAAGATAAATCCATGTTTTTTGAAACTAAAAATGAAGAAAAGACAATAGAAGAGGTACCTGAAAATAAGCAGGATATTTCAGATGAAGATTTGGATGCCGTGACCCGTATAGAGGACAGTTCTGTACCAGATTGGTTAAAAAATAGCGTTACGACAAGTACTGCAAAAGCTACACCAAAATCAGAACCAAAAGATGAGGCTGTTGTAGTGCCAAGAGAGAAGCAACAGGAAGCACCAAAGGAAGTAAAGAAAGATACAAATAATGATGTGCCAGATTGGCTCAAGGGAGGTTTTGATATTGATAAAAAAACGTCAGAATCCACACAAACAAACATGGCTTCTGAAAAAATAGAGAGAGTGAAGGATGATAATTCTCAAAAAAATATACCGACACCATCTGATGAGAAAATCCCATCTTGGTTACAGGGTGCAGCTATGTCTAAAGGAGAGGAAAAACCAGAAGCAGTGGTAAAAGATGTAGAGGCTCAGGAAGTAGTAACTCCAGAAGCAAAGAAAGAAGCAGTAAAGGAAAGTAGGTCTTCCTCTCATGACGATGTACCAGATTGGCTGAAGGGAAGTTTTGATCCTGAACCATTAAAAACAGAGGATAAGAAAGAAGCGGCTGAAAAAGATGATCGAGTATCAGAAGAACCAGAGAAAAAAGAGGAAGTACCTGCTTGGTTACAGGGTGCGGCTATGTCTAAAGGAGAGGAAAAACCAGAAGCAGTGGTAAAAGATGTAGAGGCTCAGGAAGTAGTAACTCCAGAAGCAAAGAAAGAAGAGGTAAAGGAAACCACGTCTTCCTCTCATGATGATGTTCCGGATTGGCTAAAAGGAAGTTTTGATCCTGAACCACAAGAAGAAACTAAGAAAGATGCTCCAGGATCTGTTGATACAGAAGGGGCTACAGAAATAGTAAATGAAGATGTAGAAGGGGAATCTAATGCAACAATGACATCTTCTACAGATGGGGTTTCAGAAGAAGCTCCAAAGAAAAAAACAAGACGTAGAAGAAGATGAGGTGCAAAGAAAACCAGTGATGATACACCAAAGCCTTCTGAAGAAAAAAAGGATGATACTGTAATAGATAAGAAGCCAGACGAAGGAGCTGCAAAGAAAAATGATAAGCAAAGTGATACAGGAACAAAAGAAGAGCTTTGGGATGATGGGATGAAAGTTCCAGATTGGTTAAAACCAGATGGAGGAGATGATAAGTAATTATTATCCTATCAAACACTCCGTTTCGTAGATATCTACGAAACGGAGTGTTTTTGTATTTGTCTCTTGAACTTCTTTTGCTTTTACGCTATAAATCGTATAATACCGACCAAACTTATATTGTTTTTTTATTGCATGCCGAAAGATAAGGAAAAAGCAGAAAAAAAGATCAAACGAGATTTTTTATCGGAGCTTCTCGATTTTGTGAAAGATATGGCGATTATCATCCTTGTGGTGATGTTTATTCGTAGTTTTTTGGTGATGCCATTTCAGATTAGTGGTCAGTCGATGTATAGTTCGTACTATAACTATCAGTTTATTATTGTAGATCGTTTTTCGTATTTAGATATTCCACTTGTGAAAACAGGAAAGGTAGAGAGAGGAGATGTCGTTGTATTTCGTCCGCATGTGAGTAAAGATAAAGAGTACTTTATCAAGAGAATTATTGGTCTTCCAGGGGAGTCGGTAAAGATTTCATGAGGGAGAGTCTATATCTTTGATAAGGATGTGGGAGATTATGTCGAGTTACACGAAAGGTATCTCAATGAAGAAAATGCCCTGAAAACCTATGTGAAACAATGAGAAGCAATATATACGGTCCCAGAAGGACACTATTTTGTTATGGGGGACAATAGAAACCATTCGACGGATTCTCGTAATTGTTTCTCCTATACCTGTTCTGCTTCTGGAAGAGACAATTTTATCCAAAAAAGTGATATCGTTGGTCATGTTTGGCTTGATTTGGGGTATTTTAACTGGTTAAATGGTATTCGATTTAATCCGTTTCGTGTTGAATTCGGGACATTCCGTTTTGAGCATCCAAATTTAGTAGTCGATGGTCAGGCACTGGATACACATCCTACTTGGACACATTCTCCAAGTACCTATGATTATGCTCTGTAGTATTCATATCTTTTTCCCATGTACGCATTTTATCTCATAGATAAGCCGCTTGGAATCACGAGTTTTGATGTGATACGTCAACTGAGAAAGAAACTCGGTACTTCTCGTATCGGTCATACAGGGACTCTCGATCCTCTCGCTACGGGCTTGCTCTTAGTAGCAGTTTGAGAGTATACTAAGCTTATCCCATATATTGAGAAAGGGAGTAAGGTCTATGAGTTTACGGTTATGCTTGATGGGGAATCAGCATCTTATGATTTAGGGACAGAGGTACAACCGATATCATCAGCAGACCGGTCATATTTTAAAGAAAATATTAGTAGAGGGGATATACTTCGCTATCTTCGTAAGGAGTTTACCGGAGAGATAGAACAAATGCCACCAAAATACTCCGCACTCAAAGTCGATGGGAAACGAGCACTTGATAGGGTGCGTCAGGGAGAGGAGTTTGATCTCAAGGCAAGAACTATACAGATCGATGCTATCGAGCTGTTAGACTATGAGTATCCTCGAGCAGATTTACGCGCCGTTGTGGGTCCTGGAACCTATATCCGTAGTATCGCGCATGATCTTGGAGCACTGATTGGAAGTGGAGGGTATGTGACGTTCTTGCGTAGAACGGCTCTTGCAAATGTGTCTGTCGATATGGCACAACAGCTCGATGATTTTGTTGCAGAGAAAACCTTAGAAATATCAAAACTCTTTTCTCCAGAGAAGTATGTGTCACTTTCTCCAGAAGATCAGTGGCGTGCAGATAATGGGCTACCAATTGCCACGATAGAAGAATATATCGAAGGAGAATATTACTTTGTGATTCAGGAACTAGGAATTACCAATGTTCTTCAGTATGTCGAGGGAAGTTTGAAGCCGGTAAGAAAATTAAATATAGGTTAGTCATTCTTTCGATACTCATATATCGCATATTTCCCTTCTGGTTTATGTTTCACTTCCGTCCAATCTCATGACTGTATTTGAAATATTTTAAGATACTTGGGCGGAATTTTTGTTTGCAAATTTCTTGAAAGAGGTACAATCATTGTAGGTTTAAACGCCCCCATTTTATGCACACTTCACTTGGTAATAATAATTACTATCATTTTTTTGTATGTTTGTTTGGATAAGGAAGTATCTGGTCTTTTTATTGATACTAGTACTCGTAGGCTGTAGTTCACCATCATGAGAGGGAGTTGCCCCTCCAGAAGTTAGCTCAAGTGAACCACAGATGATTCTAGCACTATGAGATAGCCTGACCGCTGGATATAATCTGGAGTTACGAGAAGCGTACCCGGCTCAATTGGAGGGAATACTGCAAGAGAATAGCTATAATTATGAGGTCACTAACGCTGGAGTTAGTGGTGATACATCTGGTGATTTACTTGAAAGAATAGGACTCTATGATGATATGGAGGTTTATCTATATCTCATCAGCATCTGAGGAAATGATGGCTTGAGGTCTATGGATCTAGATGATATGCAAAGCAATATAGAAGCGATTATTACTCATATACAAGCCGTAAATACGGATGCCAAAATCGTACTTTCTGGTATGCAGATCCCTCAAAACCTCGGGCTTAACTATGCTCGTCAATTTAAAGCAGTATTTGAGGATATAGCGGATGATACGGGAGTTGTGTACTATGATTTTTTGCTGGAGTGAGTTGCCGGAAACAGATCACTTAATTTACCAGATGCAATCCACCCAAATGCTCGTGGCTACCGTATCGTGGCCGAGAACATGTTTTCTTTTTTAGAATCTTCTACACTTATAATCAAGTAACACTTGTCAGTATTCTCTGTTGGATACAGGATTAGTTTATGAGAGAGAAGTAAAATCATCTATGGAGTGGAAAATAAAAAGAAATGTTATATACTGAATATATCTTTATTTTTAAGTATGTTTCTATGGAACAAATACATCTCAGAAAATTAATACTCAAAGTTTTAAAAGCCGATGAAAGACTTTGGAACGAAGATAAAACAGAGTTAAACCAAACTCTACTTTTGGATTTGGTGGAAAATATAGATGAAAAAGTTATCGATTTACTTCTCCAAGAAAAAGATTTGAGAGAAAAGTTTTTTGTAAAAATCAGAGATGTCTATGTTTTCAAGACAAACGATTTTCGCTTTTTTATGGAAGAAAATAAAGTAGATAATTCTTATACTGCATATAAAAATAGAATTGGCTTAACAGACGGCAAAAAGTTTCTCAAAGATACCAACGATGTTGTTTTAGATTTTCCATACAAAGATTGTGTTTTGGAAGGCGGGCAAAGCACAGAAGAAGGCACAGACACATATTTTGAGTATGATGAAAAAGCTGATGAGTACGAAAAAAAACAAGGCAAGAGAAAAGAGATATTTTTCAATTCTGTTTTGGCTCATGATGAGATAGATAGACTTTTTGACCATAAAGCACTGACAAACTGGAAAAGATTTACAAAAGATGGAGAACAAGAAGTCAAAGAAATTAAAAGAGATGAAGATGGGACAATCAAAGAAAATCTGATTATCAAAGGAAATAATTTACTGGCTTTGTATAGTCTTAAAAAGCAATTTGCAGGAAAAGTGAAACTTATTTATATTGATCCGCCTTATAATACGGGAAATGATGGCTTCAAATACAATGATAATTTCAATCACTCTACTTGGCTTACTTTTATGAAAAATAGACTGGAGGTGGCAAAAGAACTTTTGAGAGATGACGGGGTGATTTTTATAAGCTGTGATCATAACGAACAGTCTTATCTAAAAGTTTTATTAGATGGAGATAAAAATAAATTATTTGGAAGAGAAAACTATATTGCGACATTATCAGTTGAAAATAATCCAAAAGGAAGAAAAAATTCAAACTATGTTTCAATTTCAAATGAATTTTGTTTGATTTATGCTAAAAATGTAAATAATCAAAATTCTTATTTCAGAGAGAATCTTCCAAAAGAACAAAGTAGTATTAAGTATGACGATAATGGCAGAGCTTATACATCTGGAAAAAGAGTTTTAGTTGGTGAAAGTACGAACAATATAGTTCAAGATTTTAACTCAAGAAAACATTATTCTGTTTATTATCATGAAAAAGATAATAAAATAATCATAAAAAATGAAAAGAATATAATAGATGAGGATAAGGAATTAATTACAAAAGGATTCGTAAGATATGTTTCAATTAAAGATAATAACTTTATAGAAAACACTTATACTTCTTCAGAATTTGAAAAATTATTTGAAAATAATGCTCTGATATTCAAAGAAAAAACTATTTATGAAAAAGACTTTAACCAGTATATTAGAATAAAATCACTATTAACTAACGATAAATTAAATAATATTGATTTGAAAACAGAAACAGCAAGTAAGGATTTAAATGATTTTGGATTAGACTTTTCCAATCCTAAGAATATTCAATTTATAAAATTATTATTAACTCTATCTCCAAATAAAGATGATATTATTTTAGATTTTCATGCAGGTTCTGGAACAACAGCTCATGCAGTTCTAGAACTAAACAAAGAAGATGGAGGAAATAGAAAATTCATCATGATTGAACAGATGGATTATATCAATACTGTTACTTGTCCAAGGGTTCAAAAAGTAATGGAAAAAGAAAATATTGACGATTCTTTCATATACTTTGAACTAGCCAAATGGAATGAAACCGCCAAAGAAAAAATACTTGCTTGTGAGAGTTTAGAAGAACTTATTAAGTTTTTTGATGAAATGGTTGAAAAATATTTTTTGAACTACAATCTCCGCATCAAAGAGTTTAGAGAAAAAGTTATTTTTGAAGAAGAATTTAAAAATTTAAGTTTGGACGAACAAAAGAAAATGTTTGTTGCTATGCTTGATAACAATCAAATGTATGTGAACAAAACCGAAATGGCGGATAAGAAGTTTGGGATTGATAAAGAAGATCAGAACTTAACTTCACAATTTTATAACAGTGAGAAATAATTATGGCAGATATTAAAAATCTTTACGAAACAATCGGCGAAAAGGCTTATAGATTAAGACTTCCTTTTCCAGAAATCCCACAATATATTTCAAACAATTTGAAGTATGGATTTTTTGATTGGCAAAAAAATGCTTTTGAAAATTTTCTTACCTTTCAAGCGATCAAAGAAAGAGAAAATCCAAACGAACCTACTCACCTGATGTTTAATATGGCAACAGGAACAGGGAAAACTCTTTTGATGGCAAGTACTATTTTGTATTACTATGAGCAAGGATACAGGCATTTTCTTTTCTTTGTAAATCAAAATAATATCGTAGATAAGACAGAGAATAATTTTATAGACAATACACATACCAAATACCTTTTCAAAGAAAAAATCGTGATTGATGATAAAACCATTACCATCAAAAAAGTAGATACTTTTAGTAATAATCCACAAGGAATAGAAATTAAATTTACCTCTATTCAAAAACTCTATAACGATATTCATTTACAAAGAGAAAATCAGACCACTTTGGACGATTTGCATAGCAAGAATATCGTTATGCTTGCTGATGAAGCTCATCACCTGAATACTGATACCAACAAAAAAGGATTAGCACAGCAAGAACTCGTACCAACAGAAATTACTGGACAGACAAGTGAAGCAGAAATTGAAAAAAAAGGTTGGGAGCATACAGTTATAGAGCTTATTTTGAATAAAAACGGAAAAAAAGAAGACAATAAAAATGTGCTTTTAGAATTTACAGCTACCATTCCAGCAACAGAAGCTATTGCCGAAAAATATGAAGACAAAATTATTTATAAATTTGGTCTCAAAGAATTTTTACAAGCAGGATATACTAAAGAAATTAATCTTATTTCTTCTACTTTGGATAAAAAAGAGAGGGTTTTACAAGCTCTTTTATTTCAATGGTACAGGCATAAAATCGCATTAAAAAATGGTATTTCTAATTTTAAACCAGTAATTCTTTTTAGAAGTAAAACCATCGATGAATCAAAAATAGATTATGAAGAGTTTTTGAATTGGATAGACAATATTTCAAGCAGTGATTTTGATTTTCTTAAAAATATAGCAAATAAAATTTACGAGGCTAAACATCCAACACTATTTGAAATGGGAAAATCAAGAACAGAAACACTTTTAGAATTTATCAAAAAAGAAAATATCAATTTTGGAGAAATAACAAACTGGATCAAACAAAGTTATCAAGAGAAAAACACGATTATCACGAACTCAAAAACTAATACGACTAAAAAAGAGAAAACTGATGAAGAAACAGAAAAATTATTAAATAGTTTAGAAGACAAAAACAATTATATAAGAGCCATTTTTACTGTTGATAGATTGACTGAAGGTTGGGATGTTTTAAATCTGTTTGATATTGTTAGGCTGTATCAAGGACAAAACACAGGAGGAAGCACAAAAAAAATTCCAGAAGCAACGACAAAAGAAAAACAGCTTATTGGAAGGGGTGTCAGATATTATCCTTTTGCTTGGGGTGACAAAATCAAAAATAAAAGAAAATTTGATGAGGATTTGAAGCACGAATTAAGAGTCATTGAAGAATTGTATTATTACACTTATGACGAAGAATCAAGATATATTTCACATCTCAAAGAAGAGTTGAGAAAAGACGGATATATCAGAGATGATAAAATTATCAAAACTTTTGCACTCAAAAAGGATTTTAGGGACAGTAAATTCTATCAAGAAACAAAAATTTGGTACAATAAGCAGATTGATAATCCAAACAGAAAAAAGAAGACTTTGAATGACATAAAAAAAGATTTTTTTGTGCCGTATAAAATCAAGGGCTTAGAATTTACTGAACAAGAAATTGATTTTGAGAAACAAGAAGACTTGCAAAGATTAAATTTACAAGAAAAAGGACTGCAAACTATTGCAATAAAATTTAAGGATATTGAAAAACATATCGTTCAAAAAGCTATCAATATCAAAGCCAAGCAAGAAAATTCATTGTTTCAATTTGAAAAACTAAAAGAGGAACTGGAAATTGAGAGCATTGAAGAATTACAAACAGACAAACTTGCTGATTTTGATGTAAAAATAATTGTCAGTAAAAATACAAAGTATGATGATATTGATACTAGCGATAAGTTAGGTTTAGTGATGAAGTTTTTACACAATATTTTTGCTGAATTAAAAGATAAAATTGCTCCAAAAATTGGAAGTACATTTATTGCAGGAGATTTTAAAAAATTCTTTTCCGAGCCAAAAACAAAGATGATTGGAATAGACGCAGATTCTCAAAGAATTGCCAAAGAATTAGAAACGGAAAATTGGTATGTTTTGGATTCGTTTCATGGAACAAGTGAAGAAAAAGAACTGATTGAATTTATCAAAGAAACAATCGGAAATCTTGAAAGTAAATACAAAGAAATTTATCTTTTGAGAAACGAAGAAGTCTATAAAATCTTTGATTTTGAACAAGGAAGAGGTTTTCAACCTGACTTTATTCTTTTTTTGAAAACAAAAAATAAAAAGAAAATTTGAGTCGCTGAAACAGAGCTTTATTATCAAATCTTTATTGAGCCAAAAGGAAATAAATTTATTGGAGAGGATGGGGCTTTTAAAACTGGAAAAGAAGGATGGAAAGAAAAGTTTTTGGAAGAAATTACTGAAAAATATGGATTTAAAAAGGTTATAAAAGCGGAAAGTCCAAATTATAGATTGATTGGTTTACCATTTTTTAATACAGATCATAACACAAACTTTAAGACAGGGTATGAATTATTAGTAACAGAGTAGGGAATTCCATTTATATTTATCTTGAATACACTATGCTATCAATACAACACGTTAAAAAAACGTATGTGCAGTGAGACACAAATTCTCAGATATTTCGCGATCTCAACTTTGATATCGAGAGCGGTAAATTTATCTGTATCATTGGGAGAAGTGGTACTGGTAAAACCACCCTATTGAACCTCATTGCAGGTTTAACCCCCTTTGATTCAGGAGAGATTACTCTCGGAGACATGAAGTACAGTGAAAAAACGAGTGATGAACTGACAGGATTTAGGGGAGGGAATATCAGCTTCATATTTCAGCAGTTTCATCTCATCCCGAATCTAACCGTGGAGGAAAATGTCGAACTCCCACTCAGAATTAATGCTATCAAACCGAGGTATCAGATAGATGAGATACTTGAGAGGGTTGGGCTGGGGTGAAAACTCCACTCATATCCGTATGAATTGAGTGGAGGGGAACAGCAGAGAGTAGCGGTTGCTCGTGCATTTATCGGTCAAACTCCACTATTACTTGCTGATGAGCCAACTGGAAATCTAGACACAGAAAATGCAACCAAAATCATGCAACTCCTCAAAGATCTACATGCGGAAACTAAAAACACTATCATCCTTATTACTCATGATCATGAACTGGCACACTTTGCTGATGCTACGTATGAATTATCTGATGGGAATCTACAACTAACAAACGTATAACCTATGTATCGTTTATTTTGGAAACAATTTGTGAGAAAAAACCTGTCGCTCATCCTCTATATATGGGGAGCACTGACAGTTTCTATCTTTGCTTTTATCCTGAGTCATGGATTATCTGATTATTTTCTTTCAAATATCGAAGAGGATAGCCGTGTGACGATTGGGGGAGATATACTCGTAGATTTAGGAAACAGGCCTGAGAGTGATTTCGATGATTTTTTTGAAGCATTTCCCTATAAGTCAGATGTAGAAGTAGCGATTACTTATGAAATGAGGGCATCTATGCGTATTGATGATGGAGTGTTGCCTTCTACGCTTATTTTCCACTCAGATAATTATCCCTTTTATTCAGATTTTGATACTGTATCTATTGATGGAGATCCGAATGGACCAGTAGTGAGTCAGGATTTCCTTCAGAAATATTCGTCTCAGAAAATCGGGATTTTTTGATCAGAACTATTGCTATCAGGATACTATTTGGATCTCCCCAAAAACATCAGTCAGTTTTTTTCGAGTGATATACTCTTTTTCCCGATTGATCGTTTTGAATCCTTTGTGGAGAATCCGTCGATGACACTAGTTGAAGTGAATTATTTTTTCCAGATTTTGAATCCAGAAAAATCAGATGAAATAGTCGCATATATAGAAGCAGCAGAGCAGTTTGAGGGAGCGAGGATTGTTACGAGTGATAGAGGAGGGGATAGGTTTTCAGAGATAGTTGATAACCTCAAGAATTATATTAATTACGTTGTACTTTTTTCACTCCTCCTAACGGGTGTGATTATATTTATCAGTATGAATTCATTTTTCTTAACCGAACGACGTAGTGTCACGATCCTCAGAGTGTTAGGGTTTAAAAATACGAATCTACTTATAGGTATCTGAGTTTTTTTTCTACTCATCATACTGGCAGCATCTGTTTCGGCTATGTTCTTGTCTGTGATGAGTGTATACATCGCAAATATGTTTCTGATAGAAGATAGGCTGATGATTTCTGTAATTCACTACGGATACGCATTTCTCTTGGCGGTGATTATGGTATTTGGGAGTATAAGTATTCCCGTGTTTCGTTTTGTCTATGCAGAAGTAAATGCTGGTTTTCGAGAAGATTTCTTTGCAAAAATCTGACGAAAGGAACTATTTCTGTTGGCGATCGTTATCTCTGCACTCTTCGTGGTGATATCTTTTTTTCTTGATTATAGCTTTTCTCGTTTGTTGTTTGGGTATATTGGTCTTGTCATATTTACACTGGTTATTTATCTCATTGTTCTGCTTATTAGATGTTTGTCACATGTACTGATGAGGCGTTTACCTGTAAACTGTTTTATCTTGTTTGACTCTATTCGTTCGACCGTGAAACCTGGTAATTTGAGTTTCCTTTTGAGTTTGTGTTTTTTCTCGATTTTTTCTATCTTTTTATTCGTGAGTATTTTCTTTTTATGATTTTATGATCGACTCAAGCTCAATCTCTGAGAAGATAATAACTTCTTTGTGGTAAATTTGACCGAAGAAAGTAAGGCATCACTCGACGAGCGCTTTTTAGATGATACCTTTTCTGTACTGAGAGGGAGGATTATATCGATAAATGATTTAGCACTCACAGATTTTCTCTGAGATAGAACTTCTGGTAGGTATACTCGTGAGTTCAACATCACAGATTCTCCACTCACAGACCTAAGGAGACTGAGCGGAGAAGCGCTGAGCGCTGGATGAGTATCTGTGGATGATCGTTTTGCTAGGGATCTTGGTATCTGAATTGGAGATACGCTTGATTTTCAGATCTATGGAATCACCAAAACACTCACGGTTCAAAACATCAGGGAATCTATAGAGTACTCAGTTCAGCCATTTTTTTACTTTCAGGTAAACGCAGAAGAATTTTCCAAGTTTCCGAAAAACTATTTTTTGAGTAGTTATATAGAGCCGGAAAACAAGGAATCTTTCAAAAAAGAGATATTTGAGATCTCAAGTGGAGCGGCGAGCTTTATCGATGTAGAGAGTATCCTGGTCGAAGTAAAGGCACTTTCAGAACAAGCGCTCTTTGTCATTCTTAGTTTGTTTCTGTATATCGTATTTTTCTGCTTACTCTGTGTCTCGCTCATTATCCTCTTTTTCCACCAATTACAGGTACGTAAATCATGGCTCTATACCTTGATTGGTGTGCAGAAACGACAAAACCGCTTGAGAGTATTTACTGAGTATGCCTATATTGCTACCATGAATATTGTTATCTCGATGATGGTAGTGATGACAGCGTGTTTCTACCTCTTTTGATCTGAATCATTTATCCAAATTAGTACACAGACCTATGCTTCAGCACTTGGATTATTACTCTTTTTATTCATTGGATTCCTTGCGTGGATATATGTAGTGACGAGGGATTAAATGGAAAGGCGGTAGAGAGCTTATAGTAAACGCTTATATATCAATCGAAAGAGCTTTTTCTGAAAGTCTGCAATTTGTTTATTTTGGATGATGATAGATGATTCGCTATTGAAGTCGATATAGGCAACTTTATCTGCATAGATACTCATAAAGATATTGTCATCAAATTCATCCATATCTTTTGTCGAATTCCTCAGCCATTATAACTCTTAGAATTATCTGGGAAGAGTCTTGATGATATTATGCTTCCGTTCTTTATTGCAGAGATGATTTTGTTTATGCTTACAGATACTTGTAGTTGAGATGATGAGAGAGAATTATTTGATATAGAGGGGTTTCATAAGATGTTACAGGGAAGTATTCATTTATTGATTTTGAAAGTCTCAAACTTCCAACAATTACATGAAGTGTAAAACAAAAAGTGATAGAAATTGTTGGTATGGTTGATGATATCATGATAGATGATACTTTTAAACGACGAGAACAGAAGAAAACTTAAACTCCTCTCTCAAACACAATCACATCATGACTCAAACTTCCGTGAGATATACTTTGCTCGGCATAATATATCTGATCATCTGGGAAAGATGCTCAGATAGCAAAGATAAGCGGCGCAAAATGTTCTTTTGTTTTAAAGGCCTTTTCATAATCTTTGAGTCCTTGGTAATTGATGATAGTGTCAAAGTTTCGAGAGAGTATGTGTGAGGCTATGAGCTCATTAAACTCTCGCGCCCAAGGATATATTGCTTCAGAATTGGAATCGATAAAATCAAAATTGTGGACGATATTTCCACTACAAAAAATCATATATCCCTTTTCTCGAAATGCTTGTAGTTTCTCTCCGATACCGAAATACTCTTCACTCATTGCTTGCATATTGATGGTGATAATACAGGCCTTTTTATCGTTGTTTGGAAACATCTTTTTCAGAACCATCCAAATCCCATGGTCTACTTGCATATGTTCACGAGGAAGTGCTCAGGGAATGTTTTTGAGGAGTTCTTGAGATAGGACTTCATCATTTTCTATATCATAAATTTCTGTATACAGTTCTTCAGGAAAACCGTAAAAATTATGGAGTGTTTTGAGAGTTTTTCCCGAGGAGACGTACGTTCTGTCACTGATATTGTGCGCAGAGACACAGACAATCCCCTTGATTTCAGCATCAAACTTCTTTCAGAGTTGTGAGAGGACTTGGTTGGTACGATTGTTTTCTAGGAAACTCATCGGAGAACCATGATCAACATAGACAATTGGGGCTTTCATAGAGGAGAAGTAATGAGATAAGCAAGGTATTATTTTCTTTTAAGAATCAGTATTGCCAGTAAGATGCTATTAAAACCAATGAGAAATACTGGATATGCCAGGGTATACAATGAAAATTCTACAAGTGCAAAAATAGACAAGATATACTTTATCGTTGACATCATCCAGACAGTAATATTTTCACTATAGGGATCACCGTAGCTTTTTCTCATCGTTGGGATATATCCGAGCATATCGATAAAAATCACAAACAACAATGCATAGAGCTTATCGGTGATGGTAAGATACAAGGGAATAGACGTAAGTGCTCCAATCAGGAGTATAGTATCAAGTCGAGTAATATCTGGTGTTCCGTATTTTATGGCTAAAAGTAAGCTGGTTAGTTGAGTGAGGCTGACTCCTCAAAGTAGCCGGGCTCATGGACCTCATCCGTGCTGGAGTTGGATGAGAAATCCAATTCCTGTGAGGATAAACCAGATAATCTTGGTGTAGATGTGTGGCTTTGTTTCTCATATCAGTATTGACCTCCAGTAGAGATATACTTGAGGAACAATAATAATAATGGTGATAGCACCAAGGATTTCTTTATAGTGTTCTAGGAGAAGATTCATGGGGGGTATTATGATATTGTATAAAGTGTATCGAAAATACGAAAAAAAGGAAGAGAGATTATGGGGATTCAAACTTTTAAAAATATATTTATCGATATACTAGGTGTTACCGTATTTTCTGACCATTTTTATATAAAATGTGGAAGGGAGGTAACTATATATTATCAAATATATACATATTGATATGACGAGAGTCAACTTAATGTCTCCAGGAGACCTGACAGATCAACACCTGATTGCTGAGTATCGAGAACTCCCGAGAGTGTTTTGAGCGGTGAGGAAAAAACTTGCCGAGTGAAAAGAGATACGAGTAGGAGGAAAGTATACGATGGGGATGGGGCATGTAATATTTTTTTACGATAAGCTGTGATTTCTAGAACAGAGGTATCATGCCATTGTTGCTGAGTGTAAGAAACGAGGGTTTTCTATTTCCTATAGTGATTTGGATATATCAGATATCCCAGAGCAATATAAAAAAGGATATCATCCAACTTGAGAGGATACCGCTATATCTCGTAATAGAATACAAGAAAAACTCGATGCAAAGCCAGGATTTTATAGAAAATATGGAAAAGTTATGTAGGGAAATATATGCTAATTATGAAGAGCATAATGCGAATATAGAAAGAGTCGGATGATAAAATTCGACTTTTTTGAAAGAAAAAAATCGGGTACTACGTACTAGTGAGTGAGACAAGAAAAAGTCTATAAAAAAACAACACCTTTAATTTAATAATTTTATAATTATGAAAACAAGTAAGATTTTGGTAGCCAGTATCGCTACTGTGGCAATTTTTGGACTCATGTTTAGCTCAACCTCTGCGGCCTATGGTCAGGGAGGAGGACAGGGAAATGGGATGCATACCTCTCAGGGACAAGGAAAATGACAAGGGCAAGGACAATGATCTGGTGAAGCAAAACAAAGAGGACATGAAAAAGACCCTTCTGATATGCTCGTAGGAGTTCCACTCCAAGATCTATCAGAAGCAGAGAAGGAGATGCTCTATTATGGATATAGTGAAGAACTCTTAGCTCACGATATGTATCTCTACTTTTATGAACTTTATGGAACTCCAACATTTAAAAATATTGCTGACTCTGAGCAAGAACATATGACCGCGGTGAAGACCTTACTCGATAGGTATGAGTTAGATATCCCAACTGATTATGGAGAGTTGACCGATGAATTTGCGGCACTCAAGGCAGAAGGAGAAGAGAGCTTACTCAAGGCATTAGAAGTGGGAGTAAAGATTGAGCTTCTTGATATCGAAGATATCGCTCAAACGATTAGAACGACAGATAATGATGATTTTAGAATTATTTTTACCAATATCGGAGGAGCATCGTATAATCATTTGAGAGGGTTCTTAACGGCTATCAATAATGCCGGATTAGAAACAGAAATTGATTATTCTGACTATATTACCGATGAAGAGGTGGCTACAAAAGGAGGAAGTCTAAAATCAAAGATGGCAGAAAAATTAGAGGCTGAGGGAATGGTATTACCGGAGAAAGCATCTACTACCTATATACAAGAAAATTGTGCCAATGAAGAATCTGGATGAGGAGCGCAAAATAAGGGGCAAACACAGTCATGAAAGGGAAACAAAGGACAACAAGGACAGAACCAGTCTGCGATGAATAGCAACTCAAACTCTGTACTTAAAAATCAGTATAAGGTGTCCTATGAAGAAAAATATGGTGCTGCCCTTGCAAAACTTGATGATACGAAATTGAATACACTCATAGAAAGAATTGATGCACTCGCAGAAAAAGTACAGGCTGGAAACTATGCTACTACCACAAAGCAAAAGTATAGTGCGATGCTTGGGGCACTGAGAGAACTTGCGGTGGAGAATCTAGGTACAGAAGAATTAGATATTGAATGACTCTTTGAATAAGGAGTTCCCTCAAAACAAGCTGAAAAGACTTTCAGCTTGTTTTTACTTTTATGGGGAAAGAGATATAGTAGCTACAAAATATTGAAAAAATATATCCTATGATTGATTGTGCTACAAAAACCGATAGAGAGGTCGTCGCTATCATATGATCTGGAGATATAGATGCTTTTTATTGTTTGGTAGAAACCTATGAAGCAAAGCTTTTAAAGTATATCTTGAGGATTACAAATGTCGATCTCGAAGAAGCAGAAAACTTGTTGCAAGAAGTTTTTATCAAGGTGTATAAAAATATCCATGAGTTTAATCATGATCTGTCTTTTTCGAGCTGGATCTACCGTATCGCCCATAATATGACGATTGATTATTATCGAAAGCATAAGGATAAAGAACTGGTACATGCGTTAGTGGATGATGAAGAATATACCAATCTTATAGAATTACTAGAATCTCCCATCAATCTCGAAGACGATTATCAAAAAAAAGAATTGATACAGCAGATGATGGCCATTTTGGATCTTCTTGATCCGAAATTTAAGGAAGTGTTGGTATTGAAATTTTTAGAAGAGAAAAATTATTCGGAGATAAGTGATATCTTAAAAATACCAGAATGAACGGTTGCGACGCTCATAAATCGTGGGAAAAAACAATTTAAAACCCTATCGGAAGAACATAATTTACCTGCCTATATGTAAGCACTATGGATACAAAAGACTTTACCCACAAACTTCTTGATCGCATCAAGAAGGATGACATCAAGCAAACGCCAAGATATATTTTTATGTTAAAAAATATAGTGATTTGGTTGTTTCTGGTAGCTTCGATTCTTCTATGATCTCTCTCATTAGCAATCAGTTTTGATTATCTCATCAGTGCTGATTGGTACTTGTTTAAGAGGATAGGATTTATTCAGGTACTGCAAGTATTTTTACCAATATTTTGGGTCGTATCTTTGGTGCTTTCTTCACTGTTGTCTTACTATAATTATCGTCATACCAACAGGGGATACAAGCTCAGTGTTCTCAAAGTATGTAGTCTCAATATCCTGTTGTCATTCATCGTATCCTTTTGATTATATCTGACTGGTGCTGCAAGTTATATTGAGTCTCAATTGGAAACATACGCCCCTACATATCGATCTATGTTTGTGGAGGATAAAACTTCTCGTATGTTGCAGGTTTGGCAGCATGAGGAGGCGGGACTCCTTATTGGGGAGATACTAGAGGTAGGAGAAGATCACTTTTCTTTTGTGGATGCAAATGATAAGCATTGGAATGTACTTTTCAATCCCTCTACTATGACAGAAGTAAAACAACGAGTACAACTAGTATCATGAGAAAAGATCAAGATTATCTGAGAAAAAGTAGGTGATACCGACTTCCAGGCCCTGGAAATTAGGCCGTTTAGTTGAAGGAGGGAGATATAAATAGAGTCGTGAATCAATATTCATAAAAAACTATGACCGGTCCCCATATATTAGTACACGCAGTTTAAATAAATTTTGAAGTATATAGGCATGCATATATAGTCAAAATAACTGCAATTATTTACTAAATATATAGATATGACCCGAATACCACTCCAATTGAAAGAAAAGATATTAGAAGCTATCAGAGATGATGGATTAACTACTCAACAAGCATCGGAAGAATATGGCGTAAAAATAGGCACCATTCAGTATCGGTTGCGTCAGCAAGTAGAACATGATGGCAGTTGAGAAAGAATGCATCTCTGAAAGATACGTCGCCTAGAAAAACAAAATGAGGATTTTCTGTTAATCATAGGAGAACTCACAGCAGAACTGAATAAAATAAAAAAAAAGAAATATGGGCACGTCAGTCCTGGAAAATTCAAACGGCAAGAAATATAATAAAGAAGTACAAGAACATAAATAAAACATCTCTTGCAAAAGCTTTTTGTATAGGACGAAACAGTTTGTATTACAAACCACGTAAACTCATATCAGACTACACTCTAGCAATACAAACAAGAACCATTCATATTCTTGATCCTTACTATGGACAAAGAAGAGTTGCCTACGCATTAAAGAGAAACAAAAAACCAGTGACAAGAATTATGCAGAAGATAGAGCTCTATGCTTACACAAGAAAAAGACAGTTCAGAAAACCTTGAGATAGAAACCTCCCACATATGGGAGTAGAAAACAAAAAGAAATCCCTAGAAATACAACACTCTCATCAAGTATGGAGTTCAGATTTTACTCATCTGTATTACAAGGAAAAAGAGTTCTATCTTGCTACTGTACTTGATGAATACTCAAAAGAAATAGTTGGGTACACACTTGGGTTTCATCATGGGAAAGAACTCATTCTACGAGCACTAGCGAATGCTATGAAGCGAAGTAAAACTATTCCTCAGTTTCTCCATTCTGATCAGTGAAGTGAATACAGAAGTTATGAATACTTTGATACACTCAAGCGATACAATATCTCTGCTTCTATGAGCAGAAAGTCTTCTCCTTGGGAAAATGGACCACAAGAATCATTTTATGGGAAGTTCAAGTTCGAGTTATGAAATCTCAATAGATTTGATTGTATTGAACAGGCTATCGAAGCTATACATTTACAGATATATTATTACAATAATCATCGTATTCATACTTCGTTAAAAATGAGCCCAAAAGAGTATCAAAAAAGAGAGAAAAATTCTCTCTAAATTGTTTGATTCCAGTTGTACTAAGAATGGGGGGCTTGACACTATAACTTTTATTCTCCTTGTAATTTTCTTTATTTTAAGGTATTTAAAAGATATAAATATGAAATAATATTTGACTTTCATTCTCAAAAGTAGTAGTATATAGGTACCTAAAAATAAGATTACTTTTTATGTTTATCGAGAAAAAAGATTCTTGAATATATCTAGCGAAGAAAGTGCATACAAAGAAATTGTTAGTGAAAATAGAAGGGGATACTATTACTGAAAAACTTTTGGAAGATCTCTCTCATAAAGAGCTTGATATTATTTATGGTTCGAAGTCTTATAGAGACTTTTTAGAAAATGCTTACAATGAATCTTTGTTACAGAGTATCATTGAAGCCTCAAAGAAAATGTATAATTATTTTGAAGTATTTGGTGTAAGATATCTCATTGATGATCCATTAGTTCAAAAAAGAGTTGAAGTTGAAAAGTGGTTACAGTTTGGTTTTCCAGAAGCGTTTATATTTAATTCAAATAATATAGAATGAAGTAAGATACCAAAAGAGGAAGTAAAGAAGATTATAGAAAATAAGAAGTACAAATATAAAGTAAAAAATGAAGTACAAGAAGTGCATAATTCAGTAAAATCATGGAACTTTTTAACTCATGCGTTTGTTTTTAATGAAGCAAATATAAAAAAGCTCTATCATATCCTCACAAAGGATTTACTACAAGAAAATGGAGAAAGATACCCAAGGTGATTTAAAAAAGCGCTAAATACCGTAAATAATAATATGACTACAAGTCCTGACAAAGTAAGTGATGAAATAAATAATCTCATTAAATGGTATAGAGCTAATAAGGCAAATATATTTTCTCTGCAATTAGCTTTTGATTTTCATCTAAAGTATGAGCAGATACACCCATTTGAAAATGGAAATGGTAGGACTGGGAGGCTTCTTATGAACAAGATTCTCATCCAAAATGGTATGTTGCCAATGATTGTATTTACAGATAATAAACAGTCATATTTTAATGCTATAGATTCATGTAAATCTTGAAATAAAAAGAAATATTATAAGTTTATGCTGGAACAATATCAAAAGACATTGGATCAAGTAGTCATTTAAAAACTCCTCTTTCCAATGATGAAAAAAGGAGTTGTGTAACATTTTGGTTGGCTTTAGTGCAGAAGACTAGAACTGAGATTGAAGAGTTCGGAGGATATGTAAAGATCTAGATTTTACTTTCTAATAATTGTCTATTTAAAATTAATTTTTGATCTGAGTTTACACTAAGAGCTCTATTAGGTGAGTATAATTTTGACTTTACTTTGAAAATGCAATGGAAAACTTTTACTCAATGGCTTTGAGCATCTTTTATTGCTTCTAATAAATCAGTATCATTTGAAAAGAGAAATACTATATCAATTTTTTTATCTCTGGAGTCACGAACTATATCTAATGCTAATCTTACATCTACTCATTTTTCAGCTTTTTGTCTTGTAAAATGTCATTTGTAAATTTTAAATCATTTTTTAGATAATGAATTTATAAAAGTTCAGACTTTTCTACATAATTCTTTTTCAAATAAATATGGTTTTGGTATTCATCTATAGAAATTTTTATATACTACTTCTTTTCAATTAGAAATGTTTTTTATAAAATTATTTATGTCAAATATAGAACTTAGTTCGTCTAAATTATCAAAATTTTGTACTCATAGTAATTCCATACTTCATAGTTCGAAATTTCTTCAATCAATATAGATTCAGATTTTTTTCATAACATTTTATTTAAAAAAAAGGACCCAAGGACTCAGCCCTGGGTGACAGTAGATAAATTATATTATTCTTTTTACTAAATACAAAATTTTTTATGATTTTTTCATTTCGAACCGTCTACGATACTATCAGATATTCCAAACTCAAAAGAACCGCTAGAAATAGAGGTTCTTTTGTTGTGTAAAATGTAATGGTCGGGAACGTGAGACTCGAACTCACAACCCCACGGTCCCAAACCGTGTGCGCTAGCCAATTGCGCCAGTTCCCGAAAAATCGTAGATTTTTCTAGTTGAAAGGGAAAAGGGTGAAAGTATGAAGGTATTCCATGAAAGTAAGATGTGTTTTTACTTTCTACTTTTATCTTTTAACTAGAAATTTTATTAAAAAATTTCAATGGTGGGCATAGGAAGATTTGAACTTCCGACCTCACGATTATCAGTCGTGCGCTCTAACCAACTGAGCTATACGCCCATAGAAATTATAAGTTAAAAGTTAGAAATTATAAGTTCAAAAAGATTATTACATCCATAAAACTTCTAACTTCTAACTTTTACTTTTTAACTTTTTATTATGGAGCGGGTGATGGGACTCGAACCCACAACCCTCTGCTTGGAAGGCAGATGCTCTAGCCAATTGAGCTACACCCGCACCGACTATCTTTTGATAGCGGAAACATCTTATAAAAAAACTTCCTCGTGTCAAAATTATTTTTCAAATTTTTTATTTCTTTGCATTTGGATTCGTAGTAATCACTTGTTCTTCATAAAAACTTGCCACAACCTGAATCCCCACATGTTCAGAACCAGCAAAAAATAGTCCCTGTCATACCGAGGCATTGAGGAGGATATATTTCTCTTGATCCGTGAGCTTGAAAATATTTTGGAGTACATCGATGGATGCTGGAGACTGTTTGAGGAGTAACTGGATCGATGAGTTGGTAATAATAGGCTTTCCGTAGGTACTTCCCACAAAGTCCTCTACATCCTGAGTGATAGTGGTGATCCCGAGATTATACTTTCTGGCTCTTTTTACCAGACCGAAAAGAAACTTTGCTGAATCATCGTGCTGCATAATATTCCACGCTTCATCAACTACGAGCATCCTGCGCTGATTGCTACTTCTTACTTTGTTCCAGATATGATTCAGGATGACATACATTGCGGTAGGACGGAGGATTTCATCGAGGTCTCTCACAGAAAATACTTGCAATCCTTCTTTGAGATCAATATTTGTTGGTTGACTAAAAATTCATGAAAATATCCCGTTTGTATACTTTTCTAGACGAGTAACGAGTGATTTTGCTCCATCCATCGTTTCTAGGACATCCTGGAGGTCTTTCATAATTGGGACTTCTTTTCCATCAGCCGTATCATCTTCGAGGGTAATTCCTTTGAGGCTATAGGATGTCATAATTCCACGTTCCATAATGGCTTCTTCTTCTGCAGTCATTTTCCCGAGCATGAGGTTCATGAGCCCCAAGAGGTTGATAACCGCACTCCTGAGAAGGTCTCCAGGTTTTTCCTCTTGATCTTTGAGCCCAAGCGGGAGGTCAAATGGATTGATACGCTGCCCAGAGTTGAGACTGACATCAAGATAACTTCCTCCCACAGTATCTACGAGAGGGCGGTATTCGTTTTCAGGATCGATGACAATAACATCTGTTCCCATCATCAGAGAGCGAAGTATTTCAAGTTTTACGGCAAATGATTTTCAACCTCATGATTTGGCAAAGACACACATATTGGCATTTTCACTGCGAAATCTATCAAAGAGTATGAGAGAATTATTGTGGGTGTTGATTCCATAGAGGATTCCATTATCGTGACTCAGAGTTGAAGATGAAAAGGGAAATGTCGTAGATAGTCATCCCGTTGACATATTGCGGTATACCCCGAGCTCATCTCTTGCAAATGGTCATGTTGAGATAAATCCTTGTTCCGCACGCAAGAAACTTTGTTTTTGGAGGACGTTTCTTCCGGAGAGAATGGTTTCGATATCTTTTCCTATTTTATTGAGTTTGTCTTCATCTTCGGCATAAATCGTGATATAGAGTCCAAGGTGAAAGTATTTTTCTTCACCACGAGTAAGTTTTTGTCTCAGTTCTTCTACATCTTGGATTTGTGCCTCTAGCGCTGGGTCATTTACGAGTCACTTGTCGGCGTTGATACTGCGTTCTGAGTTTAACTGTGTTAGTCTTTTTCTTAAGTATTTCTGGATATAGGCGGATTCGATAGGATAGACATAGAAGCTCATATCGTATTTTACGTCCCAGTTTATGACGGGTGAGAGCCAGTTTCCTTCGAGAAATGTCGGATATCCATAGATAAAAAATGTCTTTGCAAAGGTATTATTAATCTTGATCTTATCTGGAAACACCTGCATAAATGCGGGTGAAATGATGTCTTTGATATAGGCAAGAGCGGCTTTATAGTCTTTTTCACTTTCCATGATGCGCTTTTCATCTTCTTTTGAAAGTGCGCTTTCTTTTTGGTTACCTGTTTTTTTAGCTTCTTCTCCTTCATCCATAAATGAGTACACATCTCCAGTATATCTCTTTTTCACGAGTTCGAGAAGTTGTTCTTGATTGGACACGTTGTTTTGACTTTATGTTTTAATACTTGAAAAACTTGCCGTATTTTAAGTATATCTAGGTCGTTGTAAAGCTATTAACTGCTTTTATCCTTTACAGTTTACTGCTTTTGTCCGTGAATAAAAATAGTGAGCATACTGCTCACTATTTTTCCCAACTCCATTCTGTGATAAACTCTATAGGTATGGTTTCTGATACATGGGATTCGGGGCTATAGTTTTCTCATTTATAATGGATTACAGAGAGGGTGATATCATCAAACTGTTTATGTTTATATCCCATAAATTTTGAAAGATCTATGGTGATACTGTTAAATACGGATTGAGCACACTTGTACCCATCAGCATCGGTTTTTGGTGCTTTGAGTATGGCATCGATGATACGCTGTTCTCAAAACATTTCTTCGTTTCCATCTTTTTGATTGGTGTTGATACTTTCGGTGATTCCATCAGAATAGAGGACGATGATATCGTTTGGTTCAAAGCGAATCTCTTGTTCTTTTACGAGTTTTTCTATATTTTTTATCATTCCGAGAGCGACCCCACCAGATTTGATTTTAAAACATTTTCCAAGTGCATGTTTGTAGATAATGAGGTACTCGTGTCCTGCTCCGGTCATAAATAGGCGTTTTTCTGATTCGTTCCAACGAACGAGGAGGAGGCTCATAAGAAGATTTGCCTTTACGCGGGGCTTTAGGATTTCATTGGTGGAGGTGAGGATGTGTGCTCCAGATGTAAATGTCTTAGAAAAACCACTGACGAGGGCATTTACCATCATCATGATAAACCCAGCACCTACTCCGTGTCCTGTGGCATCTCCTACGTAGATATAATAATTGTCGTTTGATTGGATGATATCATAGCTATCACCCCCGATCTCTGCTGCTGGTTTAGAACGAGCAACGATATCAAGAGAGGGGATAGAAATCATCTTTTTTGTGAGGATTTTTTCTTGGATTTCCATTGCGAGCCCTACTTCACTTTTTATTTCTTTTCCATGGATAAACTCAGATTTTATATTTTTTAGGGTTTTTAGTGTCTGAGAAAAAAACTTGAGGACAAAGTTGAGGTGGGGATTGAGAGTAGAGTGTATCTCGATGTCTTTGTTTTTGAGAGCTCAAGAGAGAAACTTTTTTATTGTATGCTCAAGTTGGAGAATCGGGGTGTCGTAAAATGTCTTTACGATAACCATAGTAATCACTGCTTCAAATACGAGTAAAGTTCAGAGAAGTATGTATCTATTCCACTCAGCTCATTCGATAAAACTTTCTCCAAATAGGTATACGAGGAGCAGGTTTATGAGAAATATGGTAAGGATAAGTCCATTTGTAATGGAAAGAAATATCTTCATTACGGAAATTTTACGATCATAAAGTACTATCTATAGTATAGAGTATTTCCCAATTTTTTGCAAAAAATGCAATCCTTCCTCGGTGTTTCCGTATGTTTTTAACAAAGTTTCTCGATATCGGATTGTAAAAACTTTTTGGCTCCATATAATTTATGAAGAAGCTAATAACGGCTATAACCTGTTTTTGCTTTTAAGTAGAGCTTTTTTTTGTATACAAAAGTAGAACATTAAAAATAACCAGAAATTACAGGCATGGAGACAACAATTACAGTGATGGACATCGGAAGTTCAAAAATCCGTACGATAATCGGTCAATTTGATAGTGATAATACTGATAATTTTACCGTTCTTGGACTTGGAATTGCCCACTCAAACGCAATTCGTAAGGGAAATATACTTGATATGGAGGAGTTTAAAGACAACCTCGATAAATCATTGGCAGAAGCAGAAAAGATGTCTGGAGAACAGGTATCTGGAGTATATCTCTCATTTAACTCTTCATCATTTGAGGTGATTACTAATAAGGGAATCGTCGCAGTATCTGGTGAAGAAATCACACAAGATGATATTGATAGAGTTCTTGATATGGCAAGAAGTGGAGTAGATCTTCCAAATAGGGAAGTACTCAAGATTATTCCAGAATACTTTGTCGTAGATTTTGAAGACGGGGTAAAAAACCCAATTGGGATGTCGGCAAGAAAACTTGAAGTTGTGGCAAATATCTTTTCTATGAATACAAATATTTTGAACAACATAAGAAAAGCGGTGGGTGATGTGGGAATCGAGATTTATGACATCTATCCAAATCTTCTCAGTGCGCCTGAATGAGTACTTACAAAACGTCAGAAAGAACTCGGAGTGGTATGTGTAGATATTGGAGCATCAACCACCGGAGTGACCGTTTATGAAGAAGGAGCATTGAAATATTCAAGTGTGATTCCTATTGGAGGAGATAATGTTACTAATGATATTGCTTTGGGGCTTAGAACTTCTACCGTAGTCGCTGAAAAATTGAAACTTGATTATGCATTTATCACTCCTCAAGGAGAAGAAAAGGCAGACAAAGAACTCAACCTATGATCTTTAGATATTGGTGAAGAAGGAATGGTGTCTTTAAATTATCTCTCAAAGATTGTGACGGCTCGTTATGATGAGATCTTATATTTTGTACGTGAAGAACTGAAAAGGATAGGGAGAGATGGGATGCTTCCAGAAGGAGCTATCTGTGTAGGAGGTGCAGTAAAGGCTAGGGGGTTTCTTGAGCTTTCAAGAGATACACTGAAACTTCCTTCATTTATAGGAATTCCCTCTTCAAAAGATGATGTACATGATACGACCGTAAATGATCCAGTATTTGCTTCGGTGATTGGTACCTTGATATTTGCAAATAAGTATTCAGTGACGAGTGGAAGCTTTAGTTTAAATATTGCAGGATTCTGGGAGTCGATTGTAAAGGTGTTTAAAAAGATTATTCCGAGATAGTGATAAGGTCATGCCCGAGGATGACATAGTATTAAGTTTCTTAAATTTTTAATTTTTTAATTTGTTGTAGTATGGTTATTAAAAGAGAAGATAAGCTCAAGAGTCTGCTTTCAGGAAAACCAACACGTGATGCTGGTCCAGAAGAAGTAAATATTTCATCTTCTATTTCTCCGGTTGCGAAAATCAAGGTTGTCGGAGTAGGATGAGGTGGATCAAATGCTGTAAATCGTATGATCGAAGGAGGTCTTGAAGGAGTTGATTTTATTGCGATGAATACAGATGCTCAGGCACTCTATAGTTCACTCGCAACACATAAGCTTAATATCGGTAAAGTTATTACTGGTGGTCTTGGTGCTGGTTCAGATCCTGAGATTGGAAAGAAAGCAGCCGAAGAATCAAGAGAAGATATCAAAAACCTTCTTTCTGGTGCAGATATGGTATTTATCACCTGTGGTCTTGGAGGAGGTACCGGTACTGGAGCTGCACCAGTGGTTGCAGAAGTAGCAAAAGAACTTGGAGCTCTCACTGTAGGAGTGGTGACAAAACCATTTGCCTTTGAAGGACAAAATAGGATGTGAAAATCAATCGATGGATTTGATGCGCTAAAAGAAAAAGTAGACACTCTCATCACGATACCAAATGATAGAATTCTTTCTATTATTGATAAAAAGACACCACTTCTCGATGCATTTTCTATTGTTGATGAAGTATTAAACCAATGAGTGCAGGGTATCTCTGATTTGATTACTCAACCAGGGTTAATCAATGTTGACTTTGCGGATGTACGTTCAGTTATGAGAAATGCAGGTTCTGCGCTTATGGGTATCGGATATGGTTCTGGAGAAAATAGAGCGGTTGAAGCAGCAAGAACTGCGATTGATAGCCCACTTTTAGAGCTTTCTATCGCTGGGGCGAAAGGACTTCTCTTTAATATTACTGGGGGAACAGATCTAAGTATGTTTGAAGTAGATGAGGCGGCAAAAGTGATTACTGAGTCTGTAGACACAGAAGCAAATATCATCTTTGGAGCAACGATTAGAGAGGATTATGAAGGAGAGGTAAAAATTACGGTCGTAGCGACTGGGTTTGATGAATCATCAAATAAGAAATTTAGCGAAGCGGTAAGTAGTGTGCAAAAGCCAAATCCATTTGGAAGAAGAAATGTAAATGATTCTCGTGTTATCCCTGCTTCTAGTGGAGCTCAAAAATCTGAACCTCAGGATGATCTTGATGTTCCAACGTTTTTGAGAAAAAAGATGTAGTGAAAAAGCCATTTCAATCTGAAATGGCTTTTTTACGAATAATTAACACTACATTAATATGTACGGTGTATTATAGGAGTACTTGGCGAGGATATATTGCTAGCAAAAACTTCTCTATTTCCTCGTTAAGGCCAATGAATCGGTTCATTTCAAGAGAAAAACTTGCGTTTTTCTCTTTTTGTATATACTGACGAATGTAAGAAGAGATAACGAGGATTTGCAGACGCGAGTTCTCGTTTTCTTTTAAGATGTACCTCATCCCGAGAACTCGGGATATGCAAGTTCAGAATGACAGGTACACTACTATTATTACTCTATAACCCTAATATATATGTTAGATGTAAGACAAATAGAAGCAGCGATCAATATGATTGCCGCAGAAAAAAAACTTCCAAAAGAGAAACTGGTAGAGATTATCGAAGCTGCCATTGCGACTGCCTATAAGCGTGACTATGGAAATAGAGATGAAAAGGTAAATGTACATCTTGACCTTGAAGCTGGAAGTATCGATATCTCTGTGGAAAAAACTGTTGTAAAGGTAGTAGAGAATCCTGCACTTGAAATCAGTTTAGAAGAACTCGGAGAAGATGCTGATGGTTTTGAAGAAGGAGATGTGATTGAACTTGATGTGACGGATGAGGTCATGGGAGAAGATATGAGCGAAGCATTTGGTCGTATTGCATCCCAGGCAGCGAGACAGGTTATTATTCAGAAAATCGGAGATAGTGAAAAAGAAAAAATCTATGATCTTTTTTCTGGAAGAGAGGGGATAGTTGTAAGTATGAAGGTAGAACTGGTAGAAGGAGGAAAGGTCATTTTAGATTACAATGGAAATCAAGTAGTCCTTCCAAGAAGTGAACAGGTAGCCAGAGATAATTATGTTCCTGGACAGAGATACTATGTCTATGTTGCTGAAGTAAGTCATCCAGAAAATGGAGTGCCAAAAGTTGTGCTTTCAAGAAAAAGATCAGATATGGTTCCTGCTATCTTTGCAGAATTTGTTCCAGAGATTGGTGAAGGGCTTGTAAATATTGATCGTGTGGTACGTCAGCCAGGAGTAAAAACTAAGATGCTTGTGTCTTCAAATTATGAAGAGATTGATCCAGTAGGGACTTTGATTGGACAAAAAGGGATGCGTGTAAAATCTGTAATGGAGGAATTATCTGGTGAGAAAATCGATATTATCCCAAATGCTGAGGATGCTCGTGAAGTGATTGCTCGTTCTCTTGCTCCAGCAAAAGTAGTAAAAGTAGAGCTCGTGGAAGAAGATTCAGCCATTTGTTATATCGATACCGAAGAAAGAGCAAAAGCAGTAGGGAAATGAGGACTCAATGTAAACTTAGCATCAGCACTGACAGGATTTAGAATTTCTATCGAGGAATTAGAAGGAACGAAAGAAGAAGAGGTGGCGGAAGTGAGTGAATAGAGGATAATGAATAGTGAACAATGAAGGTTCGCAATGATAGCAAATATAGTATTATTTTTCCTGTTATCTGTTAGTTATTAATTAAAGAAAGGTGAAAGTACTCTTTTTAGAACATGTCGTACATGTAGGGAAGAAGTGAGAAATCAAAGAAGTAAAGATTGGATATGCGAAAAATTTCCTGTTTCCCAAAAATCTAGCAAAACCACTGACTTCTGAGCTTGAAAAACAATTATCCGAACAAGAAAAGAAAGCAGAAACAAATAGAAGGCATCTCGTTGAAGATCGTCAGCAAATCGTAGCAGACTTACAAGGAAAGAAAATCTCCTTTACTCTCAAAACAGGAGCTGGAGACAAGGTATATGGAGGAATTAGTGAGAAAGACATCTTGCGAGAGATAAAAAAACAATTTCATCATGAGCTTTCTCGTAAACATATCGATTTACCTGGCTGACACTTAAAGCGTCTTGGAGAGCATGATGTGTTTGTACATCTTGGAAAAGATGCGATAGCGAAGATGACAGTATCTATCTGAGAAGAAGTCTAAGTTTTCTAACTTTGTGTATATGCATTTGGCGATTGATGTTGGAAATAAGCGTTGTGGAATTGCCATTGAGCAAGAAGGGATTGTATTTCCCAAGGAGATATGTGCACGAACCGATATTATCGCAGCGCTGAGGAGGTTCTTACGTGAGTATCCTCAGATTCATACCATGGTAGTAGGAATGCCCTATGATTTGTATGGAATAGATACAGAACAGCTTGAGAAAACACAGAGATTTCAGATGAAGCTCCAGGACATATTTCCTTCTATACAAATAATTGGCTTTGATGAAAGGTTTTCTAGTTTTGAGGCGAGTCAGACGCATGATACTGAAAAACGTGATGATGTGGCCGCAGGTATTATACTTGAGTCCTATTTACGCTCAAAAATTTAACGTTAAAATAGAAATATGGAACTTCTTTTATGGTCAATAGCTCTTATAGTTGCACTTTTTGTTTTGGTAAAGTCGGCCGATTATTTCACCGAGGGGGCGGAAAAGGTAGGGCTATATTTTTGATTATCAAGTTTTATCGTCGGGGCAACGATTGTCTCAATCTGAAGTTCTATGCCCGAGCTCATTACGAGTACACTGTGAGTCGTGCAGGGGAAACCAAGTTTTCCGATAGATAATGTTATCGGTTCAAATATTGCGAATATCTTACTTATTGGTGGAATATCTGGTGTGTTTGCTCGAGAGATGCTCGTTAAAAAAGAGCTGATTCATATCGATCTACCTTTTTTCTTTCTTTCTACTTCGTTGTTTATTTACTTTATTTATGATGGGGTGTTTACGTGGAAAGAGGGGCTTGCAAGTATCATGATTCTTATAATATTTATTCTCTATACTATTGCTGATAGACCTCGCAAAAAAGAAGACAGAGAAAAAGTTCCCATGAATTATAGGTATCTGGTGTATATCATCGGGGGGATAGTGGGGATATATTTTTGAGCAGAGTACACATTGCAATCAGTTGAAAACATCGCAAAAATTTTAACTATTCCTGAATCTATTGTTATTATTTTTGCTGTTGCAGTCGGGACAAGTCTACCAGAACTGGTGATTTCTGTGCAGGCGGTGAGGAAGAAAAATTATTCGATTGCATTTGGTAATATCTTTGGATCCAATACCTTTAATGCTTTGGCAGTAACGGGAGTTCCATCATTTTTTGGAACTTTGACCATATCAAATACGGTTTTGACTGTTGGAATACCATTTTTAGCGATTGCAACGATTGGGTTTATCTTTTCTACCATGGATAACAAGGTAGCAAGATGGGAGGCGATTGCTCTACTTTCGGTATACATTGTTTTTACAGGAAAGGTTGTGGGTATTTTGTAATCTATAAAAAATATGGAGGTTTTTATAGCAATTGTGGGAGGACTTGTACTGAACTGGTTTACATGAGGGGTGCCGTTGTATTCTATACTTTGTGTATTTGCTGGGATCTTTCTTATGATGCCACCACTCCTAAAGTTTCAGTGGAAGGACTTTTTGCTATTGAAACGATATCCGATGATTACACTACTAACGCTGCTTATCAACTTCTGATGTATCCCACTTATTTTTAGCGCTGTTTCTCTTTTGTTTTTCGATGAAATTTCTATGACCTATGCCTTTTTACTTCTCGGGCTTATGTCATGAGGAGGGATGCTTCTATCTTGGGTGCAGAAAAATGCTGGGGATACAAGTCTAGCATTTAGCCTCTTTTTTCTTAATTTTTCTCTTTTTGCTCTGATTTTCTTCCCTTTGAATGGGCTTATAGTTTCTGAGGGGGAAGCTCATACAGATATTTATGCCTCTTTATTTCAGCATGTATGAGAGACACCAACTTGTGTTTTAGATACGCTTACTGGTGGGTATGTTAGCTGTTTTACTTCTGGGGGTGAGATTTCTCCTATGGTAGCATTTTTTGTACTTATTCTTTTCCCATTCTTTCTGAGTAGAATTATCCGACTCTCAAAGAAGTGTATGGATATTTTTGTTCCTCATATCAAGCATATTAGTCGTATCGCAACATCGGCAGTTATCCTGTACATATTCTCTTTAGAGCAGGTGCATTATATCTTCTCTATAGAGAGTCTCGTACTTTGAAAAATAGCTGGGGTATTATTACTTTCATATATACTCATATATCTTTTGGTGTTTGTCATCTATATCTATGGAGGGAAAAACGAGTTGTGGATGAGTGTCTTTTGGGTTTCAGTAACAAGATTTATTACTCTTGGACTTATCTTTTCATTTGTATACTCAACCTACTTCGGTGTAAACTTCTTATTAGTATTTGTACTAGCATATTTTGTACAAATTATTTTTTCAAGTCTTGTGACTCGCTATATCTTCTCGTGACCATTACATAAAGAAAAGTAGGACTTTTTCTTGAAATATTCTCAGAATCTGTATAGTTTCTAGGTGATTCATTTATTCATTAAATTTTCTCAATATGAAATTATTACGTACGTGTGTTTCTCTTGCTGTGTTACTGAGTATGATCGGAGCACCAGCATTTGCGAGTGAGGTAGTAACGGTCGAATCTGTAGAGGCAACCGCAGAAGATACGGTTATGGTGATGACTGCAACCGATCTTGCACTTGCAGATGGAGAGGTTACTGGGGATGTGAAATTATTTCAAGATGTAAATGTGGTTTCTGCAACAACAGATGCAGAAGATGCAACAAAACTGACCCTTGCTCTTGGTTCTGATTTAGAAGCAAACACTACCTATAATTTGCTCTCTGTTTTTGGAGTAGATGGGGGAATAGACTTTTCTCTCTGAGATGAAGTCGTTGGTGCTGAACTTGCAAATACCACGCTTCAATCTGGAGAACAAGGAATTCAAAAAGTGGTAGTCACAACAGCAAATAGCATGGATGTATATTTTGTGAGTGCAGTTGAGGGGGATGAATTTGAATTTCGTTTACTCCAAGAGTTAGAAATAATGAGTATGGGGGCAAGTGATATGGATGCAAATATGCTCCAAATTACAACAGAACCTATGGCAACAGCACGTAGTTTTATCTTGATGCTTATCAGTGTTAGTGTAAATGCAGAAGAAGTATATAGCTTTGATGCTGGCGTATATGATTTTGTTACTCCAAATGTCTTTGAAACGGTAGTAGAAGAAACTATGGCTCCTGATATAATGATGGATGAAACAGATGCACCAGATACTATGATAGAGGATATGCTCATAACAGAAGATCTGAATGCTGCGCCAGAAGCGATGACAGAAGAAGGGACAGATACTCTAGATGAAACAGCAGTAACTGAGGAACAGGATGTTGAAGTAGTAGCTCAAAATGCAGAAGCAACTCCAGAAACAGGAGCTCCAACAACTGTACTCTTGATTCTTACGATGATTATCCTTGGATTTTTCATTTTTAGAAAGAGATTACTCCAATCATAAAAATATATATAATGAAAAAGACCCCAAATTGGGGGTCTTTTTTTGTGTTACTTTGGATTGTATGATATAATAATAGGGATTAATTTTTTATCAGATACGTATGAAACAGGAAGTTAAAAAGGTGATGATCGAGGATTTTATGCTCAAAGATCAATTATTGCAAATCATGATTGATAATGAGGGGAGTGATATGTATATCACCGTAAACACCTATCCTGCGATTAAGATTGGGGGGGATATACTTCGTGTCGATGATGGTATTGAGAAACTTACTTGGAAAGATACTTCAGATTTTGCCAAGTCTCTGATCACTGAAGAACAACATGAACGCCTCATTCGAGAACAAAATCTGGATTTTTCGTTCTCGTTTGCGGAGAGAAGATTCAGATGTAATATTTCTTTTCAGATGAATGCCTATATGATTGTCCTTCGTTTACTTACGTCTCATATCCCAGAGATAGAGGAACTTGGTCTTACCCAGATATATGAAGATGTGACGAAACTAGGGCAAGGATTGATTCTGGTGACAGGACCAACAGGAAGTGGAAAATCTACGACTCTTGCGGCTATGGTAAACTTTATCAATGAGAATTATAATAAGCATATTATTACGATAGAAGACCCAATCGAATATGTACACCATCATAAGAAATCTGTGGTGGAGCAGAAAGAAGTAGGGAGAGATGTCCCTAACTATAAGGTAGCGTTGAGAGGAGCTATGAGACAAAATCCTCAAGTTATCCTGTTTGGGGAGATGCGTGATAGAGAAGAAATAGAGATGGCTCTCACACTTGCAGAAACAGGACACTTAGTATTATCTACTCTCCATACGAGAAGTGCCTATCAGACGATTTCTCGTATCATCGATACGTTTGATGGAAGTGAGCAGAACCAAGTTCGTCTACAACTTGCAGATTCTCTGGTGGCAGTTTTTTCTCAGAGACTTTTGAAGCTTGAAGATGGTACGGGAGTACGACTTGTGAAAGAAGTACTGGTGAAAAATCCTGCCGTAGCGAATCTGATTCGTGAAAATGATCTACCACAGCTTCCATCTGTGATGCAAATGGGATCAAGAGAGGGAATGCAACTTTTAGAAAAAGATATCATCGAGTGTATTAATCAGGGGATGATATCTCAAGAAGAAGGCTATAAGTATGCGAATAATCCAAAGTTTATCAAAGATAATCTGGCTGGAGTATAAAAAAGATATACATAAAAAAGAAGTCCCCAATTGGGGACTTCTTTTTTATGTATATACTGAAATGAGTTTTCGTAATTAGTAAGGAAGACTAACTCCACCATCAGTTATAACTGTACTTGTTGTACCAGCCATAAGCCCAGATGACTCATTAGCAGCTAGTTCAATAGCACTAGCAGTAGTACTAGTAGTAATAGTCATACCATCAGCAGAAACTTTAGTAACAACAGCCCCACCACTAAGAGTATCTCCAGCTCATAGTTTATTTATATCAGTTGATCCACTAAGAGTTATAGTAGTTGTACTGATAGTACCTAGAAGAGTCTCTACATCTCTTGGAGACCAGTTACCAATAACTTTTGCTACTTCAGATCCTCCTCATTGTTCAATAGATGCAGCAAGTTCAAATTTACCATTTACCTTAGTAGTTACACCTATTACATAGTTATCTCCATTTGGATCTTGGAAATCAGCAGTTTTAATACCAAGGGCAGTATAATTTACATCTCCTGCTTCATAATTCGAACCAGCAGTTACACCAGTACCAGCAACTGACACAGATGATAATCTACTACCAGTACCAGTAATAAATGAAAGAAGACTTGCTCCTTCAGTTTGTTTTACACTGATTGAGCTTTGGATACTAGAGAGGTCATTTGTTCTCTTAGTATTTCTCGCATCAGAAGAGTATCCTTGAAGAGAGATAAATGCAATCGTACCAAGGATAGCAAGGATAGTGATAACTACAATCAGTTCCACTAACGTAAAGGCTTGTTTTGTATTTCTCATTTATGAAAAAATTAGAAAATAAAATACAAAAACTTAAAAGTTAAAATGATCGGCTCATTTCAGCCGAGCACTATTCTACTGTAATTTTGTTCTTGTTGCAAATATTTTCCTACTCTTTTTATAGACATAATACATAAACTCGTTTAAATAATGATTACTATTTTCGTCATATTTAAACGAGTTTATTTGTAGGTTACTTTCTATCTACTTTTTATATCTGTTTTGCGATTTTTCCCATCTCGAAAAACGGAAGCATGATCGCGATAACAATCGTACCAACAAGGAATCAGACGATAACGATGATAATAGGTTCCATCATACTTGATAGGTTTCCGATATATCTTTTGAGTTCCAAGTCATAGTTGCGGCCGATTTTTTTGAGTGATTCAGAGAGACTTCCTGTTTCTTCTCCGGTACTTACTACATAGGCAAATTCCTCAGAAAATAGTCTGTTTAGATAGACGTTTGATTCGTACTCGAGATTGAGTCCGAGCGATTTAGATATCGTCAGTCAGATCTCTACTTCGTTTTTGATACGGATAAGCTCTTTTTTATACAGCAGGTTTGGTACTACTCTACTTGCAGTTTTGAGGGAATCAAGCAGAAGTACTCCAGAGTCGAGGAGTATCGTAAATGATTTTATAAAGTAGACGATGTTTGATTGACGAACGATATATCCAAAGATTGGAAGTCTCGTCATGATATTTGCAAAGAAGCTACGTCCCCAGAAGCTCATATTGATAAGCTTGATGGTGATAAATGTTCCCACAATACCAATAATCAGCTTTCCCCAGTCGTTCATAAAGAAATCGGAGACTCCTACGACAAATTTTGTCAGTGCTGGGAGTTCACTTCCAGCTTTTTCGAAACTCTCTGTGATTCTTGGTACGATAAAGATCATCATAAAGACTACCATGATAAGCGTCAAACTGAGGAGAATAACTGGGTAAATCATGGCTCCTTTTACCTTTCCTTTGAGTTCGATATTTTCAAGGAGATTCGTATCAAGCTCTGCAAGGATTCTTCCAAGCTGCCCCGTTTTTTCTCCTACTTCTATCAGTGATATAGTGAGTGGGTCAAATACCTTTGGATACTGAGCCATTGTTTCATTGATAGAGATACCATGATCGATGTTTTTTCTCATTTCCCCCGTGATTCTTTTGAGGTATGGATTTTTTACCTGTTTTACGAGGATACCAAGGGCTCCCTTGATATCGATCCCAGAGTTGATAAAGATAGAGAGTTTATTTACAAATTGCCAGAGTTCTTTTTTCGATACACTATTAAAGAGCGAGATTTCTTGACTAAATCCCTTTGATTCTCTTTTTTGCTTCTTAAACTCCTGTTTTCTTGCTTGTGAAAGCAATTGTAAAAACTTTTTGTTGTCGAAGTTCCCGTATTTATCGTAAAATCATCCTCCAAGCATATCGTAGTTATTAGGGGATAGGGTAAAGGGGTAAAACTAAGTTCTATTGCACGGTTCTCTCATATCTAGCGTATTAAACATTTCCATCTTTTGCGATGATGTCTTCACATTCTTCTATCACTGTATGGTAGTCTCATTTTTTATAGAGTTCTTTCAGGATTGTATACTTATTTTGTATTTTCTGGTTTTTCTGATCAATCTTATACTTGGTTTCATTAGCGATCGCTTTTTTAAGATAAAAGTTAATCTTTTTATGGATAAACCCTGCCTTGATAAAGCGTACAGCTTCTTGTTTTAGTTTGAGGATTTCTCCGGTGTAGTAGAGGTTTTCTAGAATCTTTAAGATATTTCTTGTTTCTCTTTCTTTTTTGATTTTTTCTATTTCTTCTTGGATTTCTTCTTTTGTTTTTCCTTTAAATTTTTTGACGTCCTTTTTTGTCAGATTTTCTTGAAGAGAGAGGTCTTTGATATATCCTGAGTCTTCAGAGATAATATCTTTATTTTCATCTCTTTTTAAGAATAACATCGTCGTATCATCATCAAAACTTGAACCTGATCTAAAGAGTTTGAGATCTTCGATAACATAGTTGTAGATTTTGTTGATACTACTTTCTATCTGACAGATTTTCAAGAATACCTGTTCTAGACGTTCGATACCATAGAACTGTCCATCAGGATTTTTTGTTTCGAGAACTCCATCACTATATGTCACGAGGATGTCTCCATCAGTGAGGGGAATAGTTTGTGTTTTGATATGTTCTTTATCCTTTATGAGTCTGATACCTGCTGCGAGTCCTCATGGGATAAGGCGTTCTACTTTTTTTTCTTTTGATTTATAAATAAGCATTGGTTCATGTCCCATACCGACAAACTCTACTTCCCCGATAGCTTCTTTTTTGATTTCAAAGAAGATACCTGTGATAAAGTTTCTGTTTTTTAGGTCTTGCTTGAGTCCGTTGTTGATTTCGAGGGTGAGTTCTTGAAGGGTAGATTTTTTTACAAATTTATTAAATATTCTACTCAAAAGCGTCACGATGAGTCCGGCTCTGATACCATGTCCTGTTGCATCTCACAAGAAGAAATTATACTTTTTATCATTTTCTACAAAACCAAAGGTATCTCCAGAGATTTTATCAGCTCCGAGTATTTTCCCGTAGAGTTCATACCCAAGGATGTCTGTATGAGAGATTTCTTTAATCAATCATTTATGGATGTTTTGTAGTTTTCTCTTTGCGATATCTTTATTGGTTTCTGCATCTTCTTCGATCAAGATATTTACCTCATCAAGGAGCCTCTTTTTTCTGATTTCTTCTTGGATTCTTTTATAGAACTGGAGTTTTTTCAGTACTTTAGTAAGGAATCATTTCTTTTCCCCTTCTTTTTCTGCTGCTTCAGATTGCGGCTCATTGAGCGTCTGACCGATAAGCTTGAGGGCTTCTAATTTCGCATTGTCTTTTATTTTTTCTTCATCGAGTTTTCTTTGACGTTCTATATTTTTGAGAATCTGTTTTTTTTCGTCATTATAAAAGTGAATTACTGAAGTATTGGTTTTATTCTCTTCGAGGAAATTAGAGAGGAGATTCAAGGCATCAGAGTTCCTTTTTGTCTTCATGAGTACATGAATCTCATTTTTGATCTTATTAAATCTGATTTTAAATTTTTCTTTCTTTATTCTTTCATCATGCTTCTTTTTTTGCTCAGTAACCCTTTTTTCTAGTTTTTCTAGTTCATGGATTTTATTGTTATAACTCCTAATCTGCTTTGTTTTTTCATCTTCTGCTTTTTCTCTTCTGAGTTTATTTAAGAGTTTTTCGAGACCTTCTTTTTCTTTTCCTTTGATTTCTGAGATTCCTTGCCTAGCCTTATCCCAGTCCTCGAGAGTAATAAACACATTGATAGCATCTATCGCATGTTTAAACTGCTTGATATTTTCTGATTCGACTTTTTTCTTTTTAAATAAATTAAACATCGACGTCTATAGAAAATAAGAATTAAATCAATTTTAGAGCCTCTTCAACCGTAGTTTCTCAGAGGGCAGCTTTTAGAAGTGCATCTTGGACGATTGTTACCATGCCGTGTTCTACGGCAACATCACGCATGGCATTGGCACTTTCTTTATTGAGGATGAGCTCTTCTAGGTATTCCCCGACGATTAACACCTCATGGATACCAAGTCTTCCTTTGTAACCGGTCCCATTACACTTTTCACATCCCGCTCCTTCATAAAAGGTAATCTTTTCTATTTCTTCTTCTTCCATAATATTAGAAAGAAATTCTTTTACTTTTTTTCTATTAATTGGACTGATCTCTTTTTCACGGATACAGTTTCCACACACTCTTTTTCAGAGTCTTTGGCTGATAACCATTTTCATCGCAGAAGCGAGAAGAAATGGTTCTACTCCCATGTTTATGAGTCTTTGTACGGTTCCCGCTGCTGAGTTCGTATGGATAGTAGAAAGCACCAAGTGTCCTGTAAGTGCAGCCTCTACTGCAAGGGTTGCGGTTTCTTTATCACGGATTTCCCCAACCATAATGATGTCTGGATCTTGTCTTACTAGAGTTCTGAGACCACTGGCAAAGGTATAGCCGATATCTGGTTTTACTTGTGATTGATTTACAAATTCTATATCATACTCGATCGGATCTTCAAGAGTTGAGATGTTGTATTCGAGAGGATTGAAGTTTTTTAGGATTCAGAAAAGAGTGGTAGATTTACCAGAACCTGTTGGTCCGGCTACGAGCATGATACCATATTTACTTTTGAGGGCTTCTCTTACTTTCTCAAGATTGACGTCAATCAGTCCCAGTGCTTCAATGTTTGTAAGGGAGTCATCTTGGCGAAGGATACGCATTACTACCTTTTCTCCGTATGCGGTTGGAAGGGTAGAGAGACGGACATCGACGTTTCTATTAATATCTTCACTGAAATAGACAATCTTACCATCCTGAGGTTTTTTGTTTTCATCGATTTTTACCTTTGAAAGTACTTTGAGTCTCGTAATAACTCCAGAAATATTGTCTCTATGAAGCTTATCAACGACAAAGAAGTCCCCGTCTTTACGGAAACGAATGAGAAGAAACTCTTCAGTTGGTTCGATATGTATATCTGATACTCCTCCGATAATCGCCTCTCTAAAGACGTTGCTGATATAATCAACGACATCTCCAATATCACGTTTTATTTCCATTTTCTCTAAGTCGCTAATCGGCCTCATAGATGGAGTTACTAGAATTAAATCCTTTTTATGATACCATACTTATTTTATGAATGTAAATAAAAGCCCTTGATAACACGTTGTTCTATTGTATAAAAATAATGCCGCTTCGTGTAAGCGACATTATTTTTAACTTGTGCCTTTTTTTAGGAACAATTTCAGTTTATCTTTCTCTGCTTTTTGTTCGGCTTTGATGACTTCTGTGAGTTCATCAAGGCTTGCGTATTCTGTTTCTTTATATCGATATATTTTGGCTTCTTTTTCATCAGTTTTTAGCTCTATGGATACGTTTTTACCCCCTATGGTGAGTGAATCCTCTTGCCATTCTTTTTGTATTTGTTTTTGAGGATCCTCTTTTGGGACTTGTTCTGGAGGTTTTTGTTCTCCTGTTCATCCCTGAGGTGTTTCTTTGAGTACTTCATTTGTATTTACTGGTGGTGAATGGCTTCCGCTTCACTTGATGCTTTCCTCTATATTTTGTTCATATTGTAACAGGTTTGCCTTATAGTTTCAGAGAGAGTGTGTTCCTGGGTCGATGTAAAAGAGGAGTCCTATCCCAGCAATGGTCACGAGTACGAGAGAGCTGACAAATAGTGGTCTGGTTCTTGGCATCTCTTTGAGCTTTCGTATCTTTTCCATGATATGTGGCTCTTTTTCTATAAACTCAGAAGTATATTGGGAAAATATTTCTCCTTCGGCAGGTTTAATAATCTGGGGAAGGTTGTGAGCATACTTCTTTTGTATTTCTTCTCGTGATAATTTCGTTTCCTTTTTTTCTTCTATTTCGACATCGAGTCGTAGATCAGCTTTTGTGAGCGTATCTGATACTTTTTCTTCTGTATCTTCTTGTTCAGCTTGGGCTTTCGTCACTACTGGTGTTTCTTGTTTTTTTTCTGGTTTTTTCTGAGACTTAATAGCACTTAATTGAATTTTTGATGGAGCATGAATTTTTGGGGTGATGGGGGTAGAAGCATCGGTTGGTGCGGGGGTACTCGTTTCACCACTGAGTTTTTTAGGGAGAGAGCTTTTTTTGATGTTTCCGAGACTGATTCTTACCGTATTTGTTCCTGTAGTTTCTTCTTCGATAGGCTTTTCCTCAGTGATTACTGTAGTTTCTTCAGGCGTACTCATAGTATCGATACCACTGTTTTCAGTTTCATTCAGTGTTACTTCTGGTTTTTCTGGAGGGGTTTCTGGTTTTTGTACCTTAGGTCCTCATCAACCAGATTTTATCGCCTGAAGGCTGATTTTTTGTATTTTTGTTTCCATAATCTGTTTCTAGGGAAATAAGGTTATGATTGTAATTGTTCGTAGCTATGCTTCAGTGTCAGTTTGTAGTTTTCTAAGGAGTGCATGTCAGGATTAATCGTGTGGAGTCCCATAATTCCAAGAACCGTCATCATGATAATTGAAGCGACAAAGAGAGAGTGTGTCTTTGGTATCGATTCGATGCGAATCTCTTCTTGGATACGAGACATCTCATGTGCCTGCATACCAGAACTGTATCGAGTAAATAAGTCTCGAACATATTCTTTGTTGTGACGACTTCTTTCACTATAACTTCCCAGTGCTTGCAATCCGATGTGTGCCTTTGCATTTTGTTTTTCTTTTCCATGTTCAATACAATACTGTATTTTTTGTGGAATAAATCGCTCTTTCAAAGACTGGAACTCGATTTTATGTCATCTTATAGCACACATGGGAGAATATTTACAAATAATTTATTTATGTCACAATAACATTATATATTATAAAAAAATATAAATCAAAAAAAAGTCAAATATTTTAGTGTAATAAAAAATAGGTACTCATTAAGTACCTATTTTAAGAGAAGAATGAAGAACTTTTAAATATAATTAAAACGTACATCAGCTACTTGTCAATACTCAAGAGTCATTTACAATTTGGTACTCACCATCACCGATACTTTTCCCTGCTTCTTGTATCTGGGTACAATTGCGATAGTCTGAGTTTTGCCAGAAATTTATCGTTGGATCTGTCAAGATACCAGTAAAGGAAGTACTATCAGTATAGGGAGCGTAGTCATCTTCAAATGTATAGGGAAGATTGTGGCTTCCTGCATCAAAAACAAACTTTGTTCTGTTGGTATCACCAGCACCATAGCCAGCGGCTATTTCGGTATTTCCAGTTCCGCTTACTGCAAGCGTGATAGTTGGGAGTACGTTTTTTGCTACGGTTTTATAGCTCCCCTGAAGTAAAGCAAAGGGATTATCGAGGTTTTCAAGCGTTGCACTTACTTGATACTCTTGTTTATTTGCAGAGATGGAATATCTATAGGAGACATCGACATATGGATCTTTTGGGAGATTTTGGAGTGTACTTAAAAGTACATTCTCATCTAGGAGTCATTGTTTTGCTACGGTTGTACCATTATTTTGTATATTGAAGCTATTTCACGGATTTGGGAGTACTCATTTTTTTTGCTTATAGAGATCAAGTGCCGCACTAATCTTTGCGAGATCAGACGTACGTTCTGAGTCTCTCGCATCGACCAGATTTTCTGTATAGGTATAAAACCCAAGGGTAGTGAGTATAATAAGGATAGTTACGGACACAAGAAGTTCTGTAATCGTAAATGCTTTTTTTCTTTGATTCATCTTATTCTTTATTATGATATGAAGAAGTTTGTACTCTAGTATATACAATTGTATGAAAACACAACCACTACAAAAACTTCTCCTTGCAAAGATTGGATTTTTTTTGCTACTATCATTTGTTGTAGTATATGCGGCAGACAGTTTATCAGAGACTCTGACAACTCAAACCGCTACTTGATCAGGATCAAACAATAGTCTCATATCAGTAAGCTTTGGTGGGGCAAATACCAACTATGTAAATAAGGAGAATAACTCAACGATTATTTGAAATTATTTTACGGGGTACTATTATGATTCTGTATTTGGGTACTTTAAGCTTGATTGGTCAGCTGATGTTACGGAAAATGTTAGTATTGTTTCTGAAACCACCGAGTGTAGTTCGGGGTATGGGTATAAACTAGGGGGGTATGCGTATAGTACGTACTATGGACTCATTGATTTTGATTATAGTCCGAGTGTATTTGTATACTATTGTGAGTCAGATAATAAATTTCATGGATATGCCTATAGTGAACATCTTGGCTTTCAGAACTTCGAATGAATTGGATTTCAGATTGTTCCGAGTGTGAGTACCGCCGCTGATACTTTATCCTCTACGGGCTTCCTGAATGATACGACAGCCGTAACAACAACAGACGCCTATACGGGATCTGATAGTACCTTTTCTCCTCTCAATATCTGAGGGGATATAAATGAACTTGATGCTGATCAGGAGTCGATTTTCTATATCATCAAATAATTACTCTTTGATCAATTTTCTGATACCAGCCCTAATAATCTGATTTTCTTGTCAGAGGGTCGTATCTTCACGCTCTAACCACAGAATACGAGAATATATATCTCCGTCATAGGTATTGATATCATCAATCTTTTCTCCGTATTCATCGATATATTTATAGGCTACATTACTACTTCCCGTAAAGACATCATATTGTTTGGTAGTGTTGTTTTTGTAGATATAGAAAATCTCATTTTCTCAGACATTGCTCGTGTCCACATAGGTTAGTATATTTGAGAGAGATTCTTTTAGTACGTTGGTGATGACATTTTCATCATAGGTTTTTATGAGATTATTGGAGAAGATAATCAAGTTCATGATTCCTACAATCACAACCCCAAGGATAAAGACTCCTATAATAATTCCAACAAATGATTCTCCGGTTCTTGAATTATTCATTTTGAAAAATAGTAAATACTAACTATACTCTACGTAAGTATAATTTAAAATACTAAAATTAAAAATTTGAAGTATCAATACAAGGAGGCATTTACTCTAATGGAGCTCATTATAGCTCTTTTTATTGGTACTATGGTGTTACTGATTACTTTTTCTTTTGTTACCGATACGGTAGCAGAGCTTGCAAAATCCAAAAAAAAATCTGACTTTTTGACGCACTATTACGATTTTGTAGAGATATTTAAGAACCAGAAGTATGTATATATCGAGCCCGTAGTTATTGTCGATACGACAGAAGGTTCTGGAAATGATGTGATTTTACTCAAAAATACAGATAATACGTGAGGAGTACTCTTTTGAGTGGTCAATACTACTACAATGCTGCTTGATAGTGCAGCGAATTTCAATACCTATGCCAATAAAGTATTGGGGTATGTAAATTTGAGTGAAAGCCAGGTGACGAGTATCCTGTGAACTCCAAGCGACGTTTATAGTGTGACATTTTTTGAAGATAAGTTATTTACCAATTTAAAGATGAAAACCTTGCAAGCAGAAGTATTTCAGGGGGGAGATATTATCAATATCGATGCCACATTTAACACGGATTATAGAGTGTCTCTTGATGGGGAATCGTTTACTCAAATCCCCGTAGATGATTTTTTACGTTTAGCTGTAAGTTTTTAGTATGACTCACGTTCGAGCAAGTGTTCTCATCTATACATTGGTTCTCGTAAATCTGGCGCTTATTATGGCGCTTGTGGTGCTTGATAATGCCTTTTTGCTGTCGACAAATACTGAGATACAAAATGTAAATCGTACTCTGAGTGCTCATATACTTGCAAAGGGAAAAAATAGTATCAAATATACGGAGTATCTCAACAGTAATGGAAGTGGATTCGTAGATGCTATCTCTTGTCCACAATCGGTGACTATGAGTTGAGTTACGACAATGCAATCATCCATGTGAACGAATCTCTCATACCTTTCAGGAAGTACTTCTTGTACAGGAACGTATGATGGAGCGACATTTGAAATCTTTATGAATGAAGGTCTGGATGATTTTGATCTTGCTACTTATAGAGGAGACTCAGTAAATCTTATAGCTGGGGTGGGGCAAAGTTTCTTTAGTTATGATTCTACACTGATTTCCTTTTCTACTGCTGGGCTTGCTGGCATCGATGGAATCGATGATGATTTTAATAGTGATAATTATCGAATCGATTCATCTTCTGGTGTCTATTACCCAAATAATTATGTCGATGATGATGCTGACGGTAGGAAATTGGTATATTTCTTTGTAAATCCGGGAACCGGGTATAGTAATATCTTTTGGTCAAATACTGGAGCTGCTCAATATATCGATGGAAACCCGAATAATCATGATACTCTAAACCTCTTACTTGGAGATGTATCGAGTGCCTATGCATATCTGGATGTAAATGGTGCTTTCTCTTTGAAAGTTGTAAAATTTGATAAGGCTCTATACGAATCTACTGGAGAATTTTCAGTACTTGAATCTATTGAGGGGAGAGATCTTGTGGCGGATATCGGTTACATACAGGATAATGCTGGAGTTGCCAGCCTATCAGATACTACTACGGGGAATGAATATACCTTTGATTTTCTCACCTATGATTATGCTATCTTCTTGCAAAATATGCAGAGTACACCACTTCTCTTTAAATTAACCGCAGAAACACCAACGGGAACAGGAATTTATATCAATCCTGTAGATGATAGTGATACAAATCTTGTAAAAGTGCTCGCAAACGATATAATCCTCGACAATGACGGAAACTATATCGCAAAACAGTTTGAAGTTATAGGGAAGAAGTAGTTTATTTTTTTAATTTTATTGTGTGGATATACTGACGATTGCTTTATTTATAGTTCTTTTTATGCTATCTGCGTTCTTTTCAGGAACAGAACTCGCTCTTATGAGTACGCAGTCTCATACTATTGAGGCATTGGTAAGAGAAAAAAGATTTGGTGCTGCAGCACTAAAACATATCAAAGAAAACAACGATAGACTTCTTATTACTATTCTTATAGGAAATAATCTAGTAAACGTATATGCGGCAGCTTTAGCTACGCAAATTGCGATATCTATGGCAACAGCTTCATGACTTCCACAGGCTCAAGCGGTGGGAATTGCTACTGGGGTGATTACTTTTTTACTTCTGTTATTTTGAGAGATTATTCCAAAGAGTCTTGCAACAAAAAATGCTACAGCTATTTCCTGTATTGTTGCACCTATATATAGATTTATTATGACCGTATTATACCCAGTCATTCTTGTGATGGAGGTGATTATTCGTTTGTTTGCACGTGGAAAAAAGGTGCATAAAATGACTGAAGGAGAATTTGAGAGTTTTATTGATCTTGGGAAAGATACTGGGACACTTGAGCACGATGAACATGAAAAGATTATGAATATCTTAGAATTTGGAGATATTACCGCGGAAGAGATTATGACTCCGAGAGTAAAAATAGAAGCAATTTCTATGGAAACAACCGTAAAGGAGGCAATGGAATATTATCTTTCACATACGCATAGTAGGATACCGATTTATGATGGTATGATTGATAAGATTGATTATTTTATTACTGCTCGAGATATTATTTTTGCTTTTAAACGAGGCGAATTAGAGAAAAAAATGTCGGATTTAAAACTAAAAACCGTTATCAAAATTCCACTGAATCAACCTATCTCTAAAGTTATGGAAACCTTTCAAAATGCCCATAAAGTGATGGGAATCGTACTCGATGAATATGGTGGAGTTGCTGGTTTAGTGACAATGGAAGATATACTTGAAGAAGTATTTGGTGAGATACGTGATGAAACTGACAAAGAAGTAGATGAAATCCAGGAATCATCTGAAAATACCTATACCGTTGATCCTTGGGTACTTATTGAAGATATCCTTGATGAAATGGAATTAGAACTCGAAGATATTGGTCTCGATGAGAAAGAATTTGATGGAGAAACGGTAAGTTATATTATCACTCATGAACTAGAGAGATTTCCTGAAGCTGGGGAAGTGGTGGTTTTTGCAATGAAGGAGGGGGGAAAGATAGAATTTAAGGTAACTACTGTTGAGGATGGGAAAATTGGTATGATAGAAGTAAAAAAATTAGAGTCGTAGTTTTTTCAAGAAAATTAATGTTCTATTAACATTACTTACATATAAGAGTGGTGTTAGGTTTATTTTGAAATTCTTATATGCAAGGAAGTACTAATATATTTGACCTTTTTTTTCAGGGGTGAAAAACTCAAGAAGTACCAATATCTGCTCCTACGAGAGTTGATACCATTTTAAACTCAGAACATACAAAGTTTGATGATGCTCTCTATGTTAAGGGTCATGGAATTAGAACCCCACGAGTACTAAAGCGTCCTACATATGCTGAGCTTTCGCAGTTTTTGACCCAGGCGTGAGCAGTGTTGTTTCGTAGTGAGCATACACAAGATAGAGAGGGAGTATCGGATATAGGAAGATCCTCTCTATATCGTGAGCTTCCGTCTCAAGAGAGATATGCCGATATGCTTCAAAATCCATATACATACTTTCAAGATTATGCGCATGTAAGTGCGTATGCAAAACATTATAATATTCCTGTAACTAAGGTTAAAGCAGGATTTGGTTTTTCTGTTTGGGAATACATCGAAGGTCAAAATATAACAATCGCCGAAGATTCATCTCATAGGGGGAGATATCATGTCATGTTACAAGGAGAATGAGTATATGCTATTATAGAGGATAATGCTGTTGTATATGTATCAAGCCAAAGAGGGGGAGGAGCGGTATCATGAGATGTACAGCAAGTATTTGAACGTATCAGGGAATTAGTAATGGTATATCAGAAGGTTTTATGACTTCCGCGCTTTTAAAAAAACCACTGCCCTATTTTGGAGTTTCAATTTTGAAAACCGCAAGGATGAGTAGATGAAGACTTCTATTTTTTACAGTATCATGAATGAAGAGATAAAGTTGAACACGAGTTTTCAATGACACCAGAGTATGCACAGAAATTAGAAAAATTTGGGTTTCAGAAGGCTTCGCATGTTCGTGGCGCTACTCTTGAGAAATGAGTAGTAACAAAGGGAACTCCATTTTTCCTGTTAAGTACGGAAGGAAGGTATGATAGGGAATTACAATCAAGAGAAAGGGATCTTCTTTGTTTAGTATCGGGGAAGGAAAGCCTCTATAGTATGGCAGCTACCGCACATACTTCTTTTTCTGAGCTTATGAAAACGGGAGTAACAGTATATGTTGATTACAAGCCAGAACTTAAATCTTACATACACGGGTCTCCCTATTTTCAGGAACAGGAACTGTATACCTGGGTCATATCTGATGGGACAGAGGGCTATGTACTTGTCTGTACTCCAGACGAATATATTTCTATTTCGTCTCAATTATAGTATCTCACACTTGTTTTCTGATATCGTTGTCATGAAATTTGAGCATATTATCGGAGATAATGACTCCAAAAGGTTTTCAGAGTTTCTGAAAGCTTTTTTTTGTTTTGGGAAGAAAAATATGTTTGAGAAGAGAGTCGATACTTTTTATAATCCATCCCCCTGTGGGTACTTTCTTTGGAAAAGGAAGATTTTCTTCTTTTACCTTGGACTTGGAGTTATAAACTATATACTTTTTATTTTCTATAATTATATCTGTATACTTACTAAAATCAGCCCACTTGGAATTTTCTTGGAGGAAACGATTGTAGATACCTCAGTGGTCATACAGAGGCTTAAAATATACAATCCAAAAATAGAGATAAATATCGTTTTCTATGGCAAAGGCTCAAAAGTTGAGAGCATTTGTCGTTGCGAAAAAACTCAGGCAAAATCTCCCAGCATGCTTACTGGCAGTTTTTCTGACTCAGAGGAGTTGAAATACAAGAGTAGTCACAATACGAACGAACCATAGGCTATGAGTGGCAGTGACGATAAAAAGATCGATATCTGAATTTTTATTTCCCGAGTTCATGGAAAGAGAGTTTCCAACTCCAATCATCTTGATTCCTGGGATCCAACTAATACAGGGGATATATCTTCTTGTTTTCTCGATATACACAGTATCCCACTTCCCTGCAGCATCTTTGATTCAAAAATACTCTTTAAATGCTTTGTGTTGTTTGTGGAAAAAGGATTGTTTCATAGAAAAAGGGTAGGGGAGATAGGTGTAAAGGAGAAAGTATAGTGGTATCCTCGGCTTGATTCAAAATTCTTTACCGATATAATACTATATGTTTTTATATTTCAATTTTTTTATCTCTATGTCTATAATTATACTTACTTCTAGCGGTCAAACTGTTACTTCAAGTGTTTTGGTTCCATATCTTCCAAGACCACTTTCTGAGATGAAAATGCTCTACATTATAACCGCATCTAAAAAGGTAAATGATATAGATTATATAAAAGTTCGTACTCAGGCGATGGATGACTCATGATATCATTATACTCTCTATGATATAGATTGAAAAAATAAGTGAGACTTAGAAGAAGTCTTATCTCAGCATGATGCGGTATATGTTGAGTGAGGAAATACTTTCTTTTTACTGAAATGTATACGTGAAACTGGTTTCGCAGATTTGGTAAAACAATTTATGGCAAATGGAGGAGTCTATATTGGAAGTAGCGCAGGGAGCTATGTTGCTTGTCCTACGATTATATCGGCAACTCTTTCTCAAGAAAACTTTGATCGTTGTTGAGTGATGGATTTTACTGCTATGGGGTTTGTAGATATAACGATATTAGCTCACTATAGTGAAGAGAAACAGCAGATTATTGATATGAGAAAAAATGAGCTAGAACCATATAATCTCATCAGACTTACCGATCGTGAGGCAATAGTAGTAAAAGATGGAGAAATAACAAAAATCACTACCCCTTAATAACTAAATCCTAACCCCTAACTTATGCGCTATCATTGTACTGAATGTTCCTACATCTATGACGAATCTTTAGGTGATTCAGTTGATGGGATTGAAGCTGGAACTAAGGCCGAGGAGCTTTCCCAGTGTCCTGCTTGTGATGCAGAAGATAGTTTTTATCCGATTACAGAAGAGGTGAACTATTTTGATGAGAAGAGTGAGTATATCCCTCTTATAGATGCAGAGCACTATCCGATTGTTGAAGTAATTGCGTGACAGTGCACTGTACAGATTCCTGATCATGCTATGCTTGATGAACATCGTATTAGTTCTATCAGCTTGTACGATGAGTACGGAGATATGGTAGAAGAGCTATTTTTACAGCCAGAGGTTGTGGCAGAGGCAAGTTTTGATGTCTCTGATATGGATGAGTTTGAAATCCGAGTAAGATGTAACCTCCATGGAGTTTGGGGAAAGAAGTTTCAAAATGACTAGCAAAATCTAAAAAATATGATATAATCGTATACAGTAGAGATCCTAACAAAACTTGGGATGATATACCAGTAATTTTTTCCTGTATCCTTGGATTGTTGTCCTCGTGATGATTGGGTTAAAATGCTACTAACCACTATATATGAACCACGTTGTACTAGAGATACTCGTTGATAAGCGAAACGAGAAGTGACCAGGGGTGTTTGAACATATTCTTATTGTGCTCCATAAGGTTTTTGATGATGTGTCAAAGAAAACTCTTTTGGATACACTCCTTCGTCGCAATCAGGTCTACAGGCAGCCATCATTTTCCTTTGAGGTAACGAAGATAGGAAACCGTATTCGTTTTTTTATCGTGGTACCGAAAAAGTACCAAAATTTTCTTACGAACCAAATCTATGCACACTATGCCGATGTAGAAATCCATGAGGTGGGGGATTATCTGGCACAAATCCCAGACGATAAACTATATATCGGTTCTACCTCACTTACCAAGCACCACCTCTATAGCATCAAGAGCTTTACAGAACTGCAAGAAGAAGGATCAAAAGATATGGTAGATCCGTATTCTTCTATTACTTCTGCGCTTGGAAGGATGGGAAAATATACACTCAATACCTTGCAGATTAACTTTACGCCACTTGGGGATAAGTATTGGAAAAAGTGAGCTCCAGACGAGGTAAAGATTCTCACTTCAAAATATCCAAAAGTGCTAAAAAGATGGATGCTGCATCCAAAGTTTATCTATGCAAAGATTTTTTTGTTTCCTTTGTTTTTCCTTCTCAAGTTTATGGGGCTCTTTTTAAAACGAGGAGACTCCGTAGATATAGAACAGGAAGCGCTAGATGCCACCGGAGGAAAAAAGAATGATATCAATATGGAACCAGCAATAGAGGAAGCAAAAGCTCCGCTCCCAAAACACTTTTTGCATAAGATCTCGTTACTGGGGTATGTGACACAAATCAATATCATACATGCAGGAGAGGATATGGTAGAGGCCCGTTCTGCGATCAAAGAAATTGGCTCAACACTGGGGGTATATGCTAACTTTGGGCAAAACGCTTTTCGTTTTCGTCAGGTGTCTCGTGATCCAAAGCTTGTCCATCTCGTAAAAGAGAGAAGTATCCAAGATGGCTTTATCTTAACGACTAATGAGCTTTCTGGGTTGGTTCACTTGCCAACAATTTACGTAAAAACTCCTCAAATTAATTGGGTATCGGCTCGTGCCTTTGAACCACCATCAAATCTCCCAATTGTAGATCCTGATTTGAGTGATGATGTTGTTCCAGATAGTCCCTATACTCCTCTTGGGAAGACCAACTTCCGTGGGACAAATATTAGCTTTGGGATAGGGCCAGAAGATAGAAGGAGGCACCTGTATATCATTGGGAAGACGGGTATGGGAAAATCTACCCTGCTTGAAAATATGATTATCGATGATATCCGAAAGGGGAGAGGAGTGGCAGTCATTGATCCACATGGGGATTTGGCTGAGGCGGTGATTGGGTTTATTCCAAAAGGGAGAACTAATCAGGCGATTATCTTTGATCCAAGCGACACTGAGTGGCCAATCGCCTTTAATATGCTCGATAATGTAAAAGTAGAACATCGCCCACTTGTTGCCTCTGGACTCGTGGGAATATTTAAAAAGATATTTGGAGATAGTTGGGGACCAAGACTTGAACATATCCTTAGAAACTGTATCTTAGCGCTTCTTGAGTACCCAAATACGACACTGATATCTATCCCCCTCATGCTCACGAGTGAGGTATATCGTAAGAAAGTAGTCGCAAAAATCACGGATCCTGTAGTACGTAAGTTTTGGACAGGAGAGTTTGAAAAGATGGATCCAAAACAAAAAGTTGAAGCCTCGAGTCCAATCCTGAACAAGGTAGGACAGTTCTTGTCGAGTACGATTTTGAGAAATGTCCTTGGACAACCAAAAAATAGTTTTTCTATCCGTTGGGCGATGGATAATAAAAAGATTATTATCGTCAATTTAAGTAAGTGAAAAATCGGGGAAGATGCATCAGCACTCCTCTGAGCGATGATGGTTACCAAGTTTCAGATGGATGCCATGAGTCGTGCGGATATCCCGGAGTCACAGCGTGAGGACTTCTATCTCTATGTTGATGAGTTTCAGAACTTTGCTACCGATAGTTTTGCGACGATTTTGTCAGAAGCTCGTAAATATAAGCTCAATCTCGTAATGGCAAATCAGTATATCGACCAGATGCAAGAAGAAGTAAAGGGAGCGGTTTTTTGAAATGTCTGAAGCCTTGTTTCTTTTCAGGTGGGGTATCATGATTCCACGATTCTAAAAGAGGTCCTCTGAGGGACAATACTTGAAGAAGATTTGATGAATTTAAGTAAATATACGATTTATTTGAAACAGCTGATTGATGGAATGCCATCTCCTATTTTCTCTGCCTCTACGTTTGCTCCAAATAAAAAGGATGATGAAATATTTAGGGCTCGATATGATAAGATACTGAAAGTAAGTCGTGAGAAGTACTCAAAGCCTCGAGAGGGGGTGGTCCAGAAGATCAATAAAACGATTGAAGACATCGAGCGTCAAGAAAATGAGTGGGAAAAGAAAAAAGAAGAATTTAAACAGAAAAAAGAAGAAGAAAAGCGTCAGGCACACGAAGAACGTATGAAAAAACAAGAAGAAGAAAGAAGGAAGCGTGAAGAGGGGAATTCGTAGTGAATATTAAAAAGATGAGATTGTGTGTAAATCATAGTAAGTAAGAGACGAGTTCGTCATTCCTGCGGAGGCAGGAATCTATAATTTCATTACCCTTATATATACACTGTATGCAAAAATTTTTAGACAAGATGATGATCTTTTGAGCTCGTTTTATGAAACGCTATACGAGTTTTATGATCCGAGATTCTGAGGAACTTACACAACGTATCGAAACAAAACCAAAACTCTGTGTGATTTTTGGTCATCCTCTTTGTAAGCCCTGTCAGAAGATAATGTTTATGCTGCCCATGTTGTTGTTTTATAGCGGTCGTAGAGGATATGCTCTGAGGTTCTGTAATATCAAAGAACACAAAAAGATTGCTGCATCTGTAGGTATTTCGTTTACCCCGACACTTGGGGTCTATCAATCTGGGAAACTTCAAAAGAAGTTTGAAGATTTTGATGAGATATATTGATTTTTTAAAAGTCTTTAGCCGATGAAACGAGTTACACTACAAACGGTCCTTGCAGATAGAGAATATTATCTTCAAGAGATGCTTGCAGGAAAGATATGTATCTATCCAACAGATACTCTCTATGGGCTTGGGTGTCGTGCAGATAGTATTGAAGCTGTTGAGAGAATTTATGATATTAAGAAGCGAGATAATAAGCCGGTATCGGTTATCGCCCCCTCAAAAGAATGGATATATATGCATGGCGATATTAGTCAAAAGGTAGGGGAAGAAATCGATCGTACCCTTCCTGGCCCGTATACCTATATCGTTTCTTTGAAACACCCAGAGTATATTGCTCCACATGTAAATAACGGAGGAAATACCCTGGGTATCAGGATACCCAAAAGTAGATTTACAGAGTTGGTTCAGGAATTGGGGATTCCGTTTGTGACGACTTCTGTAAATATCTCTGGTCAACCATCCGCAACTTCTATCGATGAAATAGATCCAGAGATACTCGCACAAGTCGATTATGTCATCGAGACCGATGAAGCTATGTCGGGAGTCGGAAGTACTATCTATGATGCTACAAGTGACGAACTCAAGGTATTACGAAAATAAATCATCATCATGTTCTCCACTTGAAAGAATATGAATAATCTTTCAGCAGTGCTTGCAATGAGAAGCATCTCTATCATGGCGAGTCAGACCACAGTGTTTACAGTGATAGTAACTTTTTGTAGGCCTAAAAATAACGGTTAAAAGTCGCAGAAAGAGTCCCGTTCCTAGTGTCATAATCAGAATTACTAGGAGTTTTCCATACTCTCCTATCATGAGGATATCTCCAAATCCTGTGGTTGTCAGCGTCGTAATCGTAAAGTAAAGAGCATCTAAAAAGGTATCAATATCAGGATTATGCTGGTACTGCATAGTAAACACAATACTTGCCATGAAAAATGTGAAGATACAGAGATTTATGACAGAAAATATCACTTCTTGTTTATCAGAGATATACTGATTGACTTTACTGAGTTCATGGATCACACGGTAGGAGCGAAAGATTTTTAGAGCTGTTAGTATGTGGAGGATAGCATTATCGATATAGTAAAAACGTATAAAGATCAGCATAATCACCATCATATCGATAATATTTAGCCAACTGAATACATAACTGCTTTTAAATCCATGATACTTCATACGGAGGTATAATTCTATGAGAAAGATTACTCCAAGGACAATTTGAATGTTTCTAAAACTGATATCTGAGGGAGTAAAAAATTCAAAAAGGACAATACCAACAAAAAATACATTCATTGCAATAGAAAACGTATTCAGATGTGTACGGTATTTTTTGATGTATTCAAAAATCTTTGGATGATGCTCTTTAAATACTTTTTTCCCAGTTTTCATATGTGTAGCGTAATGAGGTAGTAACTTTGTAATAATATGTATTTTTAGGAATTGTCACGAGAAACTTTTGACATAAATAAATAAATAAATAAATTTATCTTTGCCCGATGATTTCTGCTTTTGAGTAGGGTGTCTAGGTGAGTTTCTTTCTTCGCCTAGAGAACAAAAAGCGCTGATGTGTAAGTTGGCTATGCTATCATAGGTAGTCCTTTGGGAGACGTGTGTTGTTGTTTTCTCCCATCGCCCGTAACTTACTGCTTCATCGCCGCCCCGGTCTCCGGGGCGGCTTCCTTTTTTCTATGAACGATTTTGTAATCTGCCTCCTTTTTGTATACTCAGAGGTATCAAATATTTTTTTACGTATGATACAAGATGAAGAAGGGGGGTATTTTTTTTATGTTGCTCTTTTTGGTGTCGTGTGGTACTTTATGGAGACCAAGTGAACCAACAATCGTACCAGTAGATACAGCAATTATAGAACAAATTCAAAACGAAGAGGAACTCGAGAAACAAGCAAAAGAACAGTTTGAAAATGAAGTTCGTAGACTTGGAGAAGAAGACTGTATAGAAGTACAGATTAATGAAACCGATACTTGTCCTGTGTCTGATTTTACTACCTTTACTGAGTGTATTTCAGGGAAAGAGATGCTATATCCTCCTCTATGTATACAACAAGCAGTATCACATATTGATACTCCAGAGGAAGTGAAATCAGTATATTTTACCGCTTATAGTATTGCAAGCAACGAAAAAAGAGAGTATTTACAGACATTAGTCAAAAATAAGGAAATTAATTCTGTTACGATTGATATAAAAACGGTCAGTGGATATACGAGCTTTGAGTTTTCGGATGACTATTTTAGCAGTATATTTCCAGAATCAGATGGGACAATCTCAGACATCACCACAATTATAGAAGAGCTCCATGATGCCGGCATATATGTTATCGGAAGAATCGTCGTATTTAAAGATAAAAGGTTGGCAGAACTTCGCCCAGATCTCGCGATAAAGTGGAGCTATGATCATAGTCAGGTATGGACGGATTATCAAGGAAAAAAGTATCTGGATCCTCATGGTGAGGAAGTATGGCAGTATATCAAGGGACTCTCTCTTGCCGCCTATGATATGGGCTTTGATGAGATTAACTATGATTATATTCGCTATCCCTCTGATGGAAAGGTCAGCCAGACTTACTATCCCTTTTCTGACGAGTATTTACAAGAAAATCTGACCTGGTGAAAGATTATGACGATTGATGTCTTTTCTCACTTTATTACCAGTGAGCTCAAGAGTGAGCGACCAGATATCCAGATCTCAGCAGATATTTTTGGACTTGTTACCAATGTAGATCTTTTTCAAATCTGACAAAATCTTGAGAGTTTTTTACTCTATTATGATTATGTCGGGCCGATGGTATATCCTTCTCACTATGCGTATAATTACTTGGGGCTTGGAAGTCCAGATAATCATCCATATGAAGTCTTGAAAGATGCCTTTTCTCATACAAATACTCGTATCGATGCACTCAATACTGAGATAGAAATAGCAAAGTTAGAAAATAGGGGAGTATTGATTAAAGATGCGTTTTATGCCAAGGTAGATATAGAAGATCTGACTTCCATACCAAAAACAAGAATTCGTCCGTGGTTGCAGGGGTTTTCTTGTACTCGGTGTCAGGATTATGAGCCATATACAAGAAATAAGTTTCGTTTACAGATCGAGGCTATCGAAGATAGTGGTCTCAATTCTTGGTGGGTGTGGAACTCTGCTTCTAACTATTATTATGATTGGTATAACGCTGAATAATTGATAATTCCCTTCGTTAGAACTACGAGAAATTTATATACTTTGAATACTACTTCGTTTTATTCGTAATGACCTGCACTATACAAGTAGGGGGTTATGATTATGATCTCTTTTGTCCTGTTATTCCTTTTCCGTGTCATGTCTTTAGCGGAGGGCAGTCCCGAGTCCTCGGGATATAATTACGTATATATTCCTTACTTTTGACACCAAAAGTAACAAAAGTGTTTAAGGGGTCGAATCATTCGCTGGTGAATTATAGGAGAGTATTATCTCTCGTTTCATGGCGAAGTCTCACCCTTAAAAATCCCAGATGTTACACATCGAAAAATCTATTTATTATCATTTTAAATTTAATGCCTCTATAATCTCATCCTGTTTTTGTTTTATCCCCTTGTATTTATAAAACTGCAATGCATCTCCTGTTTGGATTTGTGCGTAGCAGACCATATAGGGTATGTTTTTGAGATAATCCTTTTTGTGAATTGGGCGTACGGAAGTCTCGAGACCATAGGTTATACGAAAGTGTTCTTGCACATACTGGCGAGTCTGAGGGTTTGTTGGAGATAAGATAAAGGGGATATATTTTTTTTCATCAGTGCTATAATACTCGTCATGATCTTTATGGAGTATGACGATAATATGTGCTTTTTTTGTCGGAAATGAAATACCCTTTTTTTGTTTGATTGGCTCCAGCTTTCCTTTGGTTTGATAAAACTTACAATCTTTCAGAGGATAGTTTTTCCAGTCGATTTTTTCGAGAGAATTCAGTGATACCATCGTTGCAAAGTCCATAAATGCATTGTTGATATCACGACCAGAGATGCCCATTTCTTCGAGCTGTATGAGGAGGGATGTTTTTTCAGAACTCCTCAAAGTATGACTTTTGTCTCCATAGTAGTAGCGAGAAAATACCTTTAAGAGATTGGTATCAAAACTGAGAGTGGTGGTGTTATATGCAAATGCGCGGATCGCTTCGGCAGTGTAGGGACCAACACCAGGGAGCTCTCTCAGTTCTAGAGTGTCTTTTGGAAATATACCGTTGAATTTTTCGGTTACCATCTGTGCTGCTCGGAGCATATTTCGTGCACGACTATAGTAGCCGAGTCCCTGATAATCTGGGTAAAAGTCTTCATAGGGAGTCTTTGCAAGGGTTTCGATATCTGGATATTTTTCTATGAGTTTCTGGAAATACCCAATACAGCGTTCTGCTTGGGTTTGTTGGAGTATGATCTCTGCAAGCCAGACACGATAACCGAGTTCTTTTTCAGAGTATCAATCATATTCTCTCCAAGGGAGATGTGTGCGCCCATGTTTTTTGTACCACTGGAGCAGTTCTTGAAAAGGAAATGTTTTCATTGGAGATGATTCAGTATTAGATTTTCTCTATGGTATGATAATCGTCAGATTACGCAAAAATATCTTGTAGTTTTTCGATACTTTTGTATTTTTGGTATGATATGTTAATAAAACTGTATATATGCAATTTGAAGATTTTCAGCACAAGCTTCAGGTGGTCTTGGGAATGAAAAAAGAAGGTATCTATAGTCTCTCTGATAGGGATCATAAACTTCGTCTTTCGGATGCTCTCTTTTGTGCGGAAGATATTGTAAGAAATCGTAAGTTTTTTGTAGCCATCCAAAAGGCGTTGCAGAATTTAGGAGATGAAGTAGTAGTAATAGATGCTGGAGCTGGTACGGGAGTTTTGGGTATTATGACGCTCATACATGGAGCGAAGCATTGTACGTTTATCGAAGAAAATCCGTACACGATGGAGCTCTGTAAGCAAGTGGTTGAATCTTTCGGATATACCCACAGAAGTGATTTTCTCCTCTGAGATGCGACGAATATCAACCTAAAAGGAGAATATAATCTTCTTGTAAGTGAGACGATTCGTTCAGATTTTCAGTCGGAAGATTTTCACCACATTATTTCTCATTTGAAACCGTATTTGCGAGAGGATGCGATTATTATCCCCGAGAGATTTGAGATGATGCTTACGGAAACGAAAACAGGGAAGTCGTATACACAATATCTTTCCAGCTATAAGGGTATTTCTGGGTTAGATCTCCAAGATCTATCTTGAGAGGTTGAAGTTCAGGGGAGAGTATATTTGTATGACGATGTTTGTATTGACTCAGGAGATTGTGTATCATTTTTTAATGCTGCGAGACTGTATGTCGAGAGCTAAGCATACTTTGATTTGGTAAATCCCTCTTTTTTTATAAGATACCACAGAAGGAGTTTTTATTATTATTTTCTCATGAAAGACCTACTACAAGAACTGTTAGGAAAAAAAACAAGAGTCGTGATTTCAGATGTCCCTTCTGATTTACGACATGAGATTTTTAATGTTATTGGTGATAAATATCTCACCAACCTTTTATTTGCACTCAAAAAGTATGGCTTTATCGACTATAGTTCTAACCCGATTAATACGTTTGAAGAAGAAAAAGAATTAAAGATTCTGAATATACCTTTTGCAGAAGTTCAGGAAAAATTAGTAACACTTTGAGCGAAAAAGGTATTTGAGGGGGACATAGAAGATATCTATTATGATTATCCAGATTTTAGATTTGATAGTGGAAATGAGAAAATCAGTTTTCGCATCAGGCGTAAAGTTTCAGAAGATGGGAAAGAGGCATATTATTATACTATCAAGAGGAAGAGGGGCGAAGAGACCTTAAAAAATGGACTTAGAGTGTGTTATGAAAAAGAGTTTGAGATTCATCATATGGGGGCATTTCGAGACATGTTGGTTGATGTACTTGAACTTATCAAACTTAGAAGAAAGCAAAAAAGAAGGGTAGCGTATAGTTTGGGATGAGTGAAGTTTGATATTGATTTTTATAAATGAATTCCCCCACTTCTTGAAATAGAAGCAGCACATTCGACGGAAGCCAATGAGTATATCCAGAAGCTTGGACTTGAAAATAATGAAACTTCACTTTCTGGATCAAGGGGATTATTTGAAAGATATGGCTTAAAGTATGAAGTCTTTGCCTCAAAGGAGATGCAAGAAAATCTAAAGAATTTATAGTATCAGGGTATTTTTTAGAGAGGGTCATAGAATGATCCTTTTTTCTTTGTAAGCTGAGGTTGATTTCTAAAATAATTCTATACAATAACCGCATTTTTACTCTTTATATTTTGTATATGCAGGTGGTTTTTTCATTTTTTAAGTCTCGTTTCACTCCGTTCTTAAAATGGTTTCCTCTCTTAAAAAATAAGGAAGTGATTTTAGCAGACATGATGGCGTGATTGACTTGAGCCTTTATCGTCCTTCCTCAGGGGATTGCTTTTGCGACGATTGCGGGACTTCCACCACAGTATGGGCTGTATACTGCCATGGTAACACCGGTAATTGCGGCACTTTTTGGTTCATCGTTTCACTTGATTTCTGGACCAACGACGGCTATCTCTTTGGTCGTGTTTTCGACGATTAGTAGTCATGCAGAGCTAGGATCTCCAGAGTTTATTGAACTTGCTTTGATTCTTACATTTTTAGCGGGGGTATACCAGCTAGTGTTTGGTCTCGTACGTCTTGGAAAAGTAGTAGACTTTGTATCTCATACCGTAGTGACTGGGTTTACTGCTGGAGCTGCAATTCTCATTATTACAAGCCAAGTGAAATATGTCCTCGGTATCAGTATACCAAGTGGGAGTCATTTTTTAGAGACTTGGAAAGAAGTGTTTCTGCATCTTGGTTCAAGTAATATCTATGCAGTGATGGTGGGTATTGGGACACTGCTTGTTTCTTTTACATTAAAAAAGTTATTTCCAAAGTTTCCAAATTTACTTGTAGCGCTTATTTTTGGAGGAGTATTTGCGTTTCTTATTCAGGGGCAATCTCATGGGCTAAATTTTGTTGCTCAAATCCCTTCTTCACTTCCTACATTTCATCTTTTGAACTTTTCTTTTGATACCTTTAAGTGACTTGCCTCAGGGGCATTTGCAGTTGCGCTTCTTGGTCTCATAGAGGCTATCTCAATTAGTCGTTCTGTAGCTTCGAAATCACACCAAAGAATTGATGCGAATCAAGAATTTGTAGGACAGGGACTTTCAAATGTAATCGGAAGCTTCTTTTCCTGTTATGCGGGATCTGGATCATTTACTCGTTCGGGAGTAAACTATGCTGCGGGTGCGAGGACGCCTATGTCGGCGGTATTTGCCGCGATATTTTTAGCAATTATTGTCCTTCTTATTGCTCCAGTGACGCAGTATCTTCCGATTGCGGCGATGGGGGGAGTTATTATCCTCGTTGGGTATGGACTGATTCACTTTTCAGAGATTCGTAAAATCCTGACTTCCAATGCGAGTGAAGCTTCTGTGTTTCTGGTGACCTTCTTATCGACCCTCTTTTTAGAACTAGAGTTTGCGATTTACCTGGGGATATTTTTATCATTGGTATTATTTTTAAATCGTACTTCTACACCAGATATTGTCTCCTATGTAAGAAACTATAATCGTGACAAAAAGAAGTTTGAGTTTGTAAGTGCTCACAAAATTGAACCGAGCAAGGTAGGAACCCTAAAGTGTCCTCAGATGGAGATTATTCGTATCGATATGTCCGTGTATTTTGGTTCTGTAAATCATATCCAGAGTAAGATTCATGAGATAACAGAGAGAGGAGTATACCATATACTTGTTATTGCAAAGAGTATCAATTTTATCGATATGAGTGGTATGGAGATGCTTGAAAAAGAAAACGAACGTCTCGGAAAGCTCGCGGGAGGGCTCTATTTTGTCGGACTAAAAACCAAAGTACTTGTGGAACTTTCTCGAGGAGGATTTATTGCTCAAATTGGGAAAGAACATATCTTTGATCATTTATCCGAGGCTATTCCATACATCTATATGCATAAGCTCAGTATGTCTCGTTGCCAAGGATGTACCAACAAAATCTTTCTAGAGTGTAGTGAGTATACAGATGAACCGACAGATTATCGCATGTGAATTATCTCTGCGCCTACGAGTTCACTCTTTGCAAAGGTATTTAGTGAGTTGAAGTGATATTTTTCAAAGAAGGTCTTGAAGAAGGGTGGTGAGTAGATATAAAATCAAAAAAGGAAGTATATTTTTATATACTTCCTTTTTTGGATGATTACTTTTGTTACTCCAGAAGGAGAATTGCCGCAAGTCGGGCATCCAAAAGATAACTGACTCCAGTGATTCACATCACTCTTACTCATCGTGATATTTCATACTTTCGTTTCAGTTCCTTTTCTCCATTCGATTCTCCGTAATAATAACTTAAAAAATAAAAAACCTACCTCATTTGCATGTAGTAGGACTTTATTTTGTAGCGTATTTCCAACAAAATTATATAAAAAAGTTGGTTATTTTTTTGTGAAAAATCTAAAAAATAAGTTTGTCACGTTTTAATAAGATAGTATAATCGTGACAGTTTTTTAACTATATTTTTCTATGCCTGATTTTATATCCAAAGAGAAAATTAAACTATACAGATCTCTTTTTCTATGAAGAGAGGATATATATGCTATTCGTTGGGAGAAAAACTGAAACAGTGGATATATGCCAGCTTATGATTTTGACTGGAATGAATTTTCAGCTCATAGAGCTAAATGATGAAATATTAGTAATTTTGAGAATAAAACTTTATTAGCTCTTACAGATAAAGCAATATACAGTCATTTACTTTGAGGTAAAACATTATGAATCTATCCACTTTTAGCTAATAATAACTCAAATTTTATAGTTGCTGATTTTGATAAGAAAAATTGGTTAGAGGAATGCAAGAATCTCATTAAGGTTTGTGAAGTTTATGATATACCTACTTATATAGAAAGAAGTCGTTCTTGAAATGGATGACATGTATGGATATTCTTTGAAAGTAAATATCCTGCCATAAAAAGTAGAAAAATACTTTTTGAATTACTTAAAAAATCTTTAAATGTAAGTATTTTTGAAAAAGAATTTAGTTTTGATAGATTATTCCCAAATCAAGATTATCTAACCTGAAAATGATTTGGTAATCTTATTGCTCTACCTTTTCAGTGAGAATCACTAAAACAAGATAATTCTTGTTTTATAAATGTATTAGATGCTTCTGTTATAGAAAATCAGTGGGAATTTTTAGAGAACATAGAGAAAATTTCAGTTAAAGAATTAGATGAGATTTATTCTGTCTTAGTATGTGATGATAAAAATATAGAAACACCTATAATAAGTAACAATATAAATTGATTTGAAATTATTATTCGTAACCAGATCATCATAAAAAGAGAAAATCTTACACCGAATCTTATAAAATTTTTAAAAGATAGTTTAAATTTTTTTAATTCTGACTATTTAGTAAAGAAAAGATTATGAAAAAGTACCTATAAAACTGAAAAGTATTTCAAAGTTATTGATGAAAGTGATTTAGACATTGCTATTCCTATATGATTTTTGAAGCAGTTAGAAGACTTTTTAAAGAAAAATAATACCACATATACTATCAAGGATTATAGGAATACATTTGAAGAAATAGAATATAGTTCAAGCATTGATTTATATGATTACCAAGAAAAAGTACTTTTAGAAATAGAACAAGAGGATTCATGAATAATTGTAGCACCTCCTTGAGCTGGTAAAACAGTGATGTGACTTGAATTTATAGCAAGGAAAAAACAACCTGCTCTTATTATTGTACATCGTAGAGAATTATATGACCAATGGATTGAGAGAATAGAGTCATTCCTTTGAATTATAAAAAAAGATATATGACAGGTTTGAAATTGAAAATATAAGGTTTGAAAGTCTTGAATTACAATAGCTATGATGCAGACTATAGTAAAAAAAGATGATTTGAGTGAAATAAAGAATAAATTTGGACTTATTATAATAGATGAATGCCATCATATACCTGCGAAAACCTTTCGTGAAGCAGTCGTTAACTTCAATTCTAAGTATATTTATGGTTTTACAGCTACTCCAAAGAGAAAAAACAATGATGAAAAATTAATATATTGTTATATTTGAGATATAATATCTACTATTGATAGAGATTTTAAAAAAGTAAGTTCAATCAAAAATCATATAAATATCAAAGAAACAAACCTTTTTGTTCCATTTGATTATAAAATAGATAATTATGAAATGGTTTCAAAAGTTCTCGTATACGATACTGATAGAAATACTATGATTGTAGAAGATTTAATCAAAGAAATCTGAAAAAATCGTAAAATAATTGTTCTTACTGAGAGAAAAGACCATGTTATGCTTATAAATATGTATTTAAAAAATCAGCATGAAACAATTACTCTGACTTGAGATGATGGTATTTGAAAAAGAAAACTAAAATTTCAGCAAATAAAATCATGAAACTTTCAGGTTCTTATATCTACATGACAGTTAATTTGAGAGTGACTTGATATATGAGAGCTAGATTGTTTGTTTTTAGTTTATCCTTTTTCTTTTGAGTGAAAATTGATTCAATATATATGAAGAATCCAAAGGACTAAGAAAAAACAAGTTATATATGACTATCATGATAAAAATATAGATTATTTTGATAAGTTATTCAAGAAAAGGCAGACTTTTTATAACAAGTTAGAGAAATCTTGAAGGTATAAGATTATAAGGAGGTAATTATTTTATTTTTTAACTAGAATTATTATGGATGAATTTGAAAAAGAAATAGAAAGATTTAAAAAAATATTGTGAAAGCAAGAGGAAAAAGATATTTGAGTAAATAAAGGGAATTTACAAAAGTATCTAAAATACATAACTAATAACATAGAAAAACCTTGTTTACTTACTTGAAGAGATGACTTTGATTGGGAAGAAAAATATGTTTTTTGATATTGAGATCCAGAAGAATATGAGAAGTTAAAGAAAACAAGGCCATCATATACTGATACTTTCAGTTTTATCGAGTTTGATGAGCTCTTATATTATGAGAGTGAATTATTTGTGAAAGTAAGAAGAAAAGGAGATAGAAGAAAGTTTACTATTTGACTAAGTCGGCTTAAGGCTATTGATAAAGAATCAGAAAATCACCAACTTATAGAAGATTATGCCAGTTGGGTTGGCAATTATTTATAAAAACTTTAAATTTTAACTAAAATACCATGAAAAAATATATATTTTTAACTTATTATGCTGAAAAGTTTGAGAATTTAGATTCTACTAGTTGATTAGCAATTATAGAATGAGAAAACCCTGAGGATGCATTTCAAAGATTAAGAGAAACAAAAGAATTTGAACACTTAGGTTATAGCTGAGATCCCGAAAATTACATATGTTATGAATTAGTTGACTGAAAAATGACAGAGTTTAATCTATAAAAAATTAGAATTATGAAAAATATTTGAAAACTTATTAAGTGGAGATTAGAATTATTATCGAAGTTTTGATCACTTACAAAGCCAAATGTAAAGAATAAAGAATGGTTGTACCTATTTGAAGAGGAAACGAGGAACTCTATTATGATAGAGGGGTACTTTGCAAATAAAAAAGAAATACAAAATACTATTTCAAATAAAAAATATTCTAAAAACTCAGAGGAAATTCTAGGGTATTTTGATTCTGCCTCATTAGTCTATGAGTTTGGATACCAAAAATATATAAACAAGGAAAAGTTTGAGTTAAAACACTCAGATATAAAAACCATTCATTCTCTGATGTTTAGATGACAAGAATCGAAAAAACCGTGAGACTATAGGCTATGAGATATTATGATTAACAAAGTAAGAATTAAACCTCCTGTATGAAGTATGGTTTTGCTTTGCTTAGATTATTTCATATCATATGTAAATATTCTTGACTTTACAGAAGACAATATAGTTTCTTCTTTATCTAAACTGCATGTATTATTTGAATCTATACATCCATTTGAGGATGGGAACGGAAGAGTATGAAGGGTACTTATAAACTACGTATTACTTTGTCATTGATATCCAAATATAATTATTAAGTGAGTAGAATCAGAAAAAGAAAGATATTTTACTTGATTGGAAAAATGAGAAATAGGATTATATGACTATTTTCCACTAAATATACCAAAAGATGACTGGGTAAATAAATGAGATTTCAGTAGTTTGGAGAAAACTATATCGTGAAATTTATTTGAAAGTTTGGATTATTTGATTTTATCTCATTATAAATCTTATGAGCTTGTACCAGTAGCTGACCTGATGGTCCAAAAAGGGTTTAAAGAAGATTATGGAAGACAATTGGTAAACAGAGGAAAGATTATAGCGAAGAAAATTTGAAATCAATGGTTTACAAATGAGAATTTAATCTTGTAATTTTCCATATACTTGCCTCGAGAGAATTATTAAGTGCCTCAGTTTCTCATCTCCTGGAACTTACAATTTAAAAATCTCTCGCAAATAAAATCAAATAGATTTTACTCACAAGAGATTTTTATGGTACTCCCAAGGAGAATCGAACTCCTGTTTCCGCCGTGAGAGGGCAGCGTCCTAACCGCTAGACGATGGGAGCAAATCTTCGGGGGTTAAGCCCGAAGATGATGCTACATTACTCTTTCCCTTAGAGGTAAGGGAAAGATGGTCGAGAGACCAGAAAGGGATATTTTTGATATTACCCAAGTTTTTCAATCACTTCTTTCTTTGTTAGACCATCTATATCAGTCGTAACTCCTGAAGCTCTTGCAGTTCCTTGAATAATCTTCATTGCACCAGCAAGATCTACCGCATTTAAGTCTGGCATCTTTTCTGTTGCGATTTCTTTTAATTGTTCAACTGAAAGGTGTCCTACTTTATCTTTATGAGGAACTTTTGAACCACTTTTTAGATTCAGTTTACTTTTGATGAGTACTCCTGCAGGTGGCTGTTTTACGATAAACTCAAAACTTCTGTCATCGTATACAGTAATCACTACTGGAAGTTTTACTCCCATCCTATCTTTTGTTCTTTCGTTGAATTGACTGGTAAAGTCTTGGATTGGTACTCCGTATTGTCCAAGGGCTGGACCTACTGGAGGAGCTGGGTTTGCTTGACCTCCGTTAATCTGAAGTTTGATATACCCTTTAATTTCTTTTGCCATAATAATTATACTTAAAAAATAACAATGTTTGTATCTTCAACCGTTCTTTCCCTTAGAAGTAAGGGGAAGACCTCCCAATATCGCGAGGAAAAGGGAACTATATTGAGAAACACATTGTTCCTAGAAATCCTTGCAGTTGCTTTTGTATTTGTTTTCGGGACAAACAAGCAAATTTGACAAGGATACGATATACGTTTTTAGAAGCTCGTGCATTGTATAAAAAAACGAGGGAAATGCAAATCTTTCTCTCGTTTTCTGAAAAATATATTTACTATACTTCTTTAGGCTTTCCTTGTATCTTTTCTGCTACTTTCTGAGCAAGGTTTTTTTCTTGGAGATAACGGACATAAAAGGTATTGATAACTTTTGCGGTGAGTAAGTCTCCCCAGACATTTACCGCAGTTCGGAACATATCGAGGACTCTATCAACAGCAAGGATGATACCGATTGCTTCTACAGGGAGTCATATGGTGAGAAATACTGTCGTGAGGATAATAATTCCCGCCCCAGGTATTCCTGCTGCACCAATAGAAGCTAGGATGACAATGATGACGATAGTAAATTGTTGTCCGAGGGAGATGTCGATTCCAAGAAATTGTGAAACAAAGAGGGCCACAAGCGCTTGATAGAGTGCTGTTCCATCCATATTTACAGTTGTGCCAATAGGAAAAGTAAAATTTACTACTTCGTTGTTCAGCTTTGCATTTTCTCTCGCTACATGCATAGAAACTCACATTGTCGCACTACTAGAAGAAGTAGAAAATCCGAGAAGTACTGCTTCTTTTACTTGCTGAAAATAGGTCCATGGATTAAAGTGTCCGATAAATATACCAATAGTTGGTAGAGTAATGACTGAATGAATTGCAAGAGCAACAAGTGTGATAACGACAAGAGGAAGGAGGTCTTGCATACTTTGGAAACCGTTGACTGCTACGACATTGGACACGATTCAAAATACTCAAAAAGGAGTAAGTGTTACGACAAAACGAATAAATGCGAGAATGGCGTTATAGAGAGTATCAAATATATTTTTTAGTTGTTTGATATGAGATTTTGAAGCGCTTTGCATGATGAAAATCCCAAGGATGATTCCTACAGAGATGATTTGAATAGCATTGAGGCTTACAAATGAGGCGATCATGTTACTAGGAAATAAACTCATGATAAAGTTTGAAAATGTGAGTCACCCTTCTACACTTGCAGAATTAAAGTTTTCGAATTGTTTGAAGTGCACGCCTGTTCCTGGAGAAAAGATATTCATCAAAATCATACCAAGAACAATAGCAAGAGTAGTCGTGAGCATATAGTACGCGAGAGTTCTTGTCCCGAGCGTTCCAAGTTTCTTGAGGTCTCCGAGACCAAGTACTGCATTGATAATAGCAAAAAAGAGGAGGGGGGCAAGAAACATCTTCAGAAGAGTCATGAAGAGCTCACCCATCCATGAAAAATTTCCGACAATTTCTGGAAAGAAGACTCCTGCGTAGATTCAGAGACCAAGACCTATAAGCACTTGTATTTCAAGGCGAGAAATAATACGCTTGAGGTGAGAAAGATCTGGTGATAAAAAGGCTATTTTTTCAGATTTCATCTGATTTTTTTATTGTAAAATAGGATTCTATCTCTATTATCACATATATTTCTATTGTATGCAACAAATAGCCAGATTTTATTATGATTTGATGGATTCTTTGATTTGTTGGTACTTTTTTCTGAGAAGTAGAAGATAGTATTGCAAAACATAAATCGAAAGAGAGTAACATCTTCAGAGTTGGGACAATTACAAATTTTTTTGCGCTCAGTATTTTTTTACTTTTGGCAGGTTATAAACGGTCAAGTGATAATTTTGATCTCTCTATGAATCCTGAAAGTATTGGCTTGCTTACTATCAGGATGTTTCTTGAAGTCTTACAAGCACATGTTAGTTTCCAGGCTTTAAAATGTAGTGATCGTAGCACTTTTTCTGTTATTCGTATTTTAACCATTCCGCTCATGGTTATGGTTGATATTAGTCTGGGATATTCATTTACATACTTTTCATTGTTAGGTATTGGGGTTATTGTTGTGTCGTTTTTGTTTTTTAATACAAAAAATAAAACGCTTGATTTTACCGGGTGGTATTATGTATTATTTACAGCAGTAAATGCGGTTATTACGATTTCACTTTTTAAATATTCTATTACGCATTTTTGAAATTCGATAGAGGTAGATCAGTCATTTGCTATTTCTTCGGTGTTTTTATACTTTTTTATCGGACATTCGTATTATTATAGGCACAATGCTTTATGATATATCTTGAAAGATAAAATGTACCGCATTTTAGGTTTATCAATTGCTATTTCTACGGCCCTTATTAGCTATAGTTATGCATATCTCAATGCAAGTGAGGCTACTACTCTTAAACGAGCAGGGGCTATGTTTTGGGCGATTATATTTTGAACTGTGTTTTTTCAGGAGAAGCATCTCAAGAAAAAATTGTTATTTGCTTTTATTATCGCTATAGGGATCGTTGTAATGATGTTTTAATAATCTACATCAAGCAAAAACTGTATATTTCCGGTATAGTCTCCAGCGGCTTGCTGCTCATCTACTTGTCATCAAAGCTGTATCGAGTAAATATTGGTATTTCTATTTCCATCGACGTTGAGATTTGCTGGTTCAGAGACAAGGATTGCCCCAGTTCCTATCGGCGTGACGGTGAGGGTATAGGGGCTTTGTTCATATCCATATCCAGTACTTCCATCCCAATCCAAAATCGTCGTACCAGAGTAGCTCAGGAGGTTCTCATTGACGAGGACAAGATCATAGGCAGCTCAAACAGTATTCACGGTAATAGTTAACTCTTGACTACTAAAACTTACTCCATTTGCATCAAGAAACCCGATATCGATAGCTCCTGTTGAGATAATGATTTCAGGTTCATCAAGATAGAGTAGGGAAGCTCCTGTTCCGTTGTTACTACTATTGTCATTGATACTCACTTCAAATATATATCTCCCATAGCCCATTTTTGTAACTGGGTATGATGCTGTAGAAGCGCCGATCGTAGCACCACCAAAATTTACATAGGTTGGAGCAATATCAACTCCATAGGAACTCCCATTCCACTTTCTGAGTACTACTGATATGCTCCCAGTATTCACTCATGATTCGGCGTCGCTATAGCTCAAATCTAGAGTAAAATCTGCATTTGGGAGGAGTGAACCACTTCATGGAGCTGTTACTGATATAGTTGGTGGGGTGCTATCACTCGCCGCATTGGTAAATACGATATAATCGATCCAAGCAGCATCTAGACCAGTATTCACACTTCCATTTTTGATATAACACCATTTATAGGTATGAGGTCCTCCCGCAATATCTGAGACAGTATAGTTTGTATAGGCAATATTTCCTGACCAATTTGTATCTTCTACATCATCTATATAAAAATTTAGGGTATCTCCTCATGCCTGTGAATCGACGGCATAATAAAAGTCGATACTTCCCGTGACGCTCGTGTTATGGGTGACTTCAAAACAGGACTGAGTATTTGCTCCTCAACCATTGTCACTTTCAAGCGCAAAGCTTGATTCTTGAGGATTATTAGTATTTCGATTCCAAGTTCCTGATGTCACACTATATTTTCCAGAGACTTCAAAATCGATGATGGTGGTAATAGTTTCGCCGAGGTTATTTACCGAGATAGTAAATGATTTCTGAAAAGTCCCTCCATTTCCATCATCGGTTTCCACGCGGATAGAGTAGCTAGTGTTGAGTTCATAGTCTGGAGACTCAGCAATATGAAGTTCACTTCCGCTTATGGTAAAGAGGGTATTGTCGTCATCTCATGTACCCGCAACGAAACTATAGGTATGGGTATCAGTAATATCAAGATCAGTAGTGGTAAATGTTCCTATAAGACTTCCAGACGCAACATTTTCATTGGTACTTGTACTCGATATGCTAATATCTGTCGGGATGTTGTTACTCGATGAAAGGGTAGCAAAGGTAAAGATACGTCCGCTGGTGACACTGAGGCTTGCCATTTCCCAGATACTTCCACTGGTGTTTACCATCACTTGAGGGACCTCATCTGAGAGACTTCCATTCCCATTACTATCATAGATATAAAAATAATTCACTCATGAATTAAGCACGGGTATATCGAAATCAGCATCGTCTACATCGATATCAAGGGTTATTGCTCCGACATCTCCTTGTTCTTGGTACAACCACTTTCTATCGAGGATATCATATCCAAGGGGGCTATCGGTAGCGACCCAACTATTTCCTCAGAGGTTGTCAGAAATTGTAAGAAACTCTTTATCGCTTATGTCTACAAATGCTGGCGTAGCATTAGTTCCTTCTCCGACAGCCACCACAGTGACGATCCCATCTGGATTCATGGACTTTGAGGTGATCTGTCCGAGTTCTGAGCTATCATCACGTCCAATACCAAAGATACTATTTGTATAGCTCCCCGCCGTGCTTGTGGACCATATAGTCGTGGTTCCATCGGAGGCGATATAGTCGGTTCATCCAGCATTGAGCGTGATTCCATATTTCAGTGCGAGGTAGGATTCTATCTGTTGTCTTTCGCTATCTGTCACTCGTGAACTAAAGTTTATAATTTCAGCAATAGTTCCTCCGTAGTAAAATGGATTTGCTGCATCTGGTGAACGCCCGATATTATAATCAGCGGTTGCAAGTGTCTGAAAGGTGTTGACGGAGTAATTACTCACGAGCTGTCCTTTTTCATAGATATCAGTTGCGGTATTACCCGCATTTGTGTTTGAAACAAGAAGCATCGTTTCACCAATATCATACGATGCAAGTCATGTTTGTGAGGATCTCCAGTTGGTTGATGAACCGAGTGCTAGGGTTACTACTTCATCTGGTATTGCTGCGGTAAAGGCTCCAAGAGTAATTCCTGCAAAGCTGAGTCCGCAGGTTCCAGTACTGAGGTTTCCAGAGAGACAATCCCAACCGAAAGGGACTCAGTACGAAGCAGTCCCATTTACCCCATTTACTGGTTTGAGGACGATAAATGCACTTTCTGAACTGGCTCCATTTGCCAGATTTTGTAAATATTGAGAGGTTCCATTAAAGTCGACAACTGGATGGTAGTTGATGTTATCAGTAGTATTATCACGAAACCTTGGTCTGGTTGCTCATCCTCCTGTGGCATCATACCCATTTCCTGATTGGTCAGACCAGGTAGAAAGAGCATTTCCATCCGTGGTTGTGCTGGTTCCTTCATTTGCCTTGAGCCATATGGATACATTACCCGTAACACCCCCAGGACCACTTGGAATCGAGTAGCTTACAGTGATGCGTACTCTATAAATATTTACTGTTTGTGCTGAGTTTCTTCTATTTCTATACTGGAGGAGGATTCAGAAGCTTCAAGAGCTAAGGTCACTTGGAGTCCAGGTGGTTCCCCAAAGATCGGTCGTTCCTCCGTATGTCGTGAATCATTTAGTGGTAAGACCAGTGTTATTTGCATAGTTACTTCCGACCCCTGTGGTTCCGTCTTTTGTTAATTGTACTACCTGATCCTGCATACGGTTGTTACTACTGAGCCACTCTACTTCTGCTTGTATCCCCTCAATTGTTGCTCCACTTGGTATATCTCCAGAGGTAAATCCGAAAGTCGTAAGCGCAAGCGTATTTCCATTGGTATTTCTCGTAGTAATGGTATTGCTAGCTGAGGTCCCTGTTGTATCACCTGTGGCATTTGAAGGGGTTACCCATAGAAAACTGTTATCCAAGAGATCATTTGCCGTTCCTGCATAATTGGTGCTTGTAGTGAGGGCAAAAGCCGACTGTCAGAGTGATACTAGGATAATGAGTACGCTCAAAAATCGTAGTCACCATTTTTTTCAGAGAGTAAGATCTGGAATCAATTGCATTTGTTTTTTTACTAAAAAGATATATAACGAAAGGAAATATAACTCCCACATTATGCTTCCACAAAGTATACAAAAATATAAACTCCACGCAAAAAAATCTTTGGGACAAAATTTTCTTGTAGATGAAGGAAGTCTAGAAAATATTGCAACAGCTATTGAGGTAGATGGAAAAAATATCGTGGAAGTAGGTCCAGGGTATGGGGCACTCACCGAAAAACTCCTGACGCAAATACCACAATCTTTGACTCTCGTGGAGCTTGATCCAGATATGATCACCATCCTTGAGCAGAGAATACAGACAGGAGAATTGCAAATTGAAGGACTGAATGTTAACATCGAGCATATCGATGTCCTTAAGTATGAACCGATATTTCACGTATGTCATTCCTGCGGAGGCAGGAATCTATGAAAGAGTAAAGATACTATTAATGATTCTGAATCAAGTTCAGAATGACAAATTAATTACTCAGTCATCGCAAATATCCCGTATTATATCACTTCTCCGATTCTTAGGCACTTTCTCTATGAAGTTTCTACATCTCCTCAAGAGATGGCGATTATGATGCAGGAGGATGTGGGGAGGAAAATTTTAAGCTGACAGAGATCTATTTGTCATTCTGAACTTGTTTCAGAATCATGAAAATGTAAAGGTACAAATTATCATCCCGTATCAAGTACGGGATGACACAGAAGTGATAAAAAAATACGCTCTTCAGTCCTCTGACTTTTTATCGCAAAAAAGTGTTTTGTGAGGGAAGTTTGTGTTGTGCCGAAAGAGCACTTTTATCCTGCGCCAAAGGTAGAATCTATCGTTCTTCACTTTATAACTCATGATAATTATAGAGATATCGATGATGGAGTATTTTTAGAAATTATTAAACAGGGTTTTCGTGAACCGAGAAAAAAGCTACTGAAGAACTTATTAAATAGTGGATATGACAAGGGGAAAATACTAGTGATATTTGAAAAACTGAGTATTTCGGATACTGTGAGGGGAGAAGAATTGGGAATTGAAGAGTGGATAGAGGTAGTGAAAGAATTGGAAATAGATGAAAGATGAAAGATAAAAGAGAAAAGACGAAAGGGAAGAATGGAAAAGGGAAAAGGTACATAGATAAATGAGGGGGAGAAGTATACGGAGGAGGGATGTTATTTCCATACTCGTATATCTCGGTGAATTCGGGGTCTCATCTTGTAAAATTTAGTTTTATTCAATATCTTTAAGAATATGAAAGATATAACTCTTTCTCCTGTAAGGGGAAAGTACTCGAGGGACGAGAGGGATAGGGGTATGATACTGCGTAATGCTTGAGCCTTTACGATGGTGGAGCTTTTGGTTGCGACGACCATACTGATTATATTGGCGGGGATTTCTTTTATTACCTATACGGGGTATATCAGTTCAGCACGAGATGGTAATAGAATTAGCGTATTATGAAACATCCGATCAGGGCTAGAAGACTATCGTGTACAGCGTTTGCTTCCAATGCCCGATGATGATGTAACCGTAAGTTATAGTGGGGCGACGATTGGGTATCAAGGCTATGCTGGCGAACAAGTGCTTGGTTCGATTTGATTTTCAGATGGCGGAAAGGATCCTCAAGATGATGCCTATTATACCTATTATGTAGGAGAAAATAGAAAGTATTACCAACTTCTTGGTTTTTTGGAAACAGATGAATATCTGAATGCTATGATCACTCCAAGTTCCTTAAGGAGTGGGCTAGGGTGAGGTATTGCTCATGCAAGCGATATTGATTATAGTGAACGATATGTGTATGTGACCGGGGATTCTCTTGGTGTGTTGACACAATCGGGGAGTAATACTCCAATTCAAGAGTTACCTGCAATTATTGCTTCGTGAGGTCTAGATATTGGAACTACGTCTGATAATTTTGTCGGACATATAGATCCAGAAACGACCATATCTGGAGATGCTACTAATCTTGCGCCACTTGCAAATATGGTATCGCAGGGAGGAAAGACGGTAGAGAATTGTGATGATTTACTGCAGGTACTACCAAGTCTTGCTGGGACTACAGGAGAGTTTACAGTGTTTCCAAGTGGTACAGGAGCAGTGGTAGTGACCTGTGACTTTAGTAGTGATTCCTTGGATACGGTGAGCAATGCTTTTGAAATTACGAATTCTCTGAGATTTAATAGTTCAGATGATACATATTTATCTAGAACCCCATCTCAGGATTGAGATAGAAGAAAGTGGACGTGGAGCGGATGGGTAAAAAGATCGGGTCTTGAGAGAACTCAAACATTGTTTTCTGCAACGTCATGAGGAAATAGTAATAAAACATTTTTCTCTTTTATGAGTGATGATACTCTAAGATTTGCTTCTGACCATGATTGATGAGCACATGAGATAGATATTCAGACTACTGCAAAATTTCGTGATGTAAGTAGCTGGTACCATATACAAATTTCCGTTGATACAACAGCGTCATCGGTATCCATCTTTGTTAATGGAGAAGAAATAACAGGTTTGTTATTATCAACATATCCAAGTCTAAACTATGAAACGTGGATAAATAGTCAACAAAACCATTATGTGTGAGCATTTGAAGAAACATTGGGGCATAATATTGAGAATTTTTTAGATGGATATATGACCGAAGTATACTTTATCGATGGACAAGCACTCACTCCAGATAGTTTCTGAGAATCTCAATCTAATGGTAAATGGATACCAAAAGAATACACAGGAACCTATGGAACCAACGGATTTCATCTGAATTTTTCGGATAGTTCGATTTTAGGAAAAGATACGAGTGGAAATGCCCATCACTTTTCTGCGAATAATCTTGATAGTACTGATCAAGTGATTGATACGCCTCAGAATAATTTTGCTGTCTGGAATAGTCTCCGTCCGTATCAGTATTCTGACTTTAGTCATGGAAATTTACAAATTGGAAATACGAGTAGTTCTGCTGATGAATTTTTTTTGAGTACGATTCAAACTATCGGTGCCTCTGGGAAGTATTATACAGAACATACTATTGTCTCTCTTGATACTGTTACTGAGCTTAGTAGACCAGAGTTTATAGTCTATAATAGTGATAATAATCTTGTATCAGCTTCATATGCAAACTACTATGGTACGGCTGATGGGAGAATTTATAAAAATGGGTCTTGGGTATGAGGATATCCAAAAATTGAGGTAGGGGATACAGTGATGATTGCAGCAGATTTTAGTACTTGAAAGGTATGGTTTTGAAAAAATAGTGTCTGGTTTTGAAGCACCCCCGGAAGTACTGATGGAAACCCTTCTCAAGGGGTAAATCCAACGGCAATTATCTCGATGACAGGAGACGCATCTTGAACTTTCGCTATAAACCATTATCGAAACTCAAGTGTAAACTCAAACTTTTGACAATGATGACAATCTTGACTTACGTATTATGAAAATGCGGGATGATATTTTAAATATGAACCGCCAATAGCTTTCACCGCTCTGTCTACTTCAAATCTCCCAGATTCTACTCCTGTTTATGACACCAATACCCCGCTTCTTATCCGCTCCAATACTGCTGATGGATCCACAGATATCCAAGATATCTCATGATCAGCACATACGATACAGGTATATGGCGACACACATCATACTACTGATGAACGTAAAATTGGAACAACCAGTATTGCATTTGATGGGAATGGTGATTATTTACAAATACCAGACTCTGCTTACTGGGATTTTGCTGATGGAGATTTTACGATAGACTTCTGGATATATTTTAATAGTCTCGGTTCTGCTGGACTTATAGGACAGATGTATGATAGTCCAAACTCAAACTTCCGTACCACGATTTCTATGGATGCGACAGATATCTATTTTACTTCAAAAAATGGTGGTTCCAATATACTGGCAGAGTATAGTGCTATGCATAATTTCAGTACAGGAGAGTGGTATCATGTGGCAGCGGTCAGGTCTGGAACAGGTTTTAGTATATATGTAAATGGTTCTGCTTTACCTCTGAGTACTATTACTCCGATTGATAGTAATATCCTTCCTGACTTAAATAGTGATATCTTTATTGGGAAGAAATACGGTGGAGGGAGTGATTATTTTGATGGATATATGGATGAAATACGTATTTCAAAGGATATAGCTCGTTGGAGTTCAGATTTTATTCCTCAGAGTTATGCCTATAATTTAGTAACGGGATATGCTTCTGTGATTGAAGATGCAAATGCATACTTTGATGTACTTACCTATGCATGAAACGGCTTAACAGATCATCATATTACAGGCCTTAACTTTCAGCCAGATTTGGTGTGGATTAAAAACAGAGATGTAACTGGTGCTGATCACATGTTACGAGATTCTATCAGAGGAGTAGATAAAGAATTACGTTCAAATCTTACAGACTCAGAATATTCGGCTCCTAGTTTTTTTACATCGTTTGATTTTAATGGATTTACTTTAAGTGGATCCATACAAGATTATAATAGTGCTGCGAATACTTATGTGGCTTGGAATTGGAAAGAATCAGCTACTTCAGGATTTGATATTGTCGCGTATATATGAGATGGTGTTGCAGGAAAGAAGATTCCGCATAATTTATGAACAAGACCGGATGTCATGATTATTAAAAATAGAGATTCTGTAAGTAATTGGCCATTATATCATCAAGATCTTAATGGTTGAGTTAGTTCAGAAAAATATAGATTGCTTCTAGATACAAATGATGTAGAGGACTTGACCCCCTCTACCTTTAATCACTGGAATGATACTCTTCCAGATAATGATTTTTTTACAGTTTGAGATTCAACGGCAACAAATGTAGTTGGTGCACAACACGTTGCGTATCTTTTTTCTGAAAAACCTGGTTTTTCAAAGTTTGGAAGTTATACCGGAAATGGAAATACTGATGGTCCGTTTGTATATACTGGGTTTAAGCCGAAATTTATACTTTCAAAAAGAGTAGATTCTACCAGTCAGTGGTGAATGATAGATTCGGTGCGTTCTCCTTATAATGTTATCAGCGATTACCTTATGGCAAGTGCCGATAATGCTGAACAATATGCTGTCTGGGCTGATTTTCTTTCGAATGGATTTAAACTTAGAGGGACTTCTCATAATGAGTCCGGGTGAACATTTATTTATATGGCATTTGCAGAGTATCCGTTTAAATAATAAAAAACCTCTTTACATTTTGTAAAGAGGTTTTTTATTCCCTCATTTTTTCTTCCTTTCTTTCTCGCTATACTAGGAGTGAATATGTAAACTATTTTTTTGTATGCAAACAAATATAAACATCCTTTCCTACGAACGGAAGGAGTAAAGGATTCACCCTTCCCGAGCATTCGGGACCAGACAAGCTGGCGTTTACATTAGTCGAACTTATCGTAGTCGTCGTAATCCTCGGTATCCTCTCTACCGTAGGCTTTGTCTCATATAGCTCCTACCTCGCTTGAACGAGAGATACGAATCGTATCTCTCAACTTACGGCACTCCATGATGGACTTGAACTCTATAGAACAGAAAAAGACCTCCCTCTTCCAGATGACTACGTAGAAGTAAAGTCTAATGGAACGACTATTGCCTACCAAGGCTATGCTGGAGAAGGAGTTCTTGAAACGATAGACTTTACCAAAGGAGGAAAAGACCCAAAAGACTCCACCTACTTTTCCTACTACCTCACGAGTGATAAGAAATACTTCCAATTGATGGCATTTCTTGAAGAAGAGGAAAACCTTCTTACACAAATACCCTCACCCCCTAGCCCCCTCTCCCTTGTGGGAGAAGGGGGAACTATAACTCCCTCTCCTCTCAAAGGAGAGGGCTGGGGTGAGGAGATATCATGGCTAGGGGGAGCTTTCATCCCACAAGCCCATGCAGCGACAGACTACACAAACAGATACTCAACGGTAAATGGACATAAGCTTGGTATCCTCACCCAGTCCTGAACCAATGCTCCGATACAAGAGGTAACTACGGTAACAAACTCAGGTTACCTTGACATAGCCCTTACTACAGACACCTATACGGCAAATTTCACAGACGTGAAAAGTACAGTGGGAACTTGAAGTACGTTGTATGTACTGAGCATCACTGCACATATGAGTAATCCTACAAGTTGTCTTGATATATTATATGCGGGAAAAAGCTTAGGGTCCGATATATACACTATTTACCCAGATGGAAGTACAGAAACTTCCGTATACTGTGATATGACTACAGACTGAGGCGGTTGGATGCTCATATGAGTAACAGATGGTAGTTATCCCAGTGCTACTTTCTTCGATGCAGTTATTGGAGATACTCCTACGAACCTAAACCCAGGATATGATTATTCACTTGATGCCTCTGAACTGATGTTTACAGAAGTATCTATGGGGATAGATGGAGATACAACGAAGTACTATGGATTTTTTGTGCCAAATTGATTTATTCAATCGCGTGCTTTTGAGTCTACCTGAATATCTCCACAAACATGCATTCAGAATGAAGCCTACTACACCTATGATAATGGGTTAAGAAAGTATTGGTTTTATTATGCTACCTATAAAGAGTCATTGATTACAAATCGAAGAGACAGTACATATGGGGGTATAGATTTGGGTACCTCAGATTGTATTAATTCTACAGAAGAGATAGCAGTATATAGAGTTTCAGATGCACATGGCTGTAGAGCGGGTAACTGTGATTCTCTAGTGAGTCGTTGGAATTATTGGGCTAACAATTATCAAAACAATACTACACATGGTTTTGCAAAAGGAGATCTCGCATCTTCATATGGGATTTCGTCAGGGGTGGGGGGATCTGTCTGGGTGATGGTTCGATAAAAAAGAAGCTCCGTACGGAGCTTCTTTACATCGAGATATGATTTACTTTCTGTAAATTCATTGTTATCCTGTCTCGAATCATACTTTTAAGGCGTTCTCCATTTGGAAGCGTGTTGAGGACATCTTGAAGGAGTTTTTTGTTGATTTTAAGCACTTTTACTTCTGTTAGAGTCGTGACTGTAGCGGTTCTTGGTTCATGGGTAATAAGTGCAATTTCTCCGAATACATCTCCTTCTTCAAGGGTATTAATTTCTTGTCCATTGATATCGACTTTGGCGCTTCCTTCTTCTATCACATAGGCGTAGTTGTCAGAACTTTCTCCTTGCTCGATAATTGCTTGTCCTGCGGGTATTCTCTCCGTACGAGAGTTATCGATTAGTTTCGTGATGAAGTCTGAATCCATCCCTTCAAAGAGGTAGATATCTTGTATTTTTTTTGCCATGAGGATAAGGTAAATAGGTAAAGGATAGGTAAATAGGACGATAGGTAAATAGTAATTGAATACCATAACCGCTTCACAGAAAATAGAACTATTTTTGTCATTCCTGCGTAGGTGCCAGTGAGACTTGGTGAGTTTATGAACCATTGCTCGAACCAATACTCTTGGGGTGCAGGAATCTACTACTGTAATTTTCTATTTTTTAGAAAACCCTTACATATCTTGTATATTGTAGCGTATTTTCATCGTGTATGCAAAAATAATCGTTTTACTTTTAGGGAAAATTCTATAAGATTTCTCACGATTATTTTTTTGTTTTAAAATACACGATATGGAACTCGGAAAGATTAGAAATTTTTGTATTATTGCGCACATAGATCACGGGAAATCAACTTTGGCTGACAGGTTCCTAGAAATCACAGGAACACTGGATAAGCGTGAGATGAAAAATGGTCAGATGCTCGATACGATGGAGCTTGAGCAGGAACGCGGAATTACGATTAAATTGCAACCGGTACGTATGCAATGGAAGGGCTATGAGTTCAATATTATTGATACTCCGGGTCATGTAGATTTTCAGTACGAAGTGTCTCGCAGCCTGGCTTCTGTTGAAGGAGCTCTATTAGTTGTAGATGCGACGCAGGGGATTGAGGCACAGACGCTTTCTAATGTCTACATGGCGATCGAAAATGATCTGGATATCATCCCAGTATTAAATAAGATTGATCTTCCAGCAGCAGATATCCCAAGAGTCAGTGAAGAAATTATCAATTTGCTTGGATGTAGCGAAGATGAAATTATCCCAATTTCTGCAAAAACGGGTCAAAATGTAGATATGGTACTTGATGCGGTGATTGAAAGAGTGAGGAAGCCAAAGGTATATAATAAAGAGAAGAGTGAACAGTGAATAGTGAATAGTCAGGATGATGAACTGAAAGCTTTGGTATTTGATAGTCAGTATGATTCATATCGTGGAGTAGTGTCGTATGTAAAGGTATTTCAGTGAGAGATTCGTAAAGGGGATATGCTGCACTTTCTTCATACTGGGAAAAAGATAGAGGCGCTTGATGTTGGGTACTTTGCTCCTCGCTATACATCCAATGGTATCATAGAAAACGGTTCGGTAGGCTATGTAGTAACGGGTTTGAAAACCTTGGAACACGCAAAAGTTGGAGATACTCTTTGGAAACCAGCAAATACACTCTGACCAAAAGAAAAACCAGAAAATGCGAAACCTATCTCTGGATTTAGTGAGGCAAAGCCATTTATCTTTGCGGGTATATTTCCGATGGATAGTTCTGAGTACCCACAATTGAAAGATGCCGTAGAAAAACTCGTGCTCAATGATTCGGCACTCAGTATTGAATCATCGGTTTCTCCAGCACTGGGACATGGGTATAGGTGTGGTTTTCTTGGGTTATTGCATCTCGATATTGTCAAAGAACGTTTGTTCAGAGAGTTTGATATGGATGTGATTATGACCGCCCCACAGGTAACCTATCGTGTTAAGTTTATCGGAGATAAGACGAGTGAGTATTCAAGGTTTAAACCTGAACTCTGTCATTCTGAACTTGCGCGCCCCGAGAACTCGGCGGATTCAGAATCATGAAAAAGTAGAAGTACAAATAATGATCCCGTATCAAGTACGGGATGACATTCTGTATTTACCTATGCATATGTCTCAAATCCTGAAGATCTCCCGGCAAGAGAAAAGTACCAGAGTATCGAAGAACCAATCGCAAAAGTAGAGGTTATTACTCCGACAGAATATGTCGGAACACTTATGCAGTTATCTCAAGAACGCCGCGGAATTTTTAAAAATCAGCAGTTTATTGATAGTGAGCGTGTGATGCTTGTGTATGAACTTCCGATGAATGAACTCATAGGAGATTTTTATGATGAGATAAAATCACTGAGTTCTGGATATGCATCGATGAACTATGAATTTATCAAGTTTAAAGAAGATGATATGGTGAAACTTGATATCCTGATTGCTGATGAGAAAGTCGATGCTCTTAGTTTTATCTGTCATCGTGAGCAGGCGCACTATGTTGGAGGAAAAGTTTGTGCAAAACTGAAAGAAGTGGTGCCAAGAGCGCTCTTTGCGATCAAGATACAGGCAGCAGTTGGGTGAAAGATCGTAGCTCGTGAAGATATATCGGCCCTCAGAAAAGACGTAACCGCAAAACTCTATGGAGGGGATATAAGTCGTAAGAGAAAGCTCCTTGAAAAACAGAAAAAGTGAAAGAAAAAGATGAAGCAGTTTGGTAGGGTAAGTCTCCCAAGTGAGGCATTTGTAAATTTATTGAAGAAGTAATTATGATCATCCATGAAGTATACCAACAACAACTCCATATTCAGAAAGAACCATTTGCTTGTGGGCCTGTAGCTGTGCTCAATGCGTTACAGCGATTTGAAGATACGGCACTTACGGAGGAGGAAATCGTAGACATCTGTAAGCCCGAGCCAGTGCCAATCGGGTGTCAAAATGAAGATATCGTTCGTACGTGTAAACATGTTGGTCTAGAGGTTACTGAAGAGAAAGTTAATGCAACGATTCAGGATATTGAAGAGCAGATTGATAGGGGAGATAAAGTCATCGTAAATTATTTCAATGTTACTAGCAACTTAGGGCATTATTCTGTCATCGATTCGTATGATGAGGAGGCACTCTATTTTTTCGATAGTATTCTTGGATTATTACGCTTACGAAAAGATGATTTTCTTTGACTTTGGCATAATTCTGATAATAGTATTCCAAGGTGGTTTGTATCAGTAAGGAAGTAGTATGTTATACGGAATTTTAGGAGCAATATGTTCTTCATTATCAGATGTGTTTTATAAAAAAGCATTAATACTTACGGAGGATATAATATCCGATAGGTTTTATCAACTTGTTGCTTTAATTTCATTGTTTTCTGTTTTAATTTTTTCTTTGTTAGTTTTTGATCTTCAGATAATTCCTATTATCTGATTATGACTAGTAGTTCTTGGAAGTATTCTCTCCATCATTTCAGAATTTCTAGAGCAATACGCATTTAGAAATGAAAAATTGAGTATTTTGACGCCGTATGGCGAGTTCGAAACAGTATTTACGGTGTTGTTTTGATTTTTGATTTTTGATAATAATACTTTAGGTTCTTTTATTTTTGCTTGTCTTGCAGGTATATTGCTTATATGATGAGGGATTGATTTTCAAAAATTTGGGTTTAATAAGTTTTGTTTAGCATTTACATTCTCAGGATTCCTGACAGCAATTAAATTTATTTTATATGGCTATCTGTTGTTTATGGTTTCAGCGTTCTCAGCCTTATTCTACACTATCTGAGTCTCGTTATTGTTTATGGTACTGTTAGTAGTATTTTTTAGAGAATTTTACTACGCTAAGAAACTTACAACAAAAATGGCGGTACATATATTTTTTGAGAATATATTTTGGTTAGCTGCAACATTTATTACTTTATATTTAGTAAAAGAACTAGGGATTGTTCAGGCGGTTCTGGTTGGTATGTTATATCTTGGCTTCAATCTATTGCTTTCGTTTCTTGTCTTTTCTGATATTCCAAGGAAAAGAGACGTACTAGTGGTAATCGGAGTATTTTTTTGTGTTGTTTTCGGTACATATTAATTTTTATATATGCTATATGGTATTCTTGCCGCTTTACTGACTTCAGTAGCAGATGTAAGCTTTAAAAAATCAAATGTCATTACAGAGAGAATATTTTCTTGAGTGATGTTTCAATATGTTTGGAGTATGCTCTTTTTTCTTGTGCTTATAGTACTTGCATTTGGTATGATGTTATATGGTGTTTCAATATTTGAGGGTGAAATCACATTTTTGTTGGTATGATTATTTTTTCTAGAGTCTTTTATTGGTATATTTGGATGATTACTATATCAGTATGCTTATCAAAAAGAGAAAATTAGTGTTTTGTCTCCGTATGCTCAATTTGAAACTATTATCACTATTTTGATTTGATTTTTGGTTTTTTCTTCATCTTCTCTCACGACTTTTATCTTTGCGCTGCTTGCAGGAGTGATTTTATTTCTTGGGAGTATTGATTTCAAAAACTTTCGTTTTAGCGGACCGTGTATTGCTATGATTGCTGCAGGTATATTAACAGCGATCCAAAACAATATCTTAGCGTACATACTTGTTTCTCTTTTACCTATAGATACGCTTGTATATAGCGGTATTGTTTCTATAGTATTGTTATTTTGATTGGTGTTTTTTAGAGCAGAGTCAAAAAAAGCAGGGACTCTCAATGCACAAGCTGGGAGATTTTTATTATTTGCCTCTTCTTTGCGGGTTATAATCTATCTGATATCCTTCTTATTAGTAGCCGAATTTGGTATCGTCCAAGCAACACTTCTTGGTATGCTTACATTGGTAGCAAATATTGTGTTTGCATATATCTTCCTTCACGAAAAACCCGGAATGAAGGAAATAATTATTACGCTATTGGTGATTACGTGCGTATGCATTTGAAGTTACTTTTAATAGAGCGAAAAAAGCTTTGACAACGCCTCTATTTTTTATATACTCCTCGTGCTTTCAATTTTGAAGGCACATTTTGTTGTATATGGTGTCCGTAGTTCAGTTGGTTAGAATGCCAGATTGTGACTCTGGAGGTCGTGGGTTCAAATCCCATCGGACACCCCATAATCTAGATGAATAGTGAATAGAGAAAAGTGAATAGCTAGAAGAAGTAATAATTATTAGGATTTGAATGGAGGGTTTTTCTGAAAGAAAAATTACATTGCGATGAATAAGAGCAATGTAAACGTACGATAGAATTTATGTTATTTCTTGCCCTTAGGCTTAAGGGAAAGATGTCCGGAGGACAGAAAGGGATACCTAAACGTTTTTAAGTAGGAAGTTTCTGATACATACAAACTTTTTACTTGAGAGATGTTTAGTAAAAAACTCAAAAAGCCTTATAAAACGAGTTTTTTAGCAACTTCTTTTTTACTTACTATTTTATTTTATAACGCACTTGCGTCATGACTGTTGCACAAAAACAGGATGATATGGCTCTGTTTGAAGAGCTGTTTAAAGCATCGCCGGAGATTAAGTACCCAAAAGAAGGGGAAGTGATTTCTGGGAGCATCATCAAAATCGAGAAGAAAAATATTCTCGTAAATGTAAACAATCAGTTTACTGGAATTGTTGTTAGTAAAGAACTTGGAAATACTGTTGAATTAGGAGAATTAGCTGCTGGTCAGCCAATCGATGTTATGGTACTTGGTGATAGTATTGATAGAGGACTCCTTATCTTGTCTCTGAAAAGAGCAAATCAGATTAAGAGTCTGACAAACTTGAGTAAATACTTTGATTCTTCTGAGGTGATTACTGTGAGACCAACCGAAGCAAATAAATGAGGTCTTCTTGTGGATATCGATGGACTGAAAGGGTTTATCCCAGTTTCACAACTGACTCCTCTTCACTATCCAAGAGTTGAGGGAGCTGACCCAGAAAAAATCCTTGAACACCTTCAAGGTTTGGTTGGTGAAGCATTTAAGGTTCGTGTTATCAATGTAGATGAAGTTGGGAAGAAAATTATCTTCTCTGAAAAAGCTGCAATCGAAGAATCAAGAGAAAAGGCACTTCAGACTTTAAAAGAAGGTGATGTCGTAGAAGGTGTAGTAAGTGGTATCTTGTCATACGGTCTTTTCGTTACCTTTAATGGTCTTGAAGGACTTGTTCACGTATCTGAGATCGATTGGGGACATGTACATGATCCATCAAAATTTGCAAAAGTGGGGATGAATGTAAAAGTAAAAGTTATCGGACTTGAAGGAGATAAAATTTCTCTTTCTATGAAGAGACTCAAAGAAAACCCATGGGAAGTATTGGCAAGAAAATACAAACTTGGTGATACTATCAAAGCTCCAATTTCAAGAATTTCTCAATTTGGTGCCTTTATGGATCTAGAAGGAGGGATTCAAGGACTGATTCACTTGTCTGAGATTTCTCACGGAGTTGTAAAGGATATCAGAGATTTTGTGAAAGTAGGAGAAGAAGTAGAAGCAAAGATTATCAACTTTGAACCAGATAAAAAGAGAATCGGTCTTTCACTTAAAGCTCTTCAAGAAGCTCCAGAAAAGCCAGCAGAGGAAAAGCCAAAGGTAAAGAAAGAAAAATCTCAAGAAGATAAGATTGATGAAGAAGTAGCAGCAGCAAAGAAAGAAACAAAAAAGAAAAAGACAGAAGAAGCTTCAACTGAAGAAAAATAATATTTGACGGTCATCCTGAACTGGTTTCAGGATCATAAATAATGATTCCGTATCAAGTACGGAATGACAGAAATATATCTGGGAATCCCAAGTTTTTGGGAACAGATGTATATTCATAAAGGCATTCCTGTCCCGAGTACTCGGGATCGCCTTGATTTAATTTTTAATATTTAAGGAAAAAATGGCAACAAAACAACAGTTAAACGATATGTTTGCAAATCTTTTACACATTGGAAACAAAACAAACTTTTGGAGTCCAAAAATGAGACCGTATATTTATGGTTCAGTAAATGGAATCCATGTTATCAATTTAGTAAAAACTGCTCAAAAAATCGAAGAAGTATCTGCAGAACTTAAAGAGCTTATCGCAGAAGGGAAAAAAGTACTTTTTGTCGCTACAAAGCTTCAAGCAAGAGATGCATTTAGCAAACTTGCAGCAGATACTGGACACTACTATGTATCAGAAAAATGGGTTCCAGGACTCTTAACAAACTTTAAAACTATCAAAACTAGAATTGCTACCTATCTTCGTCTATTAAAAGACTCTGAAACCGGAGGACTTGATATCCTTACAAAAAAGGAAAAGGCAACAAAACTTCTTGAGTTAGAAAAACTTGATAAGGCATTTAAGGGGGTAAAGGAAATGAAAAAAGTTCCAGAAGTGATTTTTGTTGTTGATGGAGTATATGAAGAACAAACGATTAGAGAAGCAAATTCTCTTGGTATCAAAGTATACGCGATTTCAAACACCAACGGAGATGATACAAAAGTAGACAATATCATCCCAGCAAATACAAATGCTGTGAAGTCTCTGGAATATGTAGCTGAAGCTATTAAATCTGCAATCTCTGGAGTAAAAGTATCTGCTCCAAAAGCAAAAAATGCCATTAAAAAAGTAGCAGAAGAAAAAGTAAGTGGAGAAAAACCAAAGGCTGTGAAAAAAACAGCAGCACCAAAGAAAGTAGTGAAAGAAGAAGAAGTAGAAAGTACAGAAGCATAATTCTTAGCCTCTTTTTGTAGCGTATGGGAGAAACACAACAAAAGATTCCAAACAATACGAGATTTAAATATGCCCTTTCCTATCTACCATTTTGAGCGTTTCTCATGATGGCGATTGAGAAAGAGAGGAGTTCTCTTTTCCAAAAACATATTCATTATGGGATTCTCTTGTTGGTAGGATATATTTTCGGAGAAATAGTATTACGTATTTTAGGGCTTGGGTTTCTCTCTATGCTCTGGTGAATTCTCTATGTTTGAGTCTGTGTATACTTTGCTCACAAGGTGTACGCCGGTTCTTCTGTAGATATTCAAGGATTTGATGCGATTATCGATTCTATGGTTGAGAAAGATACGAAAAAGAACAACACAGATTTTTAATTTATTTTTATAACATAGCAGATTATGGAAATAACAGCTAGTATGGTAAAAGAACTCAGAGAAAGAACTGGGATCGGAATGATGGAGTGTAAAAAGGCACTGGTTGCTGCCGGTGGAGATATAGAAGTAGCGATTGAAGAACTCAGAAAAAAAGGTCTTGCTTCTGCAGCAAAAAAAGCAGACAGAGAGACTTCAGAAGGATGGATTAAAGTAGAATGCGAAGGAGGGAAGTGTTATGTGATTTCACTTTCTTGTGAAACTGACTTTTTGGCAAAATCAGAAGGGTTTCAAAAATTGATGAATACATTGATGGAGATGCTGAAAGCAGGAAAATCTATGGACGAAATGGAGAACCTAAAACAAGAATCTGTTCTTGAACTTGGGGAAAATATGGTGATTAAAGAAGCAAAAGTGATTGGAGGAGCTGGAGTTGAGTCATATGTACACTCAAATGGGAAGTTAGCCGCAGTAGTAGTAGCAAAAGAAGCAAGTACTGACGCTGGGAAGATGAGACAAGTAGCGATGCATGTTACTGCTACAAATCCTGACTACCTGAGAACTTCAGATATCTCAGAAGATGTGGTAGAAAAAGAAAAGTCTATCCAACTTGAAGTGATGAAAAATGATCCAAAAATGGCAAATAAAACAGATGATGTATTATTGAAGATTATTGAAGGAAAGATGGGGAAATTTAAATCTGAGATTTCATTGCTTGAACAAGCGTTTGTGGTTGATCCAAATGTGAAAGTAAAAGATTTTATCGGAGAAAATAGTCTTGAATCTTTTTATAGATTCAGTATCTAGCCCTCACCCTAACCCTCTCCCCCGTAGGGAGAGGGGATAAATAATAATCCCTCCCTCTCGTATCTCGAGTACTCCCTTTGAAAAAGGGAGAAACATAAGGAGGGGATTTAGCCCCATAGTTAATCGGCTATAATTCAGGACTCCAAATCCTGCGTGCTAGGTTCGACTCCTAGTGGGGCTGCCATTTAAGAAAACCAACTAAATCCTCGTTTTGAGGATTTTTTTGATGGCTTTGTTGAGAGAAAAAACTACTAAAGTCTTGTGTGTGACTTTTTATATTTTGATATTCTATTTTTCAATCATAAACTATATCAAAAACTAGATTGATTATTTCAGGTTCTTCCTTTTGTATAGCTAATTTATCTATGTGTGTGATGACTTGTTTTGAATAATATAGAAACTTATCTAAACTTGAAGTATTATCTTTTTCATTCCTTTTAAGCTCTAGTTTATATTTAAGTGATTTTATTTCTTCTAGTTCTTTATTTTTCTTTTCTAGTATTTGAGGATAGTTTATTACTTTATCTATATTATCTAATATTTCACTTTCTTTTTTATCTAATTCTTTAAGCTGTTCATCATAACTTTTAGTATTATTTTTTAGCTCTGTTTTCTTTTCATTAAAAATTCTTTTAGATAATTCTTCATATAGATTGAAAGCATTATCTCTTATATTAATTTCTTTAAATATATCATTAATAGTTTTATGTGCTTCCTTTTGTCTTATGCTGTAATTAGGATGTTTAGCTCATCATTTTCATCTACATTGATAATATGGGTGTATGCTACCATCTCTAGATTTAGAAGCATTTCAGGTTAAGTATCCTCAACAATGAGGACACTTTAAAACCTTAGAATAAAAATAATTTGAATTATAATTTTTTCTTCTTTCTATTATGGGTTTATTAATTTGTTTTTCTTTTCAGTTATTAAATTCTATTTTTACTTCTTTATCATCTATTTCTACAATTTCTATTTTTCATCTATTAGCTTTATTCCAAGTCTTAATATCTACTAATCATTTATAAGCTGTTCTAATAGGATTATTTCAAGTCCATTTAGTACATATAATTCCTGCATATATAGGCTTTTTAATAAGTTCTTGCATATATTTTACATCCATAATTTTTCAGCTTCTTTTTTTACATCATTTTAATACTAAGTTTTCTACTATTTCTTTATCACTTAAATATCATTTTGCTCTAGCTTCAAACATTTCTATTAAAAAATCTCATTCTATAGGATGTTTAGATTGTATACTTACTTTTCAATGTATAGTTCTTTCTTTTTTGTTTTCGTATCAATAATTAGAGGCTCTAACTTGGTATCATAATTGCTCTAATTCTATTTCTCTTGGTATTGTTCTTTGGATAATCTTCTTTCATTCTATTTGTGCTTGGGTTGCAATCATAACCTCTGCATATTCACTAGAATTTTCTCTATTCCATTTATATTGTTCCATATCAACAATATCATTTTTAACTGCTAGGTTGTTACCTTGAATAATGTTTTTACTATCTCTAAGCTCTATTTTATTATTGTATAGGTCTTCTTTTAAATCAGAATAAGCTCAATATCATTCTCTAGAAAATCTATCAATATCAAATATTACAAAGTAATTCACATCATTTTCTTTAGCATTATTGATAGCTTCTGTGAAAACAGGTCTACTCTTAGTTTTTCAGCTAAAGGCTTCTTTAAAAACTCAAAGTACTTGTATATCATTATTTTTACAATAGTTTCTACAAGCTTTTTCTTGTGAGTTTAAACTATCTCAATTATTTTCTTGTTTAACTGTAGACACTCTACAATATATTACTGCTGTTTTGTTCATATTTTTTGAAAGTTATTTAATTATTTTTATTAATTCATTAGGACTACATTCAAAAGCTTCTAAAAGTTTTGCTATGGTTTGTAGTTCTATTTTTGTTGTTTTTCAATTTTTAATTTTTGAAATTTGAATAGGAGAAATTCAGGTAAGAGAAGACAACTCTAAAGCTGTCATTTTATTCTTACCCATTAGCTCCCAAAGGTTTATTTCTACTCTCATATTACTTATATATTAGTTGTTAATTATAAATAATATAATCTTAGAATAATTATTGTCAATTATTTTCTATGAAATTATTGAAATTTATATTTATTAATTTGTATAAGTTTTCTATAAATCTTATCTTTTTTTCTTCATCAACTTCATATTTATCTAAGTATTTTAATTCGTTTGAATAATCTTTTTTTGTCATAAATTTTTTATTAATTATGACTTAGTACTAAGTTTTTGATATATAATAATAAGGTTAATTACTCCTTATTTTTGAAGGGAACGTATAGAACACTAGAACATCCTTTAGCTATGAGGTTTAATTGTTCTATGTTCTAAGAGTTCTAATAGATTTATTCTATTATTACTCAATAGTAAGTATCAGCTCATATTCTGATTTTCTTTTTAGGATATTTTGAGTGAGACCAAAAATATTTTAAAAACTCTTTTTCTTCTACTCAGTTTTCTATACAAAACATATTTATCATACTTTCTATATCTGTTTTTCTTTTTTTACCTTTATAGTCAGGGAAATTATCCTCTAACCATTCCCAGAATTGATTTGCTTCACTTTGACTTCTTTCTTCTAAATCTCTTTTATCTTCATTATCTAAGGCTATTAAGTTCCTATACTCTAAAACTTCAGGAAATTTTTCATAAAGCCAAGCTAAATAATTTGATACAATTTTTTTATCTCTTACGGCTTCATTTATTTCTTTTCAATTTTCTAAAGCTGAATTAGATTTAATAATCGTAAATCTTCTATTACCCTTATCTTTATCATCTAGTTGTAAAGGCTTATTTGAATTAGATGAAATAAAAAACCAAGCAATATTGTCTATTTGGTATTGTCTCACTCATTTTTCATTTATTGTTATTTCTCAGGCTCATATTATATTTTTTAGTTTGTTTAATATTCAAATATCGCTATGAGTGTTATTAGTTGCTATTTCTGCAAATTCTACTACTAGTTTTCATCATCTATACACATCAAATCAAGAAAGGTCTCTTTGTCATAAATTAGATAATACATTATCTTTACAAAATATGGTTTCTAATAATGACATCAAAGTTCATTTTCCACTTCATCATTTGCCATACAATACAACTGCGGGGATAGTGAAGTCGTTTAAATTGATATATTTATATAAAATAGATTTATGTAAATAATCTATATTTTCTTGTTTATATCAGCATACATTGGATATTAATGTATCTATATTCTTATCTAGTATAGGATTATTAGATGGTTTTAATATTTTATTTTCATCAAGCAAGTTATAACATCAGTCTTTTCATCCTTTTTTATATACTAGATTATCATAAGTAGATATTAATCAATATTGCCTTACTAATTTTAGCTCTTTATTTGATAGTAAAGTATTATTTTGAACATCATTAGGAGAAAAGAATAATTTAGCTTCTACCCAATAATATTTAGCTAAACTTTTAATGTAAATATAAGTTTCTTTTACATCTTCTAGTTTTATAGCTAAGTCATCTAAAAATTTATCTTCTCTAGAAATCTTTTTTTCTAGTTTATCTATGTTGGAAAACTCCATTTTATTTTTATTTAAATAGTAAGTTAATTTATAAAAATGGCACACTAATAAACTCCTTGTAAGAAAAGAAATTCACAAGAATACTATTTTGTATAATGTTTTTCTATAAATTAAACATTTCTATAAATCTTTTAAAAGCTTCTTTTGTGCTTATATTCTCTATTTCAGAAATGAAATTTATTGAACCTCATCCTTTTCAACATCAAAAACAATAAAAGCTATTTGTATCTTTATATATCTTAAAACTTCAAGTTCTTTCGTTGTGTAAAGGACATTTTATATTCCTGTTTAAATTATCAGGAAGTTTAATATATTTTCATATAACTTGAGTTATTGGGATATCATTTATATTGATTTTCTTAAACTCTTTATTATATGATTTATTACTAGGCAATCTAGTATATAAATGAGTATTAAAGGCTTTTAATGTATCTTCTAGCTCTTCTAATCTATCTCATCAATTTTCTAGTTTAACTAGTAGTTCTATAAAATACTTTTCAAGTTCATCTAAGTTTTTATATTTATTTTGAATTTTCTTTATTTCACTTTTTATTTCTTTATCAAGTATTTTGTATTCTTTATGTAAAGGACTTACAAAGTCTGATATTTCTTCAACAGAAAGTGAATTAAATAAAGTGTTTTCAATAAAATATATAGAGTTTTTTTCTAAGTATTTTTGTTTTGCTTCTTTATCCATATAAGAATAAGTATTAAATTCCTTGCAAGGATAATTCTTACTATTAAGAAACATTTTATTTTGTCTTTTGAATTTATGCAGAATAAAAAAAGACTGTTTTGTTTTGTAATTACAGTCTTAATATTATTCAACTTGGCTTTCAAGTCAGCCTTAAAGTAATGGTATGTAGTTTAAAAGGGTTTTAAAAAGTTATGGTAAAGTTATGGTATTGAATATCCTATTTTTGGAGTATTTTTAATTAAACTCTTTACTTCTTTTTGTTTAATTCTATTTTTTATATCTCTTAAGTATTCACTTTCAGTTTTTTCTGTCTTTCATTCTTTAAATTCTTTAAAAATATCTTCATATGTTTTTAATTTTCATTTGTTTTCATATAAATATTTAAAAAATTTATATTCTTGAAGACTAGGACTTATATTTCAAATCTTTTCTCAGTTTTTGAAAATATCTCAATTATTTTCATTGAAAGATATTCATTCAATATTTTCTTTTTCTTCTTTATTAGATATATCTAGATAATAAAAAGTGTTGTCTTCATTTGTCTTTCATAAACTTATAATTTGTTCTAGATTGTATAATGTTTCACTATAATCACTTAATATACTATTTATAATAGCAGAATTCACTATTTCATCTAGAGGAGTTCAAAACTCTTCTGTATAATCATAACTATCTATTACTCTATTTTTACGGTATAAATATTTATGGTTATCACAAATATCTTTAAAGTAATCGAAGTCACTTATTAATATTTTTCATTCACTATTTATTTGTTTGACAATTTTTCAAAGCATATGTTTTCATTCTTCAAGTTCATCAATACTTACATCTACTTGCTCTCTTAATTCAAACATATTTTCAAATTTAGATTGCTTATCAATTTCATTATATAGTAGTTCTTTTTCTTTGTTAGTAACACCAAATATACTATATATATTTTCTAATTTATTTATTAATTCTTTTAGTTTTTCCATAATCTTGAAGTTAAATAATTTTTTTAACTATACTCTATAACTTGATTTTTTCAAGATTTTAACTATCTTATAGGAGCACACATAAATCCAGTATTTTTTATTGAAAAAAGGTAGTAAAGGGCAATTATAATTGCCGTATGCTCCTTTATCTTTTTTTGGTAATGAGTGCTGGATTGTGTGCAAACATCTAAGGCTTTATAATTGTCCTTTTTTGTTTGCTTACAATCTAATTATTACATTATGAAAAGATTAAATAGAGTAAACTATATAATTTATTTTACTATATATTCAATAATATCATTCTTATTTTTATTAATATTGTTTTGAAATTGAGAAGATTTATTTTGAAGATTTATAGTGCAAATATTACTATTTTGAAATACAGAACCAAATGATATTATAATTTCTTTATACTTACTTTTAATATCAATTTTTTGATTTGTTATATTAATTAAGAGATGACACGATTATTGAAAAGATGCTATTTCTGTTATTGCTTTAAATATAATACCTATTTATTTTATTTATTTAGCTTTAAAAAAGGGTGATGAATGAGATAATAAATATTGAAAAATAGATAATAAAGTATTATTTTGGGAAAAATATAATAAAAAGAGAAAAAATATATTTGAAACAATATTTTATGATACTATATTATGACCTGTAATATCAGAAAAAGTAAAAGATGATATAGTATGAAGCAAAAAAGGTAGAATATGAGTTATAGCTTATACATTATTATATATAACTTTATGAGTTTGAGCTTTATTTATATGTCTGAGCTTATGATATGATAATGATGATGAAATATTGATTATTATAACTTGTATATTATTATCTATAATACCTTATAAGTTTATATTGCCTTTATATATATCAATAAGTGATTATATTAAATGAAAATAATTTATATATTAATAAACTTATTATGAAAAAAATATTAATTTTACTAGTGCTATTCTTAACTTCTTGTGGGAGCAATAATTCAAATAATTATAATACTCAAAGTAATAGTAGTGATACTAACTATGATTATGACTATGGTTATGAATGGGCAGAAGATAATGATATAGATGATTTTGATTATTGTGATGATGAATTTTGAAGTAGTTATTGATGAGCAGAGGATTGATGTAATGAGTATGTGCAAGAAAATTATTATAATTGAAGTACTAGTTTCTGAAGTTATGAATGTACTGAAGATTGTAGTTGACACGAGGCAGGTTATGAATGGGCTGAAAATAATGATATAGATGATGAAGATGATTGTTGATGAAATTCAAATTCTTTTATTGAATGATGTATTCAGTATGTAGAGGATAATTATTAAACTATGCAAAATAAAACTTTATCATTTTTACTTGTATCAATTGTTTTAGTTATAATAAAATCAATTTTAGTAAATACTTATGATTTAGTATTTATAATTTTTATTATAGTTTTTTGATGAATAGTTATTTATTATGCTTGGTCTAAGTGATTAAAATTTTTATATAACGATTTTAAAAATTGGTTTAATAATAATGTAAGTTTTCTTTGAATACTTTTAGCCTTCTTATTGTTTTTTCTTCCTCTTAGTTCAGCTGATAAATGTTTAGATAGTGATGATGAAATATTTGCTTGAAGCTTAGTTAATCATTGTATAGAATATAATCCTGATTATAAAGAAGAATATACATATATAAATATTCTTTCATATATTTTGTATTTATTTATTGCTTTATATTTTTATCTTTTAAATAATCCTAAAAAACATATAATAGAAGATGAAAATAATGTTATACAAATTAAAGAAGAGGTTAAACCTAATAAGAAAGAAAAGATAGTTAAAAGTAAAAAGAAGAAAAAAAGAAAATCTAAGAAGAGAAAAAAGAGAAAATAATATGGTGAGAGAGATACACAAAAATGGTAGTTTTTCACACATTTAAATATATGTTTTATATAGTTTATTATTCTTTATCTTATCAGGAAAAGTAGAAATATTTTAATGTAAAATTAAATAAAAATAAAAAGGCTTTTTTCGCCTTTTATTTTTTATATATGGACATAAGAGAGAAAACATCTCATAATAACCTAAGAGGAAAATTATTTAATAAGTAATTTCTTGTTATTTTATCGACTAAACTACCAGTATCAAGCTTGTTAAGGTAAGAATAAGTAAAAAATATAATAGGTGTATTTCAGTTAATCTTTCTTAATAAAGTTTTTAAATCTTCATCATCTACTAACTCTTTTTTGTATCATATTATAATAATACCGAAGTCATTATCTCACTGAAAATTTTGATAACAAGAAAAATGTTCAGGTTCAGAAAAAACTCAACTACTTTTTATAATTCTTCTTTCATTTTCCATATTATAATCACTACTATTATCAGGTGTAATAACAGCTATCTTTCTTTTTAGATTATTTGCAAGAATTCTAAACATTTTAGCTCTCTTACTAAAATATTCTCTTATAACAAGTCACATAGCTATAAGTGTTCATATTGCTACTAATGATTGTGATATATAATAAATTAATTCAATTTTAGACATATTTTTCTAATTAATAAATAAAGGATTATTTTTATAAATTTTTATGATTTTTTCATATCACTTATTTGCTTCAGGACTTTTAAAACTGTGTGCTTTATTTAAGTATATTTTTTGCTTTTCTTTAGATATATTTTCTTCAAAAATTCTTATAGATTTTGTATTATCTTTTTCTTTATAAATTGCTTCAAATACTCATTCATCATAGTGAGCAAGTTCTCAGTAAGGGTATTCTCAGAATTTCTTAAAAAAACTTTGAGCATAGAAGTATGAGAAAAGTCTTTGCTGAAACAATTCTATTATATCTATATCATTATTAGGGAATACTCATAAACAGCATAATCAAATTGATGATATATGATTATCTTCATCTCTATAAATTTTACCTCAGACTTCTTTTACTTGGTACTTTCAACTTATTTTATATATTTCTATTTCATAACTATCTTCTATATAGTATACACTTTTTTTATATAAAGGAGATAATATTCATTCTTCATAATATCACTTAAAATTATAAGTTCATTTGATTTTATTTCCTGAAATTACAAAATGTTTTTTTTTAGAAAATCTTTTTCATCTTCACTTAATATTATTGTTTCAGATACCTTATCAAGTATTGATAAGTGAGGAGATGATGGAATTATAGCAGGTTGATTATAATTTATTCTTATATGTTCTTTCTCTTTATTTTCTAAGATATAGTCTAATAAATCTATTATTCCATCTTCATCTTTTGCTCTTTCTATTTCTTTCAGATTTATAATTAGGTTTTTTATAAATAGCTTTATTTGTGTCTTACATTCTTTAAATTCATTTTCTGTTATATAAAAATCAATATTTTTCTCTAAGCTTTTATCAGCTCTATTTTTAATAACAGAATTATCTAAATCTATATTTTCAATAGTTTTTAGTGTATCATATAAGCTAATACTTTCATTTTGTTTTATAACTTCTTTTATAAATTCTTCTATATGAAAAGATTTTAGACTTTTCTTTGTTTTACCTTTTATTGTATTTTTCCAACTTTTTAAAAATAAAGTTCATAATCTAAAATTTTTATTCTTTAAATCTGTTTGATTAGCTTCATAAATATATCATCTAGGGTCTGTCTTTTCCCATTTTATTTCTTTATCACCTTTTTTTACCTCTTCATAGAATTTAGTTCTCTCATTATGATGTCTTTTTAGTAAGTTTGATGGTATTTCATAAAGGTAATAATTTCAATCCTTATTTTTCTCATCTAGTTGTATTGCAGGAACTATATCAATAGAAAAACCACCTTCAATTCATTCAACTAAAATTCAAATAGAGTGAGATTGGGGTCTTACATTTTTTTCTCAAAAGTGTTGTTTTAAAAGAGCTATGATTTCATTAATTTCAGACCTATCAGAGAATTGAAAACTTTTTAAGTTGTTTTTGTCTCATCAAATAGGACAAATTATATCAATATCATTTATTGGAGTTCCAGAAGTTTTTCTTCATATACTCCCTGATATAAAATTATCTTTAAATCATCTACTTTTTAAGATTTCATCTATTGTATTAAAATATCATTCTATTTTGAGTTCATCAGTTTCAGATAAAGCTAAATTATCTGTAATATATTTTCTTATTATTTTATCTTTGTCTAACATATTAATTTATATTATCAATTAAAATTTTCTAAAAAGTCATTGAATTGTTCCTATAATATTCATTTCACTTTGAGCATATATTTTTTTATTTGGGTATAGCTTTTCATTTTCATAAGCTAAGTAAGGTTTATGTCTTTCATCCTTTAAATATCTTTTTAGTGTAAAATCAGAATTTCAATCTACAGAGGCAATAACAATATCTCAAAAGCTTGGGTTAATTTTTGTTTTATCTAATATCACAATATCTCAATCTTGTATTCAAGCATCCATCATACTTTCTCACTCAACCCTTATAAGTAATACATTACTTGGATTGGCTCAAATTAAATATTTATCAATTTGAACTATATTTATTATATTATCAGCTTCAACTGTAGTAGCACTTCAAGCTTTTACATTTCAATAAACAGGAAAAGAAATTAATTTACTTGCAGGAAAATATTTTCTTCACTCTTTTAGTAAATACCCTTGCTCAATTGCAAAGTCATAAAATCTTCTTACACTATCTTTTGAAGCAAAGCCTAAAATATCTTTTATGCTTTCAAGTGTTGCAATACTTCAAGTATCCCAATAATACTTTCTTAGTTTTTCTATATAATCTAAGAATTTAACCTCATTCATATATTATGAATATATTAAGTAATAAAAATAAGACTTAAGTCCAATTTATTCTTTTTTAGATTTAAGTCAAATAAAAAAGAGCTTTAAATAGCTCTTTATGTTAAAAGTTTGTTAAAAAATTATTTTTTAAACTCTCAGTAATATACTCATTCAAGATAATTTCTTTTTGATAGTTGGTTGAATTTATATCATATAAAATATAGAATAAATATAATTATAAAACTTCATATCCATCCCGCAGAAGCATTTAATAATTGTTCTGTTCCTGATATACTAATAACTCAATTTTTAGAATTTGCTATATCTAATGATAATTGCATAGATGTAAAACTTGTATATATAGCTAAAAATGATATCGATATACTTAATATGTATGTTAACCCTGAAAAAAAGCTTTCATCATTTTTTTTATATTGATATTCAATAAATTTAATAAATCATTCTTTGTTTAGTTCTTGCTTTAGTTTTTTTACCCTTTTTTCAAGTAAAAATAAACTAATGGCTTGAAACATAAAAGCAAATGCTCAAAGTAATACACTTATATTTAAAAAACTTGTTTGATTTGGTGTAGACATTGGGCTATTAAATCATCATTTATCAAATCATATTGCTATTAAATATACTAAAATGATTGCTGATATAACATTTACCGCAAAATAATGATTTAATATAAAGCTATATATTTTATCTAGCATTATTAAAAATGACTTAAAAAATCATAATATAGCTTCCCATAAAATTTTAATACTTTTCTTCATTGATTTAATTAATATTATGTATTATTTAAAACATTATATTGATAATTGTAAATATTTCAATTTTTTCAGGACACTAACCCTAAAAGATACCCCAAGCATATTTTCAATGTGAATATACGGGGGAGCCCCCGAGGGGCTATAAAAAAAGATTAAGTTTTTATACTTAACCTTTCTATAATTATAATTTCTTAAAATCTATTCTTTCAATTATATATTTATATTTCTCTATTATGTCTATCATCCTTATAACAAAGGATTTAAAGCGATTATATTCTTGTGTGTGATTATTTAAAATATTAGACTGCCATTAAAAAATTCTCCAGAATCAAATCTTATATTTGATTCTGGAGAATTTTTTATTCTCTTATTGTTGGTGTATTGGAGTTCTTTTTTTGTATCTGAAGTAAAAATTAGATTATATTAGACTATAAAAAGTATATTTGACAAAAATAGTGGTGTTTTTAAAATATCCTTAAATTTACATACTATAAAAAATAAATTTGAATAGTTTACCTACATTTGAAATAGTTGATGGGGGGATATTTAATGAAAAGACCTCTTTGTTAGATGATATAAATTACTTATCTGATGTGAATAATAGTATAGATATCAATGTTGTAATAAATATGGTATTAAAATATATTTTCTGCTTTTGGGATGCGTATTTTATTTGATCTCCAATTAAACTAACTCAAATTATAAGATTCTTTCAAATTGCAAATGAGGTTGAAGCTACTCAGTTAAGAAGAAATATCTTATTATGATGAGTACCAGAAGACCTTGAAGGGGAAGAACGTGTTATGTGATATTTTTATGAGAGGAATCAATATCCGTTGAGGATGGTTATGGATATTCCTAGTACAGTAGAAGTCGTATTGGACATAGTTTCTAGGATAATAAACCCAGATAATTTTGAATGATCATATGTATGAATTGATTTAGGCGCATGAAGCTGAGTAACCACCTTAGCACAGGATATCCAAGCTAGGAGAAATTGATTTAGAAGAATAACAAATATTTGATTCGATATTTCTGAGGCTTCTATACATTTTTCAAAAGAGGTACTTAGAAGATTAAGAGCATGAGATATTCGTTTTTGAAATATAACAAGTCCAGAAACTTATAAAGGCTTATGATTAGATTGAAGAGAAATAACCTTTATAACTAATGAGACTGTTCCAGATCCTGGGACTGAAATGTGTCCAAGGGATGTTTTTCATGATCCGTTTATACAAACTAATAGAGTATTATTTGATCAATGTAGAAAAAATATAGGTGATAATACACAATTTTTCCCTAGAAGTATTCAAATTGATAGGGTTGATAGAAGCGACTGAGAAGTTATTGATACATTAGAGGGAAATAAGGAAAATTGATTTCTCTGAAAAAAACTAAAAAGGAGCAGGAGATATGCATATACTCCTAAATCTATAGAAATAAATTGAGGGATGCTCCCCCTTTCTGAAGTTTGAGCTCTTATTCTTAAAAGGTGAATATTAAGATCGCCAGATATACGTCCTAGGTGGCTTCAATTTAGTGAGATGATAAATGTAACCGAAATGAGGTGAAATATTTCTGTCTAGAATGTGATAATATTTTACTTCTAATACCTCCCATCAATCCTATCTTTATACACCTTCACCTCAGATAATCTCTCGGGGTGATTTTTTGCAATATCGATGATTTTTGAGAGATAATTTACGATATCTTCATGGTGCCTGACTCCACGGAAATATACATGGGAGTCCATATCTGTTCCTTGTACCTCAATAGTTCCATAGCCAAAGAGGATATTACAGATATTTCTTCTGACAAGAGTAGCTTTGATATCAACGAGTTTCAATTCTCGGCGATGATCAACAAAAAGAGAACTTTTTACGAGTTTGAGTACACGCTTATCCGTGATAACCATCCAAGTATTGGTATACTGGTATCTCAGATAAAAGAGTCATCATAAGAGGATGATAACTGCTCCTATAATTCCGAGAGATGTCATCTCAAAGATGTACCTGGAGACTGCATAGATTGCAGTGGCTAGTACAAGATAGATGATGACGATATATATCTTTGCCAGGGAAAAGCTAATAATATTTTCATGTTTTTTAAGAAGGAGGGTTTCATCAGCGTATTGTCCTTTGAATTTTGGATTCATAAGAGAGAAGAAAGAGAAATATTTCTTGTACTATAGTTATAGGAAGGAGAAATACAACTCTGAGTATATAAGTATTTTAAATCTTTCTTAACTACCTCTTACCTTCATTTGTTATAGTACCCGTGTAATCCTCGAGAATTACTAAAACTCTTGTATATTGTATTCACTTCAGATATTGCAAAAAACACGAAGGAGAAATCTATACAAGATAAGGGATTATACTTTAATTTGATAAGATAGAGATTATGGATACTAGAAATAAAATTTTATCGGCAGTACTTATTACAGGAATTGCTGCGACTAGTTTTGGAGCTCTTTCAAGTGCGAATACTTCAGGTACAGGTTCATCTTTTCCTCATGCGAAATTTGAACGTGCTGACCTCACAGAAGAAGAAAAAGCTCAAATGGAAGAAATACATACACTGATGCTTAAAAAGAAAAATGGAGATACCTTGACTGCTGAAGAAACAGCGGAGTTAGAAAATTTTGAAGCAAATATGCCTCACCGTGACGGGAAAGGAGGTGGTGATATGTGGAAAACCAAGAGATGACAGGGAATGTATCTGACTGATGAGGAAAGGACGCAAGTAGCGGCAATGTCAGCAGAGGAGAGAACGGCATTTTTTGAAACAAAACGTAGTGAGATGGAAGCTCAAAGAGCTGCACATACTGCTGTAATAGACGCACTTATTGCTGGAGATGCACTGACTGATGCACAAGAACTAGTTCGTCAAGAAATTGCCACACAAATGAATAGTACGAGTAATGAGAGAAAGTGTGAAAGAGAGAATGCATCGCTTGTTAAGAAGCTGGTAAATGGAGAGGAACTCACAGATGAAGAGAAAACGAGCTTAGAAGAAATGCAAGCACTTCATGCTGAGAGAGAAGCAGTACATGCAGAGATGCAAGTACTATTGGAAAAACAAAAGAACTGAGAAACTCTTAGTGAAGAAGAACAAGCGAAGCTTGATACGATTAAGCAGGGAAGAGGAGATAGAGAGTTCGGAGAGAGAGGACATAAAGGAAAACATAGGTAAGTTATATATGATCGGCCATTTGTAAGAAGGGAGAGTTCTTTTTAGAACTCTCCCTTCTTACTTGCTTCTTACTCAGAATCACTATACTTTTTGTATATTTCAGTCTCTAATCTTTCATATATGCGAATCTTGGTAGTTGAAGATCATGAAATCTTGGCAAGAAATCTGGTGAGATATTTTGCGATGAAGGATATCTCTGTGGATGTCGCGCTTGATGGAAGAGATGGTTTGTATAAGGCCGCTACAAAGTACTATGATGTGGTGATTTTAGATATACAACTACCAGAGATGGATGGACTTGAAGTGTGTCGAGCACTTCGTGAAAAGGGAAAGGATGTTTCTATTATTATGCTGACGTCTCGAAGTACCAGTGATGATATCGTGACAGGACTTGAAAGTGGTGCAGATGATTATCTCGTGAAGCCATTTGAGTATCAAGAACTCTTCGCTCGTATCAATGCACTCGTGCGTCGTAGGATGAAAAATCACTCGAATACGCTTATTAAGATCGATGATATCGTGTTGGATATAGAAAAAGTCGAAGTATATAAATGAAAGCAACTCATAGAACTCTCAAAACTAGAATATGAGCTTTGCAAGTATCTCATGCAAAACAAGGGAAAGGTTCTTTCAAGGCAAGAGATATATGAGACGGTCTGGTGAGAATTTGATGGAGATTTCCTCGCAAGTAAGACGATAGATGTGTATGTCGGATATCTGAGAAAGAAATTTGGAAAGAAGTTTATCGAGACAAAAAAAGGATATGGTTTTTTAATTCCATAAGCTTAGGGTATGAATGAACATGTTTTACATACAAAAAGGAAATTGACACTCATGTTTGCTGCCATTGTCTTTTTGGTAGTTATATTGTTGTGAGCGATATTTTTCTCGGTAAAGTATTATCGTGAAGTGATGCATGAACAGGGGGATTTTTATACCCTCATTCACACGATTGCGACTAAGGAAGTATCGGTAAACCAGTTGAAACATATTACGAATCGTATGGAAGGGAGATTTATGGGGAAGCGTTGAGATCCTCGTTCTCCTTCTCGATTAGATCCTCAATTTGGGTTTTTGAATCACATTCACCTTGATGCTGATTATTCGGTTATCTCTAGTGACGTGAAAGAGTCTATTCACTCTGATTCTTTGTTTGGGGTACTTGATGAGCCATCGGGGGAGATCCTTATGGATGATGGTTTTTTATTGAGTCGTCTTGACTTGGATGGAGGAGAGTCACTTATTATCTTTAAAAAGCTTCACTATAGTTTTGAGGATTATATATCAGATATCTTGGTATACCTGTTTGTTAGTCTCATCTTTGGAGCACTAATCTATTATGCAGGAAAGCGATTTGTCGATGAGGCGTTTACTCCTGTTGAGGAAAATATCAGGGATATGAAGCAGTTTGTCCATCATGCTGGACATGAACTGAAAACACCGCTATCTGTCATGGATGGAAATCTCCAACTCTTAACACAAGAAAAAAAGTATAGCGCCCAGATGTTTAAGGAAATACGCAAGGAAGTACAGCATATGAATCATCTCATTGAGTGACTTTTAGAGTTGAGTGATCTCCATCCAACTTGAAAAAAGGACACGGTATATCTATTAAGTGTGGTTCAGGAGGTCCTTGGTACCTATGCGAAAAAGATACAGAAACAGCAGTTGCAGATAGAACTGGATATATCTGCTGACATCTCTATCTCCAGTAATCACAGTCATCTTCATATATTGGTATCTAATCTGATTTCTAATGCGGTTAAATACAGTCATAAGAAGGGAAAAATAGGGATAACCTATACATATAATACGCTCAGTATACAAGACAATGGCGTATGAGTATGAGAGGAAGAATTACCAAAATTGTTTGATAGTTTTTACAAGGGAAAGTACGGCAAAAAGAAAGAGGGCTTTGGTATTGGATTATCGCTTGTAAAAAAGATAGTCGATATGTATGGCTGGAAAATAGAGGTGAAAAATCAAAAGGACTGAGGGATGGAGTTTAGAGTTATCTTTAAACAAAAGTTGCAAAGTGTAAATATATACTTATAAAGTATATATTTACAATTGAATCTATGTATGGTTTCTTTTAAGCAGTTTATAGAGGATCGTAATAGTGCCTTTCATTCTGGTCGAGTAATTCGTCCAGAAAATGTATGTGGTTTTGCTCAGGCAATATTTGATATACTGCATCCAGATCAGAGAGATATACCTCAAACAGATAAGAGGCCAATAATTGTATCGCTTACAGGAGATCCTGGCGGGGCAAAGGGAAAAGTGATTTCAGCTCTATCTCACCATTTCTGAGTAGAAATGAAGAAAAAGGAGGGACCTAATCGTATGGTAGTATGAGATCATGATGACTACGGTAATCATTGGGTATATGTGATGGCAGATGCGTTTTTTAGTGCTATTTGAGATGAAAGGAGAACAGCGATGTTAGATTCAGTGGAGTCTTTTACGTCACTATGGTGAGACGATGTTAAATTACTACAATTTTTAAGGACATATTTAGGTTCTCATGATTCATTTACAGAGGGAGGATTATATATGAAGAGCCAAGAGGAAAGAGATACTGGAAAGAAGCTATCAACTATTGAGGTAAATGGAAGAGATCCAGATGCTCACCCAATTATCTTGATTGATGGGGTGAATGCAGAATATGTATTACGACAGTTTGAAACAAAATACGGTGATAGTGTAAGGACTGTAAGATTCCATATTTTCCCAAGACCGGAAGTTTCTCTTGCTCGATCTACCAAAAGAGATGTCTTACCGAGTAATGGGAAGAAGATAATAGAGCAAGAAACGCGTTTTAGGATTGATGAATCTTTTTTTATTCATCATGCTTTTAGAGTGCCTGCATTTTTTCACCCAGATACTCATATTTTAGATTTTTCTACTCAAAATGATTATACATTACTACCTGCTGATTTGGTGAGATTAATAGAGAGTGTCAAAGCAGCGAGCCACGAATTAGTATGAAGACGTAATATCAAATGATATGACTTATATATTAGGCAACTTTCTGCATATTTGGTTACCCGATATGAAAATGTGTTAGCTAGTTGTGATCCCACACACGTTTCTAGTGAACCTTTTGAAAGGTATAAACAAAGGAGACTTACGCAAAAGAAAAGAGCAAGAAAAAAACATATAAAAGACAGATCAAAAGCTAGAAAAGAAAAATAAGCATGAAGATTAAAACAATAGAGGGGGGTAAAACTCCCCTCTATTGTTTATAAGATACTATAGCCAATGAGATATATACCGATGAGTAGGTATATGATTCAGAAAATTTTTATTGATTTTCCCGTATACTTTATCTTGGATACTATCTTGGAGAGGTCTTCTGGAAATGCAAGGAAGAGTGCTGATTTGATAAGCATTATCCACCCGAGTAATGTAATGACTCACTCAGCGGAAAATGCCCAGATGTTATGAGCATAGATGATAGCAAGTCCTCAGAGCATTCCTAACATTGCAGAAAAAAGAAGCATTCCCTTTTCTTTTGCAAACTCTTTTCCTATCTTTTTATAAAAAGAGGAGTTAATAAATAATCCAATTCCAACGAAAACCATAATTGGTCCTAATAAAGAAGCGAGATATGCGGAAGTTTCCATAGTTTATATGGTAAAAAAATAAAATAGCTTTGTTTTTATTTGTTCAATAATGATTTAGATATCTTTTCTTGTTTTAGATGTGCTTCATAATCTTTTCTGATAGCTTCCTCTCTTTGTTGCTCCTTTTCCTCAAAATCCTTTTGTATTTCTATTTCAATATCTTTTTCCTTGCTTTCAAAGTCTTCTAGAATCTTACTTTCTTCATTTTTAATGATATCCTCATATACTTTCTCTACATCTTCAATATCTGGGGCGATATTATTAGTAATAATATTTGGATTACTTTCTGTACTTCAACAAGAGGATATAACAAGGACGAGGGAAAGAATTCAGAGTATTTTTCTCATCGTTATTTGTTTATTAAAAAACTAAATTATCTAGCCAGAGTTGAGTCTCATATGTATATCGCTTATCAACTCTCCATTTAAATTCATAGTTTCCAGCAGGGAGGAGGGGGGTGGTAAAAGTAGTATACGGAGAGGTGCCATTTGTTGTTACTTTAAGATATTCCACATCATTGATATAAAAGTATACAGCATTTCCATAGTAGTTATAACTAATATATGTCTTGTAGTCGAAACTAAAGGTTCATGGAGAGCTAAGAGTTTTATTGTAGGTGAGATAGGTGTTTCTTCAACTATACCCTCCATCTGGCATAATAGGACTTGTAATAGCGTATGTCCCCTCAGATGCGTTTGTAGATTGGTTCCAAGGTAGTGAAGAGTATCCAGAGAAATTGAAGACATCCCAAGGATTCATACTTCCGTTTTCCATCGTTTCATCAGTCCAACCACAGCTTCCACCGCCACCGATACAAGATAGATGGATGTTATCTAGCCAAATCTCAGCATTGTGAGAATAACGTTTATACACTCTCCACTTGAATTCATAATCTCCAGCAGGGAGGAGTGGAGTAGTAAAGGTATTAAATCCAGAGTTATAAACATCGTTTTTTCCTCCTCTTAAATACTCTACTCCATTGATAAAAAATACAAACATATTCCCATAACTTCCTTGCATATTTGATTTGATATCAAAATTGAATTTTGCAGGAGTATTGAGAGTTTTATTATAGGTGAGATAGGTGTTTCTTCAACTATACCCTCCATCTGGCATAATAGGACTTGTAATAGCGTATGTCCCCTCAGATGCGTTTGTAGATTGGTTCCAAGGTAGTGAAGAGTATCCAGAGAAATTGAAGACATCCCAAGGATTCATACTTCCGTTTTCCATCGTGCCATCAGTCCAACCACAGCTTCCCCCACCACCGATACAAGAAAACTGAAAGTTATCGAGGATAATATGAGATTTTTGGGTATATTTTTTAACCACTTCCCATTTAAATTCATAGTCTCATGCGGGGAGGAGAGGAGTGGTAAAAGTGGTAAATACTCCGTTATAGGCACTCGCATCACCACCATATATATATCTTACTCCATTGATATAGAAATTAAAGGTATTGCCATATGAGCTATCTATATCCGTTTTGATATCAAAAGAAAATTTTTGAGCTTGAGCAAAGACTTTATTATACGTGAGGTAGGTGTATTTATGGTTGGTCCAATTATCTGGGATTATAGGGTTAGTGATGGCATATGATCCTTCAGAAGCATCAGAAGTATGAACCCAAGGTGTTTGTATTTCTCCAGAAAATGTAAAGAGTTCGCTAGGGATTTCAGCTCAAACTTCCATCGTTTCGTCATCCCAACCACAGGTTCCACCACCACCAATACAGGTAAAATTGATATTATCGAGGAATATAAAGGCATTTTGTGTATATTTTTTTGAGACTTCCCATTTAAATTCATAGGTTCATGGAGAAAGAAGGGGGGTAGTAACTGTTTGAAATCATGCATTATACACAGATCCATCACCTCCAGCAAGGTATTTAACCCCATTAATATAAAAATTAAAGGTATTTCCATACCAACCTTCAATATCAGACTTAATATCAAAAGAAAGCTTTGCTGCTTGGGTTAATGCTTTTGTGTAGGTTATGTAGGTATATTTGAAGTTGATATTAGAGTCAGGTATTTCAGGGTTTGTAATTGAGTAACTTCATTCTGACGCATCGGTTGAATGTACCCAAGGATTTACAATCTCCCCGTTAAAGTTGAATATATCCCATGGAAGCCTCTCTCCTGGTTCTAAACTTCCCTCAGTCCAGGCACAATTTGCTTCACCGTTAACACATGAAAAAGAGATATTATCAAGCACAATGGAAGATCATGGAGTATTAGAAGCATATACATCCCAGCTGAGTTCATGAATTCACGGTGGAAGGAGTACGGTTTCGTAGGTTTGGAAGGTGTTGATTCAAGAGCTAGAGCTATTTTGATAGAGGTACTGTACATCATCGATATAAAATCTAAAATCTTGGTAGCTATGAGTAAAGTTTCCCTTATAATCAAAAGAGAGTTTAAAAGGGATATAGGCAAAGAAACGATATTTAAACTTCATAGTTTTTGTACCACTTGTACTTGGTTCTATACTGAGACCATTGGTTCCCAAATTTCCTGCTCACGCCCTGACTATATTTTGTCCATCTCATGATTGGGTGTAGATACAACTATTTGCTATATCAAATCCATCTTCCATAAGATCGAAGATACCATTTTCAGTTCCACAAGCGGTAGGGAATATGTCAGTAGTTTTAAAATTATTAATATTACACTGGAGACTTTCGTTTATTTTAACTCCAAGAACTTTTAATTTTTCGAAATCGATGAGATTATCTTTTAGATACTCATAATCATCAAAAACATCAGCATAGGAACGGAGATATGTAAATGGTTCTTTGTTGTAGGCATCACGAGTAAGAGCAATAAAGTTTACGATTTCTTGATCTGTTTCTACTCCACACTTGTTTCCACTAAAGAGAAGACGAGGAATATAATTAATCTTTGTCTGCTCTGTCGTAATTCCACTAAAACTTTCTGGAATCGTTCCATAACCATTGATGGAGAACTTATCAGTTGCCTGATTTACGTAGAGTGATACATCTCCAGTCCCCGTGTCGTTCATAGTGAGACTTGGAAGAGCATAGATAAGAGTAGTTCCTCCACTAAAGGTACGATAGTATTTTCCATTATAGTTTCCATTAAGGTAGCTCGATTTATATTCAGCGGCATAGGTTTGTGGTATGATGAACCCACTTGGAGTTCCTGCACCATTGTTTTCAAGCACGGTACCGATTTCGTAACTTTCTTGTGTTGCACTGACGCTATATGACATATCTGTTTCGTACTTTGGATCTTTGAGAGTGTTTCCTATTTCCAGACGCTCACGGAGATCATCGCTGATAACTCCTTGTTTTAAGATAAGTTTTCCATCGAGATAAATATCTTTAGCATTATCTGGTTCTGGATAGCTTCATCTTTTTACACGCTCTATAGAGAAGACCTTTTTAACATTTGAAATATTATTGAGCCTAAGGGCGTCACGAGAATTTGCATAGGAACCAATGACATAGATGTAGGAGAGAGTTCCAAGGATGGCAAGAATCGTGATAACGATAATAAGTTCTATGAGGGTGATTCAGGATTTTTTAGTTCAGTTCATAAAGAAATAATCGTATAATAAGGTAAGCTTTATTTTTAGCCTAAATTGTATATTTTTTTGTTGTAAATTCAACTATTATGAATTGACGATTGTATCGAATTCAATATAACAAAGTAGCGTTTACCTTTGTTTATAGGAATATGATTATTTATGTAGAGAAGCGAGTAAGAAATTTAGAAGAAACAAGGAGTATAATAGATATGTTTTCTTGAGGAGATGTTATTGAAATAGATAATTATAAGAATCTCTTTGATAAGAAAACAGGATGAAAGATTCTCGAAAAAGTTATGATTATCGCTGCGGTAAATACCGCCTTACTTGAGGCTCCAGCATTGTATGGATATGCTGGTAGGGGGTTTTTCTTAAAGAATTCAATGAACTGTGTTTTTGATTGTAAATATTGTTATTTGAAATGAGCCTTTCCTTCAGATATTCCTATTTTCTTTGTAAATTATTATGATATACAAGAACAAATATTAAGGAAAGTAGATTCTTTGAGAAAAAATGGGTATGAGGGGGATATTTGGTTATACAGTTCTGACTATTCTGATAATCTTGCAACCAATGGTATGACCAGATTTTTAGAATACTTTATTCCTTGTATTGAGAAATTAGAAAACGTATATATGGAGGTACGTACAAAAAGTTCAAATATACAGGATTTGTTGCAGTTTGATATTCCGAAAAATACAGAAATAGCATTTTCATTAAATCCGCAAGAAATTATTAATCAATATGAGTCGAAGACATCCTCACTGGACGATCGACTCGAAGCAGTGAATGCCTTGCTTCAGAAATGATGGAAGGTAGGCCTGAGATTTTTACCATTGCTAGAAGTTCCTGATTATAAGACTCTATACACAGATTTTATAGCATATGTACTCGATCGTATTGATATGCAGAAAGTATTTTCAATTTTTATAGGAGGGCTCATGTATACCGCAAAAGATTATCAAACGCTTCTAAAGCGCCAACCATATTTGGATATATTATATACTTTGCAGAAATGAAATGATGGATTTTATAGAGAGTCACCAGAAGTACGAGCGTGGTTTTATGATATGTTTTCAAAGAGACTTCTTCAGAAACAGTGTTATGTTTGTTTAGATTCGGAATCTGAAAATATTATTGCATCGGTTCAAAGGTAATGTTTTCTTCTATAGAGGAGACATTTTTTATAAAAAATGGGCGTGAGCTAATTTTTACTCTGCTGATTTTTGGGTCATTTATGAGAATCTTTTCCGCCTCTTCAATAGGAATTCCAGTGATTAAGCCTTTAAGTTTGTCTATATACCCATTATCTTTTTGAATAAAGTTATGAGTAACTAGGTACTCTATCTCCATGGTGGCTTTGACTTCAAATGGGTTACTGGATTGATAGAGGATGTTGGCAGCACGAAGGGAGTGTTTATGAATAGCGACTACTTTTTCGGTTTGAGTAAGGATATTTTGGTCTATTGCTTGTCGCAAGGTGTTGATAACAGAGTCGGTATTATAGATATAAGTGCTGATTTTTAGGCTTCCAGTTACGAGAAAATCTTCTTGTTCTTGTCAGATTTTTGGGTCTTCGGGGAAATGTATACTGATGTCACTATATTGATAAATATTATCAATATTGAGAATATCGTAGGTGGCATTATTTTTTTCGTTTTCTTGTTTGATTTGATCTTGGACCTCACTTCTTGCTTTTGCCTTTAGTTTTTCGGTGATAAAAGCCTCTGCATTTTTTAAATCATCAGTGTTTACTATTTTCTCAAAATTATCATTTCCTCCACGTATATCGCTTTCCGTTGTAGCAAAAATCATTTCTTTGTTACTTTTTAATCCTGGGATTTCAAGATAGATACCAGAAAGTGTATTTCATCGAGAACCTGTAAATTGTCATTTTGAATCATAGCTTTTTGCTTGGATTTTTACCACTACTTCTCCTGGGGTGTCAGATGTCGCTGCAGGGATATTTGTCCAATCTAGTGTTTCATAGAGTACACCATCTTCGCGAAGTAGGCGTGTTTTTGGAAGTAATTGTATTTTTTCTGGAAGTTTGTTGATAAGACGAGCATTTCCTGTGGCTCTTTTTTCACTTCATTCTTTTATTCCTGTGGTTCAATAGTTTTCTTCGAGATAGATATTTTTTTCAATTTTTATCAGTTTCTCTGTGTTTTTGAGTGTTGTTCCGTCAATCTCATCTTCTGTAAAGGTGATGTTTTTTGCCTTTGAATCTACAAATTCCTCGGGAGTGATATAGATATAGGTTTTATTTACGGCAAAATAAAAAATATAACTAAAAAGAAATGTCATAAGTACGAGTCCGCTGATAAAGAGAATCATCAGTGGAGGACTTTTTTTCTTTTGTCCGATATGAGAAAGGGGGATGGTTTGTATTTTCTTGGAAATAATTTTACGGAAATCTTGAAAGTTCTTTTTTATCTCAAACTTTAAATATTCAAAAAATGTATAATTATGATGTAATAAATTCGTTTTTTCTTTCGTTTTAAAAAATCATTCATCTTGGATAATAGAATACTCAATTCCAATGGGTTTTCCGATATTTCTTGAGCGGATATCGCTTGTGATAATAAGTACCTGTTTGGGGCTTGATTTATGATGAATAATTTTAAGAGACAGGTAGTTGTGAAGAATAGGATGACCAAAGGGGAATTTCAAAATGATTTGTTCTCCCTCTTCTTGCTCGATACGTCTGAGGACATCGATGATACTATCTTTTTTTCAGACAAGAATCATAGCAAGTACTTGAGTTAGGAGATATAGTGTGATTGCAGAAAGATAATTATAAATTTCGGAATTGCAAATTCGACAGAACCCGTATAATCATGGAGATTAATTTATGAGATTTTTTTATGTCCTCTGTATCAGAAATTATTCAGTTAATTGATCGTGCTATTGCTACTGATCCTGAAAATACGATTACTTCGTGAGGGATTATAGCAGATGGATACAATGAAGAAGTAGATGCATATAGAGATGTTATTTACAATGGCAAGCAGTGGTTAGCAGAGTATCAATCTGAGTTGGTTCAAGGAAGTGGTATTTCAAATCTCAAGATTAAGTATACGTGAGTATCAGGGTACTTTATAGAAATACCGAAAAGTCAGTTGCATAAGGTACCAGATACCTTTGTACATAAGCAAACACTCGTAAATGCTTCTAGATTTGTGACCCAAGAATTAAAAGATTTTGAACGCCGTGTAATTGAAGGAGAACAAAAACTTGCGCAAAAAGAATACGATTTATTTTTAGAAATACGAGAGCAGATTCTCGATACCTTTCAGTTGATAAAGGATGCGAGTACTATGATAGCTTCTCTGGATTATCATACGGCTTTGGCACATGTGGCATATGCTCGTAATTATGTACGACCAAAAGTAGGGAAGGGGTATGCTCTTTCGGTAGAGTGATGAAGACATCCTGTGATTGAATCCATGGAGAAAGAGTTTATTAGTAATGATGTTCATTTGGATTCAAAGAAATATATTCATATTATTACGGGGCCAAATATGGGAGGAAAATCAACTTTTCTTCGTCAAAATGCCCTTATTGTACTCTTGGCACATCTTGGAAGCTTTGTGCCTGCGAGAGAAGCAATTATTCCGGTTACAGACAAAATCTTTTCTCGTGTTGGTGCCTCTGATAATCTCTATCTTGGTCAGTCTACCTTTATGGTTGAGATGCAAGAAGTGGCAAATATCCTCCATAATGCGACAAAAAATAGTTTTGTGATTATCGATGAAGTCGGGAGAGGGACATCAACCTATGATGGGATGAGCTTGGCTTGGGCTATTTTAAAATACCTCCATGATACGGTGCAAGTAAAAACATTGTTTGCGACACATTATCATGAATTGGTAGATGACTCACTCACTCTTTCTTGAGTTGATAATTATTCGGTGGCAGTTGGGGAAAATGATGATACGATAGTCTTTCTGCGCAAGATTATTCCAGGTTCGATGAAAAAAAGTTATGGTCTTGAGGTAGCAAAACTCGCAGGAATTTCTAAAACCGTCATTACCGAGGCGCGCAAGATGCTCAAGACCCTTGAACTCGAACACAACAAGGGAACACAATTATCTATCGATGTTTTAGAAAAGTGTACTCCCGTTCAAGAAACACCAGATCCATCAGAGGTCGAGACGATACTTGTACAAATAGACCCAAACAGTATGACGCCGATGGAGGCACTCAATTTATTGCAAGAGTTAAAGGATAAAATATAGTATCATGGCAAACCTACAGTACTTTCAGGAAAAGATTAAAGAAAGGAGAAAACAAACCTCTTTTCGTGATTTCTTAAAGGAGATTGTGAGTTGGAAACCTATAGTTTTACATAAAAATTCGTGATATATTTCTCGTTATCCTGATACGGAGAGAGTCGCTACTATAATTTCTCTTCGCGAATTCCATGAGATAAGAAATACTCTTACATCTCTTGCATATGATTTTCAGTATAATTTTTTTGAAAATTTTTCTTTATTATTTCAAAAAATTCCTTTTTCTTCAATCATACAGTTTGCAAACAATGAAAATGCTGATTATTCAGATGCTTCGTTTGGATGAAAAAATATATATCTTAGTTCCACAATTTGAGATAATGCATCAAATATTTTTTATAGTACCTTTTGTTACTCTCATATTGACCACATATATAATTGCGTGTTTGTAAATAGACAGGTAGATAATGTATATATGAGTATTGGGGTATTAGATGGATGTCATAATGTCTTTTATAGCCGATATATTCTTAACTCCAACGATTGTTGGTTTTCTAGTAACCTGATTGGTTGCCATGAGTGCATATTTTGTGATAATTTAGAAAATATGTCCTTCTGTATTAAGAATGAAAAGTATGAAAAAGACGAGTATTTTAAAAAGAAGAAGCTATTGTTATGACAAAAAGGAAATTTTTCTAACTGGTATACAAACGTCTCGAGAGTTTGAGTAAATTACCAATCAAAGAACTGTACAGGAGGTGCATTGTATTTTTCTGAAAATGTAGAAGCCGGATACCTTTATTCATATCTAAAGAATGGTCGAAATGTAATGCTTGGTTATGGGGGCAAGGGGGGATCTGAGAATTTTTATGATGCTTTTGATGTAGGCTTAGATGCTAAGGATTTTTATGGGGTTGTCGCCTCGGGTGATGTCTCTGCCTACCATGTGTATGATTCCTGAGAGTGTGCTTCTAGTAGTCATATTTTTTATTCCTACTTTTTAGAAAACTGTTCCTACTGCATCGGTTGTATCTGACTCAAAAATAAATCCTACTGTATCCTCAATAAACAATACACCAAAGAAGAGTGGGAGATACTTGCAGAGAAAATATTTTCTCAGATGGAACAAGATGGTATCCTCTGAGACTTCTTTCCAGGAAAGCTGAATCCTTTTTACTTCAATGATACGATGGCAGGAATCCTCGGAGACTTTACGAAGGAAGAGGTCGAAGCAGAGGGATATATGTGGAGAGATGAAGAGATAAAAGTGGATATCCCTGCAGGAGCAGAGGTGGTATATACGACTCCCCCTCAGTCCCCCTCAGCACCACCCTCACCCCAACCCTCTCCCTTGGGGGAGAGGGAGCAGGTTCAAACATATTCCCCCTCTATTCCAAAGGATAACTGAGACAGGAGTATTTATACGACTACCTTCGAAGTTAGAGAGAAACAGAGGGGGTTAGGGGGTGAGGTTTTATCAAACTACCAAGGCTACGACGCAGATGGAAACTGGTATATCAATCCAGAGATTCTAAAAAAAGTGATTCAGGATGAAAAGGGGAATTATTATCGTATCGTGCAGATGGAGTATGATTTTCTCGTGAAACACGGACTTCCACTTCCTGAGATCCACTGGATGGAGAGGATGAAACTTAATTTTTGATTATAGTGCATACGTATGGAAAAAGTCATCGAAACCAAAACCTGTAAACATTGCTCGGTGAGTTTCAGCATCACCGATAAAGATATGGAGTTTTATGAAAAAGTAAGTCCAATATTTTCTTCTTCTGTCATTGCGAGTGAAACGAAGCAATCTAATGGTGAGAGATCGCCTCACTCTGTTCGCGATGACAACACCCATATAAAAAACCTATGAAACGGAAAAGTAAAATACCTCATCCCAACTCCAACCTTATGTCCTCAATGTCGAGCACAGAGAAGACTAACGTGGAGAAATGAAACGAAGCTCTATAAGCGTCAGTGTGATGCAACGGGGAATGATATTATATCTGTATATGCTCCAAACTCGTTATGTAGGGTATATGATCAAAAGGTATGGTGGTCAGATGATTGGGATGCACTCACATATGGGAGAGTATTTGATTTCTGATGATACTTTTTCGAACAATTCTGAGAATTATTTTATGAAGTTCCTCAACAGGCTGTTGTTGGGGCAAATAATGAAAACTCTCCATACTGCCAATTGGCGGCAGATAATAAAAACTGCTATCTTATTTCTGAAAGCTCAAACAACGAAGACTGTTATTATGGAGACTGGCTCCAAAAGTGTACCAATACTTGTGATGCTGGTTTTATGCATAACTGTCATGAATGTTATTATGCGGAGAGTTGCTTTGAGTGCTTTTCTTGTTGTTATACATTTCATTCAAAAAATTGTACAAATAGTAGGTATCTATATGACTGTATTGATTGTCATGACTGTTTTTGATGTGTGAATCTCATAGGAAAATCGTACCATATTTTTAATGTCTCATATACGCCAGAAGATTATAAGAAAGAATATATGAGGTTACTTCATGAGTCAGATATCTGGGGAAAATTTTTACAATTTGTACAGTCGTATCCCAAAAAATATGCTCATATATTACATGCAGAAAATTGTAGTGGAGATAATATCGAGAAAGCAAAGAATTGTTACTATTCTTTTCATGCGTATGATGCGGAGGATTGTCGTTATGCGGAGCATGTTTGGCGAGGAGCAAAAGATTGTATGGATGTGAGTACTGCGGGGAGAGAAGCAGAAAAAATATATGAAGGGATAAACTGTGGAATCTCTGATATGAATATGGCATTTATTGTACAGTGTTGGTCTTGATGCCATGATTTATTGTATTGTATCGGTTGTAATGGGAGTCATCATTGTTTTTGATGTGTATGACTAAAAAATCAGTCTTACTGTATTTTGAACAAAAAGTATACAAAAGAAGAGTATGAGGTCTTGGTTCCAAGAATAATCGGACATATGATGACTACCTGAGAATGGGGAGAGTTTTTCCCAAGTTCCCTCAGTCCTTTTGGATACAATGAAACGGTAGCACAGGATTATATATTTCTCACAAAAGAAGAAACTGTCTTGCCTGTTATCTTGAGCGACTGAAAGGAGTCGAAAGATCCCTTACATATTGGTACAGCGATTCCTTCTCCCGAGTTCTCGGGATCGGAATGACAACTACTCAGGTGAGAAAGATTTAATTGGAATACCTATGAATCTCCACCACCTAAAGTAGACAAGATTATTCCTGCAGATAAACTTCCAACAAATATCGATGATATCCCTGACGATATCCTGAATTGGGCGATAGAGTGTGAAGTCACCAAGAAACCATTTAGAATTACGAAACAAGAACTCGAATTCTACCGTAAACATAATCTCCCAATCCCAAGACGACATCCAGATCAGAGACACCTTGATAGGATGATGCTCAGAAACCCGAGAAATATCTTTGAAAGAAATTGTGATAAGTGTTGAAAAACGATGCAAACAACGTATGCTATTGAGAGAAAGGAACAAGTATATTGTCAGGGATGTTATGAAAAAGAAGTATATGGAGGGATTTCTCATACCTGATCCTAAAAGGATATAATCACTATCACATGCAAGAACTTAAATACTGGATGCAAAAAATACAGGAAAAAAGAAAAACAACGGATTTTCAAGATGTGCTCCGTGATTTATGATCGTGGACACCCCTTGGGTTTACGAAAAATAATGGATTGATTTCTCGATATCCTGAAAGTAATCGAGTACAGGTATGTCACTATAAAAAATTTGATGAGAATAGGGATGGACTTTTGCAATATGGGAAGGATTATGATTTTTCTAGAAGTTTCTTTGAAAATTTTCAATCATTATTTCAATCGATTCCCCTTCCAAATGTCTTTCACGTGGGAAATAACGAAAACTGTGATTTTGTAGATACTGCGGTGCATTCAAAAAATTCGTATTTAAGTAGTATTGTGACCCTGGGGTCCGAAAATGTAGCGTATAGTTGTATGATTCGCGAAGATTGTACGAATATTTTTAATAGTTTTTATGTTATTAAGGGAAATCAAAATGTTTATTTCTCAAGTCATGTGTTTGATAGTTCCTATAAGATATTTTATTCTCGATATATAAAAAATAGTACTAATATCTGGTTTTCATCCAATTTGACAGGATGTAGTGAGTGCTTATTTTGTGATGATCTTCAAAATTGTAGTTATTATATCTCCAATACTCAGTATGAGAAAGAAGAGTATTTTCAGAAAAAACAAGAAATACTCTCTCAAAAATGAAGATTTCTCTCTTGGTATGCTGAGATAAATACTCTTGGAAATAACTATAACTCTTCTCAATGTTCTGGGAATTGTATCTTGGATTCTTCTCATATAGAAAATGGATATGGGGTGTTTAATATGGTAAATTGAAGAAATCTGATGTTTTCAGGTTCAGAAGATACTTGAGAAAATTGTTATGATTTGATATTTTGAGGAAAGGGGACCAATGACTGTTATGGGGTTACTAATTTTTGATGAAATCCTGATAATATTTATATTGGCTATAATATTGGCTACTCGAGCCATATTTTTTACTCGTATGGTGTAGAACACTGTTCTTTTTGTCTTGGATGTGTGGGCTTGCAAAATAAATCGTACTGTATTTTCAATAAACAGTATGATAAGGAAGAATGGTATGAGACGGTAGATAAAATATTTTCTCAGATGGAACAAGAACCTCACCCCAACCCTCTCCTTCGAGGAGAGGGAGAAAATGCACTCTGAGAGTATTTTCCTGGGAGTATGAATCCCCTCTATTTTAACGATACCTTTGCGTACTTATTTTGATGTTTTTCAAAAGAAGAAGTACAAAAAAAAGGATATATGTGGAGAGATGAAGAGATAAAGGTAGATATCCCAGAAGGGGCGGAAGTGGTGTATACAACTCCTCCTCAGTCCCCCTCAATTGAGGGGGAAGGAGATCCCGAGTCCTCGGGAGAGCAGGGGGAGTTTCTATCAAACTACCAAGGCTACGACGCAGAAGGGAAGTGGTGCATCAATCCAGCAATTATGAAAAAAATTATCCAAGATGAAAAGGGGAATTATTACCGTATCGTACAGATGGAGTATGACTTTCTTATGAAGCACTGACTCCCCCTTCCCGAGATCCACTGGGTGGAGAGGATGAGACTTAATTTTTGAGTATCATAGTTATATGAAACATATAGGAGTTATTGTCGGGAGGATGCAGCCCCCACATCTTGGGCATACATACCTCATTGACCAATCGTTATGACAGCAAGATATGACGGTGATATTTTTAGGATCCTCAAATATCCATGATGAAAATAATCCTTTTTCTTTTGATGAAAGGAAAAAAATGCTTCTTTCCAAATATGCAGAGGAATTTGATGCTTGAAGGGTACATATTATGTGATTAGCAGATGATTCATCTGATGAGGTGTGGTTTCAAAATCTGATAACTGGTATCTTGCGCTTGTGAATTTGAGAGGAGGATCACCTGGTATTTTATGGTTGAGATATAGAGCATGACTCAGCGATTCAAGTGATACAGTGATACTTGTGAAATACTTGATTTCATTCTTTCGAGTATAGAGAGATGAATCGATATACATCACATATACAGTGATTGCCCGTGTCTTCTACACGTATTCGTAGAGCTCTAGCATCTAAAAATATGTTGGAAGTACAGACTCTTATGGATTCAGAAATATTTTCTTCGTTACAAAACATACTTCATCACCCATACATCCATGAAAATGATATTTAAAAATTTACAGATTGAAACAATTCTCGGAGTTCATGATTATGAAAAGAAACTCAGGCTGTTTACAGTACAACTAGAAATTGACTTTAATCCAGGGATTGCAGCAACGACTGATTATATTGGGGATACACTGAATTACTCTGAGATAGAGAAGAAAATCGTGAATCATGTACGAACTCAGGATTATAATTTGATCGAACGTTTGGTTGAGGATATATTGAATTTAGTATTGGAGTATGATCAGGTACTCTCATGTCGTGCAATCGTTGAGAAGAAGGGATGCACGAAATATTCTGAGAGTATTTGTATGGAACAGTATAAGGATAGGAATTAATTGATAATGCTTTTTTATGGAAAAAATAGTTGAGACAAAAACTTGTAAACACTGCTCAGTAAGCTTTGATATCACCGATAAAGACTTGGAGTTTTATGAAAAAGTAAGTCCAGTATTTCATTCTTCTGTCATTGCGAGTGAAACGAAGCAATCTGATGATGAGAGATCGCCTCACTCTGTTCGCGATGACAACACCCATATAAAAGATCTATGAAACGGAAAAGTAAAATACCTCATACCAACGCCAACTTTGTGTCCCTCTTGTAGGCAGCAACGCCGACTCTCATGGAGAAATGAAACGAAACTATATAGGAGAGATTGTAGTTTAACGGGCAAAAGTGTTGTTAGTATTTATTCTCCCGATAAGGCCTTTATTACCTATAATCAGGATGATTGGTGGAGTGATGCCTATAATCCATGTGACTATGGAAGAGATTTTGATTTTTCGAAGACCTTTTTTGAACAATTTGCTGATTTACAACGCGTCGTTCCTCGTATTACGATCTTGAATGGATTTGGTGAAAATGCTGATTATGGGAATCATTCGTACCACAATAAAAATTCTTACTTTGTCTGTTCGTGTGGATATGTAGAGGACTGCTATTACTGTGTGACGATGTCAGACTGTAAAAACTGTGTTGATTGTGATAAAGTGATGTCCTCTGAAAATTGTTATGATGCCATTGATTCTCGACATTGTTACGGGTGTATGCATATACTGAACTGTATGAATTGTTCAGATATTTTATGGGGAGAAGACTTGGAGGGATGTAGTCATTGTATCGGATGTAAGGGAGTAAAAAATGGGTCATATTATATACTCAATGAAGAAGTAGAAAAAGCTGCTTTTTCAGAAATACAAAAAAAGTTAGAGCAAGATATCGGATACAGAAGAGAGATGTATGAACGTTTTTTGAAATTAAAACTGCAAGTACCATCAAAACAACTCCAGATTATACACTCAGAAAAGGTGGAACAGAGTGATAAAATCGAAAACTCTGAAAATGTATCCCACTGTTTTGATTGTATCAATGCTCGAGATATGAAATACTGTACAGAAATGATGATGGAGTATACAGCCGATACAAGTTATGATTATGATGTGTGGGGAGAGAATGCTTCACAGATGTATGAGGTGCATTGTTCTGGAGCTGCAAAAAATATCCTCTTTTCCAATGTCGTTTGGTGAGGATATAACATGTTATATTCGGATAATTGTTTAAATAATTCTAGAAATTGTTTTGGTTGTATTGGACTTAAAAATAATGATGAGTATTGCATCCTCAATAAACAATATACCAAAGAAGAATACGAAACTCTCGTACCAAAGATTATCGAACATATGATGAAAACTGGAGAATGGGGAGAATTCTTCCCAAGCAGTATGAGTCCTTTCGGCTATAATGAAACGGTAGCAATGGAGTATTATCCGATAAGCCCTCCCCTAACCCCTCCCTATCAAGGAGGGGGAGAAGAAGTTCCTCCCCTTACTAGGGGGAGGTTAGGAGGGGGATTCAACTGGTCCACCTACGAATCCCCACCACCTAAAGTAGACAAGGTTATCCCTGCAGATAAACTTCCTTCAAACATCGAAGACATCCCTGATGATATCCTGAATTGGGCAATAGAGTGTGAAGTTACCAAGAAACCATTTCGAATTATCCAACAAGAACTCGGCTTCTACCGTAAACACCATCTTCCTATCCCAAGAAGACACCCCGATCAGAGACACCTCGATAGGATGCAACTCAGAAACCCGAGAAAACTCTATGAGAGAACCTGTGATAAGTGCCACAAACAAATCCAAACGACCTATGCCCCAGAGAGACCAGAGATAGTATACTGTGAAGAGTGCTACAATTCTGAAGTATACTAGATACAAATTTCATCTCATCCTTGGTAACCGGACATGTTACGAGAAAACGGTGTATTAGTGTGGTTCTGACTTAGTGGTGATGATAAACGCGATTGAGGAGAAGATTAATATCTTTTGACAATAATAATATAAAAAGTAAACTCTTCTTTCTAAGAGGTTCAATGAGTTATTTATTATATTTGAGTTATGACTCGCTACTCTGAGGGGCTTTCAGCTAGACTGCAAAAGATAGAAGATACACATGGTATAAATATTATACCCCCAAACCTAGATATTGCTACGATTAGTACGCCTTTTTTTGCGTGCAGTCATTATTGAGTACGTTCTCGTATTTTTGAATTATTGTTACACAATGACAGAAATTCAATATCTGCAGACACCCGTAGTATAATAGAGAAAAGAATCAACTGATACAATCGCATGTATACAGAAGTACCTCAAAGTCCTCTAGTCCCAAGGCAGGAGGATACTATGGATAAGATTATATGATTTATGGAGTCTCCACATACGTGATGATATATAAAACTTCCGCCAAGGAGTGGAAAAACTGTTATATATTCTGAGTTAATTCGTCGATTGTCAGTACAGGGTTTTCGTTGTGTGGTTGCCTCTCCTAAAAAACATCAAGTAAAAAATTCAGCCGAAGAATTAGGATGCTATTGACCACGAGATGCAACTATAGGAAAGGTATATAGTCAACATAAAGACTATAGTGATGATATAACTGTAATTACTGACTCAACATTAAAGTCTTGAGTAGAAGAAGGAAATATAGATCCCTCAAATTATGATCTACTTATTGTAGATGAAGTACATAAGTCGCTTTGAGCAAAAAGTGTTTCAGCAATCCAAAAATTTATAGATGCTTGAGTGAAGGTGATCGGTTTTACTGCAACATCTGAATATCATCCCTCTAAAACCGTTTCACACTTGCTTACTAAAGAAATTGATCGTATGTCTATTTTAGAATGAATCGATGAGAGGTTAATTTGTGATTATGTAAATATTATTGTAAGAACCACTGCTGATCTTAGTACTGTTAGAACTAATTCGAGATGAGAGTATAATCAGTGAGAATTAGAAGAACAGGTTGATATACCATCGAGAAATAAAGCGGCTGTTGACGTATATAAGCAAGCGTTTGATGGTAAAAAGGTAATGTGATATTGTGTTTGAATACAGCATGCTGAACATATGGCAAAATTATTTATCGATAATGGTATCTCTGCAGGATTTGTGCATGGAAGTATGTCAGATGATGAACAAGAACGAAGAATTAGGAGGTTTAAAAATGGCTTTTATAAGGTTCTTTTTTCTGCCGACTTACTTATAGATGGTTATAATGATGCTGATTTAGCCGCAGTGTTTAATCTCTCTCCTTCTAGATCTCGTGTTGTAGTTGAGCAAAGATGAGCACGATGTTTAACATTGGATAAGAATAATGAGGGAAAAGTTTGAGCTATTGTAGAGTTTTTGGATCAGAGCGATGGGAGTACTGATCCGATGTTATTTGAAGAAGTAGTGGAGTGACCTGAAGTTGTTCCAGATCATTGAAAAGCCTTGGAAAGAAAAGCATATAAGAGAAAAACTCCTAAGAGGTCAGCAGAATCTGTTATCCCAGATATTGATACCGATGCTCTACAGATTACCGTGAACATTGATGAGATAACATCAATATTATCTGAGAAAAAGAAGAAAAGAGAACAATGAATAGCTCCTGAATGATGGCTTGATATTGGAGTGGTTGTTTCAGATTTAAAAGAAATTAAAAGGCAGTGGTTAACAACAAATCTTAGCGTCATTTCCTCAAGGTTTGTCGAAACTGATGTGGATGAAGATGAAGTGATTCAATATTATGGAATTTATAGATCAAGAGATAATGGTAAAAGGGTAACACACATTCATCCAGATCTTGTAGGATATATAAAAAAGTTAGATATCTGAGAAGTATTTTTATATGGAGATGCTCCTCCTACTTGATGGCAGATTGCTACGGAAATATGATATTATTCTCCATCATTATTAGGAAAATTATATACGTGTGTAAGAAATGAAGGGGGAATGGGAGATGATGCAGTACTGGTAGCACAATATCCTGTAAATGCAAGGATTAAAAGATTAGCAGATTATTATCATCCAAAGCTGATTGAAAAAATTAGATGAATTAAATCTTGAAGTGATTCTATTTGGGAAAAGGCTCCAGAGGGATGGCTTAAAATAGAAGAAGTTGTAAATACTATACATCGCATTATCTGAAGTAGATGATATTATGATATATCCGGGTTATCGAGGGTAATTGATAAGGGGGGTTTTTCTGGGTATTGATATTATGAAAATCCCGCCTCCCCCTTGTATAGAACTATGTATATTGATTCAAGTAGATTACAAGAATTATATGCTTTGATTGATATCTATCCAAGTAGAGAGAGTGTTATACAAGCAGGGTATTTGCCTTTAGACTTATTTACTGTGTATGCAAATATCGCTGTTTCATGAATTCCTTTTTCAGAGTTTAAAGAGGTGTATAGAACAAGTAGTACTTCTTTGACTTCTCAGTGAAAGTTGTGTATTTTTATTAACGGAGACGAAAGGCAGGCTTTTTATCCTGCAAGTTATTTATCTCAGATAGCTGAGGATTTACAAAAAAGAAAAAAATGGCACACTGCAGAAAGTCTTTCAGAAGAATTGCAAGTACCTATAGAGAAAATCAATGAGGTTATTGTATATATATTCATTAAAGGTTGGCAGGCAGGATATGCGATACGATTCTGATTTTATGATAATGCAGCTTTTGTATTTTTAAATGATGCTGTGGTAGAAGAGGTGAAAGAAATGATAAGCAGGCAGTATGATTTTAATGATGGACCAGCATATGTATCAGATAGGGATAAGACCAATGTTATGGTGGAATCAAAAGAAGCATTAGAGTCTCGATGATGGGAGAGGGTAAATTGTGTTGTGAAAACAAAACATGCAGAAGAAAGATGAAAATATCCCGTATCGTTAATAAAGCGAATTGTTAATGCGTCAAGTAGTAAAAAGTATCAAAAGACTTTTTGCTTACCAAATGGTACTTTTATATGACAATATTATCCTCCAGAATATAGGGAAGAATTTGTACAAAAGTTAGTTGAAGGAGGAGAGTGGTATACGTATGCTGATTGTACGGCCTTGCTTTTATGTACGTTAGAAGATCTTGAAAAACGTATGATAATGTTTTTTATCAATAATCCTATAACGGATGCTAGGGTATCTTTTGGATATATAGACTGAAAATTAGAGGTTATGGTTAATAGAGCTGCAATAAGTGAAATGGCAGGATATACTATACCTGAGCTATAGAGCTTTTTACTTGCTTCCTGCAAGAAAATCATTAGATTGTAAAGTATTGTTTTTATTCTCCAACACTTCTCTATGTCCCACGTATTTGACTATCTCACCCGGGGAACCGATATCTCTATTATCTCAACACATCACTGCAAGTATTGCGATGATCAATTTATCCTGACGAGTTTAGAAAAAGAACTGTATGACCGTCAGGGTTTTTGTTATCCCGATCATTGTCCGAAGTGTAATTTTCGTTTACTGTATGCCTATATCAATGATAGTCACCTGTACTATATCAAAGATTCCTTTCATGGAAATACTGTTATCTCCACGATATATTCCGGCTATCCAGGAAAGATTATGGAAGCCAAGGAGTATAAAAAGCAGATACTTGATGATGTTGGATTGCAGTATGCACAGGAAATCTGAGAAGATATCTTTGCTCAGTTTGATGCTCTCTATGAAGAGTTCCCGAAGCCCTCAAGACTTCTCTATCCAGAGCTCTATAATGCTGAATATGCCAGTCATGTTGGTTGGTCAAAGGATCTATATATGAGTTTTTGTGTATTTAATAACTGTGAAGAAATATATAATTCTTTGCTTGTTGTTTGAGGGAGTAAGAGAATATTTAATTCGCATATCGTACTGAATGCTCAAAATATCTATGCATCACATAATATCGAAGAATCAACCAATGTTTTTTATGGGTATCATGTAGGACAATCTAGTGATTTACTCTATTGTTACGATATGGCAAATTGTCATAACTGCATGTTTTGCTGTAATCAGGTAAATGCGAGCTATAAGGTATTTAACAAGCAGTACACCAAAGAAGAGTACGAGGTGATAGCAGCGGATGTCCGTAAGAAGATTTCGACTCATGCTGGATACGCCGAGGTAAAAAAGCAGTTCGAGAGCTTTATCCGTACATACTTTGTAGCTCAAGGACTCAATGGATCGAGATGTGAAAAAGTAGTGGGGGAAAATGTGTATAACTCAAAAAATTGTGTCAATTGTTATACGATGACCGCCATGGAAAATGGTGTCAATGCGTTACAAGTAGGAGATACTCAGGATGACGTGATGAAAAATATCTTGAACTCTATTGAAACGGGGACTTTTTGTCATGATGTGATTGGAAGTTGTAGTTTTGGAGGATATGTTTCAGATGTGTATTTTAGTTTTTGAGTGGTACAAAACTCCAGTCATATTTATTACGGTTATGATATCGAGTCCTGTGAGGAGTGCATGTTTTGTGTCGGGCTAAAATCTAAGAAATACTGTATCCTCAATAAACAGTACGAAAAGGAGGAGTATTTTGAAAAGAAGGCTCAAATTATTGCAACACTCAAGCAAAGAGGGCAGTGGGGAAAATCAATGAAGTTTACGACTTCCGTGTTTCCTTATAATGATACGATGGCGTATAACCACTTTAAAATTCATACCTTAGTACATGCAGATGGAAGAGAGGAAGTAATAGATTCAAGGGCAAAAGGTAGGGTAACACTCGAGAGTGATGATTTTGTGTGTGATGCCAAGCTCGATCTCTGAGGGGAAGAACACATTCCTATTAAGTGGAGGACGAAACATAGAGAAATCAATATCCCCGAAGGAATACAAATTTTGAAGGGGGAGGATATTCCAGAGATTGGGGAGCTAGATGAGAGTATCTGTGATGCTGCGATTATCTGTGAAAAAACAGGCAGGCCATTTCGTATTTTGAAGCAAGAATTTGAGTTGTTGAAAAAACAAGGACTTCCACTTCGTCGTCTCCATCATGAAGCGATACTGGATGACTTTATGTCATATCGTAGCACGGGAGAGATGTTTCTCGGGAATTGTAGTAAGTGTGGAAAAGAGATGCTACATGTGCATATAAAACTTACTGATACGAAGTATTGTAAAGAGTGCTATCAGGAATTTATGTATAAATAATAACGTATGACGTCTTCGTATTTTAATCTTTTGGTAAAAGGAACCGGAATAGAGGTAGTATCAACACATACTTGTAAGTACTGTGGTGATGAATACGCTCTGTATGATGTGGAACAGAAACTGTATGATGAACAGGGAATGAGATATTCAGAAGTCTGTTCTGTGTGCATATTTCGTATGTTGTATAGCTATATCAACGATCGTCATCTCTATCACCGACTTGATTTTCGTACGGGGAAGAAAATAGTTTCTGTCATTTCAGAAGCATATACAGAGAGTGAAGTACTGGATGCCGTAGAGTATAATCAACTGGCAACGGATGATATGGGACTTGAGTATGGACAACAGCTGGGTGAAGATTCTTTTGGACAATTTAAGAAACTCTATCGTAGCTTTCCGAAGTATGCAAGGATGATTTATGACTGTCCTGAGAATTCTTTATATTCAAGTCATGTCGGGTGGTCTAAGAATTTGTACTTGAGTTTTTGTGTGTTTGAAGAGTGTGAAAATATCTACTATTCGTTTCGTATTTTAGGAAATGCCAAGAGAATATTTAGTAGTATTGATGTATCTGAAAGTAGCGATGTGTATCTATCTCGTATGGTTGCTAACGCTCATGATGTGGCGTATTCGAGTAATATTTCTGAATCAAATGCAGTATTTTGGAGTAAAAATCTACAAAATTGTCATCACTGTGCTTTTTGTTGTAATTTGGTGGGAGCTTCATACAAGATATTTAATACACAATATACAAAAGAGGAATACGAAACAGCTTATGAGGATATCTTGAATCGTTTGCAGGATCCTGGACAGTTTCATCTCCTTCAAAAACGATACGAGGAGTTTTTGTCCGAGCATTTGATAGAGCCAGCTCTCAATATTCAAAACTCAGAACAGGTGGTCGGAGATAACATCTATTTTTCAAGTAAGAATATAAATTCTTTTCGAGGGTTCTGAAATTATGAAACGGTAAATACGATATTAACAGGAAATCACAACGAAGATAAACAAGTACGTCTTATTAATTCTATTGAGTCTGGGCAGATGTGTGAAAATACTATTGGAAGTTGTAGCTTCTGAGAGGGGATTTTTAATGTATTTTTTGGACATGTGATGTGAGACTGTCAAAATGTATATTATTCTGCAGATCTCCAATTTTGTCATGATTGTATGTTTTGTGTAGGACTTCGTAATAAGTCCTATTGTATCCTCAATACACAGTATGAAAAAGATACATATTTTGAGATGAAGCAAAAAATCATTACTCGTATGCAAATAGATGGAACTTGGGGGGAATTTCTTGGCTTTGATTTTTCTAGTTTCCCGTATAATGATACGTCTGCCTATGATTTCTTTAAAGTACAGCGTGTGATCTATGCCGATGGACGAGAAGAGATGATTGATGCAAATGCTAAGGGAGTTGTACGAGTAGAAACCGATGCATTTATAAGTCCTGCAACTCTTGATTTATGATGAGAGGAGAAGATATCCATTACTTGGAGGACGAAAACAAAAGAAGTAAATGTTCCCGAAGGAGTTCATATGATACAAGCTCAAGATATGCCGAGTATAGAACAGGCAGGAGCTGAACTCTTGGAGTCGGCAATTATCTGTGAGAAAACAGGGCGACCGTTTCGTATTATCGCCGATGAATTGGCATTTTTACAGAAAAAGAAGTTCCCACTCCCTCGAGTACACCATGAGTATCGTATCGATAGATTGCTCGCAGAGAGGCCTCTTGGACAGTTGCATATCATGGTTTGTGATGCTTGTGGAGAGGAGTGTATGAGTGTGTATCGTGAGAAACCACTCTGTAAAGGAATATATTGTCCAGAGTGTTACAAAAATTATATGTTTAACTAGATAGTCGTATGAGTGTAAAATCTTGGAGTGAAAAAATTAAAGAAAAAAGGAAACAGACTCCATTTCGAGAGTATGTCCTAGAAATTGCCAGCTGGATACCAACAGGATTTTATAAAAACTGAGGACAAATTTCTCGCTATCCAGAAACTTCTAGAAGTCCTAAAGTGATTTCCAATGTGGCATTTAATGCTAATAGGCATGATATGCTGAAATATGGGAGAGAATATGATTTCTCAAAGAATTTCTTTGAGAATTTTCATGCATTGTTTTTGGAGATACCACTTTCTGCCAACATCTCTCAAATGGCAGGAGAAAATACCGAGTACGCAGATACGGTGGTTGCTGCACGAAATGCCTATCTTTCAAATATCGTTGTAGAAAATTGTGAAGATGTATTTTATACATTTCAAGCAGTAAATAGCTGTAAAAATATATTCAACTGTGTACAGGTATTTGATACCTGTGAAAATATATATTTTTGTCTTGCGGTATTTCACTCATACAATATCTTTTATTCTCGATTTATCGATACTTGTCGTGATGTATGGTTTTCTACAAATATGATTGGGTGTTCTGAGTGTATGTTGTGTCATGATTTGGAAAATACGAGCTATTGTATCGAAAATACTCAGTATACAAAAGAAGCGTACCTCCAAAAGAAGACTGAGATACTCAAACAAAAAGATCTTTTTGACTCGTGGTACCTACAAGGAGATACGGTTGGGAAAAATATAGGATCAAAAAATGTATCTGGGATGTTTATAAAAAATGGAGAAAATATTGAAAATGGGTATTTTGTTCCTATTCGTGCCTACAATAGTCGTAATATCATGTTTTCTGGAGGAGAGAATTTTTATGATGTATTTGATTGTGGACTAGAGAGTAAAGATTTTTATGCGGTAGAAGGTGGGGGTACTTATTCTAACAACGTGTATTGTAGCTCTCAAATTGAAACCTGTTACAATATGTTTTACTCGTACTATTGTAATAACTGTAACCACTGTCTTGGGTGTATTGGACTTGTAAATCAATCATATTGTATATTTAACAAGCAGTATAGTAAGGAAGATTGGGAAGTATTGTTTCATAAGATTCTGGAGCAGATGGATGCGGAGAATCTTGTTGGAAGTTTTTTCCCACCAAAGATGAATCCATTTTATCTCAATGATACCTTTGCAGGGGCTTTCTCAAGGATTAAGAAAGAGGAAGCTTTAAAACTTGGTTATCTTTGGCGAGAAGGGGAGGTGAAGACGGATATTCCTGAGGGAGCGGAAGTAGTAAAAGTCTTACCACCCCCTACCCCCCTCCTTACTAAGGAGGGGGAATGAATCCCGAGTATTCGGGAGAAAGGGGGTGGTCTTTCCGACTACCAAGGCTCTGATGCCGAAGGGAAGTGGTCTATCAATCCAGAAATCATGAAAAAGGTTATCCAAGATGAAAAGGGGAATTATTACCGTATCGTACCGAAAGAATATGACTTCTTGAAGCGTTATGAACTGCCACTTCCAACGATGCATTGGTCAGAGAGGATGCGTGTGAATTTAGGAGTGTAGAGTTATTTCAACTCTCCAGCTCTTTCTAAGCAGAGACGAAACATATCAAACAATAAGTGCTGAAAATCGAGAATGCCATTTGACGGTTCTCCATAAAACTCTGTTTTCCAAAATAACATCGGGCAAGAGACGAATGACTCTCCTTTACCTTCTGAATTTGTAGAGGCTTCTAACTCGTCTTCAGATATATTCCATTCCCATTTATTCTCTTGTAGATTATATCGTATCGCGGTAGGTTTTAATTTCATAATTTCTTCAATAAACACACGGCTCCTAGAAGAATCTATTATGAGGGATCTTGAGTTGATTCTACAGTGCTCTAAAGTCTTATCGGTTGGAAGAGGGTTTCATTTTATAAATCATTCCACCATGCTCGCAGTATTTTCTATAGCGCTATCAATACCTATTTCCACAAAAAGCTCCCAGAACCAACCATTAAGTATATCTACATCACCATTCTCTTTACTAATAAGGCTTACTAATCGTATGAGAAGATGAATATCTTCAGCCTTTCATTCACTGGCTTCGTGTAGTAGTTTGATGAGAACTTGTTTTACCTCTGTTGCAAAATAAATCCATAATGTATTACATATTATAGTGAGTCTTTTTCTCAGTGTTGTTGCTTTGTATAGTTTTTCCCAGTCAGATATTGAAATAAAACTTTGATGATGACAATTGGTAGATATTTGTTGTTCGTTTTGTACTTGTGAAATAGCTGAGTACATAACTATTTCTATTACATGTTTCATGACAAGCCAAAATATTTCAGTCTCTACCATTCTATCTATGGTATCTTTTTTATATCCTCAGATTTTATTTTCTACAATTCAACTTCATATTGTTCCATCATCTAGCTTTGCTAAAATTTTATCACGTATTTGGTGCTGAGTAGGTTGTATATTATGTAATTCTAATACTCTAACCCCATCTTTAAAAACGATTGGAGATTGAGGGGAATGGAAAGGACACTTCGTATTCATAAAATTTTTGTAAATGGTAATTATAATAATTTATTTATATAATTTGTCAATATATTTGCTTTTCCCCATGAAATAAATATGATACAATAAATATAGCTTTATTTTTTATTGTTTCATGTTGATACGCACGCATCTCATCAAAATCTACCATGGATATGAAAAAGGGAAGAAGTATGTCCATGAATTTATGGAGGACATCAGTAAAACCCTCGAGGATAGGAAGATGACCTTTGGTATCAGCTATGCTAAGGGGGAGATCTTTTATAGTTACACTTCTGATGATGCGACGTATGGGGCATTTGAATCACAATTTTATACCTATTTCAATAACTTTCAGCTCGTAGAGGATGATAAGGGTGTCTGGGATTTTGATCCAGAAAGAACGGTTATCTGAGAACTGAGATTAGAAAACAATTGGTTTTATCCCTTCAAATATTCGACCAACGATCATACCGAATTCGTCTTTAATATGTTCCGTAGTTTTGAAAACTTTGGGATGGTAAAAGACAAGGTATGATTTTTTATTGAGTGTGAGCCAATTGTAGGGGAGAGTTTTAAGTTTTTTATCAAATCTAAGATTCAATATTTGTTCTTTAAAATTGGTCTCTTTTTTAAGTTTTTTAAGTATATCTTTAATCATAAGATCCAACATGGTTGGAAAGGATTAGGTCATAAGTACTTCAAATATAAACTGGAACAAGATCTCTTTGAAACCAAGATGTTTTTTGTTGTGCAAGGAGCAAATACCCAGATTGCCAAGGGAAAATTAAAGGCACTTTTTAATAACTTCTTGGTATTTAAAAATTATCCACTGAATCAATTTAAGCTCCGTATTCATGAAAATATCACTTCTGTATCACATGGAAAGATAAAGTGACCAAGGTTAAAAAAATATATGCTGAGTAGCGAGGAGTTAACCTCTATGTATCATTTCCCAAATAGACCAAAAAATGAGACTTCTCTCTTAAAAGTAACGGCAAAAAAACTTGCGCTTCCGATTGGAGCACCAACCTTTGATTTCGATGTTCTTCCAAATAGTGAACGTATTGCTAAAGGGTACCCTGAGGATATCAATATCATTGGAACCAGTGATTATAGAAGTATCCGAGTGCCAGTAGGGATTTATGATGAAGACCGTTTAAGACATCTGTATATTGTCGGAAAAACAGGTACAGGGAAATCAAAATTTTTGAGTTCTCTTATGATCGATGATCTGAAACAAGGGAAGGGACTCGGGATGATTGATCCACATGGAGATTTGATTGAAGAGATTATTCCACACATTCCTGAATCGAGAAAAAATGACGTGATTATCTTTGATCCAACAGATGAAGATTTCCCATTTTGCTTTAATCCGCTGGATATCAAATCAAACGAAAGTAAACAGATTCTTGCAAAAGGGTTTATCGATATCTTTAAGAAGTTTTTTGGAGCCAACTGGAATCCAAAACTTGAGCATGTACTGAGGATGATCTTCTTGGCACTTCTTGATAAACCAGAGTCAACACTCTTTGATATTGTCCGTGCACTGACGGATAAGGACTTCCGTTATGATATGATTGATGCGATTGATGATGACGTCGTTCGTAACTTCTGGACCAATGAGTTTGCTGGATGGAGTCAGCAGTTTAACACGGAAGCGATTATGCCAATCTTGAATAAAGTTGGGCAGCTTCTCAGTATTGATATCTTAAAAAATATTTTCTCCAGTCATGAAAATAAACTCGATTTTCGTGAGATGATGGATCAGGGGAAGATCCTGCTGGTAAAACTTCCAAAAGGAAAACTCCAAGAAGAAATCATGGGGTTTCTCTGAGCGATGTTTGTGACGAAAATCTTTCAAACCGCGATGGGAAGACAAGGACTTGCAAAAAAAGACAGACGCCCGTTTTTCCTGTATGTTGATGAGTTTCAGAACTTTGCGACGGATACTTTTGGAGAAATCCTTTCAGAAGCCAGAAAATATGGACTTTCTCTTGCTGTAGCGCATCAGTTTATCAAGCAGATCCCAACTAATATCTCGGACGCACTGTTTGGTAATGTCTGAACCCTTATCAGTTTCAGAATATCGAGTGAAGATGCCCTGTATATGCAGAAGCACTTTGATCCGTTTTTGGATGCCTATGATTTATCAAATCTCAATCAAAGAGAATTTTATTGTAAACTCCTTGTTCGTGGGCAAGTAAAAGACCCATTTTCACTCAAGAGTGTGTATGTGGAAGACAGTGAAGTACCAAAAGACTATGTTCAAGAACTCTATAGTATCTCAAGACAACAGCATAACAGGAGCTTAGAAGAAGCAAAACAAGAGGTTATCAAAGAGCAAAAAGATGTCGTTGAAAGGATTAGCGATTTTAGTGAACCGATAATATAATGATGAATATTCATTCCCCTCAATCTACCAGCGAATATTATATTCGGGATGGGAGAATAGAATCTGTTCCCAACCTAGTATCTCGCATATTAGATTCTAAATGAGACAAGTTATATCGCCCAAAACCTCCTAGACTTGTAACACATCCAGAGACATTTTTTGGTACTTGATTGAGAGGTATAAATATGAGCTATAATTGACTCTGAAAATGATATGAAGATATGGGTTTTAAGAATCCCTTGGATATAGTATCTGTAGAGATTCAATTTCCTGTTATCCCAGTCGTTATGATTTTAGCGTGGATTTTGGATAAACTATACCATCCAAGTCATAAGAAGTGAGGAAAAGCACATTCATGAACCAGTAGTGAGGGAGCTACAGATACATTTTAGAGTATAATTTCTTATTATGTGACTTGAAGCTATTAATTATCTTGTTTCTACAAGGAGACTTCAAGAGGTAGCTCAATGAAGTGATAGCGTTGCTGAAAAAGTTCAATTATTAATTTCTCAAGATATTAATCAGGTACTTATATATATACTATGTGTTATTCCTCAGACCGATTTAGATGCTGTGATACAGATAATACGTAACTCTTGAAACTTAGATGACTTTAAGGCACGTTTTTTAGAAATAGATGTTGATGATATTAAAGATGCCTTAAATTATTCTTTGCTTGTACAGAAGCTTTGAATTGAAAGTGAATAAAATTTCACTTTTTTTTGTATTTCATTACATTTCAAGAGATATAACTTTTTTCCTATGTTCAAGAAAAAAATCATAATCCTCCACGATACTTTTCTCTACAAGTGAGGAGGAGAGCGTCTTATCCTCATGATGGGAAAAGTACTAGGCTCAGATATCGCCTCTGGCTTTTTTAGTAGGGGAAGTTTTGATCTGCGCAAAGAAGGGTTTACTGGAAAGATGATTTCGGTGTCTTCCGAGGTTTTTACGAAAGGACTTAGGCATATCAAACTCAAGCTGGCATTTCTCTGTAACACAAAGTTTTTACAGGACTATGATACGGTTATCTTTAGCGGTGATTCTATCAGTGCCGTGAGAAATTGTCCCCCCTCTCCCGCTAAAGACGGGACAAGTAACTCCTCCCCTACTGAAGAGAGAGGAAAAGTATGTCAGAAAATTTATTACTGCCATACGCCACCAAGGTATCTCTATGATCTCAAAGAACTATATCTAAAAAAGGTTCCATTTCTCATTCGTCCTATATTTTTGTTGGTTTCTTGGATATTTAAACGAGCCTATGAGTCGGATATCTCACAGATGGATTTGGTACTCACCAATTCAAAAAATACCCAAAAACGTATCAAGGATTTCTTATGAATTGATGCCAAAGTATTGTATCCTCCCGTAGACTTGAAAGCATTTTCTTACCTCGACCAAGGAGATTACTACTTGAGCTTTGCACGTTTATCAGACGCCAAGCGTGTGGATAGGATTGTCCAAGCATTTCGTGAGATGCCAGATAAAAAACTCGTCGTGATTTATGGTGAAAATGACCCACAGCGTCAAAATATATTTGATATGGCAGCAGGGTATGAAAACATCTCGTGTATTACTCTTCCAGGAAATGTCTGATTTACGGAGTATATCGGAAACTGTATTGCGACAATCTATATCCCGATTGATGAGGATTTTGGGATGAGTCCAGTGGAAAGTATGGCAGCAGGGAAGCCCGTACTTTGAGTCGATGATGGAGGGTTAAAAGAGTCGATTATTCCTGAAAAAACGGGGGTACTTATTGATAAACAAGCAAGGATTGAAGATATTATCCAGGCGGTACAGTATCTGACTCCAGAAAAGTGTTTGGATATGAGAGTCGATTGTGAGAGAAGAGCAAGGGATTTTAGTTTGGAGAAGTTTGAGGAGGAGTTGATAAAGAGTATAGAATAAAAAACACCTGAGCAATTGCTAAAAAATATTTTAAATGATACAATATATTCAATATATTGTATCATTTTTTATGTCCCAAGGAATCGACTTTCAAGAAATCCATGAAGAAGTTGTAACTAATTTATCTCAGCCCTTAGAGAGTATTATATTACCAGATGCAAAAGTTGATTTAGGAAGGCTACTGGATTATATGTTTGCTCAATTTAATGGGATAGAAATACAGGTAACGGATGAAGTAACACCAGATAATTTTCCAGCTATTCAAGATACAGGACAGTTGGATACGGTAAATTCATTATTGGATAAGTTCCATTTTTCAGCATGGTGAGGTGTTGGAGATATTTTTGACTCATTTGCTGGTCAAGTATTTGAATATGAACCATTTCATGGTGATGATAAGAGTTTAGAAAAAAGAGTGGAAGAATTAAGAGAACAAAATAAAAAACCGTTTGTGCTTTTAGGTGAACAAGGAGAGGGTTTTATTCCGATTATACGAACAAATCAGAGAAGTATATCATCGATATCTACGGAAAGAAAAGAATTGAGAATAACTGTGTTTATATCTAGTAAATTTACCTTTAGAGATATACCATCTTTACTTTTTATGTTAGAAGAAATATATAGGATACAGTATGGAAAAGCAGAAATAGTGCCGAAATATTTAGTTTGATTACAAAATAATTTAGAGAAACTATTTACTTCGATGGAGGTACTATCTCAACAATTTGCAGAAAAATCTAAGGGATTGCTATCTCGACTCTCTTTACACACTACTCATACTCCTGATACAAAGAAAATAAGAAAATCGATATCTAAGAGAGCATATTTTTATTTTTGTTTGTCGAGGGCTTTTTTATGAGAAGATGTTTTTTCTGATAGTGAGAAAACTTCTCAAGAATTTGAACAATTTTTTTGACCCTATACTTCTCAAGAATCATCTGATTCTTGAGAAGTTGTGGAAGTCCAAAAGGAGAAGGGGGCTTTTATGCTAGAGGCAACTACATATATTGAGGCGAATGATGAGCTTGGGATTAATAATCTTGAATTATTTATTCAAGCGGTTGAAGATTATTTTAAGGATAAACAATCGTTAGATGATCCGGAAACCTCTGTGTATGAGAAAAATAAGGACTTGTTTCTAGATATTCTAGCATTTCCAAAGATACAAAAGAAGCTCGATGGAGAATATGAGACTTATAGTGAATATGCCAGAAGGGCTATTCTGGAGATAGCTGCTAAATTGGATCTAGCTACTAAGGAAAGTGATACATTAAATTTATCTGACCTAGATATTGCAGAGAGAGCATTATCCTATGAACACAGGGATATTGTATTTGATGAGATGATGGACTATATGAGAGATATCTCAAAAAGAGAAAATATACGTGAATGAGACATCGTTCAAATTGTTTCTATCTACTTTCCTCATGAAAAATTGAAAGAATTATTATGAAATATTGGGATGCCTGAAGATGGTATTAGAATGTTTGATTCTGTCGAACAGGCAAAACAAGAATTACAGCTTCTCCGTTTAGGTATCCTTAAGGAGATAGACCCACAAAAAAAAGAACAGTTACAAAAAGATTTAGAGAAATTAGAGAGAGACATTGCTATGATTGTTTCTTTCATTGTATATTCAAATATGTTTTGTTCGTATGAAAACACTCTTGATAATGTGATATATGATGATAGAAGTACTCGCTATAAGACAAATATGTGTTTTTGACAATGATGAATGGTTGATAATGTCCTTAGAGGAGTTTTCTGAATAGAAACATATGCTATTTGGTTTGATACTGAAGGTTTTAGTCACTTTGTAACCATGCTAAAATCTTGAAATTATAGGACGGATGGTTTCAGTAGTTTTAATCTAGAGAGGGATACACGTTTTGATTCTTTATCAGAAGTAGGATGAGATTATATGAAGGTTATATGAGATGTAGAGTCCGTGAATACATCCGTAAAGTACGACTTTCTTATACAGAATACCAATCTAGATAATAATTATGATGTAAATATAAATCATCAAATAAATAAACAAATTCCATGATTTATCCCAACATATATAAAATTATGATTTTGATATCTATCTAAGTGAGACTATGCCAAAGCCCTTATATACTTTAGAAGAGCAGAAGCACTTTTCACTCATACTATCGATAGTAGAATGTATATAAATATGATGCTTGGATTAGCTCATGTCTTATATGAGTTATGATCTATGCAAGATTCCTTGGTGTATTGTAATACATTGTTACTATTCCTTGAAGAAAATACTATGGTCACTGATAAATTATCAATATATATCAAAGCTTTATTTATTAAGATTGTTTCTGAGAAAAATTTATTTTTAGCTTTCCTTGGAAAGTATTTACGAGAGGAGGAAAGTATCAATATAGTTGGATATACCAATTTAAGAGAAAAATTCCTTGAGCTTGATTCATCAGATTTGAAAGTATATTTGTGAAAATCTTGACTTTCTTCAGAGATGATTGATGTTATTTTTCAGGGATTTAGAGAAAATGATACACAAGATGAGTTTATGCAGACTTTTATGCTTCCTTGAAAATATGTTGATATACTAACGCATGCATTTAAGGAAAAACATTTTACAAAAGGGGATGTTGAGGAGCTCCCTATACATGATAGTATGAAACACGTTCTTATGTGATTATTACCACACTAATAAAAAAGGTCCTTTATATTTAACATAAAGGACCTTTTTATATGGATAATTTTATCCATTAATTTCTTTCAGTGCTTCTTCTTCTGTTTCTACTGTTGGGATAATCGTTGTGATTCCCACGAGTTCAAGGACATCTTTTACCCCTTCATCACAGTTGGTGATATACATCTTTCCTTCATGATCTTCGATGTTTGAAAACACATCGGCAATATACCCGATAGATTTTGAGTTGAGGTATTTTAAGCCACTAAGGTTAAAAACAATATTTTTTCCGGCAAAGTCTCCAATTTGACCATAGATATCAGTAAAGGTTTTATCTGCATTTGTTTCATCGAGTTCACCGCTGAAGTTAAAGATTAGTGCTTTCCCTTCTTCTTTTTTGTTTACTTCTACGAGTGTTTCCATAAGATATGAAATGTTATAAATTAGCTATATATCTAGTATAGCCTATTTGAAATTGAAAATCAAATTTTACACTCGTTATTTTCTTGAATATGTGACAAATATATCGTCTCGATGAAATACAGAACCTTAATTTTCATCTCAAAACTCCGATGATTATCTTTTTGAGGGGCGATCTTTGAGCGGGAAAAACAACACTTACAAAGCATATATTGCAAGACTTGCTCAGTGTAAAAGATACGATTACTTCACCGACATATGTCTACTATAACAAGTACAATGGAGGAGTGAAGAGTGAAGAGTGAAGAGTGAATAATAATCTAAATTGTCATCCTGAACTTGCGCGCCCCGAGGACTCGGTGGATTCAGGATCATTAGAAGAGCAAACCATAAATAATAGATTCCTGCCTTCGCAGGAATGACAGAGGTTTGTGGACAAGGTATCAGTATATCACTTTGATTTGTATCGTTTGAAAGACTATGACGAGTTCTTTGCTATCGGTGGAGAAGATATCTTAGATAACAATGATGGGATTGTTTTGATTGAATGGCCAGAAATAATTGCAGAACACTATAGTCCTGATATCGATGTGTATCTCAAGAAAACAGATAGGGAAGATGAAAGAGAGATTACTCTTCAATATTTTTAATCACTTCACGGAAACGAAAGTACTCAGTAGCTCTGAGTCCGGTAAATTTCCCGATAATAAAGTTGATAGGCGCTAATAGTAGGATGATCTCTGGATAGGCAAGAAGGAAGAGTTGTATAATCGGAATACTAAAGAGAAGATATGTGAGCAGGACAAAGATCGCGGTATTTACGAGGTTATACTTATACTCGCCGAAATCTTTTGAGATTATGAGGGTTATGAGGCGTTCGCTGATAATAATAAACAGAATAATATACATGATATCATTGATGTTGTTGTCGATGATATGGTAGTGATACATAATCGTAATGATGATACTAAAAACGATGATGTTTATGGTCATGATAAAACTAATTTTTGGCGTATAGAGGAGGGTGTAACGATTGATGAATTTCCCGATCAAGATATTGAGGATGATAAGTGAAGTGATGATGATCGTCCCCCCAATGAGTCCAATACTAAATACTAAGAGGACCATAGCAACTGGTATCAGGGTACCAACAGGAGAGAGTCCCACCATATGCTTGATAAACGCTATCCCGGTAAATAAAAATGGAATAATGAGGATGAGATAGATTCCAGAAAGGTTATATCCATTGTTTGAGAGGGTATTGATGAATTGAGACAAGAAGAGAGATTGGCTAATCTTGCTTTGGGTATTTACCTCAATGTACGGATAGTTGTTTTTTGTCAGTTCCGTAACCAGACCATTGATGGTTGAAGGAGCATTAATCACCTGAAAACGAGAGCTTTCTTCGATCAAGATTCCTCTTTTTAAAGCGCTTTTGTTTGAGAGGAAATTTTTGATGTAGTTTTTTAGGACATCGACGTTAAATGGTGAAGTCAGTACAATATTGAGCTCATTTCCTGGGGATTGCACACTTTCTTGTTCTATACGAGAAAGTGTTGATAGAACAAAATCTTTTTCTCACCAGATAACGATGTAATTTGAACGGTTTTTATAGAGTTGCTTATAGCTCTGTATCTGAGAAAGAATATTACGAGTATTGATTTCTTTTTCGGTTGTTTTTTCTAGTAGGTGCAGGTAAATCCCTTCTTTTTTACTGAGATCTATAAAGTCTTCGAGTTTTTTGCTTCCCATACTGACATCATAAATCAGTCCGATACTTTTTTCGTAAACAAATACACGATAATCGCGAGTTTGTATGAGTTTCTTCTCATTTCCAATATTTGAGTAAATATTGAGATTAATTTCTTTTTCTCCACTGGAATTAAAGCTGCGTTCGAAAACAGGCCCCAGTTTGGTACTGGCTCCTTGTAAATCCCACTCATATATAATATCCTCACCATATTGTGTTGCTAATTCTTTCGCCTCATCAGAAGCATCGATGGTAAAAACTTCTGAGAGTTCGATATTTTTTTTGGTGTCGATATCAGCAAACCCATGAGGAGCTACAAGAAGTAACAGTATCCCGATGATGAACGAGAAGTGTTTGTAAAACATTATTTGCGAATTATACTAGTAAAGGTTTTAAGGAGTATTTTGAGATCGAGGATGAGACTCCAATTTTCTATGTAAAATATATCGAGTTTTGCTTCGTCTGCAAAGTTATTTTTTTCTCGTCCGTTTACTTGAGCCATTCCTGTAATCCCTGGTTTAATAGTAAGAAGGCGCTTATCTTCAAGTTTATACGCATGTACCTCGCGGGGTTGATGGGGTCTCGGACCAACCAGACTCATCTGTCCTCTGAGTACATTTACCAGTTGAGGGAGTTCATCAAGCGAGTATTTTTCGAGAAATATCCCAATCTGAGTGACTCTTGGGTCATCTTGTATCTTATAGAGTGGGCCTTTTCGAGAGCTTTGTTTTTTTATCAGCTTTGATTCGTAGTCAATGGCACTGTCTGATTCTGTTCCTACCCCATAGGCTTGTTTGGTACAGTATTTCCAATCCATATAACGGAACTTATAGAGGGGGAATACTTTTCCTCATTTTCCGACACGGAGGTTTTTGTAGATAGCTGGGGCTTTTGGATTTTCGAACTTGATGATTGCCCAAATGATAATAAGAATCGGTGATAAGAGGAGAAGTAAAATCACGGATACGGCTATATCAGAGCCACGTTTTAAGACTCTCCCCCAAATGCCGAGAGGTGTATTTTCTAACTCGATAACCGGAATTGTATTAATTAGGGAGATAGTACTATTACTACTCGTGATATCAAAGCTATTGGTGATGTATCGATAACGAACTCCATAGATGCGGGTTAAGTCCCAGATGTCAAAGAGCGCTTTTTTAGAGAAATCACTGTCGATATAGAGCACCTCATCACAGTGTCCTTTACGAAGGAGGCTATGAAACTCTTTTTTCCCTCCGAGGTAAGTGAGAGTAGGATCAAGGGACTTTGGTCCTACAGATTCGCCGATATATCCGAGGATAGTATAAATTCCCGATGCTTTGATATCTTTGAGGATATATTGTATTTTCTTTAGTGGAGTATTGGTGATGAGGATGATTTTTCTTTTTGGAATAACTCCTCGGTGTAAGAGGGTATTTTGGATTGAGTTCAAGATAATGCGTTCTAGAATGATGAAGAGGATACTTGCTATCAGTGTAAATGCGATGATAAGTCTCGGGATTTCATCGGTATAGAGAATTCCATTTCAGAGATAGATCCCGACAGAGAAAAAGATAAACCAATAGAGACTATACCCAATAATGTCTAAAAATTCTTTGATTTTTGATTGATAGAGTTTACTTGAATAGAGTCCATGAATGGAAAAAAGGAGGATGTGAAGCATGGCTCCCAAAAGAGCAAATATGATGAGAGAGCTTGTATTGATGGTTTGAATCGGAAGCTGTACCGAAGGGATAAGATCCGTCACGAGACGAATTTCACGGGCAAGAAAAAAGCTTCCAAACACGATACAGAAATCAAGCGGAACCTTGATGGTAGAAAAGATGATTTCGTGTTTTTTCATAAAAACCGCAGGAAGACTATTTTTTATATTGTTAGAATTGTAGTCTAAAAATATATTTTTCAAGACTTTTCCTTTACAAAAAGAGAAATGACCTTAATATCTTTCTCGTGGATATATCCTTATTTTTAAAATTATGAAATCTAAAATTTTGTCGATATTGTGAGATCTTAAGAAATTGTATGTAAACTTTTGACACTGGCTTGGATCGAAGCTGGTTATCCATATAGTGTCTTTTATTTTAGGAGTGGTTTTTTCTCTCCCATTTTTTATTGTTTTGATTATCGTGGGGCTTTTGTCTCCGATTGACTGGACGGGGATTTTACAGTCGATATTTCTCTCTAGTCCCATGTTGTATGATACGGTTTCTCAGCTATTTTCCCACCCGTTTGTTTTTATACTCATAGGGATTTTGGTGTTTTTTGTGATGTTTGCATTTATTGTAGGATATTCGTACACCAACTTTTCATTTGCACGAATCAATCTCTCATATATTGCTTGAGAGAAGCTTCCTATTCTTTGAATGCATTGGTTTAAAAAAGAGCAGATAGTTATGTATGTCCAGGTATTTCTTTGGTCACTTCTTATTCTACTTATTCCTGTGGTGTTAGGAGGGATAATTATTTCGGTACTATTTTTTATCTTTTCTGGATCTTTTTCACTTTCAGAATTTTTATCTGCAGAGAGCTTTAACTTGTTTAGTATCCTTTCTTGAGGTGTTGCTATACTCTGCTTCTGAGTATTTTTATACCTATCGTATCGTATTTTGTTTTCATATTTTTACTATATTGATGCCCCTAAAAAACATGCAGGAGCGAGACATTACATCGCAAAATCTTGGAGGCACACTTCTTCTTGGAAAGTGCTTTCGGGTCTTATCTTGGTGCTTATAGGGTATCTTGCGATTACCCTCCCTCTTGGGATGGTGGGCGAAAATTTCCAGCTGAAGAAGCAAGAATTGGAGCAGTACTACGTATATGTTAATAGTAGTGAACAAGATCAGCAGATACTTGCGAGCTCTACAGAACCAAATTATTATGAAAGCTTAGCTTTGGACTACGGGTACCTCGATAACGAGTCGATGATTTCCCGCTATAATCGTGATAACTTTTTTGAGATAGTATTTCAGATTTTGTATTTTATGCTGTGGTATGGAGTACTTGAGATGCTTGTAGCCTCGTACTATACTCACGTGATTTCTCATGTAAAAGCTCCAGCATCGAAAAAGAAAAAAGAGGTATAATTTATTGTTTTGTATATTGTTTTCATGAAGATTTTAATTTTTTGAGATATCTATGGCAGAATTGGGAGAAAAGCTCTGATAAAAGAATTACCAGGGCTACAGGAAAAGTATGCTCCTGATTTTATTGTGGCGAATTGTGAAAATATCACCTCGGGGAGAGGTCCCGTATTACAACATGTGCAAGCGATGAAAGAAGTGGGAGTAGATGTATTGACCGGGGGAGACCATGTCTTTGATAACTTGAAAAGTATTGGGGAGTATTTGGATGATACAGAAACATCACTTTTACGTCCTGCGAATTTTTATGAAAGTCATACAAAGGTTCCGGGAGTAGGGTATAAAATCGTACAAAAAGGGGATAAGCGTTTACTGGTAATTCATATGATTGGACAGGTGTTTATGCGATATAATGTAAGAAACCCATTTTTGTATATCGATGAACTACTCGGGAGTATTGAGAGAAGTAGCTATGATGTAGCAATACTTGATTTTCATGCCGAGGCATCTGCAGAGCATTATGGTCTAGCATTTCATGTTGATGGGAGGATAGGGTTGGTTTTTGGAACTCATACGCATATTCAAACAAATGATGAGCTGATTCTCGATGGAGGAACTGGGGTTATCGCTGATGTGGGGATGAATGGACCTTTGTACTCTGTTATCGGTGCTACGTATGCAAGTGTCCAAGACAGATTCTTGTCTGGTATCACTAAGGGAAAGATAGAGCAAAGCTTAGATCCGAGATATGTGGTAAATGGGGTATGTGCTCTGTTTGATGATGTGACTTGACACTGTCTATCGATAGAAAAGATTCGTTTACGAGATACTTTATAACCCTATACTCTTGAGAAAACAACTCTTATTATTGATTATCTTTTGCATCTGTATCGTAAGTACGGTGACTTTTATATTGATTTTAGCATACTTAGATCCATTTTCTGTGAGGGTATGGTTTAGTTATTTTTCACTCATTATTAGTTTTGTTTTCTCTGTCTCTACCTTTTGTACGCTCGTGTTTTACTTTATTAAAAAGATATCTCTTCGTGGATATGTATGAGTAGAGCATGTGCTTGCAAGTTTTAGGCAGGGATTCTTTGTGGCCCTCTATGGTATTGGGGTAGTATTTTTTTATATTATTGGTGCTCCGATGCTCGTAAGTGGGTTTCTCCTTGCTATTTTAGTACTATTTTTAGAAGGCTTTATACAAAATATTTCATATCGCGATTAATCTATGAGGCGAAATTTATTACACTTTGGATACAAAGAACTGCACTATGAGATTCGAGAAATCGTGGCAGTAGCGGAGGAAGTTGCGAGTTTTGGTCGTACCATTTATTATGAAAATATTGGTGATCCAGTTGCAAAAGGAGAATTTCTTCCTGCATGGATGAAAGATATCATCAAAGATGCTCTCAGTGAGGATAGTGTGTATGGCTATGCACCATCAAAGGGATTGAAAAAAACAAGAGAGTATATCGCATCTCACTCACACAATACTACTCCTGATGATATCATCTTTTTTAATGGTCTTTGAGAGGCTATTAATAAAATCTATGGCTATCTTGATGGACCCTCCCGAGTACTGGGGCCAAGTCCAGCTTATCCGACTCATTCTTCTTCTGAGGCCGTAAACTCAGGAAGTGACCATCTAACCTACACGCTTGATCCCTATAATCATTGGAATCCAAATCTTGAAGAGATTGAAAACAAGGTTCGCTATAATCCAAATATTGTGGCGATACTGGTGATTAATCCAGATAATCCTACGGGAGCAGTATTTGATCGAGAGGTATTAGAAGGGATTATATCTATCGCAAAGAGGTATAATTTGTTCGTGATTTTTGATGAAATCTATGAAAAACTCGTATTTGATGCGAAGGACCATATTTTGTTATCTGAGATTATTGGTGATGTTCCTGGTATTTCGATGAAAGGAGTTTCAAAAGAGCTTCCTTGGCCGGGGGCAAGATGTGGGTGGATAGAGGTCTATAATGCAGATAAAGATGAAAACTTCCGTGCGTATATCAACAGTATTTATATGTCGAAGATGCTCGAAGTATGTTCTACCACGTTACCACAGTATGTCATACCGATTATTTATGAAGACGCGAGATTTGCTCCATATTTAGCTGAGAGGATTCAAAACTATAAGGCACGTGCTGAAAAGGTGGGGGAGGTATTTTGAAGGATCCCTGGTGTTGTGTATAATGCCCCCAAGGCCGCCTACTATGTGTCGATTGTTTTAGAACCAGCATTATTTGATCTTTCACGAGTATGACCTGTTTCAAACCCTGATTTAGAAAGATATATCCAGGATAAACTCGTGAATATATGAGCATTTGATAAGAGGTTTTGTTATCTCTTGCTCGCACATACGGGGATCTGTGTGGTTCCACTTAGCGGATTTAATGCTCTCTGTCAGGGGTTTCGTATGACACTCCTCGAAGATGATTTGGAAAAATTTGATTTTATCATACACTCTTTAGAGAAATTTATTCGTTTGATTCATAGATAGATATGCAGAAAAGGAGTTTGTACATCTGAGGAATTATGGGGGTATGTTGTATGCTCTCTTTTACGGCGCTTGCTTTAACCAATGAGCAAAAATGACAAATCATGGATAACTTTAAGCAATTGGAGTATGAGATGATTTTTGAGAGCGATACTGTATTTGTAAATCCTAAAGATAAAGAAGCACTCCAGCTTTCTGATAAGGTGGCGGCATTTGCCAAAATTCGTGAAGTGATTATGAAAAAAAGAAAGGAGGTGGAAGAAAAAAAAGAAAAACTTGGTGATAAAATCACTTCACTTGAAGACTCTATTGCCGAGCTTGATGCTGATATTTTTAATATTACGAAAGAAGCAAATAAAACTAATGCGAGTATTATCGAGATACAGGATAAGATGGACTCAACCAAGCAACAAATAGATATCCTCAGTAAAAAAGTAGAAAAAAATAGGGAAGTACTCCTTGAGTATCTTGAGTATCTCTATAAGAAGGGAAATTTTTTATACCAAGATGGTACTCTAGATGCCCTGAGAGCAACACTTTTATCGGGTGATGGCTTTGCTGATCTGATTAATGATGTGTATTTTACGGGTATCGTTGAGCTTACCGGGAATAAACTGATTTCAGACCATAGAAATTTTATTGCGGCTTTGTATATAAAAAAGATTGATCTTGAGGAAGATGAAGTCCAGCTAAAGCAGCTTCGTAAGTCCTTGATGCTGAGCAAAAAGTTGTTGGATGATAAAAAAGAGTTTAAAGAACGCCTGCTTACACTTTCTCGTGGACAAGAATCCACCTATACTACCTACTTGGAGCAAAAGATTGATCTGGAAAAGAAGCTTAAAGTAAAACAATTTCAGGAAAAAATCAAGTTTGATAAGGCAAGAGAAGCAATCTTGGAAAAATACAACTGTGAATATATTGATACGCTTTCTGAAAAAAATCTGGAAGGGGCCTCTGAAGAGTGTATCAAGATGAATAAGGTTATTCATATCGAGTCAACGCTTGAAAGTATCAAGGATGATGCTGAAGGAGATACGCTATTTTCTTGGCCTATTTTTCCATATGCTGGTCTCAGTGCCTACTATCATGATGAGGAGTATTATCATGATTTTGGAAGTAGTCATGAGGCGATAGATATCATTGCTCCTCAAGGAACAGATATCGCTGCTCCAGCTGATGGGTATGTAGTCTATATCCAGATGCCAGATACTGATGGGTATGCATATATCGCTCTGAAGCATGCAGATGGATTTGTGACAGTATATGGTCATGTCAATGAAGTACTGGTATCTGAGTTAGATTTTGTAAAGAAGTGACAGGTATTTGCTCGTTCTGGGTGAGAGTATGGGACTCCATGAGCCGGACTTATGACTACGGGGCCGCACTTGCACTTTGAAGTATTTGAAGATAAACAGTATGTGGATCCACTCAAGTACTTAGATACGAGCTTCTTGCCCTATAGTTCTTTACCGGAGAAATATAAGTATAAATTTTTAGAAGATTTTAAAATCCGTAAAGGATATGAGTTTGAAAAACCGGATGATGGGAAGGTATTTTTCTTGGAGGGGGCGACGGAAGTAGAACGTCAAAAAAGCTTGTTAAATAAATACGCAACACCAGAGTTTCGTAATTGGAATATGTGGGTGGAAGAGTCACTTGATGGTGGAGTTGACCCGAGTTTTGTTATGTGTCTTGGTTTGGCGGAGAGTGGACTCGGGAGGTTTCTCAAAACTCCATATAACATAGGAAATGTAGGAAATACGGATTCTGGAGCTACCTGGGATTTACCAAATGCGAGAAGTGGGGTTTATCGGATCGTACGTACCCTCAATAATGATATATTGAGTCAGTATACCGAGATACGTCAGCTCAGTCGTTTCGGAAATAAAGACGGTTCTATCTATGCATCAAGTCCATTTAACTGGCATAATAACATCACGAAGTGTATGTCGCATCTGAAAGGGGAGTATGTCCCAGATGATTATAATTTTAGATTGAGGTAACCTTTAAAAAGCTTGATTATATTTTATTATATGTATAGTATATAAATATCTTATATGCTATTTTTTTATTATGGGATGTTGAGGTTGAGGTTTAGTTGATATAGTTTCAGGGGATGTTGATTGTGCTCAAGGTTGAAAAGCAGAGGATGGGGGATTATTCCTTGCTCTTTGATGAGCAATTAGTGATGATACAAGAGCTTCTGCTATAGAACCTGTACGTGTGGAAGTGGATGAAGTATTGAGGTATCCTATAGTTCAAGCTATAAATACGTTTGTTTCTTCTAATCAAGGGAGGAGTATAGGTACTCCGATTGGTATAAAATGACTTGTCCCTGTTTATGAAGGTAAAGATTTGAAGGAGGTATTTTGGCAGTTTCTTCATAATAGTCTTTTCTGATTAAATGATAATAAGATAGTGATAGCTGTTTTTGTGATTTATTTACTAGATTGAACTATGCTTTCCGAGGGGGGATAGTATTGGTGATTATATGGAAGAAATGAAGTCTTTATATGCATTTATGGTTAATGGAGATGATATGCCAGATGATCTGGATGTTTCTGAGATGTATAATTATTTCCGTACTCAGGAAGTAGAAATTAGAAGTGTATTAAAGATCTTGGAACAAAGCAGTTCATTTTAATTTTCAGAAATTATTTGATTTTTATAGTAAAAACTCTATATTCTTTATAGAGTTTTTTTATCTATTTTAAGAGAAAAATTAAAATGTTAGATTTTAACAAAATTGTTAAAATATTGTGTAAAAAATCTGGAAAGATTTTATTTAAAGAAGATATCTTTGAACTGATTGATCCAGAGAAAAAACCGAAGTATCAGACACAGGTGGATAAACTTCTTTATCGTCTAAAATCAGAAGAAAAGATTATCAGTATAAAATCAGGAGTCTATGTAATCCCGACAGAAGAAGATGCGTGACTCAACCGAGTTGATCTTATCGATAAGTACTATGCGGCACTTTTGAAAAAGTATATCACTTACTTTGTGGGAAGTCACTACTTTATCGCGGGGAAAAAAGCGCTTGAAATTCACCTGCGAGACTTTTCATTTCCAGAGACCATCTTTGTTATTAATCGAAGCCTCAACAAAAAGGTCTGTGTTGGGAATTATACGATTGTATTTAAAACGATTTCTGGAAATATCGGGGACAAGAAAAAGGTAAATCTATACGTGCGACTTTCTCCCTACGTACAGCTGAAACAAATGGATACCATAGAACTCAAAGTGGCAAATCTCGAATTAGCGATACTGGAGGCACTTGTACTCCATGGAGCCTATGAATCTGTCGATGTTGCGCTGATTACTCGAACTTTGAAAAAGTATAAAACCGTCATAGATACGAAGACATTGTACGATATCGGAGGATACAAGTATATCATGGCATTTAATCGTTTGAAGGAGCTTGCAAAACCCGTGGCACCAGATCTTTCAGCGATATGTTTGGATATCATCAAAAAAAATGGAGGACTTTTTATCGGCGAAGGATTACGAGGGGTATAACATATGAATAAATTATTTCAACATATTTTCGATACAGACACACAAAAGAAAGCAGCATATGCTGGACTAGCATTAGCATCTATTGTTGCGGTTGAGAGAATATTGAATTCAAGAGAAATTAAGGAAATACTATATGCAGGTAGTAAGCAATGAGTACAAACATATTTGATTGCTTTAGTAGTGATATTTCTCTATGATACTTGAAAACAATGCTTACCGAAAAATATGCCGAATTGGTGGAAATCTCTTGTGATGATGTTTTTATTATCTACAATTTCGTGATGACTGAATTATATGGTACAATATGATTCATGATGATCTGTTCGGGAATCAATATGAATGTTTTTTATTGCGAGCGGAGGAATTTTGGCACATGAGCATAAATTATTTGATGGGAATGATGGAATTGATAAAAAAGTGTATCAAACTATAATACAATTAAAGCGAAAAATCTTACAATTATTTTCTTAACGGATTACTATGCTACAAACATTTTTTGATTCTCTTGGGTTCAATGAAAAGGAAGTAAGTATCTATATGTACCTACTTTCACATGGACCACAAGTTGCTAGTACGATTGCAAAAAAGGTTGATATCAAGCGTTCGAGTATTTATACGATGTTGCAATCGATGGTAGACAGAGGCTTGCTCGTGGATTACAATAAAAATAAACTGACCTACTTCAAAGGAGTAGAACCAGAAGATATCACACTACTGTGTGAAAGAAAGGAGCAAGAGTTGAAAAAACTCAAGAAAAACTCGATGAAGATACAGTTGGACTTGGAAAAGCTCAAAGAAAATCAGGTGCAAGAACAGTTTGATCTTGCGGGGAAGATTACCTATTATGAGGGCATTGATGCAGTTACGACACTGATCGAAGAGACGATTCAGGAAAAGGGAAAAGAGCAGCTTTGTTTTGGACTCAATGAGTATCACTCAAAGATTCATCCAGAGGATTGGTCAAACTACACACAAAAGCGTGTGGATAATAAGATTTCGGTAAAAAGTATCCAACCAGATACCGAAGCAGCGAAGGCGTATGCGAGTCGTGATGCAAAAGAGCTTCGTACGACAAAATTGGTTCCCAACGAAGATTATCCTGCAAATTGTGAGATCAATATCATGGGAGATATGATTGCCCTCTTTACGACGAAAGGCAAGAAGCCTTCGGGGATGAAGATGAAGAACAAGTACATGGCAGACACGCTTCGAAGTTTGTTTCTCCTAGCATGGGATAACACGAAGAAAAAATAACAAAAAATACTCCTTGAATATTCAAGGAGTATTTTTTGTATAGGTGTTGTTTTTTTGGAACAACAAGGAGGTGTTGGAAATAGGACAACATATTTGTGTTTATAGATGTACCTACTTGAAGGGAAATTATAATGAGTATTTAGTTTTATATTATTAAATATTATAGAAGATTGTAAAATTACTTCTAGTTATTATTAACGCTTATATTATATGAAAAAAGAGGTACAACAACATCCATGGTTTTTGGATAAGGAGGGAAATCTTCCTTCTGGTTTTAATAAACAGGGACACTTTAACCCTGTAGAGTATGATCCACAGGTTCCCTATGTGGTGAAGGGGAGAACCTATAGTCTCAAAACCAATCCAACTAAACTTTTAGAGGATCCATTTGACTTAGATAACCTTCGTTTTATTAACCCCGAAAGAGTACAAAGAGCACTTACAAATATTGAAGAACTAGCGCAAAAAACAGAAAAAGAACTTGTGTGTATGCTAGGAACAGGGGGAACTATATCGATGACTATGCAAGACTGAAAACTTCGTCCAGGATTGCATCCAGAAGACCTCCTTAAGTTTGCTGGAGGGGGGCTTGATGACCGATTTGGAATCGTGAGTTTTGAGCTTGTGACACAGATTGATTCTTCACAGATGGAGATTGATTATATCGCCGATGTGGTAATCGCAATGAGCTGGTTTTATGAAAATCTTTCAAATAAGGCAAAGACAAGGTTTTGCGGCTTTTTTGTAACCCATGGGACCGATACCTTGACGCAATCAAGTACGTATGCCAATGTGATGTTGGGAGCAAATTATCCATTTTCTGTTGGATTTGTAGCAGCACAAAAAACCGTGCGTGATAAGTTTAGTGATGTAGGGGTAAACTTTACCTTTGGTCTGAATATGCTTTCGGAACTCAGAAGGTCCAGAAGACAGGCAGTTTTTGCAACCGCTGGAGGAACCTCTGGGGGTGCCTATATCCCGGCAGCGAGTATAAAGGTGAGTGATACGGATGTAAATGCCTTTGATTCTCCAGGAAAAGAAAAACTGATGGATGTTTCTAACTTTGTTAGCAAGGGAATTGATAATGCCTTTATTGAAACAAATGAGTCAACAAAAACGGTAGATGATATCTTTCAACCTGTGATTTTACGTGGACATGTGCCAATTAGTACGATGTTTGCAAAAATTGGTCTGAATCCAGTAGTCCTCTATGAACATGTAAAATCTATCAAGGATCTAGCGATTATCCTCGTAACTTATGGAGGATTTACTTTTTCTCCGAAACAGGTAGATGCGATTGTGCGTGCTGCGAGGGAAAATAATGCGGTACTCTTTGCTGCTAATCCATTTCCAACAGGAAGTACCGAGCACTTATATGCCGAGGCACTGTACCTCAAAGAGCAGGGGATTACACCGATTCATTGTTTGGAGCATGCTGCCTATGCTAAAGTAAAGTGGGCACAAGCGGTTTGGGGAAACGATATCCACAAAATCAAGATGTTTTTGATGGGAAATAACTTTATGGGAGAGCAACCATATATCTGGGAGCCGCCACTTGAGGTTATTGAAGAACTCTCAAAGCCAAACGGATTTAAGATTCGTAAGATTGGTCAACCAATGGATAGTTTAGTAAAGGTATAACATGGATTACTTAAAGTCAGTTGCACATATTTGACAGTTTTCTCCTCGTAGTAGATATACAGAAGGAGATGATGTTGTTGCAGCTATTGTGAGAGCAACTGAAGACTTACTAGAAGTACAGGTAGAAAGGGATAACACATTGAAGGGGTTATTATCTCCAAACAAGCAAGTAAAAGATGTAAATCTAGGAAAGGCTTTCGATGATTTTGTAACTTTTGTACAAAGATATATTGGAGGTGAGGTTATATCTACTGGATTTTCTGGTCATAAACAATTGGATAATAAGCAGCCGGAGTTTTTGAGGTATGAACAAGAATATGGAATCACTATTGCTCATCTCATCACATATCTATTTGAGGGGACAGGAGAAGAATTACGATATCACTTTTACTGAACCTTTAGGGGGTTAGATAGTGTTTTTTCATCTGCACAAACAAGGGGAAGAGAGGGGGTTCAACCAAATATGAGACATATATATGATCAAATTTGAACTCCATGTATTGAGTATAGGCAAGGGGATGCTGAAGATGAGTCAGACTTTTTAAGGAGAATGCAGCAATTAACGGGAGGAATGTCTCCAGGGAATATTACACCATTTGTTGATGTATATAGTAGTGGAGGGATATTTGATATCCACTTTGATAGAGAGGCGATTAAAACTTTACTTGCATACCCACGACCAGTATTTATTGAGATAGTGAGAGGGAGACAGGATTCTTATATTGTTCCTCTGAGACTCTTTCTTACATTTCTTATTCTGAATGGGATATATAGCCCCTCTGATATATCCGAGGAACCAAATGATATATTTGCACAATTACAGTGACTTACTATTACCTCAGAGATACTAGACCAAGTATTTCAATGAGTACGTACATCGCAAAATGTGTTTCAGAGATATTCGTGATTTAAAAAAGCTTTAAAACAGTATTTTGCTACCACATATCCAGAGTATCACCAAGAAATTATTGAGACCTTTGTTGAGAACTTTTTTAGAGACTTCTGGAATGTAGAGATGGGGTACTGTCTGGAAATTGCACGATGAAGAAATATTGCATACCACTATTCAAAACTACAAGATACGGAGTATTTCCGCTATTTATTTCCAGAGGAAAAAAGAAAAGATATTGAGAGTGCGGTTGCATATATGCAAACTGGATTTGAAGAAAAGCAGATACCAAGTTTACATTTGTGAGAATCCACAGAAACAGCGAAAACTTCTGAGTACTATAAAGAACGCCAAAAGATTATTGCCTCCTTGTCTCAGGTGATCTCTGCTTGAAATATTACTCGAATTTCAAATTCACGTTTGGATGAGTTTTTAAAAAACTTGAGAATAGCATGAGAATTTGCCTGTTTCTGAGAAAAAGATGGATTAAGTGTAGCATTTGCTACGAGAAAAAATATCGTGTCCGATACGATTGATATGTTATTTTGAAGGATTATTGATTTGGTTCGTACCATTACAACAGAGTTGCAAGTAAACAGAGATTATTTTATGTGATGAAGTCATGAATTGTTTATTTCCTATTTTTGACTAGAGTTATCGCAAATTGTTTCTCATCCGTTATATCTTGCTATTTGGGGAGATGATGAAGCTATGCTTCAAGATATCTTTGGGGAGTATTATGAGAGAGTACGCTGAAAAGTAAGCCTACTCGACGGAGTATAATAGCTCTTTATCTCCCCGAAAATGTATGTCATGGAGTATAATCATATAAAACCCTATTCACACGATCGTCTATTGTCTTTTTTAGTTCATCACAAAGATTTCTATCTGTAACATGGATATTGGAACCATCGATACGTTCAATTTCTCCGAGAAGTACGTTCATTCCTACATTTCCTGAGTGAAGTGCTTGAGTTCAGATATAATATGGCTCACTACTTGTACTTTGAAATCATAATAGATAGTTTTTTCAATCATAGGTATGTATTTCCAGATGACTTACTTTTCTTACTGGTTCGCCATCAATAAAAACATCATAGCTTATCCTTGGTTCGAGGGTAAACTCTGGGTGGTCCCCATAAGTATCTCAAGATGATAGTATTGTAGAAGCCATTTGTATATACCAAGATGATATTACTCATAGTATAGCATATAACGAAAAAATACTCCAATCGCTGGAGTATTTTTTATCGATAATTTGTTTTTTCTAGTTTATGTATGGTATTATGGATACAGATTATTTTTATATATCTTTATATGCAAGAAGGACTTTCTGTAGTGAGTGTTACTGCAGAGTGAGATGATCGAGAAGCTATGTTTATGTGGGCATACTATCAAATGAGAGGTGATCCTAACTTTTTTAATAGTGCAAGTAATCAGTATCTACTTAATGCATTTGCCGAGAATCCTGATGTGGTAAATGAGGGAGGTTGGTCACTTTATTTAAAAAGGACATTATTAGATTATCTTGAGAATAATGGTTTTGGGAAACTGGATGGAAATTATAGAGAGACTGTTTTTTCTATTTGAACTTGGAATGATATAACGGGTTTTAAGATTTCTGGTCACCCAGATATGCGTTTGAATGGACTTGTTATTAATTGTGAGAAATCTATAGCGGAACAATGAGGATGGACAGTAGGATTAGAAATAAAGAGATTTGAATATTGAGGTATACTTTCTCAAATGAGAAGACAAAAAGCTCAATATTTTACACTTCGTCAATATCAAGCAGATTTTTATGAGTTAGTTGAGAAATGGGATCAGGTAGATGCTAATTCTCAGGGATTATTCTTTGAACAATTTGAGAATGCTGTTAATGTATTGATGGGTAATGTTCCAGGTAGTGTAAACCTTACGTTCTCTCCAGTGATTACTTCTGACGGAGTAAGGTGATTTAGGATTTGAGGTTATGATAAACTTAATTGACAGATATTTATAGGGGCCTTTTGACACTAAAAAAATACTCCAATCACTGGAGTATTTTTTTAGTATCTTGTACTTATGCTTGTTTTCTTCTTGTAAAGAAGAGAAGTCCACTGATCAGAAGTGCAATGATGAGGAGGATATATATCTCTGGTCCAGTCTGAACTTTGGTCGCTGCAGAGAGGTCTCCTTCCCAATCCATAGGTTCTGCACCCGCGGAGTTGAGAGATCCACTTCCATCAGTAGCACCTGTTTCTGTATGGATATAGGCACTGACTGCGAAGTAATCATGGGTAATTTCATCTCCAGTAATTTCAAGGCTAAACCTTGGTTCTGTCACTTCTTCTACGAGTTCCATCTCACCGTTTTCTAGTTTTTTGTATACTCTATATCCTGTGGCTGCTTCGATTTCATCCCAAGTAATCACTGACTTAGATTTGAGAGTTACTACTTTTAATCCTGTAATGGTAAGATCTGGTTTTTCTACCTTTGGTTCTTCAGAAGTTTCTACTGCTACTTCAGGAGTATCAGTTTCTTCAGTATCTGCAGATGCAAGCGTAGCTTCTTGTACCATGATAGAAGTTGCTTCTTTTTCTGTTGTTTCATGTCCGAGTTCATCTTTGAGGATAACATCGATAGCGTACTTTCCTGGAGTCTTTGGTGCACGAAATATTCCAGTATACTTTCCTGGTTCTGTTTCTTCTTCAGAAAGGGTGTTGATGTTGTCATTTACGATGATCTGTACTTCTGTGAGCCCTTTGTTTGCATATACCTCAGCAGTTACAGTAGTATCTGCTTCTACGATAGCGCTTGGTTTGATGCTAATCTTATTGAGTCTTGGAGTATTGTCATCGATAGTGATAGTAACGATGTTTGAAGTACCAATGACTTCATTATCAGCATTGAGGATTTTTGCTTGGATTGTGTTTTTTCCAGTTTCAAAGTCAGTAATTTCTTTTTCAAATACTCCTTCTGAATTTGTAGTGGTAGGAATATCTTTTGCATCGTTGATAGTAATGTGAATTTGATGATTCTTTTTAGAGGTACCAGAAACGGTCACTTTTGATTCTCCCACAGTTACTCCTGTTTCTGGAGAGAGGATATTAATCTCTACAATTTCTTCTACGGCATTATCAGTGATTTCTACTTCCGCAAGTCCCATGATGTTATCGTCATCGAGGTCATATACGTGGATATCTTGTTTTCCTGCATTTTTGAAGATAACGGCATTTTCAAACTTTACTTTTCCTTGATCTGACGGAGTAAAGGTGTAGCTGTTTTCTTCGAGCTCATTTGGAAACTCTGCTTCTGCGTCACTTTCAGAAAATACTAAAATCGAACCATCATAATTTGTTACCGTGTTATTGTCTCTATCAACAGCTTCGATAGTGATATCGAGCGCCTCACCTACTTTTGAAGTCGTAGGATCAAGCACTACCTCGAAGTGGTCGATAACTCCGGCAAATGCTTGAGGGAGAGAGAAGAGAAGAAATGTACTTACAAGAAGTGAAGATACTTTTTTCATATTTGAATTTTTAGATACATAAATACATACGTTGCATTTTATGATTTATTTCGCATATCGTAAATCAAACTGCAAGAATTTTATTTACAAATACTTTAAGTATTTTATAAATATATCTTATTCCCAGTATCTTCTAGGTCTGTTTTTGTTATGGTAGAGATGAAAATCTGGTGTCCAGAAAAACGATCCTGGAAGAAGTTTTCATGGGTTTGGTCAAGTTCACTAAAGAGGTCATCGATGAGGATAATTGGGGACTTTCCTGTCTGCTTTTTTATGAATTCGCTTTCGAGATACTTGAGCTCCATCATCACGCTTTTTATTTCACCACGAGAAGCAAACTGAGTGATTTCCGTACCGTCAGTAAAGAGTCAAAAATCATCTACGTGAGGACCGATATGGGTGCTTCCGAGAATGATATCTCGATCCATATTTTTTTGCAGATAGTTCATGATACTTGATTCTATGCCCTCAGGAGCTACCTTTGATAGATATCGGTATTCGAGTCTCCCCACTTTTCCGAGAAAATATTCTTTTGCTCTGGGGATGTGAGTCTCGATATATCTACTCAAAAGAAAACGATACTGGTAGACCTCTTTTGCGAGGTGGAGAAACTTGTCATTCCAAAAGTTGATTTCACTTTCTTCACTCATTCATTTTTGGATATTTTTGAGTGTGAGATTGCGGTTTCTGACGATGTTTTTATAGTTTTTTAGGAGTTTTTCATACTGAGGAAATGCTTTTCTAAGAATCTTGTCTAAAAAATCTCGACGAAGGCTCGGACCAAGAAATAGGGTATTCATCTCCATCGGAGAAAAAGAGATTGTCTCGTAGGAGTGTTCGAGAAACTTGGTTTTTGAAGTTTTCTTTCCATTGATACTGTACTGTTTTTTCTTACCGTTCATCTCATAAGCGATAGCAAGTTTGTCGCCATCACTTTGACACTCGATAAAAAAGTTAGTGTTTCCTTTGGTGACGAGGTTGTCAAAATCAAGGGCGGTTAGGTTTTCTCCGCCGATAAGGCCTATCGCTTCAAGGAGATTCGTCTTTCCATGACCATTGTCTCCAGAGATGATGATTTTTTCGCCCGAAAAGAAAAACTCTCGCTCGGAGAGATTTCTAAAGTTTCGTAATTTGAGTGATTGAATCATAGCGTAGCGTAACTTCGTGGTAGACGATTATTTCATGATGTTTGTGATGGCAATTTGATTTCCAATAACTTTTTGTTTTGAGCACTGAAGCATCTCGGTTGGTGTGGGATCTTTGTCTTTTAGGACATCCGGGCGAAGTATATTTTCTTTTTGTACTACTGATACCGTTGGTATCACTCCGGTAGTATCCAGTTCTTGGAGGAGATCCATGTATGAGAGAATTCCTTTGATGTCACCGATAAGTTTCGTATTGTCTCCAGGGATCTTACTGAGTTTTTCTGCAATCTTTTGTATTTGCTCTTGAGTTACGCTCATTTCTCGATATATTATTTAGGTAAATAGAATATGGTGTGATAGTAAAATAGTTACTTGGTAGAAAATAGAATTTTCTTTGTTATCCCGAGTACTCGAGATCATTATTGTAAACTTCTATTTCCTATGATTGTACCTATAGTGCTTATGGTGTTACTATATATTTTATCTTAAAAAAATCAAGATGACTCTGAAAGATACAATTAAAAAGAGTATAGGAAATCCTCATATTTTGGTATGAGAGAGGAGAGCAGCAGCTAGATTTGTATTTGTGGTTATGACGCTCGTATTTTTCCTGAATTATTTTTTTGTTGGTTCATGATTTTATAGGGAAATATTTATCGAAACCCTTGTGTATAGTTATGTGCTCTTTTTGCTTTCTTTTCTTTTTTTTGTATACTATTATATGAAAGACCGTTTGCTTGATAGGCTTCCTGGAGGAGTATTTTATGTTCTTTTTATTATTCTCTTATTGTTAGTGGCGGCGGCAACTCTTCCATTTGTGATGAGTCTCGACGAGCTACAAGGTTTTATTGGTATTTAATGTATTGAGATATGAAAAAAATAATGGTGCTACTTTTGGCAGTATGTATGCTTGCTTCTTGTGGAGAAGATACTGCTACGGTGAGTTCTGGACTTGAGGTATATACAGGTTCGGGGTATATGGTGCAGATACCGTCTACTTGGACTGTAGTGACGGATCATTCGAGCGTCCTTCCAAAACCAAGTAATGGAGATATAGAGCTGGCAGTCACTTCAAACGAAACACAAAATGGATTTGCAAACAATCTGTTGGTGCTTTCTCAAGAGATGTCGACTCCAACCAGTTCAAAAGAATATAGTATCGTAAACAATGTTGGTGCAGAACGTGAATATCTCAACTATACCAAACTTGATACTAAAGATTTTACCTATAGTGATGGAGATGCTGGACTGATGTATGTATTTACCGCAAAATACTCTGAAAGTGCCCCAGAGCTGACCTATATCCAGACAGCAAAGGTTTGTGGGGCTACTACAGGATACTTTATGACGATCGCCCTTCCACTCAGTACCGTTGATACGGCGAAATATGAAGCGATTTTGAAGACTTTTTGGTGTCGAGAGGAGAGTTTAGGGGAAGAGGGGTAAATGTTATAATCCACTTTCCTTCTTTTCGAGGTATCTTTCCTGTATTATTAAAGGAGAGAATGGCTTTAAATATATCTTTTGAAATAGATTTGAATTTCTCACAAGTCTTTATATAATTCGTCTGCTTAAAAAATCCCTCCTCCCGAATTCTCGGGATACTCCCTTTGTTAAGGGAGAAGTTATCGAAAGTAATGAAAATGGTGTCATGGCAGAGTGGACGATGAGGTAAGACTTCAGAGATGAGAAGCGAGGAATACGAGCTTCATAATCCTGAAGGATCCGACAGAGGGTAAACGAGTCTGGTACGAAGTAGAAGCGAGTGAAGCGGCAAAAGGAGTATTCCGAAAAGTGATGATATGTAACATACGGTGCCATGGCAGAGTGGTCATGCAGGGGTCTGCAACACCCCGTACAGCGGTTCAATTCCGCTTGGCACCTCCAGAAAATTTTGAAAGTACCCTAGTTTTGAGGGTACTTTTTAAATTTTCAAGAAGTATCGAAATGAGCGGAATTGAACTGAGACTCTGTTTTTTTACTGGTGGTTAGCCAGGTAAAAAACTGATTGCGATGAATAAGAGCAATCATCGAATGGCTGAGTGGAGCTACTGGATATGTAATAGCCAGTAGCGTAAGCACCAATTCCGCTTGGCACCTCCAGAAAAGAATCAAAAATACCTTGAGTGAGAACGAAAGGTATTTTTTGTCTTTCTATATACTAGTTTATGGATATTAAATATACTATCAAATATAGAAAAACCTACTATAAATCTATGTCTTCCCATGAGTCCACCCTTTTAATATTTCTATGTGTTTCTTTTCTTTGTTCATTCCAAGGTTTTCTTAGTAAGAGAACTAATACTTTTTCCCTGGCTATTTCTAGGGCATAGTCCATATCATCTTCGATCATTATTTGAGCATTTTCTTCTCTGCATATGTCTGATTTTGTACGTTTTCCTCCATGGTAACAATTTGAAAACAATACTCTTGATACTGTATCTCCGTAGTGATGTCTTATCCATTCGGGAGTATATTCCTTTAGTATAGGATGTCTTGCTGTTAACATTCAGACATCCCCACCTCATTCATGAAATCCCCTTATTGTTTCTACAGATCACTCTATTGGTTGAATATGATTCTTTCATCTATCTTGTAAAATAGCTTCATTAAAAATTTGTATTTTTCTTTCGGTAGGAATTAATATTCATCCTTCTGATATATTATCTCAAAATACATCTCTATAATTTAGTGTCGTTTCAATATGAAAATTTGTTCAATATTGGGCATTTACTATTGGATATACTCCATCTCTCACAGTATGTGCACTAGTTTCATCTATATCAACAAGTATTCTCTCCACTTGAATCATGTTAATTTTATATGTTTACAAAGGTAGGAATTTTGTATCCCCGCGGTAAGGCGGGGATAGGTTAAAGGAATCTCTGCATCGCATTGACTTTGGTAAGAATCCAAATCAATACTACCTGTTCGGGGTTTAATCCTTTGAGGTAATGTCCTGCACTACGAGAGAAGCCTATGAGAGCAATCCCCGTGATGAAGAACGATGAAATCGATGCAGCAGGGAGTTGGGGAGACACTTGGAGTTGTACGTATATATCGATAGTCACTCCGAGGATCATTACCGCTACCGCTACCAGAGTCCAGACGTATGTCGTAGCCGTTTTTGGGAGGGCTAAAACTATCGGGAATACGGAATAGCCAACGATAAAGACCCACGCATGCGCATACACCAAATCAAGGGAGTAATAAACGCTTGCAAGGATGCAACAGACTACCATTGTCATGAACCAGTTAAAGAGTTCTTTTCCTGGTTTCTCCCAAGCGTCGAGTATCTGGTAAGCATAGGCTATGAAAAACGGGATAGTTCCTAAGATATATTGCCAGTTTTTTCCATCTTGGCTTTGTACTACTGCGGTTGCTCCTACTATTACAAAGAACATTCCAGACAGTAGCATATACAGCGATCCAGATTTTTTCTGTTTTCTTGCATACTGCTCCATCCCCATAACCATGAGTACATCTCCTGAGATATGTACTAATAGTACCAGGGTGTTTATTACCCAGCTCCCTTTTCCAAGCAAGTGCAGTCCAATTATCACCGGAAGTGAAATGGATAGCACTGCCGTATTATCCCTGACAAACATTCGGAAGTCTGTAAGGAATAGATTGATAACTTCTTTCATACATTCCTCCTTACAGATGATGGATTGAAGTTATAGACTATTTTAAATCTTATATAACAAAAGTCAATATAAAATTTGACTCATAAAAATTAAATGTTATAAATATTCTGTAATATATAATCTTAAAATACCTTGTTAACACCTGTAACTTTAGATCTTCTTTCTTGAGATATAACAACGGAAATCTTAGATCTCAGGAGAAGGATTCTTCTGAATCCAAATGCAACGGATGATGATTTAAAGAAAATAGCATATGAATCAGACCCATTTATAAATGCATGAATGCAATGATTTGAGGTATTAGACTTATTATCAAAGAAGCTAAGGGCTTGATGGGTAAATAGAGGAATACATAGAACGCTTATAGAATCAGTTTGGGAACACTCTTTAAATGTTGAAAGGGCTGTAAATTGTTTTGCTATATGATTTCCTGACCAGATTAGTGATACGACACATCAATCCGCTAGGTACCATGATATACTAGAGTTTCATCCCGTTTTGCCCGATATCACACCTAGGTGTAGCTATAGTAGTGCCGATAAGTTATTGCTTGAAAGATATGTGATGATTGTATTGGAGATATTATTTAATGGCAAGTATGATGAAATTCTTAAGATGATTCAGGAGTACACATTATGAAGGAATAAGGATCAATGACTAATTTATATATTGGATAAAATAGATGCTGGAATAAAAGCATTAGACTATGGGAGATTATGATATGCAGATGTGGTGGATGATTTTCATCCTAGAATACTTGAACAATTAGATGCTTCTCCTGATTTAAAAAGTATTTATCAGATTATGCTTGAAAGAGAATTTTCTCATTGGCCAAGTCATTTTCAATATTTTCTTTTATTGGAGTTATCAGGGGATTATAATGAGTGGCAAAGAAAAATTTTGGAGACCATCTAAAAAAATAAATAGAATCTATTAAATAAAAAGTACCCTGGAAAGGGTGCTTTTTATAAGTTCTACAAGTATTATTCTTCAAGTAGGTGTAAGGCTGTATCATGTGTGATAGCAGTGGTTTCATGTACCGTATCTGTAAGGATTTTAGGTGTAGGCCTTTTATCTTCTCATAAGTTTGCATCTTTTAAATAGTATGTATAGTTTTTAGGGGTTATTTCTCCAGTAACTGATGACCAATACCAAAGTTGTTCACTTCCTTGTCAAAATCATATTTGTCATGATTCTGTTGTCCCATATATCATGAATTGTTCTATTAACTTTTCTTGTATTTCAAGAGGCCAACCATTTTTTGGTCATAATTCATGTATTTGGTTTGTAAAACCTTCTATAGTTAAATCATAGATGCGTATTTTTGAAAGGTATTCAGGTCTAAATAATTCTGGAAATTCAAAGTTTATATCTTCATATCCATTAAATATATAGGGAAGTATAAATTCTATAATAGTAAATACTTTTACTGTATCTAGTCTTTTGAATTTTGCCTCAAGTGCCTGTAATACTCATCGTTGTAGCTTTTCTAATTCTTTTTTGTCACACTCAGCAGTATAAAAGGCGAAGATTAGGTGGTCTTCATTCCAGGACCAATGTGAATTTAGAGCTTCCAGTATCTTATCAACGTCTAACACATTTCAAGGCTTTATATATTTTGATGCTCATTTTTTGAATTTGTGTATTTTATCTGCTTCATATGGGGGCCATTCTTTTTCGACCCATTGTAATCACTCTTGAATACATCTAGATATTTCTGCATCTATTGTATCGAAGACACCTCACTCAGCAGTATCAAGTAACTTATGCCTATTTTGTATACGTTCATATATTTCGTTTAATTTTAGGAAGAAGTCTTGAGCATATACATTTGTAATTTCTCATTTACTTTCGTCTTCATTTCATAAAAAGAATACATCTTTAAAAAGTCTAATGATGGTCTGCAATATATCACCGTAATAGTATATACTATCATTGCCTAGTTCTCTTTTTAAATATTGTATTCTTTCTAATAATTGTGGAGCTTCATGAAGGAGCTTATTTTTACTTGTAGCAGAAAAGGAATTTCACATAATAAAATTTCTTTTATCAAATTCTCAATTCTCATTTATAACATTATTCCAGTTTATCGGGCTCTTGTAGCCAACATTAATAGTGGCAAATACTTTGCTCCAATCAATTTGTCTTCATATCGTATTGAGGGGCATTAAATCAGTACGTGAAATATTAATTGGCCTTATAATATCTGTATGTCTTTGATCCATTGTTGAGTGAAGAATGAGTAAGATACAGAAATATTATATATTACCTTTTAAAAAACGTCAATATTTATATAAACTTACATGTCACAATGGAAACAATGTATTGACAAAGTATATATTTTACTTACAATATTTATATTGTAATTGTAAATAACCATATGAGTATACAGAGAGTAGAGGTTATAAAGAAAGACGGACTTGTTATGTGAGCTATGATTTATCAATGAGACAAATCTGTATTTTTGGATAGAGATGTTGAGGCTACAAATCACGATGTAGCCTTAATGGTCGCAATGCTCACAGAATCTGATATCGTTACTATAGATGGTAATTTAAGAGTACGCATTGGAGACTTCTTTGTATATCAACTTGGGAAACTGATGCTTGAAACAATAACTTGATGACATGCGCCAATTGAAGTTGCAGAACCATCCGATGTTCATTTACAAAGATTATGAGAATTAAAAGATGATGGAAATATACAAAAAAGTCATTGGAGATTTTTACTATATAAGTTTGCTATGGGAGTATTTCCAACAGGAGTATCTGAAGATGATCGTGTTATATTTATGCCGTGATTGTGATGACAGGAGTATGATATGTGGAGAAAGTTTGGGTTTATAGAATCACATATGTATCTTGTGGAATGACATGCTTCAAAATGTCATGCCTTACATCAAATGTATCCACAGGCAAGGTATATTGACTCACTGTATTGAGAGGAAGGCATGGATTTCCCAACGGATGTGGTGAGTAGCTTATGACAGCATAAGGTATGAGTAGTATCGTTGGACACAGAATCTCTTTTTTCAGAAAAATTATTTTACGATACTGTTCAGATATTATCGCGTCTAAATACTAGAGAAGATTTTGTTGTATCCGTTAATTTGGTAACTCGTTTTAGCAATAGAAAAGCAGTGGATTTTATCAGAATGTTTAATACTAGATATCACACACAATATTCATTAGACGGAAATGCAAGGGAAACGATTATGAAAAATCTATGAAATATGTTAGAAGTAGCGGTTGAGTTAAAAGATATTGAGCTAGTAAGGTGAGAAAATTCATCATATGTATGATGAAGCTCAACAAGAATGGAATATACATTTCTACATTTTAGGAGTAAGTAATATAGATGAATCAGCTGGCTGCCATACATGATTTGAGAATGCAAAGGATAGAGGACCTTTTTTCATGAGATGTAAATCTTATCGATACTACTGTCGATCCTAGAAAGTATCAATGAGAGATCCTTGTTCATACGGTACGTGATATACAGTTATGAAAAACTGAGTGAAGATGGGATATTGCTGTGTGAGGCGGAAAGACTCTTATGGCTCTCAGTTTGGCTCATCACGTTATTCAGAGGTGAGGGAGGGTATTATTTCTAAATCCTTGAGTAACTGAACTAACGAATGCTGTTGCAGCACATAGAAAGTATCAATTATGAGATACAAATTACTGTGTCATGAAAGGTTGAGAGGATATAAATGACCTTGCGAATCAGAAATTTAGAAGATTTTTTGAATGAGTATGATATTATTATTCAACTGTTCAGATGTTAACGTATGAGTGAAGATATAGACAGTTTTCTCCAGATTTTTTTGATCTTGTTATTGTGGATGAGTCACATGGTTTTTTATGAGATATTTTATCTGGACCACAGAGATATTTTCTTGCGCCACAAATACATATGTCTGCTACACCCTATAATATACAAAAACATGTAGGGACTATGATACCACATGTATATGGTGAAATATCATCATTTGATTTGATTCGTGATTATGATTTTCCAAAATGGATAGTAAAAAATTATGAGATAGATGAAAGTACTGATCGATATGATGGGAAAGATATAAATGGGGACTTTAATTTTGAATTGGATACATCTCATAATTTTCTCAATACCTCTCAAAGATTTTTGATACTTGAAGATATACTTGAGAAAATAGTTCTTTGAGAGAGGAAAGCAATTTGATTTATGCCATCTATTATTGATTGCGAAGTGTTTGTAAAATATATTGCTGAAAAAAATCCTATTCTACAGGGGAAAATAGATTTTGTTGCAGGGACAAGAAATTGAGAGAATAAAAGAGTAGAAAATAGGTTGAGAACGTGAGAAATACGAGTAGTCTTATCAAAGGATTTATGGAATCAGGCGATTGATATTCCAGATGTTACTGATATTATCTTGAATGATCCTACCAGGTCTTATGCAAGAACAATACAAAGAATCTGAAGATGAGCAAGACCATGTAAAGAAATCTGAAAAAAAACTTTGTATATCCATGATATTGTTTCTTCGTTATATCATTCATCCCAAGTATGACAACCAGCAGTGAGAGCATCCGAATTACTAGAGACAGAGAGTGAAGGAAATAACATGGTGTACGGACAAACACGAGTAATACAGGCGTGAGACTTTTCTTGAGATTTTTTAGAGAATTTAACCGCATTGCGTGAATCGGGGATATCATTATCGACTTCTGAGTTATGATATTCTGATAAGATAGGAGAGCTCTATTTTTTTTCTGATGTCAGTAGAGCAATTGATATTTTTAGGTTTTTTGCTAGAGATGTATTTCATATTTCATATCTAGAACTTTTTAATAATTTTGATATCTATTCACATAGATCACATACGTTGACCATACTATTTCAATGATGAAAATATGAGATATCTTTAGCAGAAGCTCAATCTATAGCGAAGTATTATTGAGTATTTGATACCTGTAGGGAGTATGATTTCATCTCTGACTTAGAATGAAGAATTAAAGAACAACAAGAAATGATAGAGACGCTTCCTAAAAGGGGGGAGACCAATTCAATATTGTGAAATGAATTTCAAGAAGATAGAGACTATATTTCAATTTTAAATGTTTTTTTACAAAGATATGGTAAAGGAGGAAAGGTAGAATTTCAAGAAATAACATGAAACTGGCTTGAGTGTAGGGTATGATTATATGGTGTTGAATTTATTTCTTCCTGAGAAAGTTGATGAGGAAAAAGTAGGCAAAGATGTAGACATGAGGTTGTATATAAGTTATTGAAACAAATAGAGTCTCTGTTTAGTTTCTACTTTTTTGATCAGAATAATGTATCCTTGGTAGGAGGTATAGTAGCTTGTGTGAAGGAGATGCAAGCAGAATCAATCATCCCCTCAGGGAAAAATCCGAAGAATTACCTTAATGAAGTACTCCAGAAACGGAGAGGGAGAGTTATTAGATGGTATGATAACGACGATTGGAATGTTGATACGAGTACGCATAAGTTTACATGCTGAGTTGAGATAGAGATACATTGAGAGAAATATACTATATGGTGAGAAAAAGAAGGAGGGACTAAAAAACAGGGGCGTGATTATGCATCTATGAAAGCTGTGGAATTTATTGCACAGCTTCAGATTGGAAATGATAAGCCATATAGTAACCCATGAGAACAAATTACTCAACCAAAAAAGATGGTTAGGGAATCTGTAAAATGAGAGGATAAAACTACTGCTACTATTGTTACTATTGAAATGATGAAGGATAGTATATGAAGAGATAATTACGCTGCTGATTTGTTAAATAGGTTACGAGTAGGGTTTTGATGATTAGTGGCAAAGGTAAAGTATGATATGGACTCCGTAAATATGATACAAGCAGAGATATCTCATAGATGATTATGAAAAATATACTACGCAGAGATAGAAAAGATAGAGATAGACCTTGAAGATCAATCAAAAGGGAAGTTTCGTTTATGTGAAATATTGCTTGAGCAATTACTTGAACAAAGTGATATCCAAAAAGCCTTGAGGAAGATGTTAAGGGTAGGGTAATCTTTTTTATACAATATTTATCCTACTAATCTTGGATCAATAGCCGCTCTATAATTCATTGATACTCAGTGAGCTCAAATCTTAATATTTCGATTTTCTGTGCCAGCGTCTGGGTTTATGGAATGAACTTCTCCAGTACTTCATATTCAGAGATTATATACTAGTCCATGGGAATATCTCTCATGTATGTTAGTAGGAGAGAATCGTGTATGTGATACTTGTCTTCCATCCTTTGATAATCCATTGGGGATAATAAGTAAGCTTTCTTCTCATTTATTTGGATAAATGCGGCTTATATCTCTTGCATGAGTGAGTATAAATCTTTTTGTAAATCTTTCTCTTGCTTCGATTAATACAGTTCTTTCCTTTTCAGGAATTCACCTGTGGACAAAACATATATTGAGCATATTTGTCCAAAATCATAGTGATTGTTCTGAGGGAGCCTCTCATCATAATTCAAGAACTGTAAATATCATCTGTTTTACTTCTATAAATGCATCTGGGTATCTTTCTTCAAAATGGCTTTCAGTAATGTATTCTTTACACGCCTGATCTGAAATGGGGGTATCAACACAGATGGTTGGAATATTACTATAATTATCAATAGGGGAGTATAATCATGTGAGTACTTGATGTGCTGATTCCGGTCTATCTGGAGAGTCTATGTGTATGCCGAGATTTTTTAGTCGAGTAGTAGAGTTGAAAACATAACTACAAACTGCTTCTATAATTCTTCTTGTTTTTTCGTTAATGTATTTAGATACAAATTTTACTCCATGTAAATTTCATTCTTTAATTGCTTGTTCTAAGTCTAATAAATTTCCCCATTCAATAAATGTAAGGATATCATCAACTGGAAATTGAGGGATCTTTGTATCAGGACTTTGTGAAAAAAGCTTTTCTACAGCAGACATTATTTTGAGGATATAAAAACAATAGAACTATTATAATCAATTACACATAAAGTCAATAATAGTAATTTCGGTACCTATTGTTTAGAGATTACGTTTTTTGCTTTGTTAAGTGTTATATGGTAAGATAAATATTTTATATATCCAGTAAGTCTATATTGGTTTTTATTTGCAAGGTATTGTATTAATCCGATTAAAAACTTGAGGTGTCTTCCCTGTAAAGAATAAGTCACATTATTTTTGAGGACTACATGAAACGGAGTTAATCTTCATGTACTTTCATGACCTTGTAATGAACTTGCATATTTAAAAGGTAAAGGTATGTTGTGAATACAAAATATAGTAAAAATGCCAAAAGAGTTTCTTTCTCCTCCTTCACCGGTAGATACTGTTATATGTGACATGCAAAATAGAGCCGCTGATATACTGAGAATTCAAGATGGAAAATATACACAACCATATATTACATCAAGAATTATGGAAGGAACTGATGGAAATGGTTCATCATATAGAAAAAAGAAAAGAAAAATGCATAATGCAAGAACTTTGTGGAAGGAAGTGAAAGATAATGACTATGTTTCAGACGATAAAAGATTTGAGATCCGCGATATACTTTCTGAGTATTTGGGAGATAATTTTGCAACGAAAAAAGTGAAAGGTTTGTAACAAAGAAGAGAAAACATTTTCTCTTCTTTTTTATTGTGTAAGAAACACTCTTTTTTTGCTGTAAAGAGGTAAATATGATATCATAACATCAATACGAGTCTATAAATTTTATATGCCAGGAACTATCTATACATCGGAAAGACAAGCCCTATATTATGAGTTAGCAAAAGCTGAATGAGTTCTGACTTCTGGTGATATATATCATGCTTCACCAGAAAAGAGGAGGCAATTAGCAAGATTTATCGAGCAGAAAAATAAAGAAATTATTGCTATTATTGCAAATCATAAAAAAACCAAAGACCATAAAGCTATAGTAGATTGGGTTTGAGTTGTCTCTGAACTGAGAAAAAAATGAAAAGTTCCAAAGTATTTTTGACTAAAGACATTACAAAAGATAGTAAAGTTTGAGAGAAATAAAACAGCTTTTGCTCGTTTGTGAGTAGAATATGATGATATCTTTGCTCTTCCTCAAGAGAAGGTTATTAAGAATCGTGATCTTGAAGCAATTGCTCCACCAAGAATTGAAAAATTGATGACACATCAAACGGATGAGGACTTATGATTTGCTATTGAGTGGGTATCAAATGCAATTGATGCGATGAATCCTTCAAAAAGTATCGGAAGATTTTGAGAGGGGTTTTTCCAATCATTAAGGGAGGTACAGGTTCCAGGAGCTCAAATATCCATTTCTACAAAAAAAGAGGGTATGCAGGGATTTGATGTATTTCTTCAAAAATGATCTGGGACAGAAGTTGAGATTTGAACGTTGGAAAATAATCGTACAGATACAGGAACGAGTATTAAAATGCAAAAGTATTTTGATGAGGAGCAACAACGACAACTACAATCTCTTATTTCTCGTCGATTTAAAACCAATACCAGTGCAATTATTACCATCAATGGGAAGGTAGTTAATAACGTATCAGAGTATACGTATATGAATGGAGAGAGCTTAGATATGTCCGATGCTCCAACTATTCAAGTTGTGATTGATGATACAGGGTTTCAAGTTATTGATACTGGCGTTGGGATGGATAGTCAAACTATCGCTAAGAAATTATTATATCCAAATACCACGACAAAAAAGAGAGAGAAATTATCTGGAACAGAGATAAAAGAAGAAGCCCCAAAAGAAACAAAGTTTTTCTTTAAAACAAAACAAAATCCAACAGATATAACAAGGGTATATTTACAGGTTTGAGGAGTAGTAATTGAAGATTTCGAGGCTCAAACTATTGGAAATATTGGAGAATTTACTTATGAGTTTCCATCATTTTCATGATTAAATGATAGTAGAAATCAAGTAGAGCTTACACGAGAGGTGGTGATATCTTTAGGGGCGAGTTTAGAGAAGGTTCAACATAAGTCTTCTTCTTTGCAAGAAAAACTTTCTTTATTGGAAGTAATTTCACAAATAAATGAGCGACTAAAAGAAAGAGCTACTAATGAGGTAGAGGATGAGTTTATACTATGAACGGTCATGAGAGAAAAGTTTTATGCGATTCAACAAGATCTAGAAACACAGGGGATAAAAGTACTTCCAGCAAGAAAAGAGCTCTCAGAAGCTATTGGTCAGCAAGAAGGAGTGGTATACCTTTCGGATGAATTTGTGAAGTTTAGTACAGATAATCTTCCTAATTGTACAGAGTTGTCTGATGTTTCAACTGCCAATGTTAAGGGGAGTATTTCTGGTAATACATATAGATTTTTTCAGCTTCCATTTTCTAAAGATGCAGAGTCTGACTACTTGATTTTTCAAGATGTAGTGTTGGTAAATACAGAAGTTTTTATCGGTAAGAATGAACAACAAATCTCTCACATGCTTCAAGTGCTCAATGTATCCATTAATTTAAATACTGGGTATGAACTTGAATCGGAGATGAATCTATATGGACACATACATTCGTTATCACAAAAACAAATAGAGGACAAAAAGACAGTATTAGATTCAGAAAAATGAGAGCAAGTTTCAAAAAACGACAGCGTGATTGAGGGAAAAGATGAAGATCCTCAAGTATCTCTGGAGGAAAGGGAAAGAGTAAAAAAAGAAGTTCAGATATTTCTTGATAGTTATGGTCAAAAGTGTTTTAGTTCTTTTGATATGAGAGAAGACCTGATTGATACAACTATTATAGGATATGAAGATTTTGATGTAGAGGATTTTTTGGTACATGCTTATTTTTCTCTTTTGATAAATGATGAAGCATGATGGTTGGCAAGTTCATATCGATGAGATATCAATATAAAGAGGGAACTTTTGCAAATGCTCCTCCCCTTTATGAAGAAAAAAAGCGAGACTATTACGAAGCCATTTTTGAAGTTTTTATCGTATGTACATGCACGAGTAGGGATAAAAAAGATACTACAATACACTACCACGCTGATACAAATACTTGATCGTGATCCGAAAACAGCACTTGAGATTATGGCAAGATTTGATGATCCGAAAAACTCTTTTGTTTTGTCTGATTTAGAAAGATTGGAAACAATGAAGCAAAGACATGCAGAGCTTCTACACGATGGAAAAGAAAGAAGTCTTGGAGGGAATTATTATATTGATTCGGAAGATTCATTGTTAGGGGAATGATTTGAAGAGGTATGGTGAGATATTGCAGCTATTTTATTACAGCGACAGGAACTACAAAAATTACAAGAAGATGATGGTGATGATTTTGATGCTTGGGAAGAGAAAATAAATTATCAAGAAACAAAAATTTGAGAACAGATTGCACAATTCAACGAAAAATATGGGACTTCATTTTCTCATGAATTTAAGTTTCCTACAATTTGGGAGAAAGGAAGAGATTTTTTTAGATTTTTTCAGTCATCTCCATATACCAAGGAGGAAAAAAGAAAGATATTGCAATTATTACTGTCGAGAGCACATGTACAAAGAAAAGACGATTTCAATGCCGTGAGGGCATTGTTTGAGTTGCAATCACAGTATGATATAGAATCATACTATCCTTGATTTTCAGAACATATTGGAGATATTGTATTTTTTCTCAAAATGCAAAATACGATTTTTCAGTCTATGCTACATATGCCAGAGCATAGGGGGTTATTTCAAAAAGAAACAGGACAAGAGGGGATATATCTTCCAACAGTTCAAGATAATCTCTTTTTACCACAATTTTCAAACATTCTGACAAATATTGAAAAAGTAGTGAAGTATAAGCAGAGACTTTTTCAATCAGAAGGAGAAAATTATATTATGAAGCGGGGGAGATTACGAAGCTTTTCCGAGAATGCCTATCTTGACTGATATGAAAGTACAGGTGCCCCTGATGTCGGTACATTGTTTTCAGGTTATGAGGAGGTACTATGAATGACACAAGTAAAACAAGCTAGGGCAGAACTATTGTGAGAAATGCTCTGATGAAAACATACTTGACAGGAACAAATGCCTATATCGAAACCTTTGTGAGATATGTATAGTCCCCTTGAACAAGTTAAATTGGACCCTTCATGGCTTAAAGAAATTCTGGACGATAAATCAATGGATTTACTTGAGTTTAGTCGTATATATCATACAGATATACAATCTTTTGAATTTCCATCAGAATATGCTACTGGTATTGCACAAGGTTTTTATGAATATATACAACATTACCCACAAGAGGTGAAAGAACAGATAGAAAAGCTGCTACTACGCCGTTATGCTGCTTCACGACATAAATATGATGAAAAATTGATTAAGGGTATAGAGCAAGAGTTGCAGCAATTAACAGATTTTGATTTTAAGGAGAATTTTTGGGATTTATCCTGATTTGTAGCATTTCAAAAAAAGATCTTTGAACAGTTGATAGTACAGTCAGAGTTTCAAGATTTATTTCATCATGATGATGGAGAAAAAACTGAGCAAGATGTATTTTCTGAATTGACGAAAAAGTATCCGCAAGATATCGTATGCTTTGCTCAATTTTTACATGGAGGAGGAGAGTTCTTGTGAGCGAAAGACTTGCAGGTTCCTCAGTTTCAAGGACATATTCACATGAAGCTTACGGACTTAATTGGACTATCTACCCAGTTTGAATGAGATATGAAGCAGGCAAAAACCCTGGCAGAAGTTATAGTGCTTGCTCAAAAACAAAAAGAAGCAATGATAGATAATTCGGATATCGAAGATGAAATTTCTGGAACGATTATTGCCCAAGATGAAGTTGGAATGTTGTTCTTGAGAGAACAGATGCAAAATGCAAGAGATGCCATTTTAAGAGCGGTGAAAAGATGAAGAACAGAGGTAGAAAAAAGGGTTGAGATTGACTTTTACTCTGTAGATAATCATTTTGTTTCATCGATTACAGATGGGGCGGGAATGAATATATATGAATTACTAGTGAAATTTTTGGTTCCAAATGAAACAGGAAAAGAGGATGGAGAATCAACAGGAATGTTTTGAAAAGGGGCATTTACACTGTATCCTTCAAGTAAAGAAGTAAGAATAAAAACATCAAATGGTTCTGGAAAAGTATGGTATGCTTCACTAACACCTATAAAAAAGAAAGGGGTCATTGTTGACTTTGATATTTCGTTGGAAGAAAAAGAAGAGGTATTTACTGGAACCGTTATTGAAAGAATTGATGAAGCAGAAGGTATAAATGGAAATTTTAGAGCGATGATAGGAACATATCTTATGAAGAAATATGTTGGTAATATTGATGATATCGAAGAGGTATATAATCATACGGTACTAAATAAGCCAGAAGAAAGAACGGTGCTTTATGAAAGTGAAGATATTATCTGAGAAAATGCAGAAGGAAAAGAATCAAATCTTGGAAAACTTCGTTTGATACGTACAAAAGATCGTATAGAGAGGTATACAAAAGACAATTTATGGATATCGGGAATAAAAGATGATTTACTGGCAGACCTCCCAACTTGGATGGTAGAAATTTTTAAAGAGGAAAGGTTAACGATAGATATCCCTCAATGGGTTCCTCTTACTGGATCTCGTAATTCTATGGTAAATAGAAGATACTATGTGGAACTACTAAAGCCGTACTTGTATAAACAAGTTATTGATTTTATTCTCCAATCATATGTTCATAGAAGTGTTCGTATTCCGATGCTGCCAGCAGATTATTATGGTTTAGAAAGATATGATTTTAGGCATTCAAGTCAGATACTATCATTGGCAGAAAAATATAATCACTCTGGAAATAAGATTGATTTTTCAGCTGAAGAAATCGATCTGTTAAAGGATAAGGAAAATATGGTACAGTTTCTAGTGTTGGTAAATTTTCAAAGAGATGGAGAAACAACAAATTTAATATCGATAAAAAGTAAGTTGTTATCGGGGAAGTTAGATATTGGTAAATTTTCTGGAAATCTCGGTCAGGTTTTGGGGGGTGCAGCACAAGATAGGGACAGATTAAATGCAAAAGTAGAAAAGTATAATCTCAGTGATGCAGAAGTAGAAAAAGAAACGGGAGTTACCTCTCATCAATTGCGCTGATTTAGAGACTATATTGGAACAACGTTTAAATATTTACTAGATACTCATTTCGGGGGAAAATTAGAGATACAATTTCTTGCAGAAAATAACGGCCTTATTGCAGCTGCTTTACAATGAGATGGTGGAAGTATTGCATTTAATGTACGAGAGCCGATGGTTAAACAGCTCATTACAGAGATTCATGTACCAGAGGTACAAGAGAAATTAATGGAAATTATTACTCATGAGATGACACACCAAAAAGAAGATAAAGAGAAATGGTGAAGTCATGAGACAGATGAAGAACACGATAGTAGTTTTATGCGTATACAGCGTCTATTACTACGAGATATGCTTCGAGCTATTTAAAGAGTCTATAATAACAAAAAACCGCTCCTCCTGGGGCGGTTTTTTAGAAAGGTATTTAATTTATAATATTTTTTTGCTTTTTTCTTTCTCACATTGTTAACTTCTATTATTAAATAATAAGGCTAGATTTTACCTTTTTGGAATAATAAGTCTAAAATAAATACTCCTTTTTTGTATTGAAACAGCCTATGTAAGAAAAATGTAAGATTCTATTTATAGAGTCTTACATTTTTTTAATGTCTCGGGAGTAGAGTCTCGGTACAAGCTCATCCAAAACAGATCCGCTTGAAACTAAAACTTTCGCTCAACTCTTCGAGGTACAGAGCCATGAAAAAACAAATCTTCGTAACCCTGTTCGCCCTGTTTCTTTCCTCTCAGGCTCTGGCTTGGGATAACACTGGCTACAGTGTAAATATACATGGGGATGGTCGCATTCATCAGAATGCCATGGGTGACATCGTGGTTCAGGGTGGAAATGGTCGTACGACCATTCGTCAAAATGCCATGGGTGATACCATCATCCAAGGTCCCCAGGGACGGACAACCATTCGTCAGAATATGATGGGAGATATCGATGTCCGAGGTAATCTCCCCGAGGGTATATCTGTCACCCCGCTTCAGCAGGATCGCTGGGGAAGTCGGTGGTAACAGAGTGCCACGCACGCAAAAACCGGTTCCAATCCTGGAACCGGTTTTTAAATTCTCCTTTGAGTTTTGTCGATCCACTGAAGGATCGATTTTGTAAGTTTTCCTTGCACTTCTCCCTGTAAGTATAGGGGTGCAAGCTTGGATAATCCACTCAATGCTATCAGGGTGATGAACAGCGTTGAGATGGATGCGGATGGTATGCTGGGGCTAATCCTCCATTGTATCCAGATGTCAATGATAACCCCCGCGGTCATGAGCCCGATGGATATCATCCTCCAAATGTATACTTTCGGGTTGTTATCACTTAGCGTCAGGAACACTGGGAATGCCGACATTCCTATGATCTGTACCCAGGCATGAGGGTATATCCAGTCAAACTCGATATATATTCCCCAAGTGACAGCGCCGACCATTATGGTACTTTGGTAGGCAAACCATTCTTTCCCCCGAATACTCCATGCATCGAGGAAATGATAGACATTTGCTACCAGGAATGGGGCAGTCCCGATGAGGTATTGCCAATTCCGTTCGTACTCTCCTTGGTCTACGGCAATCCAGCCAACCCCTAAGAAAAATAGACCAGAGATCATCATGTACCCCCAGCCTATTTTTTTTCTGTTTTCCTGTCGGGCGTTGAGTGACATTACCATAAACACATCTCCACCTATGTGAAGGATGGTCACAATGATGTCGGTCAGGGAATTACCTTTCCCCATTTCTTGCACCAGGATTATACTGATCGTGCAGAGTATCAGTATGTTTGTGTTTTTCCTTACAAAATCTTTGAGATTTGCAAGGAATTCAGAAAGCAATGCTTTCATGTTAGTATCCTCGCAAATGGATTTGGAAAGTATGTAAATAATACTATATATAAACTACTAGTCAAATTTTGTAGAGTTTTTCATTGAGTATCTATCACACTATTGAATTTTTTACATCTCTTGATATGATATCACTAATATTTCTTTGTGTAACTTGTGATGAAAAATAAAATCATCCCACATCAGTTTCTGTATACTGCAGATCATAGTTGGCTTACGAGTCATCATATATTTTCCTTTGCAGAATACTATGACCCACAAAATATGAACTTTGGGAACTTGCGAGTATTTAACGATGATATCATCGCTCCCAAAACGGGATTTTGACTGCATCCTCATGCAAATGCGGAGATTGTTACGATAGTACTTTCAGGCGCTATTACTCATGGAGATACGATGGGGAATACAGAAGAGATACAGTCCTGAGAGATACAGGTGATGACGGCGGGGAGGGGAATCGAGCATAGTGAGGAAAACAAGGGGGATGAAGCGGTACATTTGTACCAGATATGGTGCAAGACGAGGCAGACAGGATTAGAACCAAGATATCAAAACCATAAATTTCCTCTTAAAAGTAATACCTGTACGTTGCTTGTTTCCTGAGATTCTGCAGATGGGGTTGGATATATTCATGCTGATGTTCGTATATTTCGAGGACTTTTTGAATCGGGTACAACTCACACATTTGAAGTATTTCCAGGGAAATGAGTTTTTTTGTATGTTACGACCGGGAAACTTCAAATCGGAAAGGATATCTTAGGGGGGGAAGATCAGCTTCGATATTGAGTACCATGAGTGTATACTTTGCAGACTTTGGAGATAGCCGATTTTGTGATGATAGAAGTAAGTCTTGTATAGTGTTGCATAAAAAGTATCAATTTTCTTGACTTCAAAAATAAAAGTATATACTCAGGATATAAAGTGTATATATTTTTATAATTTTCATCATATGTTGACCGAAAAACAACAACATGTGCTCGATGTGATTACGGATTTTATTGGGAGATATGGGAAGTCTCCGACGATCGAAGAACTCAAAAATCTCTTGCATCAGAAGTCAAAGAGAGGAGTGGTGCAGTACCTGGAAGCACTTCAGAAAAAGTGATTCTTACAGCGAGGGGATGGTTTTCGTTCGATTATGCTCGGAAATACTGTTGGTTTTCAGACGACGCTCAATATCCCGATTTTGTGATATGCTAATGCTGGAACTCCGATTGCCTATGCTGAGGAGAGTAATTATGGGACACTTCCTATTTCGAAAAAGATGATTCACGGAGGAGAAGAAAAATACTTTTTGCTGAAAGTAGAAGGGACATCGATGAATAATTTCCGAGTAAATAATAAGTACATCGATAATGGGAGTTATGTCCTTATCAATAAAGATGAAACGCAAATAAATGAACAGGATGCATTTTTGTTTATCGTAAATAATGCCGCAACGATTAAAGCAACAAAAAGAGAAGGGGAGAGCCTCTATCTCTTACCAAAGTCAAATGATGATTTTCATAAACCGATTGTACTTTCAGGAGATGATGATGTGATGGTAAATGGACGAGTAGTAGATGTGTTTAATTTTGGCAACTAGTATTGATTTTTTTATAGTATAGGTATACTTTTGGTGTATTTTCTAAAATTTGAACAATGTTTCATTTAATTGTATGGAAAGAAGGGGAACAATATGTTGGAAAGGTATTGGAAAATAGTATCAGTAGTTTTTGAACAACTGAGCAAATAGCGTATGACAATACAATAGAAGCATTACAGCTCTATCTTGAAGATACACATCCAGAAGAACCGCAAATTACATCGCCAAAATTGTATTCTTTGGATTTATGTCATGCCTAAGGTATATTCTTCAAAAGAGCTTGTAAGAAAATTACAGAGGTTGTGATTTGTGAAAGTATCTCAAAGATGATCTCATCTGAAAATGATATATGGCGTTAGAGTAGTCATTGTTCCTGTACATGCAAAAGATATTCCACTCGGAACATTTCGTTCTATTTTGGAACAAGCAGGGATATCATATGATGATTTTATGAGGGTATAGAGTCAAAAAACTTGCTTTTCCGAAAAATTATATATCCTGGTGTAAATGCGTTTGAGTCTTGCAAACACAAGACGAGCTCAGGGAAGAAATTTCTTGTCATTCCGTACTTGATACGGAATCTATAAAAGGTATCATACCATTATGATCCCGAGTACTCGGGATGACAACAAAGATTAGACCCCTGCGGAGTCGAGATACTTCGTCAATAACCTATAAATTGAGAACTCTCCACTTTTCGGTGGCACCTTCCCGAGTACTCGGGACCGAAAGTATACAGATATTGATACCTAAAAGATTTTTTTGGCATCACATTTGTATACTTTTTATTTTATATTCCTCTTTTTCTTTCTCCTTATTTACGGAGAAGATCCTACAACAGATTGCAGGGGTTAGAGGGTTAATTTTAGAACTATGTTGCGTACACATACTTGTAATGTTTTACAAAAAGAAAATATCGGAGAAGAAGTAACCCTCTCAGGTTGGGTTTCAAATAGAAGAGATCATGGAGGGATTATCTTTATCGATCTTCGTGATAGATATGGGTTGACTCAGATTGTTTTTGATCCAGAAGATGACAAGGCTTCTTGGGAATTAGCGGATAGCTTTAGAAGTGAATATGTTATCCAGGCAACTGGAAAAGTACGTCCAAGACCAGAAGGGCAAGCAAATCCAAACCTCCTTACGGGCGAGATAGAGGTGATTATCTCAGGGGTCAAGCTTCTCAGTGCTGCAAAAACCCCTCCGTTTGAGCTGGATGAGCATGCGACAGAAGCAAAAGAAGATCTTCGTCTGAAGTACCGTTATCTTGATATCAGAAGAAAAAAGATTTTGGACCGTATTAAGTTTCGTTCGGAGATGACGTTGTATACAAGAAACTGGTTCACTAAGCGTGATTTTTTAGAAGTACAGACTCCGATTTTAGCGAATAGCTCTCCAGAGGGGGCTCGTGATTTCTTGGTGCCTTCACGTTTGCATCCAGGGACATTTTATGCCCTTCCACAAGCTCCACAACAGTTTAAGCAGCTTTTAATGGTTGGAGGAGTAGATAAGTATTTCCAAGTTGCTCCGTGTTTTCGTGATGAGGATCCAAGGGCAGATAGACATGCGGGGGATTTTTACCAGATAGACTGTGAGATGAGTTTTGTTGAGCAGGAAGATGTATTTCAAGTGGTGGAAGATTTCTTAACAGATATGACGCCAGCATTGACAAAAAAAACAATCCTGACAGCAAGTGAGGGAAATGATACCCTCAGACAAGGAGGAAAGTTTTTTACCCTGACACATGCAGAAGCGAGAGAAAAATATGGGACAGATAAACCAGATCTTCGCTTTGGTCTTCAGATGATGGATGTTCTTGATATCTTTGCCAGAAGTACCAATGAAATATTTACCAGTATTGCGAGTGATAGTCTCACGAATCGTATCAAAGCACTCAAAGTTCCTGGATGAGACCTAGTGTTTTCAAAAACTCAAATGAAAGGGTTTGAAGACTATGTTCGTAAGTTTTGAGCCAAGGGGCTTGGGTATTTTCAGATGAAAGAAGATGGTCTTAAATGACCACTCGGGAAATTCTTTTCTGAAGCAGATCTTGAAGAGTTGGTACAAAGAGTAGGGCTTGAAGTCGGAGATGTAGTGTTTTTTGGAGCTGGGGAAGCAGCACTTGTCTGTAACTATATGGGAAGATTTAGGAATTATTTAGCAGACATCATGAATCTGAGAAATAATGACCAGATTGCTTTTTGTTGGATTACAGATTTTCCAATCTTTGAACAAGATGAAGTGACAGGAAAAATTGATTTTGAGCACAATCCATTTTCTATGCCACAGGGGGGACCTGCTGATTTTGATAAAGAAGGAAAAGATTTACTTGAGGTAAAAGGACTCCAGTACGACTTATCCTGTAATGGGTATGAAATCCTCTCTGGAGCGATTAGAAATCATGACGTTGCTTCTCTCGTAAAGGCGTTTGAAAAAGTAGGGAGAAGTGAAGAAGAAGTAAAAACGAAATTTGGTGCGGTGTATGAAGCGTTTCAGTATGGAGTCCCACCACACGGGGGATTTGCTATCGGGATGGATCGCCTCATGATGATCTATATGGATGAAGAAAATATCCGTGATATCTATGCCTTCCCAAAATCAGGAAATGCTATGGATCTCATGATGAACTCTCCGATTGCCGTAGATGGTGAACAGTTGCAAGAATTAAGTATCGTGGTAACGGAAAGTGAGTAATACCTATAGCTATCAAAAAGTCCGCTAAAAATTTCAAATTTTTAGCGGACTTTTTTGAACTCATTTTTAAACATAGTATACTAATTATATGTTACATAAAATAATGTTTTCATGAGTAAAAAACTAAAAATCAGAGGTATTAAGTGGATTGATGGAGTTGATCTGGATAAGGCAGAGGTATATAAAGTCCTTAATAAATATGATTTTCATGAACTCGATATTGATGCCTGTCTTGAAGAAAACCAGACGGCGAGAATCGATGTATATGAAGATTATGTATTTATTATTCTTCACTTTCCGAGATACAATACCAATACTAAACGCTATGAACTCAATGAGTTTAATATCTTTCTCGGAAGAGATGTGCTTATTACGTTGCGTTCGTTTGAAGTATCCCGTATCGATGCCATCTTTCAAAAGTATGAAAAGCAGGATTTAGAAGATAATCAGAATCTTAAATTGACTGCAGGATATATCTTGTATGAAGTAATTCAGGCGATGCTGGAGAAGATGTTTACCGTCACCTATCGTATCCGTACAGATATTCGAGGTCTTGAATCACAGGTATTTGACCATGCGACAGAAAATCTCGTAAAAGAGATTATGATAAAAAAGAGAAATATTGTCACCTTGAAGCATATGTTTACGCCTCAGACACATGTGTTCACTTCGATGGAAAACTCTATCAATACCTTGTATAAGGGGGAGATGGAGGTGTATTTTGAGGATTTGGAAGACAAACTTGGGCATATCGTAAACAATATCCGAGTACTAGAAGAATATATCGAATCTGTTGAGGATGCGTTTAAGACGATTATCGATATCAAGACGAATACAACGATTAAGCTCCTGACCATTTTTTCTGCATTTATCTTGCCTTTGACGCTGATTACCAGTTTTTATGGGATGAATATTTCTTTGCCATACCAATCAGACTCATACCTAGTCTATGCCATGCTTACTGCCTGTATGGCGCTTATGGGACTTATTTTGATATATTTCAAAAAGAGTGGGAAGCTTTAGTCTTGCTTTTTTCAAAAAAGAACTATAATCTCGAACGGTTCTATACAGGGGGAAATGAGATATTATAATCCATCCCCTCGTACCTCGGTACTTCCTTTGAAAAAGGAAGATATTTTTTCTCCCTTTTTTAAAGGCGAGTATCTCGCGTATGCGGGAGGAGGGATTATTATTGCGAGTCATCATCTCTATCTTTCTCTATTTCTATTTTCCTATTTACCTATTTTCATATGTCTCAAGCAAAAGTTACCATTATCGGAAGGCCAAATGTTGGAAAATCTAGCTTTTTCAACATGTTTGTTGGTCATAAGATTGCGATTGTGGCTGATGAGGCAGGGACAACTCGTGATATTTCAGAGTATGATATGATAGATCAAGATACTGGTATCTCGTATATCGTGGCGGATTCGGGAGGGCTAGATTTCGGGAGTAAGGAGGATGAAGTAGCAGTTGATATCATCGAGAGAACCAAGATGGCAATACAAGAAAGTCAGTTACTTATCTGGCTCGTAGAGTATGATGGATTTACGACACTCGATGAACAGATTTATGATGTTTTGAGGAAGCAGAGCAAGATTCCATATGTGCTCGTCGCCAATAAAGCAGACAATGAAACAAAACGTCTAGAAGCCTATAGTATCGCAGGAAAAGGAGAAGAAATGTTTTTTCCGATTTCTGTGTCTCATAATTATGGTCTGAAAGATATAAAAATTTGGGTAGCGAAGTACCTCCAAAGCCAGGGGTATGTAGCACCAGAGGTAGATTCATGAGAAAATCAAGCTATTAAGCTTGCGGTCCTTGGTCGTCCAAATGTAGGAAAATCAAGTCTTATAAATGCTCTCGTAGGAAAGGATAGAGTTATGGTAAAAGATTTAGCTGGAACCACGAGAGATAGTGTCGATACCAAGTTTTCTTTTGATGGAAAGGAGTATATCCTCATCGATACCGCAGGGATTCGTCGCCTGAGTAAAATCGGTACGAGAAATGTAGAAAATTGGTCAGTGATGCGTTCGGAAAGGTCATTAAAACGTGCTGATGTCATTGCTGTAGTGATGGATGGAGATGATGGAGTAGTGCAACAAGATTTACATATCATAAACGATGTACTGGAAGAAAACAAGGGACTGATACTTGTTATCAATAAGTGGGATAAGGTTCTTAAAAAATCGACCGTAAGTCCAGAACAGATGATGGATAGGTATCTCCACTATCTCCATGAAAAGATTGATTTTCTTCCTTGGGCTGCGGTGATTTTTACTTCTGCGGTCGATAGAAAACGTGTAGATCAGATTTTTGAAAAGGCAGCGCAGATTTTTGAGTGGAGACATAAACGTGTGAAAACTTCTATTTTCAATGAGTTTATCGAGCAAGCCGTGTACAAGCATCCGCCAACAGGAAACAAAAAATCACATAACCCAAAGATCTACTATGGAAGCCAGGTAGATGTAAATCCTCCAAAGTTTATCTTGACGGTAAATAATCCCGATCATTTTCACTTTTCGTATAAGAGGTATCTCGAAAACCGTATCCGTGATAACTTCTGATTTGATGGGACTCCGATGATTATTGAGATGCGAGGAAGAGGGAAGTATAAGGATGTAGTAAAATAAAAAAGAAGTCTTTCTTATAAAGAAAGACTTCTTTTTTACGCTGATATTTCATATGGTTTTACTTGCTTTAATTCTTTCATAAGTAGTTTATTTATCTCTTGTTCAAACCATGAAAATATTTCTCATTGTTGTATGAGTAGGTTATTCATATCAGCCTCACTCATAATGCCATCATTAATTATATCAAAGTATGATTGTTCGAGTCTTCTTTTTAATTCGTCTAATAAGGTTCTAACTTCTGGGTGTTCTTCGTTAAATTCTTGTTTAGCGATTTCTATGATTTCTTTCATTTCATTTTCAGCAATTTCTCTTCTTTCCTTTTCGGAGGTACTAAGCTGAAGTTTGCAATTCAAGAATTCTATAGAACTTTTTGCATGAAGAAGGCAGGCTCATGCTTTTAGTAATTCTTCGGTAGGTGCACCAAGGATAGATTTCGCTTCTATGCGAGATCATTCATTCATTCATTCATTCATATTTGTTTATTTAGAAAGTACTTGAAAACCATGGCTAGAGACCTGGATGATGTAATCAATATTTGAGAGGTCTTCATGACGTCTTGCTTGCTCACTCTGAAGTACTTTTTGGAAATCGCTGTTTCTTGAAGTCATGGGATGATAGTTAGAGAATAATCTACTCTAATAGCGTACTCTATTTTTTAAATACTGTCAATTATCGGAGATATTTTTTCTTATTTTCTTCGTGTTCAGAATTCGTGCGGGCATAGTAGATTTGTCCAGTTTGGGTATCGTGGAGGTAGTAATAATACGGAGTATCTTTCGAATGAATCACAGCACTGATGGCGTCAAAGCTCGGATTTCCAATTGGAGTACGAGGAAGTCCCGTCATCGTGCGGGTATTGTATTCGCTTTTTTCTCCGATATATTTACTGACGACCATCTTGCACTCTTCACTTGTTAGTTTATGGGGGTAACACACGGTGATATCGGCTCCAATCATCCATCATTCATTGAGGCGTTTTTTTAGTATCCCCGCTACTGTTGGTCGTTCATTGCTATTTCTTTCTTCTTTTTCTACGATAGATGCGAGAATAAGGGTTTCGTAATTGAAACCGCCCCCAACTCCTTCGCCCGATTCCCCCTCCTTACTAAGGAGGGGGGAGGTAGGGGGTGGTAATATCTTTGTTTGAAAATTTTTAAGCATCGTACGAGCAATGGTTTCAGGAGTGATATTTTTTGGATCAAGAGCATAGGTGTCTGGGTAGAGAAAACCTTCCAGTGTTTCTGCATCCGCGATAAATGTAAACTCTTTTTTGAGTGGATAAAAGTCGTTTTCTGCAAATGCTATAAAGTCTCCTGCTTGTAGGAGTCATTCGTTACTGAGGTAGGCATCGATATCAAAGATATTCCATCCTTCAAGCATCGTTACCTGCACAGAATCATACATTGGTTTTTGGAGATTCTGGAAAATATCTTCAAGCGTTGCATTGGCTTGAATCTCAAATTTTCCAGTTTGGAGTTTGAAATCTGAAGGGGTATGTTTTTTGAGATAGTATTTCCAGAGAGGATCAGAGAGATGGAATTCCTCTTCAAAGAATCCATAAAGTGTGCTACCAGGAGCCACTTCGATTATTTTCTCACTTTCTCCTCAGATAATTCCATCAAAAGAAGTATAACGGTGATACCAAGAAGATGATATCCCAAGAATAACAACAAGGCTTATAATAAGAAAAAGACGTTTCATATTTGATTACTGATGTTTATTGTCCGCCTATCTTATAAAAGAATAGTATTTTTGCAATGAGAAAAAAGTTTAATTTTTTGATTGACTTTTTCTTTTATTTTCTATACTTTCATACTGAAGTTCTACCTTAGGATGAGTCATGCGAGAAGAGGTAGGGCGTTTTTTTCGTATTTAATGCTAAGTAAAGATTGAGTAATTCATAGCATAATTTATAGTATCAGAAAATAGAAGTTTACAGTAATGATTCTGAATCAAGTTCAGAATGACACAGAAAGTTTTATTTTCTGCAAAGCAGTTACTTTATGTAATTCCACTCAGATCTCCCTTTTTCAAGGGGAGTACCTGAAATAAAGTGAAAAGGGGTGGGGTTAATTTACTTATTTAATCTACAAAATACATGCCAAAATCGAAAGTGCAAGAAGTATGAAGTCTCTATGAAATACAGGGGCGTCATTTTTTTAGCGATGATAAATCTATTGCTGGGATTCCAGATCTCTTGGAGGTACAGTTAAATTCATACAATGATTTTCTAGAAAATGGTTTGAATAAAGTATTTGAAGAGAGTTTTCCAATCAGTGACTTCTCAGGAGAAAAAGTAGATATCTACTACAAAGGATTTCAACTTGAAGATCCAAAATTTGATCCAGAAGAGTGTAAGAGAAAAAACTTGAACTATGAAGCTCCGCTCAAGGTTCGTTTGGAGATGCTCAATAAAGAAACCGGGGAAATCAAAGAACAAGATGTGTATATGGGAGGGATTCCTCTGATGACGGAGATGGCAACGTTTATTATCAATGGTATCGAAAGAATTATCGTAAACCAGATTATCCGTTCTACTGGTATCTTCTTTACCATGGGTGAAGGAGGATATGCCTTTAAAGTTATTCCTCAAAAAGGTTCTTGGTTTGAAATCGATATCGAGAAAAAAGGTATTATCAACGTAAAAATCGACAAAAAAAGAAAGCTTCCTATTTCTGTAGTACTGAGGGCCTTTGGTATGGAGTCAAATGCTGAAATCCTTTCTACATTTGCTGAACTGGGAGATGAAGTTATTGCAAACCACATTGCTCCAACAATTGAAAAAGATAAAACTTCAAACAGGATGGAAGCACTTCACTCTCTGTATAAATTACTTAGACCAGGAGATTTAGCTACTGATGAAAGAGTAGAGGAATTGTTTAATGTGACATTTTTTGATGAAAAACGTTTTGATATCGGAGAAATTGCAAGAATGAAAATCCAATCAAAACTTGGTATAAAGACTCAATATAGCGATGAAAATGGAAAATTTTTAAGTATTGATGATATCGTTATCGGTTTGAAATATTATCTTCAACTGGTAAAAGGAGTTGCTGGATATAAGGCTGATGATATCGATCACTTGGAAAATAGAAGAGTACGTTCTGTTGGAGAACTTATTATCGATAAAATCAAGGTAGGTATCGCGAGAATGGAAAGAATCGCAAAAGATAGAATGACAATCGTAGAACTTGATGATGCGACTCCAGGAACATTTATCAACTCTCGTCCAGTTGTAGCGATTATGAAAGAGTTTTTTGGTTCATCACAGTTGTCACAGTTTATGGATCAGTCAAATCCTCTTTCAGAACTTGGGCACAAGAGAAGAGTTTCTGCTCTTGGGCCAGGGGGACTTACGAGAGAAAGAGCTTCCTTTGAAGTTCGTGATGTGCATCCAACTCAGTATGGAAGAATCTGTCCAATCGCAACACCAGAAGGACCAAATATTGGTCTTGTACTTCACTTTGCCAGTTACGCAAAAGTAGATAAGTTTGGGTTTTTGCTCACTCCATTTAGAAAAGTAGAACACTTTGTAAAAAACGACGGAAAATCAGCAGTAAATAGAATCGCACTTGGTGATATCAAAGGAGATGATGGGAAAGTAGTAGTTGCAGATAAAACACTCATTGATGAAAAAATGGCAGCAGATCTAAAGAAAAAGATAAAAGCTGCAACGATTGAAGTACGTGGATTTTTAGGAGATAGTTTTGATTATTTTGATGCCTATCAGGAAAGAGCACTGACTATCGCAGAAGCAAGTGCTGGAGTAGATGTACACGGAAACTTTGATGATACTCGTATCTCAGCTAGATCAAACAGTGAACCAACCATTATGTATGTCAGAGAGATTACCCATATGGATGTTTCTCCAAAACAAACGATGTCGGTAGAAACTTCACTGATTCCATTCTTGGAGCATGATGATGCGACGAGAGCGGAAATGGGATCAAACATGATGCGTCAGGCGGTTCCACTTGTTCGTCCACAGGCGCCAATCGTTGGTACTGGTATGGAACGTGTTGTTGGAGAAGGTTCTGGGTATTGTATTGTGGCAGAAGATGATGGAGAGGTACTCGGAATTGATGCAAAACATATTACGATTTTATATAAAAGCGGGGAAAAGAAATTATTTGAACTCAAAACCTTTAAGCGTTCAAACCATGATATGATCGTGCACCAAAAACCTCTCGTATCAAGTGGTCAGAAATTTAAAAAGGGAGATATCTTGTGTGACGGACACTCAGTTGAAAACGGGGAACTTGCTCTTGGTAGAAACTTGAGAGTAGCCTATATGCCATGGAAAGGGTACAACTTTGAGGATGCGATTATTATTTCAAGTAGACTCGTGGAAGATGACGCATTTACAAGTATCCATATCAAAGAGTATTCACTCGATGTTCGTGAAACAAAACTTGGGCCCGAACAAACAACAGATGATATCCCAAATGTGAGTGTTGCAAAGTTAAAAGATCTTGATGTGGATGGTATTATCAGAGTTGGAGCCTATGTTGAAGGAGGAGATATCCTGGTTGGTAAGATCACTCCAAAAGGAGAACAAGAGCTTTCTCCAGAAGAGAGACTGCTTCGTGCAATCTTTGGGGATAAATCAAAAGATGTAAAAGATAGTTCTCTCAGACTTCCATCAGGACAAGGAGGAAAGGTTCTTGAAGTACATGTTTTGAGGAGAGAAAATGGAGACAACCTTCCAACAGGTGTATTTAAACAAGTAAAAGTATTTATCGCACAAACAAGAAAAATCGAAGTAGGGGATAAGATGGCGGGAAGACATGGGAATAAATGAATCGTTTCGAGAATTGTACCAGTAGAAGATATGCCATTTATGGAAGATGGAACTCCAGTAGACATCATCTTAAATCCACTCTGAGTAGTATCTCGTATGAATATCGGACAGGTACTTGAAACTCACCTTGGAGAAGCAGCGAAGAAACTTGGAATTACGGTAGCAACACCAGTACTAAACGGAGTTCATGTTGAAACTATTACAGAACTCATGAAAAAAGCTGGTATGGAAGCTGATGGTAAATACCAGTTGTATGATGGAGAAACGGGAGAACCTTTCAAAGAAAGAACCGTTGTTGGGCAAAAGTATATGCTGAAACTTCACCATCTCGTTGAAGACAAGATCCATGCAAGAAGTGTTTGACCATACTCTATGGTAACACAACAACCACTTGGGGGTAAAGCTCAAAATGGTGGACAGAGATTTGGGGAAATGGAAGTGTGGGCACTTGAGGCCTATGCTGCTTCAAATATCCTCCAGGAAGTTATTACGATTAAGTCGGATGATGTTGCTGGTAGAACTCAAGCATATGAAGCCATTGTTAAAAATGCTCCTATTAGAAAACCAAATATCCCAGAATCGTTTAATGTCCTTATTAAGGAATTGCAAGCAATTGGACTTGATGTAAGTCTTCTTGATCAAGAAGAACTTGATATTACAGAAAGGGAGATTGAAGAAAAATATGAAGAAATTATTCATATTCATGGAAGAGAATCTCTTGAAGCAATGAAAAAAGAAGAGGCAAAACAAGTGGAACAAGTTGAAACTACTGAAGAAAAATAATATAGCCCTCACCTAACCTCTCCCAAGTGGGAGAGGGATAGAAGGATGAAAGCATTTTAAAAAAATAAAAAACCTTATGCTTCTCTCTCATTGGAAGAGACTGAGTGAGGGCTCATACATATAATTTCTAACTAATATATCATGTTTGATAAAACCCTTGATAATTTCTTAAATGACAAAATCACAGATTTTTCTGAGATTGGTCAGAATATTGGAAAAAGAGATGTAACGAAAGGAAAAAATCTAGACAATCTTGCCGGAATCGGTATCGGAGTGATGTCTGCCGAAAAAATTCGTAGTCTTTCACACGGAAAAGTACTTATTTCGGAGACGATTAACTATAGAACTCAGAAACCAGAAAGAGGTGGACTCTTTTGTGAACAAATCTTTGGACCAAGAAAAAACTATGAGTGTGCTTGTGGAAAGTATAAGCGTATTCGTTATAAAGGAGTAGTCTGTGAAAGGTGTGGAGTAGAGGTAACAAAGTCTTCTGTGAGAAGAGAACGTATGGCTCATATCGATCTGTATGCTCCTGTAGCACATATCTGGTACTTAAAATCTGTTCCTTCTAGAATTGGTTTACTCCTTGATCTTCCAGTAAAAAAGCTAGAACAAGTCGTATACTTTGCATCATACATTATTACTGATGTATACGCAGAGAAACAACAAGAAGCCATTCGTGAACTCGAAGATAGATACAAGGTTTCAAAGGCGGAAATGCAAAAAGAAATCCAGAAAGAAGTAAATGAACTGAAACTTCAAAAAGAAGCAAAGAAACTTACTGCAAAAAAGTATACACAACAAGAAGCGGTGCTTTTGAAACGTATTGATGACTTAACCGAAGAATTTGAAGAGCTTCGTTCGAGTCTGAAAGGGCTTGCAGTGGGTGAAGTAGTTGGAGAGCTAGAGTATAGAGTACTGATTGATAAGTTCCCACATGTGTTCAATGGGGGTACTGGGGCAGAGTATTTAAAAAGATTACTTGAGAGAATTGACCTTCGTGAGTTTATTGCAGATATGCAGGATGAACTCAAGACGGCGACACAAGCAAAACAAAAGAAATTACTTCAAAAAATTAAATTGGCTTCAAATCTCTTGAAGTCAGGACAAAGACCTGAGTGGTTTATTTTGGAAGCACTTCCTATCGTTCCACCAGATTTGAGACCGATGATTCAGCTTGATGGGGGAAGATTTGCAAGTTCAGATCTCAATGACCTCTATAGAAGAGTTATTAACAGAAATAATCGTCTGAGAAAATTGATTGAACTTGGAGCTCCAGATGTTATCCTGAAAAACGAAAAGAGAATGCTTCAGGAAGCAGTAGATATGCTGGTTACTGGAGAAACCAGAACGAATAGATCAGGATTTGTTACCGCAAATAAGAAGAAACTGAAATCGTTAACTGAGATTTTGAAAGGGAAACAAGGTCGTTTTAGACAAAACCTGCTTGGTAAACGTGTGGACTATTCAGCAAGATCGGTAATCGTTGTAGGTCCAAGCCTAAAAATCGATGAATGTGGACTTCCTAAGTCTATGGCGCTTATCTTGTTTAAACCATTTATCATCGCGAGACTTATCGAAGATGGAATTGTGTACAACGTGAAACATGCAGAAAAGTTTATCGAAAAAGAAGGAAAAGAAGTATGGGATGCACTCGATGAAGTGATTGATGGAAAATATGTTCTGATGAATCGTGCACCGACACTCCATAGACTTTCTATCCAAGCGTTTAAACCAGTACTCATCGAAGGAAAGGCTATCCAGCTTCATCCTCTTACTTGTACTGCCTTTAATGCGGACTTCGATGGTGACCAGATGGCGGTACACTTACCGATTACTCCAAAAGCTCAGGCGGAAGCAAAGCAACTTATGGTAACTTCAAAAAACCTACTTTCTCCTTCAAGTGGGGAACCGATTGTAACTCCGTCTCAGGATATGATCCTCGGATGTTATTACGTATCTGCGGTTGATGAAAATGGAGTGGGAACAGGAAAAGTATTTGCGAGTCTTGAAGATGCTACATTTGCCTATGACAATGGAAGTATCGGAATCAAATCTCTCATCAAAGTAAGAGTCCAAGGAGAATTGGTAGAAACCACGTATGGAAGACTGCTTTTTAACCAGATTGTTCCAGAAGAACTTGGATTTATCAATGAAACCCTAAAAAAGAGCGCCCTAAAAAAGATACTAGCAAAATCGTTTGAACAACTTGGTGCAGAAGTAACCGCACAATTTGTAGACGCGATTAAAAACTTTGGGTATAAATATGCGACGATTTCTGGTTTGACGATTTCAAAAGAAGATATGGTAGTACCAGAAAACAAAAAAGAACTTTTAGCTACAGCAGCAGAAAAGGTAAAATATATCCAAAAGATGCATTGGGCTGGGTTTATGACCGAAGATGAAAAATACCTCCAATCAATTATGATTTGGGCCGAAGTAAAAAAGGTTATCGAAAAAGAGATGAAAAATCTATTTGATGCAGATAATCATATCTTTAACTTTATTGATTCTGGAGCGAGATGAAACTGGGGAAATATTACACAGCTTTGTGGGATGAAAGGACTTGTTGCCTCTACAACTGGTAAAACTATCGAGCTTCCAATCAAGTCAACATTGAAAGAAGGATTTTCTACACTTGAGTACTTTATCGCGACACATGGTTGAAGAAAGTGAAAATCAGATACTGCCCTAAAAACAGCACAATCAGGGTATCTGACAAGAAGACTGGTAGATGCTTCTCAAAATATCATCGTAAAAGAAGATGATTGTCATACTGTTCACTATAAAACTGTTTCGGTTCATGACAAAAAATCAAGTTTTGATGAAAGTTTCGAAGATAGAATTTACTCTCATACTATTGCAACGGATGTGAAAGTAGGGAAGAGCGTGATTGTACCAGCAGGAACTATCATCGATAATGACGTCGTTGAAGTATTGATGGAACATAAGATCGAAGAAGTAAATATCCGTTCCGTACTTACTTGTGAAACAGAAGGAGGTGTATGTAAGAAGTGTTATGGTCTTGATCTTGGTTTGAATAAAAATTCAGAAATTGGTACCCCAGTTGGAGTTATCGCAGCACAGTCTATCGGTGAGCCAGGAACACAGTTGACGATGCGTACTTTCCACTCTGGTTGAGTTGCGAAAGAAGGAGGGGATATGACCCAAGGTCTTGCGAGAGTTGAAGAATTATTTGAAGCTCGTACACCAAAGGTAGTAGCAGAGATTGCTGATATCGCTGGTAGTGTAGAAGTAGAACAAGCAGATGACGGTATTTTTGTAAGAATCATCGCTTCAGAACTCACAGAAGAAGAGTATTATTTTGATGGAGCCTATGAATTGGCAGTAAAACAAGGGCAAGAAGTAAAAGCAAAACAAATCCTTGCAAGAAATAAAGAAGAAAAACAAAGACTAACTTCAAATTTCGGAGGGGTAGTAAAAAAGATTTCCGATGGTATGATCGTTATTAAGGACGTAGAACCAAGAGTCTTTGAATACCGTTTTGAACTTGGGAAAAATGTACTGGTAAAAACTGGAGATGTTGTAAAACAAGGGCAAAAGTTGACAGAAGGATATCTTGATCTTGAGAAACTTATGCTTGTAAGTGGAGTACTCTCTGCAGAACAATATATCGTTGATGATATCAAAGCGATTTACTCTTCACAAGGGCAAACAGTAAACTCAAAACATATTGAGCTCATTGTAAGACAGATGTTTAGTCGTGTTCGTGTCCTTGATAAGGGTGATACAGAATTCTTCCCAGGAGATATCGTAGACATTATTACCTTTAAAAAGGAAAATGATGCACTTATTGCTGCTGGAAAGAAACCAGGAATCGGAGAACGTCTCCTTCTTGGTATAACGAAGATATCACTCTATACAGAAAGTTGGCTTTCTGCTGCATCGTTCCAAGAGACAGTGAGAGTACTTGTTGAGGCATCAGTAAGTGGAAAAGTAGATAAGTTGAAAGAATTAAAAGAAAATGTAATTATCGGTAGATTGATTCCAGCAGGAAAGCAGTATAGAAAGATGCATGGTCATCAACTTGAGTCTGAAATAGACTACTTTGATCCAAATGATGAAGGAGTTGATGTTTCTGAGACTCATCTGGAAGAAGTAGTCCATACTATGGAAGAAGAAAGTAATTTTTAATTGACTTATCAGAAAAAATGATTATAAAAAGCAATATTTTAAATATTGCTTTTTATAATGGCTTCATTGCAAATAGGAACCTTGATAGATCGATTTACTGTGTGAAAAAAAAGGGGAAAGGATGTTAATAATATAGGTATATTAATTCTTGGTAGTGCTAATTTAATAGATGCTATTTTAGATGGCTATATTGAATGGACTGTGGTAGAGGCTATTATAGCTAGCACGGAAGAAACCTCCTCTAATGTTTTGCGTAAAATAGAGTTCTTAAGGAAGATGGAGGTTATTTTAGCAGGATATACTTGTTTAAAGGGAGATATTTGAGCATCTGCTGATACAAAATGAAGAAACGACTTTAAAGATTTAAGTCAGGAGTATGAAGAATTCATTGATATTGATATGTTGAATAAGTTATGAAGTATTATTCCTGAAGATACGCTTTTATTTGATTATATAGAAAAGCTAAAGGAAATGTTACTTGCTTCTATGTGTAATGATGATTGTTGACCACATGTTTCATGACTTGAGATTGGTGATACAGTAGTTCGACATTTTCAATGAATGGAAGTTCTATGTAGGGTGATTGCTTTTAATGGTAGTAGGGTAGTGGTACAGTATGATATTTGAAATCACTCATCTCAAACAGAGTTTCATTGAAAATCTTGACGCTCAGTACATCCGAGAATGTGATATATTAATATTCCTCCTAGAGAAGCTGCATAAAATCTCTTTACATTTCAAAATAATCAATACAATACCTCTACATTTTATGCCCAGGTGGTGGAATTGGTAGACACGCACGCTTGAGGGGCGTGTGGCGAATATTTGCCGTGGAAGTTCGAGTCTTCTTCTGGGCACCATATATACAAAAGATTTAGAAGAAGCGAGAGAGGAAGCGTTGGTTTTTTACTGGTGGTTAGCCAGGTAAAAAACTAATTGCGACGAATAGGAGCAATTACTGGATGCCCTACTGAAGCTACTGGAAGATGAAATCGATAGTAACGTAAGAGGCGGGTCTTCTTCTCTTGCACCATAAAAAAGATTATCTTGGAAATGACAAACGTTGTTTTTGAAATAATCTTTTTTAATTTGAAATGCGAAGAAGAGACTCGAAGGGAAATTACGTTTTTGTGCCGCTGTAGTCCTAGTAAAAAGCTGATTGTTATTATTTGAATAGATCCTGAATTCACCGAGTTCTCGGGACAAGCAAGTTCAGGATGACAGAAGATGTTATATTATTATTTTACTAGTTACTATAAAAAAACACGGTTGAGATTCTCAACCGTGTTTTTTTATAGATCATTCAGTGCTTTGAGGACATCATCTGGATCTCCGTCTTCAGCTTTGTCATTTGCTTTGGCATCTGCCACTTTTTTCTTTGACTCTTTGAGTTGAAATTCTTGCCACTCGATGAGATGCTTTTCATTGAGAGATTTAATTTCTTTTTGGTATTTTACTTCCAGTTCTTCAAGTTTCTTCTTTTCTGTATCCAGGATATTAAATAGTCTATCAATTTGGGCATCTGTCATAGATGGCATGATATCAAACCAGTATTGGCGCTCATCATCATCCATACTTTCTGTTGCCAAAATCATTTTGATGAGCTCAGGATACTTTGCTTGGATTTCATCTTGAATAGTAAAAGTTTTTCCGTTGTGTTTTACGTCAGCCATAGAAATAAGGTTAATAGGTAAATAGATTAATAGGAATAGAGATGGGAATAGAGATATATTGCTATGCCCCTATTCACCTATGCATCTATCTAAACTCATCTCTATTATATCAGTTCAGGCAAAAATTTGCAAAAAAAAAATAAGAAATATAATGGAATGAAGCGATACAAATCGTCATACATATCGAATTAATCCTCTAACTTTTTCATATGTTCGTCGCCTACCTTGGATTATATACGTTCGTGCTGGCCATTATTTGGTGATTTTTTGTCGTCGCAAAGATCCATTCATATAAATTTAAAAATTTTAGTAATCATATCGAGAAAGTAACAATTGCATTGTTTTTGCTTTTGCTTTCTTTGTCTATTTTAGGGTATGTGCTTATCTTTTTTCTGAATGATTCAGGAACGAGCTATAGAGTAGATACTTCAAGTTCAAGTGTTTCAGAGACCTACTATTAGAAACTTTTTTTTTCAAACATTTAATTTTTAATTTTTCTCATGTCATCTATTTTTAGTAAAATTATTGCTTGAGAGATACCTGCAGATGTTGTGTATGAACAGGATGATGTTATTGTTATCAAAGATATTCATCCAGAAAGAAAGACGCATGTACTGATTATCCCCAAAAAAGAGATTGCAACGATTCATGATATGAGTGAAGCAGATGAGTATATCCTTGGAGAGTTATTGCAAGTAGCGAAAAAAGTAGCTCTTCAGTTATGAGTACAATCTTCGTATCAGTTGCGTGTAAATGTCTGAAATATGCAAGAGGTTCCCCATATACATATGCACCTTTTGAGTGACTTATAAAGTTTTTTCCTCTCCTATTTTCTCTAACTTTTTTCTTATGAATATACGAAAAATAATATTTGCAATTATTGGTGTTGTTGTGCTCCTGTGAACGATTATCTTTGTGACTGGGCTTAATGGAGAAAAGGAACAAACAACTCAAGGAACAAGAACAGCAGGAGATATCGTCATCTGGATGTATGGAGACTCTCGTACTCCATTTGAATCTGTTGTCGCTGATTTTCAGTCAGCCTCCCCATCTGCTGCTGGGAAAAATATAATTGTCGAAAGTTTTAGTGATTATGAAACCTATACTGATGCGCTTACCTCAGCATTTTTACAAGGTACGGGGCCAGATATCTTTACTCTCAATAATAATGATACTTCTTTGTTTGAGTGACAGATACTTGGGATAGATCCTGCTCGTGTTTCTGCGATAGATTTTAGAAAAAACTATAAGGGTCTTTTTGGTGATGATTTGATACTCGAGACTGCTAATGGAGAAGATACTGTAGAGTTTCTGAAGTGAATTCCTGTAGGATATGAAACGCTCGGTATCTTTTATCATAAAAAGTATATCAAGGCTTCAGATTTAGAATCTTGGGCAGCTATAAACAATGCCATCTCAAAGATCAAAGAACGCCAGTCAGATATCTCTCCTTTTGCTTTGGGGAATGGAACTACCGTTGTTGGAGTTTCAGATATTGTGACACAATTTTTTATGCTCGAAGAGATTACAAACCTCTCGGAATTAACTGGAAATAAACTCAAACAGACGCTTTGACAGTACCTTCTACTTGGTGATGTGGACGGAGAAAATGCCTACAATGCAAAGTATGCAGGGATGAAAAGCGAAGGAGTAAATAATCTCGATGCCTTTTCTCGTTCAGAAGTCGCTGCGGTGATTGGGTATCCGAGGATGATAGAACAAATTAAAGAAAAAGGCTTTAGTAAGACATTTCTTTTCGCCGAACCATTTCCATACTTCTTTGCAAGTAAGGGAAAAACACTGGCGAACTATGAGTATTTTGTCATCAATAGAAACAGTGAAAACACGGATATAGCTACAGATTTTATGGAGTACCTTGTTAGTGATGAATGAGTAGAGTCATATCTCAAGGCCTATCCATACTATCTTCCTGCAAAAATTACCCTTGAAGCCGATATGTTGGATAATAAAATCAATGACTCGTACAATGTGGTTCTCTGAGACTTCTTAAATGATGATTATATCTTGTCATCTTTTAACAAGGGAAATAAGTCAGTATATGATAGAGAACTTCCTCAGATACTTGATGATAGTTTGCATGCGACGGAACAATCAGAAAAATTATTTTCTCGTATCCAGTGTATGGTTTCTAAAATTACTACATTAGAAAATCTTTCGGTTCCTTGTCTGTAATATTCTTGCATGTTTTCTTATATTCATATTCCATTTTGTGAACAAAAGTGTAAGTACTGTCGATTTGCTTCGATTGGAAATATCCAGAAGTATCAAGTTCAGAAGTATGTTTCTTTCCTTGAAAACGAGATATTGACGATCGACTCAAAACTCCAACAGCATGGTGTTATCACTCCCAAGGACTCTATTTTAGGACAAAAACTTGAGTCTCTATACTTTTGATGAGGAACTCCTTCAGTATTGAGTCCAGGACAGATTTCTTCAATTATTACATTGATGAAAGAAAAATTTAGCCCTACTCCATCGATAGAAATCACTCTTGAAACTACCCCAGAAGGCGTAACGAGAGAGGCAGTAAAATGATGGATCTGAGCAGGAGTAAAACGTATCAGTATGGGGGTGCAAACACTGAATCCCGAGTCGCTTCAAGAAATATGACGTAGTCAAAAAGGGGATATCTTCTCCGCTCTTTCCGTGCTTTCGGAAGCAAAGAAAAATTTATGAGGTACATCGGATTTTACCATCAGTATTGATATGATTATTGGTTTACCGTATGTGAGTAAAGGAGAAGTATCTCGAGATATACAGTTGCTTTTGGAATCATATCCTGAAATTGAGCATATATCTGTCTATATGTTAGAAGATTATTATGAATTGGAGGATGTGCCTACAGAAGAAAACCCCTTTCAAAAAGTACAGTATCCACAACCTTGGTCTCATCTATGAATTCATGAGTCAGAGTATAGCGAGGAGTATATCTCTATCTCGAAACTGGTAAAAAACTATGGGTTTGAAAGGTATGAAATCTCTAACTTCTCGAGAAATGGAAAATCCTGCCGTCATAACCAGGCCTACTGGCAGCATAAAGAGATGCTATGATTTGGTCTTGGGGCGCATAGTTTTCTATTGGGAAATCGTTTTTCGAATCCAGTTCCATTTTCAGAGTACTATGCGTGAGTATATACAGATATAGAAAAGATTTGAGAACAAGAACAGGAAATAGAGCGTTTGATGTTTGGGTTTCGTACTTGAGGCGTAGATATGCATGATTTCTCTCTTCAGTCTCAATCTTTAGAACAGTTTATTTGTGAAGGCTATATCGAGCAGTCTTGAGATCATATCTCTCTTACTGACGAGGGTATTCCTCTTTTAGATTATATTATTTTAGCATTATTATAGCGAGTATGTCGTTTTCTACCGTACTTATATGTGTAGCGTTACCAAGCGAATTGCGAGTACTAAAAGCTCTTTGTTCTGGTGTGAGATCAAAACATATACGTTTTCGTTTTCTCCTCACGGGCGTATGAAATTATACTACGATGTATACTCTCAGTGAATATCTGTCTGAAAATACACTTCCTGACTGTATCCTCAATATCTGAGTATGTGGTAAGAAAGAAGCATCTCTCTCTGGAGTGTTGCAGGTATGTCGTATAAAAAACCTTACAAATGATAGAGAAGATCTCGTACCAATATATACAAAAATGTATCCACTTGTTTCCATCGCGAATTCTGAAAAAGTAGTGACAGCTATCGCAGACCTCTTGGAAGAAACACTGGTAGATATGGAATCATATGCTATATCTCTTATCGCTAGTAAAAAAAGAATCCCTTATGCTATCCTCAAGATTCCTTTTGATACAATCTCACCGGGCTCAAAACATGTGAGTATAGAAGATCTGCAAAAAACAATGGAAGTGCTCGATATGGAGTATGTGACAGAAAAATTGCTACAATTTTTTGAGAAAAATCCAAAGAGAGCATCGACTCTAGATCTTGAGAAATACCGAGACTTTTTCAGGTTTACCCACGCAGAGTTTGAACAATTCCGTGTCCTTACCAATAAATTTATCGCTCTATGAATAGACTTTCCTTCGTTTTTTGAGCACTATAAAAATCTCCCGAAGGACAAGTTTCTTGAGAAAATGAGGCAACAAAAAAAGACGTAGAGTACGTCTTTTTGATTATTTATCGCTCAGCTCTTCTTTAAAGTGATCAAATAGGTGATTGATAACATCATCCATATTTTTGTAGTCTTCTCTTGAGTAACGGTAGGTATTCCCATCGAGGTTTCCTTGTAGGGTACAGTCAAAGAGCCCCTTTTTGTTTTTCTCGATTTTTAGGTCGATGATTCCTTCAGCATCAGATTTTTTAAATTTATTGAGGTAGTGATCAAGTTTTGTACGTAGATTTTCTTCTACGAGTCTTTCTACTACTTCTTTTGATGCTTCTACGTCTTTTCCTACGTGTATTTTAACTTGTAACTCCATAATATATAGGTTTCGTAAATAATTTTGGTAATAACCCAAAAGAACATTCTTTCAGGTTGTATTTTGCGAGGCTATCTTTTTATAAGGCTTTTTTGATAGGTCCCGTAAAATTACGACCAGATTGTATTCCAATATCTCTATAAATCAAGAAAAAAGACAGAGATTTTCCCTTGTAAAAGAGACGAAAAATTATATAGTAGGGAAGAATTATTTTTTTATCAATGTGGTATGTATAATCTACCGATTACGCTCTTGAGAAATTCTGATGGGAGTTATACGGTCGTTTCTAATATTTTTAACATTGTTACTGAGGGGGCTACTCTGGAGGAAGCAATGCAAAATGGAAGAGAGGCCTTGAATTGCCATATTGAAGGATTGCTTCCTGGTGATGATGAATATGAGATATTACAATCTCTCGCAACGTCTATTAATACTTCAGTTCTTGTATAATGCCAAATATTCATAATATCAGTAGTCAGGAAATATTACAGTTTTTACTGAAACAAGGATTTCAAATTCACCATCAGAAATGAAGTCATGTACAATTAAAGAAAGGGACTATGAAAGTAACTATTCCAAATCATTGAAAGAAAACTTTGAATATAAAAACGGTATTAAGTATTTTTAGACAGAGTGGAATTGATAAAAATATATATTTGGGAATGTAATTTTATAGTATCGGAAGATAGAATTTTACAGTAATGATTCTGAATCAAGTTCAGAATGACAGGGGAAAGTTTTATTTCTTGTAAAGTAGTTATTTTATTTAGTATAGATAATAGTATATGAAGTATGAAAAAACTATTGGGTTAGAGATACATGTGAGAATTAAATCGGAAACAAAGATGTTTTGTGGATGTAAAAATGCTGTTGAGTTAGCGAGCGAGCCAAATATGCATGTATGTCCGGTGTGTATGGGGTTTCCAGGAGCCCTCCCAGCTCTCAATGCTGAGGTTATTCGTCTTGGGGTTATCGGAGGGATGCTTATGGATTGTGAGGTAAATACGCATTCACGTTTTGATAGAAAGAGTTATTTTTATCCCGATTTACCGACGAGCTTCCAGACAACCCAGATGTATGAGACGATTGTAGGAAAAGGAAAGGTGAGAGTTATGGTGAATGGAGAATTAAGAGAATATGAGATTCATCATATGCATCTTGAAAATGATGCCGGAAAACTTACACATGCAGGAGGGAAAACCCTTTGTGATTATAATCGTGCTGGTTCTCCTCTCATGGAGATAGTCACAGAACCGGTGTTTCATGATAAAGAAGAAGTGATGGAGTTTTTACGTGAACTCCAAAAGATGTTTCGTGCTTGAGGTGTGTCGGATGCTGATATGGAAAAATGACAACTGAGATGCGATGTAAATATCTCTCTCGCACCAGAGTGATCCGGAGAACTTGGCACAAGAGTAGAACTAAAAAACCTGAACTCTTTTTCTGCAATCGGAAGGGCTATTGATGGAGAGTCTCATCGTCAAGAACGCCTGCTTCTCTCTGGAAAACACATCGAACAAGAAACAAGAGGGTGGGATGATGATAGGGGTATGAGTGTGACACAAAGAAGTAAGGAAGATGCTATGGATTATAGGTATTTCCCAGAACCAGACTTGCTCCCTCTTGATCTCCCTGAGGATTTTATTGAGGGATGTAGGCAAAGTTTGGTAGAGCTTCCAATAGATAAGCGCCTCAAATATCTCAATGAGTATGATTTAAAGGATGATGATGCAAGAATACTTACGGCAGATAAGGATTTATCTGATTATTTTGAAGCACTCGTTTCACTTACAAATGATCCAAAGAAATCTTGCTCCTATATCACGACGATTTTATTGGCACTGATTAATGAAGTAGAAGAAGTTTCATCTATCAAAGATGTAAAGTTTGAAGTAAAAGAGCTAGCTCGCGTGATTGAACTCGTAAATGCTGATGAACTATCAAGTACAAACTCAAAACAGGTAGTAGAAGAGCTCGTTCGCAACGGGGGGAGTGCTGATTTGATTATAGATGAAAATAATCTTCGTCAGAAAAATGATATGAGTGCATTAGAATCAATCGTAGATGAGGTGATTGCAAGTTGTGCTCCGCAGGTAGCTGACTATAAATCTGGAAATCAAAATATCTTTTGATTTTTTGTCGGGCAATGTATGAAAGCGTCGAAAGGTCAGGGGAATCCAAAGATTTTTAATGAATTACTGAAGAAAAAGTTAGGGTAATAAAACTACGTCATCCTCGGACTTGATCCGGGGATCTATTTCCTAGATATTGCTAATATTATTTCATGGATTTGCTAGATACTTGTATTACAGGTATCTTTTTTTTTATTGCAAGGTGTAATTTTTTGCTCCAGGTGGAGATATGTGATACCATAATCCTATATAATTGTTATCTCGATACTTATGAACATCTTTTCACGTATTTTACACTCATACCATCTTCGTAAACTTGCGGTATATATCCTCTGAGCTTTAGTCTTATTTACATTTTTAGATCCTGATTTTGCTCTTGCAACTGAAACATTGACAAAAGAACAAGAAGCAATGAGAAGTGTCGCATCAGTATTTGAGTATCTTCTTAGTTGAGTTGCTCTTATTTTAAGTTTACTTACCTATCTTGTTTCTTTATTTCTTGAACCAGGATGGATTAATGGAACAATCTTTGGTCTCGATAAATTTTTCAAAGAGATATGGATTATGGTTTCAAATATTATCTACTTTATCTTTGCATTCTTACTTATCTGGATTGCATTTATGAATATTATTGGGAAAGAGGGAGATACTTACCAATTAAAAACGGCGCTTCCGAAATTTATTGTTGGGGTATTAATTGTTCCATTTTCATGGTTTTTTGTACAGTTTGTACTTTCTCTTTCTGCGATACTTACAGCTTCTGCACTTACTCTTCCATCAGATACTTTTCCTGATTATAATGCAGGTATTTCAAAAATCGATGTATATAAAGAATGTACAATAAATCTAAATTCTAAAAAACCAGAAGCGCCAGCTAGCTGATCTCCAGCTGCAGCAGCATCACCTTCAGTAACGGGTATTAATGATCCTAATTCTTTCTTTTATTGTCCAAAGACAGGTGATAATATGACCAACCTTGGAACAATTATAAATTGAGGAGAGGGGCTTACTTCTGGGATTTTTTCTCTGGTGTATACCTATACCTATGGAATTATGAATCTTCCTGAGATTTGAAATTTGAAAGCAGATCAAATTATACAAGGGGTAAATACGATGGGCGGACTCATTGTAAAACTTGTTTTTGATTTCTTGTTTGTTCTCATCTATGCTATTTTAATGATTACTCTCGGGATTGTTCTTGCGGTGAGGGGGATCTATCTTTGGCTCTATGCTATGCTCTCGCCAGTTTTTGGACTTATGTACTTTTTGGATAAAAAAGAAGGGGGAGAAGGGATGTTTTCTCAGTTTAACTTAAAAGAATTCTTTGCGCTTGCGATGGTTCCTGTGTATGTCATGTTTGCTCTTTCGTTTGGATTATTATTTATCTATGGTATACAAAATGGATTGGCTAAAACTGACGGTACTACAAAAAAGATTGGGAGTGTGGAAACAAGTAATGTTTGAGGTGTGAGTACAATTAAAATTTTAGGATTTCAATTACATGTAAAATGAGCAACTTCCTGATCAACAGAAGGAGGACTAAATCTTTGAGGTTTAGGTGATAGCGCCTTGGGTATTGTTTGAGCATTAGTACTGCAGCTTTTTTGAGTCGTTGTTTTATGGATTGCTATCATGGCAGCAATGAAACAGAGCAAAATTACAGAGATGATCACTAAACCAATTTCTGATTTTTGAGGTCAGGTTGGTGGACTGGTTGCAAAATCTCCGATGTATGCACCAGTATTTCCGGGGGGATTGAGTGGAGAGTGATTGAGGAGTGCTTGATCATCTGTGTCGTGACAAATTGAAAATATGGCTAGGCAGAAATGAACACAATTTGCTCAGAATAATTTTTGAGATTTATATGATGAAACTTCATCTAAATATCAAAATGCCTCTACTGCACTACAGTCTCGTGTAGATAGAAATAATGATGCTAGATCTATTAGAGCATGAATTGATGATGTATTTAAAATTGGTAAATCTAGGGAATTAGCTGGAAATACTCAAGCTTTGAATTCTCTTGCAGATGCTTTTGAGGCGATTAGAACCGATAGTAATTATTGATTTAGAACATCAGAAACAGAATTTAATAACTTAATGACAAGACTCAGGGGGGCATCTGGAAACTCTGCTGTTGTACAAGAGGTGCTAAGAAAGCTTGATACCGATGCTAAAAATGATAGTTTTTCTTTATTTGCGGGTGCATGAGGCCCAAGGGCGAATGATGAAGTAGATACATATCTTGGTTGATCTTCTTGAAGTACTTCAAGTACTGGATCTACTACGTGAGGTTCTGTCAGCCCTTTAGCTCAGGTTGTGTGAACGCAAGATATTAACAATTCTGCATGAGATAGGGTATGAACTACTATACAGGTTGATAATAATACTGTTCTTAGGGTTGATGCAGATAGAAATCTTGATCGAGAATCTATAAAAAGGCTTGCTGAGCATCTTGTTTCGCAATCATGAGTTGGTACTATTACATCTGATGAACTAAAGAAATGGATGAAACAAAATAATATGTCAGAAGATAATTTAAGGTGAGTAGAGACTGAAATGGAAGTATTGATAGCAGCTTGAAATTTAAAGGACTCAGATGGTAATGATGTTTTAGATAAAGATGATTACTATAGATCTTAGTTAGATTACTTTTATAAGTACATTCTCAAACTTCAATGTGTTCAAAGTAATTTTAGAAATATCCCCCGAGTACTCGGGGGATATTTCTTTTTCATAATCTATCCCAACCTCCCTTTCCTACGAAAGGAAGGAGCTTTTCTGGATGATATTCTTGAACTTGCAATTTTTAACCTGCGTGTATACTAGTGAGTAATTATTTGGTAATTTTTATATATGGTAGTACTAGATCAAGAGTCTGTGACTATACATAAAGCGACGTTAACGAAAGATCTTCAAAAAATAAAGCAGTTGTATTATAATGCTGAGACGGATAGTTATGGTCCATTTGAGTGAGAAGATGCCATTACTTTCTTGAAACTACTTGATTATGAAGATACAGTATCATAAACGCTTTTTGAAATCATATCGTAAAAAAGATATGTTTGTGAGAAAGAAGTTTCAGGAGACTTTAGTTCTTTTTATATCAAACCCTCTTCAAGCGTGTTTACATAATCATAATCTCAAGGGAAAGTATATAGGATATAGAAGTATTAATGTGACGGGAGATATACGAGCACTTTTTCGTGAGGTATGAGAGGGGGATTATGAATTTGTAGAGTTTGTAGATATCTGAACACATAGTGAATTATATGGGTAATGAGATTTATAAATAATCCATCCCAACCTTCCTTTCATAGGAAAGGAAGGAGCTTTTTAGATAATATTCTTGAACTTGCAATTTTTAGGGTTGAGATATAATAAGGGAAAATAGCTTTTAATTTTCGTAATATGTTATCAGATCAAGCAGTCAAAACCTTTAGGGACAAAGGCTATACTTATGAGGAGATAGAAAGAATTAAGAAATCTTTGCAGGATATAGAGGATGGTAATACTATCCCATTTGAAGATGTGATTCAGGAGTTCTGTGGAGATCAAAAAGGAGGTATATGTATAAAATAGTATTTACACCATATTCTAAGGAAGATATATCATTGAATAAATGATATATCTGATATTACTCAGTGATTGTTCTTCAAAAGATCTTTCACACAATTTCTCATCTATCATATTTTCCATACTTAGGAAAGCAAACAGACAGTAATCTACTCGAAATTATTGATTCAAAGTATAAATTCAGGATTGTGTATCGTGTTGATGAATGATGAAAACAGATTTTCATTGTTTCGATTTTTAAGGGGAAACCAACCTGGGATTAATTTTGCTCATCTCCATAATTTCGATTTCCTCTTCAATCCTAACACAGAAACATCCCCCGAAACTCGGGGGATGTTTCTTTTTCATAATCCATCCCAACCTTCCTTTCAAGCCCGGGCTCAAGTTACTAGGTGCTTGAGCCTGGGCTTTTTAATTGGTAATAAGAGTTAAATAATCCATCCCAACCTTCCTTTCCGAAATGAAGGAGTTTTTTAGATAATATTCTTGAACTTGCAATTTTTTTTTATAGGGGTATAATGGTGGGAGTTTAGCTCTTAATTGTGGGAAGTATGCAGGTAAATGATTTTTTAAAGTTACCAATTTTATTGGAACAGGATGAGGATTGAGTTTGGGTTGCCGAATCCCCTTTATTTGATGGTTTTTTCACCCAATGATATAATTTAGAAGAACTTCAAGAAAATTTACAAGATATCTCAAATATGTATTTTCAGATGATAAAACAATGAGAAAGACCATATAAAGCATCAAGATTTATAAATCTAACATATAATAAGGATGGTAAGATTACCAATAATATCAGCAAAGAACTTAATCAAAATCTTGAAGAAAAAGTGATACAGGTTAGCGAGAACTTCTTGAAGTCACCATCAATTTATATTTGAAGATAAAACCATAACAGTTCCTGTTCATAAGGGGAGAGATATTTGAAGATGACTTCTGAGAACTATATTGAGACAATCATCCATATCCCATGAAGAATTTTTACAATTATTATGAATAGATAATTAGCTTTTTCGGATAATCCATCCCAACCTTCCTTTCCTACGAAAGGAAGGAGCTTTTCTGGATGATATTCTTGAACTTGCAATTTTTAACGTGCGTGTATACTAGTAGAAGTTTAGTTGATAATCCTAAAGGTATGCAATATAAGATTGTTATTAAGAGAGATGGGGATGGGTATATGGCTGAAGTAGTAGGAGTAGATAATCTCTATGCTTACGGGAAAACCGAGATGGAAGCAAGAAAAGAATTAATATCTGTTATAGAAATGATGCTTGATTTTCATACTGAACAGGTGAATAGGGAAAAAGAGATTCGTGACTTTATGCTTTCTCAAAGTCAAAAAGAGTATGCCGTATAGCTATAGAGAAATTGAAAAGCGATTACAAAAGTTGTGATATATTATTGTTCGTCAAAAATGAAGTCATGTAATTTTTTCAAATGGAAAGATTGCTTTTCCAGTACCAAAACATGGACCTAAAGAGATTTCACCTTGAGTAGAATCTAAGATTATAAAAAATATAGGAATGACTAAAGATGACTTTAAGAACGTATAGTCTCAGTAAAACCCTTTAACTCTAAAATCACTACATCCTCGTACTCTAATTTCTTCAATCCTAACTCAGAAATATCTCAGACAATGAGATATTTCTTTTTGTTGTCTCAGATTTTATTGAGCTTGTTTATTTCTTTTTTTATCTCTTTCTTTGTATTTTGTTTTGATACATGGATATGAAAAAGTATATTTTCAGGATTTTTTATAGAGTCTTTATGAATAACAAGCGTCCAAGAAAATCTCCCATTTATCCCACTTGATATACTGTATCCTAGACTATGAAGATGTGAGAGAATATAGTTTTCCTTTAGTATTTGTATATTTGTACTAAAACAATTTATAGTATTTCTGATGCCAGTGTCGTAAAAGTAATACTTTGCCTTTGCTTTGATGTGTTTCTGTAGTTTGATATCATAGGGATAGACTCTATGAATGAGTTTTGCTTGAAGGGAGTATTCCACATAATCGATCATCGTTATGAGAGAGATATCTACTCCTCTTTCTAAGAGCTTCGCATGGAGTTTTCTGAGAGAAACAGGTTCTTGGAGTTTTGAGAGACGAACCATAACCTGCAAGTAACTTTCAAGGTTTTTTATACTAAAGTTATTTAGTATCGCATTTGTTATAGTTTCATAGTACATATAGTGAAGTATTTGTTTTTTTGAATCTATACTTTCTATTTCATTGATGATCTGGTAATTTCCATAGAAAAGTTTATCTTCATCGTATAGGGTATCTTCATGATACAGTAGTTCTACTTCTGGTATATTTGGTATCTTGATACTATTTGAGATGATGATGAGATAGTATTTTTTTGAACTGTATATTTTTGATATCAACTTCTTGATTCCATCGAGTTTTTCTACTCATTTTAGGACAATAAGTTTTGTTTTACTGGTATTGTGTGAAAAAAAGTCATCAATTAACTGAAAGAGGATTTTATGATTCTGAACCTTATGATTATAATCGAGAGATGCATCGAAATAAAAACAATTTTCTTTGATATTTGATTTTATTATCGTTGTATGGATATAGGATGCAGAATTGAGGACGGTGGATCCTGATACGATGATGAATCTATGCTGATTCAGTTGAGTTATGATATTTTTCACGGAAATATCGGTTTCATCTACTGGTGATGATGATAGAACTGACTCAATGTTTCTTTTTATTAATTTCTTCATATTTCGTTATATCTTGATAGTATAATAATGTCTATTTATATAGATAGTAATACTTTTTTGCAGAAATCAATATTTTATATAATTGTTTTATTTAGATATAATATTTATTAACTTTTTTATGTTTTATATAAAAGACATATCTCGGCTTTGTATTTTTTCTCTTTTTTATACAATGAATAAGATAATTTATTTGATATATTTGTTTTATGGAGACTCAATTACAGTCGGTCATACAAGAAATTGTAAAGGAACTATATGATATAACTCTTGAAGTTGTAGCTCTTCAGGTGCCACCTAAAAAGGATCTTTGAGACTATGCTTTTGGGTGTTTTGAGCTTGCAAAGATTTTGAAAAGATCTCCCTTGGAGATTGCTGAAGAGCTTGCATCTGCACTAAGAAAAAAAGATCACGTGATATCAGACGTGACGATTGCAGGACCATATCTCAACATACGTGTACAAAAAGGTCTTTTTACCGAGCAATTTTTAACGTCTGTATCTTCTTTAGGAAGACAGGAACCGAAGCATGAGACGATCTTTGTTGATTATATCGGAACAAATGTAGGAAAACCTTTGCATATAGGTCATATGTGTACCCCAAATCAGGGGCAGGCCATGATTAATCTGTACAAGTATCTGTGATATCATGTTGTTTCTGATAGTCATATCGGTGATTGGGGAATAATCTTTTGAAAGCTAATAACAGCATTTTTGTTATGGTGAGATGAATCAAAATTAGAAAAAGATGCAGTAAATCATCTCTTTGAACTGTATGTGAAAGTTACGGAAGAAGCAGAAAAAGATACCAGTTTAGAAGATGCCTTTAGAGAAAATTTTAAAAAACTTTCGGGTGGGGAGAGAGAGTTTGTAGATTTATGGAAGAAATTTACAAAGTCGTCTATCGATGTTATGCAAACGCAACTTGATCGTTTGCATATCCGTAGTGATTTCAATATCGGAGAGAGTTTTTATGAATGACTTGGACTTCCAAAAATCGAAGAGTATCCAGATTTAGAGTTTGATATGAAATCAATTGTTAAAGAATTGATCCAAAAGGGAATTGCGACGCAAAATGATGATGGTTCTGTTGGAGTTATTTTCCCTGAGGATACAAAGATTCCTTCTTGTATTCTACAAAAGAGAGATGGAAGTCATGGGTATCTTGCCTCTGATTTAGCGGCTATTAAGTATCGTGTGACCAACTGGGATCTAGGGATGATTGTGTATTATGTGGATGTGAGGCAGAAACTCCATCTTCGTCAGTGTTTTTGGATTGCAGATAAGGCATGATGGCTGGACTCAGAGAATAGTGAACAGTGAGGAGTGAGTAATGGAATCAAAAGTAATGTCATTCCTACGGAGGTAGGAATCGATAAAAATGTAAACCTTTCAACAAGTAACGAATGACAGAGAGGTAAGATAGAACTTATTCATGCTTCTAACGGATTTATTAGTCTAAAAGAAGGAGCGATGAGTACGAGAAAGTGAAGGATTATAAAACTGGATGTGCTTCTTGATGAGGCAGAATCAAGAGCAAAAGAGATTATTTTAGAAAAACGTAGTGATTTCTCTCCAGAACAACTTGCGGAACTTTCTCGTATTATTGGAATCGGGGCGATTAAGTATGGATACCTCAAAAAATCCAGAGAAACAGATGTGGTGTTTGATTGGGATGAATTTATGACGTTTGAGGGAAATAGTGGACCATATATCCAGTATGCGTATGTCCGTGCGAGAAAGATACTACAAAAAGCACAGTATGCTTGAAGTAGGGGGATCTTGGAGGGAGTATCTTTTTCCCTTGATGAAGAAGTAGATCTCGCAAAAGAAGTCCTTCGTTTTCATGATGTACTTCTCGAAACCAAAGAAAAACATATGCCACATATACTTTGTGCGTATGCCTATAGTTTGACGAAAAGTTTTAATAGCTTTTATACTACCGTACCTGTGATTTCTGAAGAGCAAGGCGCTGTAAAAGAGTTACGTCTCCATTTAGTACAGGCATTTACTCGAGTATTGTTTGATGTATTTGAAATACTTGGGATAGAGATGCCAGAGGAGATGTAGGGATAGATGCTTTCGGAATTGTAGAAACGTGATTTTTTTGTAATTTGTTATTTTACATTCTCAAGTATGGTAGATTATAATGGTTTTGCGAAAACTTTTTCCAAGAGTCGACAAAATATGAAATGGGAGGAAATCGAGTATTTTTTAGACTTAGTTCTTCTCTCTCAGCATAAGTGATCAGAGAATATACAGATTTTAGATGTCGGATGTGGAAATGGGAGGTTGCTTGAAGCTCTTCTCATCTCACCCCTAGCCTCTCTTTTCAAGTGAGAGGGCAATAAAAATTATCTCTGAATTGATCTTTCTGAAGGATTACTCGAAGAAGCAAGAAGACTCCATCCATGATATCAATTTCAAGAGATGAATATGCTCAATATAGCGAACGTATCTTCTCAGTTTGATGCTATCTTTTTTATTGCTTCATTTCATCATCTGCAAACATTTGAAGAAAGAAGGGGGGCTTTAGGAGCTGCATATGAGCTTTTACAACCAGGATGACAGATATATATGACAAACTGGGCCCTTGATAGTGACGTTCATATTGAGAAATATAGGTCGTGTAGGGTACAAAAAAGTGAGAATGAATTTTGATCTCTGGATTATATGGTACCATTTTCTGGGTATGATCGTTTTTATCATTGTTTTTCCTTAGATGAACTCGAAAAACTTGCAAAGATGACAGGATTTACAGTTCTTGAAAATCGATTATTTGACACAGAAAAAAACTATATCACGATACTAAAAAAGCCTCTTTCTTAAGAAAGAGGCTTTTTTGTAAATTTTTTCTTTACTCTGCAAAGTCAGTTACGGCGTAAGGTACTCCATAATTATCAACATTACTTTGATTATTTTCTTCATCTCCATCGCTGAGTCCGATAAGGGTACTTGGACATGTTGCCTTGTCATCATAACAAGATTCTTCATCATAATCTCCTACGATCTTAGTGATATATTTGTCGCTTCCTGATTCTTTTACGGTAAATGCAAGATTGTAGTTTAATCCCGTCAAATTTGAGCTTCCCCAATCTGTCCCTTTTGATTTTTTATACACAGAGTATACATATCTTCCAAGACCAAAATCTATCATCGTATTACTGGTGCTATTTACTTTGAGGTCACCAATTTCTGGGTCATAGAGGTCTTTACTGAGGTATTTTTTACCAAGAGTATCTCTTGAGATAGTTCCTTTGGAACCAATTTGTTTTTCATCTCCTGCACCTTGTGCCCAGGTTCCTGTACCATAGACTCTTCCTCCTCAAATAGAGTTTGCTACTACGATGCTATCGATTTCTTCTCCATTATAGGTAACTTGGATTTTGTTTGATGGTGTTGCAGTTGTTCCAGTATCATATCCCCACAGGTTTGTACTTGCATCATAGGCGTCTACTGCAGGGTAGTAGTTATTGTCTACTTTAAACTGTTGGAGTGCTGTTTCTATGGTTCCGATATCATTAATTTTTCTTCCTGATACGGCTTTATCTACAGCTCCACCAAAGTTTTGGTAGGCAACTACTGATATGATCGCAAGAATCGTAATAACGACAAGGAGTTCTACCAATGTAAAACCACGTTGTACAAGAGCTTTCATAAGTATATATGTGATGAAAAATAAAATACTTCATTATCTTACGGCTTTCACAATAAAAGTAAAGAATTGTTTTTAAAAAAACTGTCTTTACAAGGAGTGTGATATTGGTATGATACTGATTAATTTTTAGGCATATTTTCTCTCTTATGTACGATTACTCGAAATTAGAATCAAAGATTGATATCATGGTGCAGCATCTGGCAACATATATCCATGACTATGATAGTGCCTATATTAAAAATGAGATATTTCGTGCCTATGAGTATGCACGAGACGCACATGAATGACAGTTCCGTCTATCTGGGGATCCATATATCGTTCACCCCGTTGAAGCCTCTCTTATATTGCTTACCTTAAAGCCAGATATTTATACGATTCAGTCATGTTTACTTCATGATGTTATTGAGGATACACCAAAGACTTGAGAGGATATCTTGGAAGTATTTTGAGAAGAAGTCGCGTTTTTGTGTAATGGTATGGAGAAACTTTCAAAGGTTCGTTATCGTTGAGAGGATCGTTCTATCGGGAGTTTGAGAAAGATGTTTGTTGCGATGGCACAAGATCTGAGAGTCGTGTTTATCAAATTGTCTGACAGGCTTCACAATATGCGCACACTTAAGCATCATCCAAAAAAGGAAAAACGAGAAAAGATTGCACTTGAGACACTGACTATCTATGCTCCGATTGCTGATAGACTTTGACTTTTTGCGATAAAAAATGATCTCGAAGAAGAGTGTTTCAAAATCTTACATTATGACGCCTATCGTTCTATTAAAAAAGAATTAAAGGAACTTTCGGCCAGTAGTATTGCATTTATCGAAAATGCCGAGAAGGAAATCAATACATTGCTCCTGGGGAATGTAAATAATTATGAAATCGATTACCGTATAAAGTCGATCTACTCTATCCATAAAAAGATGCTGAAAAAGAATCTGGATAGCGCCAAGAGCCTTCATGACTTATTTGGTATTCGTATCATGGTAAATGATATCTCTGATTGTTATCGCGTACTGGGGCTTATCCATAATAAATGGTCACCACTTCCTCAAAGATTTAAGGACTATATTGCCCTGCCAAAGCCAAATGGATATAAAAGTCTCCATACGACGATTATTGGTCTCCTCAAGGGGCATAGAGACCAACCAACAGAGATACAGATAAAAACTCATGAGATGAAAGAGTATGCTGATATCTGAGTAGCCGCACACTTCGAGTATAAAGAACGTGGAAGTAAAATCGCAAAAGATATCAATTGGGTAAAAGAATTAAAGGAACTCAGTGAATCGAGCGGAAACTCTGACTTCCTTTCTTCACTAAAAATAGATGTGTTTAGACATAGGATCTTTGCATTTACCCCCGCGGGGGACTCTATCAATCTTCCGGCAGGTTCGACGGCGATAGATTTTGGGTATTATGTTCATACGGACTTGGGGAATCATATTGTCATGGCAAAGGTAAATGGTCAGGTGTACCCACTCGATAAAGAACTTCATAACGGAGATGTTGTTGAGATTATTATTGATAAAAATAAAAATCCGAATCCTTTCTGGATGTCATTTGTAAAGACGACAAAAGCCAAAAATAGGATAAAAGCATGGTTGAAAAAAGAAGACAAAGAGCTGCATCGCGAAAGAGGAAAGGATATCATGAACAAGTATCTCGAAAAATCAGGACTTTCTCCTCTCGATAAAGACCTTTCTATTTTTAAAGTATTTGATGGTAGGGAAAACAATATTGAAGAGCGTTGGAGAATTATGGAGCAGATAGGGGATTTTAGTATTCCTCCAGGAATTATCTTGAAAAAAATCTTAAAAACCAAGGGAAATGCAAATCAGCTTTCTATTGAAGCACTTTCTTCTACTCATACATCATCAGCTACAAAGACCATATCTCCAGTAAAAAAAGACTTGATTATTGGTGGAGAAGAAAAGTTGCCGTATAAATTGTGTTATTGTAGTAGGCGTAAGTTACCAGAGAAAATGGTGGCTCATATTAATTCTAAGGGAGTAATTACGATTCATAAGCGTAATTGTAAAGAATTACAACATGCCAATAAAGATCGTCTGCTTTCTGCATACTTGAAAGGAGATGCTGATACGGTTTCTTTTGTACAGCTCCGTTTTGATGTGATGAATACTGTGGGGATACTCCGTACCTTGAGTGATATTCTTTACTCTATGGAGATAAATATCGAGGCAATTAGTACGGAAAAGATTGATTTTGAGAAGACAAGAATCTTTTTAAGTTTGCAGATTCCAGAATATGATTATCTGATTGTGGATAGATTTATCGAACGTGTGAAGATGAATATCTGAGAACATCTGCTTGCATATGAAGTTGAAAAGGAAGCGATAAAATAAAGCGGTGAATTCACCGCTTTATTTTATTTTCTGATTTCTAGTTTTTTGATTACCTCTTCATATTTTTGAGGATCTTTCTTTTTTAAGTAGTTGAGCATCTTTCTTCTCTTTGCTACCATAAGCATAATCCCTCTTCTTGAGTGATTATCTTTTTTGTGTCCTTCAAGGTGCCCCTTAAGGTTTTCAATTCTTGAAGTCAAAATTGCGATTTGTACTTCTGCAGAACCTGTATCTGATTTTGATTTTCCAAAATCACCTACGAGTTTCTTTTTATCGTCTTTAGAAACTGCCATAATTACGTATTTTTAAAAAATAATAAGAAAATGTAACCGGAAAATACGCCAGTAATACTTTTTCGTAGCGGATTATATAAATAAAAAATAGAAACGCAAGCTTTTATGTGCAATGAGTTGCGAGTATGTGCAAAATATGTTACAATAGAGAAGATATATTTCTTAAGAGTGTGTAACTCATGTGAGTAGAACAATGTAATATCGCATTTGAACAAACTGATACCTTCTTGGATATGGTAGCAGCTATGTTAAAAGATGGTCGTTTAACGGAGGATGAGAAAGAAAAGATACTTCAACTTCAGTATAACTATGATCTAGTTTGTAGGGGCGTCCATGAAGAGACAAGAGGTAAAATAGCGGAATTATGAGGTGAAATTGATACAGAACAAGAGATTATTGCTGCAGTAAAAACACACCCAAAATATAAAGAGGCTCTGAAAGAGGTTGTAGCACTATCTACAGCGGAAGTGATAAACTTACAAAAAGCAGTAGGGGCATGAGTAGATGGTATCTTTGGTCCAAATACGTTTATGAATTATATGGATTCCCGTTTTGAAGCAGCTGGATTTAGTATGACAGATATAGCCCGTGGTATGGAAGTAGGAAATGTCTCAAATACTCTGAAAAAATTAGAAAAGCTGATTGGCCCATATCCTGAAGTGATTGAAAGTATCGGTCTACAAACTGGAGATTTTATCGTGTATGATAGTGATACGGGAAACCTAAAAATTATGAGGTGAGATGAAGGGGAGGTGCAGATTATATCAATACAGGATAGCATTGCCTTTAAAATACGTACATCAGTAGAAAATGGAGATACAAAAGCTCTTCTGGCGATGATTCGTAATATTACGCAGAAGTTACCAGAAGATAGAAAATATTTTATTAGTATACTCCAAAATGAAGTACAAATATCTAAACTGTACTCTCAAATGCAATATATTTTCACCTCGAAATCTTGAGATACAGGGCACATAATTAATTTTCAACATGCTACGTTTAACGCGCTTCTTACTGCGGGAGATCTATTTTGAAATGAGACATACCTCGAAAAGAGAGGAATAGTATATATAAATGATGGTACTGGAAGCTTCTATTCAAGAAATAATACGCGTTTATCTCTTACGACTGGTGATACAGTACAAGTACTCACAAAGGAGCAAGCAGAGAAGAAAGCACAGCAATTACCACGTAAAAGAGAAAGTCTTCCAGAATTTTCATTGTCAGATCAGTTATGAAAATTTGTTATAGGACAAGTAGGGAGAAAAAAAGCTAAAGGCGAATGTGGTGCTGGAGTATGAGACTTGTTGACGGGGTTTGGTATCAAGGGTCTTCCTCAAAGTGGAAGAAATGCTTACCTTTATGAGCAGTGGTTAAATGAACGCCCGAATCAATTTAAGAAAGTTGCTATTTCACATCCAAGTGAAGCAAAACCAGGGGGTATCTTGGTATATGGACAAAATGCAGCCTATGGAACTGAAGAGAGGAAGGCAAATGGTCATGTGGAGATAAAGTGAAGCGATGGGAATTACTACTATGATGGTATGCGTCGTGAACCAGGAGGCAGCTCTCTTGATAAGTATGGAGCTGATCCAAGGAATAATGTAAAAAATCAATGGTTGGACGAGGCAGATAAGAAGCTTCAAAAAGATTCAGCGGAATTTAAACGAGTGACAGGTTTTACGGGATATGTATACTATCCAGTACGAAAAGAAGCATAATTTTAGAACTGTGTATATATGCGGTTCTTTTTGTATCTTCTGCTTGCTATAAACTCTATCCTCACTATAGTTATGCATAATCATTTATTTTCTGTTTCAAGACATGAAAACATTTTCACGTTTTTTTTTCGAATCATATCATTTTGATACTCAGAGTCTCCAAGCTACATTTTGCTATTCGTTTGATGAGAACCAGTTCTTTGAAGAAGTAGTACAGTTTAGAGATGAACACTTTAGTGTGAGGATGGATCTCGATATGGAGGTCATAGATGCGATGATGTTTCAGATATCACTGGCTCTTGGGGTGAGCTACTATAAGCTTCAACCAGTTTCAGAACTGATCGTTAAAACGGGGAAACTTACCTCAGATCAGTGCCACTTTTGGAAAAAGTTTTATACTCTTGGACTTGGGGAGTTTTTGTATACGCATGATCTGTCTCCAGATGTTATCGGAGAGTTCTCTTCTGTCAGTGAAGAGCAAAAAATAGCTCCAGATTTTCCTGTTTCTCATCGTAGTCTTGTACCGCTTGGGTGAGGGAAAGATTCCTTAGTGACGATAGAGCTGTCGCGTGAACATTATATAGATTTTGATACGGTAGTATTTGGAAAAATGGATGCTATTAAGTCAGAAGTAGCAAAGTATACAGGAGTAAAAAATCTCTGTATCCGCCGCCAGATTTCTCCTGAACTTCCGAGGATGAATGCAGCAGGGTATCTGAATGGACATGTGCCAATTACGGGGATGATTTCCTTTGTTCTTGTATTGACCGCATATTTGTATGACTATGATACGATTGTGATGTCCAACGAACGTTCTGCCAATTTTTGAAATACCCTATATGAAGGACTGGAGGTAAATCATCAGTATTCCAAAAGCTTTGAGTATGAACAAGATTTTAAGGCATATTTGGAGGAAACAATTTGAGCAAGGATTCAGTACTTTTCACTCCTTCGTCCGATGTATGAACTCAAGATTGCAAAGATATTTTCTGAAACTTGTGAAAAGTACTTCCCATATTTCTCCAGCTGTAATGCTAATTTTAAGATAACCCATAAAAAAGATCACTCTGGAAATTGGTGTGGAAAGTGTCCAAAGTGCTTGTTTGTATATGCGCTCCTTCATAGTTTTCTTGGAGAGACAAAAACGACAGAGATATTTTGACATAATTTATATACCGACATCTTACTGGAGACGGGATTTAAAGATCTTGTTGGTCTTGGAGAGATAAAACCATTTGAGTGTGTGGGTGAAGAAATAGAGGTTTTGTATGCTATGCGTACATCGATTGACGTGTATGTTGCTCAAAAACAAGAACTGCCTATTGTTTTGTATCATCTTGAACGTGGAATTGCAAAAAAACTAAAGTGGGTATCTCTCCAGAACTTACAAAAAAGTCTTTTTAAAAACTATGATGAGCATATAATTCCTAAAGCTTTTCAGCCATGTATCGAACGAGTTAACCCCTAAAATATGAAGCAGAAAGGATACCTTGATATGATGATTTCTTGGTTTGATCGATATCCAAGACACTATTATGTGTTTTGATTTTTTTTACTGTTTTGTTTTTTTATCATTGTTAAGGTATTTTCCTATACGGTGGTAAATCATGATTTTTATGAAAAACTTGCGTATAACCAGCAGGTTGGTGAAGTGAAACTCCCTGTAAGTCGTGGAACGCTTTTTTCATCTACAAGTTCTGGTACAGTTATCGGTACCTCTGTAAATCTCTATGATCTTGCTATCGACCCAACTATGGAAGGAGATGAGGATAAGCTCCGTATTTTCTTAACGGATACTGTCTATAAACAACTTTGTTACCTTCAGTCTCAAAAGATTTGTTATAATGGGATGTTGAAGTTTCTAAAAGTTATTGATATCCCAGAGTTTACGACAGAAGAAGCCTATGTGAAGCAACTTATCGATACGGAAATACGTGCACGTCTCACGAAACGTAAAGTTGAATGGGTACTGGTAGCCAGTGAAGTAGCACCAGAATCGTTGGCCACTATCAGTCAGATGTGAATCATATGAATCTATATAGATGACATCCATATCTATGCAAATCCAGAAGAAATCAATGCTCCAGAAATAGTAGCTGCAAAGATTGCTCCACTCATCTGAGTTCTTGAAAAAGATCTTGCATATGGGCTTCGTCAGAGAGATCGTCGTTATATTCCGATTGTAAACAAGCTTTCTATCACCAACTCTGAAGAGATACAGACCTATATTCAAGAAGAAAAAGATGCGATAAAAAAATGAATTCTGAGAGAAGAGGATGCCATCTATCCCTACCTTATTTTGTCATCTAATCCACATAGACTCTATCCAGAAAAGGATATTGCCTCTCAGGTTATTGGATTTGTTGATAGTGATGGAGAAGGTCATTATGGAGTTGAGGGGTATTTTAACTCTATCTTAAAAGGAAAGAATTCTGAGATTCTGAGTAAAAAAGATATCATGGGGCGTATTATCGATCCGATTCGTCTGGAAGAAGAGGGGGCTCTCGGAGAAGGGGCAGATATCTATCTCACGATTGATCGTACCGTTCAGAAGAAAGTGGAAGAAATATTGGCTGCAGGAGTAGAACAATATAAGGCAAATAAGGGAACGGTGGTAATTATGAATCCAAAGACAGGAAAGGTTATTGCGATGGCAAACTATCCAAGTTACGATCTGAATTATCCAGGGGATGTATATGAGCTAGAAAAAGTAAATTATGGAAAGTATCCAAATCCTGAAACAGATTTGCTTTGAAAAGTGGTGTTTGTAGAGGATAGTGAAAATGGAGAAGCATACTATTATAATGGGAAAGAGATATTTCTTCGCCAGGCAGAACGTGAAGAGTATGCAGATTATGCACTCGTAAAGTATAAGTATAAAAATGACTTTGGAGCAGGAGTATATAAAAATGATGCCATTTCAAGTCTCTATGAACCAGGGAGTATCATGAAGGCGATTACCGTAGCTATCTGACTGGATTCAGAAGAAATTACACCATATAGTATGTATAATGATCAGTGAAAAGTAACCATTGATAACTTTACGATTAGCAATGTCAGTGAAAAGTGTATTGGTTACCATAGTTTTGCTCATGCACTTAACTATAGTTGTAACGTTGGGATGATTCGTATTGCTCAGCGTTATGGTTCTGCTATTGCCTATGAATACTTGAATCGTTTCGGTTTTTCTGACTTAACCGGGATTTCTTTAGATGGAGAAGTGAGATCGAGTATTGAAAATTATGAGAAATGGTCAAAAGCGAAACTCTATACATCTTCCTATGGATTATGAGTGAGTGTGACACCACTTCAGATGGCAGCAGCTTATAGCGTACTGGCAAATGGGGGAGTCTATGTAAAACCAAAGATTGTCGATAAGGTGGTGTATAGTAATGGGAAGACCGTACAGTATAAACCAGAGATTTCTCATAGAGTTGTTCGACCAGAAACTTCTCGTTTGATTACTTCGATGCTGGTTGACTCTGTAGAGTCAGGGGTAGCCCAAAATGGGCGAGTTCCAGGATTTACTATTGCGGGAAAAACTGGAACAAGTCAGATCGCATACAAGGGAAAGTATGAAACATGACTTGCAAGTACTATTGGTTCTTTTGCTGGATATGCCCCGGCTGAAGACCCACAGTTTGTGATGATTGTTAAAATAGAGCGTCCTCGTTTGAATGAATTTGGTGGGGCTACTTCGGCCTTTGTGTTTCGAGATATTGCAAAGTATCTTTTTGATTATTATGGAATCCCTAGCAAAGATAGTTAATTTTTCAGGATTACAAAGAGCATCACGATAAGATATCAGAGGTACATAAAGATTCCCATTTTTATTTCTTCGTAGATAGAGATTGAGGGATCTTTTTTTGATTTCGTGAAGTGTCAGATAATCGCATATACTTCATCTCCTTGTAAGGAAGAGTGAGAGTATTCTAACCCTGTTTCTTTTTTTATATAGCCAATAGCAGATGGAGTGAGGATATTTCACTGTTGGAGTTCTGTTATGTTGATTTTTTTCGTATCTATCGTATCAAAAATTGGAGTGAGGTAGTGCTCGAGAACATGAAAGAGAACAACAAATACTCAGATAATTCCGAAATTGATACCACGGCCGGTAAGGATGAGAAGAAGTATGGCAACTACCATGATCAATCATTGTACCCAAGATGTCTGGATGTATCTGGTGTATGATTGAAGAAAAATAATTCCAAGAAATATGATGAGAAAGGTATAATGATTTGAAATCACAAGATTTAAGCCACTTGAAACGATAAAGATACCACTTGTCGTCATCATAAGATATAACCAATGTATGGTATATTTTGGAAATGAAATTTTTCGGATACTTGGGAGTTTTTGTATCAGGTAATAGAGATTATAGAGGATAAATATACCAAATATACTTGCGAACAATAGAGATATAATCATGTACGGAAGTGATTTTAAGTACGTGATGAGTGTTGAACATATGCCTAGTAGGATAATATACTTGCCATCACCAGCCCCCCAACTATGCTGTCGATAAAATAAAAAGCCGATGGCTATACAGATACCGATACCGATCAAATTACTTTGCGTGCTATAAAAACCATCGATAAACGCTCCAAGGAGAAAGCAAAAAAATAAACTCGGGAAGATAAAATAATTTTTTATTTTTCCAGAGCTTATATCGGTGATAATACCGTGAATAGGGAGAACAAGAAGAATAATTACGAGCGTAGATATGAGGTTCATGTTTGAAATTTAGAAGTATTAGAATCTGTGGAAAAAAATACTTCCCATCTTCTAATTTAGCTGCATTTGCTTACACTGTTCTTTTGCCTCGTAATTATATATATTTTCACATATCGACAAATCTTTGTTACTAAAAGCCTTTCTAATAATCGCTCTATCATAGGTATATGCTATCGATTCAATACAATCAAGTTTTTCATTATTATCTGTAAATACTTCGTTGCAGATAAAAATATTTTGTTCCTCGATGGCAATTGGTTCGATACACTGAGTAATTTTGGTAAATGATTCTAGCGTACTACATCCATCATAATTATTTGAGTTTTTTGCTGTCATCATAATCTTTTCTTCAGTTTGTTCTGCTACTTGTTTTTCTTTTTCTTCTTTTTGTTTATCTAGACAACTAGTTTTTAACTCACTATCACCGATGATACTGTAGCAGTCTTGCTTCATAAACGAGATATTGTTTTCACATATTTGTTTTTGGAGTGAGTCTTGTATCTTACTACAAAACTTAATCTGTCCTGTTTTTTCTGCAAGTTTTAGTACAAAACTATCTTTACACTCTTGAACGAGATATTGTAAGCTTTCACATTCACTACTTTCAGAAAAGGTAAGCATCTTTTTAGATTCTTCTATTTTTATATCTGCCTCAGATTCTTTTGGTTCGATGATAATTGCACCACTTCCTTCTACTTCTGGAAGTATACTCTCTGTAGATCCAGAACTGCTGGTATCCTCACTTCCAGACATACTTGCCTTTTCGATAATACTATCAAAGTTTGTATTTTTAAGCGCTTCTTCTAATTCACTATCACTGATAACGATGGTTTCTTCACTTTCCGTGTTGGTGCTTCAACTCAGTTCAGTAGATACTGTTGTTTCAGATTTCCCACAACCGCTCAATATCATTACAGCGATTATGAGTATAAGAATACTACGAGATTTCATAATAGGGAGAAGGTTATTGTTTATTGAATCCATGAGGAGGATTTATTTGTAGATTAGAATCGTATTCAAGAATAAGGGGACTATTTGGATTAGCGGTATTTGGGGTTGGAAGGCTTCCAGCAGTTTTACTACCGGTGGTTACTGCGTAGCTATCTCATCCTGCAGTTTTGATACTACGAATATCTATATTTACTGGTATCTTTCCATCTCCCATTGGATCTCCGATAACACTTGGATAATAGCTTGTATCTACTCTCGCATATCTTCTTAAGTAGATGAGATCATAGGCCTGACTTCTTTCTTGGGTACAGCTTCCTTGTTCGTATTCTGAAGTCCCATATGGACAGATACCTACTCCATTATCTTTGATACTTCCTCCTACTGTATTTCTGGTAGCAAAGCTTCATTTCCAGAATAACTGATGCACCAGGTCTCCATTTTGTGTATTGGCTCCATCATAGATATTACCACTTGCATCAATACTTACTACTGGTCATTCAGAGTATACTACTCCTACTCCATTGGTAACTTCTTCATTGATACGAAGTTTTGAAGTATCTCCGTTTGCTGTATTTCCGATGAGGATGATCCCAAGGATAGAGTTTGAGTTTGCATAACTGAGGTTTGAGTTTAGTGTCAGATTTCCATTTTCTATGATAAGTGTACGTTTCCCATTGATACTACAGTTTGCACTTGTTCCTCAACAGTCGATGGTAACATCGGTGTCTTTGAGGTAGAGAACTTCTCCATTTTGAAGGAGTTTTCCTCTATTTGTTGGGAAGGTTGTTATGCTTGAAAGTGTTACACTTCCTCCACTCACAATCCCCTCGTTTGTATCAACCCCACTCAGAAGTGTATCCACGTTTTGATGAATATTGGTTTTTAGGTCAAAGAGGGTAATCGTTGAAAAGTCTTGGAATGTCGTCGTACTATCAGTGGTAGTAACAGCATCTCCAGAGTCATTATTGGTTTGGGTAATACCACGAACATCTATTTCTGCAAAGACGATACTACTATTGTTGTCATAATTACTTGTACTTCCAAATGCTGATAGTTGTTTTGGTCAAAAGCTATTAAACCCTGTTTGTATTCCTGGAAGCTTCACTTCTTTTCCTCCTACGTTGTATTTGAGGATACTATAAAATGCGATATTGGTATTTGCGTTTGAGACCGCACCAATAGATTGAGGAGTAAACTTTAATACGGTGGTATTAATTCCATTGGTTTTTGCAAGTTCTCCGTATCCACTGAGTGATGAACCTCTGCTTTTTAGGATAGAGTAATCATTAAGCCCATTTTGTATATGGTTTGTTTCCAGTTTGATATTCTTAAAATCAAGAAAGAGATTATTACTTCCGAAGTACCCTTCGAGATCATAATTATTTAGGAGGTCTGGATTTCCAGCATCATTGACGATGTTTCTAATTGTCAGTTCCTTTTCTTGCCCCTCTATGAGAGGATAGATATTTTGAATGCTATCAAACGCAATAACCGGATCAAAGGTATAGTTTGGTTTATTGCTCGTTGCAAAATCAACAGGAGCAACATTTTCCCCTACTCATGCATAACTATTTGTTGCGTTATTGATCTTGTAGGTAAGTTTTGTAAGGCGAAGTAAGGCAGTATTAGGACCATAGAGTTTATCTCCACTTGCAGAGGTATATTCATTATAGGTAGGGATCGCAGATTGTACGACGATATCCATTCTTCCGCTTGGGAGGTCAGTACTGACATTCATTGGATGTTCAAACGTGTTGGTTCCACTTGTTGCATTACTGGTATCGGTTGGAGTTACGATGGCACCACCTCATCTTCTAAAAGTAATACTTGCTGCATCACCACGATTGGCATCAGAAATCTGATCACTTCCAAGAGTATTTTCGAAATCCGTAGAGAGTACCACTTGTTTTACTCCACTGACAGGAACAATCTCGTTATTATATGCATCTCTGAGGCTAATGGTTGTCGTATAACTATCGGATAAATTTGATACTCTTCCTAAACTATAGTTTCCTCCGAGGTTATGCGTTGTATTGGTGAGATTGATATCATTTGCGACGATTCAGATATCTGGTGTATTTATACTGACACAGTTCCCAACCATATCACATACCATATCACTTGAAGTACTATTATCGAGATGGGTAGTAACAATTTCCCAACTATATTTTCTACTTCCATTACTTGCATAGTCCCCATTTTGAGAGACATCTTGAAAATTATGTTGGATTGTTTGATTTACCGCTGTTACTTTGGTAGCAAGAGAAGAACCTACGATATTATAACTATTTGTAGCATTTTTATCATTGTATTTTTCTATTTTTATTGCCATAGGAGCAAGACCAGAATCAGCGTCTTGGAATCTCGCTATCTGTATATTTCTCGTATTTATAGCAGACATATACTTTGTTTTGCTGGTATCAGTATCATAGAGGTTGATAAAATTCCCGAGACCATCATTCCCATTTTGATACAGAAATCCATTATTTCCAGTAAGGGAAGACGTGTTTATTGCACTTCCAAGGATGGTAGGTGCTGAACTATCTGGTACGATATTAAATGCATCCGTTGTGAATCTTCCGAGTTCATTTCCATCATTATCTTGTACGATAACTCTGGTTGCTCCTCCATTTGACACGAGAGCGGACATGTTTTGAGCGATATCTCTTACGACATTATGCGTTGGATTTGCAAGGAGATTTATATTTTGTGTTTGATTCCCACTCCAAGTATAGGTTTTAGTGATAGTTGTTTCTTCTCTTGGACTATTATAGGTATCGGGAGTTTGTGCTACTCCCAGGATAGTTGGGAAATCTACTCTTCTGATCCCAGATACACAACTTTCTCCACTACACTCTACCCCTGGAGTTGTCGTATCTTTACAATTAATAGTAAGTGTAAGTTTTCCACTCGCACTTGGATGTGCACGATAGTAGAGAGTTTTACTTGCGCTTTGGTAGTACTGGTTATCTATCCCTTCAACAATAACTTCTTGCAGTACACATACAGGTGCGGTGCTATCGATTTTATAGGCTCCTAAAACTTCACTCGTTCTCACGTTGTTTGCAGGAGTTTGTGTACGATCATACCCGCGAAGGGTGATGTAGTAAATCCCATCTGGTATTGCAAGAGTACTCAGATTTACAGAACCATCACAAGCAATATTTTGAAAATTTGAATTATATGCTACCCCATTAAATGTATTTCCCGTGATTTTATACTGACAGGTATTTAAGCCACTAAAGGTTTGTCTTGGTGCTGCTGAAACTTCTCCTATACCCAGTGATACAATAAAGAAGGTAATAAAAAGAATTGATAGTTTTTTCATATGTGTTTTTGTTTTAATGAATAGAACCATTCATTAATATAGTACTACATATGAACAAAAGTCTCAAACTATATAACTTGACTCATAAGAAATTTGTACTCTAAACTATCTTTATTGGAAAGAATTTCAAAAATCCAGTCAAACAAAAACATAAAAAACGAACAGTGAGCATCAAATACTTGATTGGTGTAGATGTTTCCTCTGCCTTGGTATGACTCTATCGGACAAACTCCACAGTAGGGGGCATAGGCACAGATATCACAAGGAAGACTTTCTACAGTTGAGGCATCCATCATTGCTCCGACGATATCATTTTGGATAAGTTCTTGAAGAGAGTTGTCGGTATCTCCGATTTTAAATACATCATCATCTACCATGCGTCCTTCGTCACAGGTGTAAATTTTTCCAGTATAGTCGTAGGCGATTTGTCCGATAGCGGCACCACAAGGAGAACGCAAATCCATAAAGTTGGTCTTTTCTGGTTTCAGTATTTTCCCGAGGGTAATGGAGAGGAAACCATCACGTATAATCGTTCCTTTTTCAAAGAGTTCTACGAGGTGGCCGTAATAATTCTTGTAAAATGTTTGCAGTTCTTCGGTGCTATAGCCAATTGTGTTTTTAGTGTTTTCTGCAAATCCAAGAGCATTGATCTTTTTGAGAAAAATCGAGTCAAAGCCGAGTTCTACATAGGTATCGACGAGCTCTTTGTAGCGAGTGAGTGTTTTTTTCGTAATAACTCCCATGGCTCCTCCGAGGAGTCGTTTTCCTGCTTTTTTTTCTTTTTCTCTGATGAAGTGGATCTTTTTTGAGAGGGTATCGAAACTGGAAATATCCTTTCCTTTTCCAATCATAAGACGTGCAAAGTCATGGGTTTGTTTATCTCCGTCAAGCGAGGTAGAGATGCTAAAGTTTGGATAAGAGAGGAGCTTGTCCATAATCGCATCATCAATCATCGTAAGATTTGATACGAGGGCAAAGTGAATCTTTTTCTTCGTTTTTTTATTCTGCTCCATCGTATAGTTGATGATGAAGTCCAGAATCTCAAGATTTACCAGTGGTTCTCCTCACTGAAACTCGATTGTCAGTTCTTTTGAGGGAGATTGGAGGATGATATCTACTACTTTTCTCGCATTTTCTTCACTGAGACTGAGGCTTTCATCGGTATAGCGATAGTCTGCGGCAGCATGGCAGTACTTACACTGGTGATTACAGCCCTTGGTGAGGACGATGATATGGAGTGTTGGTCCGATAAAGTTGACACCAAAACGCCCCTTGTACTTTTGAATCGCGGTATCTTCATAGTCAGGGCTACGAAAGAAACCTTTTGATTCAAGGTCTTTGTAGAGGGTACTGGTGCTATCCAGAGAATTGTCTATATATTTTTCAAATTCAGTATTTCCGAGAACGATATTTTCTCCAAAGATGTTGGTCATCACTATTTTGTCGTCTCCGAGATGATTGAATCGTATAAAGGGAATATGTTGCATAGAGGAAGTAGGTGTATAGAGGTAAATGGGGGAGGATAGGAATAGGGGGATTTTGTCATCCAGAGTCATAATCGAGGAATCTCTTTTTCAGAGCTTCCTTAAGGCTATTCCACATTGATGCTCCCAAGGGCTTGGGATATAATTGATTTTCTGAGTTCTTTATTTCGGTCAGAAATCTCAAATCTGAGAGCATTAAACGTCAGTTCTTCTTTGATGAGTTTATAGGTACTGTCTTCGACTCCATCAAGCGTTATGATGTAGTTTTTTTCATCTTCATCGATTTTGTAATTTTCTTCCTCAAGATATAGGTTAATGGTGTAGAGAATCGCTTGTTTTGCGTAGAGACTTTTCAGTATTTGTATTTCGTTCATGGTTGTATTTGTAAAATATGACTAACTCAGTAATATTATTGTATTTATAGGATTATTCAAGAAAAAGTGATACTCGTTCCAACTCGAAAATGTAATACCGATACCTGTGGGTATTGTGGCGTACTGAAAACCGATAGCGGAAATCTCTATTTTCAGGATGCAAATGAAACTGAGGTATATGCTCGACTTCTTTTGCTTGCTGAAAAGACGGGGGATTTTGAGCTCAGGTTCTTTTGAGGCGAGCCACTGCTTCAGTTTGACAAAATGAAGAGACTTATACAGTATATATCCTATAGAGATACTGCCGTCACTCCTGCAGACGCAGGAATCGATAATATTGTACAAAACAAACCTATTAATAGATCCCCGGAACAAGTCCGAGGATGACATAAAGGGAAAAGATTATTTAGTTTTGTTATCAACACAAATCTTAGTCTGCTAAAGGATGATTGGATTCAGTTTTTTCTTGAGTATGACGTGAAGCTGATTATCAGTTGCAATGGAGACCTCTACTCTCACTGTCAGACTCGAGGTGTTGTCAAAGAAGTAACGCTGAAGCTCTATGAAAATATACAAAGGATTATTTCTGCAGGAATAGCCTATCAGATAAACATCGTCTCTACTCCCGATGTGGTAGCGAGACTTCATAAAAACTTTGTCTTTCTTCATGAGAAGCTTGGAGGAAAGGTTTTTAATTTTCTTCCTGTAAACTATAATGGATGGGATGATGCGAGTTTGGCGATACTGGAGTCAGAGCTTGAACAAGTATGGCAGGATATGCAGCGAGGAGGAAAACTCCAAGATATACAGTTTATCAATGGTGAGGTAGATAATCGTGTTGCCCTCTTTAATGCTGAACTGGTTGTGGATAGTGATGGAAGGGTGTATCCGAGTATGGTGATACTTGAGAAGTTTTTTCTAGAGGAAAAGGAAAATATCTGTATCGCTGATATGCGAGAAGATATTGAAGCCTTTGAATCCAAATTATCGGCATTTGATACTGAGAATTTTAGTGTATACGATGCCTATATCAACAAAGTTCTCCAGAAAAAGTTTGCTAGTATCCAGCAAAATGATTATCGTAGTTCCGAGATATTTCATGAGTTTTTGGAGAGGATTTGAAAGTAGTGATTTGTAGGAGAATAAAAATTTTTTAATGTGGTGTTAATATGGGGGAGGTATAATGATAGGTATAAGAAAGAAATTGATGAGATGGTTTTTGATTTGTAAGGAGTAAGTGATGAGAAGAGAGGAGTAGTTTTAAATTAGTTTAGTTTTTTAAAATAAAATATGTCTCGTACAATAAATTGAATGAAGGCTTGAGAATTAAAGCAATTACTGAAAGATACGATTGATAATATCAATAAAATTGAGGAATCTATTACTCAAATTGATACGAATTTATGAAGCACAAATGAATCAAGCGAAAAAGTAGATTCATTACTTTTTGATGTAGAAGAGGCATATAATGAAATTTATGGCTTTGATTGAGATGAGAACCATGAAGCAAAAGATTCTAAATTAGAAAAGCTGAAAGAAGCATATAACAAAATCATTGTTGGAGATGATGAAAACTGAGCTTTAAAAACAGAAATAGAAGAATTTGTAACTTATATTGAGACTAATAAATGAGAAGTTGATAGTTTTAAAAAACAAATCTTTTGATACACAAATAAAAAAGAAGATTGAACTGAAGAAAAAGTAGAATGATTATTTGATAATATAAATAATTTTCATACTAACCAACAAGAAAAATTTAAAACTTTATATGATAAAATTGATGAAGAACTAACAGCTTGAACAACGAGTGTAGCTTTAGCTAAGGTATTTAGTGATAAAGTAACAGATTATAATAAGGAAAATAATAAATGGTCTAATATTTTTATATTTATTATAATTTTTATTCTTTGATATTATGCTATTTCAACAATTGGTAATGAGTCTATAAAAACATTGCCTGAATTATGAAATTTTCTTTTATTGAGAACTCCTTTTTTTGCTATGGCAATATGGCTATTAATTTTTATATGAAATAGAAGAGCTGAAGCTAAAAAATTAGAAGAAGCATATAAGCATAAAGAAGTAATGGCTCGAGCTTATGTTTGATATTGTGAGACAATTAAGGATTTAGATACTACCGATAATCAACTTTTAGAAAATCACATGTCTAATCTTCTAGGTGCCATAAAAACAGATTCAAGTGAGTTTTTAAGTGCCAAGTGAGAAAACCATCCATTTTTTGATTTGTTTAAGAAGTGAACTAAAACTGACTTTAAAGAATTCAAAGATATACTATCAGAATTTAATATTGATATTTCTAATAAAAATAAATAAGCTTTAACCAAACTAAACATGCCCAAAGAACTAAAAAAATCTGATAACAAGATTGCAATATTTGAATGAGTTGAAGTGAGAAAAATTATTCATAATGATGAATGGTGGTTTTCTATAGTTGATATAATTGATTTATTGAATGTTTCTTGAAGAGAAGCAAGAAAATATTGGTCTGATTTAAAATCTAAACTAATAGAGGAATGATATACTGAAGTGTCCGAAAAAATCGGACAGTTGAAAATGTTAGCCTCAGACTGAAAAATGAGATTAACTGATTGTGCCAATACTGAAACTTGTTTGAGAATAATACAATCAGTACCTTCTCCAAGAGCTGAACCATTTAAAAGGTGGTTAGCAAAGGTTTGATATGAAAGAATACAAGAAATAGAGGATCCTGAATTAGTAATGAATAGGATGATAGAAACCTATGAGAAAAAGTGATATCCCCAAGAATGGATAGATATACGAACGAGATGAATACCTGTAAGAAAATGACTCACCAATGAATGGGATGAAAGGGGCTGATGAGGTATTTGATATTGAATCCTTACAAATGAGGTGTATAAGGCATATTCTTGAATGACGAATGCTGAATGGAAGCAAGCCAAAGGTATAGAAAAATGAAACCTTCGTGATTGAATGACTCCCACGGAGCTTATATTAACTATGTTAGCTGAACAAGCTACAACTGATATCACCAAAATTCGTGATTCAAAATGAATGGATGATTTGAAAAAAGCAAGTAGAGATGGATGATGAGTAGCTTTGAAAGCGAGACAAGAACTTATAGAGCAAACATGAAAAGATCCAATTAGTAAAGAAAATTATTTAGAGGAGATCAAAGAGCAAAACAAATTACAATAGCTACCTATTTCTTGAATTTATAAAACCATGAAAAAAATAAAAGTATCAATACAAGATGAAAACACTCTCGTTTTACTCGAGGATGCATCAAAGGGGGATATAGTAGATCTCGGCTCTATTCATGAGACAGACATAGATAAAACGACTATCACCAATGTAGTAAACTCAATAAAACGTGATAAATTTAATGAAGAGCTAAGGAAGGAGACAGAAAGAGTGGAACGAGAAAATGAACTCAAACTAAAACTCAAAGAGCAAGAGTTTTTAGATCGTGCAAAACAAGATATCAACGAGAAAGAAAAACAAATCGCTCTATTGCAATCAGAACTGAAAAATATTGTGGAGAAAACAGAGTCAAGTATAAAACTTAAAGCAATCGAAGAACAACAAAAGATTGAAAAAGAGCATCAAGAAATTATCCGTCAGAAAGATACGGAGATAACTAATATCAAGCATGAGAAAGAACTCAGTGAAGAGAAGCTCAAAGAACAATTAAAATCAAGTGAAACAGCACTCGTTTCTCTTAAAGAAATGCGTACAAAGATGAGTACGAAGATGCTCTGAGAATCTCTTGAGATTCATTGTGAGAATGAGTTTAATCGTATACGTGCATTTGCATTTCCAAATGCTCAATTTTGAAAAGATAATACGGTATCTGGTACTGGTTCAAAGGGGGATTATATATACAGGGAGTATGATGAAGATGGAAATGAAATCTTATCGATTATGTTTGAGATGAAAAATGAGGATGATACGACAGCAACCAAGAAAAAGAATAAAGATTTCTTTAAGGAGCTTGATAAAGATAGACATGAAAAAGTGTGTGAATATGCCGTTCTTGTAAGTTTGCTTGAAAAGGATAATGAGTATTATGATGATATCGTAACAGTTCATGAGTACGATAGTATGTATGCTATCAGACCTCAACACTTTATCACGATTATTGGGTTTCTTCGTCAGGCAAATATCAAATCTCAGCATCTTAGGCACGAAATCCATGTACTTAAAAATCAAAATATTGATGTTACAAACTTTGAGGCAAATATGAATGCTTTTAAGGATGCATTTTCGAGAAATTATGAGTTGGCTTCAAGCCAATTTTCTAAAGCCATAGAGGAAATAGATAAAACGATTGACCACCTGAACAAAGTAAAAGAAAATCTTTTGAAATCTGATAATAACTTGAGATTGGCAAATAATAAGGCCACAGATTTAACGATAAAGAGACTTACTGCCAATAGTCCCAGTGTTGCAAAGGCGTTTGAGGATGGAGAGAAAAATTATTAAGCCAGCTGAGTATATAATTGTGGTACTATTACGAAGAAGCGTAGAGATGACATAATTTTTTAATTTGAAGTATTCATGAAAATCCTCGTTCCCGTTAAAAATCTGCTTTCTTGACTTGAGGTCGTCAACGCCTGAGCTGACGAGATTTATTTTGGTGTAGTATCGGATGATTGGGAGGGGAGTCATGGGTTCAAGAGTATCTTGAATCGTCGAGATGGGAGACTCGCAAATATCAGTTCTTATAAGGATGGAAAGAAACTCGTAGACTATGCAAGGAGTAAAGGCTGTGAAGCATATCTGACGCTTAATAATTCTCCGGTGATTGTCGATGTTGAACGAATCAAAAAAGAAATAGAAGCGAGCATTGCCATGTGACCTGATGCTCTGATAGTGAAAGATATATTTATCGCGGATCTCATCCGTGAAATCGATCAAGATATCCCGATTCACTGTAGTAGTTTGAATCAGGTAATCAATGCACAAGGGATACAATTTTGGAGAGAGAGATATGGGATTACTCGTATGATCTTCCCAAGAAATATCGCGGTGAATGAAATCCGTAGTTTATGTGCCCAATTTCCTGATTTGGAGTTTGAAATCTTTATCAAAAATGATTGGTGCTATAATAGTGATGGGGTGTGCTCATCCCTGCATCTCGAAGGACTAAAAAATGGTGTCCCATATGTGTGTAATAGGGAAGCAAAGTATGTGACAAAAGATGTAGACTTTCAGGCAGCGTATGTAGACCTCTATCGTAAAACGCTTGATTGTAAGGTGTGTATGCTCTCTCAACTTACAGATATCCCAAACCTTGTATCACTCAAGATAGTCGGAAGAGAAAAATCGCTTGATATCATCCTCAAGGATTTAAAATTTGTACAGAAGTCGCTTGAGTATCTCCAAGTTGCAGAGTCTACGAGTGAATTTATGGACTTTACTATCAATCTTCATACCAAACTTATCCATCGAGATTGTGGGCATAAGGGTTGTGAAGTGTATAAAGAGTATTACAAAAAATAGTAATAAGAATTGAGTTCTCTGGAATTATGCTTAGTATCTTTTTGTTTTTAATTTCTAAAAAATACCTATGGCAAAAACCTATATCGATGGAGCGAGTTGTAAGGCGGTAAATGGACAGTTTGGAGAGTTTTTTAATATCAGTTTTAACTATGAAAGGCTTGAACAGTATGTAAATGAAAAAGGGTATATCAATATGACGATGAGTCGTAGAAAAGAACCAGGACAATATGGAGATACGCATTATTTTACCCTCAATGATTGGTCTCCAGAAGGAGGAAACTCATATCAGGGAACCGCTTCTCAAAATGGAGCTCCTCAGTGAGCGAATAATGCGGGAGAAATCTCTGTTGAGGATATTCCGTTTTAGTTTTTTCGTTCCTTTTTCCTTGCCCTTAGTAGTAAGGGAAAGGTTAGGTTAGGGTTATTTTATAGATTCCTGTCTCCACAGGAATGACATGTTCTTATGCAAAAAGCGTACCTTATCACTGAAAATACAGATCTATCTCAAGACTTTTGAAGTTATGATAGGTTGTATTTTTGAGATGCCTATTGTGAGCATAATCTGTTTTCTTTTTTAGAGGATGAGGAATTTTTAGTGTCGCTTCAGAAACTCTGAAAGCCGCTGACGATCGTAACACCAATTATCTCAGATACGGGGATGAAGAAGCTAGAAAAGTTTCTTACCTCACCCCCTACCCCTCTCCTAAAAGGAGAGGGAAGTATAGATGAGGTCGTCATAAATGATTACGGAGTGCTCCATATGGTGCACGAGCAGTTTCCGACACTTCAAATTATCTGGGGAAATTTCCTCAGCGGTCAAAATAAAGATCCCTATCTCAAGGATTTTGTGGATAAATCAGAACATCGCCATCTCTCGATTGATTCTGCGTATTACTCAAACTTATTCAAAGAATATGGTGTTCAAAATATTGAGCTCTATAATGTCTTTCAAGGAATGGAGATATGAGAAAACTTTGGAATACATCTCTACTACCCCTATGTGGTCTACTCGATAAATAGGTACTGTATCACCAATCTCATCTATGAAAAAAAAGACTATCTCACGGTGGTAGAGTCATGTAGTGGATGTAAAGGAAAAGTGCAACAGGATCTTGATATGCAGCTAAAGATCTGAGGCGAGATGATAAAGAATTATTTTCGAGGAAATAAGCAGTTCTATAAAAATGAAGAAAAAAAGATGATAGCAGAGATACGGCCAGAGAGGATTATCTATAATTATGACTTACTGTGTTGTTTTCATTAGTCGGAGAATAAGGAGTGGATATATTAATGATTCCGTCCCGAGTACTCGGGACGGAATGACAAAGGGTGTTCTTATAGTTTCAGGATGACAATTAACAAAGATTTCATGTTTAAGACTGAGTATAACAAGAAATTTCGAGCGTTTTTCAAAAAGTTTGAGAGAGAATACTTTGCTCTAAAAACCGACGAAGAGCGACAATTTGCCTTTGATCTTGGGGTTCGTTTTGTAGAAAAAAATCGAGACTTTGTTATGCAATACCCACTGGTACAGTACTGGGAAACACTGGATAGTAACAAATACTTGAGGTTTCATGACGATGTATTAGCAACATACACAGGGCAACATGTAAATCTCTACTTTCATATCCCGTTTTGTAAGACGAGGTGTAGTTACTGTAATTTTCATATCGTGGTCGGAGATGCCCAAAAGGATGTGATGAAACGTGTGTATCTGAAGAAGTTGCGTGATGAAATCGATGACTTTGTTGTGAGGGTGTCTGGTATTGCTATCGATACCATATTTATCTGAGGGGGGACACCATCATACCTAGATCTTGAGGATATCGAGTACTTGTTTTCGTATATAAAGGAAAAACTCGGTTCGTATTTTACTCCAGAGATGGAGTTTACCTTTGAGGGGAACCCTGATTCTTATAGCTTGGAGAAACTCAAGCTTTTGAAACAGTATGGTGTAAATCGTATCTCTTTTTGAGTTCAGAGCTTTGATAACGAAATTATTAAAAACATCAATCGTACGTATGACAGAGATATCGTCCTAAAAAGAATAGAAGATGCAAAGAGTGCTGGCTTTGATAATATCAATATCGATATGATTTATGGACTTCCCGGACATAATTATGAGATTATGAAGGAGGATCTACTGATAGCTTCTGAGCTTCCGATTTCGCATCTGACCTACTATCCACTGTACTACTATGATGATGCCACGCTTAAAAAGGTAGGGAAGGAACAAGATAATATTCGCCAGATTTATGATTTTTATGATGAGGTAGTTCAGACGTTAGACGGAGTAGGATATGTGCAATACGGAAGAGAGTATTTCTCAAAGGATGAAAAGATTCACCACTATCAAAATAATTATGTTTCAAATGGGTTACTTTATGGTTTTGGACACTCTGCCTACTCGTTTACTGGAGATGTTGCTTTTTATAAGAAACAGGATTTGAGAAAATACTTGACGACATCCACTTCGATTCAGAGCTTGTATCGCTATAACTCTGAGGATAGAGTTCGTCGATTATTGGTACTTTGAAGTAGGAACATAAAAATTATGAAGGACAAGATGCAAGATGTTGCAATAGCAGGAGATATCATTACACTCGGGAAAAGCCTTGATTTGATACGTGAAGAGAAAGATGCGTTCGTGCTCACAAAAAAGTGACTCAAGTATCAGGAAGTCTTGGCTCATATGTGCGTGTAGATTATTTTTTTAAATGACTTGTATGAAGTATATCGTTCTTTTGTTTATGATTCTCTCTCTTGCTTCTTGTGGTAAGATACAACCAGAAGAAACAAATGTGGATGAAGAAGCTTATCAAAATCCAACTCCTGTAGAAGAGGTAGCGGTGGATGATGGAGGAACTGATCTCAATCAAACACTTGATGTACCGTTTCCAGAAGGAGATATCGTAGAACAAAGATTTCAGCAAATTTCTGAGATGTATAGTTCTCACTCTGATCTTATTACTTCTATTCAGTACAAGGAGTTTGTAGGGTATGTGTATGAGGTATTTGATACGTACAAGGCGATGGAAGGGAATCATGAAAAGGAATTAGGGTATTTATTTGATGTCGTTATCCCAAGAATTGTTATCAATAATTGGGTACTTACCGATAAAATTGATGAAGCTGAGGCTGAGCTCATCATCCAATCTATTAAGCGTAAAGACTTTAATTCTGTAGAGTATAAAAAACTCCTCACGGAGAAGTTTAAGATTTATATGGAGGAAACTCGTTATAATGAACTTATAAAAGGGCTTACTCCAGAGAAATTAGAAGGTCTAAAAGATGATACGGCGATGCAACAATTTTTGTTTGATCCAGAGGTAGGAGTGATGTACCAAGTACTTTCAAACAGATATAACTGGAATAAAACAGGAATCGGCTACAAGCCAGGTGATTTAGAAGCAGAATTTGTTCAGTATCTTGATGAAAAGATGGTAAATATTCTTGCAATTCTTGGTATCACTCAGGATAGGCTGAGAGATTTAGCATTTGATTATTATGGAGTAGATTCTCTCGAAAATCTGGCAAAATCTATCAAACAACAACTCGATACTATGATAGCCACCTATCCTCTTGAGGGAAATATTCCTCTTGATAGATATTATCGTGATGATGAACGTGATGATATCTTTGTAGATAGGGATACGGTAGATGTCTATGTAGAGAAACTTTCTGGAGGAGATGTCGCAGGATTTTATCGTGATATGGAAGCACTTCGTCTAGAAGTATATATGCTTTCATATCTCGGAAAAGATAGAACTGATCTTGATCCAGAACAGGGGATGTGGTCCTCACAAGCTCGTTCTGATTTTATTGATCCTGTATATGGAAAAGGATTGCAAAATATCTTTCGCCTTTCTCGTTATCTGAAACCAGAACCTGTAAAGATTAATTTAGATACCGTAATTTATCAGTAATTTTTGTGTATGGAACAAAAAGTATCAAAGCAGTATATTGTTGGAGGGCTTGTTTTCTTTCTGGTTATTATTGCTCTTTTGGGAGTACTATTTTTCCGTGATAGTAAAGAAAGTATAGAAAAATATGATCACTTAATTGATGATACTTCGTATACCGATAAACATCCATTTGTATCAACGGGAGCGAGAACAACTCCACCAGATGCAGAACTCGGAGAAGAATTTGATGATAGTTTTTTAAATGATATGAGAGCCACTCTTCGCGCGGTATGTAGTGCCTTTGGTGATGTCAATGTGCTAGTATCTTCTCGTTATTATTCTCGTTTGCATGATAAAGCGCTTCTGGCAAGCCAAGAGTATGCAACGACGGAAGAATTTACCTACATTGTATTACCTGGGCTCGTCTATGATGCCTGTGTTGGCAGAGATGCTAATTATATCGACTCTTTAGTACTGTATTTGCAGGCACCAAAGGAGAGTGAACTTGAGCTTTTGTCTACCGAAGTGATGGATGAGCAGATGACGAGTTTTATCAGAGGGGTAAGTTTTGATACAGAAGGAGTAGACGGAAAACAGCTACAGGAAGATGCTACGTATTTTAATGACTATTTCCTGGAAAAAGAAAAAGTGAATTTGGCTTCTTTGTACTATCCTTACTATGTAAAAGAGAGAGAAAAACCAGTAAGCTATGTTTCAAAACCAATTTTTACGCTTGACCAAGACAATGCCTATAAGATACAGTCTCTTGAGATGTTGGCCTTTAATTTGAAGAAACTTTGAATTCCTTCGATTGAAGTATTTCAAGCTCTCCTTCTAAAGAATAATTGATTTTCTGATGAAAGTGGTATTATAGTACCACTGAAAGAAGATTATCGTCTCATTACAGAAAAGGCGCAACAAAAAGAAATCGATCTTACGGGAATTATGGGGAATGTACAAGATTTTCAGATGTATATTTCTGCAGAGAAATATGCAGGACTCATAGCAGATGCTGAGATACAACCACTCCTTGTGGATTTGGGTGAAAAGATGATGATCTATTCTATGGTAGCCCGTGATTATGCTGATGGAATTAATGAAGATTGGTCAGGAAATGAGTTTTTTGGAGATGCACAAACAGGAAATGGGATTATACGCTTACACTTTATTTACTTGCTTACACTTTAGGTATGAAACAAAAGAAGAGCATAGCTTCATTTATTCGTGAAGAGGATGGGAAAACGATTAAAAAGAGTTTACTCATATCGTCTCTTGGGTTGGTGCTTGGTTTTTCTCTTTCGGGAGTAAGCGCGGACCACTCAAACTACAATAATCATAGTAGTGGTACTGGGAACTCAAATCATAGTTCAACACACTCAAGTCATAATAGCCACTCATCTTACTAGTTTTTTTTCGAATATGTCATATATAAAATTTCTTACTTTGTTTGTATTCTTCCTTCTTGCTTCTCCTGCTCTGACGTTTGCAGGACGCGGGTATGATGTCTGAGGAGGAATTAGTTGGGATGTAAATTCTGGAAGTAGGTCTTGTCCATCTGGGAAAGTGCTTTTAGAACAGTGGAGCAATAAAGGAGGACTTGATAGAAATAATTCAAATACCAATAAGTGTTACCGTGTAGATAATACGGCTCCAACCATGAGTGTGAATTTAAATGGATACACAAACGATACGTGGACGCAAAACAATGTGACGATTTCTGTAAATGTCAGTGATGGAGGTGCAGGGGTAGATACGGTACGATTTTATGTAAATGGAAATCTTGAGCGTACGGGAACGAGCTTTGATTATACTCTTTCAGAAGAAGGGGAATATGTAGTAGATACCGTTGCATATGATAACGCGAAATATAGTTCGTATGATGGTTCTGGGCTATCTACTGGAAATGGTGATACGGTTCGTAAAATCATAAAAATAGATACATCTGCTCCAGTATTTACTCAAGATGCCTCCCCAACTACACAAGATTGGTCTGCTGCAAAACCAAATGTAGGATTTAAAATGGAGGATAAATATAAAGGAAGAAATACTGTCTCAAAAGTATTTACTTGTCCAGTACTTCCTACAAATGCTACGGAATTATACCCAAGAATCGCATGACAGATAACGGGGTATTGTAATCCAAATACTACAAATTGTAGTAATAATGCTAATTATAGTCCAAATTCGACCGATTGTTCCACCGCGTATGAGTGTAACGATGGATATGTCAGAAATACTGCAGGTCAGTGTGTCGAGGAATCAATACCAAGAACCTGTGATGCAAGTATACTCCCATCAAGAGTTTTTGCCTATGATAAAAATGATCACTTACAAGATACTGGTCCTTCTGACGGCAAGGTGTCGTGGACAGCGCCATCATGAGTATCTGTAGAAGGAAACTTTCTTTCTGTTTTTAATATTCCTGAGAATAGATACTTACCAGAAACAAATAGCTGTAACTACACCTGTTCAAATGGATATCACAATGAAGGGAGTGACTGTGTAAATGATGTCAAAATCGTCTGTTGTGTAAAACGCCCACTTGCAGAGATACGTGATCAGTGAGTGCAGGTGGATTGTAGCGATCCGGCTAATGCTGCTCGTCCAGAGTGTGAATATAATCAGTTGTGTGAGGATTATGTAAAAGATGTGCTTTGAGAATGGAGTTATGGTCAGGATGAATGGGTATATACTGACTCAAGCAATACTATGTATACGAGAGTAGATCATGCGTGTAATTATGAAGATTTAGCACACTCAAATGGGTTTACCTGTGATCGTGGGTATTATCTTGTAAATGCTAATACGGGGAATGAAACCTGTGAACCTGTCCCAGTAGGGGAGTGGAGTGGTCAAGAAAATGAGAAGCATGCATGTACAAATAAACCAAGTAACTCTGTCTATACAAGTGGAGGGACAAATAATAATTGTGAATATTCTTGTAGTGGAGGATTTAAGAAAAGTGGGAATCGTTGTAATCTCATAGTAAATGGTAGTTGTGGAGCTGCAGAAGATAATTCGTATCCAGTATATACTGATATTACCGAAGCGGAAGGATGTTCTGCGGGAACATTTAATTGGTGATGAGCAGATGCAGATGGAGATTGGCAATGAGCAGATGACGGATATGCGAACTGGTCATGTGATGGAAGTTTTGGAGGAACAGATGTAGATTGTAGAGCTGAGATACGAAATGGTACAATCGATGTTATTTCAGCAAACTATGGGTTTAATTGTCCTGCAAATGATGGAGTTGATATAACATCTCAAACACAAGCTGCATGTAATGGTACTTCTGAGTGTGACTTTAGTCCATATGTTGATTTCCATGTGGATCCATGTGATGGATGGACAAAGGATGTACAAGTAGTATATACCTGCCAATGAATAACACATGTACATAGTATATTTGATTATTATCAGCCAGGGGTGGGAAATACGTATCATAAGCTTGTCTGTACATATGATTATGATGATTTCCCATATCCAACACATACTGGTGAAAATATCTGGGTATGTCGTGACAAGAGCGGAAGTGATTGTCTTGAATCAACACATTGGTCTGATACTAAGACAGATACTCAAAATGCGGTGGCTCATGGGATTGCAACAGAGTGGTGTCGTGATAGAGGAGAAGGGTATGAGTGGGGAATGATAACAGAAGAGGCTTTTTCTTCAGATGGAGGATTGATGTATAGATTTGATACTTCTGGAAATTGGGTGATGGAAAATCCACCATCATATATGTTTATTAGTAATATTAGGTGTTATAAGTAAAAAATAAGGAGAAGTGCATACTTCTCCTTATTTTTTATTGACTTTTATTAATAAAAGAGTATTAAGTAATTATTAATCTTTAATACTCTTTTAAATATGAATAGAGCAGTAGATTATTGATATTCAGAGTTAAGTGTAGAACAATTAGAGAGAGAATTACAAACTTTATTACAAAGTCTTACAACTAAAATTAATGTATGAGATAGTTTTACTCTTTCTAAGGATAAAAATATACTTGCATTTGGAGAGCTATCTAAATGAGATGTGGTTACAGTTACAGAGATTATTCATCCTGAAAGAGAGTGAGCTACAACTACTATTAAATTCACAGTTTCATCTAATACTTGAGTTATTAATGAGATGTCCCAGCGGGTATTTATGATAAATTTCTCTGAAAGATTAAAATCCGAAATTGATGGTGTTGAAACAAGGATTTCTCAGATTCGTAGTATTTTAAAGAAAAGAAGGGCAGATGAGGAAATCCCAGAAGTTATAGATGAGGTTAGCTGAGGAACATTTAGTATAATTAAGGCAGCAAAACGCACACTTCATAAGATAAGCAAGAAATCTAAATGAAAATAATAAAAAAATACGAGAAATTAATTTCTCGTATTTTTTTATTATTTTCATGGTGCCGAGAGGCGGATTTGAACCACCGACACAGGGATTTTCAGTCCCCTGCTCTACCCCTGAGCTACCCCGGCAAAATTGAGCTTGTGTATTATATAAAAAAATACGATTAAGCAAATATTTTTTGAGAAAACGCTGAAAATAATTATAAATATAGGGTCGAAATAATGAAGATTGAAAGAACGGACTTTTTGCGACAGAGAAACTATAATTTAAGTTAAGAATATGAAAGTACAAGTATGTACAGGAAAGACCTGTAAAGAACGCTTTAGTCAGTATATCTTGACTCGTTTACAAAACGATAAAGAACTCTATGATATGCATAGTGTTGATGTGTGTGAATGTCCTTGTACAGGAAATTGTAAGATAGGTCCATCGGTGATTATCGATGGAAATGTAGAAACACACATGAATCCAGCGAAGGCTTCCGAGATGATTCGTGAAAAAAGAAAACAATGAGGCAAAGGAAACAAAGGGGGGAAGAGGAAATAATTCCTTGTAAAATAGAAAATTAAGATCGTATATAGTCATCCCGAGTCCTCGGGATCATTGAAAGGTAAATACAAATTCTGATTCCGTAACGAGTACAGGATGATGCAAACTATTTATTAAAGATTAAACATGCTAAAAGTTTATAATACAAAAACTCGAACGAAAGAAGAGTTTACACCACTCAGTAGTCGTCAGGTAAAGGTCTACTATTGTGGACCTACGGTATATAATTATGCACATATTGGAAATCTTCGTAGTTTTGTGTTTGAAGATATTGTGGTAAAGAGCTTGAAATTTCTCGGTTATGATGTACATACAACGATGAATATCACCGATGTCGATGACAAGACGATTCGTGATAGTCAGAAAGCAGGCGAAGATCTTCGCAGTTTTACCCGTAAGTATACCAAGATATTTTTAGAGGATATCGAGAAATTAGGTATCGAGAAAGCAGATAATGTTGTTCCGGTAACGACACTCATCCCAGAGATGGTTCGTATGATCAATACGATGCTGAGAAGGGGATATGCCTATCTCTCAGATGATGGAAGTGTGTATTATGATATCTCGGCGTTTAAGAAGTATGGGCAACTTGCGCATCTTGATATGTCAGGGATGAAAGCGGGAGCGCGTGTAAATAACGATGAATATGATAAAGAATCTGCTTCTGATTTTGCTCTTTGGAAAGCGTGGACTTCTGAAGACGGAGACAACTTCTGGGAAGAAGAATTTGAAGTTCCGAACAATCTCCCTTTAGACGTAAAGGGAGTACCCGAAGGGGGAGGGATTGGTCAAAAAGTTATAATTAAGGGGCGTCCTGGTTGGCATATCGAGTGTAGTGCGTGTAATATGAAGTACTTTGGTCCTCAGATTGATATCCATATGGGTGGATGTGATCTAATTTTTCCACATCATCAAAACGAAATCGCTCAGACGGAGGCATGTACAAAAAAAGAATTCTGTCAGTATTGGCTGCATAGTGGGCACTTGATGGTAGATGGGAAAAAGATGAGTAAGTCTCTTGGTAATTTTTATACCCTTGAGGATATTGAGAAGTTTGCAGATGAGGGAAAGATTGAGGTGAAAAATAGAGATGTGCTTTATAGAGCGATACGCCTTTCTTTTATCAATGGAAAATACAAAGACAGCATTGATTTTAGTTTTGATAAGCTTGGTGCCAGTATACAGACGATTGGAGGAATTGATGAGATGCTAAAAGTAGTAGAAAGGGAAAAGGAGAAAGCAAAAAGTAGTGAAGTAAGTATTGAGTTTCGAGAGTATATGCAAGAGATTATCAATCGCTATATCGAAACACTTGAGGATGATTTCAATATTCCAGAAGCTTTGGCAGTCTTCTTTTGATTACAGAAGTTTATAAATACAGGAGTTCGTGAAGGAAGTTTTTCTTCTGAGGAAATAGCCTCTCTTGTTGATATGTTGCAAACACTAAATGAAGTTCTCGGAATTATGAACTTCGCTCTCTGAGAAGAAGATGAAGTCCCTCAGGAAATACAGCAGAAACTTGAGCAAAGGAAACAAGCAAAGGAAAACAAAGATTTTGATATGGCGGACAGGTTGAGGCAAGAAATCGAAGATGCTGGGTATACCGTGATCGATGATAGGAGTGGAAGTAGGGTAGAGAAAGTATAAAAAAATACATATGGTCGAGATTGGTTTTTTACTTGCGGTTGCAAGTTCATTTCTGCAAGCGTTTAAAGAAATTGCTATCAAGCATAATCTTAAGGGGATTGATAGTAATACGATGATTTTCTTACTGTCCTGACTCAGTGTTCTTTTTTGGTTTCCATTTGTTATTTATGAAGGTATCCCAGATTTGAGCCTGAAGTTTTGGGGGATATTTTTTCTTTCAGGCATTTTGTTTTACATTGGGAAATTGTTTAGCTTCAAGGCCTTTCAAGTAGGGGACATCTCGTATATTGCTCCACTTAAGGGAATGATTGGTGTTGGTGTCATTATTTTGGGAGCTATCATCCTTCATGAATACCCTTCTCTTCTTTGATTTCTTGGAATTTTTTCAGTTCTTTTTTGAACGTATCTTTTGAATTTACAAAAATATCATAGTCGTTTTATAGACCCTATTTTATTCTTTTGGAGAGATCCAGGCGCTAGACTGTATCTGGTAACCATCGTCTGTTATAGTTTTACTAATATCTTTGACAAAATTGGCGTAACTGAGACATCTCCCGTTTTCTGGATATTTATGATGAATGTATTTCTCCTTGTTATGAGCCTCAAGGATATGAAACAGAGCTATGTGCAGGATATGCAGGTAGTGAAGAAAAAATATCTATCATTTGGTTCGACATTTGCTTTTTACGCAGGAAGTCATATCACTCAGATGTTCGCCATTCAGTACCTATTTGTTTCGTATTTATCGGCAATTAAAATTGCCAGTATGCTACTTGTTATTATTTTTGGAGGATTATTTTTTAAAGAGCAAGGCGTATTAAAGAAAGCAATGGTAGGAACGATTATTGTCTTTGGAGTTATACTTATCTATTTTGCGTAAAACATGAAAAACAATCCCTATATTGAAAAAGTATTAGCTCATCCATATATTTTCACGAAAGAGGAGGATATCTATGGGAAACAAGGGAAGTGGTGCGAGTATTTTGAAAATGACCACGCATTAGTCTTGGAAATCGGGACGGGGCATGGAAACTTTTTTTCAAGTGAGGTACACGATCACCCAGAAAAAAACTATATCGGTATGGAGATTAAGTATAAGCGACTCTATAGTACTGCAGAAAAGTGTTTAGGAAATAAATCAAATTATGCTCAGTCTTCTGGAACTGATACTACTAATTTTGTACTTCTAAAAGAGTATGGGCAAAAAATTGGAACGATATTTTGAGGGGGAGAGATACGTGAAACGGTGGTATTTTTTCCGGACCCTTGGGCTGCAAAAGATAGACAGAAAAAACATCGATTATTACAAAGAGGATTCTTAGAGGATGTATATCGTATAACGAAATCATGAGGCAAGCTCTACATTAAAACCGATCATGAAGACTATTTTCAGTTTGTACTTGAAGAAGTAGCAACTACTCAGTGGAATATCCACCTCCAGAGCTTTGACTATGTCGAGGATAATCTCGCGAATAATACAAAAACTACCGAGTTTGAGCAGATGTTTCGTGGAGACAGGAGAAAGTTTTGTTATCTGGAGTTGAGGAAAGAAAGTTAAGTAAATATTTGTGTTATTTTGATAATAACTATAATTTAGAGTGTATTCTTAAGTATAAAAAATATGAAGTTACAAATATTAAGGGAAAAAACTTCTTTTTTTGTAAAGTTAGTTTGAATTCAAGGAGTATATGCTACTGGTGATACCCTAGATGAGGCTATGAGTAATTTTTGGGATGTGTATAAACAGGCTATTGAATTAAAAAAAGATTTTATAGAACAAAAAACGAAAGAAATATCTACTTGTTCATGATTTAAAAAGTTAGAATTATCATTATAACATCTGATTATATGTGAATCATGAATTACACATATAATGATGTGGTAAAGAGGATTAAGAAGTGTTGATTTTCATTAAAACGAGAGGCAAGATGAAGTCATGAAATCTGGATGAATACAGAAGGTGTAATGGTAGTTATTCCGAATCATCCTTGAAGAAATATATCTAAAGGAGTAATTAAGGAAATCATCAACGATCTTTGACTTACAAATGAAGCATTTAAAAACATTAAATAATATCTATGAACCCTGAAAATATCCTCTATATTATCATATGACTCTTGATTTTTGAATTTGTCCTGACAAAATTTCTAGCCTATCTCAATACTCGTAATTGGTCAGATACGCTTCCAGAGGAACTCTCTGAAATCTACGATGAAGAAAAATATAAAAAGTCCCAAAAATATGAAAAAGAAAAATATGTATTTTCTATTTTTTCTGGAACCTTTTCTTTTGCGGTGATGCTTGTGGTAGTAGTTTTTTGAGGATTTGGAATCCTCGATTCGCTCGTGTCTGATTGGACGAGTTCGGCGATACTTCAAGCATTGTATTTCTTTGGAATCATTATCCTTGTGCAGACAATTATCAGTTTGCCGTTTTCGTATTATTCACACTTTGTTATCGAGGAAAAATATGGGTTTAATAAGATGACCCCAAAACTTTTTTGGGGAGACACACTCAAGTCTCTGGTATTAACGGCGATTATCGGAGGAGTCATACTTTCTCTCGTTGTTTCGATATATGCACTGTTTTCTGAGTATTTCTGGATACTGGCGTGGTTCCTCTTAACGGGATTTAGTGTGTTTTTTATGATGTTTTACTCCACACTGATTGTCCCACTCTTTAACAAACAAACACCACTTGAAGATGGAGAATTGAGACAGGCGATACAGGCATTTGCAAAAAAAGTCGGATTTCAACTCGATAATATCTACTTAATGGATGGTTCGAAAAGAAGCAGTAAGGGAAATGCATATTTTTCAGGATTTGGTCCCAAAAAACGAATCGTGCTTTTTGATACGCTCGTACAAGATATGACAACAGAAGAAATCGTTGCAGTACTTGCTCATGAGATTGGGCACTACAAGCACAAGCATACATTGCAGATGCTAGCATTTTCTATCATCCAAACGGGAGTGATGATGTATATCTTGTGACTCTCCCTTGGGTATGCTGAGATTTCAGAATCGCTTGGAGCTGTACACGGAAGTTTTCATGTTGGGATTATTGCATTTGCGATCCTTTTTACTCCTATTTCTATCATCCTCGGGCTTGCTGGAAATGTCCTCAGTAGAAAGAATGAGTATGAGGCAGATGCTTACTCCAGAGCAAATTATAATGCCGAAGAACTCAAAAGTGCCCTCAAAAAATTATCGAGAAATAATCTCTCCAATCTTCGTCCGCACCCAGCCTATGAGTTCTTTTATTATTCTCATCCGAGCGTGCTTCGTCGACTCGATGCCTTGGGGAAATAAAATCTTACCTCAATATCATCTCTTCTGCTACATTTGTGAGATCTTGCCTTTAATAAAATGGATGATTAAAAAATAGCTTTAGATTCTGTCTAGGGCTATTTGTTTTCTTCTCTTTGAAATATGTTATACTATACAAGATTATTGATAATTGCGACCATATGAGCTCTCTATCACAAACTTTTTACTACGATCGCTCCAAGTATGAAAATATACTTGATGATCCGAGTAATAATGTAGGAAATGCCTTGAATACACTCATAAATATCTTACTGTTTCTATTTATCGGTATTCTTATATTTGAAAGTATCGGGAATCATTCTGTGGTATTTGAGCGTACTTTTTTGATATTTGATGGATTTATATCGAGTGTGTTTCTTTCTGAATATCTGTATCGTCTGGCTTCTGCAAAAGAGAAGTTGAAGTTTATACTTTCTCCGAGTCGTGTGATTGATTTTCTTTCTTTCGCTCCGTTTTTCTTGGGGCTTTTTGCTGTGGGAGATACACTCAAAGTCCTCAGAATCCTTCGTGTTTTGAGGATGCTTCGTCTTGTGAAGCGTATTCCTCTCACTGCTGGGTTTATCAAGGCGCTCAAGGATTATATCGATGAATATAAGGCGGTATTTCTTTTGTTTTTTGTAATTCTCTTTATCGGTTCATTTTTTGTCTATCACTTTGAACATACCGTTATTGACACAAAGTTTACTTCCATTCCCTTAACTCTCTGGTGGGGACTCGTAACGATGACAACGGTGGGGTATGGAGATATGGTTCCTTTGAGTAATGGAGGAAGAATTATGTGATCTATCTTGGTGTTTGTATGACCATTGGTACTTGCGCTTGTATCAGCCGTAACGATTATGGTGTTTTCTGAGACTTCAAAAAATCATACGATGTCGAACCTTAATCGTCGTACTCGTCAGTGTCCTCGTTGTACCGAACGTAATCCGAAAACAGCAAATTATTGTATGGTTTGCGGAAAGAAGATGAACATGGGGAATAAGGATGTGAATTAACCCATCCCTTCATACTTCGGTACTTCCCTTGTCATCAAGGGAAGATTAAGAATTAAGAGGCGTTCTCGAGATATTTATACTCTATAAATAAAGACTTCTTCCTTTCCTTTTTCATCTTTGAGAACCTCAATTGGGGTTCTTTTTTCAAACTGAAAGGCGTTACAGATGACAAGAGTTCCTGGTGTCGCTTCTGACCAAATCTTTGTATCGAGGACTTCCATCAGTTCCGGATAGAGGTAGATATAGATGACTTCAAATTGTGAGAGGTCTGATTTGAGATAGTTTTTTAGCTGTATATTTACGGGAATTTTTGTAATGAGGTTGAGTATCTTTCCGATGAGATAATTTGAGAGATCTATCTCGTATCCTGTGGCTTGCACACCGAATTCTTTAGTGAAGAATCTGAGGACCCTTCCTATTCCGCAGCCCAGATCTACAAAACGTTTTCCTTGTAAGTCATACTTTTTTAGTCATGGTCTCATGACACGAAAATCAGAGTTAAAGGTAGATACTTGCGGAACCTTGTAGATGATTCCATTGGCAAATGAGAGGAAAAATAAAAACATCACGAGGATGAGAAAAAGTGAAAGGATGAGGGAGATAATAAAATCCATATTTTGCTTGTAAAATAAACGAAAAATAGTATAAAAGAGATGTTACATACATACTGATAAACTGTAGATATGCAAAAAGAAAAATTTTACGTAACGACACCGATTTATTATGGAAATGGTCTCCCACATGTGGGGCACTTTTATAGTTCCATCATTGCTAATACTCTCTATAAGTATGCGAAAATTTCTGGGAAGAAGGCAAGATTTACCACAGGAATTGATGAAAATAGCCAAAAAGCAGTAATAAAAGCTGAAGAGCAGGGGGTTCCAATTATGGAGTACCTGGATACTATGGCGAACGAACACAAAAAAGTCTGGGATTTTTTCAATCTGGATTATACCGACTTTATCCGTACGACGGAAAAACGTCATCATACACTCGTACAAGAGGTACTGACGACCTGTCATAAGAGAGGAGATATCTATGAAGGAGAATACGAAGGGATGTACTGTGTTGGCTGTGAAGCCTTTAAAAAAGACGATGATTTAGTAATTCTCGATACAGCTACAAATAAAACTCTCCCTTTAGACGTAAAGGGAGTACCCGAAGGGGGAGGGATTGGTCAATATGTCAGAGTCTGTCCTGATCACCTAAAAGAACCAGATAAAATCAAAGAAAAGAATTATTTTTTCAAGCTTTCAAAGTATCAAACGTGGATGCAAGAGTTTTATGAGGCGAATCCTGAGTTTGTGGTTCCAAAGTTTCGTTTCAATGAGGTGATTGCTTTTGTCGAAAGAGGGCTGGAAGACTTCTCTATTTCTAGAGAAACCAATACCTTTGGGATCCCACTTCCGTTTGACCCATCACAGGTAACCTATGTCTGGTTTGATGCGCTCTTTAATTACTATACGAGCTGTAAATATAGCCCTCACCCCCAACCCCTCTCCCAAGGAGCGAGGGGAGTAGAGATTGATGGTAAGATGTTTTATGATGAGTCAGATGTGTGGCCGGCAGATGTGCATATCGTGGGTAAGGATATTATCCGTTTTCATGCGATTTATTGGCCAGCAATGCTTGCGAGTTATTTTGGACTTGGAGAAGAGAGAGAGGGGGTACTTCACTATGTAGAAACAGATCGTGAAAAACTTCCAGCGACGATACTGACGTGAGGATATTTTACCGTGGATGGACAAAAGATGAGTAAGTCTTTGGGAAATGTTATCGAACCAGTATCATATGCAACGGAGTATTCAAAAGAACTTTTGACCCTCTATATGCTCTCAGCAATACCTATCGGAAATGACGGCGATTATGACAGAAAGAGTGCTATCGAAACCTACAATGCAAAGCTTGCAAATAATCTGGGGAATTTAGTAAATAGGGTAGTGGTGTTAAGTCTCAAACTTCCAAGCCCTCACCCTAGCCCTCTCCCATTGGGCGAGGGAATAGATGGAATTTTAATGGATAATCGAGCTATTATTGATTGAGAAAAGATTAATAATTGGCTTTGAGATGTATATTATACCGAGGTTGATACATTTGTTTCACATTATGATTTAAAATGAGCTTTAGATATTAGTTTTTACACTCTTGATAAAATAAACAAATATACCGATGAAAATGAACCGTGGAAGCTCATTAAAACCGATGAAGAAAAAACAAGAGAGGTGTTGTATACCATTGCTGAGTGACTCAGACAAGTAGGTATGTGTCTATATCCATTTTTCCCTGAAAAAATGAGCGAGATGTTTCACAAGCTTGGACTTACTGATTACGAAACGAGACTAGAAAACGGAGAACTCCATACTTTGAGATCGGAAACTCCTGTATTTGAAATCAAAGAAAAGGGAGAACCACTTTTTATGCGTATAGAAGTAGAAAAATAATTATGCCAAGTATTACACTCCTCGATGTTTCAGGAAATATCGTGAAACAGTTTCCTGCAGACCTGAAAAAGACACTCCTTTCACAACTTACAGATGCTGGAGTCGAAATACCAAACGCTTGTAGAGCTGGACTTTGCGGGGCATGTATTTGCCAGATTGAGTGATGAGAAAAAGCTATTGATAAGAGCAAGATTACAGAACCGGGTTTTCCACTTGCGGATGAAGAAGTTATGACCTGTATTGCAGGGATTCATGCGGATGCGACAGAAGATATTGTTCTGAAGATGATATACTAAAAATCCCCCTATCTGTCTCGCCTTCTTTGGATAGAATGACACAAACATTTTTTCTAAGAATTAAAAACTTTATATATTAACTTGTGATATATGGTAACGGTAGTCAGTAGTGATGTTTGTCCGTACTGTCATGCAGCGAAGTCATTGCTTGATTCGTTGGGAATTGAGTATACAGAAGTGACGGTGAATCTATGAGGAGATGATTTGAGAGCTATTATTGAAAAAACGGGGATGATGACAGTCCCACAGATCTTTAACGGAGAAATAGCAAAAGAAAACTTACTTGGAGGCTACACAGATATCGCGAAGTTACATGAGGAGGGGAAGCTCTTAGAGCTTCTTGGGTAAATATTCTAAAGGGAGGATTATTATAATAACTATTTTGTGTATGGATATTCCTTGATGAACAGATGAGAAAGAAAGAAGTATTGATCTTTTTCTAGATAAATACCATAAATTTCTAGATTATATTTATGCTAATTACGATATCATTTTATCAGATGCTGTAAGGAATAAGAATTCAACATTTATTGCTCAGATAAAAAGATTTGAGGATGATGAGGAATTAACAGAGCAATTTTTTCAGAAATATGATCATGAATCTTCTTTTACTGCTGATAATATGAAGGAAAGAATGGAGGAAAATAAAGTAGATATTGAATCTTGAAAACTTTTGATAGGTGTACAATTTAACAATGATGATACTGTGAGGCGAGTTTCATTGTATCGTGCCAAGGATAAGATGAATGATGCAAGAGAACTTGTGAAAAAATTGATTAATTTGGTATTACCTTGAAGAAATGATTTAGGGGACTTATGAATATAATTTAACTAAAATTTCTATGAACAAATTTGCAGGAACCATCACGTTTAAAGAATCTCCAGAGATTAAGAGTCTTGATTTTTGAAGTTTAGAGTTGATGCACCACGCTGGAGGCAAGACGCTTTTTGTGTTTGGAAGCGTGGTGTTTAAAACAGCGAAAGAAGTAGTCGCATATTTTGAAAAAGAGTATGGGGAAATCGTCGATGCCGATATCTCTATCAGTACCGAAGAAAAAGTAGCCATTATTAATTATGATATTTCTGAGGATGGATTGTACGAGTGTGCGACATTTGAAGGAGAAGAAGTCGGTTTTAGAGAGATACTTGCTCGTTTTGAAGATTCGTTTGAAGCCGTTTCTATCCGTGAAGCAGAGGTATCTAAAAAGACAGGAAATAGAGTTGTGAAAGTAGATTTTGTGTATTAAAATAGGTAAATAGGCGAATAGTGATATAGGTAAATAGGTATTAGTATTACGTAATAGTATGTATAAGAAGACATTTGAAAAGTTATTTATCTGGGAATCCTCTAAAGAATTATTTGAAAAATTGTATAAGATTTTTAGTGGTAATTTTAAAGATTATTTTTTTAGAGATCAAATACTGAGAGCGACACTGTCAATAAGTAATAATATTGCTGAGTGATATGAAAGAGAGACAAATAAAGAACTGATAAGATTCCTCTATATTGCAAAAGGATCAACTGGTGAGGTAAGAAATATGATCATTATAGCTCATGATTTACAGTATATTACCAATGAACAGTTTGACACATATATTGAAGTGTTGAATAAGATATCAGCTTGACTGAAGTCGATGATAGAGTCGAAATTATAGCTTCTATTCACCTATTTACCTTCTATTTATGAAACTATTTATTCATCTTGGAACCAACCTAGAATACTTTAAACTTCTAAATGAGGGGTATCTCCTGTCGCAGTGAAAGAAAGACAGAGATATCGCGAGTTTTTTTATGGACAACTTTCCAGGAGAGCTGGCAGATACTATCTCTCCCCAATACGAAGTAAACTTTATGGCTATCCGTGAAATCAAGCGTAAGTTTTGAGTAGATGCGTTTAATAAGATCGAAGGGATTTATTATGGGAGCGATAACTGTGAATATTTAGCAGCTTATAAAAAAGATATCGTAGCGGCAATGGAGCAGTTTAAAGAGTTCAATAAGAAATATCCACCTCATACGGTGAGAACCTTTACTTTTGTAACTCCCTATGTCGGAAATACGATGCTCGGATTTCTGGAAGAGTCGCTGGAGTATCTCAATAATGTAAAGATAAAAAATCCAATCGAAGTGGTGGTAAATGATCTGGGGGTTCTTCGTGTGTTGACACAAAAGTATCGTAACTTGCAGCCTATATTTTGACGAGTGATTCATAAGCTCTTAAAAACTCCGCTTATTGATACCTATGGATATGAAGCGCATCCTGCGGGAGAAAGTATTAAAAATAAATCCGAACAAGAGAAGTTGGCCCTTCGAGATGAGATTGTAAAGCGGCAGCTTCGTTTTTATAACTCTGCAGAAGTGAGTTTAGATCTGTATCGTGGTTTTTTGAAACGCTATGGCGTAGGAAGAGTGGCGCTGGATTATATGGAAAAACGAGAAGATTTGTATGACAGTAAGAGACTCAGTGGAGATAATAATTCACCTGTCATTCCTGCGAAGGCAGGAATCAATAAAAACGTAAAAGACGATGTAATAGATTCCGTAATAAATACGGAATGACAAAAAGGAGTAGGGATTGATGTATATTATCCCTGGGCGCTTATTTTTACGGGGAGACTCTGTGATACGAGTGCTGTAGAAAATCCAAGTAGAGGTCTCTATGCTACCGATGATATCTGTCCGAGAACCTGTAATCGTTATGATGTTTTTTATAAGGTGAAGACTTCTGGATACAAGATGGTGCAACGTGGAAATGCCGCTTATAGAAGCGAGCTCAATTTAGACTTTTTGAAAGATGAGTTTGTGCATGACGAGAATAATCGACTCGTATTTGCTCCGTTTATCAGTGTATAGGGGGATAGGGTTTTAGTTATTAAGAAAATATGTTATGAAATACGTAATTATTACAGGAGTCAGTGAAGGACTTGGATATGAAATAGCAAGGGTATTTTTAGAAAAGGGATTTCAAGTAGTTGGTCTTTCTCGTACAAAGCCAGATTTGGATATTATTCATATACCTACAGATTTCACAAAAAAAGAAAGTATAGAAAAAAGTATAGAGGTGATTAAAGAAAAGTATTCTCAGTTTTCTTGTGTTGTGTGTTGTGCAGCAGTTGGATATATAGAAAGTTTAGACAAAGATAATTATGAACATACAGATGAGATGTTTCAGGTAAATATTATCGGGCAGAATCATCTGTTATCTGGTATTGCAGATGAGATGAAGCAAAATATATCTGACCTAGTATTTATTGGAGCAACGATTGGGTATAAAGGAAATACCTTTATGCCGATGTATAGTGTCACAAAATGGGGAGTCAGATGACTCATAGAAAACTGGAGACAGGAATTGAAAGATAAAAAGTGTAGAGTAATAGGAATTCATCCCGGGGGATTAAATACAGATTCAAATATTTGAGAAAGATGAAGAGAAACGCTGATTAGTGGTATTACTAAAAAACCTGTGGGGACATTGCTTGATAAGGAGGAGGTTGCACGATTTGTATACTCGACGATACAACTTCCTAAAAATATGGAGATATCAGAAGTTATCATCAATAGAAAATAAAAGGACGAGAATTATTCTCGTCCTTTTATTTTAGTTTTGTATGCTTTTAAAATCATTTTCTTCGTAGAGGAGATTGAGCTTTCTGAGGAGCTCTTCACCAGAATCAGGGATCACAACAAATGAGCTTTTTATGATCGCCACACGATTATTGATGAGGGTATCAAGGAGTACTTTATTGTATTCGTTGAGGAAATTGTATTGGGCAATAAATTTGTTGATAAAGATAGCATAGGTTCTCGCGTAATTATACTCTTGCTTGAGCCTGAGATATTCATCGATGTTTTGCAGCGTTTCCATGTCTTTCGAACTGGAAAAGTCTTCTCCGATTTTTAGTTTGAGATTTTCTATTTTTGTGTTTACATCTGTCATGGTTTGTTCGAGTGAAGCTCTCTGAGTTACGAGAGTATTTGCACTTTCTACCCCTTGTTTATAGCGAAACTCTAGCTGTGCGATGTACGCATCAAGTGTTGCAGGACGATCATAGGAAGCATCGAGGAGTTGCAGGACATCAGTCTTGAGTACATTGAGGTATTCTCCGATAATTGCCATATTTTTCCCGATAATCTCGTTGCTGGCAGTTTGTTGGTCTGCGATAATTTCTTCTATCGCCATCACATCTTTATAGATGGTAGCCGGGAGGGTATGAGTTTGTTTGAATCGAGTTCCTAGATTGGTGGTGATAGCGACTCCTACATGTGCGACGATACCATTATCGGTACGTTGTTTGTAGGTGGTTTGATTTTCTGTCTTTGTCTCTGCAATCGAAGTATCTGGTAAAAGTCTGCTTCCAAAAGCGAGCACAAAAACAATCAATCCACTCAGAATTGAAACTTTGAGAATAAATTTTATAATTGTTCCTGACACGAGAAGTCATTAAGAATATAGTGTGTTTTAACCCTGTCATTCCGTCCCGAGGACTCGGGACGGAATCATAAAAAGTAAAAGTTCAATTATGATCCTGAAACAGGTTCAGGATGACTGGAGCCAAAGATAGTCTTTTTAATTATATCAATTTTTTTAAAAATGTTGAAACTTTTTATTGTATTTGTTTTTATCTTTCTCCATTTCTCTGGTATAGCCTTTGCAGAAGGGGAAGAACTTCACATTATTTCAAGATCAGAGTGGGGGGCAGATGAGAGCCTGAGATATTATGATGGCGAAGCATGGTTACAGATCCGTGAATCTTGGAGAAATGCTTGAACCTCGACTCCGACAGCCGAGGAACAACAAAAACAAGAAGAGGCGAGGGAAAAAAGGAAGCAAATCGACACCTATCTTTTAGAAGAGTATGCAGGAGATAATACTTTAGTGGAAGTTACCTCTGAAGAAGGAGAACACCCGCTCGCTTGGAAGATTCAAAAAACACAGTATGTACAAGGTATAGTTATTCACCATACCCATAGTGAGTATACAGATACGATTTCATGAATTCAGTCTATCTATCGTTACCATGCCATATCTCGTCAGTGGGGAGATATTGGGTATAATTATATTATCGGATATGATGGGGAAATCTATGAGTGAAGAGCTTGAGGAGACTATGTAGTTGCGGCTCATTCTCTTCGGAATAATCGTTCTACTGTTGGGATAGCGGTAATGGGAAACTATGATGAAGAGCCAGTCTCAGAGGCTCAGTATGCAGCACTGAAAAAACTAGTGACATACCTCGTAAAGAAATACGGGATTGATGTATCGAAGCAGTATCATTATCACAAGGATTGTTTCTGAGAAAGTTGCGATTTTTATGTGGAAACACGAGAAGATTCTCCAATTGTTGGACATAGAGACACAGGGCATACGGATTGTCCTGGAGATGAACTCTATAAACAAATTGCACTTCTGAGGCAAGAATTAATTCCCATAACAGCAGGTCTTGCACCTGTCCCGTATACCGCTGTATCTACCACGAAAGTGACTTCAAATTCAAAAATTGAGGGGGCTCTTGAAAAATTACCCCAATACACACTACTCAAGTTACTGGTACAAGTAGAAGAACAGATTGATGCTACGACCGATATGTCTAAAAAAACAAGGCTCCTCCTCCTGAAAAATATAATTCAGAAAATCTATGAAGAAAAATTTGGATTTACTGAAGGGGATGATAAAAGAACATCATCTGACGATACAGAGTACATAAAAATCAAGCTTTCATATCCAGAGGACGATCACATCTCTATCACGAGTGGAAATAAAACCTATGATATCCAGGTAGCGGGGGATGGTCTTGAAGTGCAGTGAAAAAAATACCGAGTTCTGAGGGTACAGTCTCCAGAGTGTCGAGAATGATATCGTTCTACACAGTGTTGATTTGTGCAAATTAATTCTTGGGAGAGAGTTCCTTCTTGGGACACAGAAAAAAAGTACAATGACAATACTTTTCGTTGAGAGATTATTTTGTATGTGGTTGATGGAAAGCTTGTTGTTGTAAATCGACTTCTTTTAGGTGACTATCTCAAATGACTGGGGGAAGTAAATGATAGTACTCCAAAGGAAAAGATAAAGACGATTATCGTTGCCGCTAGAACCTATGCCAGATGGTATATGAAAGAAGCGAGAAAATTTGAAGGAGCCTATTATGATGGGAGTGATAATCCCGACGAATTTCAGCGTTATCTAGGAAGAGGATTAGAACTTCGTACTCCTCTGGTTTCACAAATAGTAGCAGAGACAAAGGATCAGGTGATTACCTATGAGGGAAAACTCATTAAGCCATGGTATTTTAGTAGTAGTGATGGAAGAACTCGTTCATTTTATGAGTATTGTATTGCAAATACGGGAAATGTTATTTCTTGTCAAAATCAATTTAAAGATAATTATCCGTATCTGATGGGGGTAAAAGATCTGTGAGGTAAAGGAAAGACTTTGAGTGGTCATGGAGTGGGTATATCTGGAGTCGGAAGTACTTATCTAGCATCGAAAAACTGGACCTATGATATGATTATTTCTTATTATCTTCGAGATACTCGTATAGAGTCTTTGTAATCAAAAAATCTCTTTACATTTTGTAAAGAGATTTTTTGATTCCTTTCTTTTTCTTCCTTTCTTTATTGGTATACTTCTCAGAAATATTTGAACTATTTTTATCGTATGCAAACAAATATAGATATTCCATCCCAACCTTCCTTTCCTACGAACGGAAGGAGTAAAGGTTTCACCCTCGTTGAACTCATAGTAGTAGTGGTAATCCTCGGTATCCTCTCTACCGTAGGTTTTGTCTCATATAGCTCCTACCTCGCTTGAACGAGAGATACGAATCGTATCTCTCAATTGACAGCCCTCCATGATGGACTGGAACTCTATAGAACAACCAAAGACCTTCCTCTTCCAGATGAATACGTAGAAGTAAAGTCTAATGGAACCACTATTGCCTACCAAGGCTACGCATGAGAAGGAGTCCTTGAAACGATAGACTTTACCAAAGGAGGAAAAGACCCGAAAGACTCCACCTACTTCTCCTACTATCTCACAAGTGATAAGAAATACTTCCAACTGATGGCATTTCTCGAAGAGTCAGATAACTTACTGACACAGACCCCAAACTCCCCCAGCTCTCCCGAGTACTCGGGATCACCTTCCCCCTCAATTGAGGGGGATAGAGGGGGAGCTTTCATCCCACAAGCCCATGCAGCGACAGACTACACGAACAGATACCCAACCGTAAACGGACATAAACTGGGTATCCTCACAGAGTCCTGAACTAATGCTCCGATACAGGAAGTAACGACTATCACCAACTCTGGCTATCTGGATATAGTTCTTACAACAGATAGCTACAAAGCAAATCTTACAGATACGAGGAGTATTGTAGGTACTGGGGTAAAACTTCCAGGTATGCGTATGGATGGGAGTTGTAAGCGTATAAAAGAGCTCGGAAAGAGCCAATGAGATGGTATCTATACCATCAATCCAACGGGAGCTTCCAGTTTTGAAGTATACTGTGATATGACGATTGAAGGATGAGGATGGACAAAGTGTGCAGAAATTAATGATGAAGAATTGACGAGCCTTCCCACGACACCAAGTTATGACGATGATACGTTTTTTTGTAATACCCTAGTTCATACTGAGATATCCCCAAGACTCTATAAAAATTGAGTTGGTGAAATTACATACTCAAGTGTCACAGATACGATTACTGAAAGTATACCCACGACTGTCAATACTCGTGTAGTTTGGACGGATAGTAATGGTGACTTTATAACCCTAAAACGTACATCAAGCGATCCTTATCTTGCTTGTAGTGCTTATGTAATAGCAAGTTCTGATTTTACTTCATCGAATACTTGTGCAACACAAACGAGTGAATATAAGATCTTATTTCAGGTACATACACTTGATACTAACGCGGTAGTTGTTGGAGGGAACGGTCCAGTATATAATAAAAAGATTTTTTACGATGTATATCCATTTAAGAGTGCTGGAAGTATCTCTGATACGACTGCAAACTCTGACTATAATGGAAATACTGCTGGAGAGAAGGCAATGTTGTATGTACGATAGATGCAAGAAAATGATTTTGATTTCATGAAAAAATCACTAGTATGACGGGATGATAATTTTTAAAGAAGACAGGTGTTTACACTCCAATCAAACTATCAACCAACCGGGGACCAACCAAAGGCTATTGAAGAGATCGTTCAGTATTTAGAAGCGGGTCATAAATACCAGACGCTTTGGGGAGTAACGGGTTCAGGAAAGACCTTTACGATGGCAAATGTCATCCAAAAAGTACAAAAACCGACGCTTATCATCGCGCACAATAAAACTCTAGCAGCACAGCTAGCGCAAGAGTTCAAAGAGTTTTTTCCAGGAAATGCGGTACATTATTTCGTATCGTACTATGATTATTATCAGCCGGAGGCCTACATCCAGAAGACGGATACCTATATCGAGAAAGAAGCGACGATAAACGAAGAGATTGATCGTCTCCGCCATGCGGCAACGCAAGACCTCCTCACAAGAAAGGATGTGATTATTGTGGCGTCAGTGAGTTGTATCTATGGTATCGGAGATGTGAGTTCCTACACAGAACAGGTATTTGATGTTGTGGTCGGAGCTATGTATCCGATGGAGACACTCTTAACACAGTTGGTAGCCTTGCAGTATCGTCGAGCAGGAGCAGATTTTAAACCGGGGATGTTTCAAGTGATGGGGGATATCTTGGAGATATTTCCAGCCAGTAGCGAAACCGTGTATACCATCGAGTTTTGGGGAGAAGAAGTGAGTCAGATTACTCGTAGAAATTATCTGACGGGAGAGATTTATGAGTATTTACAAGAGATAACGGTATTTCCAGCGAAGCATACGGTAACAACAAAAGACAATGTTGCGAGAGTTGTTCCTCTGATTCAAGAAGAATTAAAAAATAGACTTGAGTATTATGAGTCCGTTGGGGATGTCTTGAAGCACGAGCGTCTCAAAACTAAGGTGGAGTATGATCTGGAAATGCTGCAAGAGGTTGGGTATGTGAATGGAATAGAAAACTATTCGAGGTATCTGGATGGGAGAAAATCATGAGAAGCTCCGTATACTTTGCTCGATTATTTTGGCGATGATTACCTCTGTTTTATCGATGAGTCGCATATGACGATTTCTCAGGTGGGAGGGATGTATGAAGGAGATCGTTCTCGTAAGCAAAATCTCGTAGATAATGGGTTTCGTCTTCCTTCTGCACTCGATAACCGTCCGCTGAAATTTCCCGAATTTGAATCAAAACTACAACAGGTGATCTGTGTTTCTGCAACACCAGGGAAGTATGAGATTGGACAGAGTTGTCAATTCCATCCCGAGTACTCGGGATCATGAAAAGGTAAAAATACAAATAATGATTCCGTAACAAGTACGGAATGACAAAATAATAGTTCTAAGTTCTTCAACTTTAATCCGATACAAGATGGGGCTTGGGTATCAAGTCATGAGTGTCGTGTGGTGCCTCAGGTGATACGTCCAACAGGGCTTTTAGATCCAATCATAGAGCTCCAGCCGATGCAGTATATGGTGGATGATATTATGAAAAATATTTCTGAAGTGATAGAGAGAAATGAGCGTATGCTCATCACGACGATTACAAAAAGATCGAGCGAGGAATTGTCTGACTATCTCCTTGAAAATGGAGTAAAAGCAAGGTATTTGCATAGTGAAATCGATACGCTCGAGCGCTTAGAAATACTCAAAGATTTACGTACAGGAAAGATAGATGTACTGGTGGGAGTAAATCTTCTCAGAGAAGGGCTTGATCTCCCAGAGGTAAGCTGCATCGGGATACTTGATGCAGATAAACAGGGATTCCTCAGAAGTGAATCATCACTTATACAGATTATCGGTCGTGCCGCAAGAAATAGTCGTGGAAGGGTAGTGATGTATGTGGAGAGAATCAGAGATTCTCTCATTAAAAGTTGAAAGTTAAAAGTAGAAAGTGATGGTCAGCCTTCGGCTGGTTTAATTGGATTAGATAAATGAAAGTGGTGTAGGGAAGATGGATTGGTTGTTTCTGAGGCGATGAGAAAGGCGATACTTTTGACGAATTATAGAAGAAACTTACAACATGAGTACAATACGCAAAATGGAATCACTCCAACGACCGTGTATAGTTCGATTAAGGATATGGGAGTGAGCCATAAGGCGAAAAAGGATTACGCGGTACTTGATCAGAAGTCAGTAGAAAAAGAAATAGCGAGACTTGAACTCGAGATGGATATAGCGGCAGCAAATATGGAGTATGAACAAGCAGCAGAACTCAGAGACCAGATTATCGAGCTCAAAAAAGGGAAGAAGAGGAAATAATAAATTTTAAAGGCAATACATTTTATTTATACACATAGAACATATATATGCCACAAACAATGCAGCAAGAAACCCTTGATCTAGGAGACAAGAATCCTACTTGGCAACAGGTTTCAAGTATCTTACATCTTACAGTAGAAGAACAGTCGAGATTGCAAGTAGAAGAAAAAAAACTTGGTTTTCAAGCGGTGATGACGAGGCTATTACAAGAAAACAAATGAAATAAACAGCTGGCACTGGTTGGAGTGAAGAAAGACCCACTATTTTTTCATACATTGTCTGATCCAAAACTACTGCAAGATGAAGATATCGCTACCGCAACGGTAAGGGGATTAGTAGAGAAGGGATATGATTATGTGTATGTGCGTGGTTTTATAGATCTACACTTTAAGAAACAGCCTGCGCTTCATGAAAAGCTAGCACTCGTATATCATGAAGTCCTCACTACCGCAACAAAGGTGTATATCGATGATCTCAATAAGGGGTTGCAACTTTTGAAGTGACAAAATCTAGAGCTCTACGCAGTATTACAAAAATTTTGAATTCTCAAAACGGCAGGAAAGGGGTACCAGCTTGATCCAAAGTTTCAAATGGTGTTTTCTGAGGCGTTGGGGAAAAATGAGCTTTATACTCATACAGATGATGGTAAAAAGAGACAAGCCTTGAAGCGTCAGCAATTACTCCAGATGTTAGGTATTTCTCCATCTGATCTCAAAGAAGATGCGGTATTTGTCATCGATACACTTTTGGGATTACTGGTTGTTCAAGAAAGTAAGCAGTGAGAAAGTACTGCCCAAAAGAAAGAACCACAAGATGAGGGCTTGAGTAACATCGATGATGAACGTGATATAGACGATAAGCTCGATTTTTGTGTTCCCGAGTGTCAGTATACGAGTTCAGGGGGAGTATATTATGTGAGTACGGATACCAATAAAAAGCTAGAACTTTCAAAAGAGGAGGTGGCTCGATTTACATCGGAGGGCCTCAAAAATTTTCTAGCATTTTATGATATGCTATATGATTTGCATCTCAACTTTCTCTGGGATAAGCATAAGACTAGGTTTGTGACGATGCTCAATAACGTGATTGGGTTTCAGTATCCTGATGGTCAGGGGGTCACTGAGGCAAGGGCAACTCGAGTACTCAATCTGATAGGAAAGAGCATTGGGCTTATTGGAAATAATTCGGATGCAAAATATACAAAGTGATTTGCAGATATCGGATCGGCTAAGGAGGCCTTTCGTAATATCAAAGATTATTATGAAATCGATGGTCAGGAATATGTGTCTTCTGGGATGTATGGGGCTTCGATTGTCGAGGAGGTACTGAAATCTCGTGGATATATCGATCCTAAAAGTCATGATCTCGTCATCACTCGCTTTTTGGCAGGAAGTCTCATTGCTGCAAATGATGAGAGTTTTGAAGTAGAAGGAAATATTCAAGAAAAGCTTGAAAATGAATCGTAGACGTATATAATAAAATTAACTAATTTAACTAAATATAGTATATATGACGTACACACTTAAACTTTTTAATACTGGTCAAGTGACGCTTCCTAAAAAATGGAGAGAAAAATACAATACTGAAAACTTTATTGCGGAAGAAAGAGATGGGGGATTATATATACGACCTATTATCCCATCCCCCCAGACAGTGTATTATGAAAACCAAGAAGGATTTGGGATTTTTAATGAATCAGGGATAGATACAGACCAATTAATTGCAAAAATTACAGAACTTCACAATGGATAGTATTACAAAGTTTTTATTAAAATTATCACTCTCTGAAAGACAGATACTTTTGCAGATCATTCAACAAATTATAGCATTGCAACTTGATGGACTTGATGTCAAAAAGCTTACTGGTAAAGAAAATTATTTTCGTGTGAGGAAGTGAAAGATTCGTATTATCTTTAAAAAAGAAGGAAATATAGGCAATATTATTGATGTGCATTATCGAGGAGGAGTGTATAAAAAGCTATAGTCTTGACTTTTTTAATATTTCTATAAAATATTTCATGAATTTAGGCCTAAACCTAGGCGTTAGATTCTAAAATATTTGGGGCTAATCTTGGTTTCTACTTGGAGAACCGTTAGTCGTCTATGCTATCCGGGAGGTGTTTGTGACTTCCGTAATCAATTGCAAACATACGTAAATGGAAAAAACAGAACTGGTGGACTTGCTTCTTTCTTTAAAGGTGCATTTTCTCCTGCTGCTATCGCAGCATAGTCTCGCCTTATAATTAGGTTTTAGAGACGTAGCCTTCTCCTAGCGGGATGAGTACCAATTGGTCTGCTACACATCATTTCTTGATTTTACTAGAGAAGCGAGAAATGATTACCAAAATCTAGGGTGTATTTCAGGTTCGTAGGGGATTTCCTCGTCATACACTAGCAATTATCTTCTCTCGCAAGTTACTTTTTGTTTGTTTTCTATGGCTTCGAGTACCAAAATAAACTATGATAGTAGATGTATGCTTCTAGCCTTCAGGGACGTGGGTTCAAATCCCACTAGCTCCACCAAAATAACTTAACGAATAAAATAATTATTTGCAAGACATTTGATAGAAAGTCTATAAAGAAGACTTATGTGATTAGTACTTAATGTAAAGGCTTATAACTATTCGTTATAGGCTTATTTTGTAAAAAATTATATGAAATTAAAACAACTTAAATTAAGGAATTTTAGATGATATAAGTCAGAGACAATTATTGATATGTCTGACTTAGTAGCATTTATAGGTAAAAATGATGCCTGAAAATCATCTATTCTAGAAGCATTAGAAATCTTTTTCAATAGTAAACTAGTTACTTGTGATAAAAATGATAAAAATATTTTCACAGCCTGAGATGATAATAATATTGATATTACTTGTGTTTTTTCAGACTTCCCACCTGAAATTACAATTGACGCCTGAAATCCTACCACATTCGCTGAGGAATATTTATTAAATGATAATGGTATCCTGGAAATAAAAAAGTCTTTTTCATTATCTACTAAAACTCCTAAAGAGGAAGTTTATATTGTTTGTAATCATCCATCTATTGAGAATGGTGATGATTTAATGTTTTTAAAAAATGCTGATTTAAAAAGAAGAGCTGAAGATTTATGAATTGATGCTGCAATATACAATGCTCGTATTAATTCTTCTATAAGAAAATGAATTTGGTCACACTTGGATTGATTGGATTTACAAAAAACTGATTTACCTGTCAATGAGCAAGATTCAAAAAAAATATATGAAAAAATTAAGCAATATTTACCTACATTTGCATTATTTAAGTCCGATAGAGAAAGTACTGATGAAGATAATGAGGTAAGTAATCCTATGAAAATAGCAGTTCAAAATGCACTTTCAGAATTACAAGAAGAAATAAATAATATAAAAAGCCGCGTTGAAGAAAAAGCCGTTGAGACCGCAAATAAGACTCTTGAAAAGCTACAAGAGATGTCACCTGAACTTGCGAAAGTACTAAAACCTAAGTTTAAAGCAGAGCCTAAATTCGATTCACAATTTAAGCTCTCTATTGAATGAGAATGATGAATACCTATTAATAAGAGATGAAGTTGAGTAAGACGTTTGATTTTATTAAATTTCTTTAGGGCCGAAGCTGAAAAAAATAGAAGTACTGAACAGAACATTATTTATGCTTTCGAAGAACCTGAAACATCACAACATCCAGATTACCAGAGAATGTTAATAGATTCTTTTATAAAAATGGTAGATTCTTGAAATACTCAAGTAATCTTAACTACACATACTCCTGCATTAGGATGATTACTGCCATTAAATTGCCTGAGACTGGTTGATATAGAATGAGATGAAAGAGTAATTACTTACTGAGATGATAATGTGTTTAGGAAAGTTGCTGAAACCTTATGAGTTTTACCTGATCCATTACCTAAAGGTGCTAAAGGTATATTGTTAGTTGAATGAAAATGAGATGTATTTTTTGTAAATCATACTTCAGAGAAACTAAAAGAATGAGGTTTCATAAGTAGCACTTTTAGAGAGAAAAATATTGCTATTATACCTATTTGATGATGTTGAAACTTAAAACATTGGGTTACATTAAATCTTGTAGAACAATTTTGATTACCTTACTGAGTACTGATTGATTCCGATTTATGAACTAACGAAGAAAGAATAAACAGAGAAAGAATTACTGAGTTAAATAATAATTGAGTAAAAGCATATGCAACTAGAAAAAGGGAGCCAGAGAATTATATACATTATGATTGTGTAGAAGTTCCTGAATGAACATTGTTAAGTTTTACTGAAACTTGTGATGTAAAAGATATAATTAATACTATTACTTGAGTTAAGAAGGATTTGGTGTTAGAAACATATTGGGGAAATATGGATGCTTTAAAAATTAGAAAAGTAGAAGAATACATAGATGATATTAGTTGAATAAAAAAATATGAATTTACTGAAATGTTTGAGGATTTATTAAATATTGTTTAACATTTTATACTTCATTTGCAGTCAAAATAACTGTAATTACCCTTCACCATATTTATGCCCAAACCAATCCCAGAATACCTCAACTATTTCCTCGAAGACTGTCTCATGTGAGTCGAGGGTATTTCTGTAAGAGCGATGTTTTGAGGCTATGGCATCTATAAATTTTGAAAAATATTTGGAATATTTGTACACGATGTCATCTACTTCAAGGTCGGAGACAATAACAAGCACTTCTTCGAAGAGCGGGGTTCTCGCCCTTTTACGTATCAGAAAAAAGGTGAAAAATCCTATAGTATGCGATATATGGAACTTCCAGAAGCGATTATGGAAAATAGGGAAGAGTTGGAGTTATGGATTGAGAGGAGTATAGAGGTAAAAACTGGGAAAAGAAAATAACAGAAAAAGAGATCTTTACTATATCTTTAGAGGTTTTATTTTGAAAATATAAGAAATATGTATATAATTTTATATATAAATTTAGTACTAAATATATCGGTATGATTAAAGATAGGGTAATCTCCATTAGTGATCTCAGGACAAATGCGACGAAGATTATCAATGATCTCCCAAAAACTGGAGATAAATATATATTCGTTCATAATAAGCCGAAAGCAGTACTCGTTGATATTGATTGGTTTGAGAACGCTCGCAAAAAAATAAATGTTCATGGGATAGAATTTGATACCCCCGATAACTATGAAACCACGGCGATTGAGGAGTACGATAAAAAAGAAAAAAAGTGAGATGTTGAGTATGTGGAAGCGTTTAGTTTTTTAGATACCTTGAAGTAAGATGTACACCATCATCATAGAGAAAAATGTTCAGAAGTTCTTAGAAAAGCACAGGGGAGAGAAGTTGATAGAAACACTCAAAGAAAAACTATTGATACTTTCCAAGAATCCCTATAAAAATGACCTCGATATAAAAGCACTCGTGTGAACAACGAATACGTATAGACTCAGAATTTGAAAGTATAGGTTTCTGTACACAGTAAAAGAGAAAATCATTACGATTATGGTTTTCGGTGCTGATAGTAGGGGGTGAGTGTATAAATAACTATTTCTCACGAATCACTGCATACCCAGTCGCTCCTCACTTACTGATAGTGGAGTCTTGTCCGGTATAGTTTGGATTTGGTATTTCGATACTTTCAAGAAATACCTCCACTTCAAAACTCTCTGTTTGAGCCATAAAATACATATCTGTGGTATCAAGTTGTCCACCACGATTTTCACTCGTGTATGTTTGAAACTTTTCAATGATATTCTGGATGTTTGTACTTTCTTTTTTTCCCGTGCTTAGTTCTACGGAAAGTATATTTGTAGCCATATCTATCTGCACTTTTGGGAAAGTGTTCGTATTTATTTTAGTCATTGCAAGGCTATTTGTGGTATCGACTGGGAAGAAGCTCTGGCTATAATCGACATAATAATAGCTGTATTCGTTTTCATATCTGTCATAGTTTGCTTGTACCTTAATCGTCTTGGTGATATGTGATACAATTTGCCAGGTACTTGGTGTATGGTTATAACGATAGTAGTACACATCCCAAGCAGGAGAATCGGGGGTACCAATCGTTTTCATCTGGCTTTCAAAGAGTGACTCTATACGATCACAGTTTGAAAAATCACACAAGTATTGAATCCCCGCATAGATTTCTCCCGAAAGCTCTGCATCGATATCGGTATAACTACTGAGGGGGATGATCTCAGAACCTTGAAGGATATGTGCGGTTTCAAGATTGTGTACGAGACGATCATACTGGCGAGATTCTGGAAGTTCAAATACTCCCCAAGGGCCAACGGATGTGAGAATCGTAAAGATACAAAAGAACAGGGGAATAATTTTGAGGTATTTTTTGTGGGAGAAGATGTAATACAAAGAAATAAGTACGAGCCACAGACCAAACACCATCACAAAATAACGATTTATTGTCAGGTCGTACTGCGCGATACGGAGGTAAATAGCATAAAAGAGCATCGGTGTTTGAAAGAGTACCGCATACGGAAATACCCTACGAAACCAGGTAATAGCAGCATTTGTGGTATGGAGTGGTGCGGAGAGGATATAGAGGAGGTATCCGAGGATAGAAAAACCAATGACCATCCAAGAAACCTCTCCATGTGGCCACTCAGAGAAGTTGAGGAGGACTTTTACTGTGTAGCTGTAGAGGATGATAAAGTAAATGTACACACTTGGTACTCCGATGTAGCGAACAAGAAAAGAAATAAATACATGCAGTGATGATGATCTTGGTGCTTTTTCTCCACACTGGTAGAGAAAGTATATCGGCATATACAACACCAAAGAAAAAATCATCCAGTAGGCATAGATATCGCTTTCATAGGTTCATGAGAGATCAAATAGGGCAAAGGTGGCTCCAATCGCGATAAAACCGAGAAGTAGCGAAGCTAGTCATACGACGCCACTGAGGATGATATGTTTACTTTGCTCATAAAAGTAGGAAAAATACGCTTCATTTTTCTTTGCATTTGTCTCCAAAAGAAAGGGAGAGATATAGATAAGACTTACCGACATCATCGTCATGAGGATGATGTAGACGACAGTCTCGATAGTTTGAAATGGGGTAACTCATAGAAATACATAAAATACCAGCGCATAGAGAATCGTTATCGTTTGCAACCAGGCGATATTTGTATGTTGTTTTTCATGGGTATTTACAAACTTTTGTATCCCAACCGAGAAAAAGAAGCTGACAATCCCGGTGGTAGCAATCTTTAGAAAGAAGGTCTCCGTGCTATCAGTCATGGCATCGATTGCATTTAAGATGATGAAACTACAGGCAGTCATCACCACAAATAAAAATGAAATCGGAGAATAATAGATGCTCGTATGGAGAGCATCTTTGAAGTGAGAAATGTATGATGAGAGTTTCATAGGAGTGTATATAATTACAAATATAAACTTATATCCCTAAATGTGAATGCGTTCAGATACGTAGGAGTTTTATTCCTCGTGTATTTATGAGGGTGAAGAGTCGGATATCCCCTGTAACCTGAAATTCACTGACTCATTTTAGATTTCATTTCAGAGAGTGTCGGTAATATCTAGAATTGGTTTGATGATTGTAGATATCAATAGATACTTCGATTATATTTTTGATAAGTTTTTTATTTTTCTGTAATAATTTTATCGAATCATTTACAAAGTGTTTTGAAATCTCAAAGTTATCTAGCGGTTTCATTATTTACTCGTTAATGGCTACGAGTAATTCATCTTCTAGGGGCTTTGAGTGATTTTTGTACTGGATAGAGTTATGTTGAGCCTTGTTTGATGTACGGATAGCATAAAATTCTGATTCTAGAGCTTCTTGTATCTTGTCTTCTAAGAAACTATTTTTATACTTCTTTACACTTTCTAAATACCCCATATAAAAATTCAGAGCACTGTTTACAAATTTGGACTTGTTATCATAGGAGTCCAGTTGAGTAGCGATGTCTTTTTGTATGGAAAATGTTTTTTTTGCAACAGATATGGACATAAGAAGATGAGTTTATGATTTAGTATGACGATAGTATATATCTTCATACCATGAAAGTCAAAAAGATTTTGCTTCCTCTGAACTGTCATTGTGATACTGACGTTTCAGGAGAAGTAGTCTAAGATGGTGGAATAAGAGAGATAAAAGAATAAAGAATAAAGGAAAAAGTGTGTGTCATTGCTTCTCCCGAGAATTCGGGAGAAGCAATCTCATATGATTTTGTTATCACTCATAATGACTAACGCATATCATACCTTCTCATCTTTCTACGCTTTCTTGTAGTTTTACCTAGCCCATGTGTGTATGGGCCGGGTCTATTATTAGATTCGTTCTTATCTACTTTTGACACCAATCCCGAGTACTCGGGATCAAATACGAGTGTTGATTTACTTGCGAGATGTTGGCTATTATCGTCTCACCCCCTAGAACCCCTCTTTTCTAGCAGTTATATTAAATTACTATTCTACTATTAGAATTTATACTTGCTTCTTCATTTGGAAATTTTAGCTGAAACTATATTTGAATGGAGTGAAAAATATTTCAAACTGTTTGAATCCCAATTTTAATTGGTTGAGTTTTTGAAATATCACGGAGTGAGAATATTTAGTTTCTAAAATTTACAACAAAAGAAGGACTTTTGCTTACTTTTAGTCATAAAAGTAAGAATATTCGGTACAGGTAATGTCTATATTTGTATATCTGTGTAAAGAGTGCTATACTCTAGTTATTACTTCTTATATCTATATATGTTACGCGCTATTTCTCTCTGATCGTTGTTTCAAATTTCTCGTTATGCGGTTTCTCCCGATGTCGCAGATGAACGTGAGGACTGTAGAACAAAAGTCCATCAGTTATTATGAACGAATTGTACATTATCCCTATCTGAACAATATCCTTGCGCGGTTGAGATTTTTGGAAACTTGATTGAGAAAATCTCGAAATTACAATGATGGGACTTTGATCCTGGTGATTATGATCTCCGAGATTCAACGATAACCCTTAATGGTATTTGCTACTGTGTGATGGTAGATAATGATGGACTGTATATCGGTACATATAGGGGGAGGTGAATGAGTGAAGATGAATTTAAAACAAGGTTTAAGATTAACGGGGAAGGTGTGTATGAACGGAAAGATGTAACCATAGAATCACCAGGGACAGAAGATACAAAAGTAAAAAAGTGGGTGAAGCTTGAAGGTAAAGAAGAAAGTTAAAAGGGTAAAGAAGAAAGACATAAGCAAGAGAAAGTGTTGAAATGTAAGGGGAGAGAGTTTTAGATTTTTAAGGAAAAATAGACAGCAAAAAGGCCGACTTCATGTCGGTCCTTTTTGGTAGTTGCCCCTTGCGCACATCCATGTGCGGGGCGCAGGGGGTCAGGAGTAGGTCGTGGTGGTCATGCCGGTGCGTTCGCCGGAACCCAGGGCAGCCGCGATCTTGGCGTCCGTGGTGGTCATGCCGGTGCGTTCGCCGGAACCCAGGGCAGCCGCGATCTTGGCGTCCGTGGTGGTCATGCCGGTGCGTTCGCCGGAACCCAGGGCAGCCGCGATCTTGGCGTCCGTGGTGGTCATGCGGTGCGTTCGCCGGAACCCGGGCAGCCGCGATCTTGGCGTCCGTGGTGGTCATGCCGGTGCGTTCGCCGGAACCCAGGGCAGCCGCGATCTTGGCGTCCGTGGTGGTCATGCCGGTGCGTTCGCCGGAACCCAGGGCAGCCGCGATCTTGGCGTCCGTGGTGGTCATGCCGGTGCGTTCGCCGATCTGGGCGGCCTGAGCAGTGCCGAGGGTCCAGGTGAGGGCGATGGCAATCACCAGGGGCATTTTGGTCAACAGTTTCGTCTTCATTTCTTGAGTTTCCTCTTCAATCGATTGAGTTGTGTCCAGTTGGACATCTATATTTTTACCGATAACCCCCACTAAAGTCAAATTTTTTTTTAAAAAACTTTTGGGAATTGGCGATTTATAGATAAAAATCTATGATTTTTTTGATGGTTTTGAATCCAGATTTTTTATCGTGTAATTGTGATTCAGCAACAAAAAGTAGAATTATTTTGTCGATACTTCTTTGTGTAAAATAGAATTGATAAACGTTTGATATGGTACTCCCGCTTGCATAGCCTTTACCTTTATACGTGATAAATCTGTTTTTGGAATACGGAGAGAAATAGCCGCACGTTCTTCATTGATAGTATTTTGTGCACTTTCTTGTAACTGTTGTAATCGTTTTGTAGATATCTTAGCTTTTGGTATTTGGACATTACTTTCTTCAATGGCTTGAATTATTTCTTGTTCTTCTGCATCGATGTAGTGTGTAACTTTTGGTATTTTTTTCATATTTACTTGTTAGTGATATACATAGCTGTATGTTTGCGACTCGGAAAAACAGTTTTTAAGAATATCTCGTCGTTGCTTTCAATATACGGAACAATATATGCATAGTTATTGATTTTTAGTACCAGCATGCGTTGGTGTGAGTATTTGGAGCTCGGGTTTGCTATGTCATCAAGGATATCTCACTCTTCCATGGCAACAACACAATCCTCAAAACTAATATTTCACCTATCATTATCATTTCTCAGTATATTTGCCTTTGATATGTCCCATGTTATCTTTTTCATAGTTATATTGTATATACAGAGTATAGAAAAAGCAATTTTTTGTGCAAAAAACTTTTTTGGGAATTGGGGATTTTAGGATAAGAAATTATGTTTTTTTCTTGATTATAAGCGGAAAAATGGGGGAAGGGTATTTTGTGAAAAAAGTTGAGGAGGAGTTGGAAAAAAGGGGGGGGAATCTTTTACGACAGTATCTTATGAAAACAGAGAGCTGAAGACTTAGTCTTCACCTTTCCTTTTCTTTCACTTTTCACCCGCTGTTACCAAACCATCATATTTATCCACAAACTTATCGATTGAACTTTGGCAAAATATATGGACATACTTACTCCATTGTGGGCAAGTTTCCCTCGCTGGAATAGCGAGTCATTTTCTTTTAATCTTTTTAGCAATTGCTTTGATATCATCCATCTCCCATCCTCGAGATCTGGCATATCTTTTCAGTTCTTCCTGTAGAGGAGAGAGATAACTTCTTTCTGTCTGAAACTCTACTCAAAGCAATCTACAGAGGAATCGTACTTGCTGGTTATTGATACCTGCAGGCGTAGTAAATGAGATTTGTCCATTACGTATTGCTCCGCTGTATTCTTCTGGGTATACGTCTTTATATCCTTGATAGATATAGTACATGAGGTAGGGGTACTTATAATTTTCCCCGTCTTTTGCTTGTATCTGTGCTCTAATTTCTCTATTGGTAGCGTATACGATATCATCCCCAGAGGTATAAGCATTTTCTCTCATACATGACTTTATATCTTGCTGGACCTTTTTCTCAAGTTGTTGCCTATAGTTTCGATCTGCTCCGCTTCAAAAGAGGATTTTTGCGAGGAGGACTACGTCTTTTAATTTAAACTGAGAAGGGTTACTAGTGTCATCTCATTCTACATATCTTCATTTTTCCATATTATACCAGCGAGCTACCTCTGGATGAGCATTGATACATGCTTGGATATCAGCAATTTTTCTGATAGTATCATATTGGTACAGATATACGTCTACCTCTTCTTGTATGCCAAGATGTGTTTTACAAATTCATAATACTGTAGTTTTGAGTCAATCACGTTCGTTTTTTCCGAAAATTATATCTACTAATTTTACTCTGTCTGTGATAGAGATTTCTCACATTGCCCCCTTGCTTACTTTTCTTCTATAGATATAGGCTAGAGGGGGATATTTTGAGAAATCAGTCCTCCATGTGTGTATGTTTGTATCTAGGGCCTCAAATTCTCCATGTATTTCTTCAGTAGCAAGATACTCTTTTGATAACTCAATATATTGAGCTTCATCAAGCGGATGAATTCAGAGCTTCATTGCCACCTGTTCCAGTGCATCAGTTAATAGTGTTCTTGCTGTTGTAGGACTGGCAATAGATCCTTGTCATGAAGTTCTGAGGCCAAGTCGTTGTAAGTATTCTTTCAGATGTTTACATCTTCTGAGTATAGTCTGTAGTTTTTCTCCTCTTAAGAATATAAAGTCAGCACGATCGGAAGTATCTTGTTGAGAGAGCTCTCTTACTGCTGCTTCACCTAATTCTGACATACTTTTGGTAGACAAATCTTCCTTCCCAATCTCATGAGATGATTCAAGGATAGCTTGTGCTCATTTACGATCTCATGAAGGTATTGTTCCCCCATTTCATGAAGCCGTAGCACCTGCCTCGGTAGCTTCTTTAGCAAGTGCACGGATTTGTTCTTGAAGTCAGGCAATCTTAGGATCAAGCCCTAAGTTATTATGGAGAGTGACATTTCTTGGCATATGCTCGGGTGAACTTACAAAGTGTACGGTAGTTCTATCGGTACTCGATATCAGTGCAGATTGGTCGATTTTGATGAGTTCATCATTTGTTACTGGGCAACATACCACTACGATAGAACTTGGAGACTCAATATACCCTGCAAATGCTTTTGGAACTATAAGTACTTTTTTCCCTGTATCTTTTTCGAAACTTTGTATTGTGTCAGAGGTCTTTTTGGTTCAGAGGATTGTAGTATCAGCTTGTTGTACTCATAATCGATGTAGCTCTGACTCTACTTGTCTTGCCTGTTCTGTATCTGCTACATAGATAATCATCTTTTCCTGAGAGTTCCTGAGACTCAGACTATGTTGCAAAACACTTTCGGGGTTTGCAATATCGTGGTACTGTATACTCCCATGTCAGTGTCCTATCTCTCTCAGTCTCTTCCCTCCATAGTCATTTTCTATATGCCTTCAAAGCTCGGCCTGTGTTACGTAAGTTGGTGAGAGTCATACGAGCATCGTAGTGGTTTGGATGATGTCTTGGTCTAATTGTTTCAGTATTGGGTATGTTTGTTTTCCTGGAAAGGAGGTAATATTGAAAAAACTAACATGTCCAAATCGATTCCACATTGCTGGTACTACTTTTTGTTGTTTAAATTCATCGAGAGTTACGACGCCTATTTCAGATGTATTGTTTTTGAAAGATCTTAGATATTCAGGTAAAGACATTCCTTCTGTTTTCGTTCATTTTTGTTGGGCTTTATTGAAATGCAGGATTTCTAGGGCTCTTTGGACCATGACTCTGTCTTCTTCACGAGGCACGATGATAAGAAGTGGAGATTTTGATGATTCGGTCAGATAGCATAGGTTTTCTATTTCAGTAATGACGCTATTCGCCCTATAACTAAAGATTCATCGATTTGTTTCTTCGACTCTTTTTAGGAGACTACCTGCTCCAATCGGCGCCCCTTGAGCACTTTCTAATTGTTCTCTCATTGCCTCTATTGTTTGTGTGAGACCTCAAGAGAATCTGGAGAAAGGTATTAATTCCTTGAAAGGATCGGGTATATTTACCATCTATTATTATATTAACAAGATATTAATTTTATATATAATAATTAAAATATTTATTTGTCAATACTTCTTTTGTTGGTAAATTTCTGGAAATCTTTGTTTGATGGTATGATATCATCAAAATAGTATTTACTTATCAGTACAACATGAACTCAAAAATCAGTAAAATCCTTGAAGATATCTCGAAAAAAAGGGAAGAACTCTATCTGGAGTATGAAAAGCTCAGAGAAAAGTATGGCTTTCACTTTGCTAATGGAAAAATCGTCTTTAATTCTGAAGCCAAGAAAAAAAATCGAAGCTTTAAAGAATCGATTTTGAATTATCTCTTTTCCTCACAGGTCCGACACCTATTGTCACTTCCGTTTATTTATATGATGATTATTCCGACGGTTATCTTGGATCTATTTTTGAGCGTATATCAGCATATTTGTTTCCGACTCTATCATATCCCCCTTGTTAATCGTAGTGAGTATATCACCGCTGAGAGGAAACAACTTGATTATCTCAATGTGATTCAGAAATTTCACTGCCTCTACTGTAGTTATGTTAATGGTATCTTTTCTTTTGCGGTTGAAGTAGGCGGGAGGACAGAAAAGTACTGGTGTCCAATCAAGCATGCGAAAAAGATGCGAGGTGGACATGATTGGGAAAAACATTTTGCTGATTATGGTGATCCAGAGGGGTTTAAAGAGTGCTTTATGAGTAATAAGGAGTTTAAGAAGTAGATTATAGCTTACTCCACTCATCATTATCGATATTGGCTTGTTTTAATATTCTTGATAAGAGTCCGATACCGATATCTTTATTTGAATGCGTATTTGGGATTGTTAAGTCTAGGTCTCATTTAGACATAAATAAATGCTTTCAACCAGAGTAGGGTCATTTGAATCAAATCTTTTTTAACTTCTTGATAAAATTTGAATGACTTATTGGTCCTATTTTTCACATAGGACATCGTTTAAGTTATAGTGTTCTACCTTTGGAATAAACATTTTTTTTCTCAGTTTTAGAATAATCCATTCTTCTAAAACTTCTTTTAGTTCTTTTCTACATAGCTCTAGGCTTTCTGCATTTGCCCAAACACCTGAAAAACCAGGTATTTCACCATAGTATCATTCATTATCTTCTAGTAGTTCATATTTTGCTCTTTGCATAGCGAGATCTATGAATTCTGTTAGCATCTTGATTATATTAATAAATACATGTAGATTATATCTAGCGAGGACGTAATCGTCAATCTTTTTATGTATTATTTCTTAGGGGAATTATAGCCTAAATATCTTTCTACTATTTTCATAAATCTGCTTCTCAATCTCATCTCTCGATTCACTTCTGAGTTCACAGATTTTTTCAAATACATGCGCTACAAGTGCAGATTCATTTTCTCGTTTTCCTCGGTAGGGAACAGGAGTGAGGTAGGGAGCATCCGTTTCGATAATGATATTTTTTAGTGGGATATGCTGAGCTGTTTCTTGGATATCTTTTGCATTTTGAAAGGTAACAATTCCGCTAAAACTTACCATACACTCAGGTGCAAAATCGATACAAGCCTTTGCAAACTCTAGGTCTTCTGAAAAACAGTGGAGGATAAACTTTTGACAGTTTGTCTCTTTGAGAATTTCGAGTGTATCGGTACCAGCATCACGGTTATGAATAACAACGGGGAGGTTGTAGGTTTGCGCCAGTCTAATCTGTGCAATAAAAAAGAGACGTTGCAGCTCTTTTCTGAGCACGAGTATTTTTTCTTGGTATTCTGGAGGGGCTTTTTTGTATTCTTCATCCTGGTCTATCCAATAATAATCCAGTCCTGTTTCTCATATGGCGACTACTTTTTCCGTATTTGCTAGGTAGAGTCTTTCTAATTCTTTCATCGTTGTTTCAAGATCAAGGCCTCATATATCAGATGGGTGTATCCCAATGCTTGTATATATTTCTGGGTGTGTCGTTGCTAGCTCAATGCTTTGTTTGCTGGTTTCGATATCGATACCGATACTGATCATCTGTGTACCTCCAGCACTTTTAAAGTTTCCGATATACGTTGGGATATCGGTGTGTTTGCACATATACGGGTGACAGTGGGTATCGATGAGCATGGAGTATAATACTGAGTGAATAATTAATAGTGAATAGTGAAGATTTTCTGTCATCCAGCCCATGAGCGCATGGGCTGGATCTATAATTAAGTTCTTCTCTTAACTACTTTTGACACCAATCCCGAGTACTCGGGATCAAATACGAGTGTTGATTTACTTGCGAGACGTTGGTTATTATCGTCTCACCCCCTAAAACCCCTCTTTTCTAGTAGTTGTATTACATTAGTATTCTACTTTCATAAAATTTCATACCATATTTACACTTGCTTCTTCATTTGGAAATTTTAGTTGAAACTATATTTGAATGGAATGGAAATATTTCAAACTGTTCGAGTCCCAATCTTTGATTGGTCGAGTTTTTGAAATATCATGGAGTGAGAATATTTAGTTTCAACTAAAATTTACAACAAAAGTAAGAAGAATAGATTGTCCTAAAAAATGAAAATTAAAACGTGATTCCAGAAGTAGAGAGTTCATAGCTCGCGCCACTTGCATCACTAAAGTTGGCATTGATGAGATTGAGATTTTCGCTTTGAGCTACTTGTTTTTCAAACTGGAGAGAAAGCAGAGAAGAGCTACTTGCTATATCTGTTTGTCCTATATTTGAAAGTAAAATTGTCATCAATCCTGGAGTGTTTTCGATCTTTGTAATCGTAGCAGAGGTAGTTGTACTAATGTCGATAAAGCGTACATTTTCAGGATTATACGAAATACCAATCGAGAAGTTGGTCGCCTGTTTCATAGCCTGAGAATTTTTGATAGAGAGAGTATTTTCTCCTTGTTCTACGGTAATATCTGCCGGAGTCTGGATGTTTGTTTCTTCGAGGATATTGGTCTTTAGGTTCTGTCCAAATCCACTATCAAGAACATAAAAGTTTATCCCAATAGCCAGGATAAGACTGGTGACAATGATTCCGATATTTCCTAAAAATTGAAGGTGTTGGTATCTTTTTACGATGTCTTTCATAAGAACAGGGTAAAGGGTAAAAGGAAAAGTAGAAAGTTACAATAATGATACATAAAAATACCTATATCGCAATTGGGACTTAGAAGAAAGATATTGACAATTTTATTAAATTATTCAATGGTCTTCCAGTGTTTGTATCTGTGACTTTGAGAGTATGTGAGAGAGTTCGTCTATAGATGTTTGGCTTATATTTTCAATACTCCCATATCTTTTCAGAAGTTTTTTTCTTGTTATGGGACCAAATCCAGGGAGGGACTCGAGGATGTTTTTTTTCATTGCTTTGTTTCGAGAATCTCGGTTAAAGGTAATGGCAAAGCGATGGGCCTCATCTCTGATTTTTTGTACCAGACGGAGTTCTCAAGAATCTTTTTCTAATATTTTTTTTACAAAAGGACTCTGTTCTTTTTCGACTACTTTCTCCCCATCAGTTCCCCTCAATTGAGGGGAAAGCGAAGAATGAGCAGGGGGAGCTGGGAGAAATAATTCTTCTTCTCTTTTAGCAATAGAAACAATCTGAAGTTGTTGGAGTAATTCTATAAGCTTTCTTCCTTTAGTAGTAAAGGAAGTACCCGCAGGGGGATGGATTATATAATCTTCTATGACTTTCATCACCGCTCCTAGTTGTCCTTTTCCTCCATCGATGATGATGAGATCAGGGATATATCCTGTTTTTTCTATTTCTTTCAAGCGGCGAGCCATGATTTCTCTCATACTCGAGAAGTCATCGATTTTTCCTTCGGGGAGATCTTTTACGCGGAACTTCTTATAGCGACTATTTGCAGTTTTTCCATTTTCTATGACACTACGGGAGGCAACGGTATGCGTCCCAGAAAGATGAGAGATGTCATTGCACTCAAAGGTAATCTGCGTATTTACTTGCTTGTATCCGAGTGTTTCTAGGAGTGAGAGCATTGTTTTTTTTGTGAATCCTTTGGTACTGAGTGCATCTAAGTGCCTTTTCGTTGCATATTCGTAGATATTTTTATAACAGAGTTGTAAGAGTTCAAGTTTTCCTCCGATTTTTGGGATTTCGATACGTTTTAATAGGACTTCATTTTCTGTAAGTATTTCTATCGGAATAATAAAACGAACTTCTTGTCATTCCTCAATATGTTCGGCGTAGCACTGTTCGAGATACTGTGTCAGAATTTCTTCTTTTGTTTCTGCAAGTTTGTTTGCGACTTCATAGTTGTGGTATCCGGTAATCATGGAGTCTCGTATCTCTATACTTCCGATATACACTTTTTCGTATTTTTCAATGATATGTACGACATCATAATCTCCTTCTACCAGTTCACGAACCAGTTGCCTCCCTTCGAGTAATTCGAGTGATTCGATGTCTTTTTTGAGCTTTGCTGCCTCTTCAAATCTGAGATTTTTTGCCTCTTCCTGCATCTGTTCTCTCAGTTGTGAGAGGATGTTTCCATAGTTTCCTTTGAGAAACTGTTGTATCTGTCCGATTTTTTCTTGGTACTCATCAATGTGTTTTTTCTTGAGGAGGCAGGGGGCACTACATCGACCGATGTAGTAGTCGATGCAGGGGATTTTTGTCCCGTGAGCCGACTTAATCGTAATATCATTTCATATCATAGAATCTTGTCATTCCTGCGTAGGCAGGAATCTATTACTTTTTAACTCCTCTGTTCTAAATCTTTCAAACACAATATTACAACTACGATATCCAAAGATTTTCTTAATAATCTTGAGAATAGTATGTACGTAGTTGGTACTGGTATAGGGTCAGAAATAACTTCACTTTTGTTCCCTCGTCTTACTAAGGAGGCGATCATGGACTGGTCATTTTCTTGTTGTTATGACTCTCGGAATAACTTCATCGGTGATTTTGATGTAGCTATAGTTTTTATCATCTTTTAGGAGGATGTTGTACTTTGGTTGGTGTTTTTTGATGAGGGTATTTTCTAGGAGGAGACTTTCTGTTTCACTATTGGTAATAATTGTTTTGATATCGCATATTTGTTCCACCATTTTCTTTTTTGCGAAATTGAGTTTTGATTTACCGTTAAAATAGGAACTTACACGATTTTTTAGGTGTACAGATTTCCCGATATAGATAATATCTCACTCAGCATTAAAAAACTGGTAGATTCCAGGTGTGTTTGGGAGCTTTTTAAGAATAGAGTTCACTGTGACTTCAAATCATATAAAAAATTATGAGAGTATTTCCTTCTTCTTTAAAGATAGCACGAATATCTCATGAAATATTAATACTTGAAAAATCTTGCAGAGTTCCTTTTAAGTGATGGTATCGTAGGGTAGGATTATACTTGTCTTGAATAAATAGCTGTAATCTTTCCTTGAAAGCATCTTTTACTTTTGGTCCGAGTTTCTGAATCTGCTTTTCAAAGGTCTTTTTGAATTTTACTTGCATGAGGCACAGAGTTCGTCGATATAATCAAAAGATTCTTCCAAAGACATTGTTTTACTCGTTGGGTCTTTTTCTATATGTTGTAACTTTTTCGCTAATAAATATTCGTGTAAAAAATCATACAGAGATTCTATATCTTGGAAACGTGTCTGGATGTTTTCATCTTTTACAACGGTGATAGTAGTCATAAAATTGAAGTTATGTATACATGACTATATTCTACTGAAAATACTCATTTTTCAAGACTTATCGTAAATCTATGGTATTTTCTTTTCCTTCTACTTTTTCGATACTTTCTTTTTTCTTTTCTATATCTTTTCTCGTCATCCCATTTCTTTGCAGATAGTCCTCTACGACTCCACTGAGTGCTTCCATCATCATCTCAAACTTATCGCTTTCATCATCCTCTTCTTGCATTTCTTTACTGATGCGTTCTATTTCGTTTATCGCAGCATAGGGAACAAAGGCATTATGGAGGCGAAAACTGTCATCTCCAATCCTGTTGATGATGATATCTCACTTCTTTAGCACCGTATCGACAAATCATTTTTTCTCGACCTCCACCCCTTCAATATTTTCATAATTTACGGTTTTCATGTTACTTTTAAAAAGTGACCAATCGAGGTCGACTACTCCTTCATTCGTAATAATCCAGACATCGTTATACCAATCAAAGATATCATAAATTATCTTACAAAAAACGAGAAATAAATATCCTTCAAAAGCAATAAATGGGACTATTTCTTGAAAACGATCTGATTCGAGATAGAGGAAACTTGGGATGGCGGTAAAGAGAAGGATGAGAATCAGGAGTCGGTCGATGATACATACCCAGTGTTGGTGGATCACTCCCATGATTTCATGTCATTCTGGGATATATTTTTTAAAAAATGTTTTTTCAAAGGAATTCATACTTGATTTTGTCATTCCTGCGAAGGCAGGAATCTATATAAGATTTGGTTTATTCTACTTTTGATTCATTTAAATGCAATGTCTATAGCAATGTTATTTCATACTTGATGTGGGATCTGTAATTAAGTTTACTTTTGATTCCAAAAGTAGCAATCCCGAGCCCTCGGGACAAGGGTAGATGAGACTAGAATGTTTTTTCTCTTGTTTTATGGCAAAGTTTCACCCTTAAAAATCCCAGATGATACACATCAAACAAGTTTTTATCTTACTTCTTATTTGTTACTTTTGGTCAGAAAAATAAGCAGAGAGTATATAGAGTTTTACATACATATAAAATGCCTACTTTAAAGTGAGTTTAACAGGACAATGATCACTTCCCATGATATCGGTCATATAGTGTATATCTTGTACATTTTCAATAAAGTCTTGATTTACGACAAAATAATCAATCCTCCAACCGACATTTCTCGGGCGAGCTCCGGCACGATAACTCCACCAACTATAGATATCGCGAGCATCAGGGTATAGATGACGAAATACGTCGATATATCAATTATCTAAGAGTTCTCCAACTTTTGCACGTTCTACAGGGAGGAAGCCAATACTGTCTTCATTTTCTTTTGGGCGAGCGATGTCGATTTCGGTGTGACAGATATTGAAATCTCCCGTCATAATGACCTGGTGTCCTTGTTGTACGAGAGTATTTGCATAGTCTATAAGTTTATCATAAAACTCCAGCTTATAGGTTACCATTTCGGTTCCATCTGCACGAGTTCCTCCGTTTGGAAAATACCCGTTCAATAGTACTATTTGTCGTCCCTCCTTGGTAAGGGGGGAGTTAGAGGGGGGTGAAAATCTAAGTTCGGTAACACGCCCATCCGTATGAAAGTGCTCTACTTCATCGAAGTGTTTTCTTGTATCTGTTGCATTGATACCATGTTTATAAAATATTGCTGTTCCTGCATACCCAGGACGTTCTCCCGCATGCCAGACGTATTCATACCCGTCAAAACCACCAATTTCTTTTAGAAACTGTTCTTCAAAGGCCTTGGTTTCCTGGATACAGTAGATATCTGCTTGTTCTTGTTCGATAAATTCTTTGAATCCCTTTTTTGCTACCGCACGGATTCCATTTACATTCCAACTGATGATCTTCATGGGTATATTCGGTAAATAGACTAATAAAACGATAATCAAATAGTATTGTCATTTGTAAAAAAGTAAAGCTTCAAAGATATGACTTGATTTTTGAGAGTTTTTTATATACTCTGGGGGTACTTTAGATTTTTAAGAAATGACCTATTATGTCACAACAACACGATAAACACGAGCAAGAAGAGGTAGATATCCTAGAGGAAATGGAAGAAGAGATTGAAGAAATAGAAAATGATGAAGGAGAGGTAGAAGAAGAAAAACTAGAATCGGCACAACATGGTGAGAGTACTGAGGTTACTCAATTAAAAGATGCTCTCTTGAGGACTCAGGCTGATTTTGAAAACTTTAAAAAACGTACAGAACGAGATAGAGATGATATGATCTTTTTCTTGAAGTCAGATATCTTTAAAAAGATACTTCCACGTGTGGATGATTTGGAACGCATGATTGCGAATACGCCAGAGGATATGCAAACAGGAGTATTGTATGAAGGAGTGGTAGCCCTTGAAAAATCACTCAAAAAAGATTTAGAGAAGCTCGGAGTAGAAGGGTTTGTCTCCATTGGTGAGTCAGTTGATCCAGAAAAGCACGATGTGATGACTCAAGTTCCAGGGAAAGAAGAAGGAATTATCTGTGATGAATTTGAAAAGGGGTATATGCTCAGTGGAAGAGTCCTGAGGCATGCGAAGGTAGTGGTTGGAGCAGGGGAATAGGTGAGAGAGGGATTAGGGTAAAATAGAAAGGGGAAAGTTGTTGTCATTGCGAATGTAATGAAGCAATCTTTTAATCCATCCCAACATCTTACCCTGCTCCCGTTTTAGCGGGAGAGGTGGTCCCGAGGTCTCGTCATTTCTGCGTAGGTGCCAGTGAGACTTGGTGAGTTTATGAACCATTGTTCGAACCAATACTCTTGGGGTAGAGGAATCTATAATTGATTTTCTTCCTTACTTTTGTACTCAAAAGTAGTAATCTTTAGTATTGTGGAGGAATCGAAGAATCTCTCAAAAGTCATTTAGATACTTTGTTTATCATCTACCACTTGTCTGTACCATCTTTGGTTTATGATGGTATCTTTTTTTATCTACTTTTGATTCCAAAAGTAGCAAAAGAATTCAAGGGTGAAAATCTTTGCAGATGAGACTAGAATGTTTTATCTCTTGTTTTATGGCAAAGTTTCACCCTTAAAAATCCCAGATGATACACATCAAAAAAGTTTATACCTTTCTTCTGACTTGAGATATTTAGTTTCTAAATCTACCAACCAAGAAGGACTTTTGTTACTTTTGGTCACAAAAGTAAGCAGAAAGTAAGTTTAAGATGTTGGACATAAAATCTACAAAGCTTGCTTTTTAGAAGAAATCTATATACTTACGGGGCTTTACTTTAAAAACAATGCTATGAAATGGCTACAGAGCATACTTCTTATGCTCCTATCATTAGTTCTATTTTCAGGACTTCAACATCATCAAGTATTTGCTGCTGACGAATCGAAGCAGTGTTTTATTGTTACGGCGTATTATTCGCCCCTGCCCGATCAAGACAGCTATATGAAAGGAAGTTATGAGGCAGATATCCGACTCAATGGTCGTGGAACTCACGGGGCTTCAGGAAAAGAAGTGTTTACTGGGATGATTGCTGCCCCCAAGACCTACGCATTTGGTACAAAAATCTATCTGGAGGGATATGGCGTCTGAGAGGTCGCTGATAGAGGAGGGGCAATTGTCAGTACAGAGGAAAGTGATAAGCATGAGTGTGACCGTCTTGATCTTTGGTTTGGAAAAGGTGATGATGGTCTTGCCCGTGCGAAAAACTGGGGGAAAAGAAAACTCTATGGTCAGTTTGTAGACTCAGATACTGCTGTCACTCTTCAGTTTAAAAAGACGGTGTTTCATAAGTACGAAAAACTTACCGTGACTCCAGAATCTGGTACAGGAGAGGTGACCCAGTTACAAAACCTATTTAAAGACTTAGAGATCTATAGGTGAGAAGTTGATGGTCAGTATGATTCTATTGCTTCCACACTCCTTGCCTATCAGAAAAAATCAGGGATTATCACCGCAGATGATGATTGGGGAGCTGGGTATTTTTGACCACAAACCATGGCAGCTCTCAGGCAAGAGTATTCAGATACCCTTGTCCAAGAGGAATCTCCACCTTTTATCGTGGTAGACATCTCTCTTCTTAGTCTCAACGAAAAGATTCGCCTCCAGAGACTTGCAGATCGTATAGATGTGTACCTTACCAAACAGTCGTGATGAAACGAAGCCAAATTTCTACGCTATAAAGAAAATCTCAAGAAAAGGATCAGTAGCTATATCGCTCGTACAAAAAACGAAGACAAGAAGCGTATGCTTCAGTACCTACAGATGCAATTATAGAAAGATGAAAAAAGTCCCGAATTCGGGACTTTTTTAAAGCAATAAAAAAGTCCGGTAGTGGACCAGAAGAGAGGGGGATATACTTCTGGTACACTATCGGACAAACTCGCGGTCGCCGCACCGCAAAAAACTTTCTCTCACATCTCAAATTTGAGAGGAGAGTAAAAAGAGTCGCCTAGGAGCGCTTGAAGCAGCTCAGGGTTTGGAGTCAAAAAACTCCTTTCCTATGATATTCTCATCGTGTCTCTGTTATCTCAAGAAATACTCAGTTTCCTTGAGTTTCTTGTATAACAGGTGATGATATACCATAACCAGGACTTTTACTGTTCTGTTTCTCAATCAAAGGATGCAATCCTTGAGTGAGAGTTTAATTATTATATAAGTTTTATTGTATTGTCAATTGATTTTTGAGAATAAAAAAAGCGGTACCCCGTGGGGGGACCGCCAAAACCACCTAGGGCGGGGGATATTCTTCAAGCACGCGCTATTATTCTGTAAAAGCGGACTTTCGAATTTTACGGGAGCAGGGAATCGGACCCTTTTTTTGTCCAGGTTCGTGTTCTGGCGTATTCGACCTTTGTTTTTTTGGTCGCCTTACGTTTTTTTACTAAACCTTTATGGACTCTCCCGAGGGTAAAATCACTATAATTATTTATAAATAAAAGTCAAATTATTTTTTCACTTTTTTCTGTTTTTATTTGTCATATGGCTCTGGTATCTGCTAAAATAAAGAAGATTTAAAGGGGGAGTTTGTTTGGGGAGATCCTTTCCCGAACTCGGGACTCAGGATGACAGTAGTAGGTTACGAATTCTGTATGGAAAAATAAATTATAGATTCCTGCCTACGCAGGAATGACGGGTTAACCTAATGCTGATTACTAAAAATAAAAACATAAATATGAAACAAATTATCGCTATGTTAGCACTTTTGGGAATTATCTGTCTCAATGTACCTTTTCAAACAGGGGCAGATGAAGAACTCCAGGGAGAAAAGTATTTTGTTGTGACGGCATACTACTCTCCACTTCCTGATCAAAAGTACTACCTCAAGGGAAACTATGAAGACGAGATCCGTCTCAATGGTCATGGCGTTCGCGGAGCTTCTGGGAAAGGAGTATTTGAAGGAATGTTGGCAGCGCCTCAGGGCTATAATTTTGGAACCAAGATTTATCTTGAAGGACTTGGTATCGGAAGCGTAGAAGATAGAGGAGGAGCGATTGTAACAGCTGGAAATAGGGGGTATGCGCATGATCGTATCGATGTATGGATGGGGTATGGAGAAGAAGGTCTGAGGCGTGCTCTTTACTGGGGAAAAAGAACCGTAAAGGGAAGATTTATGGCTACGGATACAAAAACGACGATAGATGTCGAAAAAGTACCATCGCCTCTCTGGGCAGCTGATGGTCTCCAGAAGATACCACAGATTTTTTCTCTTTCTATTGGAAAGGGAAGTAGTGCTCAAGATATACGTGCACTTCAATCACTCTTCATAGAAGCAGGACTATATCATGGAGAGGTGGATGGAGTCTATAATTATGAGACGATGAGTGTCGTGTTTGAATTTCAGAAAAGACAAGAGATTGTGAACAGTGAGTATGATGTTGGGGCGGGATACTGGGGGAAAAAGACGAGAGAAGCATTTTTAGAAGCGTACTTATCGGGAGATCTCGTATCTGAAGAACTAGAAGTGGATCAAGAAACAGCTACGGAAGATATGCCAGATATCTTTGATCGTGGTCTCGAAAACAAAGAAGAAATAGCATATTTGCAAAAAGTACTTACCGAGATGTCGCTCTATGATGGAGAAATCGATGGTGTATATAACTCTGTAAAAAACAGTGTGTTAAATTATCAGTTGAAGTATGAAGTGATTGACTCTGATGGTGATGCTGGAGCAGGATACTATGGTCCAAAGACTCGAGCTTCTCTCAAAGAAAAACTTCTCGAGTACTATGAGATGAAACATCGCCAAGAAGAACTCGAAGCAAGATATAAGGTTCTTGAGGAAGCAGCAAATGCTGAAGCAAAAGAGAAATTACAAGAATTAGGTTCCGTATCGTATGGGCAGACTTCTCCATCGGTTCGTGAACTCCAGTTACTTCTCAAAGATTTTGGATTTTTTGATTACGATGATACCGCTATCTTTTGAGATGTTACCAAGAAAGCAATTATTGCCTATCAGATAGATAGGGGAGTGATTGTATCCTCAGGCGACTTGTGAGCAGGACTCGTAGGTCCAGGAACCAGAGCGCAACTGGAAAAAGATATTGCAAAAAAAATACTTCAAGAAAAACTTGAAGCCGAAGAGATAGATGTAGCGATGATGAAAGAACAAGTTGAAGAAAAGATATAGTCTCAATGATGGAAAGAGAGCTGCCCTTGGGCAGCTCTCTTTTGTTATTTGCAAACCGCCAATACTACAGCGGTTTGCAGAATTTGGTGCAAGGATTGGGATTGTAACCCAAGAACAATTAAACTTTCAGAATTTCACCTACTTATTTAACTGTACAGACAATACTTAGCGACTTATGGTAGCACCTGAAGTAATGTCAGACACCTTGCATAATTATGATAGATAATTTTGTACTACTGTCAAACTAAAAATACACTTTTTTTCACTTTTTATAGAGTTTGAGATTTTTGATTTCTTTCACGGTATTTCCATTGGGATCACTGATGAACTTCAGGATTTCAGCAATGTTGGCTTCCGATAAACCAATCGTTGAAGAGTTATTCGCATCAAAAAAGAGCTTACGGATGACTTCTTTTTGGAGAAAAGGAGAGAGAGAAAAGAAAGAGTTGAGGTTAAAACTTCTCGTTCATATTTTTTGTGTCATTCTGAGCGGAGTCGAAGAATCTCTTTTTCATGGTGCGAGGGAACTTTCGACTTCTCCCAAGCTCTCGGGATTTGCTCAAGATGACAATTCATGCTGTAGAAACCTTTCTACTTCTTCATCGATATATGCTTTCATTTCAGAAAAATAGTGTATCAATTTTTCGGTATTTCCTTTATAATGAGTATTTACCTGTTCAAAGAGCGGGAGGACTTTGTGGCGGAGATAATTTCTGGTAATCGTAGTATCGGTATTGGTGGCATCTTCAAAATAGTGGAGTTTGTTTTCTTCAAGATAGCTCAGGATATCTTGTTTTTGTATGCCGAGGAGTGGGCGGAGGATGGCTCCATTTTTTTCGGTCATATTGATAAGTCCCGTCAGTTTTGTCCCTCGAAGGAGATTGAAGAAAAATGTCTCAATACGGTCATCGAGATGGTGGGCAGTGATGATGTATCGAGCTTTGTAGATGTGGAGAATCGCATCAAAAAAGGCGTAGCGTTTTTCTCGAGCGAGTTCTTCAAAACTTTTACTCGGATAGAGTGACTGTATCTTCTGGAAATCACAACTGGCAATCTCTACCTTGAATCCTTCTTTTTTCCCAAGTTCTTCTAAAAATGCTTCTTCTTCATCGGTTTCTGGACGGGTTTTGTGATTAAAATAACATACTACTAGTTGATGTTTGTATGGTGTTTTGAGCAGATGATACAAGAGAAACATCGAGTCTGGTCCTCAGGAGCAGGCGAGGATGATGGGGTCTCATGTTTGATAGTATTTTTCGAGGAATGTATTAATGTCGCGCATATTAGAGGGGTGACTTGATATTTTTAAATCATGGGTTCATGACTTGGGTATATATTTGGGTTGTACGTATATTTGCGTGACCAAGTAGATCTTGGATATATCGTATATCCGTCCCATTTTCAAGTAGGTGCGTAGCAAAGCTATGACGAAGACTATGAAAGGTCGCTAGTTTTTTGATATGGGATCTTTTCAACGCTTCTGAGAATACTTTTTGTAGACTACGAGAAGAAAACTTGCTTCATCTCTGCGACTTAAAAACGAGTTCTTTCCCTTCTTTTCTATCACAGAGAAATAAAAGTGCATTTTCCAAAGATTCAGGGAAAACAGTAATCCTATCTTTATTTCCTTTTCCTCATTTTATATGCAGGGTGAGGGTATCAAAATCTATATCCCCAACTTGTAGATTGACCACATCTGAGACACGAAGTCATGCGCCATAGGAAAGAGCTATCATGAGACGATGCTTCGTATTTTTGATATTTGAGAGGAGTGTATGTATTTCTTCTCTTGATAATACTACTGGTAACTTTTTTGCTTCTCGTGAAAAACGAATATCAAGCTCTTGTTTTGTTTTGAGTACTTCATGATAAAAAAACTTTATTGCTTCTTTGTATATGTTGATAGTTTTGGGTGCCTTTTTTTGGTGTTGTAAGTGAAGGAGAAAGTCTATAATTTCATCTCTTGAGACTGTAGTTGGGTCTTTTTTAAGTGTATTTAGAAAATACTGAATACACCCAGTATATGCTTTTATAGTTTGAAACGAATAGTTACGGTATTGAAGTTCTTTTTTGAGTCCATGTAAGTATTCTTGAGTATTTTGCATATTGGATATAATGATTTTGTAGACCTTGTCTGAATTATTAATTTATTCGTATTTTATTACTATAAGTAATAAAATCAAATAATAAGTTCGGATAAAGGATAGTTGTGCGACATATTTTTCAATATTTTTTCTCTAATAAAGAATTTTGTTGAAGAATTTAAAAAGGAATGGAATTTTTATTTTTTATTTTTATGAGGGGGATATAAGGTATTTTTTGCTTCGTTCCTCGCAAAAAATGATTATTTAATTTAAAGTGGAAAAAACTATAGATTTCGTTATATTATAAATATACGTTTTAATTAAAAACTTTCTACAATATGTATAAAAGAACAATTAAAAATCATCTCACTTTTGCAGGAAATCCTTTAACAAGAGGTAGGCATAAAGTACATAAATACCCAGCAATGCTACATCCATTGCTAGTTGATTTTTTAATTGAAGAATATGCAAAAAATGATGATATTATTTTTGATCCATTTTGTGGTAGTGGGGTTACTTTAGTTCAAGCGAGTGTAAAAAATCATGAATCTTTTGGTTTTGATATAAACCCTCTTTCTTTATTGATAGCAAAGGTAAAAACTACAAAATATGATTTTAAAAAGTTAGAAGAAGATTTTAAAAAGTTTAAGGAACATTTAAAAAATGAAAAAAATATAGATATTCCAGAAATAAATAATATTGATTATTGGTATACAGATGAGGTCAAAAGAGATCTTGGAAAGATTAGGTTTGTTTTAAAAAACAATGAATATATTTACAAAGATTTTTTTATTATTTGTTTTGCCTTTATTTGTAGAGATCAATCTTTAACAAGAAATGGAGAGTTTAAAAGATACAGGATTAAAAAAGAGAAAATTGAAAATACAGAAAATCAAGTTTTAGATAAAATTATTAAACATATTGAATCAAATATTGAAATTTTCAAAAAAAATGATTTACCACTTAAAGAGGCAAAACCAATACTTGTAAATTCAGAACAAGAAATAGATAAGAAATTAACTTATGATCTCGTGATTACATCTCCACCATACGGTGATAGTAGAACTACTGTCGCATACGGAGAATATTCAAGTTTTGGTATAGAGTGGGTAAATGATTTAAACTTTTTTGGACAGATAAATTATAAAGTAGATAAAGAGGCAGTTGGAAAAATAGGAAAAATAAACGATGAAATTTATAGAAATGAAATTTTAACAAAAACTATAAAAAAAATTGAGAAATCTAACGAAAAACGTTCAAAAGATGTAATGTATTTTTTCAATGGTTATTACAATGTTTTAAAGAATGTTGTAAAAAATCTAAATAAAAATGGAAAAGTTTGTTTTGTTGTTGGAAACAGAACTGTCGGAGGTGTACAAATTCCAATGGATCAAATTACAGCAGTATTTTTTGAACAATTAGGCTTAAAGTTTGAAAATATTTTTGTTAGAGATATTTTGAATAAAGTAATGCCTTCTAAAAACTCACCAAGCAATAAAGTTGGTGCTACTAAGAACACAATGGCAAATGAGTACATTGTAATTTTTACTAAATAATTTTTGATTATGAATATAACTATTGATGAAATTAGAAAAAAATTAACAGCCATTAAAAAAATGGGTTTTGTTAAAACTTTGAGAAAAGGACCAACTGGAATTGGTTATACTTTGGAAACTCTTTTAGAAATTGATGAAAACAATATCAGTTCTCCAGACTTTGGAGAAATTGAACTAAAAGCACAAAGAGAAAAACATACTGGAATGACAACATTGTTTACTTTCAATAATAAAGCATGGAAAATGCCACCACTTGAAGCCATTAAACAATATGGAAGTTTAGATAAAGACGGAAGACAAGGAATGTACTACACAATGGGAATGACTCCGAATAGTGCAGGGTTATTTTTACATGTTGATGATAGCTCTATTTCTGTTAGGCATATTAGTGGAAACATCGTTGCAGTTTGGCAATTAGCAGAAATAGAAAAAAGATTTGAAGCAAAAGTTAAAAATGTGCTTTTAGTAAAAGCAAAAGTTGAAATAAGAGATGGTATAGAATATTTTCATTTCACAAGAGCAAGACTTCTTTCAGGTGGTACTTCTCAATCAATATTAAAAAATCAATTTGAAAATGAACATTTACTTGTTGATTTAAGACTTCACGACAAAGGAACAATGGCAAGAAATCATGGAACAGGTTTTCGTGTATTTGAGAACAATTTAGAGAATCTTTATGAAAAAGTTGAGGAAATAGAGTTTTAATAAACAAGGTGTTTTTCTTTTTCCAATTCACCCCTAACCCCTCTTGGAAAAAGAAAAACGAAAAAATAAAAATTCCAAATAATGATAAAATTCTTCAACAAAATAATAAGGAATGAAAAAATATTGAAAAATACGCTTAGGGGTCGTTGCACTTTATTTTTCTTCCATTGCATTACAGAAAAATAACCCTCGCACAACACAGTATATGCGGTTCGCTCTTTGCACTTCGCTCTCCCATATTTTGCTCCGTTTCACTTCGCAAAACATCGCATATACTGAAACGTTATGTGAAATGCCTGTTTACTACCTTTGAGACAAAATATGACAAATAATTTTTACGACATAATTTTTATTGCTGGTGCTCCTGGAACTGGAAAATCATCGGTAGCAAAATCTCTTCAAGAAAAATTGAATTGCCCGTGTTTTGAGTTTGGATGGATTCCAGAATTTCGTAATAAAGGAATTGAAACCATATCTTACGAAGAAGACGAGACTATTGCTTTTGAAAATCTTTCTTTGGTTGCAAAGAATTATATCAAACATGGTTTCAAAAATATTATTATCACTGACTTAGAAGATAAACGTATAAAAGAACTTCATACTGTTTTTCAGCAAGAAAACTATATCCTTTTTACTCTAACAGTCAGTGATGACGAAATTCTGAAATCCAGAGTATTAGATGAAACACGTTCAAGTGGATATAGAGATTTTGAATCAGCAATAAAAATTAGCAATGAAATAAATAGTCGTGAATTACTTCCAAACGAAATTAGAATTGATGCAACTAATCAATCAGTAGAAAATGTCGTAAAAATTATAACAGCAAAGCTATTCCTACAACGACCGTAAACAGGCACATCACATAACAAAGGATATGAGGTTCAAGAAATTTGGCACAAAAATATTTTTTAAAGGAAGCCAAATTTCTTTCTCCCAAATTTTGGAAAAATAATTATAATTTCAAAGGATTTTCCAAAACTTCTCATATCCTTAAACGTTATATGACATACATTTTTACAATTTAATATTTTTTCACTCTGCTTTTTTAAAGAATAAGGAATAGAAAACAAGATTTTTTATTTTTATGAGGGGGATAAGCGGATATTTTTTGCTCCGTACCTCCGCAAAAAATGACATTTTGAAAAATATTCAGGAAATCTTCAGCTATAATTCATATAATGGAGAGGAATATTTTTATAAAATCATATTATGAAGATTTTAATTATTGAAGATAATCGTAACCTCGCAAAATCCATTGAGCGAGTTTTGAAACAAGAAAATTTCTCTGTGGGAACTTTTTGGAATGGATTAGAAGCAGAAAAATTTTGGCTTATAAATAACAAAGAAATTGATCTGGTTATTTTAGATATTCAACTTCCAGAAAAAAACGGTTTTGAAATTTGCCAAAATATCCGTGAAAAAGGTATTTCTACTCCTGTTTTAATGCTGACGGCAAAAAATGAACTCGAAGACAAAGTAAAAGGACTCCATATTGGAGCAGATGATTACCTCACCAAGCCTTTTAAATTAGAAGAACTTTTAGCAAGAGTTCATGCTCTTCTTCGTCGTCCGAAAATGTTTAAAACAAAAAAAATAGAACTTACAAAAAATATTTTTTTTGATGGAGCGGCAAGAAAAGTAGCAAAAAGTGGGAACGAAATTTCGCTCACTCCAAAAGAATTTGAAATTTTAGAGTTTTTAGTGCAGCACAAAAATGAAGCTGTTTCACAGCAAAAAATCTTTGATCATTGTTTTGATTTTGCCAAAGAAAATTGGAGCAATACGATTGAGGTACATATTAAAAATTTACGAAAGAAACTTTTTACCAATGATGATGAACAAATTCTCAAAACCATTCGTGGACTTGGGTATCGCTTGGAAATCAAATAGTTTTTTCCAGGCAAGACTCAAACTTACCTTTTTTTATCTTCTTATTTTAAGTGGAATTCTAGTTTTTTTCTCTGCAATACTTTTTTTCTACACCGAACATAAAATTTCAAATCTTCCGCATATTTCTCAAATAGAAGCGACAAAAATTATTTCTGAAAAATTTCCAGAAGCAAAAATTGGAGAAGTTGAATTTGAAAGTGGAGAATATACTTTTGTTTTTTTAAATGAGAAAGAAGTAAAAATGGATGCTTTTACGAGACAAATTTTTTCGGAAAAAGAAAGTCGGTCATTTCAAGAATACTTTTCACAAGATTTTGAAGAAATTTTACTTCTTTTAAATCTTCTTATTCTCTTTCTTTCTGGATTTTTGGCTTGGTTTTTGGCAGGAAAAACTTTGGAACCCATCAAACAAAAAATGGAGGAACAAAAACGATTTATTGCCGACAGTTCTCATGAACTCAAAAATCCTCTTTCGGCGATTTCAGCCACTTGTGAATCAATGATTCGTGCTAACCAAAAAGAAGGATTCGAAGAAATTTTGGAAGAATCAGAAAGACTTATTTGCATCACAGAAAATCTCTTAGTATTGGATCGAGCAGAAAAAAAATCGGGAAAAACAGAGATAGATCTAAAAATACTTATTGAAAATATTTTGGAGAAAATAAAACCTTTAGCAACAGAAAAAAGACTCTTCTTTGAAACTCATTTAGAAAATTTCCAAGTTTTGGCAAATGAAGATGATTTAGAAAAAATAGTTTTTAACCTTCTTCACAATGCCATTAAGTTTTCGCACAAAAATAGAAAAATTATCATCTCTCTTACAGAAAACGGTAAATTTTCAGTTCAGGATTTTGGTGTAGGAATTACAGAAGAAAATGTATCGAAAATTTTTGAGAGATTTTACAAAGCTGATGGCTCAAGAAGTTTTGAAAAAGAAAGTGGAGCAGGGCTTGGACTTTCGATTGTGAAAGAATTAGTAGAAAAATATGGATGGAAGATTGAAGTGGAAAGCAAAGAAAATAGTGGAACGAATTTTCAGATTTTTTTCTAATTCTTCAGCGAAACTTCATCTTCAAAAGATATAATACACTTGTTTTTAAAAACATTTTTATTTCTTTAATTTTTTTACCATGAAAAAATTTCTAACTTTTTGTGCATTGTTTGCCTTTATGGCGGTAGGGCAAACTTTGGCGGCGGAAAATTATAATCCACGCACAAATCCACCAAATATCAATCCGTCGGACTTTACCACCGAAATTGATAATCCATATTTTTCGCTTCCAATCGGAAAAAAATTGGTTTACGAATCAGAGACTGAAGACGGACTGGAAAAAATTGTCATTATGGTTCCTGGTTGGACAAAAACCGTTCAAGGAGTGGAAACTTTGGTTTTTTGGGATCGTGTGTATTTAGATGGAGAATTGATTGAAGATACTCGTGATTATCTCGCACAACACAAAAAAACAGGTGATGTGTGGTATTTTGGTGAACATGTGGATAATTACGAAGATGGAAAGTTTGTCGATCATCACGGAGCTTGGTGGGCAGGAGTTGATGGAGCGATTGCTGGAAAATGGGTGACGGGGAATCCGCAAGTTGGAGATTATTTTATGAATGAACTTTTGGTGGGAGAAGCTGAAGATGAATCAAAAATTGTCGGTATAAACGAGACAGTTAAAACACCTTTTGGAACTTTTACTCAGTGCATCAAATCGCTTGACGGTTCTCCTCTTTTTTCCGAAAAAGCATGGACATATCACTGTAAAGATTCAAAAGTACAAGGAACAGCTTTTGAAGTAGATTTACCAAATTATCCTGATACTGATGAGCAAGTTTTTGTAAAGTTAGTTGATGTTGATTTAGACGGAGCTTTTGGAGTTGCTTTACCTTCAAAATATGCAAAAGAAGGTGTAAAAATCGATGGTCAAATTTCTCAAGAAAACGAAGATGAAGATTTTGAATCTGAGAATGAAGAAGAATTCGAAGATGAAGATAAATCTGAAGATGATGAAAATGGAGTAAAACTGATCCAAAATTTCTATGGCGAAAAGGAAGATTCTGATAAAGATAGCGAAGATGAAGAGGATGAAGAAGAATTTGAAGAAATTTTAGAAATTGGTGGAGCTGTACTGGTAGGACTTTTAATCGGTGGACTTGGAGTGTTCTTTTGGAGGAGAAAACAGAAATAGTTTCTTGTGATTTTCTATAAAAAAAGAGGCGAGTGAAAACTTGCCTCTTTTGTGGTACAAATAAGGTGTTTCAAAAATTCCAATTCACCCCTAACCCCTCTTGGAATTTTTGAAACGAAAAATCTTGTTTTCTATACATCTGATGAAAAAGCAGATTGAAAAAGAATAATAAGGAAAAAATGTACGCTTCGTCGCTCCGTTTCTCTCCGCTCCTTGCCCCGTTGCACTCTCACAAATATTTTTTTGAATATTGATTTTTCAAAGGATAAAAAAATATTTTCTCGGGTCATATAACACAGTATATCTGGCTCGCTCGTGCCCTCGCTCGACCCATATTTGCCTCCGCTATCGCTACGGCAAACATCAGATATACTGAAACGTTATGTGTAATTCAAAAAATATTTTAAATAAGGTGTTTTGATAAGCTTTTTTAAAAAGGAAAATAAATTTGATTTTTATTTTTATGAGGGGTTTATAAGGTATTTTTGCTTCGTTCCTCGCAAAAATGAAATCAATTAAAATAGTAGCAGAAAAGTCAAGCGATTTTTATTTGCTATTTTTTATAAAATAATTATATTCACAATAATTAAATTTTATTTTTTATTAAGATTCTTATGAAAACTTTTCTACAAGCTAAACAAGAATTTGACGATTTATATTCTTCTAAACAAGAATTTATTGCAAATATTCCTGTAAATTTAACTATTTGAAATTCTTATAAGATTAAATGAAAGAATAATGAAACAAATGAAGAATATTATAAATGGCAGTTCTTTTATTCTTTAATAAATTCTTGATTATATCAAAAAGATTATATTTGATGTGAGGTATATTTTCCAAAATGAAATAAAAATTCAGCTCCTATAAAATTTGATTGAGCTATTTTTGATGATGTAAAATGGTTTGATTATTATAAAAGTTTTTACACGAAAAAAGACCAAGAATCTTTAGACTGGTTAAGAAAACATTTAATTGCTGTAATTGAATTTAAAAAAGAAAACTCAAAAGATACTGAAACTGTTTATAATCAACAGTTAAAACCTGCAATGAAAGAATCAGAAAACAATTTTTGTTTGTGAGTTTTATATGATACCGAAAGATTATATTTATTTCAAAAAAAGAATGATTTATTTTTAAGACTTGATGAATGATTTAATTTAAAATGAGAAAAAAGCTCAACTAAAGATTTATCTCTACATTTGACAGATGCTTATTATAAAATTCCTTCTTTTGAACAATTAGAAAAACAAATAACAAAAATAACTATTGATAGATCAAAAAGGACGATAGATGATCTTGAAATTGTTACTTGAGTTTATAGTAAACAATTAACAGATTGAATTTCATATATTTTGAAAGTAATGGATAAAGTTTGAATGAAAAATCAAAGATGATATGAGATTTTAATACAAATTTTAGCTTTAAAGATTTTTGATGAAAAAAGAAGTCAAAAACCTACAAGAAACCTTGATTTTTATAAAAGTGATATTGAAACAGAAAAATTAAATCTTCTTTTTTATATTACAAAACAAGAAAGATGAAATATTGATCTTTGAGATGATGATGTACAAACTTTTGTAAACAGATTAAGACAGTTATATAATGAAGCTTCTGAAGAATATCATTATATTTTAAAAAGAGTAGATACAGCAACTATAACTTGGGAGGATCAATCTCATATTCAAGTTATTAGTGAAGTAGTAGAACAATTACAAGATTACAGTTTTGTTAAATCTCATAAAACAGATCTTTATCAAATAGTATTTTATAAATTTGCAAATGAATTTTCAAAAGCTGATAAATGACAATTTGTTACTCCTATTCCTCTTATAGACTTTTTAGTTCAAATAGTAAATCCTAGAAGCACCGAAAGAATAATTGACCCAACAGTTTGAATAGCTGATTTTTTATCAGTTTCTTATGTAAATTCAAAAAGTAAATTAGACGATAATAATATATATTGAGTTGATAATGATGAGCAAATGATAATGTTAGCCCAATTAAACATGCTTTTAAATTGAGATTGAAATTCAATTTTGAAATATAAGCCTGATAAATGATCCATAACATGGAAATTTGGTGATTGAACTAATATAAAAAATGATTTGGTAGAATTAAAACCAAATTTACATAAAAATTGAGATTGGGACAATTGGAAAGATTGAACTAAATTAAAAAAATTTGATGTAGTTTTAACAAATCCTCCATTTTGAGATGATAGGAGATTTGAGCCAAAAACTCAAACAGAAAAAGAAATTGCTGAAATGTATGAATTATGGAATGTTGCAAGAAATTGAAATTCTATTGATTTATGAGTTCTTTTTCTTGAAAATGCTTATCGTATATTAAAAGAAAATTGAAGACTTGGAATAATAGTTTCAAATTCTATTGCTTCAATTGATAGATGGAGTAAGGCAAGAGAATGGCTAATGTCTAAAATGAGAATAGTAGCATTATTTGATTTACCAGCGAATGTTTTTGCTGATACTTGAGTAAATACTACAATGATAATTGCATATAAACCAAATGAAAAAGAATTATTAAAATTACAAGAAACTGATTATGATATTTTTGTAAAAGATATTAAAAAAGTTTGATACGAAGTTAAGACAGAGAAAAGAGTAAAATTTTTCAATAAACTTTATAAAATCAATGATAAAACTTTTGAAATAGAACAAGATGAAGAATGAAATCCTTTATTAGATGAAGATTTTACAGATATAGCTAAAGAATTTAAAGAATGGTGTTTATGACAAGAAAAAACACTACAAGATTTATTTATTAAAAGTAAATAAATATGAATACAACTTATTTAAAAGTCCCGAATAAAATTTCTTTTAAAGATATGATAAAGAAAAGTTCTTTATCTGCTTTACAGTATAAAAAAATCTTTTGTGAAAATAATAATGTAAAACTAATTAAAGATTTAATTGTATGAAAAATTAGTAGTTGAAAAGAAGTGTGATCAGACTCTTACACGAAATTAAATACAAATTATAGATTTATAAGAACAAAGGCTATTCAAAATAATAATTTTCAATTAGATCTAAATATTGAAGGAAGTTTTGAATATATAAAACCAAAGGATTTTGAGAAAAATAAATGACTTAATAATAAAAATACTGTAAATAATGAAGATTTACTTTTTGTTACTTGATGAAATGTTTGAGAAGTTGTTATTTCTCAAGAAATCAAAAATTCTATACTTAGTTCTCATATACTAAAATTACCTATAAAAGAAAATAAATATTATGTTTTTTCTTTTTTAAAAAATAACTTTTGTAAAGAACAAGCAAATTTATGACCTTTATGATCTATAGCTTGATTAGATAGTTTTAGTATTGATACTTTATTAAATATACAAATTCCTTTTCCAAAACAAGAAAATAAAAATGATGTTATCAAATATGTAGAACTATTAACTCAAGCAATTATAGATAAAGAAAAAGAAATTAGAAGTAAAAATAATGAAATTTCAACTTTAATTGAAAATGAATTATCTAAAAATCAAGATATTGCTTCAATAAAATTAAATTCAATTACTTTTGAAGAATTAAAAAAGATATGAAGATTAGACACTTGAATGTATAATGAAAATTATAAAAAAGTTTTTTCTTTAATTAAAAACTACGAAAATTGAAATTCAACATTAGAAGACTTATGATATAAAATAACTAGATGACAAAATTTACAAGTTAGTAATATTTGAAAAAGTATTTATAGCGAAGATAAAAAGGAATGATTTTATAAACTGATACTTTCAAAGTATTTTACTGAATTTATGACATATAATAAATGCGATTATTTATGAAATCATAAAAAATTAAAAACCATAAAAAAGTGAGATATTATATTCTCTTGTAGATGAGATTTATGAAGAACTATTGTATTTTGTGAAGATATAGAAAATCTTATTACAAATATTGATAATGTTCATATTGAGAATAAAAAAACAAGTATTGAAAATAAAATATTTATTTGATGTTTTTTGAATTATTTAAGAAATATTTGATTTTTAACTTTAGTTTCAATTACTTGATCTTGAGCTGATAGTTTTACAAAATATCATTTTGACTTATTAAAATTTCCAAACTTTTCTGAGCCTAAACAAAAAGAAATTGCAAAAATTTATTATAATCCAACTGAATATACTAAAAATCTGACTTTAAATAATTTTCTTGAAGAAGATAAAAAATGGAATCAAAAAGTTTGAATTGTAGAACTTGATAAATCAATAAAAATTATGAAAAATCATTTAAATAGTGTCTTAGATAAAATTATAAACGATGAAGTTGTAGAAATATCGTTTAGTTTTTAATAAGGTATCTTTAAAAATGGAATTCACCCCTACCCCTCTTCCATTTTAAAAGATGAAAAATCAAATTTATTATAAAGTAATAGAAAAAAGCTTATCAAAGAAAGTTTAATAAAAATATTCTTTGAACTTCTTCGCTTCGCTACGACCCCGTTGCACTCTCGCTTCGTTCCTCGCTCGGGACACATAACAGCTTCTATGAGGTTCGCTCGTTGCACTTCGCTCTCCCATATTCTTCTTCGCTAAAGCTACGAAGAACATCTCATAGAAGCAAACGTTATATTCAATTTTGCATTTAAGAACAGAAAGCAAATAAAATTTATAAATATTTAATTACTTTTTTCAAATATGAGAGAAAACAAAATTACAGTTGTTATAAACAAACCGATTGATGAAGTATTTGAGTTTACAACAAATCCCCAAAATACTCATTTATGGATTCCTTCCATTTCAGAAGAAATTACTGACGAGTATCCTCCAAAAATAAATACAAGATATAGAAATCGTGGTGAAAGCGACAATTGGGATGAGTATAAAGTTGTAGACTTCAATCAAAATGAGGTATTTATTTTGTCGGATTTAGACGAGAATTACTTTGTAAAATACACTTATCGCAAACTAGATGAAAACAAAACTGAAATGGAATATTTCGAATGGATGACTAACGGTGAATTGAATAAACCATTTACGGAAAGTATTTTGGGGAATTTGAAAAAAGTAATGGAAGGATAATTTTATTGGCTTTTAATCGACTCCCCTTCGGTCGATTATTTGAATAGTGCTTAAATGCAAAACTCTAAAATTTTCCTTCGGAACGTTGCACTAAATTTTAGCCCTTCGGGGAATATAACAAAGGATATGAGGTTACGAAGTCTTGCAGACTTCTCCACCCAAATTGCTCGTTCCTCGCAACTTCTCATATCCTTAAACGTTATGTGAAATGCCTGTTTACTACCTTTGAGACAAAATATGACAAATAATTTTTACGACATAATTTTTATTGCTGGTGCTCCTGGAACTGGAAAATCATCGGTAGCAAAATCTCTTCAAGAAAAATTGAATTGCCCGTGTTTTGAGTTTGGATGGATTCCAGAATTTCGTAATAAAGGAATTGAAACCATATCTTACGAAGAAGACGAGACTATTGCTTTTGAAAATCTTTCTTTGGTTGCAAAGAATTATATCAAACATGGTTTCAAAAATATTATTATCACTGACTTAGAAGATAAACGTATAAAAGAACTTCATACTGTTTTTCAGCAAGAAAACTATATCCTTTTTACTCTAACAGTCAGTGATGACGAAATTCTGAAATCCAGAGTATTAGATGAAACACGTTCAAGTGGATATAGAGATTTTGAATCAGCAATAAAAATTAGCAATGAAATAAATAGTCGTGAATTACTTCCAAACGAAATTAGAATTGATGCAACTAATCAATCAGTAGAAAATGTCGTAAAAATTATAACAGCAAAGCTATTCCTACAACGACCGTAAACAGGCACATCACATAACAAAGGATATGAGGTTCAAGAAATTTGGCACAAAAATATTTTTTAAAGGAAGCCAAATTTCTTTCTCCCAAATTTTGGAAAAATAATTATAATTTCAAAGGATTTTCCAAAACTTCTCATATCCTTAAACGTTGTGCGACATATTGCTCAATAAAAATTTTTAAGGAATTAACCATTTTGATATGACCACTTTAGAATATTTTTTTCTGATAATGCTCGGAATACAACTGATTCATTCCATAGAGGAGCTATCGAATAAGTTTCACGAAAAATTTCCACTATTTCCTATGACATTTAAGTTCTTTTTGTCATTTGAAATTATATTTTTCAGTTTTTGGACTCTAATATATTTTGTGGAGATTCCTTTAAGGGAATATTTGATGGCATTTTTCGTTCTCCTTATGTTCGGAAATGGAATCTGGCACATCACTTGGTATGGAATCGAAAAAAAATATGTGCCGGGAATTGTGACCGCTCCTCTATTCGTTATTGCTTTTACAATCTTCTACTTCCAAAAAATATTCTAAAGTGGTCGGAAAATTTTTATTGAGCAATACGCTAAAGCCACGTTGCACTCTCGCTCCGCAAAGCTCCGCTCGGGTCGCACAACACAGTATATCTGGCTCGCTCGTGCCCTCGCTCGACCCATATTTGCCAAAAACTAATTGATTTTTAAAGGAATTTTGGCAAACATCAGATATACTGAAACGTTATATTCAATTTTGCATTTAAGAACAGAAAGCAAATAAAATTTATAAATATTTAATTACTTTTTTCAAATATGAGAGAAAACAAAATTACAGTTGTTATAAACAAACCGATTGATGAAGTATTTGAGTTTACAACAAATCCCCAAAATACTCATTTATGGATTCCTTCCATTTCAGAAGAAATTACTGACGAGTATCCTCCAAAAATAAATACAAGATATAGAAATCGTGGTGAAAGCGACAATTGGGATGAGTATAAAGTTGTAGACTTCAATCAAAATGAGGTATTTATTTTGTCGGATTTAGACGAGAATTACTTTGTAAAATACACTTATCGCAAACTAGATGAAAACAAAACTGAAATGGAATATTTCGAATGGATGACTAACGGTGAATTGAATAAACCATTTACGGAAAGTATTTTGGGGAATTTGAAAAAAGTAATGGAAGGATAATTTTATTGGCTTTTAATCGACTCCCCTTCGGTCGATTATTTGAATAGTGCTTAAATGCAAAACTCTAAAATTTTCCTTCGGAACGTTGCACTAAATTTTAGCCCTTCGGGGAATATAACAAAGGATATGAGGTTACGAAGTCTTGCAGACTTCTCCACCCAAATTGCTCGTTCCTCGCAACTTCTCATATCCTTAAACGTTGTCGGAAATTTGAGTTTGAATTTTTCGCATAAGTTTTATAAATTAAGCTAATAAACTATGGATAAAAAATCAGTTTTAATCAGCGGTGGAACTAACGGCATCGGAAAAGGTGCAGTTTTACAATTACTTGAAGATGGTTTCAATGTAGCAACTTTTTCAAGAAACAAGGATAAGATAGATTCCTTGCAAAAAGAATTAGGTGAACAATATTCGCAAAAGCAATTTTTGGTTTTACAAGCTGATGTAAATAATGAAAAAGAACTTTCTGTTGCAGTTAAAAAAACTATAGAAACGTTTGGTGCTGTAGATATTCTCATCAACAATGCTGGAATTGGATATTTTGCAGATTGTGATGATGTAGATATGAGTAGATTTCAACAGATGTTGCAAACAAATATTGTGGGGCTTGCATTATTGACTAAATTGGTGGTTCCGCAAATGAAGCAACAGAAAGAAGGTTTGATAATTAACCTTGCCTCTATTTCAGGAAAAATTGCTTTTGCTAATGGTGAATTTTATAGTGCTACAAAATTTGGAGTCATGGGATATTCTCAAGGAATCAGAAGTGAACTTAAAGATTTTGGAATAAAAGTTGCTACACTATGCCCTGGAATGATTAAAACTGATTTTTTTGATGAAGAAGAGCTTGAGAGGAGGAAAAAAGTTTGGCATGGCAAAATACCTCAAATGCTAGATGTGAAAGACATAAATAGGATTATTAGCTTAATTTGTAATCAGTCTAAACATTGCGATATTCAAGATTTAACGGTTATGCCGTTCTAGCCAAAATTCAAACTCAAACTGCTCCACTTCGTTTCGCCCACGCTGCGCTCTCATTCCGCTACGCTACATTCGGGTCCGACAACACAGTATATCTGGCTCGCTCGTGCCCTCGCTCGACCCATATTTGCATTTTGAATTAAATTTTAAAGCGGATAAAATGCAAACATCAGATATACTGAAACGTTGTACGAAATAATGAAAAGTTTTAGAATTTCTTTCAGAAATTCCATTTGGGGGCTATTTTATTTTTTTAAATTTTAAATAATGGGAACAGAAGCCAGAGAAGTAGGCGAAATTTCAACTCAAAACAGACTACAAGATTTAAAAAATCAATTTGAGTGTTCTGTTGATAATAGAGCAATATCAGAGCTTATCTCTATATCTAAATTTTTACTAGAAGATCAGCTAAAAGATCCTATTGATACACAGAGTGTTGAGACTATATTAGCTCGTATTAACTCTTGGAATAAAGAGATAGCAAAGAGGTTAAAACAAGTCGGGTGTAATTTTGAAGAACCTAAAGAATATCGAACTTTGGAAGATGCTGAGAACGATCCTTTAGAGAAGGCTATTGATAGCTATTTTAATTCGAGAGGGTATTATTTTGGTTATGAAGATTTTTTAGTGGGAGAAAATTTAGTAATTGCACCAACATTAAGAAAAATTGATGAAAAAAGAGGAATTGATATAAAATCGTACTTTTCCGATTGGAATAAATATTTTCCAGACATTCCTTCAGTTCAAATTCCTATTGTTTTCTTTGGTCATGATGAAACTGATACAGCTTTCAAAATGCACCAATCAGAGCAACAAATTTGGCATGGAACACACAATGAAAAAGGAATTCAGATATTTAGAGGTGATTATAATCGTTTTATGAAAAAAGTAGATCCAAGCATTTCTCCTAAAATCCTTTTTCATGAAGAGCAAAATACAGTTGCTGATGAAATGGGGCATGCATTTTTCAAGGAAGCATTAGGATTCGAAGCCGAATATGGCGACTCTACAGATGCAGAAATTACATTTGAATTTAACGAAAATTCTGCTTCTGTATTTCAGCTAAATGAATTATGTTCTATGCTTTCAAGATTTCGTTTTGGTACAAGTTTTGTTGCTAACCTCGAATGGCTACTTGTATATGAATCACCAGAAACATCAGCAGAACAATATTCATTTGGAAGAGATTTTTTAATCTCTCTGTTTCACGAAAGAATGATAGAATTAGGGATAAGCGACACTTTTGCATATGTAGATTATTGTAAAAAGTTACCAGAGGAAAAATTAGATGAAGAAAAAAATTTGGTAATTTCTCGTGCCGAAGAAGTTTTTTTTACAAAAATGGTACCAAGTGCAAAAGAAGCAATAGAAAAGATTAAAAAATAAGGATAAAAAAATAAAATAGCCCCCCAAATGATTTTGCTATCGCAAAATAAAAACTTTTCATTACATCGTACAACACGGCATATGGGGTTCGGGCTTCTTTCGTAAACTCCATAAGCCCTCTCCCAAATTTGCCAAAATGAATTGATGATTTTCAGCGGATTTTTGGCAAACTTCCCATATACCGAAACGTTAGGCGACATCTACTTTTTGTTTTAATAGAATATCATCTTGAATACTGAAAATCAACGAAACCAAAAACTTTTTTTTGCCCTAGTCGGGCAATTTTGGGGGGAGAAAAAAGGAATAAGGAAAAAGGATTTTTAGAAAAAAGTTGAATTTTAAAAAATAGTATTAAAGTCAATAATTTTATTTTTTAATTACAGAAATATGTATAATGATCCTTATGTTTCTGATAAGCATATGTCATATTTAGATAAATTAAATAGTTATTATAAATGAATCATTTCAGATGAGATTGCCCATTTATGTTATAAAAACTTATATGAAATTTATAGTTCTTATAATAAATCTTTTCCTATTGAATTAAACTTAGTAGAATGAATTGATTTAACAATAGAAAGTATATTATCTTATATGGAATCTAATGATAATGAATTAAAATTAGATGCACTTTATTATATTAAACAAATAGAAGACATAATTAATGAATTTGCTGATCATAATAAATTTAAAAAAATATTAAATTTTATTTTTCCAATATGGAAAAATATTATAGAAAATTGAAGTTTTTGACATAAAAAAAGTATAGAAGAATTAATTTCAGATAGAGATTTTTCTTGAATAGTTAATTATTGTAAAAATGGTACATTAATGGGAAGTTCTCAAGAAGTTGCATCAGGTTTATATAATATTGCCAATCAAGTATGACAATATTATAATGATAATGAATTAGCAATAAAATTATATAAAGAATCTATAAAATATAATGAGAAAGATCCAACAGTTTATAATAATTTAGCAACTGCATATAAAAGATTAGAAGATTATGAAAATTCTATTTTATATTATAATAAATCATTAAATCTTGATTCTTATAATCCAATTAGATATTTAAGACCAGCTTTTTTATATGCATATATATGAAAGAAAGCTGAAGCTATTTCTTTGTTAAAAAAATATTTTGAAATATGATGAGATGATTTATCTTTTATAGAATTATCAAAAAATACAACTCAATGATGAGATGATTTATTAAAACTATATAATACTTTTTAAATATGTTTGATTATACAAAATGTAATAAAAAAGATAGGAAAATTAAAAAAATAGAAAGGAATTGAAAATTTAGTTATATAAGAGATGATTGATTTATAATATCAAGTTTTTGGTTTGATTATGTTTATAATTTCAATGAAAAAGTTTGATTATGAAAAGTTATATTAAATTGAAAATATAACTTTTTAAATAAAGATTGAATTTTAGTTGCTGAATGGAAAGATAGAAATGAAAAAATTGATTGATTTTATCCTTCAAAGAATTCTACTTATAGTATACCAACAAATTTATATAGAATATCAAGATTAGAAAATTTAACTTCGATTATTGATTTATGAATTTTATCAAGGAATTTATCAAAAAAATATTTAAATTTTGAGAATAATTCTTATGAGCATATACAGGATAGAAGATCACAATTTTGAAAATATAATTTACATGATTATGTACCATTATTTTTTTCAAAATATTCAGCAATGCTATATTCTACTAAGATTAGAGAAAATATTAATAATCAAATTATTATTGTATTTGATTGAAATCTAATTACTAATGATGGAATAGCTTTTTCAGATGTATCATTAGCTTATTCGGATATAACAGAAGATAATTTATTTGACGATTTAGATTTTTTAAAAAATCTAGATTTTTCTTTATTTGAAAATAAGTGATGGGAAAATAATATAACTATAAGAAGAAAAAAATGAGCTGAAGTTTTAGTAAAGAAAAGAATTGATTTTAAATATGCTAGAGAAATTTTATATTTTGATAAAAGTAAAAAAGAAATTATTGAAAATATATTAAAAGAAAAATGATATAATATTCCAATTACATATAACAATTATGAAGATTATAAATGATAATATATTAATTTCAGAATTTTCAATATTTGAAGAATATTTAAAAAGAAATTGAAGTTGAATATTAATTAACACTGTAAATTGTGAGTGATTTATGGGTAAATGATTAGCTTTAGAATTCAAAATAAGATTTTGAGTTGATTATTTTTTAGATTATGAAAATAAGTGTTCTAATAATAAAATTAAAGTTTGAAATGTAGATTATTATAACAAAAATAATTTAAAAATTATAAATTTCCCAACAAAAAATTTATATAAATTAGAATCAAAATTAGCATGGATAGAAGATGGATTAAACGATTTAATTAAAAAAATTGAAGATTGATTATTTGACAATGAAATAATTTATATACCTAAGCTTTGAAGTTCACAATGATGATTAAAATGGGAAGAAGTATATTTATTAATAAAAGATAAGTTACTGAATATTAAAAATTATAAAGTTAAATTCATTATTTGTGAAGATTTTAAAGCATGAGATATAGAAAAAACAATATTAAATAAATTAAAAGATTATAATTGAAATAAAATATGAAATAAGACTTTAAATAATATAAAAGATAATTTTTATAAAATAAAAAGACTTAGAGATTTATTAAATATAAAATGAGTTTGAGAAAAAACATATAATGAAATATTAAAAATATGAAGTATAAAAGAATTACAATTATTTTAAATAAATTTAAAGTTTAATTTACAAATTAATAATAACTATGTTAACAGATAAGCAAAAATTTGATATTTTATCAAAAATTAATGAGTTAAATATTATAAAATATTATAATGATAAGAAAAAAGCTGAAGGAATAAATGTAGATGAATTTAATTTAAATTTATCTAAAAAATGCTATGAAAAATTTGAAGATTTTTTATCAAAAAATTATGAAAAGATAGAATTATTAGAAAAAGATTTATATATAACTATTTTTTGTAACTGGGAGTGATGAAAATGCCTACAAAGTTATAAATCTAGTTTTAATACTAAAGATTATTTCCCTATAATAACAAGCAAATGAAAACTTTTTTTAGAAGATTATGATAATTCTAAATCTAAAAAACTTGATACATATTTATGAAAATATCCTAATATTTCAAAATTATTTTATACTTTATTTTGAATTATTTTATGAATTATTTGAACTATGATAACACAAATACTTTTACTTAAATTTACAAAGTAAGTCTTTCCGACTATCGTCGGATTTTTTCTCCCCCCAAAAGCTCATTATCACTCGCAAAAAAGTTTTTGGTTTATTCCGAAAATCATCTATAATACTGAAAAGTCATCAAAACAAAAAGTAGACGTAAAGGGTTGTTGCACTTAATTTTTCTTCCATTGCATTACAGAAAAATCACCCTCGCCTAACAGCTTCTATGAGGTTCGCTCGTTGCACTTCGCTCTCCCATATTTTGCTCATACTTCGCAAAACATCTCATAGAAGCAAACGTTGTCGGAAATTTGAGTTTGAATTTTTCGCATAAGTTTTATAAATTAAGCTAATAAACTATGGATAAAAAATCAGTTTTAATCAGCGGTGGAACTAACGGCATCGGAAAAGGTGCAGTTTTACAATTACTTGAAGATGGTTTCAATGTAGCAACTTTTTCAAGAAACAAGGATAAGATAGATTCCTTGCAAAAAGAATTAGGTGAACAATATTCGCAAAAGCAATTTTTGGTTTTACAAGCTGATGTAAATAATGAAAAAGAACTTTCTGTTGCAGTTAAAAAAACTATAGAAACGTTTGGTGCTGTAGATATTCTCATCAACAATGCTGGAATTGGATATTTTGCAGATTGTGATGATGTAGATATGAGTAGATTTCAACAGATGTTGCAAACAAATATTGTGGGGCTTGCATTATTGACTAAATTGGTGGTTCCGCAAATGAAGCAACAGAAAGAAGGTTTGATAATTAACCTTGCCTCTATTTCAGGAAAAATTGCTTTTGCTAATGGTGAATTTTATAGTGCTACAAAATTTGGAGTCATGGGATATTCTCAAGGAATCAGAAGTGAACTTAAAGATTTTGGAATAAAAGTTGCTACACTATGCCCTGGAATGATTAAAACTGATTTTTTTGATGAAGAAGAGCTTGAGAGGAGGAAAAAAGTTTGGCATGGCAAAATACCTCAAATGCTAGATGTGAAAGACATAAATAGGATTATTAGCTTAATTTGTAATCAGTCTAAACATTGCGATATTCAAGATTTAACGGTTATGCCGTTCTAGCCAAAATTCAAACTCAAACTGCTCCACTTCGTTTCGCCCACGCTGCGCTCTCATTCCGCTACGCTACATTCGGGTCCGACAACACAGTATATCTGGCTCGCTCGTGCCCTCGCTCGACCCATATTTGCATTTTGAATTAAATTTTAAAGCGGATAAAATGCAAACATCAGATATACTGAAACGTTGTCTAAAATACACTTCGCTATCGCTCCGTTCCTCCGGAGCTTTAGTTTTGTTTCGTTACACTTCACAAAACTTTCAACCCCATCGGATTTTAGACAATGCCCGCGGTGCCCTCGTTGTCTTTGTATCACTTCGCTATCGCTTCGTGTACATCAGACAACAGCGGATATACAAAATATTCCCCTTCAAAAACGCTTTGCATTCGCAAGCGTTTTTTGTAAAATACTTCGCATATCCGCGGGCATTATGTGAAATATTGAAAAGCAAAATTTTTTACAAAAATTTTAAATTCGCCATTTTATTTTTTCCGTAAGTGCCAAAATTATGAAAACAACAAATATAATAATCGAAACCAAAAATCTTTTGTTGCAACCAATAACATTAGACTACAAAGAAGAGATTTTTAAAGAATTTACTCCAGAAATTACTACCTATATGTTTCCAAAATCTCCCGATAAAATTGAGGAAACTATTGAGTTCATTGAAACAGCGATGAAAGAAAATGAGGAAGGTAGTAATTTTCAAGTAGTCGTTCTGAATAAAGCAACAAAAGAATATTTGGGAAATGCTGGTATTCATAATATCAACACCAAAACTCCGGAATTAGGAATTTGGATAAAGAAATCTGCTCATGGGAATGCTTATGGAAAAGAAGCAATGATTGCTTTCAAAGAATGGGCTGATAAAAATCTAGATTATAAATATATTCTTTATCCTGTCGTTGATGTAAATTATGCAAGTAAAAGAATTCCGGAGTTTTTAGGAGGAAAAATTTTCAGGGAGTACGATGAAGAAAACATGAGCGGAAGAAACCAACATTTATTGGAGTATAGAATTTATCCCAACCAAAAATAAAATGGCGAATTATTTTGCTCCGTACCTCCGCAAAATGCTTTTCAATACATCACATAACACGGCATATCTGGTTCGCACTTTTCTCCGAAAAATGCTCTCCCAAATTGCTATCGCAACATCAGATATACTGAAACGTTGTGCGACATATTTTTCAATATTTTTTCTCTAATAAGGAATTTTGTTGAAGAATTTAAAAAGGAATGGAATTTTTATTTTTTATTTTAATGAGGGGGATAAGCGGATATTTTTTGCTCCATACTTCCGCAAAAAATGAATTGTAAGATTTAAAAGTGGAAAATTTAAGGGGAATTAGTATAGTATAGTTACAAACAGTTTTACTTCAAATAAGGCAAAATATGGCAACAAAAGAACCAAGCAACTCAACATTGCATGAGGCAAGTAGAGCCAAAAAAGATGAGTTTTATACTCAGCTTTCTGATATTGAAAAAGAATTAAAGCATTATAAAAATCAATTTAAAGATAAAATTGTTTATCTCAATGCTGATGATCCCTTTGAAAGTAGTTTTTTTAAATATTTTGCTTCTAATTTTAATGCACTTGGACTTAAAAAACTTATTGCAACAAGCTATGCTGGCTCTCCTTTTGTTGGTGGGCAAATTTCTTTATTTGACATAGAAGGATTAAAAACGGCTAACAAAAAAGAGCCAATGAAAATTGAAATTAACGAAGTGAAAGATAATAACAAAGACGGTGCTATTGATTTATCAGATGTAGAATGGCTTTTGAAAAATGATAAAAATATCGCTACGCCGCTAAAAGAAAATGGAGATTTTAGAAGCAATGAGTCAATAAAAATTTTAAAAGAAGCTGATATTGTTGTTACTAACCCTCCTTTTTCTTTGTTTCGTGAATTTGTCGGTCAGTTAGAGGAATACGATAAGAAATTTTTAATAATTGGAAATACAAACGCAATAACTTACAAAGAAATTTTTAAATTGATCAAAGAAGATAGACTAAGGACTGGATATACTAACTTCAATGTCGGAATGTTTTTTGTTGTTCCTGATGACTGGGAAAAATTTCATCATATTGATGAGGAAGGAAATAAAATTGCTCGTGTTTCTACTTCTTGCTGGTTTACAAATCTTGAAGTAAAAAAACACAAAGAGGATATTATTTTTTTTAAGAAGTACAAAGGAAATGAAGGAGAATATCCGAAATATGATAATTATGACGGAATAGAAGTATCCAAAGTTGCAGAGATTCCTATTGATTATAAAAAGGCAATGGGGGTTCCAATTACATTTGTTGATAAATATAATCCTAACCAATTTGAAATTGTAAAATTTCGTAAAGGAGATGACGAAAAGGATTTAGTTTATACAATAAATGGAGAACAAAAATATCCATACTTTAGAATTTTGATTAAACATAAAAAACTTTAGCTTTTAACAAATTTATTATGAAAATTGAACTTAAAGAAATTACAATTCGTGATTTAACAAACGGCTTTGAAGACAACGCCGAAGCAGGCATTGTTGGTTATGGCGGAAAACTTGATATTCGTCCACCATATCAAAGAGAGTTTATCTATAACGACAAACAAAGAGATGCGGTAATCCATACAGTTACGAGGGATTTTCCCTTAAATGTGATGTATTGGGCTGTTCGTGAAGATGGAAATTTTGAAATAATTGACGGACAACAACGTACAATATCAGTTTGCCAATATGTCAATGGCGATTTTTCTGTGAATGGTATCGCTTTTCACAATTTAACTAAAGACAAACAAGAACAAATCTTAAATTATGGACTAACAGTATATTTTTGTTCTGGAACAGACAGCGAAAAATTAGAGTGGTTTGAAACTATCAATATTGCAGGTGAAAAACTTACCAATCAAGAATTGCGTAATGCAGTTTATTCTGGATCATGGGTTACTGATGCAAAAAAATATTTTAGCAAAACTGGTTGTGTTGCTTACCAGATAGGCAGCGATTATTTAAATGGCTCGCCAATTCGTCAAGATTATTTGGAAACAGTTATTAAATGGATTTCTAATGATGAAATTAAACAATACATGTCAGATCATCAACACGATCAAAACGCAGCACCTTTGTGGAGATATTTTCAAGATGTCATCACTTGGGTAGAAACTACTTTTGTGAAAAAAAGAGCAAAGTTTATGAGAGGTGTTGATTGGGGGACTCTTTATAATCAATATAAAGATGAGCAATTTAATACAGAGAAAATTGAGAAAGAGATTGAGCAATTAATACTTGATGATGATGTTAGTAAAAAAAGTGGAATTTATCCTTACATATTAACTCGTGATGAAAAATATCTTTCAATCCGTGCTTTTACACCAGCAATAAAGCAAAAAGTTTATGAAAAACAAAAAGGTATTTGTGTACATTGCAAAAAGCATTTTGAATTAGAAGAAATGGAAGCAGATCATATTACACCTTGGCACGAGGGAGGAAAAACGAACGAAGAAAATTGTCAGATATTATGTAAAATGTGTAATAGAACGAAAAGTGGAAAGTAATTTAACTTTGATTTTTTGTAATATTTTCGTATAATAAACATACAAATAATTTTTATAAATTTACTAAAAAAAAACTATGAAACCTACAACTTCAAAACAATTTTTTTCGCAACAACAAAAGGAGGCTAATAAAAAAGCATTTGAATCTTTTGATTTTTATAAAAAAACTATAGAGATAATGGATAGAGCAAATATTGCAATGGGTAGAAAAACAAGTTACTCATCTGTTCAAAGCTCAACTTTAAATTATAAAACTAATATTTATGGCATCTCCTCAACGCAAAAAATTTAAAACAATACAAGATTGGCATGACTTTCTTTTAGAAATACAACAAACAAAAAAGGAAATAAATCCTTTAGATTTAAGAAAGTCTTGTTATAAAGACATTGAACAATATAGAGGGAGACCTCTATTGGTTTATGCTACAAATTTTTTAGGACAACTACCTCCTGGTGTTCCTAATTTTATTGATTTGGAAGATGTAGACGGTTTTACTGATATGGTTAATTCTGTAGCAAAAGAAATTGATGAAATTGATGTATTGATTCATAGTCCAGGTGGAAAACCTGATGCAACAGAAAGAATTGTTACAATTCTTAGAAATAGATTTAAAAAAGTTAATTTTCTTGTGCCTCATTCGGCATATTCAGCTGCTACAATGTTAGCACTTTCTGGAAATTCTATTATTCTGCACCCAAGTGCAATTTTAGGTCCAATTGATCCACAAATAAATGGTATTCCTGCAAGATCTATAAAAAGAGGTTTTGAAAAAATCAAAGAAAGGATAACAAAAGACGGTCCAGAATCTTTGCCTGCATATATACCACTTATTGAAAAATATACTATTGAATTATTGGAGTTATGTGAAGATTCAGAAAAATTATCAAAAGAATTGGTTTATGATTGGATAAAAGAATATATGTTTGAAAATAAAAAAGGTACAACTTCTAAAATTAAAAAAGCTGTAGATTATTTTTCTGATTATGATAAGCATTTACTTCATTCAAGACCTCTTTCATTAAAAAAATTACAAAAATTTGGTCTTAATATTGAATTAGCAGATGATAATCTACAAGAATTGCTATGGGAAGCATATATTTTACTAAATGGATTTTTTAATATTTCACCTTTTGTGAAGCTTTTTGAAACAACAAATGGAGTTTCTTGGGGTAAACAAATTCAACAAATTTTAGTTAATCAGCCTCAAAATAAAAAATAAGGTGTTTTTCTTTTTCCAATTCACCCCTAACCCCTCTTGGAAAAAGAAAAACGAAAAATAAAAATTCCAATAAAATGATAAAATTCTTCAACAAAATAATAAGGAATGAAAAAATATTGAAAAATACGCTTCGGGGTCGTTGCACTTTATTTTTCTTCCATTGCATTACAGAAAAATAACCCTCGCACAACAGCTTCTATGAGGTTCGCTCGTTGCAATTCGCTCTCCCATATTTTGCTCATACTTCGCAAAACATCTCATAGAAGCAAACGTTATATGACATACATTTTTACAATTTGATATTTTTTCACTCTGCTTTTTTTGAAGGATAAGGAATAGAAAACAAGATTTTTTAATTTTTATGAGGGGGATTATAAGGAGTCTTCTCCGCTATCGCTCCGAAGACGAATTTTTGATTTTTAAGGCAAAATATAGTAAAATACCAAGAATAGCTTTAATTTCAAACATATATTATGATGGAAAAAATTCCTCAAATATACCAAAATATCGATAAAACTCAACCCATTGAAGAGGGTATTTCTCCAGCTGTAAATAATATTACAAGGCAAACAGCAATCGAAATTGAAGGCAATATTCGTAGAGAAAATCAAGGATTACCCCCTGAATATGTAGAAAATGATCCTCTTGGATTAACTCCTGAGCGAATGGATGACGGATTGCAAAGAATGAGGAAGTCAGGGGAAATAAAGGCAGAACAAGAAAGAGCGATATCTTGGGTAAAAAACAATGCAAAAATAGAACAGCTTCCGAAAGATGTCATATGTATTCATGCTACTATGGATAGAAATATTGGTGTTGAAGGACATGTTGCAAATATGGCAACACACGATCAACCTTGGGATAAAAGAATGTTACAATCTCTTAACCCTAGCAATTTACAAAGAATTCCTCATGCAGAATTTTCAACTTCACTTGTGAAATTGGGAGATTTTAAAGACTCTCAAATTTGGAGTCAGGTTGGTCTTATAGTTTGCGGAGGAGAGATTAAAGAATCTTCTACATGTGATGCAAATAGCAAATATATTTCTGAGACGCAGCAAAGAGTCGGAAAAAGTATGTGGGGAGGGGGTTACCAAAGAACACGTCTAAAATCTGGCAAACCTATAACTTTTACGGATGATAAATATGAAATAGTGACAGAAGAAACTTTAGAAGCTCTTCGTAATGGCGATGAAATACAAGATACTGATCCTTTGTTATTACAAAGAAACATAAACGATACTGTAAGAGCATGTTTAAGAGGTAATCATGCAACTATGGAAACAATTGTGCGAGATCCAAAGTTCTCAGCGGCATTTTATACCATTCCAACTGGCAAAAATTTAGGAAGATCATTTTATGCGAATACTTCCTTTCAAAAATTCAAAGAATTTACAGATAAATATGGCATTCCAATGGTATTTAATAGAGGAGGACGTTTTTATGCACCAAAAATTGAAATATCTTCCAATAAAATTTTAACTTTTAGGAATGGGGACGGGGAAATGATCTCTTATTTAGAGAAGCCTTTTCCAAAGGATCCAGATACTTTTTTCTATTCCAACAAAGATCACACCCATAGAAAATTGCCAGTACTTCCAGAAAATCCTGTTGGAACACTAGTAAAAACAAGAGAAACAGATATACAAATGATTTCGTTGGGAGAGGATATTACAGATAAGATAAAAGACCTTCCTTCTTATACACCAAGTGATAGAGTAAGAAATATAGCTAATGCAGAAGAAATATCAAACATTCATCATCAAGAACATAAAACAAAAAGACTCGAAAGAGAAAGGAAGGAAGACATAAGAAAAAATATTCAAGAAATCGCTCGATATACGGATATTATAAATACTTCTCAATATAGTGATGAAAGCGATTTTATTTGGAATATTGCCAGAATTATTGAGCAAGGAAATTATGATTTGGAAGATCTCTATCAAAATGGTGATAATCGTAGAGTTCTTGAAATATTAGAGGCAAAGCTACTTTCTTTGAAACAAGCAATTTTAGATCATGAAACAAGCATAAGAACCATTTGTGAACAAGAAAATGAAAGTTTTTCTGAATTTATTAGTCTCGAAAAAAATATATCAGATAACGAAAGTCTCCCAATGGCTGCATAATAAGGAGTTTCAAAAATTCCAATTCACCCCTAACCCCTCTTGGAATTTTTGAAACGAAAAATCTTGTTTTCTATACACTTGATAAAAAAGCAGAGTGAAAAAGAATAATAAGGAAAAAATGTACGCTTCGTCACTCCGTTTCTCTCCGCTCCTTGCCCCGTTGCACTCTCGCCTTTCATTTTTCGATAAATTGAATAGAATAAGGATGAAAAATGAAAGACTCGGGTCATATAACACAGTATATCTGGCTCGCTTGTGCCCTCGCTCGACCCATATTTGCCAAAAACTCATTGATTTTTAAAGGAATTTTGGCAAACATCAGATATACTGAAACGTTGTCTAAAATACACTCCGCTATCGCTCCGTTCCTCCGGAGCTTTAGTTTTGTTTTGTTACACTTCACAAAACTTTCAGCCCCATCGGATTTTAGACCATCCGTCACAGCGCCCATTCCATTAGGTAAGATTTTCTTTTGTGAAAAAGGTTGTATTTTTATCTGAGTATAGTATGCTCCATAAAAAATCAATCTTTTTAAACGTTTCTTAATTTGAAATGGTAATATTGGTTTTATTTTAGTATCTGCTTCCCCGATAATGAGTCGACAAAAAAACTCTCTTTACACTATTGGTTGAATATTTCTCCTGGTTACGAGCTCCTACGGATGTATGGTCTTACTGAATGAATCATGAGCCACAACGGGATATATGATTTCTCATACACATGCAGAAGAAAGTACTCATGAAAATGCTTGATGCAGTATAGTATATGACACGATTACTACTCCGTCAGGAGTAAGTTTTTCTGAGCCAAGAGAAGCCTGTAGTGAAACGGAACAGAAAATAGAAACTTCTGTTTCTCTTACCGATCAAGATAAACAGAGAATTCAAGAAAAAATAGAGCAATTTGATTCCAAAGTATCTGAGAAGATACACTCAAATATTCTTTCGTTGTATGATCGTCTGTGATCACTGGTGCAAGCAAGGGTTTCTGAGTTGCAGATTCTCAAAACAGAGGTATGGAAACCGGAGCTAGTTGCAAGGTATGAAAAAAAGATACAATTGTTTGAAGCTTTTCAGACCGGAGTACAGGAAAAGATTCTTGCCTATACTGATACGATAGAAAAAGAATTGGTATTACAAAAACAGGCAGAAGCTCTAGCTGAACAGCAAAGAATACAAGCCGAAAGAGAAAAAGAACTCCAAAAACAAGCAGAGGAGGCTGCAGTAAAAAAACAAGCACAGGCACTTGTAGCTAAAAAAGTCGCAGAACAAGTAGCAGTACAAAAAGCTCAGGACGAATTAGATGCACAAAAAGCAGCAGAGGAGGCAGCAGCGATAAAGGCAGCAGAAGAAGCGGCTGCTGAGAAAGCTGCTCAGGAACTTGCAGTTCAGAAAGCCAAAGAGGAGGTAGCGAGAAAGGCTGCAGAACAAGCGACAGCACTAAAGGCAGCACAGGAAGCGGCAGCCAGAAAAAAAGCCTCAACTAGAACACGAGCGAGCTAATTTTAATAACATACGTATGAAATATATTACATTTCTTGTTGGATTTCTTTTTTTACTTTCGTTATCTTCATGTGATATCGATGGGTTTTTAGATGCTAATACTGGGAGTGATAATGATGATGTAAATGTGATTGATCTCGTTGGGGAACAATCTCTTGATACTGCGATTAATATGCGATATCATACTCGTACGCGAGCGAGTTAATAGTTTATTCTTTTTTTACATACTCCATGAAAATACAATGGTTTCCACTTTCTTTAACTCTTATTCTTGAGCTATTAGTATTTGTCTGGGTATTTTCACTCACATTTGTAAATATCGAGTATATCTATCAATTTGATCTTTCAAATACTTATTCCATGGTCTATTTTGTGTATTTTCTTCTTGGGATTTTTGGGCTTCTTTGGATGCGTATGAGATGACCTAAAAATACACAAGTACGAGAAGAATTACAATATACATTTCTTTTAGTGTTCTTGTTTTCCCTGGTGTTAATCCCAGGACTTGTTATACACCATCATTTTATGTTGGAGCATGTGGGGGAGTCAAACCTCTATCTTCGTTCGTATGGGAAGATAGCATTTTTGTATTTTGCATTGGCTTTGAGTATGAGCCCACTCCTTCGTTTTGTAAAACATGCGTTTGCTCGTGATATCATTATCACTTCTCGTAAAGTTTTTGGGATTTTATCATTTCTCTTTTTTCTAAAACATGGCTTAGAGTACTTTGCACTTGAGTATATCTTTCAATCTCAATATCATCAGGATGTTTCGTATTTTCAGTATGTTTATGAAAATATGCTTGTTCGTTATGATGCACTGAGTGGCGTAATTGCAGGGATATTGATGCTTGTGTTATGATTGACATCCAATAAGGTGTCGATGCTATTTTTAGGAGGAAGACTTTGGAAAACACTTCAGTCACTAGCATACCCCGCGTTTTTGATTTCCATAATTCATATCGCTGTTGCATCTCGTTTCGATGGGTTCTATAGTTTTCTTATTGTACTCGTTGTAGCACTCAGAACCGCAGCCTATGTATTTCCGAAAAAGGTATCGGTAGCAAGTACGACAACAAAGTATATCTGTATCCCGTGCGGATATATCTATGATGAAAATGTGGGGGATCCTGATGGAGGAATTGAACCGGGAACAAAGTTTGAAGATATCCCTGATGACTGGAGGTGTCCAGTGTGTGGTGTATCCAAAGCAGACTTTGAGCCCTATGAAGAGACGGAAAATACGATTTTTTGAGGATATATGGGGACTATCATTTCTTATAAGATGTTGACTGCAGATGTACTTGAACTCGGAGTAGAACTTGATACTCCTGTAGACGTGCTACCTGGTCAATATGCAGTGATGATTTTGCAAGACTTTGATGGAGAATTTTCTCGTTCGTATTCTCTCGTGTACGCGAAAGGTAAGAAACTTACATTTGGAATCAAGCTTCAAGATACAGGAAGATGATGAAGAGCTCTCAAGCGTATGAAGCTAGGAGATACGCTAAAAATCAAGGGAATTTATGGAGACTTTGTGCTTCGTACTACTCCAAATCCAAAAGTATTTGTGGCGACAGGAACAGGGCTATCACCGATTATACATATGCTGACTGCTGGACCACTTCAATCGAAAGAAAATCAATTATTCTTTTGAGTACAGAGCTATGAAGATGTGTTTTATGAATCACTGGTGCAGAGTATAAACGGCCTTCAGGTAGAGATATATCTCTCTCGAGAAGAACGTGAAGGGTATAAGCACGGAAGGATGGATCTATCAAAGATGCAATTTTCTCCCGAAACAGAGTTTTATATTTGTGGAAACCCTGGGTTGGTTGCAGCAACAAAAGAGTGTCTTGAACAGGCAGGATATACTCATATATTTTTTGAGAAGTTTAATTAGTCATACGTGTATATATGCAAAAATTAGGAATTATATTAGCAATTATTGTGCTGACTGTCAGCTGACTTTATGCGATGTTTATGATTTCAGATCTCAACACCTGTACAGGAGTCAGAGTTTTTGATTGTCAAAATGAAAAACAGATAGTCTCAGATGAAGAAGTTACGACAGAGCTTATGGATACTTCTCGTAAATTTTTACCTTACTGTTTACCAGAAATCACAGAAACAAATACGAGCTATATGGTCGACTATAGTGTATGTCATCTCAAAGTAGAGATGTCAAAAGAAAATCCTTGGGTGAAAAATGTAGAAGTAGAAGGAAATTTGCTTTCAAGAGAACAGATAAATAGTCATTTTGAGTAATATATTTTCCAGAGAACTTTTATGCTCTATACTCGCACACATTTTTTGATGGGAACGGATATCACGATAAGTATCGTGAGTACCAAAAATTGTATCGATGCTATTTATGAAGGATTTGGGATTTTTGCGTCCTATGAAAAAGAATTTTCCCGTTTTTTAGAGAGTTCTGATCTCTGTCGTCTCAATGCAGAAAAAGAACGAGAAGTAAGTTCTCGTTTTATCGATGTATTACAGCAAGCGAAAGATGTGTATGAGCGTAGTGACGGTTTTTTTAATCCACTGGTAGATGTTCGTCGTATTGGGTATTCTAGAGATTTTTCTCGTGGTGAGTTTATCCAAGAATCAGGAGAAGAAAATAAAGATTTTGATCATGTACAGGTATTTGGAGATATTGTCAGTTTACAAAAAGGACAAAAACTTGATCTGGGAGGAATCGTTAAAGGATATACGGTTGATGTTGTGAGTGGATATCTGAGAGAAAAAGGGTATCATGATTTCATCGTCAATGCTGGGGGGGATATCTATCTTTCTGGAAATACGGTTGATGGAGATACTCCTATTGTTGCGATTGATAATCCCTTTCATACCGATCAAGTAATGGCAACTTTGGTACTCAAAGATATGGCGATTTCTACGTCTGGAACCTATAAGCGTCAGTGGGATATTGGAAACAAGCACTATCATCATATCCTTGATCCAAAATCTGAAGAAAATCATATGGAGATAGTGAGCGTATCAATTATTGCTCCTACTTGTTCACTGGCTGATATGTATGCGACGACCTGTATTGCCATGGGATATGAACGAGCAGTTCAATTTTTGGCGCAAGAAAGAATTGACGCGGTTATGATACTCTCTGATAGGACGGTATATCAGACGGAAGGTTTAGGAAAATACGGTATTCAGCTTTTTACGTAATACCTGAATTTTGGAGATTCCGTAAGGATATGCTATACTAGGAGAGATATTTATAACTTCTTGTATGTATGAATCTGCGTCCTTCTTCCAAAGTAAAACAAAATCTTTTTCAGTATCTCCGTTCGTTTGTATCAGCATCGATTTATATATTGATGCTTCTTGTTGCGGTGTTTATCTTTTATAAAGTGGTAATCTTAATTGTGCATGTGTTTCAATTTGCTTCGTATGAAGCAGGGGATTTATTTTTACAAGCACACTCTGGCGCACAATCAAACATTACGTTTATCGAGACACTTTTAAATAACATTACCTTTATATTGATACTGGTGAAGGGATTTAAAATCCTTGAAAGTTATGCACAGTATCACCATATCGAGATCAAAGATTTGGTCGAAATCTCTATTATTGCCCTCATTATGGAAGTGGTTTTCAACTTTGGAGTACACTCTTTGGCAATTAATATCTTATTTTCTGTGGTGGGTATTTGCTTGCTTATCGTCTATGCAGGGATGCCGTATTTTAGAAAGCGTTAGGGGCGATACTGTTTCATAAAACTAAGGAGATCATCATCTGGAGCAAGCTTATTGAGCATCTTTTTCTGACACTTTTGGCACTGGTGGATGATCATAGTGCCTTTATTTTTACGAGTATCCATACCGATTGGCTCCATAAGTCCTTGGCAGCGAGAAGCTCGATCTCCAGGAGAAGTATCATCTAGGTGCTTTGAGTAGAGACAAAAAGGACAATGGTTTCTGGCAGAACCACTTGGATGTTTGGAAACCTCTTTGTCGCAGTGTTCACAGACAAAGGATTCATTGATCATCGTAAATCACATAGAGGGAATAGAAAATTACAAATAAAAAATAGAAAATATATTGTATTTGTCATCCTGAACTTGTTTCAGGATCATCATTAGTTCTTTATTTTAGAAATGAGTTCCGCGAGATAGTGGTCTCTTTTGGTAATCGAGTTTTCACTGTGCGTAAACAAAGTAATGGTAACAAAACGGTAGTCGTGGAGAAATATATCCGGATGATGATTCACTGACTCCGAGATATTAGCAACGGTGTTCATAAAATCTATTGCTTTTTGAAAGTTTGGAAATTCAAAAGTATGTGTAAGTTTTCAATTTTTTTCTTGGAACATGATAAAAGATTATTTATAGATATCGTGATTTCCAATACTGTAAAAGACAAAGTCTTCCTCTTTTTTATAAAAAAGAGCTCTATAGCTCATGTTGATACTGAGGGAATAACTGAAATAGAACTTTCACTTTAATTTATGAATTCTGAGAGAAGGGTGTTGTATGCCGTGTGTTATAAATAACTGTAATTTTTCTTTAAAGTTATTTTGAAGAGTAATATCGAGTTTTTTATACTTTTTTTGAAATGTTTCGGTAAGAATAATACCCATGACTATTTATCAAGATACTGAATAAGTTCATTGTAATTATCAGATTTGATATACTTTCCTACGAGTATATCTCTTTCGCTATTTATAACATCAACTAGCTCAAGATACTCTTGGAGTTGTTTCTTTTCTATGGTAACAGCTGTATTTGAAGACATAATTTTGAGGATAAAAGTATACTAAAAAGTATATGTATTTTTTTATTTCTGCAACATATAAAACATAATTCCAAATATGGAAGTGATAAGCCCGATAAGCCGGAGTCGAAATACGACTGTTTCTTCACTCCATCCTATGGCTTCTAGGTGATGATGAAATGGGGCGATACGAAAGACTTTTTTACCGTTTCTGAATCTCTTGCTAGTAAGTTGGATAATTACACTCACAGTTTCAAAGATAAAAAATGCACTGATAATCAAAAAGACGAAGATAGTATTTGTCAGCATCGCCATAATTCCGAGATTAGCCCCAAGCGCTAAGCTTCCTACATCTCCCATAAAAAATTGTGCGGGGCGGACATTGAACCAGAGAAAAGCGATGAGAGCGCCGATGATACTGACACACAGTGTGGAAAGAAGAAAGAGTCATTGATCATAGGTGATATACGCGTAGATACCATAACAAAAGAGAAGCAAGCCTCCTACAAGTCCGTCAAGTCCATCAGTAATATTGACGCTATTTGCTGAGGCGATGATGACAAATATAAAGAGGGGGATAAACCAAAGCCCGAGTTCGATATTTTCTCAAAATGGGTTTTCAAGTGTACGGATAAAGTTTCCCAGTTCATCGGTCAGGTTCCACCCGAGTTTGTAGTAAAACCACATACTTCCGAGGAGTGCGAAGATAATGAGCCAAAACATCTTAAATTTTGCAGAAAGCCCTTTAGTCCTTCCGATTCCACGGATGTTCATAAAATCATCAATCGCTCAAAGAGCTCCGACACTTGCCAGGGTAAAAAGTGAAAGGTAGGTTTCTTTTTGATTCAGAAGAGAGTTGTTGATGAGTCCTGCTCATTGGAGGATGATACTGACAAGTACCATGAGAAATACAACAAAGAGGATAATTCCTCCTCCCATAGTTGGTGTTCCAGATTTCTTTTTATGGAGCTTTAGAAATTCTGTTGCCTTTCCGATGGTTGCTTCTTCACGGATGTTTTTTCCGAGTTTAAACTCTCTCAGGATATCGATATAGTAGGGAGTCAAGATATATCCGAGTACAAAGGTCGAAACTCAGAAAGAGAGAATCATAATCAGGTCTGCATTCATACACTTCTGCTTTTAAAAAATATCGTCTGGTCGATTGTACCGAAATATAAATTTTTACAAATATTTTACAATTGCCGACAAAGCACTATAAAAGAGAAGATGTTTTTTAGATGCTAAATTTTTGTTGTATGAATCCGTATGTGTGTATTGTGGTTTCTGATATACTCTTACAAGACCTGTTGGTTAAACGTTATGAGGCTGCTCCAGTAGAGGGAGGAGAGGGTATTTTTGCGGGAAAAATCTCCTCGGAAGAAGAGACTCCGTTAGTGATTGTTTCAATTTCTTCACCTGAAAAGAGAGATGAGGTACTTCGTCAAGTATTTGATAACTATCAGATTCAAAAAGTAGTACTTACTTCTCTGGTTTCGACTCCCCATTTGGACGGAGATTTGAAAGTAGGAGATGTTATTATCCCCAATACCTATATCGATGCGAATTGAGAAAATCCAATGTTTTTAGAGTATGCTATCGGAGATAATTATGATTTGCAAAAGTTTGGTTTGATACTGAGCGGAGTATGCCAATTTGGTGAAGCAACCGATGATGCAACGGATGTGGTAGATGCTATGACCTACCCGGTGTTACAATATCTTCAGGAAAAAGATATGATTTCCAATACTGTCAGTATACAGATTGTTTGATCGCACGAAAACTCTCCGGAAGAGGTTGAACACATCTTACATATCATAGATTTGATGTTATAATTTTCAGGAAGTCAAATGTAATTATTGACTCTTCATTGCTTTTTTTCATACATCATTACAATACCCCCTGTATTTTTTAATACTTTTTGGCATGAAAAAGATACTTGTTAGTGGGTCATGTGCCTACGACTTTATCATGAAATATGATGGAAAGTTTCGTGATAACCTGCATACCGATGAACTAGATAATATCAGCATATCCTTTTTGTTAAGTGACTTACGTCGTGAACTTTGAGGTACGGGGCTCAATATTGCCTATAATTTGGCGCTCTTATCCGAAGATGCGATACTGCTAACTTCGGTGGGAGAGGATTTTCGTTTTGATCCCTTTTTAAAGGAAAAAATAAATCTCGAATACGTGGTCCGTGATCATGATAAACTTTCGGCATCTGCCTATATCGTGACAGATAGCCATGAAAGTCAGATTACTTCGTTTTATCCTGGAGCAATGGATATCGCGGATAGTATTTATATCTCTGATGTTCGTCAGGAGATTTCCTATGCGATTGTTTCTCCAAATAAAAAGGAGGCGATGGCACAGCATATCGACGAGCTTCATAAGATGGGAGTAAAAACATTTTTTGATCCAGGGCAGCAGCTCTTTGCATTTACGAAGTATGAGCTTGAGGACTTGGGAAACAAGGCAAATTATCTCATCGTAAATGAATATGAGTACCATGAGTTTTTGAATAGAACAGGCAAAACGGAAACAGAGTTGAAGTCTATGTTTGAAAAAATTGTTGTCACCCTTGGTGAAAAAGGTTCAAAGATTATGGATAAGGGGCAAACGATAGAAGTACCCGCTTGTAAGGTAGAAGAGGTAGTAGATCCTACAGGAGCTGGAGATGCTTTTAGAGCTGGGATGCTCAGAGGACTTCACTTGGGATATAGTTGGGAAATCGCTGCAAAAATTGGTTCAGTGATGGCTTCCTACTGTGTGCAGTTTAGTGGATGACAAAATCATTTTACCAACCTTGGGACACTCCAGCATGATATCATGGTGCACTATAACGAAGAAGTAGATATGTACTATAAGCTCAATGTTGTGAGAGAATAATGCTGAGGGAATAGGGGATAGGGTGAAGGGAATAGTATTTTGCCATTCCTGTAAACTGAGATAATGATTGCAAGGACTTTCAAGAGTAGGGATGATTGTTGTTGTCATCTTGAGCGAAGTATAACGAAGTCGAAAGATCTCTTCATTCATATAGTAATGATCCCGAGTCCTCGGGATAGACGAGTTCAGAATGACAGAAATACACTATGCTAAACTTTTTTAAATATTTAAAATCTAACATTTAACATTTCAATCATGGATTATAAAGAAAACGAATACAAAGTTGCGGATATGAACTTGGCGGACTTTGGGAGAAAAGAGCTTGATATCGCAGAACAAGAGATGCCAGGACTGATGGTGGCAAGAGAAAAATATGGGAAAGAAAAACCGCTTGCCGGAGCAAAAATTGTCGGGAGCTTGCATATGACGATACAAACCGCGGTACTGATGGAGACACTTGTGGCCCTCGGAGCTGAGCTTCGTTGGGCGAGTTGTAATATATTTTCAACCCAAGATCACGCAGCAGCAGCGATGGTAGCTGCTGGAATTCCTACGTTTGCCTGGAAGTGAGAAACACTTGAAGAGTATTGGTGGACACTGAGACAAACGTTTAACTTTGATGGTGGTCCAAATATGCTCCTCGATGATGGAGGAGATGCGACGCTTATGGTACATAGAGGAGTAGCCGTAGAAGCCGATCCGACCTTGCTTGATAAGAGCTATACAGGAGAAGAAAAATACTTGATGGCAGTACTGGCGGAAGACTATAAAAAAGATTCAACACTTTGGACAAGAATCTCAAAACAAATCAAAGGAGTTTCTGAAGAAACGACGACAGGAGTACATCGTCTGTATCAAATCCATAAAGAAGGAAAACTTCTCTTTCCAGCAATTAACGTAAATGATAGTGTTACAAAATCAAAGTTCGATAACTTGTACGGATGTAGAGAATCACTCATCGATGGAATCAAGCGTGCAACCGATGTGATGATTGCTGGAAAAACTGCGGTTGTTTGCTGATATGGAGATGTAGGAAAAGGATGTGCTCAGGCACTCAAGAATTTCGGAGCAAAAGTTATTGTTACCGAGATAGATCCGATCTGCGCACTTCAGGCAGCGATGGAAGGATACGAAGTAAAAACGATAGAAGATGCTCTTCCAGAAGCACTCATCTATGTGACGACAACGGGAAATAAGGATATTATCACGTTGGAACATATGAAGCATATGAGAGATCAGGCGATTGTTTCCAACATCGGTCACTTTGATAATGAGATTGAGATGCATGAGCTTGATACTTTTGATGGAGCAAAGAAGATTAATATCAAACCTCAAGTAGATAAATATGTGTTTAATGACGGACATGAAATCTATGTACTTGCTGAAGGAAGACTCGTAAACCTCGGATGTGCTACTGGGCACTCAAGTTTTGTGATGAGTAACTCTTTTACCAATCAAGTATTAGCACAGATTGACTTGTATACCAATGATCGTGAGGTTGGGGTATATGTCCTTCCAAAGAAGCTCGATGAAGAGGTAGCCAGACTTCATCTCCAGAAACTCGGGGTAAAACTTACAAAACTGAGCCAAGAACAAGCGGATTATATCGGAGTACCAGTGGAGGGACCGTATAAGCCGGATCATTATAGGTACTAGAAGTAGCGAATAGATAAGAGTGAATAGTGAATAGTTATAGATAATAAAATCTCCCCTTCTTGGGGAGATTTTATTATCTTGTACTTGGTAGGACTTCAAGCAAATAATCGAAGTACCATGGGTCCTCAAAAAAATATTCATGCATTTCTTCTGCTATAGCTTTTTCTATTATTTTCTCATCGAGGTGACTACCACTTCAAATAAATTGATGCAGAATTCTTCATAAAACTCAATCCCTCCATTGTAATAACTGATGTTTATCGGTTGGATCTGTTACCAGTAAGTTACTATCTCCATATCTTGGATGGTATTTCTCAATCCACTCATGTACAGATACTTTGATAGACTCGATAGCAACTTCAGTAGGAGATAGTTTTGTATAATCTACTCCAGATGGTATATGAGGAGGTAGCATTTCTCCATAATCTTCATTCATCTTAATACTTCTCAAAAAATATCTTTTCTTTTTCAACTCCTCAAGCGAGGAGTTTTTCATTGACACTATCAACGACTACAGGAGCTCCACAGACATAAAATTCTGAAAAATTTTCGATGATATCTGGTGTAAGGGCATCGGTGATGTAGCCCTTTTTACAGCCTTCGTATTTTTCACGACTGACAAATACTTCGTAATTAAAGTTTGGATATTTCGATTGTATTGCCTGTATTTCTGCGAGATAAAAGAGGTCTTCTGTAAAACGTACTCCAAAAAGGAGATGGATTGAGGAAGTATTTCCTGATTTGAGAGTTGCTAAGATTTGAGCATAGAGTGGGGCAAACCCTACGCCTGTACCAGCAAAGAGCTTACTATTTTTTTCTTCTTTTAGTACAAAGTGTCCACTTGGCCCAACAGCATTGAGGGTATCTCACTCGGATCTGTCGCAGATGTATTTACTTCCTCCACGACCATCGGCTACTCGTTTGATGAGAAATGTATAGCCTCCTATAGTATCTTGTGCGATTGAGTAAGCTCTTCCTCAGATGTTTGGGAGGATGAATGTGATAAATTGCCCTGGAATACTCGGAGTATATGTATCGGTGCTCATGATAATTTCAAACACATCGGGAGTAAGTTGGGTCTTTTTTGTGATGGTAAAGGTTTTGGTATTCATAAAGAAATCTATTATCAGTAATTATCGCCCACTATACCGTGAAAAAGATTGGAGACAAATGTTCTTTACAAAAAATGTAATCCGTCTACACTGGGAGAGATATTTACAAACTGAAAAAATCATGAAAAAAATTTACCTCATTGATGGGAATTCTTTTATTTATCGTATGTTTTTTGCTTTGCCAGAGTTTTCTACCAAAGATGGTAGGATTGTAAACGCAGTATTTGGGATGGCAAAATTTTTTACGGGACAATTAGTGCAAGAAAAGCCAGACTATATCGTCTTTATCAAAGATGCGAAAGGGGAGAATTTTCGTCATAAAATCTATACTGACTATAAAGCTACCAGAGAGAGGATGCCAGATAATCTACGTAGTCAAATCAGTCTTATCGAACAGATGATTGGACTGATGAATGTGGAAATCGTAGAGATACCTGGGTATGAGGCAGATGATGTGATTGGTACACTTGCAAAGGAGTTATGAAGTAAAAGAGTATCCCCATCCCAACCTTCCCCTTTAAACAAAGAGGAAGGAGAAAAGATGTATGAGATTGATATCCTGACAGGAGACAAGGACCTCTATCAGCTGACAAGTGATAATATCAAGATCTATGACACGATGAAGAAAAAGAAATTTGGTCCCGAAGAAACAAAAGAAAAGTTTGGAGTATTGCCACAGTATATTGTCGATTATTTGGCGATTGTTGGGGATAGTTCAGATAATATCCCTGGAATTGCAGGATTTTGACCGAAAAAAGCAGTGGATTTGATTAATGCTATTGGAACGATAGAAGAGATATATAATCTTATTGATACTATTATTCTCCCTTTATCAAAGGGAGTACCCGAAGGGGGAGGGATTAAGGAATTAGAAAAGTGAATACACAAAACATTGGAAGATATGTATGGTATAGATAATACAAAAAAAATATTTTCTTGCTTTAAAGGGAAAACATTTGAAAAACTGGCCCAAGCAAAAGATCTTGCATTTCTGAGTAAGAAACTAGCAACACTTGATATCTCTGTTGAATTGAATGACTTTGATATCAACACCTTTCAATTTATCCCTGCTGAGATTACCTCTCCAGAAGTCTTGGATCTCTTTAGAGAATTAGAGTTTCATAGTTTACTCGGTGGAGTAGAGGAAGAAAAAGATTTGAAGACTTGGAAAGATACAGGACTGCAAGTACAGATTGTAGGAGATAAGGAAGGACTAGAGAGTTTGATGAAGATGATTTATAATCTACCTGAATCCTCCTTTACTCCTAAAGAAGGAAGTAATACTCCCCCTGCTCATTCTTCGCTTCCCCCTCAATTGAGGGGGATTGAGGAGGAGCTAACATGAGGCAGAAAAGTAGTTCTCGATACGGAAACGACTTCTTTGGATGTGTTTGAAGCTGAACTTGTTGGAGTGAGTGTGTACCTTGATGATGAGCATATTTATTATATCAATCGCCTCCACAATGGTCCTCAGGTAGAAGATACGGATTTACAAAACTTCTTACAGGAACTTTTTGAAATGAATCTGACGATTATTGGTCATAATTTGAAATATGATCTTGAGATTTTATACTTGTTTTTACAACAAAAAAACTGAGAACATACAAAACATAGTTCTCAGATGAGTTTGGGAGTGTAGGTTTATTTTTGTTCAAACATCTTGGTTGTTTTCTTTTGAATCCTGTCAAAGTGACGCTCATCATAGTGGAGTCTTGGGATTGGGAGATCGTGTTTTTTATAAAATTCGAGCTCCTTTTTTGTGATTCTAAAAGGGCGTCCTGATCTTTCGCATATAATCACTTGATCAAGAATATTTCAAAACCCCTCCTCCTTCGGATACTCCCCTTGACTTCAAAGGGAGAAGAATCATTTTGAATCAATGACATGTATTTCTGGTATGGAATCCCCTGAGAGTGTTTGAGCATTTTTAGGGATATTGATCTCTGTTTCTTTCGTACGCCAGTGGGTTTTAACCTTTTCCTCTCCACCAAAGTCAATAATTGCTTTGCTGATGAATTTTTCTGGTTCGAGGATATATACCGTACCATTTCCATTTTCTCTGATTATTTCTTCTTTGAGTATGATTTGACCATCCATGTATACCGCCTTTTGTATTGGGTGGTATTCCATTGCGGTAGAATCATTATAGGGGTAGGGGCTGATATCTGGAGATAAGAATCTTCCCCATTTTCATTTTTGCTGTAATTCTTCGATAATTTTTTGGACTTGTAGCTCCCATTCATCTTTCGGATATATGGTGTTTAAGATGACATGCGACTTATTTTTGAGTCCAAATCCATAGGAAGCAAAGGCAAAGTGTATATTTGAAACAGAAAGACAATAGTGGCAGTTAGATGATTCTAACACTAAACCGCTATTGGTAGAGTGAGTTACCTGATACGAACTAGCAATATCATAGAGCTTGCTTCCACTGGCAAAGGAATTGATATCCATGGAATCTGTTGCTTCCCAGAGGATATTTCCGTATCGAATATTTTGGTTTTCTTGTCCATAGAGCACGGAAAAGCTATCTTTAGAGTTCGTAATAATATTTCCATAGCTATTTTCTGATCCTTCGATAAATACTTCTTTTTTCCCCGATGTTTGTAAGAATAGTTCAAATTCTTTTTTGAGTTCTTGGAGACCTTGGTAGCTTTGGAGTTGTTGTTTAAATTTCGAGTATTTTTCTTGCCATGCTTCTTTTGAAAGGACTTCATTTTTATACACGTAGCTTTGATTTTCTAGATTGTTTCAAAAAAGTACATTTTGACAGCCAATGAGGTCATATCAAAAGTAGATATTATAGCCACCTTTTATTTGCCCAGAGAAAAATACTTTTGAGGACTCAAAGATATCGAGAGATTCATAAATATTTTCACTTTTAAAAATCCAGTAGTTATCAAGACTATCTTTTGCATGAATGGAAAAGGTGTTGTACATACAATCTTCATTGTCATGACCTCCAGCATTGAGGTGACAGTTTTTATCTCCCGCTTCTTGATTACAATATGGAGAATTTTCCATATCAACGACGAGACGAGCACTTCCTGGAACTGTGGAAAATAATTGCTGCATATCTTTTTCGATATCACCAGAGTAGGGGATACCATCTTGTGTATAATCATAGGTATCTCCTTCGTGAGGGGCGATGATATTACTTCTGAGTTCAGGATGGATAGTGGAAATTTCTTGTTTTCCATTTTTCAGAGGGATATGGTAGAACTTACGTTCATTACGGAACATAAGACGATTAATTTCTCTGGCTTTTGGAGAAAGATCTGGGAGAGGAAGATGATAGACTTTTCCCCCGATAGTGGGGCTGAGTTTCTCTAGCATTGTCCTATCCGCTTCATAAATAGGGAACTTTTCTCCAGTCCATTTACAAGTTTTGGTTTCGATTACTTTTTCTGACATGATAGCTTATTAAAAGAATATTCCTTCACTATTCACTGTTCACTATTCATTATTCACTGAGTTAATACACCTCTTTATTGTAGCACTCCTCGCAGTACACAATTTCAGGTCTTTCGGGTGCATAGGTGGTTTGTATTTCTTTCGTACATTTGTCACAGCTTCTGGTATAGAGTTTGTTTGGGGTTCTGAGACGCATACGGTCTAGGTGTCTCTCATTTGGGTGTTTTGTCGGAACAGGTATTTTGTGTTTTCGATAAAATTCTAATTCTTGTTGTATAATCTTAAATGGTTTTTTCGTAGCCTCACACTCTATCGCCCAGTTCAGGATATCATCAGGGATGCTGTCTATAGTATCGGGAAGCTCTCATCCTGGAATAGTCTTTTTTACTTGAGGATGAGGGGGGTCGTAGGTAGACCAGTTGAATACCGGTCAAGTATGGTCATCACGAGGAGCGCTAGCGAGGTGGTGATCTTCTGAGATTGCTTCGTCATCCTTCCTCGCAATGACAGGAGAAGGAGAAAATTGAAACATTCATTTTTGTTCCCTCTCCTGTAAGGAGAGGGTTAGGGTGAGGTCTTTTTTAAGGAGGGAGCTAGGGGGTGGCGTTAGTGGATAATAATCCTGAGCCACCGTTTCATTGTATCCAAGTGGACTCATACTACTTGGGAAAAATTCTCCCCATTCTCAATCCTGCTGCATTCTCGCAATTATTTTTGGAATCAGTAACTCATACTCTTTTTGTGTATACTGGGTGTTGAGGATACAGTATTGTTTATTTCGAAGCCCTACACATCCAAATAAGTTGGATGAGTTGTGACAATCAGTAGAATACAGGACATCTCTATTTTCATAACAGAGGATGCAAAAAGCAACATTATAGGACCTGAGCCCTGTTCCCATATTTTCATAAGCTTTTTCTATATCTCCTCCAGCATAATTATCTTTTGCGGTTCTTGCCCATCACATAACACTACAGTTCTGTATATCTTCGCAATCATCAAGGAGGAAACCATTTTCGACATTTTTTGAATTAAATATATCTGTTCCCGTTACGTTTTCGACATTGATGAGATTTGCAAATTTATGAGGAAGTTTTCACTTTAGTATTTCGAATTCTTTTTTGATGTATTGTATGCTCTTTCTATTTTCTAATCCAAGAGTTTTTAGCTGTTCTTGGTATTCTTCTTTTGAGTATTGCTTATTAAAAATACAGTATTGTTTGTTTGTGAGATGAGCACACCCGATACAGTTCTGACATCCTTTTAAATAGTATCCAAATCTACAGTCTCGGCAGTTTTCTGAGTATTCAAGATACTGACAATTTTGTAATGTATAGGAATTGATGATTTCGTAGCAGTTTTCACACTCAAATGCCCAAAATACATCTTGGGTATCTTTTGATTTGATTCCATAGGTCATGTATCGGCAGTCTTCACTCCGGTGTCCTCCAACGGTCATATAACAGTTTTTTTGATCCGCTTCAAAGTGAGAGTAGGGAGAGTTTTCAGAGTTTTTTTGAAATATAGCAATTTTTGGTACTTGAGTATAGAGTGATTCAAATTGCTTGAAGAAGCTTTGATTTATATCAAAACTTTGACCATATTTCATCGGGTCCCAGTCATCACTCCACCAGCTTTCTGCACCATATACTGGAAATTGTTTATCTGGACTATAGGTGGAGATGATTGGTTTCCCAGTCAGGTCACAAGTGCGATGGTAGAGAATACGTTCATTACGGAAACTCATTTTCCTTTGCTCTTTACAATGATGACAGAGATTTCAAACAGGGAATTCATAATTTTTTCCTCCAAATGTCTGCGTAAGTTTCTTCAAGAGCGCTATATCTGTACTATTGACCTCAAAGTCTTTCAGACAATGTTTGCAGGTTTTGGTTTTGATAATGTTTTCCATAAGGATAAGTTATTAGTACATAACCTCATTGTAACAACTTTCACAGTATACGTTTTTTGTATCACTATCAAATATAGTATACATCTCCTTTCTACATTTATCACAGTTACTTGTATATATATGTTTTGGATGATTTACCTGTACGCGTTGTAAATGGCGTACTTCTGGGTGGTATTTTGGTACAGGGATTTGGTTTTTTCTATAAAACTCGAGTTCTGGTTTGATGATACGAAATGGTCGTTTTGTTTCTTTGCACTCTATCGCCCAATTGAGGATATCGTCAGGGATATCATCGATATTTTCTGGAAGCTTGTCTGCGGGGATAATCTTTTCTACTTTAGGTGTTGGAGATTCGTAGGGAGACCAATTGAATCTTTCTCATTTTAATAGCTGTCATTCCGACTGTAATGGAGGAATCCCTTTACCAATATTTAAGGGATCTTTCGACTCCTTTCAGTTGCTCAAGATGACAGGCAAGACAGTTTCTTCTTTTGTTAGTGGATAATATTCCTGGGCTGCGGTTTCATTATACCCAAAGAGACTAGCATTACTTGGGAAAAATTCTCCCCATTCTCCAAGAGATTGCATGGTTTGTATGAGTTGTGGAACGAGTGTTTCGTACTCCTCTTTGGTATATTGTTTGTTGAGGATACAATACTCTTTATTTTTAAGCCCAAGACATCCAAAGAGGTTTGAAGAATTATGACAATTGATGCTATAAAAGGTAGTATTACAGGTATAGCAGCTGATAAGAAATGCGTTGGTAACAGCGTTTATCCCCGTATCAAGGATCTCATATCCAAACTGTAGATTTTCACCAATTCCTCTTCCATCGTAGGCATTGTAGCACCCCATACCCCCATTTTCTGCGTATTTACAGTTTTCCGACTCTTCAAAGTGGAAACAGTAGTGACAACTTTTACAGTTTTTTAAATTATCTCCGATACAGTCTTCACAGTTTACCATCATCAGATTTTTGTGAATCGCAAGAGGCAGGATGCTGTCGATAAACCCCCATCCTATTTTGAAGTATGATTGCTTGATTTGATTGAGGGCTGCATGATATTCTTCTTTTGTATGAGACTTGTTATTGATATAGTATTGTTTTCCTACCAGGTTATAACACCCGATACAATCCTGACAATTTTCAAGGTCATAGGAAAATAAACAGTTCTGACAATTATTAGAACTGACAAGATACATACTTCAAAAACAGTTCTCACAGTTAACGATTTGATAGCACTTTTCTAGGTTGGTTCCATCGGTGGAATCAAATACCACCTTTGTGCTAATCATCCTGGCAGAGTACATGGTTCTTTCACATCACCAAGAGGCAAAGAGCATATAACACTCCTTCATTTTCCCTGAGTAAATGGCGTATTCAGAGTTTTCTGATTCATAGGTTACGGTGAGGCTTGGAAGCGGAGTTGTGTGTAATAATTTCTCATACTGTTCAAAAAAGCTCTTTTCTGTATCGATTTCAAGAGCATACTTCGTAACATCGCAGGCATCACTGTTCCAATACTCCTTATCATAGACGATAAGATCGGTATTTGGAGCATACATAGAAACGATTTCTTTCCCCGTAGCATCGCAGATTCGTTTATAGAGTTTCCCTTCATTTCTCCAAGAAAGTCTGCGTTGATTACGACAGTCAGGACAGAGAGATGGGGAGGGAAGAGGGTATTTTTTTCATCAAAAACTTGGGCTTATCTTTTCATAAAACTCCATATCTTTATCAGTGATATCAAAGTTCTGAGAGCAGTGTTTGCAGGATTTCGTTTCGATAGTGGTTTCCATAGTATATTTTATATATTATTTCTTACCCTTAAACGTAAGGGAAAGATGTCCGAAGGACAGAAAGGGTTAATAATTATAAGTCATCTATCTTCCCGAATACTCGGGACAGCTTCCTTTACTACTAAAGGAAGCACTGTTATTCTTTTTTTATTCCCTCCTTTAGTAGTAAAGGAGGGCTAGGGTGGATTATAATTAGTAGATTATTTTATTGTACTCTTCTTCTGACGCAATTCTTGAGTCTAGGAACTCTGGGAGAGTCGTTTGTATCTGTTTTCACGATATCGAGCAAGTGGTGGTTCTGAGTCGAAGACCTGGAAACATCCAGCGGTAGTTCTTTAGGAACCTGGATATATAAAAGGTATCATGTACGGGAGCTCAGATTTTTTTATAAAACTGAACGTCTTCTTTGCTTATTTGAAACGGACGCTTTCTTTCTTGGTCCCAGTAGCTTCATATACTTTCATCTCCTGTGATATCAGGAAGGAGAGATATATCCGTATACTCATCTTTGTTGTAGGATTCTTCTACTCTGGTTCTATATCCTTGAGCTTTTTGTTCTTCTATCGAGAGAGGGAAGTAAAAACTTGCAAGACTTTCATCATAACTGGTGGCAGAGAAATAGGCAGGGAAAAACTCTCCATAGACTCCTGTATCTTGAAGATGAGAAATAATCTTTTCCTTTAGCCTTGTATATGCTTCTGGAGAATATTCTTTATTGAGGATATAATACTTTTTTCAGACGAGCCCACATGATGCGAAACAATCTTCACATTCATAACAGTGAGCACAATAATCTAGATTTTTACATCTATTTACATCACAACAGTGAGAGATGTTATAACAAGCGTCTTGTGCCATAGATGTGTTTACAATCTTATCACCATCAAATACGGAAATACTATTTTTACTATTTCTCGCTTGAAAGCAGCGGAGAGTATTTTCACAATCCTGTGATTCATCTACAAGGTAGCAATCAGTACAATTTTTAGTATTTTTTAAATAATCTCCTGTAGACTTTTCTGTAGATTCAAGGTGTAGATTTTTCCAGTAGGCATGAGTTTTTATGTATTCTGAAAATTGTTGTTCTAGTTTTTTATAGACACTTCTGGAACTCAGGGTATATTTCTTCAGTTCTTTTTCATACTCCTCTTTTGAGTACTGTGTATTTGCGATGCAGTATCTTTTATTTCTCTGATTCCAGCAAAGGAGACAATCCTCACAGTCCTGACAATCATAGAGAAATGCACTATTTTGACAACGCTTAGAGTCGATAGCGTATTTCACACTTGAGCAGTCGAAGCAGTATGAGAGATCAATGGATCTACTACAATCAAAACAATATACACAAAAATAACAGTCTTTTAATCGCACGTTTCTGTAGATATATCGACAGTCTTCACACCATCCAATAGAGTGACAGAGATAACAATTTTTTGAGTACCAACAATCATCGGTATATTCACAATTTTCACTTCCTATACCGACATTATGAGGAATTGGGGATTTTGAAAATACTTCCCAGAGCTGTTGAAAGAAATCTTCTTCAAAATTAAACTCTGCAGATGGTGGATTTGCATGCTCTAACCATTCATCTTTGTGCCAAACTGGATAGGGACAACTTGCGGGGAATACAGAAACGATATCTGCATTTGAATAGTCCGATTTTCTTTTGTGTATGCAGAAGTTTTGCCAGAAAGCTCAGAGATGTTGAAACGTAGGAGGAGTCATGGCGTTTTTTAGTAAAAGATGCTAAAAGACAGATATTAATTCATTATAAAGTTAATGTACTTCTTGTAAAATTCTATTTTAAAATACTGCTGTAGAAGTTCTACAACAGTATTTCCTTATCCTCCAAAATATAATTCTTTTAACTTTGTATTATCTTTGATTTCTTTGTAGGGTCCATCAAGAATTACCTTTCCATCATCCATTACCACCAGTCTATCAACAAACTCTCCGAGCCAAGCAAAGTCGTGCTCGACGATAATCACGGCTTTTCATTTTTGGATAATCTTTTTTATGAGAGTAACAACCGCTCCTTTCAGTTTTGGCGAGACTCCAGCTGTTGGTTCATCAAGGAGGTAGATATGAGTGTCTTGCAAGTAGAGTCTAGCAATTTCAAGTAAGCGCATCTGTCCTCCTGAGAGTTCTCCAGCGAGGACATCTTTTTTATGGTTGAGTTGGAGTTCTTTTAATATATCGAAGATATCATGTCGTACTTTTTTAGGAAGAAAGCGGAGAGGTAACAGTTTGTAGTAAAAAGGAAGAGAGGTGATATAGGCAAGAGCGAGATTTTCATAGAGCGTCAAATTTTTAAAGATTCAAAAACTCTGAAATACTCTTCCGATTCCTTTGTTTGCGCGTTTTTCTACGGAAAGTTTCGTGATATCTTCATGGTGAAACTTGATGCTTCATTTTGTGGCGGAGTTAAAACCATTGATGGTGTTCATGAGGCTGGTTTTCCCACATCCATTTGGTCCGACGATACCAACGGCTTCTCATTTTTTTACCTGGAGGTCGATTCATTTTAAGATGTCTATTTTTCCAACTCACCAGTGGAGATTGTGTATGTGTAGCATAGGATGAGGGTAAATGGGTAATGTGTGGTTATTGTCATTCTGACCGTAGTGGAAGAATCGCTTTTATGTATAAAGATGGATCCTTCGATTTCTCCCGAGTTCTTGAGATTCACTCAGGATGATGGAGTTACACCTCTCTTCAAAAATGGGTCTTTCGAAAAATTAGGTAGGCAGCAATCATCACGAGGAGAGAAAATATAATTTCACGAAAAAATCCGAGTTGCTGTGGTTCTACTATTTTGATAAAGCGAATATACTCATAGAAAAAGATGATTCAAAAAGAAATGATGAGGGTACCGATTTCTTTGAATTTATAGGACATAAGTGAGATGATAAGAATCGGGAGAACCATGCTCGTCCAAAAAGTATTGGGATCAATATACATAAAGTTGAAGGCATAGAGTGTCCCTCAGATAACAGCAAGAAATGTCGTAAGCATAATCATAAAAAGCGTATATTTTCTAATACTCACTCCAAGAGCCGTGACGACGACTTCATTTTCTCACCAAGCAATGAGCCCAGTATAGAAGTAAGTCTTTTTTATGTACCAAAGTATAATGATAATGATACCAGTAAGGAGAGAGATAAAGACGAGGAAATCGAGAGAATTATATACACTGATTCCACTTATGACTTCTTTTCCGATGGTAGAGATACCCATAGCTCATCCCGTAATCTCTAGGTTTCTTGCAAGGTGTAAGGATATCATATAGAGCGAAAGTGTACCGATGATGAAGTATACCTCCGAAAGTTTTGATGAAAGATAGAGAATAAAAAAGGTAAATATGATTGCGAGTAAAAATGCAAGCCCTGCAGAAGCAAGGATTCCTGTCTGCCACGTATTGTTGATAATGACACTCGCATAACTCCCAAAGATGATGATGGCGATATACGAGAAATCAAGCTCTTGTTTGAGATTGAGGAAAAATTTAAATCCAGAACTCAAGATAAAAAAGATGAGTGCGATGATGGCGATGGATGTAAAGAAGTCGAGGTTCATATGTATAGGGGAAAAGGGGTGAGGATAAAGTAGAATATTGTCATAGTATTTTAATAACCCATCCTCCCGAGTCCTCGGGATACTTCCCTTGAAAAGGGAAGATTTTATTTTGTAGCCCCTTGCTCTTAGTGGTAAAGGTCCCGAGCTCGGGAAGGTTAGGGGTATTATATGGTTTTAAATCTTTCTGCTGGTTAGGCTAAAAATACCGTTTGGTTTAAAGACAAGAAGTATCAAGATAATAAAGAGGATAAGGGCTTCTTTGTAGGTAATGCTGAGGCCAACTTCCACAAAGAGAAGATACTCGATGATCACGTAGATACAAGCACCGATAAGTGTATATTCGATCTTTCTGAGTCCTACGAGTACCATAATCCCAAGTCATTTTAAGAGATAAAACACGAGATCATTTGGTCTAAGAATATTTTCATTGATATTGATAAAAGCTATGCCGAGACCGATGATAAAGAGAACGATAAGATAGGGAAGTACAAATCTCTGGATATTGATACCGAGACTTTGAATCGTGTTTGGATTTTCATAGGTAGCCAGGAGCGCTTTTCCTGTTAGTGAGTACTTCAAGAAGTAGATGAGTAGGAGATTTCAGACGATAAAGACGCTTACAAGTAGAGAAGTCGATATATGAAAGATATCTAACCCTCTGAGCCCTGATCCATAAACAAAAAGTCAAAAATTTTCAACAAATGTGAGCAATCCCAAGGTAAAGACAATACTAAATAACTCACGTCGTTTTGTTTCTTTGAAGCTTCTGAAAATCAAGAAATCTACTCAAAAATATAAAACCAGGATACTGGCTCCCATAAACAGGATATCAGATATTGGGGCTCATGTTACGACATCATACAAAACGTAGGACATGAGGATAAAAACTCCTGGAAGAGAAAAATTTATATACCTTTTGTACGCAAAAATAGAGGATAGTACGAGGGTGATATATCCGTAGATGATAGTATTGAAGAGAATATAGTGAAGGTCCAAGGGAGTAGAAAGCTAAAAGTATAAAAGTAAAAATACTCGTGATTCTCGGACTTCAAGGTGAATTAATCTCTGATTAAGAGAGAGACACCCTGGGGTGTGATCCGGGAATCTTAAAATAAATGAATTATTTTAATGTTTCTAATTTTCCATTTTGTATTTCAGCCATGAGGAAGTTGAGTCCTACGGCATCTCCACTTGCTTTAAAATAATAACTTCCAAAGAATCCTTCACGAGGATTTCCTTCATGAACAGACTGGAGGTAGTTTTGGATAAATTCACTCGTATAGTTTCCATCTTTGATGGCATCGGCAATAAGCGACATAGTTTCTCCTTCGAGGGTTACAAAAAGTTCAGATGATTGTACGGGATGTTGGGATGTATATGTTTCCATGAATTGTTTTCCTGAATCATTAAACATTTCCATATCATCAATAATCTTTGTTGAAAGTGTTCCATTGAAATCATCTCCTACCTGTTCTATAACGCCATCAGAAATAATTCCTTCACTTCCAATGAGTTTTCCATTTTTTGTGAGTTGCGCAAGAGTGTTCCCTTCTTTTTGTAGTCAGAGGAGGATACCGAGCGCGGAGTTTTCATTATTTGGAACAAATATAAGTGCGTCGATATCTTCAGAGATATTAGCTACTTTTTTTGCAATAAGGGCAAAGTCCTTCTCATCACTATCAAATTTTTCATCAAAGACTACTTCCCCGGTAAATCTTTCTTTTACGGCATTTGCATACCCAACTCCGTAGTCAGTATTTTCTACGAGGATACCAATTTTTGTAGCTCCTTTTCATTGTAGATAGTTTACTACTGCATTGGCAGCATCGAGGTCGTTATAGTATCTGTAAATATATGGTCCGATATCGGAAATAGATGGAGCAGATGATGTTGGAGATATCATAGGGATTTTTGATGTTTGTGTGATTTTTGCTGCAGGGATAGTAGCGGAAGAACAAGTGGCTCCAGCAATTGCCTGTACTTTGTCGACATTTACGAGCTTGTTATAAGCAAGGACACTATCTTTACCATTACACTTTGAGTCTTCGACTACGAGCTCAATTTTTGGAGTATTTAGAGCGTTATAGGCTTCTACTACTTGTGTGTACGCATTCACTGCATCTTCTCCATAGGCAGCCGCTCCGCCACTAATAGGAGCCAGTACCCCGATCTTAATTACCTCTGGTGAATCAGTTGTTGTTTCTTCTGTATTTACTCCACCATTTTCTGGAGTACTTGTAGTAGAATTAGTTTGTTCGGTACTTTGTGTACCACAACTTGCAAGGAGGATGAGGCTACAACAAATCCCTAAAAAAAGTACAAGTTTCTTCATAGAAATAATTTTTAAAAAATAAAGATATGCTTTCGAGTATATCTTTGTTGTGGAAAATCGCAAGTTTTGGAGGATAGAGGATGTTGTAGAAGAATTACAACAAATTTAAATCTGATAGCTCATTTATTACGTCTTTTGCATCGGGAGTATTAAATCTTCAAATTGAGTACGTTGTATTGTGCCATATGGTTCTTCAAAAGTCTCACCAATTCCAATCTATAATGTCTAACGCTCTATTTTGATAGTCAGGATTATTTGCTGATTCGTGAGTAAGCTCTCGGTATGCAAAAGATAGGGGGATATTTTGCTTTTGTCGAGCGACAAGGAGTCTTCAGTGATTTCATATACATTTCGGTCAGCTTCCCAAGGAGATGGAGAGTTCATCACAGTTAATAATGCCGAGTTCATACTCTATGCCAAATTTTCCTATAAACGTACCGATGCGTGTAACCCACCAATCATCAAACTCTTGATTTTCTTTCATTTGGGATGTCGCTTCAATCGCATCTTGATAGGGTTCATAGATACCATATGGAGATGATACAGGGAATCATAGATGTTTTAAATACGCTTTATTTTTCTCTATAAAGTATTTCAGAAATCTGGCGGCACTTCCGTAGCTATCATCCCGAGTGTAGTCTAAAAAACCAGAAGTGACTAGTTGATTTATCAGCATAAACCCTATCTGTATATCTGAAGATTGAGAAGTACCGTATTTTGCAGTGAACATATTTTCGAGGAGTCTTTTTGTTTTCTTAAGAAACTCTCTTCTTTTTTCTTGAGTATTATACTTGAACTGTATATTTGGTCATCAAAATCCTTCGATGATTACCGCTCATCAAATCGTCTCAACAAGTTGTTCTTCAAATACTGCCTCATCTTCTGCTTGAGTTGTATGCTTACTGTATTGATAGATTCAAGTTATCATTCATATCGCAGCTCATACTCATAGTAGAGTGTATTTTCGACGGCTTAATACCTTTTCTTTCCCTTCTTTGAGTCTGTTGTATTTTCTCAGTTTCTTTCTTTGTAGAGCAATAGAAATAGGGGATATATCTGTAGGACTATTTCATCGTATCATTGTTTGTAATCTTTTATATGCTTCTCCACTGTACCTTTTTCAGGAAATGAGGTGTTGGATAATGGTGTTAATTTTTGAGGAGGTGTCTGTTGTTACTTGAATATTTTTTCCTTGTAGGAAGTCACTAATTCTTATCGCGGCTTCATAGAGAGAATATTGAACATTGCCGTTTGTTTGTTGTCGGTCACTCATAGTATCATATATATCTTGTTGGAAATGACTATCTTCTTCAAAAACTTGAGCCAATAATTTATAAATTTCTAGACTTGAGGTTTCTTCTCCTGTAATTTCTGTATTGCCCTTTATATATCTCAAGAGTTTATGATGTTCCGTCTCTACACCTGAAATATGTAATCTTTCTTGCCACTTTTTTCATAGTTTATCGTATGCTCTTTTTCTTAAAATACGTGTTTCCTCATCTATAGGAACAAGATCTTTAGTATCTTCAATATTATTACAGGCATAAGATACTGGAGTGGCAACTTTAACATTGACTTTACATCTTTTGGGTAATATCTTTATAATATGATCAAGGATTCCATCAAATACTTCGAGAGAGTAAGTCGAGGTATGGTTTATTTTTCAGTCTTTATCATAATACATAGCTCAAAAGTATATGACAACATTTGTTTCTTTTGTATATGATTCTATACTTTCAATTCGATTATCCTTTTTTCAATCTACATCAATGATTACCACGTCACTGGGATAATCAGGATGTAGTTGTTTACCAAGCTCCCTCAGTCATGTAGTTATAGCCAACATTTGTTTTTATTTTTTATAGGCTTTCCAAATAAGGTGAAACATTCCTTTGAGAGCAGTATGGAGGACCTCGCTTTCAATAACCAATCCATATACTTCTTTGCTAAAATAACTAAGTACTCCGATTTTATTTCCTTCATAGAGAACGATTTCATTTCCCATAGTAAATATTGGGTCATTGATAATGAGTGTATCATGCTTATCCACATGGTACTTTGCATAGTTTGAGTTATTATCGGCAATAATGGCCTTGGTCGGAGTGTTTTGTTTCATACGATACTCAATAAACTCTGTTTCAAGGAATTCTTTCATGTGTGGTTCCATTTCTAGGGTTCCAACAAAGGTGAGATATGGTTCTGTCATATTTGCTCCTGCATCAACGATTTCTTTAAATAATTCCTTCAGGCGTTCAAATCCTTCATAAAAATACACTTTTGTTTTGCTATTATACTTATTGGATATGGCTAAAAGTTCAGGAAGCACTCATTTCAGTCTTTCTATTTTTTGTTCTTCTTGTTTGATAAGATCTTTCGGTGATATAGCAGAAAAATACTTTACTCCGTCTTTATTGATCTCGTGTACGATTCCTCGTTTCATGAGTTCTTTGAGAAGAGAATAGGTAGTGACTCTGTTTTCTCCTGCTTTTCTTGCAATAGAACTCGCAATAGAATTTCCAAGTTCTAGGTTCGCAAGATAGACTTTTGCTTCTTTTTCAGAAAAACCGTAGTGTTTAAGGGTATCGATAAGCATACAGAGACAGTAAAAGAAGTATAGGAAGATAAGATGATACAGTTGTAAGTTCCTAAAACAATTTAGGAAGGTTATTATTTTCCATATTCACGTTAATTATACTATTTTTTCTTTTAAAATACAACTTTTCAGGACTTCTTAATTGTAATTAATGAGAATAATTCTCATTGACAAAAGCATTTTCAAGAATACAATGTTTGTTGCTTTAAAAATTTACGTAATTTTGAAATATGTTTAAAAGAATTTTTCTCTTTTTGGTGATGAATTTGGCGGTAATTATCCTGATTAATATCGTTATCGCTGTGTTGGAAAATGTTTTTGGAATCAATATAACAGGATATGGATTTGATTATACGGCAATTTTTATCTTTGCTTTGGTAGTTGGGTTTACGGGAAGTTTTGTGAGCTTGTTTCTTTCAAAATGGATGGCAAAAAGAGCCTACGGGGTAAAAGTGTATTCAAAAGAAGAAATCGCCATGATGGGTGGAAAAGAACGACTTGTGTATCAGGTAGTAGAAGATATCTCAGAAAGACACAGAATTATGATGCCGGAAGTGGGGATCTATGAATCATCTGAGCCAAATGCATTTGCAACGGGAGCCTCAAAAAATAGTTCACTCGTGGCGGTATCTACATGACTTCTCGATGGTATGTCAAAAGATGAGATAGAAGGAGTGATCGGACATGAGATGGCACATATCCTCAATGGAGATATGGTGACGATGACTCTGCTTCAAGGAGTACTCAATACCTTTGTTATTTTCCTCGCTCGTGTGGTGGCAAATATTCTTGATAATTATCTGAGTAAAGGTGAAAACAATGGCCCAAGTTGGGTGTATTATGTCGCCTCTATTGTTTTAGAGATTGTTTTTGGTATCTTGGCATCTATGGTAGCGATGTGGTTTAGTCGTCATAGGGAGTATAGGGCTGACGCAGGAAGTGCTGAGTTTGTTGGGAAAAAGAAGATGATTGATGCACTGAAGGCTCTCAAAAGGATGCAAGATATAACTCTCGGTGATGACTCGAAAATGGCAGCCTTTAAAATCAGTACAAGAAGGGAAAAATGAACCTGGAAAGAATTGTTTTCAAGCCACCCATCACTCAAGGACAGGATTCAAAGACTTGAAGATATGTCCATCTAAGACGAACAATAAATTTGGTTTTTTTTATCCTTCGTTTATACTCTAGGCACTCGCAATTTTTCGAGTGCTTAATTTGTAATCACACAATTATGAAAAAGATTCTTGCTAGTATGGTGGTATGTTCTCTAACAATAGCATCAACTTTTGCCATGACATTTGAAACTATGAGTGAAGTAGATTCTGCGAATTTCCTTGCAAGTGAAGGGATTATTGCCGATCAATCAGCAAATACAGATTTATATCGTCTTGGTGATACGATTACGAGAAAAGAAACGATGAAAATCGTGATGAAGCTTCATGGATCAGAGGTAAAAGATACCTGTGAAGGAAAATTTTCAGATGTACCTGCTGACTGGGGATGTAAGTATATAGAAGCAGCGCTCAATGCTGGACTTATCGCAGGAAATGCTACTTTTAGACCTGATGATAATATCACAAAAACAGAAGCCATGAAGTTGATATTAAAAGCAAAAGGAGTAGAAAAAACTCAAGAAACAGAAAATTGGCAAGAAGATTATATGATGACTGCCTATGAGTATGGAATCATCGAAGAAAAATACTATGACTATAATGCTGACTCTAAAAGAGGATGGATTTTTCAAACTGCTACTTCAACCGTAAAAAAAGAAGTAGAAATTAAGCAAAAAATAGAAGAAAAGAAGGTGAAAAAGATGAGTGATGAAGCAATGTAATAAATTGTAATAATAATATGTAAAGGAGTAGTCTAGTTCATAACCCCTACGACATGATAGAATTATTAAAGCATCTTCGTTTACAGGTTGATACGATAGATGATGAGATTATTTATCTCCTCTCTCGTCGTTTTGAACTAATTAAGCAGATTGCCAAGATAAAAAAAGAAAATAAGCTCGTGATCTATGAACCAGAAAGAGCCGATGAAGTGATGGAAAATGTATTTGAAGAAGCAGAAGACAAGGGGGTGTCCAAGGACGTGGTAGAGGCACTCTGGAAGATTATTATCGAGGAAGCAGGCCATATCCTCAAAGAAGACTAAAATAAAAAGAGATGAACGTAGGTTCATCTTTTTTGTTGTTGACTTTCTTGTGTTGGTAAACTATACTATAGGTACTAACTGATGTAATAATTAGTAACTTAATTAATTATATGTGCATATGAAAATAAAGGTTATTTTTTCTATTTGTCTTACATTGTTGTTATCTTATTCGGTGATTCAAGCATGGTCTTGATTGTTGGCAAGTGATGGGGATACTCTTGATTATAGTAAGCGGAATGAACTTGTTAGTAAAATTGAGAATGTATATAGTAGTGGAAGTAATGTGGGGATATGAACATCAAATCCTTCTCAATCATTGGAAGTGAGTGGAGTAGTTGAGGCATCGAGTTTTCAAAATGCAGATGCTACGGTTGTTGGTAATACTGCTGTATTTGAGGCCGTGACTCCAAGCCAAGCTAGCTATGATATTGATGTGTTTGGAAAAAATAATGGGACAAACCAGTGGTATACGATTCCTTTTTCTATAGAAAAATTGGACCCAGATAACGTATACGATCATACTACCTATACTTTTACAGCTCCTGCGACTTGAGTATACCATCTCAGTTTATCTGTTGGCCTTATGCAACAGTGAGATACTACTTCAGATCCTCTTGTTGCTTCTGTATATTGTTGATCGGCTTCTCGATATATAGAGGCATATTCTCCAGGTTGGGTGTATAGTGGGATTACCTATTTTATGGCGCATACTTCTGCAAATTTATATTTAGAAGCCTGACAAACTTGTCAGCCTAAGATTCAAAAATGGTCTGGATGAAATGGACGAATTGGCTATGGAAATGATTATACGAGTTTTAGTGGTTTTAGAGTACGATAGTATCTTCAGGAGAGGGATGAACAACGTATGTTTGTCCTCTTTTTTTGTTGACTTTTTTCAGAAAATAAATATGTATATGTTTACTTACGTAATTGATACAAGTATATGAGATTTGCAATAACTATTACCACTCTCCTTCTCCTCCTCAAAGAATCCCTGAGGATGGTTTTTGTTGCGTAATATAATTTTTACTCTTACAAGCTCTCTTCAGGAAAATAGATGAAGAGAGCTTTTTTATTTGTTAAGTTTTTAAAATATGAACATAACGGACAATATGACTAATGGTGGTGAATTCGGTAACTCTCTTACTGAAAGGTGGGAAGACTTTATTGGCAGCTTGGATAAAGCAGACCTTATTAATATGCTGTCTTGAATATTTGGTCCAGGATGTACAATGCAGGATATGACGACCATATCTATTACTGATGTGACTTTGAGGGAGTGAGATCAAGCACCATTAACAAGTTTTAATGGAACGGAGAAAAAGTTTGTATATTTGATGTTGAGGGAACTTGGTATTGATACTATAGAGGTATGATTTCCTGCTGGAGATACTGATTTTAACAATGTGAAGGAATTGGTTGACTTCTTTGCTGATGATCTAAATCCACCAAGGATATCCGTGTTATGAAGAGCTGTGGATCACGATACTCATAACTCTATTGCAGCGACAAAAAGTAGTCAAAAAACGAGAATTCATACATTTATTGCCACATCTGATGCTCATATTTATGATAAATTTTGTACAGATAAACAGGGAAATGAGACCAGAACACTTGAAGAATGAAAGAGCTTTGTTCTTCAATCTCTACAAACACAAATACAAAAACTGAAGGAAGAACAAAGCACTAGAAAAGAACAGTGAAGAGATTTAGAGATAGAATTTTCACTAGAAGACGCAACAAATACGGAATACTCATTTTTATTACAAGTAGTAAGAACTGCTATAGAATCATGAGCAAATATTATCAACATCCCTGATACTTTAGGAATTTGTACTCCTGATACGTATAAAACATTATTCTTTCTTCTTACTCAAGATACTGGTGATTTACAAAATGATGGCTATATCTTCTCATTTTCAACACATGTTCATAATGATAAGTGATTCGCTCTTGCTACAGCATTATGATGAGCGAGAGGAGGGGCTCGTCATATTGAAACGACACTTTTATGAATTTGAGAGCGTACTTGAAATACTTCTACATCTCAAGCCTTACAAGCTTTTGGAATTGATGGAAAGACAAATGGTTGATTTAAGCTTATTGAATGAAAATCATTACATTTTCTTGCTGTTTTTTCTTATGCTGTTCGCCGTATATTGTGAGATGATCCCTTTGTAAGAGAAATAGGTATTGGAGAAAATGCTCAGACTGATGGTTCAGGTGTTCATACGGCTAACCCGTTGGTATATGGGTGATCAAAACAATATGCCAAAAGTTTTTGAGTACTTTCATCAGAACCATTTTTTAGTGCAAGGTGATGACAGAATGGTATGAGAGATTTATTGAGATTACTTTCTATTAACGATGATATTTCAGTTAAAGATGTAAAAGAAATGATTCGTATGGCATCAGTAAGTTGAGAGATTGGGAGGAGAGAATATGTTTCTAAAATTTATATGGACTATTTGGAAAAGACATGAAGACTTTCGGATATTGAGTTTCATGTTCTTGATTCAGAAATCTGTATATCTTTTACATTGGATGGGGAAAGCTATGAGATTTGTGAGGGGTTTGAATGAGAAAACGGGTATATCGATGCAATGATACGAGGGTGTAAGAAACTTATTCCTAATGTAGATGTACAACTTGAAGGTTATAGTAGCGAAGAAAAGCCAGCTCTTTCTACCGTGATACGTGAAACAAATGCATATATTGATATATTAGTACAGAAATGATATGTGGGACCAAGTGAATATTATAAAAGAAAGTTACAACAGATATTAGGTATGCTAACTTCTCAAGAAGCATCTGCTTCAGTTTGACTTGTACACTTTAAATTTAATATAAATGGAGAAGAACGTAACATTGTAGTTCATGATTATAATGTACAAAAGGCAACTGTGAGAGCTATCTTAGGAGTATTTGTTCCAGAAATTATTAAATCTAAGACTTAGCCATTGACTTTATTCGATAATTATTTATCTTTATTAAGAAATATTTGTTTTTATCTATAAAATGCCAAATACTCCATCTCCATTAGATCTCAAAAATGTAAGAAAAACGATTGATGAAATTGATGAACAGATTGTAAAATACATTGCGTATATTAAGTATGCTACTGAAGCAACAGTAGATAATAAATACTATGATACTAAACCGGGTGATGAGGTAATGGAACAAAAAATTTGAGAGATTGCAAAGATATTTAAATCAGCATTTAATCTACATAGTACAGACATGTTGATTCCATTATTGCGCTATAGGTTTAAAATTATGAGTCAAGTTGCTGAAAATAAGGCAGTCGAATATACTGCCGGTGAAAAAGTACAACTCACTCGTAGACCGAGAGAGCTAGAGGTTCTTTCGTTATTAAGGGAACATGCAGAAGTATATGGTATGAGTAGGCAGGTAGATGAGTTCGTTCAATCATATGAACAACTATTTACGAAAAGTAAAGAGTACCAAGCTCATGTGTTATGAGTAGCAGAATGGGAGTAATTCTTTTGACAAAAATAAAAAACGATTAGTATAGGGGGTAGAAACTCGGTATCTTCCTGTAAAAGCTGTTATGGTAACGCAGTGTTGGGAAAAGATGAGATTTAAAGTGCTCGGTCTTCAAGGATTACAGAAGTCTCGAGAATTTGGGTGGAACCGTTCTGAAGATTTGGAACCCCAAAGTGATAGCTATCACTTTGGGATTTTTTTACTTTCTATGTGTATATGATGAAAGAAGCAACCTCTATACAACAGCTTGAACAAGATATTCGCAAGATACAAGAGAGAAATACTAAAGTAGAAGCAGATAAGGCATGGGAAACTTCTACCGAGAGAAAAATCTTGATCGTTGTTTTTTCTTATGCGATTATGGTAGGAGTGATGTATGCCTTGGGTATTGAAAATCCATTTATTTCGGCGATTATCCCTGCCTGCGGCTACTTCATCTCCACCTTGACTCTGTGATTTCTTAAGCATCGTTATGTGAAACAGTATTTGGATGAACGAGGCAAATAGAATTGGTAGATAACATGTAATAGATTCCTGCCTCTCCCGCTAAAACGGGACACAGCGCAGGAATGACAAAAAAATACTTATTAATTTAAAAATATGAAAACTGAAATGAAAGACATCGTAAATCTCTGCCAAAACAGAGGATTTGTATACCAGGGATCAGAAATCTACGGAGGACTGGCAAATGCCTGGGATTATGGACCATATGGTTCACTACTGAAAGAAAATATCCGCGCGCTCTGGATAAAAGAATTTGTTCAAAAGCGTATGGATTTAATGCTTATCGATTGTGCCCTCATCATGAACCCAAAAGTCTGGGAAGCGAGTGGGCACGTCGGAGGATTTGCAGATCCACTTATGGACTGTAAATCGTGTAAAGCTAGATGGAGAGCTGATAAGATTATCGATCAGTACTTGCTGGATCATCCTGAAGCAAGTGAGCCGCAAGGGTATGCGGGAGATAAAACGGATTCAAAAGTACTGGAGGAGTATATAAGAGAGCAGGGAATTGCTTGTCCTGACTGTGAAGCTACCGATTTTACAGAAATTCGTCGTTTTAACTTGATGCTCAAGACATTTCTCGGGGTGACAGAAGATGCAAAGGCACAAGCATACTTGAGACCTGAAACAGCGCAGGGGCAGTTTGTTGATTTCCCAAGTGTGGCTCGTAGCTCAAGGAGGAAGTTACCTTTTGGGATTGCACAAGTTGGAAAGAGCTTTAGAAACGAGATTACTCCAGGAAACTTTATCTTTAGAACTCGTGAGTTTGAACAGATGGAGATAGAGTTTTTTGTCACTCCTGGTGAGGATGATGCGTATTTTGCAGAGTGGAAATCTGAGTCAGAGAGATTTTTGACCGAGGTTGTAGGACTTAAAAAGGAAAATATCCGTTTTTCTCCGATTAAAAAAGAAGAGCTTCCACACTATTCTAAAGAAGCGGGGGATTTCGAGTACCAGTATCCATTTGGATGGGGGGAGATAGAAACACTAGCAAATAGGACTAATTATGATCTCTCAGCACATATGCAGCACTCCAAGCAAGACATGAGCTACTTTGATCCTATTAATAACAAAAAGTTTATCCCTTATGTGATCGAACCAGCGATGGGGCTTGGGAGGATCGTACTTGCAGCCCTTTGCGACGCCTATACTGTAGAGCAAAAGGGAGAAGAAACGAGAACCTATCTCAAGTTTGATCCAAAAGTAGCACCGATCAAGGTGGGAGTACTCCCTGTCGTGAAAAAGATTGCGGATATAGCACGACCGATTTATGCGCAGTTATCTGAAGATTTTGTCTGTGAATATGATGATGTTGGGTCAGTAGGGAAGAGGTATGCTCGTTTTGATGAGATTGGGACACCGTTTTGTGTGACGATTGATTCGGAGAATTATGATAATGGTATGGTGACCGTGAGGTATAGAGATAGTATGGAGCAGGAGACAGTGAAAATAGATCAGTTGAATGATTTTTTGAGAAAGAAGATGAGATAATAAAAAAGAGCCGAAAGGCTCTTTTTTAGAGGTCAATGTATTCTGTAACTTTGTAATATGTTCATACAAGCGATCCATTTGTAGATCTATCTTCTATGCGGATGCCTCCATCATGAAATGAGTGAATATTTAAATGATATCTTTCTTAGTATACACTATTTTTTATAAATTCATCAAAATCTAATGGGGAATCGAGATTTTGCAATTTTTTTTTGAGTGTGGTAGGATAAAAGTGTTAGTTAGTAATTCACACGGTGATGACAAGAGAAAATATTTTAAATTATATTATTGCAACAGTCGAAAAGAGTCCACTTTTAAGTCAGTCATATGTCCATATGGCAGAATGACTTGATGATGAATCTTTGTTTAATCTTATGTGCCTCATATACCTTTTTGAAAAAGAAAGAAAAGAAAAAGGAGATGAGTATTTTACAAAGAGATTTCTAGAGATAAAAACAGCATTACCAAAGATAAAAATAGATGCAAGGAAAGATACATACTTGTCGAAAGAAAAGAAGGAAAACGAAAATATAGAAAGTGAGCTTGAGAGACTTATGGGTACTTTATAAATTTAAAATAATAACTATGGGTATAGAACAACCAATGAATTTACTGGAATTACAACATAAACATTCAAATGATACTAATAACCTAGATTCTTCCCAAAAACAAGAATTAATTGATGGAATGGTTTCCGAAATGCAAGCTAATTTAAAACTAGCTAATACGGCAGATACTTTAGGTCAGTTTGAATTAGATGCTGTTGATGTTGCTGAATTCTCCCGAATGTATGAGGAGAAATTAGTAAGTTTTTTGAGTACAAGTAGAACGAGTGATGAATTACTAAAAGTACAATTATGATTTTCTACCTTAAGAGACTTCGATTTTTCATCTCTATTGGATTATGCGTGAGTAAATGATCAAGACTTTGAAGATCCTGATGATATGCAAGCATTTTTAGATGAACATTTTCAAAAGGCTATGGATAACCTATCCACTAATTGGTGACAACAGGATCTAAATGCAGGACAAAAATATGTGGATGTGTATCGTGAATGACCAATAGCTATGTTGCAAAACCTTCAGCGACGTAGATAAAAACAGCCAATTGGCTGTTTTTAGTTTATCAAAAACTCCCTCAATACCTCTAATAACCTCTCTGCATCGTCCAACTTTTCATAGAGGATGAGAATATCCTCGACGTGATGCTCTACGAGAAACTGAATCTGCTCGTAGAGCTTTTCTGTTTCTAGGAGATATCGATTCATACGAATGTAGGATTCATACGAAAGAGTTTCTTGCATTGATTGTTCAGATCATCACACCGATTCTACGAGTATCTGGATAAACGTACTATAGCTTTCGTCCGTATACCCTTTGCTTTTACGCATCTCATCTCCGAAACTTGCGTAGAGTGTAGACATATAATTGGAGTAGGTGGCCCTCGTTATAGTTTCCGCATTGTTAGAGCGTGCTGTAGTTTTAGGTGTCTGTTTCATCTCTTGTATATACTTTTGAGGAATAGAACAACTAGTTCCCAGTATACAGGACTTCATGCTCTCGTGTTGTTCTTCGTCTTCTATTTGTCGTAACAGGGCTAGCTCTGCTGAAAGGACTTGTAGATCGGCTGTTAGTGTATCTATTGTCAGAAGAGTATTTTTATCGATGGTTTCGTATATCATGTCTTGTATATCTGTTTGTGCAGAGATCCAATCTACGATGTTATAGAATTCACTTCTTGTTACGGTATCTTCTAGACCCGTATCGTTTTGAAATACTCCAAGCGACTTCCATACTCTGAGAGAAAAATCTTTTCCTGATACTGCTATGCTTGGAGCATAGCTATGAGAAAGAATAATACCAAGATCTCCGTAGCTCAAGTGTGGGCTCTCAAAATTTATGTAGGGAGAGAGAAAATCGAGAGACTCCTGTTTTCAGAGAGAAGTAAGCGCTTCTTTTGGGGGGATATTTTCGGTCTCTTCTCCGATGATGACTTCATTGCTTTGGAGGGCACCACGAGCGCTAAATTGCTCTGCGATACAACGATATACTTCTGTGTCTGATAAGTTGCTCGTATCTACGATGCTTCTGGTTATGAGGGGGAGAAGTATCTTTTCTTGATTGTTGCTACAGGTGATACGGATATCTCAGGGAGTATTTCCATGTCATGAGATGGAGAGTGTCTCATCTTTCCAGATAAGCTGGAGTGGACTTGCTGTTTCTTTCGGCGTATAGAGGTACTCTATCGGGTCTGCATACTGTCCATAGTTGCAGTCTCCATAAAATATCAGTGTAAAACGATGAGTTTTTCCCGCGATAAGTATATGTTGATCAAATGTATGGGTATTTCCAAGAGAGAGTTCTTCGATATGCGGAGTATTGCGGATGATTGTCACGTGCTCAATTGAGGTGTTTGGTGTCCAAGAGATAGAGAGGACATCATGGAGACCTTGTTTTTGAAGTTGGAGCTCTATATCTGTTGGGATGATAGCCAGGTTACAAGACTCCCCAGACTCTGGAGGTGGAGAGTTTGTTGCTTCTACGGTGACTACTTCGTCTCCCCAAGGAGATATGAGAGGAAAGACTTCTCTCTCTTTTTCTATTTCTTCTGGAAAAGAAATATCTTGATTCTGATAGCTGTAGAAGCTTCCGACAGGAACCAGAGAGACTTCGTTTCTCCCAGTAAATGTATCTCCTAAAAATCATACTGACACCCAGGATTTTCGAGAAAGAGGAGAATTGTAGTGCGTTCCCCAGTAGCCGATGATGCTACTTTCAAGAGAGGAAGGCATATTATAGTTGCTCCCCCAGTACCCTATCACACCAGTTCCAGATGATATGGGACTAAAGTTATTTCCTATATATCCTGGAGCTATATTTTCCTGACGGAGAGTATGGAGTAGAGAACCCGTATAGGCAATCCCTTCTCCATAGAGGCAGGTATCCTCATAGGTAGGAGTACCCTCTAGACAGATGCTTTCCGTCGCAAAAAGTATCGACGGATATATCGCAAGAATTACACCTATAAACCAGTATCTCATAGACTAGTAAAAAATCACATAATTATGAAGATTGGCATCGGGGATTTGTCTTCCCGTGATTTCATAAAAGAGAGAGGCACTCGTGTAGTCTATCTCGAGGTATTTTGATGCATTGAGTTTACGAAACGCCCAAGATATACCCTTGGGACCGATGTTGTCTACAGAAAAGTTTTTCTTGAGGTTGAGGATATCGGTAGTATCGGTATACCCCTGCTCAAAGACATTGTTAAAACTATAGGGAACTTTAGAGATATCGAGATTTTCTTCAGAGACAAAGTAATTGTTGAGGTATCTTCCATATTTGGTGTTGGTATCTCTGGCTCAGAAGTCCCAAGATGAAAAGTTTTCTAATTTATTATTGATATAGGCGTTTTCTGATCCATTATTGGTATAGACGGCATTTCCTCAGAAATCAAGTTCAGAAGAAATAAAATGATATCATCGAAAGTCGAGAGTATCTCGTAGGCCTCCTTTACTCTGGAGTTTGATGTCATAGGTACTTCCGGTAGATACGGTATTTCTAAAACTGAGAGATGAGTCTTTGATGATATAGGGGAGATTAAAGGTATAGTTTTGGATGAGGTTGACTTCGATAGTGGTATTTTTTATTCCAAGTTGATTGAAGGAATAATTCGCATCTACATAGTTTGTACTGCTACTAGGGTTACTGTCATAGCGATAGTAGGACTCTCCATAAAGTTGTGTATTTGGAAATATATGGATATAAGAATCCTCTATTTTGATTCCGTGAAATGTCATCTGTTGTTGGTTGGTTGGGTAGGAGAGGTATCCAAAGGTCACATTATCTTCTCCTTTGAAATAGTATCCTTTTTCAGAATTATTTACCAACTTCGCATTTTGGAATTTGATATTTCCTGTATTTCTTTTGACGTTGAAATAGATATTGTAGGCGATGAGTCACTCTGATCCTGTTCAGCTGATAACTACTTCATTATCGTAGTTATATCCATAGTATTCAAGAGAGATGGTCGTATCATTGGTCGGCATCGTGCTACAGAGTACTTCGATATGAAATACTTTATTTTCAGCATTGGTTCTATTTATCTCCGTGTTGATAGTCGTGTTGAGATAGGAAAGAGAGTTTTGTATCCCATCGTTGAGGGTTTTATAGGGCTTGGAGCTGTCAAATGGTACTCCAGTAGTATCTGAACCATCGTGACAGTCGATGATCGTACTATCGGTATAGGGGTTACTATCAGCGAAAACCAATCAAAAAGAACAAAGAAATAATATACAAATACTTAGATATTTCATAATAACTCTCGAGAAAAAATAAAATATTTCCCCGAGAGTTTAGGTCTTTGATATTACGTGGGTATTAATTATTGAGAAAAAAGTTGAAAATCATCTTCTTGCATTTTCATATACCCGTCTTCTGCCGCCTTTTCTTGTGCCTTCTTTTTACTGGTTCCTGTACCGATACCGACTTGTTGTTCTCCGAGATAGATTCCAACTTCAAATTGCTTGTTATGATCAGGACCATCTTCTGAGAGTACTTCGTAGGTTGGGGTGATGTCGTACTCAGCTTGGGCATACTCTTGTATGAGTGTTTTGAAGTCTTTTGTGAGATTATACTTGAGAATTTTCTCTAGGCTTGGATACACATAGCTATCTACAAATTTTTTTGCTTCTCTATATCCGCTATCGAGATAGATAGCACCAAGAAATGCTTCGAGTGTATTTGCGAGGAGATAATCATTTTCTCTTCCTCATGATTGTTCTTCTCCTTTTCCGAGGAGGAGGTATTGCTCCAAACCGATGCTTTTTGAAATCTTTGCAAGGTTTTTTCCACGTACGAGAGCACTACGGATATCGGTAAGTTCTCCTTCCGGTTTTTCCGGGAAATCAGCAAATAGCTGCTCAGTAACGGCAAGTTCAAGTACGGCATCACCGAGGAACTCTAGGCGTTCGTTGTGTTCTGGGGTATAATCTGAGCGCTCGTTTACGATGGAGCGATGGATACAGGCAAGAGTATAGGGCTTGGTATCGGTAAACTTGATAGAAAGTCTTCAGAGGAGATCCTCGATTTTTGACTGTATGTGCGTATCTGTATAGATAGATTTTGAAATAACCACTAAAAATATGTAAATAATTAATAGTGAATAATTAATAATTAATAGTAATGGAATTACTACTACATATTAATCATCCAAGTGTGTGGATGATATGAAAGATTGAGAAAAAGTAAAGGGACTTTGAAGATTATGTCTTACTTAGTCCCTAGAGGTGAAGCTAACGCTTTATTTTTATGAAAGTATGAAAATCACTCTTTTGTCTCAAATGTTTCAAAGTCTTTCTTCACCGTTTCGAAATTTTCATAGAGCTTATTGAGTACTCCATTTACGATTTTTTTAGCAGAATCATCAGAGTACTTTTTTGCAAGCTCTATAGCTTCGTTGATCGATACTTTTGCAGGGATTTCTTCAGGGTAAAAAAGCATCTCAGAAGCCCCAATAAAGACGGGGAGTATATAGGTGAGACTCATGTTTTCTGGATCAAATTTTGGAGCAAAGCGACGAATCACTTCGATCAGATAGGGCTCTTTTTCTATGACTAGGTCATACATCCCAGAAAGATAGGCTTCGTCTACTTCAAAAGTAAATACTCCATCAAAAAATGATGACTGAAATGTCTGATCATCATAGTCTCCAAAAGAGGTAGCAAATAATTTTTGAAACAGTAGTTGTCTGGTTTTTTTACGACTTACTTGTGACACGGGGAGGCAGCTATAAGCGATAAAATATATTGAAAAGCTTTTGAAAAATATCTTTTTCCTTTCCTTAGTTTCTTGAAAAATTCACAAAAATAAAATGGCAACACGCTATAATAGGTGCTACCATTGTATTTAGATTCTTGTAACTTTTTTAGACTTTGCTTTTACTGCAAGAAGTTGTTGTCCGTTGTAGGTTCCATCTTCAGCAATAAAGTGAGCAATTCCATTTCCTTCTTTGTTGATTGCTACTCTATTTTTTAGTTTTTTTGCTGCGAGATTCATCCAGTTAGACGTTCTTCTTTTTGTTCTAGACTTAGAAGTCTTTTTCTTTGGACCAAATGACATAGATACATCAATTAAATAATAAGAACTTTTTGTCTTTTTTCTACGAAAGACAGTAAACGCCGAGATTGTATAGGCTTTGATTAAAAAATCAAATTTATTTGAAAAAAAAGAAAGAGGAAGTACAATTGAGTAAATTTACTCGTAAAAATCTATTATGTCAACACCTCAGAGCTTAGAATGATGAGACTGCGAAACTTTGTATCTTCATCCTTCTCGTCTTGAGAAATTTTCTGATATTGTTTCACTAGTTCTTGAAAAGTGTTGTTGATGAGTAAAAAAATTAGTAAAATATTTGCTTGAACTTAATGAAGAACGCTATTAAAGCAGGATGACAGTAATGATTCTGAATCAAGTTCAGAATGACAAGGTACTTCTCTTAAGATATTTCTAACTTTTAACTTCAAACTCCCATAATGCACACAATTCTCCTCATAGAAGACGATATCGGTATCAGTGAATCGCTGAAACTGTATCTTGAAAATTCTGATTACAAGGTATTTCTCCATCATGATGGAGGGAATGCACTTCAGATTATCCGTGAAGTAGCTCCTGATTTGGTTATCTTGGATGTCAATCTTCCAGGGAAAGATGGGATAGAAATCTGTAAGGCGTATAGGCAAGAATCAGAAACTCCGGTGATTATGCTGACGGCCCGTTCTGGTGAGATTGACAAGGTGAATGGACTTGAAGTGGGGGCAGATGACTATATCGCGAAACCATTTTCCCCAAGAGAGCTTTTGGCTCGTATCAAAGGGATATTGCGTCGTTCTTCTACTCCGGTAGTGATTGAGCAAGAGGGAGTGATGGTGTGTGAGCATATCACGATAGATACCAATAAGGTCCAAGTGCTTGTGAAGGGAAAACCTGTAAGTCTGACGAAAAATGAGTATGATATCCTAGTGAGAATTATGAGAGAGGATGGAAAACTGGTTTCAAGGGAAGCAATTATGAAAGAAGTAATTGGATACGAACAGTATATGTATGACCGTACGATTGATACGCATATCAAAAATCTTCGTAAAAAACTGGATGCAAAGGATATGATTATCACTGTTCGCGGTGAATGATACCGACTCAATAAATAATACTCGTAGCATTTCTCCACCTAATAATCTTCCTTTAGTAGTAAAGGAAGTATCCCGAGGACTCGGGAGGATGGATTATTAAAATATAATTCGAAAATCTTGTCACTTTCTAGAAAATTTATCATTATTCTGGTCCTGAGCATCATCTCGATAGCATTGGTAAATATTGTGGCGTTTTATACGTTTTATAGTAGTTACCTCAAAATCTACCTTGCAGAGAAAATTAACTCAAAAAATGAGGTAACCATTGATTATATCAATGACATCATCGAACGACAGACACTCGAGGATATTGATAATATCTTTGCAGATACGGAGATAGAGTTCTTTGAACTACTGGAGAATTCTGAGGGGACGATCTCGCTTGATTCTAAGGAAAATGCAGATATTGTCATCGATTATCTGATAAAAAGCGGAGTAGCTCCAAAGTATATCGAGGAGATTATTCCAAGTGATAATTTTTGAAAGGTTTTACAGCTCTTAAAAGATACAGATTCTCCAGAGTATCGATTTATTAACCGTCTTACGTTTTCTATTATTGTTGCCAATATCATCGGAATTATAGCGATTATTATTGGGATGCTTATTTTTACGAGGCGTACGATTTTACCAATCAAAGATATTACGGGCAAAATTCGTACTTTGAAGCCTGGAGAAGACTATGAAACGATTGAGTATAAAAACCAGCGTGATGAGGTGGGGCTCTTGATTCATGCGATTAATGGACTCAATCAACGCCTGAAACTTCAGGAGTCGATTCGTAGTCGTCTTTTGGCGGATATCAGCCATGAACTTAAAACTCCGATTACCTCAATCCAGTGCTATTTGGAGGGAATTAGTGATGGGGTGATTACACTGAGTGAAAAAAATCTTGGGTCGATTACCAGTGAGATGAAGCGACTGATAAAGCTGGTAAATAAAATCATGGAGTATGAAAAGTTTGAAAGTAGGGAACTCGTGCTTGAGAAAACAGAGGAAAATATCTCCGAAATCATTAAAGAGGTGGTAGAAACCCATAAGAAACGACTCAAGGAAACAAAACAACGTATCAAAATCGTGGGGGATGAGGAATTGGCGGAGACGCTGGATAATGGTCTTTTTAAGCAGGTGATTCATAATATTATCGGAAATTTCTTGAAGTATGCGGGAAAAAAGACTATTCTGACGATCAATATCACTAAAAATTATATCGATTTCTTTGATAATGGAGGGGGAATACGTGCAACAGAAGTTCCATTTTTAACAGAGAAATTTTATCAGGGAAATATTGAGAAATCAGGAGATATTGCCGCTCGTGGTATCGGTATTGGTCTCAGCTTGGTGAAAAAGATAGTGATAGCACACAGCTGGAAGCTCGAAATCAAGTCTGATATCGGGAAGGGCTTTAGTATAAAGATAAAGTTGTAAGCTTTCTTCACACAACATTCACATTAAACATTTGCAGTTCTGTTTGATGCGGATATCATACGGGTACAAAATTAGGGAATCATAAAATCAAAACATATATAGTTAAAGCCTTAAATTATATATCTAACTCTGATTCTCTAATTTTCTCTTAGCTATGATTGTACGTATTTTTATAGCGATAGTACTCATCTGTATGAGTAGTGTTGCTGTGGCATCGAGTGGTGATGTATGAGGAGAAACTATTGATACTCAGTATCAAGTAGATAGTACGAAAAGTATTAAAGAACTGAAGCAAAATATCCAAGACCTTGAAGCCGAAAAAGAACAAATCCACCAAACGTTTCAACAGTTTACAGAGGAACATGGAAAGTTATCCTCTTTTTTTAGGTCAGACTTGTCGAGTGAAGAAATCGCCGAAATCGAAGAGTTAATTAGCCTGTACAATATCTATAAGGAACGCCTAAATAAACAACTCCTAGAAAAAGCAAAGTCGTTTGAAGTGACGAATGATGAGGAAGTAAAGTTTTTACAAGATCGTTTGGATCTCTTTAAGCGTCTCGTTCCCTATGTAGAACCAGAACAACTTTCTGAGTATGTCGCCTATATCAAGTCTGATGCGTTGTTTCAAAAGGGGAAACAGGAAATCGCTGTGGAAGTAGAGAGAAAAAAGGAAATACTTGATACTAAAGTAGAGCATCTCAAAGAAAAAATCGTAGAGCATCGTCAGGTACTTGATGAAAAACTTCGTATTACGATGGTAAAAAAGATCCAAGAGAAGCTTGAACAGATCTGAAAAAATCCGAGGTTTACTGAACTATCTCTTGATGAGCGAGTGATGCTTCTACAAAAAACACTGGATCGTATAGAAGAAAAAAGAAAGATACTCGAAGAAAGCGCCCCAGAACCAGCGACACTCAACTATCTAAAAAAGATGGAGCTGTTTGATTTGATTGAATCAGAACTCGAGATATTTATTGGTGCACAGGAGTAGATAACGGAGAAGCAATTTAAAAAATTCTCTACATTACAATTCTCTTTGAACTTTTGGAGATTCCTGTACGGAAGTCTCTTTTTTTTGTGTGGATTCTTCTGAGAGGGCGCGGTAAAAGATATAGGTAAATACAAATCCAAACACGATAAAAATGGTATTTGCACTGATTTTTAAGACTCCTGTGGCGATTCAAGCAATAGAGATGCTTCCTATGTGTGGGAGGATGTCATAGGGAGTAATAGAATTTGCTCCATTTGTTATGAGTTCCATAAGTCCGAGAGATGGCTCAGCAAGAAAAGAAAATATCCCGATTACGGTATTGACCAGAGAGCTCACAAGCGAGATAACAATCCCGATAAAAATATAGTTTCCGATAATTCTCCAGAAGTTATATTGTGTCGCTTGAAGTGTATCTTGAAAGCTTGCTTTTGAGTAAGTGTCTGTATCGACAGCTCACGGGATAGCAAATTTTGCACGAGTTCCACGATATATCAAAAACACTATTCCGATAACTCCTCCTATAACCATGAGGATTGTCCCGATACTGATATATGGTGACTGTGGAAGTATACCAAAGTATCCAAGATTTATGAGAATACCTCAGAGAGCAAACAACAGTGCCGGGATGAGTGCAACATAGGCAAATATATACCAGTAGGTAGCAAATGACTTCGAGAGGTGAGTTGCTCCATATACGAGAGAAGCGGAGATACTACTGGTAGTATCACGAGTAATCTGTGACAAGATACGATAGATAGCAAGGATGAAGATGATATACCCAAAAAGATAGAGTATCCATGCGATCGCCAATACGGTTAAAAATATCATAAATTCCGTAGTATAGGTAAGAGAGAGGAGATTTTCCCAAGACATCTCGGGAGTAATCTGCGTGCTTAACCACCCCAGGGTGAGGTATTTTACGATTCCTCCACCGATGAGGGTAAAGACGATACTATATGCCCAGAGTCATCCTGTCACGAGTAAGAAATGACTCCCTAACAGTTTGAGACTTTGGTCGATGCGTTCGAAGAGTCATGGTTTTGGAGTAAACATAGGTTGATAGTTATGGGAAAAATATGTAACCCACTCACTATATGTATAACGAGGGGATTATTCAATATTTTTATGAAAATTAAGATAGAAGTAAGAGATATGGTGTATATCTAGATTTATTTTGATGATTTTTGAAATATGGAAAAGGATTTTGATAGTTGGAATTGTTATAAAAAAGAGATAGAACAAAAATCTTCACAGATTTTATATAAGGAGGGAGAAATATGGTGGGCAAGTATTGGTGTAAATATATGATATGAGTCATGTGGTAAGGGAGAACAGTTTAGGAGGCCGGTACTCATACTCAAGAAACTATCTCGAGAAAACTGTATTGTAATCCCATTGAGTACACAAATAAAGAAGTGAACATGGTTCTTTGTATACACATTGAAGGAAGTTCAATACACGGCTTTGCTCTATCAGGTCAAGATGATGCATACTAAAAGGTTTACAAAAAGAGAAGCGCAAGTGGATGATGATACTTTTTGAAAAATAAAAAAGAGATTCAGAAAATTATTGAATCTCTAGTAATTGCCCCCCAGTGGTCTACCACTGGGTTCAGTGGGAAATCCCAAAAGTAGACTCATTATATCACGGGTATGCTGAAAATCAAGTTTTTCGTGGATTTTCCAAGAACAACATTGAAAAAATAATGATTTTTTATAGTATAGGGGAAAGTAATAATTTATGATAGGAAGTATGACAAATATCGCGCTTCAAAGTTTGAAGTTTTCCATCCAGTTTGGTCTTGATTTTCAGATCGTACGCTCGTGGTGGGAACATATGAAGTTTACAACGGATGAAGAGGCAAAAGTGTTTTTTGATACCCACGAGGAGTGGATACATGCAAAGCCATGTATTAAGTGGGTTGGCGGAAAGAGACAGTTAATAGAACAATTTCGATACCTATTTCCTACGGAGTATACTAACTACTTTGAACCATTTTTATGATGAGGAGCAGTATTTTTTAACTTGCAAAAGAAGCAAAGCTTTTTATCTGATGTAAATAGTGAGCTTATCAATCTATATCAGGTGATAAAAAGTAAGCCGCAAAAACTCATTGCCTTTTTAGAAAGTTTCTCTTCTCTGTCATTCCGTACTCGATACGGAATCGATAAAAAGTATCTTCCAAATTCTCGTTGATTTTACGAGGGTATTCGCGCTTGGGATAGACAAGAAGATTGGCAGAAGAAATATTCTGATATCGAAAGGGCAGGGAGGTTTGTGTACTTGAATCGCACCTGTTTTAATGGGTTATATCGAGTGAATAGTAAGGGTCAGTTTAATGTGCCATTTGGGAGTTATAAAAACCCTGATTTTGTGCAAAAAGAAAATCTCCTCAATGTCTCGAAACTTCTCAAAAAAACAAAAGCAGAAATCAAACTCCAGAGCTTTGAAAACGTATTGTTCAAGGCTCAAACTGGTGATTTTGTATACTTTGATCCTCCGTATGATGTTCTCTCTACCAGTGCCAACTTCACAAGTTACAATGAAAGCTGATTTTGAAGAGACATGCAACAAAAGTTGAGGGATGTCTTTGTCGAACTTGATAAAAAGTGAGTTAAGGTAATGCTTTCTAATCACAACACTCCTTTTATTCGAGAGATATTTGAAGGGTATAGGTTTGAGATTGTAAAAGCAAGAAGAAATGTAAATAGTAAGGCGGATGCAAGGGGGGAAGTTGAGGAAATTGTGGTGATGAATTATTAGTTTATTTTTTAATGTTTTCTTATGAGTGATTATATTGAGGATAAAATGAGTGATGAAGAACTTTGATTAGAAGTGGAAGATCATTCCATTTATCCTGTTGATAGAGATAAGATTCAGGTTACTGTAAATAATACTGTTATTTTTTCTATAATTCAATATATCATTAGGTGAGATATTGAATTACAGCCTAATTTTCAGAGATCATATGTATGGGATGATGAGAAGGCAGAAAAACTCATTGATTCAGTATGGAATTGACTACCAATACCACAGTTATTTTTGCTTACTAAGAAAGATTGAAAACAGTTAGTAATCGATTGACAGCAGAGATTAACATCTTTAATTAGATTTATGTTAGATAAGGATCGTTTACAAGACGTTTTACCAGATACGACTTTTTGAGACTTTCATAACGTTGATGACTTACAATTAAAGGTAAGTAAATCTATTTTTACTTGAGATATTAATGATAAAAATATAAAAATTACTTTTTCTGATCTAGACAAGGATATACAGAGGAAATTTGAATGAGAGTCTTTAATTATTGCTCAAATAAAACCAACATATACTTTGTTTGTAGGTAAGGAGGATGACTTAGAAATGCTATCAAAAGAAATTTTTTATAGGTTGAATACTTGATGAGTAAAACTAACCTCTCAAGAGATAAGACATAGTTTATATCATAAAGATTTTATGAAGAAAATAAAAGATATATCTTTTAGTGATAATTGGAGAAAGTTAATACCTACTTGAACTCAAAAGTTTAAAAGTAATCCATCTTTATTATGAGAAATGCTTTTAAGAGCTTTCTCATTATTAGATACATATTGAAAAGAAATGGAAGGAGATACTATCTGAAGAATTATTGATAATAATTGAAAAAGATTTGAGTACTTTAAACCTTTGAACAAGTTTTTAGATAAGTATGCTAGTATATCTGATAAGTTTACTCAACAATATGTTGATGATAGGATAAATATTTTAAATATTTTATTACAAGATTTAAATAGTTTATTTATAGATGAATCTTTATTTAAACACCAAAATGTTACAAACTCACAAACCTGAAAACCAAGATCTAATTCATTTAATATAAAATACATAGATACCCTATTTGTAGGGCTATTAAATTTATATAGATACTGAAGTCATATTGATAGTACTGTCTTGAAAGAGAAAATATTAGATTTTAAAAGCGACGCTGGATTTATTGAAACACATGTAAGTAAACCATGATCTTCCGATCCTACATATGTAGAAGATAGAGTTACTACTTCAATACTTTTTTTTGAATCTTTAAAAAATAGTTAATTATGGATCTTTATTTACAGGAAATTCAGAAAATAATAAAACAAAATTTTCAATTTATACGAAATTGGAATAATGAGATACAAGTAATCGATTCTATGGATACTACTTTTCTTATTACTAAGAAAAATTTTGTAATCATCGGAATTAATTCTGTAAATGAATTTTTATTGGAAAGTATAATATCTTTATACTATAAAAAATACTTTGATCTCCTATTAAAAGAAACTGGTTTTGAGACTTATATAAAACATGAGTTATTGAAGGTTGAAAGGGTTATTATGGAAAATCATGATGGAACATATAGGGGCTTTTCTTCTATGATATGACAATTAATATGAAATATAATATGAATATGAAGAATTGAGAAATTTATTGAACATGATTTTAAATGAAACATAAGCCTTTTTAAAGAAAAATTAAATGAAATTAATAAGTTTAGAAATAGTTTAGGTCATTCGTCAGAGTATTATTTTAGAAATAATGGGAAAATAAACTTTGATATCAATAAGATAGAAGAATATATTTTAATTCTTGAAAATTGACTAATTGATTTAAGTACATCTTACTATAATAGTATGGATGAACTATTAGACTTTAGATATAGTACATTAACTAAGTTTCCTGATGTAAGTAAATAATTCTTTTATGAATACCTTTAAACAACTAACATCCACTTTCACCCCCTCAATATTCTCTTGGGATTATTTTTCAGACTTCCATAAAATCTCGGACAACACATTTAAAATCAAGGTGCAGTTACATATACTCAGTGCCCTTCTAGGAGAACAAGATATTGAAAACAAATTTTTGGATCTGGTGAGATGATATCCAGAAACAAGAAACGTGTTACCGATACTTATTGCGGTGAGAGATTTTGATAAACAAATACTTGATACAGATACATTTGAGATACAAGAGATACAGCATCTTTTTCATCCCGAAGAGAGTTTCAATGATACAGATATGCTTTGATTTTTTGCAAAATCAGGGTTACAAGAACTGTTTGTGTCAAAAAAAGTTTCAAATTTAGATGATTATGTTTTTGGGATAGAGACCTGACTCGACTCAAATGCGAGAAAAAATAGAACTGGAGATTTGATGGAAGATCTCGTGGAAGGATTTGTACAAGAATTGTGTCAAAAGAACCCATGGTTTGAATACAAAGAACAAGCAACCGCAAGTTTTATAAAGTCTGAGTGGGGTGTAGACGTACAATCAGATAAATCAAGTAGGAGATTTGATTTTGCGATCTATGACTCCAAAAATCACACGGTTTCGCTACTTGAAGTGAACTACTATGGTGGAGGGGGGAGTAAATTAAAAGCCGTTGCAGGAGAGTTTATTTGACTGTATCATTTTATGAAAAAGCAGGATATTCCATTTTTCTGGATTACTGATGGTTTAGGATGGAATACGGCACTAAAACCACTAGAAGAAGCATATGATAAAATGGATGGAAATATTTATAATATTGAGATGTTGAAAAGGGGAATTTTAGGTACTGTAATCAAATAGGTATGAAAAAAATCACGAAAAAACAAAGAGATATGTTATGGGGAGAAGATTACCCATACTCAGAAGTAGACTTAATAGTTCAGTCAAGAGTTCTTTGAGATGAAGTATCTCGAGTTTTTCTTGTAGTAGAAGTGACTATCAACCCTCTGACATTTCAAATCTGTTCGCAAAATATAGAGGACTTTAAGGATGATATTATGGCGCATCAACTTTTGACTTACGCAACTGATAAAAAAGATGATGGATATTCGTCCTGTGCTTTTCAAAAAGAATTTACAGATGATACTGTTATGGAGGAAGCGCAGCTAGCGCTTGAATATTCCGAAGAGACGATTATTCGTCTTCAAAGATATGTTATGGATTTTTTAGATATAAAATAATCAAAAATGGGAAAAGACTTACTAGAGGCTCTTGATATCTTGCAGCTTTCAAATGGAATTACAATTTGAATCATTCCAGGAAAAATTTCGGAGTATGATATCAGAGTAAAATATAAAGATGATAATGGAACAGGACATTGGAGACAACCAAAACATATTCACTGGATAGTTGATTGGATGTTAAAGAGAGAACATAATATTGAAAAGATAAAAGAATTGGTTGCCTTCTTTCAAAAGTTATGGGATGAAAATTCCCCAAAAGAGGCAACGGCGACTTTACAGCGTTTATATAAAAAAGATCAAAATCTAAATGACCTATTTTTGATCTTATTAGATGATATCAAGAAGTTTGAGGAATTAAATAATAGTGGATATTATCATGTAGATTTTCTTATCTTTTCTTGATATTTATTACTTCTTCAAGAGAAAAATAATCGTTCAGATGCGTATATGTTTCAGAAAATGTTTTCAGCCTTGTGAAAAGATTATTCAGATTTGTATCAAGTTATTACCGATGCAACATCAAATTATCAAAAGTAAACCATAATAGTTGACTTATTATAAGAAAATAATACAATACGAATGTTAGAGAAACAAATAAAAGAAATTTTGAAGCAGAGGCATTTGAAACAAGCAGATGTATATTCTGAGTTAGGGATTTCAAAGCAAAACTTTTATAAAGCGATGAGAACAAAAAATTTTGATAACCCTACTTTGAAAAAAATTCTTGATTTTCTCTGACTTGAAATTTGTATTTTATTACGATCAAAAAATGAGAAGAAAGTTTAAAGAGCTCTATTATCTTGATAATATCGAAGAAAACATAGAGTGGGAGGTAAGTGTGGAGAATGATTTTGTGTTTTGTGGAAGAAATTGGTGATTTTATTTTACATCTAAAGTTCATGAAGACTGTGAAAAAATAGAAAATGTAGAATTCAAAAAGTGAACATTTAAAAAAAGTAATCCGCAGTGGATTGATTACGATGAAGAACTTAATTTACATCTAATATACTCTCAAAATGTCTAAACAACAAAAACTTCCTCCTGAACAATTTGAGCAAGAGTGTTCGACCGTATGGTCATTTCCTCGTAGGGGAAACTGGATGACGCATAATAGTAAGTATCGTGGAAATTGGTCGCCAGAGGTAGTGAGAAATCTCATATTACGATATTCAAAAGAAGGGGATACCCTTTTAGATCCGATGATAGGGGGAGGAACTACAGCGATTGAAGCAAAACTTCTTGATAGAAATCTGTGGTGTTATGATATCAATCCTGAAGCTATTAGCTTAACAAAAGAAGCACTTGATTTTGACCTAGATAATGGAGCAAAAACACACCTGCAGTTACATGATGCCACAGAAAAAAACGAGAAACTCAAAAAAGAAAGTATCGACTTTGTACTTATGCACCCGCCGTATGCAGATATCATCAAATACAGTGAAGGGAAGATTGCGGAAGATCTTTCCAATATTCATGATATCGATGCATTTTGCGATAAAATAGAAAAAGTTGCAAAAGAAGCCTACCGAGTATTGAAGCCTGGGAGAACCTGTGCGATACTTATGGGGGATACAAGGAGAGAAAAGATGTATATTCCTCTAGCATTTAAGGTAATGGAGAGGTTTCTAAAGGTAGGGTTTATCCTCAAAGAGGATATTATCAAGGTGCAACATAACTGTAAGGCTACAGGTTTCTGGGCGAAAAGAAGCAAAGAGTTTAATTTTCTCCTCATTATGCACGAACACTTGTTTATCTTTAAAAAGTGATAAGGGGAACAAGATTCTATCGCAAGTACTCTCGATAGAATAATACAAAGAGTCTTTGAAATTATATTGAAGTAAATAAGTTTATCTTACAGTGATGATTCTGAATTCACCGAGTTCTCGGGACACGCAAGTTCAGAATGACGAGAATCTTTCAAAAAATTAATACGGAGGTAATAGTTGTTGGGTAAATATCTTATTATAATATCTTGTAAGGATAAATATTTATGGAAAAGATAGAGATTCAACGTAGACTCTTTGGTTATAAAAGTGATCGAAAGAATATCATTGGAAGTGGAAAGTTGTTTATATTTAATGTTATATATCTTTCATCTCCAATGATTTGGGCAGATCCTTTTCAATTTGAAGCAATGATGGTATATCTTTTTTATCCTACACTTATGTTCCCCATAGTGGTGCTTTCTTTTTTATCGACACTGTATATATTGAAGGTAAATCATGTCAGTATACTTTCTTTTTTTCTGTTCGTAGTTTCAATTTCTATGTTCTGATTTTTTACCTTTTTTATGATTGCACTTTGGTTAGATACAAGTACATTTCATTTATTTTAAATTTTCTTTTTTCTATGACAAAACACACCCCCCACTTTTTCTACACCCACAGGAGATGAGCACTTGCGATAGCAATATTGATTACCTACTTGCTCGTAACAAAGTTTTACTACTATATCCTTCCAGGCGATGGATATTATTTCTTTTTATATCCGTATGATCCGAGTTTTCTTTACGATGACTTTCGTATTTCTACTCTGTGGATAGGTTTGCCTATCCTTGCTATCATTATTGGTATCGCTTGGTGGATACGTGTATCAAAGAAACTCACCGAGCATATGATTCACCTCTTGGTGATTATTGCCCTTGGGCTCTCAATTTTTGGATATCTCCTCTTTTTGGTGAGTAATGAACGCTATGTGTATACCGAGCACCCTGCGCTTCTCGGATATCGTGATTGGCAAGGAGAGTATATAACGGATACAGATGAATATCTTGCCTTAGTTCAGAAATATGGTTTTGATATCTGATCCTATGCGAAGTTCCAGACCTTGGAGGAGAGTATCCAGGCACTAGAGTTTGCAAAAGATCATAATATCCCAGAACTGTATGCGCAAGTCTTTCGTGATATGGAGAGATTTGGCTATGATGTTGCTTTTCAGTCCTATCCAGACGTGACGTTTCAGGTGTATTTCTTAAAAGATTTATTAGATGATTACTTTTCTTGAGATACTATATTTCTAGATACATATATAAATAAAATTCAATCATATAAGAGTTATATACAAGATGATAAAATACATTGAATTATTGATGATATAATATTTGCTTATAACAGTTCTCTATGAAAAGAAAATAGAAATGAGTTAATGTCTGAATTAACTACATCAATAATGAATAGATTATACCAAATACAATGAATAGATTTTAATATTCTTTAATTGCAATGAATGAAATCTTTGATAGTTATTTTTATGGTATTAGTATTTTTTACGATACCTCAACTATTTTCGTATGATAATTTAACACTTCAAGAGCAAAAAATCGTTCGTTTTGGTGATACCACCTGTCAAAACTATCGAGAAACCGATATTCCAACGATATTTATTCCTGGAATACTCGCTTCTTGGTATAGTGAGGAAGGGTACGGACAAAGTCGAGTGAAGCGCTGGATCCCCGATCCAATTACTCATGTGTATGATCCACTCTTTTTTACCTTTAAGCGAGCAGGGTATACGATAGAAGATGTCTTTTATGATGATGAGTTTACACTTCGTATCGAAGGGAATCCAAAGGGAGCACTCTATCTCTTTGGGTATGATTGGAAGCATGATAACAAGATTACCGCCACGCTCCTCACTCAACTTATTGGTCGTATACTAGAGGAGTATGAGCGTCAAAATGGCTGCAATATTGGCAAGGTCAATATTATCGCTCACTCTATGGGAGGACTCGTTGCAAGAGCGATGTTAGAAGATATGTGTGTACAATATATAATAACTCCACAATGAGAGTTTGATATTTCTGGGTATAATTGAAGAAAAGATCAAGGGAAAGAAGATAATTATATTAGTAATGGTAAAATTAATGACTTCTCTCTTATTTCCTGCAAAAATCCTTTCCCTTCCGATTCTATCTCCTCAAATATCCGCGTTCATAATCTCATCACCATCGCTACCCCGCATCGTGGTTCTCCGAAAGCCCTACCTATTTGGGAACATGGAGATATAGAGATGACTGATGGATGGATGTTGGGAGGAGCCCTAAAGTGGCAAGCAACTTGGTCTCTCAATTTAACGGATGACTACTTTTACCGACTTATTCATGGATATGAGGAAAAAATCCCAAATGGGATGGTAACCATAGGGCAATTACTTCCTGATGTTGAGAAAAACCGAGACTATAATGAAAAGCTTCGATATGTGTCAAAAAATGGATATAAATTATCACCAGAAAATTATCCGAAAAATAGCTTTTTAGAAGATTTAAATACCACGGAAAATATCAATAAAATCTGGAATAAGGTAGATAATTTTGTGTTGTATTATTCTACGATAACAGGAAACAAGGATGCAAATAATATCGTATCGTTTTCTTTAGATACCTCAAGTACAGAAGTATCAGGATGATGAACGGTAAAAAATGATATCTCTGATACAATAGATGGAAAGGATATTTATGATGCCTATTTATGAATAGTAAGGTTTAATCGATATAATATTTCAAGTGTCTATCGAAACGAAACAGGTATTGGGGGGGATGGGACGGTGCCAACCCTCAATCTCCGACTCGTGCCCAATGATAGCCTGACAGGCAAAGAAGTGGAACATGAAAAATTTCGATCCGAGGAAATTACTTGTTATGCGCCATGAGCAAAGTCTAATTTTGGTCTCTTTGAACATAATCAGATATTAGAAAACCCTGTGTATACAAATATTGGAGTTGGAACGACATTTGAAGTATGTAACCATACAGGGATGCCAATTGCAGCAGCAGGGAGGGTATTACAGGTTATTTCGGGAGCAAAACCAATTTCCAGCATTTCTCTTCAGCAAAATATTTTGAGAAAATCATTAATTCAAAATCTTGGGTATAGTACCTATGAATGATTTTGATCGAATAATAGTGTTATAGATAGATATTTCTCAGAACCTCACTTTCAGGTATTTCCAGTTACGGTCGATGATGGGGAACCTCACTATAATATAGATGTTTCTGGAAAAATTGGTCGAACTCTTCGCTACGATATCCTCTCTCCGATAAACCTGATGATTGAGGATGAAAGAGGAAGGAGGATAGGAATCGATCCAGATACCGGGATGATTGTTAATGAAATCCCAGGAGCATGGACAAGCGGGAGTAGTGGAGAGTCTGGTCAGCCAGAGTTTTTTCTCATCCCTGTCAGTGAGACCGGTGCAGTTGACCACACGATTAAAACCTACGCCACGGGAGAAGGAGAGTATCATATCGTCGTACAAGATATCGATACCTCTTCCTCATCTCCTGCATGAGATGATCCTCTGGGGTGAGTTTGACAAGATATAAAACCACTGATCATTGCAGGAGCAGCGCAGGATGGTTTTGGAGATGATTATGAAGTGGTGAGTTTGGATGGGGAGCAAGATCTCGCCTATATCGATATTGGGGAGACAACTCCGACAACTCTGGATATCGAGAAAGATCTGTACACAACTTTGGATGATGCGCTCGATGTACGCTATAGTATCAGAGGAAATCATGATGATGTCGCGTCAATCGAAATAAGCCTGTTTGATGAAAATCATACTCTCATTTCTACAACTTTACAGGATATTACAGGAGTATTTGAAGTAGCGCTTCCCGCCGTATGAAAGTATCAGTTAGAAGTGTCACTGCTTGATACATCTGGACAACCGATAGAACTACCATCAGCAAAAAAGACGCTGATTCTTGAGAGAAGATCTACTACAGGAGAACAAGAAAATGATACGGAAGTAGCTTCGATCCTTTCTCCAGCACTTCATCTGCAGTTTCCTTCATTTTCACTTCCTGTGTATATCGATGCCGAGAAACAGCTCTCTCACGCTTTTCAGGTACGTACCGATTTTGACTACACTGAGGCGAGATTGGAGCTACAATTTCCCGATGGACAAACGGTTTCCTGTGAAAGAATAGCCGGATTTCAGTATAGATCTACGGGGGAAGTGGGAACCTGTAGAGCAAAGGGATTTGATATCGAGGTCTCGTATGATTCCAAAGTGTATACGTTTGATACCGAGAAGAAGGCTATTATTTCCCTGCAAGAGGGAGAAAACACGTATGACATCATCTACACTCCAACGGGAGAATTGCTTGCGGTAAGTAATACTTTGGATAACACGATTATCTTTCACTCTGTGGGTGATCAGATCGAGAGTATATCAGATATCTATGGAAATGAAGTAGAGCTCAGATACACTGGCTTTGATGAGAGTTTGCAACTTGAGCGCATAGTCTATCCTGCTGGTTACCAAGATGTAGGGGAGGAAGCACTTGAAGATATAGTACTTGATACCAAGAGTTCAAGATTTCCTTTGGTGTATTCTGGAAGTACAGTAAACGCAGAAGACCAGTATATCGATTATGTTCGAGGTGCCGATACCAAGCTATATGCTATACAAGGACACGAAGTGTATGAAGTAGGAGAACTTGGAAGAAAGAAGGTCTTTTCTGCGTCCCATGATATCCAATCCTTGACGGTAGCTTCTTCTGGAAATATTTATCGGTATGACGGGAGTCTCAAAAAATATCAGGCATACAATGGAAAGATATTTGATTATAAAATGAATGGTGGAAAGTGGGGAAGTATGGCAGTAAATACAGATGAATCCTATCTCTACCTCGTAAATCCATTGGCTCCAGGATATAGTCGTTTTGATCTCAAACGAGGTGTTCTGAGATCTGTATATACTGACGAGTTTCTGCGAGCAGTAGGGTATTTTGATGATTTCTTGCATATGTATAGCTTACCAGAAATACAGACGCTCGAGAAAAATCCAGAATTTAGCGAGAAGTATGGAAAAGTATTGCCAAAAATTGAAGAGAGAATTCATCTGCTTTCTCCAGAAAAACGTGAATCACTAAAATCTCAAATAAAACTAGAAAAGCAACATATTTTGGATAAGATAGCAAATAGATATAGAAAGGAAAAAATCCGTTTCTTGCTGTCTTCGATTGAAGAAGCCCTATCTCAAGTATTAGCTTTTTAACGTTTGTGATTCATGGTTACGCTTCTTGCTGCGATGCTCATCTTTCTTGATATGATTATTTATATCATCTTTTTTGATGTTATCTTATCGTGGCTCCAACTCTTTGGAATACGCTTCCGTCCTCGTTTTATTGCGGCTATCATCGATCCACTCTATGGCTTTGTAAAAAGTGTGATTCCGACAACTATTGGTCCGATAGAACTTGTACCGATTGTGGTGCTGTTTGTGATTATCTTTTTACAGTGATTGCTTTTTTCCTTGAGTCCTGATTTACAACAACTCTATCATGATCTCCGTACTTCTGTCGGGATGTAGGAGAGAGGTTTATAGGGGAATAGGTTGATAGGAGGGATGGAAGAAATGCTTCTTTATTTAAGAATAAATACTTGTCATTCCGTACTTGATACGGAATCATGAATAAGTAAAATACAATTATGATCTTGAGTATTTTCGAGAAGAAATCTTTGAAGATCACCATGTCGCTGACGCTCCTCGTGATGACAATAAGCTAAAACGTACTTTTGGTCACAAAAGTAAATAAGGAAAATTAGTTATATCCCGAGTACTCGGGACTGTCTTCACAGGAATGACAAAATTTCTGGTTCTAAGATTACTTCGTTTCACTCGTAATGACAATAAGTTAAAGAACTACTTTTATATACTTTTACACTCTGGTTTCTATGAAATCTGTTGATTATAAACTCTTCTTTGCTGTCGTGTTTCTGGTAATCTTTGGGATGATTATGATCTCATCGGTATCAGTATACGGTTCTTTTCGTGTGACGAGTGTCATGGTACAAAACGGACTATTGTCAGACCCTTATAATTATTTCTATGTTCTCAGAAATATTTCACATGTCCTTATCGCGATGGTGATGCTTGGAGTTGTGGTAAAGATTCCCTACACTTTTTTTGAAAAATACTCAAAATACTTTTTTGGAGCTTCTCTGGTGCTCCTCATCATCGTACTACTGATAGGATCAAGCTGGAACGGAGCCAGATGATGGATAAATCTCCCATTTCTTCCTTTTGCCATACAGCCCACCGAGTTTCTTAAGTTCTCGCTCATTATCTATCTCGCCTTTTTCTTCAAGAAATACAAACACCTCCTCCATACCTTTTCTGATGGTTTTCTTCCCTTTTGTCTCATTATCGGCATAGTACTTTTACTTGTAGGTTTACAACCAGATTTTGGGACGATTATGGTGGTGATACCGGTAGCCGTGATTATGTTTTTCATGGCGGGAGCCAATATCAAGTATCTTTTGTCACTTATCGTCATTTGAATGATACTGTCCGTCGGTATTTACTCTGCAGGAGAGTACGACAAAGAAACGGGGAAAAACTTGAATAAACTCGGCTATATCACTCAGAGAATTGATAACTTTTTGAGCGATGAAAAAAAGGCAATTGAAAACAAAACTATTAATTATCAGACAGAACAAGCGCTCATAGCTATCGGAAGTTGATGATTTGCTGGGCTTGGTTTTGGTCAGTCAGTACAGAAATTTGGGTATCTCCCAGAAGTACAGGGAGACTTCATCTTTTCCGTGATTGTGGAAGAACTTGGATTTTTAGGTGCCTTTTTTCTCTTATCTATTTATGTATACATCGGGTATCGAGGCTTTCTCATATCGAGTCATGTCAAGGATAGTTTTGCCAGTTATGTCGCGGTTTGAGTGAGTTCCTGGATTTTACTGCAGGCTTGTATCAACATTGGCGTAAATCTCAATATTATCCCACTTACGGGAATCACGCTTCCATTTGTGAGTTATGGAGGATCGAGTTTACTCGCACTGACACTATGATTAGCGGTACTTCTCAATATCTCTCGTTCGGTAGAAACGACTTCCAAGTTTGCTCGCCTAAATAGAAAGAAGTTTGTTTTTTTGAGGTAGGTAAATAGGATATGTCATTTTGAACTTGATTCAAAATCATAAAGATATACACTAGGAATTACGTACTTTTCACTATTATCTCTTCACTCTTCACTTTTTGATGACCACTCCAGCGATGCAGCAATACTATGACATGAAGGCCGAGTATCAAGATGCGGTGCTTTTTTTTCGTATGGGAGATTTTTATGAGATGTTTGATGATGATGCACATATTGCTCATAAAGTTTTAGGGATTGCGATCACTACGAGAAATAAAAACGCAGAAAAACCAACTCCTCTTGCGGGAATTCCGTATCATGCTAAGGAAAAATACTTGCCACAGTTTATTGCCGCTGGATATAAAGTAGCGATTGCAGAACAAGTATCTGATCCAAAACTCAAGGGAATCGTAAAACGTGAAGTCGTGCGTGTCGTCACTCCCGCAACTCTGTCTCTTGAAGGAGAGGGCTATGATACTTCGCTTGATTCAAATTATATCATCTACATTACTGAATCAGCTGGAAGTTATGGAATCAGTCTTTTGGACATCAAAACTAACGATTGGAAGGTAGGAGAATTAGCAAATTTTGAAGCTCTTAAAACTGAGATGTATAAATTTGCTCCTAAGGAAGTAGTGCTTTCAAAACACCTGTTTTCTCATGAGCAGATTTCTGATATCCTCGCTAAAAAATATGCGCTCAATATATATTATTTTGATATCCCACGCAAACCAAGGGAAACGCTCCTTGCACACTTCTGAGTGAAAAATCTGAGTGGATTTGGGATACAAGGAAAGGTGCTTTCTGAGTCAGCAGCAGCAGGACTCTTGGAGTATCTCAAGATGCATCAAAAAGAAGATATGAGCTTTTTGCAAGAACTGAGCGTACTTTCTTTTTCTGATCGTATGGAGCTTGATGAAGCGACGATTAGAAATCTGGATCTCGTGTACAATTTCCAAACCAAGTCATCTACACTGGGAACTCTGTTTTGAGTTTTGAATCAGACGAAAACTCCTATGGGGACGAGGTTTCTTCGTGAACAAGTTGTCTCTCCTTTGCAAGATATTCATGAGATTCACCGTCGTCAGGATTTTGTGGCAGCAATCTTTGAAAACAAGAACCTGATGGATATGATTCGTGATGAGTTGAAGTATATTGGAGATATTGATGCCATTCTTAATCGCCTTGCCGTAAATCGTGCCCTTCCGAGAGATCTGCTCAACCTCAAGCGTTCGCTTCAAGGTATTGAAAGAGTCACTGAGATTATCCAAGAAAAGGGAAGTGAGAAGCTGAAGAAAATATTGAGAAATACATAGCGAACTGAGAAGTGTCATTCTATCCCGAGGACTCGGGATAGAATCATAAAAAAAGAAAAATACAACTAATGATCCTGACTACTCGGGATGAAAACGAAAACGTAAAGAAGCAAAGATATTTTTTCATTTCTAACTTCTAATTTCTAATTTCTACAATGCTCTATCTTTTTACCTGAAATTCTGAGTATTTAGTCCGTGCACAGGTGAAGGCATGGAAAGAAAAGTTTGTTGAAAAACATGGAGATTTTAACCTCCTGCATATCAAGGATCTGTCTGAAGTAGATAGTAATTTTTTACAAGAAAATCTGACGGCTCCGAGTTTTTTTGGTGCCAAGAAATTGGTGATTGTCGATGGAGTTCCATTTCAAAGTGGAGAAAAGGATAAGCAGATGCTTGAAAAACAAGATTTAATTCTCAGGTTATTGTCTCGTGTTCCCGATGATAATTTTGTGGTATTTTCATCAGTATCCCCAGATAAACGCTCTACTGCATACAAAGAGATGCTAAAAATAGCAGAAGTAAAAGAGTATAGTTTATCTGACTCGGGAGAAGTAGAGAGAAAGATTTCAGAGCTATATCGAGGAGTGATTGATCTCGATGCGATTCGACTCCTTGTACGCTATACAGGCGGAAATTTTGAAAAGGCAATACATGAAATCGAGAAATTGATGATAACGAGAAATACAATTACGAGAAATGATATCCAGCGATATGTGACTCCAGAACTTGAAGAAAGTATCTTTCAACTCGTCGATATGTTACTCGAAGGAAATACACACAGAGCTATACAGATGATGCATACAATCCTTGATCAAACAAATGTGTACGGATTTTATCATAATCTCTTGGCTAACCTACGAACCAATACCTATATTGCTCTCGTAAAATCACAAAGAAAAGACCCAAGACAGGTGTTGGATCTGGGAAATAAATGATTTTTAGCACAAAAACCTGTGTGAATTGGTGGAGAGAGATTGATACAACTCTATAGTAATTTAGTGCTACTCGATAAGCAGATGAAAACGGGGAAATTTTTGGGGACAGAGGATAGTGATTTTATCTATGAATTAGAAAAAGCTATACTTACTTCTACCAGTTAATGACTTCTTTTCCTTTTTGTTGCAAGATTTCATTTGTTTTTGAGAAGTGTTTACACCCGAGAAATCCTCTATGTGCGGAAAATGGAGATGGGTGAGGAGCTTCTAATATGAAGTGCTTACTTGTATCGATCAGCCCTTTTTTATTTTGAGCGAAACTCCCCCACAGGAGGAAAACAATCCCAGACTTTTCTCTGGAAATGGTACGAATAACTTCATCGGTAAAGTTTTGCCAACCAATCTGATTGTGACTCGCTGGTTTTGAGGCTTCTACCGTGAGGATAGCGTTTAAGAGGAGGACTCATTGCTTGGCCCACTGAGTCAGATTACCAGACCTCAGCCCCTGCCCCTCTCCTTTGGAGGAGAAGGGAGATTTTCCGATGTCACTTTCTATTTCTTTATAGATGTTTTTTAGGCTTGGAGGAGGGGTGATGCCATCTTGCACAGAAAAACTAAGACCATGAGCCTGTCCTGGTCCGTGATAGGGGTCCTGTCCGATGATGACAACTTTGAGGTTGTCGAAATGCGTATATTCAAAGGCGTTGAAGATATTTTTCGGATGCGGATAGATGGTTTTTCCTGCCGCTATTTCTTGTTGTAAAAATATCTTTATCTCCTGCATGTAGGGCTTCTCAAATTCTGGAGCCAGGTATCTAAGCCAAGATTCGTGAAGTTTAATCATGAGATAGGACTAATTTTTAAACTCTTTTACTTCTACCTCAAAGATGAGGGTTTTCCCAGCAAGTGGGTGATTGAGGTCGATAGTGACATCATCTCTGTCGATGGACTTGATTTTGAACACTCCGCTCATAGTTGGAAGCTCTGCCCCTGCCTCTATCTTGATACCATTATCTTCAAAGTCTTTGAGGTCAGCACGTTTCATAACTTGTACACGAGTATCATCATACTCTCCATAGGCTTCAGATACAGCGAGTGTGAGTGTCTTTGTTTCTCCGATTTTCATCCCTACTACGCCAGCATCAAACCCAGGAATCATCTGTCCAGCTCCAACTTCGAACTCTAGTGGTTGCCTTCCAGCTTGGAGTGAGCTATCAAATACGGTTCCATCTTCAAGTTTTCCAGTATAGTCTACCGTGATAGTATCTCCAGCTGTTACTGACCTATCTTTATTGGCTTCTTGTTTTGCTCCCATAGCGGAAGTATGAGCATCGATAAGTTCTTGTTCGTTTACGGTATAGTCTACGAGTGATCCATTTTTCATTTCTTGTATTGTAAGCGAGATGATTTTTACATCTTTTATGGGTTTATCATTGGCTCCTACTTTTGTCTTGGCTATTTTATCGACGTTTTCGAGTCCTTCATATACTTGTCAAAATACTGCGTGTTTTGAGGTAAATGGAGGCTTGTTGAAATCGAGATTAGTATTATCTTTTTGGTTAATAAAAAACTGACTTCCATTGGTGTTTGGTCCAGCATTTGCCATCGAGATAGAACCACGGATATTTGAAAGTTTTTCTGAGAACTCGTCGTCAAACTTCTCTCCATAGATACTTTCTCCTCCCATCCCTGTCGCGGTTGGGTCTCCTCCTTGGATCATAAAATTATTGATGACTCTATGAAAGGTGATACCATCATAGTATCCCTTTGCCGCAAGACCGATAAAGTTATTTACCACACTGGGTACTTCAGCGCGGAATAAGCGTATCTTCATTGTCCCATTGGTAGTTTTCATAATTGCTACTAGATCTCCGTCTTGTGGTTTTTCTGTTTGAAAGGTTGTGGACATAGTGGTTTCAGTGTTAGTGGTTAAAGTTTCTGAAGTAGTTGTAGAGCGAGAGTAGTTTTCACTCGAGATTTTTGTTCCGCAACTGGTTATAAGTAGGGAAATACAAAAAATCGTAATTATATATTTCATGGGTATGTGAGATTACAGGAATCAAAATGCTGAAGTATTGTAGTGACCAAGAGGAAGATGGCAAATAAAAGAAGAATTACATTGCCTTTAGTTTTTTAATAATACTTTCATAATCATGATTATTTACATCAAAGACAATGAAAATAGTATTTTCTTTTCTAAGATATGCTCGATAGTGAATATCTACACGGAAACTATACAAAGTTATTCAGTTTTTACTTTTATCTTTTCAAACCCTAATCACTTGTCAAAGAGTTTATTTTCAAGTTTGTAAATTTGTCTTTTAAATTTTTTGAGTATTCAAAATGTAGTCACTAATTCTGTGATATAACTACTGAACGAGACTACAAGTTTATCTGTCATAAGATTTTATAAAATTATCTATAAAACCTTTAGGTAATTCATTTTTTTGCATTTTATCTGCTAATTGATAGGGATCGTTTATATTTGAATCTTCAAATTGATAGTTTTTATAAATACAATGAAGCAGGTCATCAATGGTTTTGTGAGATGTTGGTATCTGAATTTCTTCTTCTACGGTAAATTGAGTCATTATGAGAAACATTATAAAGTATTATGAGAATAGTAGCTACTTTATAGGAGAAATCAAGTTGATTATTCTACCTCTCCAAGTCCTGGTCGTAAATCTAAACTTGATCTAAAATTTTCACGGATGTCCGCAATAACTTTGCGTGAGTCCTCAATAGATTCAACCGTTACGAGACGCTTACGATAGTCCTTTACTCCTGGGAAGCTCTTGATGTACTGTACGAGATGTTTTCTAATTTCCAGGCTTCACTTTTTTTCACCTTTTGTCTCGACAAGTTTTGTGGCGTGAAACTCCATCGTATCAAGCATCTCAGCAAGTGTTGGCTGATAACATCCATCTTTGAAGTTAGCAGGATCTTTTAAGTCCCCCCTCCTTGATAAGGAGGGGGTTAGGGGGTGGTCCTCACTAAAAGGATTCCCAGCATTTGTTTGTGCGTTCGTATAGGTATTAAATATCTCTTGATTCTTCGGACTTGGGAGAAAGCACCACGGATTTCCAAAACTACACCTTCCAATCATAAAGCCATTTAAATCTTGTACTTTTGCAAGACCGTCATCATAGTTCTCGATATCTCCGTTGCAATTCACGGGAATAGAAAGATGTTTTTTTAGTTCATAGATGTCGTCAAACTTTGCCTGTCCGGAGTAGGCCTGTTTTGCTGTTCTCCCATGTACGGTGAGCATCGCTGCCCCTGCATTTTCGAGTCCTTTCGCGAAATCAATGAGGCTTTGTTCTCCATCAAAGCTCAGGCGTGTTTTGACGCTGATAGGAAGTTTCGTAGCCTTATTGAGAGTCTCGACGATGCTAAATGCCGTACACTGATTGATAAACAGACTGGATCCATGTCCGCTTCTCACTACTTTTTTTGCGGCACAGCCCATGTTGATATCGATGCCGACGACATTGTAGCGTTCGATGATTTTTGCAGCTTTTGCAAACATCTCAGGGTCTTTTCCAAAGATCTGGATGACGAGAGGATTTTCTATATCTGTATGAGGCAAGACAGAGTCAGCAAGGAATTTCGAGTGGACCAACCCATCGGCACTATAAAACTCACTAATTGTATAGATATGGGGAGAAACACGCTTCATTGTTTGGCGGTAGGCGCTGTCTCCGTATCCGTCCATCGGTGCCAGGAAACAGAGTTTTCATTTTTCGGCTTCTTTTTTCCAGAAATCTTTCATAAAAATAATGGGAGTAAAGGTAAATAGAGTTATAGGTAAATAGGGCGGAAAGGAATAAGAGAGAGAAAAGAATAAAGAATAAAGTGTGTGTCATTGCGATCCCGAGGATTCAGGATCATAACTGTATTTTCCTTATTTATGACTTCGTATCAAAATAAATATCCCTAACCTCGTTCCTTTCCCTTACTCCTAAGGGCAAGGAGGTGTGTCCTTTCGCCTTCCTTTCGTAGGAAAGGAAGTACCGAGGAACGAGGGGGTGGATTATACTTAATTGTCATCACGAGGAGCATTAGCGACGTGGCGATCTTCGAAGATTGCTTCTCTCGAATACTTGGGGATATAATTGTATTTTACTTATTCATGATTCCGTATCAAGTACGGAATGACACAAATTTACTCTTAAATAAAGAAGCAAAGTTTAGCTTCAATATTGTATAAAAAACTCTCATTTCGCAAGTTTTCTATATTATTTTTCGATTTCAAGTATTTGTCAAACGATTTTATTTGTCAGGAGTGAAATGCTTGTGGTACAATAATTTTAGTTTTAATATCTAATATGTTTCCATGAATAGTAATGAGCTTATTGCACTCAAAAGAAAGGAATCAGAAAAAGTAAAGGAACAGTATGGTTTCCCCAAGAAAAATAAGGCAATTGGGCTCATCCATATCGAAGACACAGCATTGCTGAAAGGAGTACTTGAAGGGCTTGAAGTTCTTCCAGTAAATTTTTTCGTACTGTCTTCAGAAAAACTATCAAAACTTCCGAAAAATGTTGAAGTACTGAGTACGCTTGATATCAAAGGAGAAGCAATTGATTTTGTGGTGTGTGATGATTGTGAAGGAAATCTCCCAGATCTACTTAAAAAATGAGTCGCTCCAGTAGTCCCAAGAGACCACCATTTGGCGACACTGCTCAGTGAATTTAATCCAATCAAAAACGAAGGAAACGCCTTTTTGTTTGAAAATACTACCAAGTGGGATATATTTTACGGGATTGCGAGATACCTTGAAAACTTCAAATTTCCATTTGATAATAAAAATCTCGTAAAAAATGTATTTGAGATATAAATAAGAAGTATGGTAAATAATGCTTGAGTTGCTGCAATAGATGAAGGTGAGATTGAATGATCTCAAGTTCCAACTTGAGATTCTTTATTAGAATGGGCAAGATATCTAGATCAAGTAGTTGGTGTTGTTGATTCTATTTCAATATGAGGAACATCTTTAGGTAATTTCGAAGATTCTTTAGAATGAGAGGTGTCTGTGGAAGATATTGAAGAAGGCATTGAAGTGCAAGATAATATATGACAGTTAACTTTTTATTATTGAGAAAAATTAATCTGAGTAATTGAATATATTGAAGAATGCCCTGGTATTTTTTCAATCGATTTTATTTGAACGATTAACAGTACTTCACGAGAAATTGAAGAACGCGATTTAAAAGAAAGGTATCAGTTATTTTTTTCTTTAGAAGATACTAATGTAAAGATTTCAGGTCTTTTGAAATATATGTATAGGGAGTTTTATAAAATTATAAAACAAAAAGGATGAAGTTCAGTTTCTTGAATAACAAGAAGAGGTTCTATTTTGCACATTACTGATGAATTGGCTACTGAGGGGGTTATTTCCCATTATGAAATGCATGACATGGGGAACTGAGCAAGTGAATTAATCAGATATCTATAGCTTCAACTTTTTGACTTTTTTTTGACTTCAACTTCTATTTTTCTAATATGCAGTGAATGTGGAAACGTGAAAACGTAAAAACAGCACATACACTGTAAACGATTACCAGCATGTCAAAAAATCTTGTGATTGTCGAATCTCCTGCAAAAGGTAAAACGATAGAAAAGTTTTTAGGGAAAGATTTCAAAGTAGTAGCGTCGATGGGACATATCCGTGATTTGCCACAAAAGGCGCTCGGAGTCGATATCGATAAGGGATTTGCTCCAGATTATGGCGTGAGTCAAGATAAGAAAAAGACGGTTACTTCACTTCAAAGTCTCGCAAAGACACATCCTCAAATCTGGATAGCAACGGATGAGGACCGCGAAGGAGAAGCTATTGGTTGGCATCTCTGTCATGTGCTCAAGATTGATCCGACAAATACGAAGCGTATTGTTTTTCATGAAATCACAAAGACTGCTATTACCGCAGCTATCGAAAATCCAAGGACGATAGATATGGGGCTAGTGGACGCTCAACAAGCTCGTCGTGTGTTGGACCGTCTGGTAGGGTACAAAGTATCTCCTGTACTCTGGAAGAAGATCCGTAAATGACTTTCTGCTGGACGTGTCCAGTCAGTCGCGGTAAAACTTATTGTCGAAAAAGAGAGAGAAATTCAAAACTTCAAACCCGTAGAATCGTGGAAGATTAGGATACAATTAACCTATCGTCATCCCGAGTCCTCGGGATCATGAAAAGGTAAAAGTACAATTATTGATCCCGTATCGAGTACGGGATGACATACTTTCTTTGCCGAATTGACCAAAGTTCATGGAAAAGGGAAGAAAATCAATTCAAAAGAAGATGCCTTGAAACTTCTGGCACCACTCTATGATGATTTAGGAATTATTACCGAAGGAAAAAGTAAACAAGAGACTATCCTCCTTGAGGCAAATACAGAACTCCACTTTACCCTTAAAAATGCTGAAAAGAAAGACGCAAATCGTTATCCTGGTGCTCCATTTACGACCTCAACTCTGCAACAAGAAGCCTCTCGTAAGCATGGCTTTGGAGTAAAACAAACCATGATGATTGCACAAAAACTCTATGAAGGGATTGATCTCGGAAATGGTGAACGTCAGGGGCTCATCACCTACATGAGAACAGATAGTGTGAATCTCTCGGATGATGCGAAACTTCAGGCGAAAAATATGATCGAGAAGAGTTTTGGAAAAGAGTATCACAAATCAAGAAATTATAAGACGAAATCAGCCGGAGCTCAAGAAGCGCATGAAGCCATTCGTCCGACGAGTATTGCTCGTAGTCCAGAAAGTCTCGCAGCTGTACTCGATGCGCAACAACTCAAACTCTACACGCTTATCTGGAAACGTACGGTCGCAAGTCAGATGGCGGATGCTGTCGTGGAAGTGACAACCTATGATTTTGTCCCAGAAAAGGCTCCAGATCAACTCTGGGTGAGTAAGGGAGAAGTGATCAAGTTTGATGGATTTATGAAGCTATATATCGAAGGAACCGATGAAGAATCTGATGATGAAGAAGGAAAAGGACAACTTCCAGAAATTTCGGTAAACGCAAAAGTATCTGGAAAAAAACTTCAAGCTGTACAGACATTTTCTCGTCCACCAGCTCGTTATACCGAAGCCTCTCTGGTAAAAAAACTTGAGAGTGAAGGAATTGGTCGACCATCTACCTATGCGCCGACGATTTCGACAATCATTGAGCGAGGGTACATCGAAAAGATGAACAAGAAGTATCTCACTCCGACAGATATCGCTTTTACGGTGACCGATTTCTTGGAACAGTACTTTAAAAAGATGATGCAGTATGATTTTACTCGTGAGGTAGAAGAAGATTTTGATAAAATTGCCACGGGAAAACAAAGCTATGAAAAGATGCTCTCTCAGTTTTGGGAAGGAAGTCTCAAAAAAGACCTCGATGAAGCCGGAGAAAAAGCAGAAAAAGTAGTCGAAAAGGTTGGAAAAGAGTGTCCAAAGTGTGGAAAAGATCTCATTTATCGCCACTCTAAAACGGGGAAATTTATCGGGTGTTCTGGATTTCCTGATTGTGACTTTATCGATCAACCAGAAGACCAGAAAGATGAGCTTGCAGCCCTCAGAGAAAAATACGAAGGAAAACCATGTCCCGATGGTATCGAAGGAACGATTGTGGTGAAAACTGGGAGATTTGGACCATTTTTAGCATCGAGTGAGTACCCAAAGGTAAAGTGGATTGGGACGATAAAATCAGAGAAAGATGAGATGTTAGAAGAAATCTTAACAGAACAAGGACTCCTTGTAGATGAAGAAACCGGGGAAGAGCTTGTCGTTCGTAACTCTCGTCGTGGACAGTTCTTGGCTGCGAAGAATTATCCAAAAGTAAAAATCGCGAAAAATATCCCAAAAAATGTCTGGGATGAACTTAAAACGAGGATGGAGAAAAAAGAAGAAGAATAATCGCATTTTTCCCTCCTCACTTCATCTCAAGTCCTTCCTTTGCATCAAAGTTTATGTCATCCTTCCCAACTTCGGGAGGGGGGCTATTAATATTCCTATCTGTCTCGATAATCTCGAGACATCCTTCCTTTTATACAAAAGGAAAGAAAAAAGTATTTTTTCATTGCGATCCCGAGGACTCGGGAGAAGCAATCTCTTCACTATTATTCTATCTCATCAGCTCTTAGTGGTTGCATAAGTCTTCTGAGATAGTCTTTATTGATGAAGTAAAAGATGATTCCAGCAATGGCTCCAGATATATGTCCGACGATACTAATCTGAGGATGGAGTCAGATTAAGATATTGATGACAAGAGCTGTAATACCTCATTTGTACTCGGGATTGTTTTTGGATCTGAGCTCCAGTGTGTAGTAGGCAAGGAGTGCCATCGCAAAACCACTGATTCCTACCGTATTTCCGCTCGAGAGATAGGTGAGTGTTATCCCGTTAAATATTACGACAAAGACGAAAAAAAGCAGGAATTTCGCTCTCCCGATGAGAAGTTCAAGTGTATTTCCAAAGTAGTAGATAAATACGGAGTTAAAGAGAAGATGGAGGATACCTCCATGGATGAAATTGGAGCTAAAAAATTGCAACAGATAGATATGGTAAGCTCCATTATCAAGAAAGTAGCTATTCATCCCCAGTACATAAAGGTTTGGGAAGATATATGCTCCGATGGTAAAAACCAGAGAGATAAAGATAAGGATATTGGAGATAGATCCGTACATAAGTTATTGAAAGAAAAAATATATGGTTGAGTATATAAAAACCCGCTTACAATTGCAAGCGGGTTTTTATGATTTTAGGCAGCGAGGAGACCTTCTACTTGTTCTTTAAATTTTGATACGTACTGTTCTGTTGCACTTATGGTAACTTTATTCCACGAGTCAGCACTTTTAATCTCTCATAAATTTAGTGTTGGATTTTCATAAATTTCTCGTAAGTCAGTAGGGATTTGGTCCATACTAAAGGTTTTTCCTAGTGCTGAGTAGTAATGCTTAATCTTATTAATAAGTTCTATGACTCCTTTTCAAGTTGGATCACTTTCTAGTCATTTATATTCCCTATATATTCCCGTTACATCTACGGTATTTTTTCCTGTCTCATCTAAAGTTTGAAAGTGTAAGGCTGCAGCTGTGGCTGCTAAAAACTTCCAAGGAGATGCTGTTTCAGATATGAGGGCTTTTGTTTCAGTATCTCAAGTATGATTTCTATATCTACCTAGCCCACAAATAGCATTGGCAGTATGAGGACACACAAGCCTTCAAGTATCTACAAATACTTCTCCTACTGTTTCTAATTCTTCTCTAGCGGTTACTCTTTCAACATGGATTTTGTAGATTTCTTTAAATATTTTTATTTCCTCTACTGAGAGTCGTACTTCTTCAAAATTTTCATACTGTCTTTTTATCTCATTTGCTCTCTTGGATCAAAGTGCAATGGAAAAGAGACGTTCTATGTTATTTGGAGTCTCTATAATCATAGATACAGATGGACTTGAAACTACTCAACTTTTTAAGGTTTTCCATATCTCAGCATGTTCTTCTGGTGAGAACTTTCCTTTTGTTCTTTTAAGTTGATTTTTTAGATACGTAAATCTTTCTCTCCATGTATTTGGAGTTTTTGCAAATCTTCCAGTCTCAAGCATACGATAGAACATATCATTTTCATTACAGCTGACAAGGGTAGTTCACTTTACTCCGGAAAGATATCTTGACATAAGCGTAGAAAACATATGTCCTCCGTTTCCACTTGGAACTGCCTCTATAAGTTCATCTCCATGCTCTATAATTCCTTTTGCTTCAGCTTGAGCATGAGTAATAGTATGGTAAGTAGTTTGCATATCTACTCTTGCTGGGTTGATTGAGTTAAAAGTCCCAGCGTCTACCTGGATTTCAAATCCATATTCTTGTATGAGGTCTGCTAACTCTGTTTTTATAATTGATACGAGTGTAGATTGTAACTCAGGTGTATTTCCTTCTTTCATTCTATCTTGTATTCTTGTGAAAGCTTCTTTAAACGGTTGAGAGATTACATTTTTTCATTGCTTTCATAGGTTTTCCATTTGAGCAATTTGCCCAAATGTCGATTCAAATGCAGGATATCACATAATAAGGAGAGCGAAATCTTCTCCAAGTATTCCATTTCCTGCTGCTGGTGCCGTGTCTCAAGTAGTAGATACTCTATTGATGATAAAAGTGAGTTTAGGTCTTTTTATATCATTTCTTTCATACCATTCAATAATACTTTCATCTCATTGTTTTGTTTCTAGGTAGGAATCCTTATTTTTCTTTGCAAGGTCTACAGATGCAATATTTTTTTGTTTCACCACAATAGCTACCAGTTTTGTCACGATTTGTAATGCCAAGTCTTTAAAGGCATCTGTTGGTCACTTTGTTTGATTTGAAAGATAGTCGGTGTTAGAAAGTTGTTCTATTGGTATGATTAAGTCATCTTCAAAGCCAACAAGTTTACCTATGGCTTCTTTTACCTGGGCTTCTGTAAAGCCAGTTTTAAATTTATTAAAGATAAGTTCAAATTGTTCTAAAACTGTTGTTTTTATATTTTCTCAGGATTGAATAGCTGTTTGTATATTTGTAACTATATCTTGAAATTCTCCTTCTGATATCAATCACTCTAAATCTTTTGGAAGTCTCAGAAACAATCCTCCATCACTTGGTTGAGATATAGTAATGGCGTCCTGGTATGGATGTTGTGCATTATGATTAAATGTACTTGCAAGAGGGGTGTGTTCTCAAGTCGTATCAAATCATTGGAATAGAAATGATAGATTAATAAATCTTGTAATGACTTTTAGGATAGACATACTCATAAATTATAAATAAATAACTATTATATATTAGTAATAAATAATATTTGTCAACTCTATATTTCGATTTTTCTAGGAGTGATAATAATCGTTTCTGTATGTTTATCCTTTCTGTGCCCAATAATATAAAACACATGATGATTCATATCATATAACAGTTTTTGTACAGTATATGAGCACCCTGATATAGTGATATCTGAATCTTTTCATATAGATACACATCCTTCGTGAAGTTCTCATAGTTGCATATCTATTCAAACATCCCTTTCTACATACAAATGTAAATCTGTTGGATCTACATAACAATAGACATGTTCATGTTTATGTGCGGGCAATATGTCGTACTTCACTGCAAATCCTTTCGAGAGCACTTATTAATTGATGATGAGAGATTGTTTCGATACTATGTGCTTGTTTGAGTACGGTATTCATTTTTCTTATTCAGGGTGTAGTAATAATATCCTCCAATCACAATCATTGGAAGACTCAAGATCTCTCCCATGGTAAATATTCCCAAGATATAACCGATATGTGCATCTGGCTGCCTAAAAAATACTTCTACAAATATACGAAATACTCCATACAAGATGAGAAACAGTGCGGCTACCTGCCCATCAAACCTTATTTTTCTCCCTTTTTCAAAGGGAGTACTTGTAACGGAGTGAAGGGGGAGGGATTTATTTTTAGGAGAACGGGCTATATAGACCCAGTTCAAAATGATAAATAATACCACTCCCTCCAGAAGAAACTCAAGGAGGGGGGAAGGAAAGTGTCATACTGAGGATACACTCATGCTAAATGGACCAGTATATCCCGCGTATCCATAGAGTTCGTTGTTGAGGTAGTTTCCAATACGCCCAAGTCAGAGACCTATCGGGAGTATGGCGGTGACTTCATCGGTCAGCTTTAAAAATGAAAACTGGTATTTGTAGGAAAAGTACCACATAGCCAAGATGACTCCGATGACTCCTCCGTGGAAGCTCATACCTCCTTCCCATAGAGAGAGAATAGAGAGAGGATCATGGAGATATGACGAGAAGTTATACAAGAGTACATACCCAAGTCTCCCTCCAAGGATAACCCCAAGAAAGATATAGAGAAGCAAATCGTCCAGCATATGAGTATCTTCTTTTTTTGTTTTCTTCCCCTCAAGGGTTGAGGTAGTATGCTTATGGATGGTTATCTGCCCTCTTTTTTTTATGATGAGATATCCTGCCATAAAGCCAAGAGCATACATTAGTCCGTAGTAGCTTGGTGCAAGTGTAAATCAAAAGACATTAATCTCAAAAATACTCATTAATTATAATAAATATAAAAAAATATAAAAGTAAAATATTTATATATCCTCTATTTTAAAGGAAGAAATAAAGATTACTGAAAAATATATTAAAAATAAATGATTTTATTTGACAAGTTATTTTTTATGTGGGATAATTATTTCAGAAATAAATAAAAGTTATTATTTCTAAAAAGTCAAACACTCATATTCTTCTATAACCATAAGTATATGAAAAAGACTCTAAATAAAAACTTTATTTCCAAAATGTAATTATGAGAATAACACAAGAATTTAAAAGATTTTGTATCACCACACTCCTTGGAATCTATATGGTGACCATGGTAAACCCAATGGCAACGTATGCAGCAACCAGTAGTAGTGATGAACTTGTGTATCCAATTCAAGAGATGTCAAAACTTGATTGTAGATTTCAAAAGTTTGAAGACTTGTCTGCATCATGTAAACAAACACTTCCAACACTAAAAACAAAAGATTATACCAAGTATATCAAGCAAAATGGTGGGTACAACGATTATACTCGTATCTATACCGTTCTATGGGGATCAAGTTATAAGTATGGTTGGGATGTCGGTAATGGTGGACACCAAGGAACAGATATTGCTACTTCAGAAGGAACTCCTGTATACTCTATGGCTGATGGTACCGTAATCTTGGCAAAACAGTACCTTGATTGGGGAAATGTTATCACGATAGAACATACTATCAGAGGGAAGAAGGTGTTCTCAAATTATGCTCACCTTTCACAAATACAGGTATCTGTAGGGCAAAAAGTATCTGCAGGGAAAAAGATCTGAGAAGTCGGAAGTACGGGTAACTCTACCGGAAATCATCTTCACTTTCAAGTGGATCTTGATACTCCATTTCACCCATATTATTACGATTCAAAAACCTGTCCATATAGCTACAACGATATCTCAGAAACTGGAGTGTGTTTCGATGAACTTGCTCGTAATACGGTAGATCCACTTCTTCTTCTTGAAACCGATGGAAAAATCCTGGATGATGTACAAGTAACCGAAGTAAAGACCGTATCAAGACAAGAAATAGAACAAAATAATATCGTCAGTGATACCCACTATAACTATGATATGAGCATCTTTGACAGAACCGTATACGATGGATATCCAGTAGAAGATATCAAAGAAGTACAGATGATTTTCAGAGATCTGGGAGAATACAATGGACCAATCAGTGGAAACTATAGCGATGTAGAGGAAGCAATTATTAGCTACCAACTTTCAAACAATATTATTAGTGCTAGAGGAGAACTTGGTACAGGATGGTTTGGTCCAAAAACAAGGACTCAAGCAAAAAATGATTACCAAAATTATCTCGCAAGTGGAGGAGAAAGAAAAACTGATAGACAGGTGGAAATTGCGAACAACGTAAAAACAGAAAAGATCTCAAGAGATGGACTGTTATCAAGAGATGAAATTGAAAAGAGGGAAGTAGAAGACTTTATCAAGCACAATGATATCGAACTCAATCTTAAAAATGTCGGAGGAAATATCGAACTTGGAACAACTTCTATTCTTAAGCTTGAAATTACCAACAATAAAGGAAGACCATTTAAGGGAAATATGCCTTCAGGAATGACCTTTACTGTAGACAGTAATAAAGTAAAAGTCTTCCCAAGTAAGCTCTACTATTTTACCGATGGGAAACGTGATATCCAGCTTACTGGTATCGGAGCCGGAAACACTACCCTCTATGTAAAAATCGGAAACCAAGTCATCAAGTCTATACCTCTTAAGGTCTATGATACTGGAAAACAAGTAGAACCTGAAATTGGAGCAATTATTACCAATAAAAGCATCGTTCTTGGAGATAACAAAACAGGTATCGTGGTCTTCCGTGATGAAAACAAGAAAAACCTTATCAACCTCCGTTATGAATGAACGTATCGCCTTTCAACTACTGATGGAACTGAGGTATGTATCAAACGTGGAAGTCTCAAAGATATTAAAAATGTCTACAAGCGTGATTGTGTAGATGCAGAATACAAAGACTATATCGACTTCAGTTATGATGATACCGTTGCGGGACTTGTCCTCTTTGATTACAAGGTGCAATCTAAGGATGCGAGGATTACTCTTACTAAACTAAGTGACAACAGTACTATGAGTGCAAAAAGCCTGATCGTACAAAATCCTAAAGGACTACAAAAAGATTATGAGTACTATGATGAAGTGGTAGATATGCTTGAGGAGGGAGTAGTTGCTGGTATCAACCAAGGATACTTCCTTGAAGAAAGAGGACTCGTACAATCCGATGGGTATGAGTGGATTGAAAACACTCTTCAAAAACTCAAAGCTGAAACCACAGATTTACAGTTAAAAACAAAGATTAACCAAAATATCCTTGCTCTTCAAAAAGAAAGAACCAGTAAGTACAACACGATGACAAGAGAAGAATTTATCGAAAAAGCCTATGAATACCTTGTGTTTGATAATAGTGTGGTTGGAGGCGTAAGTATAGAGTATATTGATCTCGATGGAGATTTGAATAAAAAAGCAAATGTATTCTTAAGCAAAGATCAGACTTGGAAAGATAGATTTTGAGAAAACTATTTCCGTCCTGGAGTTCAGATAACTCGTGGTGAATGAGCCTATATCTTGAGTAATGTCCTCCATAGAAATAGATCTGTATTCTTGGCATCCAGATAATGACAAAAAGATGATACTTTATACACTAAGCAACACCGCTATGATGAAATACTAACTACAAACAACAATTCAGGGTTTCTCGGTCTCTTCTCCCCGGACATTCACTGTACCGAAAAAAGAGCCACTCTAATATACCTCACCCTAACCCTCTCCTTTGAGAGGAGAAGGAATACAAGGTGAAAATAAAAACAAATTTATATTTTAATTATTTGATTATGAGTACAAGATTAACTAATGGTGAAATGGCAAGGTTAGATGAATCTCAGATAAGAGCTGAATGATTACTCAATGGCGTGGCGGTTATGGATACTATTGATAGAGTCCAAACTGAAACCAATGCTGTACTATGAGGGCAAATAGATACTAGATTAGAGGATTCTGAAACGATTGCATTTAAGACACTACAGACCCAGATAAGAAACTTATACGAGCTATCACAAATGTTCGGTGATGAAGTTAAGCGTATGGCTCTTATGGAAACAGCAAGAGAGCTTATTCCTGGAGCTAAAATGACTCAAGTTGCTGAATGACAAAAAGTAGCTGCAAATGACGATAATTATGCACTTGCTGCATAATTTGGTAAACCACTAATACTCTGGTCTGGAGAAGACCAAACCCTACCAACAACCAGTAGACCTGTCTGCTGGTTTTTGTGATTGCAAAAAAATAAATATTTACTACAATGGTCTTGTAATATTCTCCCTTTATAAAGGGAGTCTCCCGATTGGTCGGGAGGAGGGATTATGATTTATAATTTTTTTTACGTGCCAAGAGGAAGACCAAAAAAGAAAACTCCCATGAGTCCAGAGTTAAAGAGCAAGATCATTGCACTTTTTTTACTCGTGATTTGAACGCTTGCCTTGATCTCAGATACCCAGTCAATTGTTGGGTTTTATTTGTTTGATATTTTGGTGACACTATTTGGGGAGTACTATCAGTTTATCTTTTCTCCGGTAGTGATTTTATCTGCCGTATTTGTTTTCAAAGAAGAAGATTTGCACTTTAATTTGTACCGTACTTTGGGGTTACTCTTTTTCTTTTCTGCGGTTACTACTATCGTTGGTTTTTTTGTACCAGCGTATGTGGCGGTGTTTAATCTCTATCCATCACTTGAGGGGGTTTTAGGTTCTACGTCGGTGTTATTTTCTTCTCTTATTTTATTTATCGTGTCACTGGTGATTTTGTTTCGTTTTCGTCCGATGCATTTTACTCAGCAGGTAGTGCGTGCGAGTGCATCATCACTTTCAAATATGAAGACAACAGTGAAAGAGAGAGAAGAATCTGAAGCCATAAAACCAACCAAAAAAGAAGCGAAGCTTGATCAGAAAAAAGCAGAGCTTTCAGATATGCTAGAACAACTGAGAAAAGAAAAAGAAGCTATCAAAGCAGAAAAAAAACAGAAACAACTTTCTCTTGATCAGGCAGCAAAAAAGATTCCTGTGCATAAAAAGGTCAGCAGTTCAGTGCAAAATTTTCTCGAAAAAGGAAAAACCGACACAGAAAACATATCTCGTCAGCAACCAGGAAGTGCAGAGTTTAAAAACTGGGAATTTCCAGCTCTGGATTTACTGGATAGTATCGGGGGAGATATCGTCGTAGATGAGCGAGAGATTCGTAGAAAAGAGATAGAGATACAAGAAAAACTTCTGCAGTTTCGTATCGAGGTGGATATGCATGGCTACAAAGTGGGACCAACCGTTATCCAGTTTCGTCTCAAGCCAAAAGAAGGGGTAAAACTTCAAAAAATCGTAAATCTGAAAAAAGACCTGACGTTAGCGCTTCATGCCAAAAATATCAGAATCCAGGCGCCGATTCCAGGACTGGGAGTGGTAGGAATCGAGGTTCCAAACGATAGTAGGCAAGCTGTTGGTCTGAGAGAAGTATTAGCTTCTTCAGAGTTTAATAATCCCAAGATGGAAATCCCAATAGCACTTGGAAAAGACGTGAGTGGTGATGTGATTGTTGGGGATCTGACGAAGATGCCGCATTTGCTCGTAGCTGGTCAAACGGCTTCGGGAAAATCTGTCGGGATGAACGGGTTCCTTATTTCTATGCTCTATACCTTTTCTCCAAGTGATCTCAAGATGATACTGATAGATCCAAAGCGTGTGGAACTCTCCGTATATAATGGGATTCCTCACTTACTGACACCAGTAGTTACCAATCCAGATAAGGCCCTCAATGCGCTCAAGTGGTGTGTGGCGGAGATGCTCAGGCGTTATGATTTAGCGACACAGGTACATGCGCGTAATCTGAAAGAGTACAATAAAAAGGTTTCAAAGAGTGAGAAACTTCCGTACATCGTCATCGTTATCGATGAATTGGCAGATCTCATGATGAGCGGAAATAAAAAAGAAGTGGAAGGAAGTATCGCTCGTATTGCTCAGATGGCACGTGCTGTCGGGATGCACCTCATCGTTGCAACCCAGCGTCCATCAGTAGATGTTATCACTGGTCTTATCAAGGCAAATATCCCAAGCCGTATCGCCTTTACGGTAGCCTCACAGATTGACTCAAGAACTGTGCTTGATAGGCAAGGGGCAGAGGACCTCCTTGGTAGAGGAGATATGCTCTATAGTCCTACGGGAGCACTGGAGGCAGAGAGAGTACAATGAGTGCTCGTAGAAACCCATGAAGTTGAAGCGGTAGTCAATAAACTGAAACTGACGATAGATCCAGATATGCTAAAAAATCTCCAGGATCCAAGTATTGCCGATGGGAAATCAAAGCTTGAGGGAAGTGTTCTTGAAGGGTATGAAGGGGAACAAGATGAAGATCCAGAGGTAATCGAAAAAGCCATTCAAATCGTCAAAGAATCAAAAAAGGGAAGTACCTCTCTTATCCAAAGAAAACTGGGGCTCGGTTATGCTCGTGCGGCAAAGGTGCTTGATATCCTCGAGGATCTCGGGGTTGTCGGCCCTGCCAATGGAAGTAAACCGAGAGATGTGTATGTTGATTAGTTAGTGAAATAGGTAAAGAAGGAGGAAATATTATTACTGTAAGTATAATGATATGTTACAAGTAGTAGCTGCTAACGAAGAAGCTTGAAGGCATTGATTTTCTTCTATGTTTGCATATCAATGAAACATTCCAAATGTTGTTAATCCACATAATGTAAATGAATTTTTATCATGACCCGAACACTTAGCTGCTGTATTTTGGTATTATAAACATCTCACCGAAGGAATCTTGATGTATGGTTGAGGATACAATGCAAGGGAAAATACAGATTATACACCACTTAGCAGTGCTATAAATATGATAATGTCATGAGTTAGGGAAAGATGACTACCATTTGTTATAGATCAATGTGGAGCTGCTTCACCTGACTCTATGGATATGTTGCATCGGGCATATAAAGCACAATATCCTGATTGTGTACTTCCTGAGGATGAAAATATTCCTATCCAAGATTATATGTGAGAAATAATTTTAAAATATTGGTGACATTATCTTGTAGCAATAGCACCCCTTTGTATTACTTATATCATAGAATGATGATATTCATTTGAACAACTATATCTGTTATCATTAACTCAAGCTATACAGTTAGGTAAAAGGGATTTTAAAAAATGAACTATTCATATAGAAAAGGTTCCAGATGTATATCGATCTTGAGGAAAAATGATTGGTTCAAGGAAATGACTATATGAAGTTTATCATCAAATGTCTTGAGGTTTGGAGTATCCTATGGATAGATAATGGAGGTTATGATAGAGGTACCTATTTGTAGGGTTTAAGTTTAGTAAACATGTAATAATGATCAAATACATACTTTTTGATATTGACGGAGTAATTATTACTTCGGCAGGAAGTTTCTCTAGGCATTTCATTCGCCTGCAAGGACTAAATGAAGATGCGATGCAAGAATTTTTTTCGTGAGCATTTCGTCAGTGTACTACTGGTAATGCTGATTTATGAGAACAGATTTCTATGTACTTTGAGGAGTGGTGATGGGAGTGAACTGTTGATGAGATTCTTGATATGTGGTTTACGAAAGACGGGAAGCTTGATAAAGAAATTTTAGCTTTGGTGGCTAAATTGCAAGGACAATGATATAGATGTATACTTGCTTCGAATCAAGAGAGGCATAGGGCAAGATATTTACTCGATACCTTAGATTTAAGAAAAACATTTGATGGGTATTATATTTCATCAGATATCTGAAGGATGAAGCCAGATAGAGACTTTTATGAATATATCATTGCAGATCTTTGAGTTCCTGCTAATGAAATTATATTTATTGATGATTCAGAAAAAAATTTAGTAGAACCTAAAAATCTATGAATTCATGCCTTGTTCTATAATGACTATAATTCATTAGTTTCTGAATTAGAGAGTTTCGGCATATAAATTTGCATTATATCCATACTATGATATACTATTCATAGTTTACTGTAAATATCTTATAGTAAACTATTTATAGTAAAAAATAGAACTATGAACTATAAAATCTCATCTTTGCAGCAAATCCTTGATACCTTTCAAGGGGAGGAGTTGTTGTGAGCTACAGAAATATCAGAGAAAATCGGGAAGAGTAGGGTGATAGTACACAAGTATCTGCATGAACTTGTTATCCGTAATAAACTTAAGAAAATAGGTACAGCACCACAGACAAAGTACCAAAAAGTAAGTATTGATTGAAGAGCCCATGATGTAAATACAGAAGAAAATACTTTGTCGTATGTTCCTGATTTTAAACAGAGAAATATACTTGATGCTATTTTTCTCAAGTTTAGTCCAGATGGAAAGATTATGGAGTGATTTTCTGGTCTTGGTGAGTGGTGTGTGAGTAGGAATCTGGACATAAAAGAGAAAGCAAAAAACTATCAGTCAATTTATGAACACATAGAAAGCTTGCAGGATGATTGTGGACTCTTAAATGCTGGAAAAGCATTCTGAAAAGATTTTGAGAACGTATATCTCGATCAGGTATACTATGCAGACCAATACAAGCGGATGGAATTTGGGAGGGGGAAGTTGGCAGAGCTTACTTTCTATGGAAAACAATCGCAGAATAAGTATCTGATAGCAAAAAGTATTGATATGATATTTCCTAAACTTGAGTGTTTGATTGCTGGTGAAAAGTTTGATGCTATTGCTATCACTCCTTGGAGTATTGACCGTAAAAACCAATTACTTAAGATCCTTAAAAGTAAACTCCAAATATTTTCTTTGCCATTTGTGAATATCGTGAAGTATTATCCAAACAAGATTGCGATTCCTCAGAAATCTCTCAAAACGAGGCAACAAAGGATACAAAATGCTCGAAATACGATTTTTGTGGATGATAGGGAAGTACAGAACTATAAAAAAGTGTTGCTCATCGATGATTTTGTATGATCATGATCGACGCTCAATGAAACAGCTGCGAAACTAAAACAAGAGTGAGTAGAAACAGTATATGGTTTTGCCTTTGTAGGAAACCTGAATTTAGATTATGAAGTGATTAACGAAATATAATTATGATAACAACCTATACAGAAGCACTAGAAAAGATATTTACCTATGAGGAGTGTCGTGACTACTCACTGGCAAAGATGGAACAGGCAATGGAATTACTGGGAGATCCACTTAAAAATATAAAAGTAATTCATGTCGCGGGGACCAATGGAAAGGGAAGTACTTGTCGTATGGTATATGCGGTTCTCAGGGAAGCTGGATATAGCGTGGGAACCTATAATCAGCCACATCTTGTCGATATCAGAGAACGCTGGATTGTAAATGAACAGATGATGTCAGAGGAAGAGTTTGTGGAGATACTTAATCGTATTTTAGCATTGCCAATTGATCTCTCGTATTTTGAGAGGACGACACTCATCGCATTTCTTTACTTTGAAAAGAAACAAGTTGAATATGCTTGTATCGAAGTAGGGTTTGGATGACTGCTGGACTCAACAAATGTGGTACATCCCGTGATTACCGTGATTACCTCTATTGGCTTTGATCATACAAAAATTCTTGGAGATACTCTTGAAGAAATTAGTTATCAAAAGGCGGGGATTATCAAGCCAGGGATTCCTATCGTGTATAATCATGAAAATCCTTGGATACAGAAAATTGCGCAAGTAAAAGGAGCTCCGATTATCTATGCGGAAAAACTCATAGAATCAAATCTTTCATGAGAATATCAAAAGCGAAATGCGGGGATTGCCTATGAGGTTTGTAAGTATTTACTTGAGAATAATCCATCCCCTAAAATACTCCCTCACCCTACCCCTCTCCTTTGAGAGGAGAGGGTGGAAAAGCAAAATCAACTTAATTCCCCCTCTCCTTTGAAGGAGAGGGGGGTAGCGGGTGAGGTTTGAGAGGGGAGTAGAGATATCGAAAAGATAATTCTTGCGGGACTCCAAAAAGTATACCATCCTGGGCGCCTGCAGTGGATAACAGATAACTTGATGATTGATGGGGCGCATAATATCGATGGACACACAGAACTGAAGAAGTATATTGATGATGTGTTAATAACCCCTCCCTCTCATGCTTCGAGTACTCCCCTTGAGAAAGGGAGATTTAATAAGATATATTATTGTTTTTCGATGAAGCATGGAAAAGTGCCAGATATGATTGTGAATACGTACGGGAAAGATAAGCACTATATCTTGGTAGAAGGACAGCATGAACTTTTGGAGGAAGAATCCATTTTGGAGGGATACTTACAAGATCGAGAAGTTTCTTATGAGAAATTGTCTCCTGAGGCAATCTTTCAAAAATCACAAGAGGATAGAGAGAGTCTGTATCTTGTGTTTGGAAGTCTCTATATGATAGGAGAGTTTTTAGCGTTTAAAAAATAAATGATGCCAAGAATTTATCTCGCTCTTGGTTCCAATGTTGGAAATCGAGCAGAGCATCTCAAAGATGCAATTAGTACCTTGGAAGCTCACCGTGTCCACATAACTTGAGCATCTTCCGTGTATGAAACAGGAGCTATGTATGTCACAGATCAAGATGACTTTCTGAATCAGGTGGTAGAAGTAGAAACAGATTTTAAACCAGAAGAGCTACTTCGTATTTGTAAGCAATTGGAAGATGAACTTGGGAGAGAAAAAACAATTCGTTTCGGTCCGAGAAGTATCGATATCGATATACTCATCTATGGTGATGTTTCTCTGAAAACAGAAACACTAGAACTTCCACATCCTCGTATGTGCGAGCGAGATTTTGTGCTAGTGCCCCTGAGAGAGATTGCTCCAGATATATTGCTTGCATGAAACACTATTGAGTATTGGATGCAACATATTTCAGAAAAAAGCATAAAAAGAAAGATTTAGGATTTACTTTTCTGTTGCTTCCGCTATATTTAGGAGAGCATTATTTTTTAAAACTTGAGGAAAATATGAATTATCAAGATTTGCCACTAAAATTACTCGATCATCCGTTTTATCAGGCTTGGACAAGAGGAGAAGTAAGTGAAACAGAATTGGCTCATTATGGTCGTGCCTATCTTGATTTTGTAGCACTATTACCAGATCTTTGGCAAAAAGTATTTACGGAGCTGGATTTAGAAAAAGAAGGAGTATCTGTAGTACAAGAAGAGAGAGAACATATTGATTTATGGCAGGCATGGACGAGTAAACTGACACCAGTAGTAAAGTATCCAAAATTAGCGATTCTTTTATCGGTACTAAAACAGATGACTCCATCGGAACTTGCGGGAGCGATTCATGCATTTGAGGTTCAGCAACCAGCAGTATCCGAATCAAAACAGGCAGGACTTATTGCTCACTATGGTTTTACGAAGCCTGAGACAAAGTATTTTGATGAACATATGGGAGAAACAGAGGAGAAGCATATTGCTTTTGGGAAACTCGTTGCTTCGAGGTGTGATCGCGGTCAATTTGAATCAGGATTTAAAAAAGGTTCTGAACTCTATTATCAGACGTTGGATCAGTTTGAAGTAGAGTGCTCTGAATAAGGAATTAATGTATTATGATCTCGTAATAAGTACGGGACGACAACATATCTTTTGTTAAACAAAAGGATGATTTCTAAATAATCCCTTTCTCCCACTCCGTGGTATCTTTCCCTTACTACTAAGGGAAAAATAATGAATAGACTTACAAAATATTACCTTGAAAAAGCATACTCCTCAAATCATGTGAATTCTCAATATTACTCCCGATTCGTTTTACGATGGCGGGAGGTATTTGCGTGTAGAAGATGCGAAACAGCAGATTGAAAAGATGATAGCTGAAGGAGTAGATATCATCGATGTGGGAGGATTTTCTTCAAAACCAGGGACGACACTTCCGACGGTAGAGGAGGAACTGGGGAGAATACTTCCAGTGCTTGATGTACTGGATACCTATCATATGCCATTTTCTGTCGACACCTGTCGTAGCGAGGTGGTGAAAGAAATACTCAAATATAAAAATCTACGATATACCAACGATATCAGTGGGCTTACGGATGAAAAGATATTACCGCTGATTTCGGGAACGGGAGTTGGATATATTTTGATGCATATACAGGGGACTCCTGAGACGATGCAACAAAATCCTCATTATGATGATGTGGTATCTGAAGTCTATAATTTTTTAGAAAAAAAGATTGCAGTGATTCAAGCTGCAGGAGTTACAGATATCGTCGTGGATCCTGGTTTTGGCTTTGGAAAAACAATAGAGCATAACTATGGGCTACTTCGTAATATAGGCAGACTTACTGAACTTGGCTACCCAGTACTTGCCGGATTATCTCGTAAATCGATGATTTGGAGACTCCTTGATACTACTCCAGATGACACTTTGACGGAAACCGTTGCGCTTCATCTTTTTGCACTCCAAAATGGAGCAAACATACTGCGTGTTCATGATGTGAAAGAACACGTGAGGGCTCTAAAGATTTCGGAAATAATAATATCTTCTTCAAGGGAAGAAGATATATTTGATAAGTGGAATACTCTAAAAAAACAAGTAGATAGAAGAGAACAAAAAAATTTTTATGTTAAGGAGCGAGAGGTGTGGTATGTCCATATATGAAAAAATATTTGATATGAGTCATTATGAAAGGGAAGGGATTTTAAAAGACCAGTATTAGTTCTGAAGCGAATAGGGAGTATGTTTTTATGCGTGTCAATGACAACAAAATGAAAGAAGTGATTTTTTTATTACGAATTACCTTCAGAGATATTTGCTAAACCATCATATGTTACTCTTTCCCAAGTAAAGACTATAGATCATAAAAGATTTATTGAAAAATTAGGGATAATACCTAAAAAGGAATTTAGTGAGATAAAAAAAAGGATAAGAGATTTCTTATCCTAGTTTCTGTATCTCCCATACAATTAAGTATGGGGAGGATCCCGAAGGACTTTGTACCTATAGTATATTAAATTATCCTGTTAAAGTCAAATTAATGTCGAAATTTGTTTTTAAATCTCAAACTCGTAGAAGCGATGGGGTAGTAGTTGGAAATTTCCAACAAACAAAAAAAGGAAAATGACCTCAAAAGAAATCAAAGAGGCCAGCTCCGTATATCATCCATGATGATTATTATAAGCGTGCAAAAGCCGAGGGGTATCGTGCAAGAAGCGTCTATAAACTCAAAGAAATCCAAGAGGAATTTGGCTTAATTCAACCTGAGATGCATGTCTGCGATGTATGAGCTGCTCCTGGAAGTTTTATGCAGTATACCAAGAAAATTATAGGAAATGATGGGATATTAGTAGGGATTGATATTAAAAAGATAGATCCTTATAGTCAGCCAAATATTCATACGATTGAACATTCGATTTTTGATCAGAAAACATTGCTCCCTAAAGTAGAGAAGTGTATTTGAGAAGGCAATATGTTTGACTTGATACTCAGTGATATTGGGCCAAATACTACCGGAAGAAATGAGATTGATCAGTATGCTTCTGTGGAGTTGAATATCGAAATTGTGAAGTTTAGTGATACGTTTTTAAAGTCATGAGGAAATCTCCTACTTAAGGTATTTAAGGGAGAAGATTTTGGTGATCTCTTGAACCAGATTAATAAGAGATTTGAAAGTTTTACTGAGTATAAGCCAAAAGCTTGTCGTGAGAGGAGTTTTGAGGAGTATGTTATTTGTTGGAACAGGTTATAAACAGCGTGTCATTCCTGCGCGGTGTCCCGATTTATCAGGGAAGGTAATCCCGAGGACTCGGGATATAAGAATATGAACTCTATATTGTCATCTTGAGTCCCGAGTTCGGGAAAAGATCTCTTAAATATTGAGAAGGGATTCCTCCATTAGAGTCGGAATGACAAGGTAGGGAAGACTATAAAAATGTATTTCTCCAATTATAGATCCCCGGAACGAGTCCGAGGATGGCATTAGATTTTTAATTATATGTATGTTTTGATTCTCAGATTACATTATCTTTGTTGTCTGTATCCTCTTTGGGGTTACGTTTTTGTTTTACGGGACGGAGAGAGTATATCGTTTTTATTTAGGGATGATTATAGGATTTCTGATCTTTCTTGTGTGTAATCTCGAGATCCGAGTATTGCAGCTAGAATCATGAGTGGTACTTCATGTGTGGCAAGATTTTCTCCTAAAGAATCAGGATTTTGTATTGACGTTTAGTAGTGTGATGATTCCTGTATTTGGATTCTTTTTTGCATTGCAACCAAGAGAATCGGTTGATAATAAAGTTATCTCTCTCGTATTTGGTATGATTATTCCTATTTTTCTTGTTGGGATATTTTCTTTTATTTTTACAAATATGGTGGTTGAAATGCAGTACCTTAAAGATATCCTTTCTTTTTTTACAGGTTCTAGTATCTATGAGTTTTTTCTTGAGTCACCGAGGTATGTATTGTATTTGTTGTTTTTTATTATTTTCTGGAGGCTTGTTATCAACTTTGTCTTATGAATCTTTCAGCTGATTATATCTCAGATAGATGAACAGAAAGATAAAAAGGAAGAAGATTAAAAAAAGTATCTTCCCCAATTCGGGGAAGATACTTTTTTTAATGCGGTGAATTACTTTCTTATGATGAGTTCTTGAGTTGGGAATGCTATGCTAATTCCTGCTTTCTCGAATTGTTTCTTTATTTCTAGATTGATTTCTTCTTTTTGTTTTAGATAAGCAGTATAGTCATCATTTACAAGAGAAAAATAGGTGGCATTGATATTGAGAGAAAAGTCTCAAAAGTTATCAAAATGTACACGATATCACTCAATCGCTTCTTTGGTCTTATAGGTTTCTAAAATAGATTCAATAATTTGCACTCATTTTTTTAATTTTACAAGAGTGGTTTCATATACCACCCCAATACTGAAATCAGTTCTACGATTTTCTCTTTCGGTGAGATTTTCGATGGCTGACGAGATGAGATTTTCATTTGGGATGAGGATTTTATTTCCTCCTAAATCCTTGATTTCGAGATACGTCAGACCGATTTGCTTTACGGTTCCAGTATAGTCATTGATGCGGATAAAATCACCGACTTTAAAGGGTTTGTTGATGATGATAGAAATAGCTCCAAAGATATTGGATACAGATTTCTGAGCGGCAAGTGCGAGGGCTAAACCACCAATACCGGCTCCAGTAATAAGAGCGGTGATGTTATAGCCGAGGTTTCCAAGGATGGTGAGTCCTCCGATAACCCACATAAAGACGATTAAGATATTACTTATCATTGGAAAGACTTGCTTTGATATCTGGTCGTGTTTTTTGTTCTTTTTTAGTTCGTTAAATACGTTTTTTATAAGACCATGAGATACGAAAAGTGCTGAGATAATAAATGAGACCTTAAAAATAGTATCGACAATATGCTGAAACATATCTGGTATAATAGCAATCTGCAATCAGATATAGAAAGAAAGAATATATTTTACTGTTCTAATAAACACATAGATAGACTCTCCCACTAAGTCATCATACTTGTTGGCGGTTTTTTCAAAGATAGCCGTGAGAGTTGTGTGGATCTTATTATTCAGAAGCGAGATAATCCCTACTGATAAAAATATCGCGACAAAGGCATTCATATAAGAAAATATCTCTTTTCCATAGGCCCATTTACCGATGTAGTAGTTGAGAAGAAAATCATCTTTTGTTTGATAGTACACGAAAAAGTAGATGAGACCAAGAACCAGATAGAGAAAGTTTTTCATAATTTTTATACTTAAAAGGTATGAAATAAACACATGAGAGAGTTATAATTCTTCTGTTGTTTCCTTATTTGATTCTATTCACTTTCTGATTATTGCAAACTCTCCTGGATTTTCTGACATGTTAATCCATACTTCATATCCACCACCATGAGCAGTTTCTACAGACTCAGCTGACTCTTTATGAAAGGTAAATGTTTGTTCAAAGGTCGTCCCTGCTTTTTTTGTTCCGTGATTAATTCCGGTTTTATAGATTTTTTCTACTTGCATACTCGTTGTTCCCGATGGAGAAACTATTTCAATGGTATCTCCCAGTTCAAAGCGGTTTTTTACTTCGACACGGACTACTTGCTCCTCTGCATCATATTCTCTCAAAATTCCTAGAAATACCTTTGTTTGAAATCCTCCGTTTCTTTCGTAAAACTGTGCATTTGCATTTGGATTTCCTGCTAAAAATCCCGGGATATATCCACGGTTGGCAATCGAAAAGAGTTCGTCGGCAAGTTTTACAGAATCATACTCTTTTCCTGCTTCCACGGCATCAATCGCTTCTCTGTAGGCAGTCGCAACACTGGCGATATAATTTACCGTTTTATTTCTTCCCTCTACTTTGAAGCTGATAATTCCAGCATCTGCAAGTTCTTGTATATAGTCAATGGCACACAAGTCACGAGAGTTCATCAAGTAGGTTCCGTACTGATCTTCATCGATTTCCATGAGGTCTCCTGGACGCTCGTGTTCTTCGAGGTAAAAGTTTCCTGTGAGCTCTTCGTATTCTTCTGGTCTTCCCGTAACTGTTTCGAGTTCTTCTTCACTTTTTTCATCTTTAAATACTTTGTATTCCCAACGGCAAGAGTGACTACAAGTTCCTTGGTTTGGATCTCTGTTTGAGAGGTAATTGGAGATAAGACACCTACCACTATAGGCCATACAGATAGCCCCGTGGACAAAGGCTTCGAGTTCGATATCTGGTACTTTTTCATGTATTTCTTTCATCTCTTTGATGGAAATTTCACGACTGAGGATAATGCGCTTGAGTCCGAGGTCTCTCCAAAATTCTACTTGTGCCCAGTTCGTGTTGTTGGCTTGTACAGAAAGGTGTATCTCCACGTCTGGGAATTCTTTTCTGACGAGGTTGATAAGCCCTGGATCTGCCATGATAAAAGCATCTGGCTTCATCTCTACCATCTTTTTAAACTGTGCCATAAATGGCTTGATTTTGATGTTATGTGCGTAAATATTCGCCGTAAAGTAAATCTTTTTGTCTGATCAGAGATTGCGGACGTATTTCACTGCTTCATCGAGTGATTCTAGGGTAAATGCGTTGGTTCTCGCTCTGAGCGAAAACATCGGTGCCCCGACGTATACGGCATCTGCTCCGTAGGCAAATGAGTATTTTAGCTTCTCCATATTTCCCGCAGGCATAAGAAGCTCAAGTTTCTTTGTCATACAATACAAATAAAAAAATAAACTATTTCCGAGATAGTTACTCTATTGTCACTCTGTCCCAAGTATTTGAGATGGAATCTATGAAATAAAGTTCACTGATTGTATGAGGATGGAGGAAAAAGTCAAAGGTTTGCGATAGTTGGAATAATCTGCTACAATAAAGAAGATTATCGTATAACGCTTATATGTATGAGGGAAGTATGTCCAACTATACCTGCAATGTCAGTATGAGATTTAACTATAAATGATGTTGCATCACAGATAGGAGAATATTTCAATAATGTTACTGTTTTATTTGAAGAGGGAGAGTATAGTTATAAGTATATTTCAGATGCTTATACAATTAGAGTATATCCAGCTGGATATGTGAAAGTATTTCGAAATAATGAATATTGAGTTACTCCTGAGAAGTGCCCATTTATCATTATATCATATGAGGATTTGATAAAAAATATTGATAGATATACAGATAAGTAATATGACTCCTCCAATTTACTTTTGATGCCAAAAGTAACAAAACCATTCAATAGTGAAAATCTTTGCAGACAAGAATAGGAGAGTTTTATCTCTTGTTTCACGGCAAAGTTTCACCCTTAAAGATCCCAGATGATACACATCAAAAATATCGTAAAACTATAGAATTTTTGACTTCTTTCTTAAGTGGTATATAATAATCTAGCTGTCTCTTGGCCGTCCTCGACCGTTTTTGGCGGGATAAGTGCTGAGTTTCAGTATTGTCTGCCGATAGGCAGACATGTTCTTTAAAAATTTGGTTTTTTGCCCCTAACGGGGCCTTTTTTATACATCAATCTCAAACCTTTTTTCTTCTCCTGAAACGATATTCTGCACCACCTCGATGATATCATCGAGGTTTGTTTGTTTGAACTTTGAAAAGTTTAAGCCCCCTCCTCCCGCTGAAGACGGGATAGGCGACTTTCCTCTGCTAATGGGGGTGGTAATTCACTTTGTGTGAAAGTCAGTATCTACGATACTGGGGTTTATGAGATGAATGCCGAGTTTTTTATATTCGTTTTTGAGTTGCATCATAAAACCTCTGAGTCCAAACTTACTCGCAGCGTAACTGGCTCAGTGAGCAAGTGATTTCTTTCCAGCGATACTTCCGATTGCGATAATTCATTGCTTGATTTTATGTTGAGAAAGAAATCTTTGGGTAAGGAGGATAGGAGAGAGGAGATTGGTCTCTATGATTTGTCTATGTTTGTTTCCTCAGATTTCATGAAAGTCTCAAAAGTAGCCAACTCCAGCATTGAGGATGAGGTAGTCGATAGAGGAGATGTGAGATGCGAGGTTTTCAAGAAAAGCTTCCTCTTGGAGATTTCACTGGAAGTACTCGATACCACCTATCGTATTTTCGCTTCTCCCGCATCAAATAACACGATGTTTTACACGTAAAGATTCAGCAAGAGCTTTTCCGATACCGCTTGAGGTTCCAGTGATGAAAAAGGACGAATTATCTGACTTCTTCGAGGTCAAAGTTATTAAGAAAGAGGATAATAATCCCTAAGATAATACTAAAAAAGTTTGAAAAGAAAAAATAATCTGCAACGAAATATTCATCGAGGAAGTTCCAGATCCCTCTCCAAATCATGATGATAGAAACAGAGATAATAAAAAGCTGGATATTTGAGATAACGATGCGACGGATTTTGTACAGCTTTCTTTTTTTATGTTTTTTCATATATGGAAATATCTACTATTTCTTCTAGTATAGCAGATATTTTTCGCCGAAGTGAAAAAATTGTGAGCGGATTTATTTGACAAAATTATATTTTCGGGTATTTAGATTATGTAAAATATTATCTCTAATTTTATACTAAATTGTTATTTTGTAATTATATTCCTCCAGTTCACTCCGTACAACAATTATATGAGGCAGGATGAATTGTTTGCTCTCCGAAAGGTCTTCAATATTGAAGTTTTAATGCACAGATATTATCAGCAATAGTTAAGCATTGAATTAAGACGGATATACCAAATATAGAATGAGCGCAAGCAGATGATATATTGGGCCTATCTATTTGTTGAGGTGCAGTGAGATTTTTATTTGAAGGGAGGTTGTATTTTATGAGAGAGCGAGCATATACAGAAATTAGTAAGTTAGTGTTTGATAGTTGTCAGGAAAATCCTCAAAAACATCAAGTTTCTTCTTGACCTGTTGGAGATGTTATAAATACTACTGTTGATGCTTATAACTTGGCTGTTTGTAATTAAACTTGCAATCTTTTTAGAATCCATATAATCCTCCCGACTTTCAAGTTTGGAGGATTTTTCTTTCTGCTTGATATTTTATACTTTTACTATCGTTTGTATGCAAACTACACTTGTACTTTTAAAACCAGACTGTGTTGATAGAGGTCTTATCGGAGCGGTGATTTCTCGCTTTGAAGCAAAGGGATTAAAAATCTCAGGGATGAAGATGATGCAACTTGATGAAGCGATTATCAATGAACACTATGATTTTTTGAAAGATAAACCATTTTTTCCAGATATTAAGGCATATATGGTAAGAACTCCTGTGGTAGCTATGGCAATCAGTGGAGTAAACGCAATTTCTATCGTCAGAGCTCTTGGTGGAGCAACCAATCCAGTTGATGCGAATCCTGGGACGATTAGAGGTGATTTTGGTCTTACTATCGATGGAAATATTATGCACGCATCTGATAGCGAAGAAACAGCAGAAATAGAACTCCAGAGATTTTTCGGAGGGAAAGATGTGTTTGAGTATAGCAGAGTGATTGATACAGTATTGTAGGGAATAGGGGATAGAGAATAGGGAATAGGGAAAAGAGAGGAGAAAATAAGATATTTAACTTGTTATATTTTGTACTTGATACTGAGTTTTATTACTTGATACGGTACTATAATCTACACTAGTCATTCCTGCGGAGGCAGGAATCTATAATTACAAATACTAAACCACCGGCTTTGCCGGTGGAATAATACTGGTTCTACCATGTGTGTGTATGCTATAATGACGTGGGAAGCTCCTGGGGGATTAACCCAAAGAGAAAATGGACACAAGAGATTATAGCAAGCAGTCCCATACGACTTGGGATTGTAACTACCACATAGTAGTGGTACCAAAGTATAGAAAAAGCCAACTTTTTCAAACAGTAAGAAAAGAATTACGAGAAATAATGCAAGTTCTGTGTAAGAGATATGATATAGAAATAGTAAAGTGAAATGTAGCAAAAGATCATCTCCACATGCTTTTAAGGATATCGCCGAAGTATAGTGTTTCGTCGATAATCTGAATTCTCAAATGAAAGAGTGCTATACTGTTACATAATAGGCATTGAAAGAAGAAGATGTTGTGACAGAAGAACTTTTGGAGTCGCTGATATTTTGTAAGTACAGTTTGAGTTGACTTGGAAGTTGTAAAGAAGTATATTGAGGATCAGAATAGAAAAGATGTTCGTGAAGATTGAAAACAATTAGATTTTAACTGGTAGAACTTACTTTTAGCCCCTTCTAGGGGCTTCCCGTTTAAAACTACCGGCTATGCCGGTAGATACTTACTTTAGTTACAATTTAAAACCAGAGTTTGAAATTTCAATCTCTGGTTTTTGTTTGTGGTGCATAAAAAAACGCCTGCTGGGGTTACCCGGCAGGCGTTATAACAGAGACGGGTTACCAGTTGTAACTGGTATTGGAGGAGCGAGTCCTCCAACGCCGCCGCATCGTTCCTTTACCGAGGACTCGGGTCCTCTGGAGATAGTAGCCAGTGTTGACCACCATCCCGCACTTCGTGCGGACCCAGTCTGCCTTGTTTGTCACCTTTTTCTTTGCCATCTTTTTTCCCTCAAGAAAAAATGCCGAAATTGGCATTCTTTAAAATAAATAAATAAATAAGTCAATATTTTTTCGATGGATTGTTTTTGGAAGGGGAGAGTTTGAGATATACTTTTGCTTGAGAGCTCTATTTTATAACCTTTTTTGTATGACGACGTTTACGATTGATGATACCGCAATCAATGGGACATATACGGCAGACGAAATGAAACTGAAGTTTTTAGATTTTCTGAGGAGGGACTTGTCTGAAGACGCTATCAGTATGTATGAAGTATCGGTCGAGGATTTACCAAAAGGAGTAAAGACGTCATATGATCAAATAGATACGATGGAGTTTTCTAAGGTGTAAGGATGATTCAAGAAATACTTGTACGTAAAGAAATCATTGCATATATGACCTCAAGAAAACTGCTCAATCAATTTAAGAAGGCAGAAAATTATTTATTGTCTTGAAATTATAAACTCTTGGACTTTAAATTACGTCAGCCTAAACAAGATAAAATCTATTACTTTCGTTTAAATAAACAGTATAGATTGTGGTGAAAATTAGAGGGAGACGTATTAAAGATATTTCATATTGATAATCATAGTCGTTAGTATTTTTGTAATTTGATAGCTTTATGGCACAATTTTACGATACCCTCATCGCGGAATACCTAAAATCTCCAGGACAACGTGGCTTGTCACTCGATCGTTTAGCCGAGCGTGATTTTGAGTATCGTATGATCTCGTATGATGAGGTGACAAATAAGGGGAAGATGCCATTTCAAGAAGTAGAGTTGCTTGAAGCCGCTAAGTACTCGGGAGAAGATGTGTATATCACAAGGAAGTTATTTGAGGGGCAGAATTCAGATTCTAGCCCTCATCTTAACCTTCTCCCAACGGGAGAAGGGACTAAATGAAATGAAAATAACAACCTTGATACTTCCTCTCCCAATGGGAGAGGATTGAGGTGAGGGCAATGATCTTTAGATGTATTCTCAGACATAGAAATGCCACTTTTGGAAGTTCTTATACAGATGCAGCTCGATGGGGTGAAAATAGATAGAGATCGACTCAAGGGAATTGGGACACAGCTTGAAAATGAAATTGCATCTCTTGAAAAAGAGATCTATCATGATGCCGATATGGAGTTCAATATCAAGTCACCGAAACAAGTTGGCGAAGTGTTATTTGAAAACCTTGGTTTACCGACAGGAAAGAAAACAAAGACAGGATATAGTGTCTCTGCAGAAGTTCTCGGCGATCTGGCTCGTGATTATCCGATTGCTCAAAAGATCGTAAATTATCGTCACTATAGTAAACTTCTTTCAACCTATGTAGAGTGACTATTGGGGATTATCAACTCCACGCATATATCTGACGATATCGTGCATACTTCGTATAATCAAACGGTCACAACGACTGGAAGACTCTCGAGTACGGATCCAAATCTACAAAATATCCCAACGTGAGATGGGTTAGCCGGGGAGATACGAGACGCATTTATCTCTCGTTTTGAAGGAGGAAAGATTATGGCGTGCGATTATTCTCAGGTGGAAGTTCGTCTGCTTGCGATTATGTCGTGAGAAGAAAATCTTATTCGTTCGTTTAATGAAGGACTAGATATTCACCATACAACGGGAGAATTCTTATTTTGACCCCCCTCTGACTCCCCCCTTCATAAGGAGGGAGAAAAAAAGGTAACGATTACTCCATCGCAAAGAAAGATAGCGAAGATGGTAAACTTTTGAGTGATTTATGGAGTCAGTGCTTTTGGTCTCAGTAAGATGATTGGACTTCCTCAGGGGCAATCGAAAACCTATATTGATACGTTTTATGCGAACTATCCAAAAGTACGACAGTTTTTTGATCAGGTGATTGCTGATTGTGAAAAAAAAGGCTATGTAGAGACGATGTTTTGAAGACGTAGGTATATCTCTGAAATCAATGATAAAAATAAGACGATTAAAAATGGAGCCGAACGTGAAGCGATAAATATGCCAATACAGGGGACAAGTGCGGATATTATTAAGCTCGCGATGATCCGTGTAGCGGAGTTTTTGAAATCACCACCCCCTATCCCCCTCCTTAGTAAGGAGGGGGAAGCTCATCAGGGTGGGGGAGGTCTCAAATCAAAGATGATTATGCAGGTGCACGATGAGTTGGTGTTTGATGTGTATCCTGGAGAAGAGGAAGTGTTGGCGAAAAATGTACAGGAAATTATGCAATCCATACTGCCCGATGCTCCCGTAGACCTCAAAGTAGACGTCGGGATTGGAAGAACCTGGAAAGAAGCGAAGTAGAAAGAAGAAAATATCTCTGCCCAGCCCTCTCTTTAATGAAAGAGAGGGAGTAATATTTCTCGACTTTGACTAAAAGGGGAGATGGACTAAGAAGTCAAGATAGATAGGAATGCCGTTTCTGTGAGAGCAAGAATCTATAAAAATTATAATTTATGATTCCAATCTTACACTTGGGACAGAATGACAATAACTTTTTACTTTACCCTTTATTCTTTTAACTGTATATTGTATGTCGAAAGAACCATTAACCTTGGAAGAAAAAATCGATTTTATTTATGATCGACTAAAGGCAGAACAGCGATCTGCATGGATAAAGTGGGGAGTGAAGTGAGTTCTTTTGGGAGTAGTTCTATGGGGAGTATTTGTATACCTGCCAACCCTAGATAAAGAGAAGTTAATTCAATCTATGAGTGAAAGATTAGCGAGTATCGTCACCCCGATTGTTACAAATATCGTGCAAAATACGGTAAAAGAAACTGCGACAAATCCTTTGGGAACGATTACAGAATCAGGAAATCTGAAAGATGTCGTAGATAAGGGTACGGATACACTCCTCCAACTTCAAAAACAATTACTTAAATAACCTACAGATATGATCAAGATATTTTATGCTCTCTTTTTTATTGCTTCTTGAGTCGCACTTATAAAGTACCGTAAAAACGTCAAATCCTGGACAGGAAATTTTGCTTGGGCAGAACACTATCTCGGACATGGGGGGACCTATTTGGTCTTTATACTATTTGGTATGTTTTTGATCTTTTTAGGTGCGAGCTATCCTTTTGGTGGAGCTGATTTTATCCTATGATGAGATCGTAGTGTGGTACATTCAGTTCCTACTGAGTAGTATATTATGACATATATTTTTGGAAAGAAGAGTGTTTTGGGTATTTGTGGTAGATTTTTCTGAAAATCAGAGTAAGATGCTGCCGTTCATTTTTATAAAGTAATTGTGTGTATGAAACAAAAAATATTATTTCTCGTATTCGTCATTGCTTCTATTTTTCCATCTTTTGTATCCGCTCAGGATATGGTGGTATCGAGAGCACAAGTATTTGGGTATCTTGCTGATATGGTAGACGATAGAATCCCTCAAAGTTATACGTATATCGACGTACAGTATACCGACATAGATACTACAGATCCTGTATATGAAGCACTTCAAGTTTTGGTGTATATCGATGCGATTGATAATAGGGAGACTCGTATTTATCCTACAAAAACTCTTCCGTATGAGTATTTTCGTTTACTCGTTACGAACATCTTGTGAGAAGGATATGTTTCAGTAGATGATACGAGAAATGGAACCCTGACAACTGAGAGTGATTTAGAGAACTTGTCGTATGTGTTGGATTCTGAGGCTCATGATGTGTTTATACTTGATGCGGACCGTGAACTTCGTCAGAAAAAAGCAATCTTTAATGATGTCTATGAGACACTGATTGAAAACCATATTAATAATGGGACTTTAGATAAAAAAGAGATGATCGATGAAGCCATAAAGGGTATGGCTGAAGCAACGGGAGACAAGTATACGACGTATTTTCCTCCGGTAGACAGCGCTTCGTTTAATGATACGCTCAATGGAGAATATCAAGGAATTGGTGCTTATGTCGAGATGCAAGAAGCAGGAGTTTTGAATATCGTCTCTCCGATGGTAGGTTCTCCAGCAGAGAAAGCAGGTCTGAAATGAGGAGATAGAATTTATAAGGTTGCGGGGAAACTGATTATGAAAGATACGTCTCTTCAAGAGGCGGTTTCTTGGATTAAATGACCTGCTGGAACAACCGTAATTTTGACGATTATTCGTGATGGAGATGAGTTTGATGTGGAAGTAGGGAGGGCTAATATCATCGTGAAAGATGTGGAGGTAAAGTATCTTCAATCAGATACCTTTTATATCCAAATTAAAAACTTTGGGGATCATGTAGCTCGTGATTTTGTCGAGGCACTTAACTCTCTCAAAGAAAAAACAAAAGTAAGAAAGGTAATTATCGACCTTCGTAATAATCCAGGTGGATATCTGGATCAAGTAAATCTGATGCTTTCGTACTTTGTTCCAAAGTGAGAACCAACGTCAGTGGTAAAATACCGCGATGTAAAAATTAGTAATAAGTCATACGGGTATTCTATCGTAGACTTCTCAAACTATACGCTCGTAATCTTACAAAACTCTGGTTCGGCTTCAGCTTCTGAGATTATGATTGGAACCATTAAAGACTATTACCCTGATACTATCTTGATTGGGGAGACAACTTATGGAAAGGGCTCAGTACAGACGATTAAGCAGTATGTAGATGGATCGTCATTGAAATACACGATTGCAAAATGGTACACTGGGAAAAATGAGATTGGAATCGATGGTATTGGAATCGAGCCAGATATTGAGTTACCGATTGATGTGAAGCAGTTTGAACAGGGGATGGATAATCAGCTCAATAAAGCACTTCAACAGTAGTATTTACTGTAGCATTACTTTTTGAACCTATACTTATGCCGTTATCTACGATACTAAAATATGGAGCGTCTATTGCTGTATGTCTTTGTGTAATCTTTCCACAGGTGTCTGCGAGTGCTGCTACACTGAATAATCCAAGTCTAGAAACAGCGTATGCCGCGTACATAAAAAAACTTGAGAAAAAGAAGTCCCAATCAAGTATGCAGGCATACCTTGAGAAACTCAATAGTACTCTTGCGCTTATCGAAGAAAAAAAGAAACTTTCAACGAAGCAAAAAAAGATTGTTGAGGATTTATATAGGCTGAACAACGAACAATTATTTACGTACGACCTGGCGAATATAGGGGGGACAGATATTGGGCAAAAGATTATTGAGACCAATGAAAAAAATAGTTTAAAGTCCGAGATAAAGACTCCGGTAATTCCAAATTATATCACTGCTATTTTAGCGACAAATCGTCAACTTACGGTGACGACAGACGGCTACGAGTTTGTGTCTAACAATGCGATTAAAAAGTTTCAGTTTCGTACCTATTTTAAAATAGATCCTTCAAATTATACTGCCTTTCTGTCGAAAACGGGACAGGTGATCAATATCTCTGGAACCCAGAACTTTTTGTTTGTAGAAGACTATGAAATCGAAGAAAAGATCCCATATACAAAACTCGGAGAACGTATGAAATTTGCGTTTGATGATGAGACGAAGTTTCAGTTAGAAGAGGGAGTATGGTATAGCTATAATTTTGAGAAATACTTTTTCTTTGAGGATCGTTATGGTCTGTATATTAGTAGTTTAGAGGCCAATGGATTGCAAGCAGAGAACCTGCTTTTGTATCGTACCTCTGCGGGAAAATATACCTTTATCAAAGAGTATGAAAAAGTAAAACTCGTGTCAGATATCTATATCTATGGAGTTTCTGATAAGTACAATTTTCTTCAAAATATTATCAATGATAAGAAGTATGAGACGGGTGATACTGATTTGGATTTTGATGCATTGAGAAAAGATACAGAGGCCTTGATCTCTGGTTTGAAGCCAAGTCAACGAATCCCCGCAATTTATAACTTTGTGCTTGATAGACTCAGTTATACAGAGTCATTTACTCTAGAAAATAAAAAAATAAGCTCAGGAATCCTTGCATATAAAAATGAAGATGGTATCTGTGAGGGCTACGCAAAACTTTTTGCTTATATGCTCAACTACGCATATATATCAGACGTAGAAGTGAGGCGTGGATTTGTAATCGATGCTCAAGATTTTCCAGAGGTTGGGCACGCATGGGTGAGAGTTGGAGAGGCGTATTATGATCCGACATTTGATGATCCAATCTGATGAAAAGAGACAAGAACTCCAGAAAATTATAAGTACTATGATCTCCCCAAAGATCTCATCTATACCAATCGCTATGATTACGCCATGCTTCCAGAAAATCTCAAAACGGCGTCAAAAGAGTTTATTGATGAGCTCATCGCCTCCAATCTTAATAGTTTGTATAGTAAATATAGAGATGCTGGGTACGTACTTTTGGAACCAATAGTGTTTCGTAGAAGTCATGGCTTTCAGTACAACGAAGTACTCACTTTTGAAAAATTGCAATCAGTAATTCCTCACTATGAGGTAGCGACTGATGGTAGGTTTAGCGATGAAGATGGAATTGAACACGTGATTACAAAAGTTTCATTTTACAATCTCAGTCAAAATGAGATCGAAACGATTTTACAACAGCGTCATTATGACATCTCAGATCTTCGCCTGCTTACGTGGAATACAGAAGAGGGAAGTGTAGAATACCGTGTTGCCTATGTGCTGGAGTATTAAAAAAAGAATAAAGAAAAAAGATAAAAGAATAAAGTATGTGTCATTGCGATCCTGAGAATTCGGGAGAAGCAATCTTCGAAGATTACCACGTCGCTGACGCTCCTCGTGATGACAAGTTGATAATTCATCCCAGCCTTCCTTTCCTACGAAAGGAAGGAGTTTTTGTATTTGTAAGAGCATTTTTTTCGTCATTCCTGCGTCGTGTCCCTATGTATCGTGGAAGCTATTCCTGAGATCGGGATATAAAAACTAAAAATACACTTGACTTTATTATTATTATTATTTTAGATTTGTAGTCAACATCGGCTATGATGAAAAAGGGGATGAGACTCATGTCCAAAAGGCGTAATAATCATGGAGGAAAGACCTCCGCTGCACATCAGCGCAAGGCTGAGTGTGGTAAAAATACGCGCGCGGCAAAACGTGCACGCCAGGAGCAAGGAAAGACGGTCCATCGAATTAAATGAAGTGACTCTTTCCGTGGTAGAAAACCGCCAGCATCGCTGGCGGTTTTCGCATTTTTAAGAAAACGAAGTTGATTCTTTGAGAGGAGTTGGTAAAATAGACTACGTCATTCCTATGGATGCAGTCCCGAGTCCTCGGGATATAAAAAGATAAAAATCATTATGATTCCGTAACCACCGAGTTCTCGGGGCAGGCAAGTGCGGGATGACAAACAAGCACCATTTACTTTTTCATGTAAGAAGTTATAGTCATTGCGATACCGAGACTTCGGGAGAAGCAATCTTCGAAGATCACCACGTCGCTGACGCTCCTCGTAATGACAACAGTATACCTCGTACCTCGGTACTTCCTTTCGTAAGAAAGGAAGGTCAAGTGGTATACCTCCTTCCCCTTAATAGTAAGGGAAAGGATTGAGGTTAGGGTTATTAATCGAAAGAATAGAAAATTAATTATGATCCTGAAACCACCGAGTTCTCGGGGCAGGCAAGTTCAGGATGACAACGCAGAATGGAAAATGATAAACCTAGTTAAAATATCTGTCATTCCGTCCCGAGTCCTCGGGACGGAATGAATTAAAAGTAAAATACAATTACAGATTCCTGCCTACGCAGGAATGACAAAACTACTAAACATAATTCCATGCAAGACACACTTTTCCAAGAACAATACCAGAAACTTAATCCAGAGCAAAAAGAGGCGGTGGATACTTTGTATGGTCCGGTGATGGTTGTGGCAGGTCCAGGAACAGGGAAGACGCAGATTATTGGTATGCGTACGGCGAATATCCTCCGTGAGACCGATACAGATCCTGGGAGTATCCTCATCACGACATTTACCGAAGCTGGAGTGATTGCTATCCGTGAACGTCTGATATCCTTTATTGGAAATGAAGCGTATAAGGTCAATGTTTCGACGATTCATTCATTTGCCTCAGGAGTGATAGAACGCTTTCCAGAAAAGTTTATCGAGTACAGAACAGCGAAAGCGATTGATGATGTGGAGCAGATAGAAGTTATAAAACAAATACTCGATCTTCTGATAGAAAAGAAACAGATTATTGAGCTGACGAGTGAGTATGATAGGTATTTTTATCTGAGAGACATCAAGTCCAAAATCAGTACTCTCAAGCAAGAGGGGATTAATGTTGGCGGACTCCAGGCAGCCATAAAACAAGAGCAAACACTTCATGCAGAAGAACTCGCTCTTATCAAACCAAAGAAAAGTGGCGAAATGCCGAAAAAATATGAAACCACGAAAGAGCGTCAAGAAAAACAAATTGCAAAACTGGAGGAATTGGTACTTCTATTTCAGGAGTATAATGCATGGCTTAGGAGTAACTCAAGCTATGACTTCAATGATATGATCAATTTTGTACTCGAGAAGTTTGGACAAGACGAGGATTTACTTTTGTACTATGCTGAGAAATTTCAGTTTATTATGCTCGATGAATATCAGGATACCAACAATGCACAAAATGAGATTATTAAGTTGATTGTATGAATAGATAATTGAATATCTCCTACATCAAGTGAAGAACAGTACGCTGGACCAAATATCATGGTGGTAGGAGATGATGATCAGTCGATCTATCGTTTTCAGGGGGCAAATATCGAAAATATGCTTGATTTCTCGGTGGCATATCCGAATACAAAGTTTATTGTGCTCAAGCAAAACTATCGTTCGACTCAGGGAGTACTCGATTTGGCGCATACTTTGATTGAAAACAATACCGAGAGACTTTCAAATAGTATCAATTCCATACAAAAGGAGTTGGTGGCGAGTGGAAAATATGCGTGAGAGAGAGAAGTGCCAACACTGTATCGTGCGACCAGTGATATCGATGAACAGTCGTATGTTATAGGGAAGATTAAAGAACTAATAAATACACCTATATCCTCCTTTAGCATTAAAGGAGGACTTGAGAATGGTGCTTCCTTTAGTAGTAAAGGAAGCTGTCCCGAGTCTTCGGAATCATGAAAAGGTATAGATACAAATTATGATCCCGTATCCAGTACGGGATGACAGCTAGGAGTATTCGTTTCAGAAATCGCTATCCTGGTGAGAAATAACAGGGAAGTGAAACTCTGGTCGGATCTCTTATTGCAACATGATATCCCGGTAGTTTCCAAACTAAAGTCCAATATCCTGGAATCTTCGTATATCAAGTATTTGCTGTGATACTTACGCCTGGTTATCGATCCATATGCTGATGAGAAAGGATTGATAGATATCATGCGTAGTCATATGTCTGGACTTATCCATACGGATGTACTGAAAGTAAATCACTATCTGTATCGTAAGAACTACACGAGAAAACAAAAAATTACCATGATGGACTTCTTGGTAAATTTTGAACAACCAGAAGAAGACTTTCCTGGTGTGCAAGAAGGGGAGAGAATTCTATCGTTTCGTGATCGATTGCTTCGTCTGCATACTGAGTATTCTCTCCAATCTGTATCCCATTTTTTATATCATGCGGTAGAAGAGACGTGACTTATCTCGTATATTGATACCCACGGAAGTTTTGATGATTTACAAGATGTCTATACCCTTTTAAATACGATTAAAACGTGGATTCTAGGAGATAAATCCTTAACGCTTGCTCAAATACTTGCAAAGATAGAGTTGTATACGACCTATAATTATCCTATCAATCGTCAGATAGTTGCAGAGGAAAATAAGGGAGTACAGATTATGACAGCTCATGGTTCAAAGGGACTTGAGTATGAAGCGGTGTTTGTTCCTGGGCTTTATGTCGGAAACTGGGATGATAAACGAGTGGTAGAAAGAGTAAGGCTTCCTCTCCATCTTGCGGGTAAATGACTCCAGGAGCTCAAAGATTCTCAACTGGAAGAAGATAGGCGTCTCTTTTTTGTAGCATGTACTCGTGCAAAGAAATCATTGTACCTCAGTTATCCTGCTGGAAGTGGGACCAAACCACTCTTGGCTTCACAGTTTCTCGAAGAAATAGAGGGAACCTATACCTCAGAAGAAAGCATAGAACCAAGAGATATTTCTCATAAAGACGTGATTCTTGGAGATGTACACCAGTCGCTCTATCGTTACGAAACCGACGAATTTCAGTATATCGAAGAGTTTTTAAAGCACTATCGTTTGTCGCCTTCTGACCTCAATACGTTTTTAGAAGATCCGATCGAATTTTTGCATAGGACGGTATTTCGTTATCCATTTCAGGACAATGTGTATACCATCTTCTGAAAGGTATATCATCGTACTTTGGAGCTATTTTATCTCAAGTATAAGCGAGAAAATACACTTCCAGAAAAATCGTATCTTACCAGTACCTTTCGATTACTTCTTGAAAAGGAGGTTCTGACTCCCGAAGAGTACGAGTCTCTCTTAGAAAAGGGGCAAACTTGACTCGAAGGATACTTTGATACCTATTCTAAAAATATTCAGATTCCTGTGGAGCTAGAGTACAGTTTCCGAAATAAAAATATACTGTTTGACTGAGTACCACTGACGGGAACCATTGATAAGATAGAGTTAGTGAAGAGTACCTCACCCCTAACCCCTCTCCTCTGAGGCGAGGGGAAAGACGATGGACAGCAGGCACTGTTTCGAGACTCTGTAAGACTTATCGATTATAAGACGGGAAAACCAAAAACTCTTGGTCAGATAAAGGGGCTTGATCGTTATGGAAATAAAAAACCGGGAGAAGGGAAGTATGCAAGGCAGCTGATGTTTTATCGTCTGCTTTGTGAGCTTGATCCTCTCTTTCATCGTCAGTATGATATTGGTGGATTAGTGATTGACTTTGTTGAAGGAAAAGATGAAGTGTACAAGTCTATCGAGGTAGAAGTTTCCTCCGAAGAATACGATGCATTTAAAGAGGAGCTTCGTACAGCCTGGCAGCAGATTTCCGATATTAATTTCTGGAAGGTTTTATTGACAAAGACGAACTAAAACTTGTAGAATATAGATTTTTTAGTAGAGTTAGGTTTTAATATTTAAAGAATATTGTTATGGATATAGTAGTTGATAGATATACAGGTTTGCCAGAAACTTACAGATTTTTAGTAGCTTCTCCAGAAGTACAAAGACTATTAGAAGGACTTGAGGGGCTTACTGATGGTATCATTGACTCACCTTCTCTAGATTTAAGTCATTTAAACCAAACGGTAACATTTAACGGAGGCGATTATAATATTACTGTTCAGTAAATATTCTAATATGAACATAGTCCTTATCTGAGCATCAAATAATCCAGAAAAATACGGCAACAAGATTTTGAAGGATTTAGTTGTGAAGGGGTATACAGTATATCCCGTAAATCCCAAAGAGTCTAAAATTGAGGGGATTACTGCGTACTCTACACTTGCAGATATCTCTGAGAAGTATGAAGTGGTAAATTTTGTGGTGCCTCCAGCGGTGACACTGAGGATTTTAGAAGAAAACAGAGAAATCTTGAAAGGAAAAAAGATCTGGTGTCAGCCAGGATCTAGTGATGAAGAGGTGAAGCAGTTTTTGGAAGACCATGGGTTTGAGGACTATATTACAGATAGTTGTATTATGCTAACAAACCTCTCATAGTAATTACTATGAGAGGTTTGTTTTATAGATATTTTTTCTAGCTCAGATTTTTAGTATAAAAATATCTTCTCATCATGAATATTGAACGAGAAGCCTCATGGTTCCTATTCGGATTCTATGACTTGCTGGAGATATATTTTGAACAGGCTTGAGATAGTGTCGTATTTCTGGAACTTGTTTTAACTGTGAAAGTTTGTTTTGTAATCTTTCTTGAACTTTTCAGTCGAGTCATAAGAAATCTCTTTCCGCCTTTAGGCTAAAGGTAAATGTATACATATCCCTATATCTTAAAATGAGAGATCCCACTATCAACAGATGCTTGCATTTCTTTTTGGAGATTATCACTATTTCTCATGATTTCAAGATCTTCTAGGTAATCTTCCAGCATATCAAGTGCTTCCTCAGAATAAGGAATCACGAGAGTTTTTGGTTCTCAACGGTTAATAACGGTATACATATTATTGGTATCTGAAAGAATTCAGATATTTTGTTGTACTTGGGTGGTAGTAACGATTTTCATACTATATATTTTATAGATTATATATCTGATTATATATAAAACTATATAATTAAGCAAATAATTATTTTCTCTTCCACACCTGAAATCGAAACGTAACTCCATTTTCTTCTTGAGCTTCACTTTCAGTTTCCAGAGTAAAATCATCTGGAACTCCATCAAAAAACACATCACAATGATGATCTCCATGTACGCGGGTGATATAGATAGTTTTGAGACGAGGATCTCGGAGAACAGAGTTATAGAGTTGTCCTCCACCGATGATAAATATTTCTTCGATATTGTCTTTTTTTTGTAATTCCTTGAGGCAGTGATCAAGTGATTGAAAATAAAGTACAAAATCATCGATTTGAGAGTCAGTGCTTTCTGAGTTGAGACTTCTTGAGAGGATACAGTTGATACGATTTGGGAGTGGGCGAAACTTAGCAGGGATACTTTCCCAAGTTCTTCTTCCCATAACTACGGCGTTGAGCTTACCTAGGTCTTTTGTATTTGTCGTAGTTTCTTTGAAGTACTTCATCTCGGCTTTGAGTTTCCATGCGAGGTCATTGTTTCTTCCGAGACCATTGTGATCATCAACGGCGAGTATCATGGAGAAGTTTTGAGTCATAGGGGAAAATCATAGGATAATGTCCTTGAGTATACGGGGACATAGAAAATAGCAATGTTTTTGTCGTGGAAAAAATTGCTTTTACAAGATGGGCTTATACAATCAAAGACAATATTTTTTAGAGAGAACTGATGCAGCTGAATGCAAAACAAGAAATAGCAAAGAATCATATCGATGGACCACTTCTGATTATTGCGGGAGCTTGAAGTGGAAAAACAGCGACACTCACTGCAAGAGTAGAGTACATGATTCGTGAAAAGGGAATAGTCCCTAGTAGCCTTCTCTGTGTTACCTTTACGAATAAAGCAGCTCGTGAGATGCGAGAGAGAATTGGAAAGGCTCTTGGAACGGAGATTGGGAATAATCCGTATAGAAATCATCATCTCCCGATGATTGGAACCTTTCATAGTATTGGAGTCGTATTTTTAAAAGAAATCCTCGCTCGCTATAGCTCAGAAGAACTGGGAATAGGACTCAAAAAGGATTTTATCATCTATGATGAAACTGACAAGGTAGCGGTACTCAAAAGTATCATCAAAGAAGAACTGCAACTCGATGAAAAACGCTATCCTCCGAGACAGATCGCCTTTTATATCAGTAATGCGAAAAATGCCCTCCTGTCACCAAAGGAGTATGAGCAAGAAGTAGATAGTCCGATAAAAGAAGTGGTTCGAGATGTGTACTACAAGTATGAGGCGAGACTTACGCAAAATAACGCGCTCGATTTTGATGACATCTTGCTCAAGGTATATCGACTTTTGAGTCATGAAAAGATACTTATTCAGTATCAGAATCGTTTTCAGTATATCATGGTAGATGAGTATCAGGATACCAATGCTCCGCAGTATCATATCATTCGTTTACTGGCAGCAAGGCATAGAAACCTTGCCGTTGTGGGGGATGATTGGCAGTCTATTTATAGCTGGCGTTGAGCTGATATGCGAAATATTCTCAACTTTAAAAAGGATTATCCCGAAGCAGAGGTGGTGAAACTTGAACAAAACTATCGTAGTACTGGGACGATTATTGAGGCAGCAAATGAAGTGATTAAACATAATACCAGTTCACTCAAAAAAGAACTTTGGACAGATAATATTGCCTGAGAGAAAATACAGTATATCGAGGCGCCAGATGATAGGATTGAGGCAAAAGTGATTGTGGAGATTATCAAAGAAAAGGTAGAAAAAAATAATGTCATTCCTGCGGAGGTAGGAATCGATAATTGAATAGATTCCGTATCAAGTAGGGAATGACAGATTCAACAACAAGCGGGGGGTGACTACTCCGACAACCTCATCCTCTATCGTACCAATGGACAGTCTCGTCAGTTGGAAGAGGCTCTCATTATGAAGGGGATTCCATACCGAGTTATTGGGGGATTGAAGTTTTATGACCGTATGGAGATAAAAGATATGCTGGCGTATCTTCGAGTAATCTATAATCCTGATGATGTCGTGAGTATGAAGCGTATTATCAATACTCCATCAAGAAAAATTGGAGCAAAGACCATTGAGGTTTTGGATCAGTATCGTGATAATTTTTGAATCAATTATCCGCAAATTTTAGGAAATATTGAGGAAGTTGAAGAGCTCAGATCTGGAGCGATTGCGAGTTTGAAGGATTTTTCTGTATTGTATCAGAAACTTGTCCAACTGAGTACGGAAGTATCGGTGGCAGATTTGCTGACTCGTATCTGAGAACTGACACAGTATGAAGACTACCTTCGTCAGAATTACTCCAAAGAAGAGTGTGATGCGAAGCTGGATAATCTTTCGGAACTGGAAAATGTTGCGAGTGAATATACTGGGATGTCTCCAAGAGAATCACTCGGGCAGTTTTTAGAAGAAGTAGCACTGATTACCGATATGGATACCAAAGATGATCGAGAGGACTTTGTAACATTGATGACCATACATACTGCTAAAGGGCTTGAGTATAATCGAGTATTTATTACCGGGCTTGAGGAGGGTATTTTTCCTCATATCCGTAGTATCAATGATGGAAACCAACTGGAAGAAGAACGTCGACTTATGTATGTCGCCATGACCCGTGCGAAGCAAGAACTGTATATCTCACGTGCGAAAGAACGCTTTTATTTTGGGGATTATGTTCGCAATCCTGAAAGTCGTTTTATTTCCGAAATACCGTTGAAATATAAAGAGGACTATGATATCTCATCGTATGGGTGAGGTGGATCATTTTTTTCTTCATCCCAGTCATTTGGCAGTTTTTCTTCGCAGATATGACCTATAGAAGCTCCGACGAAGATGCCAAAGCCGGTAGCAAACAATGATATCTCTCAATTTAGGGTAGGAGATAGAGTCGAACACCATAAATTTTGAGGTGGTATTATCACCGAGATGACTTGAGAAATAGCGTCGATTGCCTTTAGTGGAATAGGGATTAAAAAGATGAATATCCGTATCGCTCCAGTGAAGAAAGTTTAAAAATAATTGTCCGTCCAATCATTTTGAAAGACGATAAGATCTCAGGATTTCAGGATATTTCATAAGTCATTATGAGCAGAAGAAGTATCTGAATATCGGATGATGTTTGTTTCTGGAAATCAAGTTTCGAGTAGCGATTCGATGATATACTTGGAGCTAGTGTTTTCTATAATCAGCGCCATATCTATTGCATCTACGAGAAGCTTTCAGATCTCTCTGTGTACTTCTTTTGTTTTTTCTCAGAGCTCTGTCAGTCATGGCGAAAGATAGAGTTTTCTTCCAGGGATTTGAATATTTTTTAAAAAGGTAACCGTTGATTTTACTCCTTCGAGATTTCCATTGTAGCTGTCATCAATCACCCACACATTTGTATGAGGATTATAGATTGGTTGCATTCTGTGCTCAGTATAGTCGATGTGCGTAATTCAGGATTCTATTTGCGCATCGGACATACCAAGATGTGTTGCTGTTTCATATGCAATCATAATCGTATTAATACTATGAGGAGCGAGAAGTTTGGTACGTAGAGTCTTTCAAGCATACTCAAATTCGATTCCAGCAACATTTTCAAGGTAGGTATAGCTTGAAGTTCCATCGATAGTAACGATATCTTTGACCTTAAAATTTTCTTTCTTTTGTTGTATGCCCGTTTTTGTGTTTTCTCCTGAAGTATCAATAATGGCGAGTCCATTTTCTGGAAGTGATTCTATGAGTTCAAACTTTGCGTCGATGATATTTTCCAGGCTTCCGAAACGCTCAAGATGTTGATAGGTAATACCTGTGAGGATACCAACTTTAGGGTGTACTAAATCACAAAGTTCTTTGATATTTCCTTTTTTATAGGCTCACATTTCTACGATAAATACTTCATGATGCTCACTCAATTCTCTCAAGATAATATCACTGATTCATAGAGGAGTATTTTTGTTTCCTTCGGTAGTCAGGACCTGGTATTTTTCTTTTAGGATGGTAGCAAGGACTTCCTTGGTTGAGGTTTTTCCATAACTTCCCGTAATTCCGATGATTTGTAAATTTGGAAAGCATTGAAGCTTCGCTTTGGCTTTTTGGATAGTTCTTGTTTTGAGATAGAGGTCGAGAGGGAAGAGAAGAAAATTTGAAAGAATTAAGAAAAATGGAGAACAGATAATTACGAGGATGATGGCAAGTATCATCATCCCAAGTTGTAGTGGAGAGAGTACGATGATATAACCGAGGATAAGGAAACATAGAAGGAGCGAGAGGATATATATGCCTTTTGCCTTATTGGTCCATACGAGTTCTTGTCTTTCTCCTCCTTGTAGCCAAAATCGTGGATGACGATAAATAAACTTGAGAAAGCGAAGGCTATCATAGTTTTCAAGTTGAAATGCAAGAAGTTGGTGTTTCATGGTGATAGCGATATTATTGGTGGGTAAATGCGACGATATAATCAGTGACTTGTTCTGGAAACGCTTGGAAAACAAAATGATCTCACTCTGGGATTACTTGAAGCTCTGAATTGGGGATGTTTTCATGCATCGTCGTTCACTCTGATAGTGGAGTTTCTGTATCTTTTCATCCCCGTATGAGAAGTGTTGGGAATGATATTTTTGTTAATAGCGGAGATAAATCCGTGTTGATAGTATTTAGAAATATCTGTTCCATCTCTCAAGCACTGTTATAGTCTCGAGAACGAAGAGACTCTCGTATCTTTTTACCGATAGTTTTCAGTCATGGGAGAGAAAAAATAAACTTCCCACATTTTAGTACCCAGAGTTTTCCAGGATTCATATGAGTTTTTATACCCGCTCCTCAGATAAGTACGATTTTTTTCAAGTTTTCATACCTACTTCCAAGGACGATACTGACCCTTCATCAAAAAGAGTGTCAGATAAGTATCGGAGCCTTGAGTCACAGTTTTTGTATGAAGTCTTTTGTGAATTGTGCATAGTCTTCAATCGTGAGATCTTTTGCGGGGAGTGATGTCTTTCCAAAACCTGGGAAATCTAGTCAGATATAACTGATATCTTTTTCTTCAAGGAGGCGATACATCGCTTCAAAACTTTTGCCATCTTGTCCCCATCCGTGTAAAAAGAGGAGACAGTTTTCGGTATCTACTGTTTCAGAAGCATAATAGTGTGTTGGGGTATTATTAACGATAATCGTAGTCGCTTTCATGTCTCGTTATTTTGTAAATGCTATCGTGTGGTCAATAATATTTGATTTAAAATCAATATTGAGTTCTCTAGATTTAGATTTTTGAATGGCAGTGGCTATCATTGATTCAAGAAACTCCGGAACCAAGATGCCTGATTTTTCCCATAGATGCACTTGTAGTGCTCATGGAATGGTGTTAATTTCATTGATATAGAGCATATTATCCTTTTCGTTATAGAGCCAGTCTACTCTTGGAGCTCCTCCTTCACACTTCAGGATTTGGTAGCTTGTTTTTGTCATAGTTTGTATATCTGTTGCGACTTGTTCTGGGATGTCGGCAGGGATTTTTACCTTATCTTTGAGTCCTTGCATCGTTCCTCCATCGCTTGAAGTGTATTTTTCTTCAAAACTTAAGAATTCTCACTTGGAAACTGGTTGTTCCACGAGAGTAGTGATGATTTCTCCATTCTTTTCCATTACGGAACAATTGAGTTCGATAAGATTTGGAACGCCTTCTTCTACTATAATGTCATGATCATAGTAAAATGCTGTCTCAATCGCATTAGTGAGTTCTTCTCTATTGTCTACCTTGGATATCCCTATAGAAGACCCAAGACTCGATGGTTTTACAAAGAGTGGGTAGTTCAGCTTTTTTTCTATTTGTTCGATATTTACAGTTGAGGTATTAAATACGAGATGGTTTGTAATTGGAAGTCCATGAGCCTTAAAGATATCTTTCATAATGATTTTATTCATCCCCACTGCACTCCCAAGCATAGAAGTACTAGCATAGGGGACATGGAGCATATCAAGCATCCCTTGTAGGCTCCCATCTTCTCCATTTAATCCGTGTAGCACGGGAAATACTACGTCTATCTCGATACGTACTTTTTTTGAGAACAGTCATTTTTTATACTGAGTAGCTCTCAGCTTTCCGATACTTGAGAAATCAATTTCAAACATCGTATCTTCGAGCTTTTCTAGATTTTTAAAATTATTGATATCCTCAAAGTCGGGGTTATAGATCCACTTTCCTGATTGTGTGATATAGATAGGGAAGATGTTGTATTTTCCTGTTTTTCTGAGACCTTTCATCACGGCATAAGCACTGGTAATTGATACGTCGTGTTCTGCATTTCTGGAACCAAAGATTACACCGATATTCATAGCGTAGAGGTTAATAGTATGATGCTACTATGATAGTAAAAAAGCAGGGAAAGTAAAATTTTGTGTTTTATCTTAAAAATGTGCTATGATAGTTATATAAAAGTTTTATTTTTAAAAATGTATATCATGTGAGAAACTTGAGAACAGCAAAATCAGGAATTGGCTGCTGTGAATTTAAAAGAAAATCTCTATTTCCTCTCTGCTTTATTAAATGATGTTGAGTGAAATGAAGATTTTCAGAAAAAGGTTGCAGTGTTTCTTTGATCTGTACATGGGGATACTTGACTAACCGTTGAACAATTCGTTAGGAAGGAATTAACGAGACTTCATAACGCGGCAGAACATCTAAGAGATGACTTAAAACATGAAATCCAAGAAATGGTATCAGACTTGAGTGGAGATGTAGATAGAAATGTAGATGCTACTCCTGATAATGATGACGAACTTGATCTTGATGGTAACTTATATGATGAACTAGAACAATTAACTAGATGAGATGTAATTTTATCTCCTTTTGGTGAGATTGTACTCAGAAATGTGAAGAATGTACAAAGGCATGATAATATACAGTGATATTCATTTGTAAAGGATTGAAACACTTGTTTTATTTTAGACAGAGATTTAGAGAGGTATATTCCATGACACGAGCCTAAATATGTGGTTGTATGAGATGTAGAAGTTTTAGAGGAATGAAAACATTGATTTATATATCTTCTTGACTGAAACTGGTCGTATATAACTCTTGAAGGAAAAGATCTAATGAAACATGGTTTTTATGTACCAGAAATGCGAGGACATGTAGGAGAATTAAACCATGGGGTTATACAAGTATATAATTATGTAAACAACGAAATTCCTGCGGTGTTTTTCCCGTTTTCATGAACTGTTATGCCCAATTCTGGATGATACCAATATAAAGATATTAATGAAAATTTAGTAATATTTACAAGAGAAATACCCAAAGGATTCCGCAAAGATACAGAGACAACTATGTATTTATTACTTGATAAAGATGGGAATAATGTTCATATATGACGTTATTCTAGGATTGATAATATGGGAGACTATTTATATGGGTATGATTTAAATGGTCATACTGATGAACATACTCTTCTTGATCCATTTGGTAACATTGTTGTAGAATGAAGAATAGATTATCCAGTAAGGTTATATCCCGATGAGAGCTGAGATTATTCGGAAGATGATATTTATACTATTAATGGTAATGACTATATAGTTAGAAAAAAATAAAGAGAAGCATTGCTTCTCTTTATTTTTTTCTAACTATAATATTCTGTATTTGTTTGATTCTCCCCTCTTTTTCTCTACAATCTACCGAGCTCATAATATACGATGTAATAAGAAAAAGGTGTCATTAAATACTGTAGATGCAATTCAAGAAATATTACAGAGACCCCCAAGTGATGATTGGAGGTCTCTTTTGGCTTCGGCGATTCATGATGTACGAGATAAGGTAGGTGCTGAAGTAGCAAGAAGTCTTTGGAAGGAAAAAATTCTTAAAAGCCCAAAGTATCAACGAAGAAGAGGGAAGCATCAGCGACAAGTTCAAGAGTATTTAGATATAAGAAAAGAGTTACAACAGCAGAGGATATCCGCAGTGTATTATACCAGATTTGAGGTATTGGGTGCTTATACATCGTCTTTTTCTCGAGAAGATTGGGAAAGTTTATTTTCCTTTATTGCCCAAAGACTTAGAGAAAGGAGTCTTGTTGTATTCCCCTACTCTGATGCTGCGATTCTGACAAAATTTTTCCACCTTGATAAACGTGATACAACCTTTCATACTTTTTTAAACTCTCAAAGAAAAAGTGATCTGCAAAAAAAAACTATCACAGGTAAAAGGGTACTAGAACAATTAACTATGTATTGGGATGAGCTTTGACTGCAAGAACATATATACGGATGATGATCAAAAGTTTCTTCAGATCAACCAGATAGTATTACTGATAGTGATCAATATAGAGATAGGATTATACAATTGTATACGTATACAGAGGCATTTCAAAGTGCACAATGGCAAGAGCTTTTTAGATATATCTATGCGAAGATTGTATGATATGGTCTTGGGAGTCTTGGATCCAAAAAACCAGGAGGGGTACTCAATTTGTTTTTTGGGATTCCGAGTTCAGATATTACCATGTATAAGTTATTGAATACAAATGAAAAATTTCGAGGACTTTCTTCGGAGCGTATTGAGAGGTACCATATCTTTGGAACTATTGCTCAATACTGGGAAGAGTTAGATATGGAAAACTATTTACTTGGAGACCGACAAGTAGAAGAAGAGAGGAAAAGAGAGGGAGTAGGTATAGGTTCTTTAGACAGGAAAGAGATTCCTATTACAGATAAGTTTATCGCATATATCAATGGTCGAGCTCGTAGTGTGGGAATACATGTTCGTTTTTTACACAGAACATTTGAACAAAAAGGGATACATGTTGCTTCTTTTTGGATGTTTCTAAATAGATGAAGTGATATGATACATCCATCATGACCTATTGGAAAGATGTTTCAAAAAATCCCAATGGAGCTGTTTTTTAGGTGGGCGCAGGAGTATATTCAAGAGATAAAATAGAAAGGCTCAGAAGTATACTTCTGAGCCTTTCTATTTTACATAATCTCACTTCCTTGAATCAACTTACTTTCTCTTCCTGAGTTTCTTCCTTCGAGATCTTCATTGAGGTACACGAGTTTCGTATTTTGTCCTTGTCCGACATTTCCTAGTGTCTCGATACGACTGGAGTCAAGGAGAAACTGAAGTACTTTTTCAGCATTGAGGCTATCATCAGTTTGTTTGATGAGATCAACTGACTCTTTAAACCCTTCCGCGATTTTCATACGTTGTCCTGCCATACCTTCACCAAGAAGTATCTTTGATTCTTTTTCAGCTTCCGCTTCTTTTACCTGCATAATCTTTTTTGCTTCGGCCTCGTTCATTGCTGCCTCTTTAAACTTTTGAGTTTCTACCACTTTGTTCATGGCTGCCATAACGGTATTTTCAAGTTTTACATCACGTACCTGGATAGAATCAAGCTTAAACCCAAATGATGCGAGTCTTTCTCTCAGTCTTTCCTCAATCACTTCCCCGATTTCTTCTCTCTTTCCAAATATTTCTTTATGAGTAAAGGTTACGATCATAGCTCTGAGTTGTTCATCAATAGTAGATTTCATCATGGTTCTCGGATCATCGATAGAGTATACAGATTTGTAAATAGCTCCGTTTTTAGTATCGTCATCATCATCGTTGACATAGTAGATAACATTGAGCCCGATATATGCTGTTACATTATCACTCGTTACCCCATCTACATCAACAGGAAAGTTTCTTCTATACAGTACTTGGTTTTTTGTCCACTCTAAAAATGGGATAATAAAGTGAAAACCCGGGCGAAGAATACGGTTATATTTTCACAAGAACTCTACTGTTCTCACGGTATTTGGAGAGACGATACGGATAGAAAGGGAAATGAGGATAACATCCACAATAATAGCTGGGAGGATACCACTGAGTCCTCCTGATGAAATTGAAACAGCTGGAATAGCAATAAGAAAGAATGGTACAATAAAACGAAGCATATATCTAAAGTTAAGAAATTAAACAAAAGAATGATGTATTCTGTATCAGCACTATATAGAAATATATAAAAAAATAAAGAGCAAATTTGCTCTTTATTTTTTTACTTTTTTTGTTGTCTTTTTGGTCTTTTTTTCCTTCTTCTCTTTATCTTCACTTTTTGCGGCTTTTTCTTTTTTTGCTGACTTTTTTACTTTTTCTTTCGTCTTTTTAGGGAGTTTTTCTGATACGATGTCTACGATGATTCCGAGGATGGCTCATTCTACCACAATCCAGAAAGGAGAATATCCTTCAAACATACTTCCCATCATGAGTTGAGAAAGAAGAGGGTAGATGAAAAGAACCAGTACGAAGTTCATCCAGGCACCAATTACTCATCCACGAAATATGTTTGGCAAACTACAAAGCCCTACTCCAAGAAACTGTACTCCTCAGATGATTCAGACAATAGCACCAAGAGTGGTATACCAAAGCCATACAGCAAGTCTAAGCATGATATGGGCTTCACTAAAGATAAGAGGGATGACAAAAAATGCGATAGCTCAAAAAAGAAAACCAATGATTTTTCCGATGACAATATGACGAACAAATGCTGAACTCATAGTTAGATAGATATGAAATAATCTGTAAGAAAAGTATATATATTGTAAGAGGGAATACAAATAAAAAAATCCCTCAAGCTTCAAAGTTTAAGGAATATTTATTATCACTTGCAATTCTTTTTTAGTTTTATCTTTCCAGCACTTTCAACTTTATCCTTTTATCTTTTAACTTATTTGGCAAGGGCCGTAGGAATTGACGTCCCGAGAACTCGGGATCGGTCATCCGAAAGATAACTGACTTCAGTAATTCATATTGCTCTTATTCATCGCAATATTTCATACTTTCGTTTCAGTTCCTTTTCTCCATGCAATTCCTACAAGTACATCATTTAAAAAAGTCTTACAGATAAATTTTCCCAATTTACCCATAAGACTTTTCTATGGCAAGGGCCGTAGGAATTGCACCTACGCCTCTCAGCTTCGGAAACTGAGCACTCTTCTAGTTAAGCTAGACCCTTAGATATCAGTGAATAGTGAAGAGTTAATAGTGAATAATTAACCGTGCACACTATAAAATTTTTATTCCTAGAGGCAAGTTTTAATTTGAGATTTGTAATTTAGTGTTTTCTAGTGCCCCCATATACCCAAGCCCAATGGCATCAGCGGCATCGTCAGGTTTTGGCAGGCTATCAAGTCGAAAAATCATCTGAATCGCTCGTTGCAATTGCAGTTTATTTGCTTTTCCGTTTCCTGTAATTGCTCGCTTTACTTGGAGTGGAGTATACTCAAAGATTTGTAGTCATGCCTTCATGGCTTCATAGACTACCACCCCCCTTGCTTGACTGACATCTATCCCTGTCGTGATATTTTTAGTAAAGTAGAGTTTCTCTATCGATAGGATATCTGGCCTATACTGTGCGATAATGGCTTTGATATCGTTTCCGATTTCCAGTAATTTGAGAGGAATATCAATTTTTGGTGTGGTAGAAAGAATTCAGAAATCGATAAGAGACAAACGAGATCCCTCTTTTTCTATCAGAGAAAAACCGATGGTGGTGGTACCAGGATCAATTCAGAGGATACGAGTCATAAAAAGTCTTAAATACTTGACATAATATATTTTATATGCTGTAATATGTTTACAGTGATGATTTTTATATCTTACTTCTATGATATGAAAAATATGAAAAATGCAAATGTAAGGGTATCTGGTGATATCCTGGATAGAATTGCTCACTCGAATGAATTATCTGAATCAGATAAGCTCAGTATGTTTCGATATATCGGATATCTGAATAGGGAAGAACAGGAGAGTTATGCAGCGCTGGTATAAAAATAGGTCGTTTACGACCTATTTTTTACTTATATAAAGGGATATGTCATATTGATCGAAATATCTCTTACATCATTAGGCAACATATTTCCAAGTCTCTTTTTTAAATAAAGAACGAGTGAAAATTTTTCTTAACTTTAAATGAGGGGAAATAAGGAGTTTTATCCGCTATTTCCCCGAAAACGATTTTTTGATTTTTAGGTAATTATATTGTACAATAAAAAGAAACTTATTTTCTAAATATCAAAACTATGGGAAACGAAATAATAACACATATCACTGGCAGTGATAATGATTTAATTGATAATGTGGAGTCTGCTCTTGAAGAGTATTCTTCTTTTTTAGATAAAGATAAAACAAAAAATAGCTTAGCTGAACTGAGAAGTAAATATGAAACTGAGAGAACTGAAATTCGTATGACACAAGAAGAATTATGACAATTGAAAAATCAAATTCTTTTTACAATGTTGAGATATTTGGAAGACCCTAATGCTTCCAAAGAGGAAATGCATAAAGCTATAATCGAAGTTATCGAATACAGAATTAAATATGAAATTCAAGAATCTAAAGACCGTAAAGATAAATGGACTGCTCCTCCAGATGAAATTAGACAAAAGGTGCAATCCTTAGATTTATCACAAAATGGAGAAATTATTGACTCATTTACGGGGGCATCTTCTTATGTAGTTGTTTTAATACCACAGATTCATGAATATAATGGAGAAACTTCTCCAGAAGTAGAAGAATGTCAAAGAAATATTTCCAAAATTATATCAACTTTATTTGATCAAGGAATAACAAATATCCAACTTCTTGAAAGACCAAATACTGATATGGGGGAGATGAGTATCATTTCTGCTCCTCAATATTTTAAATCTTATCCAAATGAACATCATGTTCAAGAAGAGTTAAAAAGAGGGTTAGATTTACATACTTTCGGTATAGAAGATGGTTATAATAAGCAAGTTGAAGCAATGCTTTGCGCAATGTTTATAGAAACTTTCAGTAATCAGTTTTACGAAACCTCAAGTAGAGAAAAGTTAAGAGAGATGCAGGGAAAAGGTGAATTAACAAAACAGTTTTTCATTGAGTTGGCTGTAAAAGATGCTGAAAGACTTACAGGCAACAAACCTATAGAAAAAGCTGTACAATTTTTATCGCAAATGGCCGATAAAACTTTTGGTGACCAACCTATAACTGTTGAAATTAATGATTTTTTACAATATAGGGATAATGCCCAAGAAGTATTTGATGATGTTGCTGTGGACAAAAGAAATAAGATTCATGCTAGAAATATTGAAATGATTCACAATAACACCTTGGCAAATTCAATGGTTTTAGTTATGGGATCGGGGCATTTTAAAAGAGATCAAGGATTGAACCAAAGAGGAAGATTTATTGACCCTATACAACACCATTTGCAATCCAGAGGCATATCTTACATAACAATCCTTCCAAAACCTCTAAGTGTGAAACAAAATTATAGTGCATTGGAGAAATAAGGTGTTTTTGGCTACGGGCATTTACCCCCTTAATTTCCCTCTTCTCTCGCCAAAAACGAAAATTTTTCACTCAAACAAATGATAAAAGAGACCTGGAAATATGTTTCAGAGTCATTGCACTTTCTTTTTGGCACAAAAATAATACAATAAAGAAGACAAAGAGAACCCTCGCATATACTGAAACGTTACAGGGCCCCTTCCACTACGGGCAGGATAATAACTCATAAAACTACAAGTTCCTTATACTAAATTTTCCAATCGAAGTACTGTTCAAGATCAAGGCGTTCATCATCAAACTGAAAAAGTTTCCCATCTTTTTTTATGATTTCTAGTACCGCATCGACAATCTTTTTACTCACATCTTTTCCGTAGAGATTTTCTTTACGCATATTTTGATTATTCACCGCACCTTCTGCAATTTTGACGATGAGCTCTGAGTTAATAGGAGGAGCGATGATATTTGCTCCAGCGAGAATCGTTTCAGCTCTATCTGATCAAAAACGTACGGTTATACAGGGAACTCAAAGGATATTTGCTTCTTCTTGCATACTTCCACTGTCGGTCATCACTGCTCCTGCATTTTGAAGCATATCCACTACTTCTGCATGGTGTGCCAGTGCTGGACCATAGGCAAAGGTATCGGGATAGTCTTTTTTTAATGCTTCAATATCATCACGAAGACCATAGGTATCAATGGCCCACTCAGAAGCGTAGAGTCAAAGAAAACAAATAGGGACTCCGTTTTGGATAAGTTTTTTAATCGCATAGTAAATTGCTAAAAACCTTTCTTTTTTCTCTGTGTTTTCTCGACGATGAATGGTGATAAAGATAAATTTCTTTCCCTTCATATTTGGATATAACTCAAAGGCTTTTGAATTCTGTACTTTTGTCTTTGAAATCTCGATAGCATCTGCGACTGTATTTCCAACAACCTTGATTTTTTCTTTTGGGAATCCCTCAGCGAGCAAAGTCTTTTTATAGAGTTTGACTGGGGCTGCGAAAAAACCAGTACTTGGTTCTATTCCTCTCGTATCAAATTGTTCGGGATATGGTTCGATACTCCCAAGCTCATAGATACTCTCATCTTGGAGAGATTTGTAGTATGTATTCCAATTAAACTTTCCTGTTGAGAAGTCTTGGAAAAGTTTATGAAAAAACTCTACATTTGGTGTGAGAGTACGGATACCCGCTTCAACATGAACGACAGAAAACTTATTTAAAAATGCAGCTTTATCAGCGGTGGTTGCGGTAAGTGTATCTCCATGTACATAAGGGATAGGAATCTTTTTATACTCTTCAGAAAGTTCGACGAGGATATTCCCAAGTCGTTCAATGATGAGACTATACTTTTTGTGAAGCTTTCCAAAAATATTCAGATTAATATCAACGTCCATACCAAATTCTGAAAGTACTCATTTACTGAGATTATAGTCAAAGTGTTGTCCTGTATGGATAAGAATCACGAGTTCTCCACGTTTTTTTAACTCTAGGTATAGTGGAGCCTGTTTGATAATATCTGGTTTTGTAGCAATCATGATAATATGGGCATACTTTTGCTCATTTTCTTGTATTTCTTGCCAGAAATTTTTGCGAAAGAATATTTCTTTTTCTTCTGTTGTCATAGAGTTATTTAAAGTAATATCAGATGCCAATCATAGTAGTTACTATTATTGTTACCAGTATATCTTTTTTTCTTGGAATATCATGAAATGTAATGTAGGAGATAATGAGGGTAGATATCATTCCTATAAATGATAGTAAAATACTCATAGAAAGCCCTAATTCTGTAATTACTAACATAGAAAATAAAAAAGATATTCCTCAAATATGACATGCAACGAGTCTATAAGCATAGAATTTTTTTGGGAGAGTTTTTAATTCTGAAAACTGTCCTTTATAGAGAACAATGCTCCCTATAAAGATAATACTAATAATATAGGAAAAGACAAAAAAAGCAGAACTAGATATCTCAAGAAGCGTATATCAAGTGAGTAATAATGTCACAGATGTAATAGATTCCTTGAGTAGAAATAATAAAATGATGGGAGATAATTTTAATCGTGTAAAATCTAAAGAACTCATAACTATAATAACAATCGTCATAAGAGTGATAATCAAAGTGAGAAAGGAAATATCGTTAAAGAGAAAAAAAGATACAATTATTGTAAGCATCTTATTTACACTGGTGTAAGGAACCAATACTGATATTTTTTCAACACTATATATATACTGTTCTATCAGGGTGTTTATACTTCAAATTATCATAATGGCTGCTATTATTCCTAGTGTATATAGGTGTATATTTCAGAAATCGAGTTTATGGAAAAAAGCAAGTACAATAGTGATAAGAATAACGCTTGATTTTGATAGCAGTAAAAACAATTCTTTTGAGGCTCAGAAGCTGAGTGCCTTTTTCCAAAGATTCGTTGCGATACTACTCAAGAATGTTGATAGAAGTGCAAAAAACATACGTTATTACTTTAAAGAGTATCAGATTCAGATCAGTAAGATAACAATCCCAGCAAGAAGTATTTGCTTTTTTTCTGGGATATCTCAGAGAATATAACGCATAGCAAATATATTGAAGGCTACGCTGAAAAACCCAAGAAGGGTGGCGGTAATAACTCCAGTACTTTCAATTACATAGAGGCTCAGACTATATCCTCCCCGTCCAAATAATGTCCCGATGACACGATGTTTATAAAATCATTTTGATTGACTCAGTGTATCTTTAAAAGGGAGCTGCATAAGTACAGCGATAAGCAGAAATATAAGCAACTCAAATCCAAGATTTATGCTGACAAAGGTAATGCTGGTATAGTGCAAGAGTATATACCCCACGAGAATTACTTTGATGGCTCCAAGAAACTTGACGAGAAATAATACCCCAATCATAGGTGGAAACTGTATGTTCTGAAAATCGATGGTAAATACTAATACCGTTATAATCGTGATAATAGTAATTATAAGAGTAGATATAGATGCTGCTGACTCGGTACCATAGAATACTATAAATCCAATGATAACAATAAAGAGTTTATCGAGATTTCCATAGGGAAGTGCGTCTGAAAGTCGAATATGTTTAAAAACATGGAGATCAAGAAGACCAACAATAACTCACACACCTACTGCTAGAAAAGAAAGTCATAGATAAATAGGATCATGAAGTATCCCTTTTTCAAAACCAAAGATACTTACGAGAGCAATAATTACAAATACACCAATGGCATGTGAAAAAAGCTTGAAAAGTGTTTTTGGGAGCATTGATAGATTCAGTGCTTTTTTCCGGTTTGCACTACAAAAGGCATCAAAGCAGATTCCGAGAATTCAGCTAATTATAGGAGACATAGTTTATCCGAAAATTTCTTTTAAAAAGGCAATAAATCTCTGCCAAAGTGTCATATGTTGTTGCTTGTTTCCAAATTTTGCTTCTTCGATTTCTACGAGATTTTCTTTGATATCGATATGATTTTCTTGGATTTTTATGAGACGTTTGTCGAGAATTGCCATATATCCAGAAAACAGGTTGAGTCCCATAGTACTTCCTCCTTGTGCTTGTTCTGCAAGCATAGCAAGAGCCGTATCGAGTTTTGTAATCGCTTGAGTACGAGCAATATCATCAGTAATTGCCTTTTTATATTCTTCTTTGGTGATTCTAAATTCTTTTGGCAGATACTTGTCAACATCTTGAGTTGATTCGATTTCCTCAATTTTATCGAGAATAGCTTCAATTTCTTCTGTGGTAAGAGACTCTCCCTCAGTCGCTTTTTTAAACATCTTGATATCTGATTCACTCATATCAAGATTATGATCTTCCATCATATCTTTGAGACCAGAAAGAGCTTCTTCTGCCTTCATATGTTCACGGAGTTCACTTTTCTTTTTTTGTTGTTCTACTACTTTCGTTGCTTCTGTTTTCTGTTCTGCTTCACTCAGTTTTTTTCTTTTCTTATCTTCTTCACTCATAGCGCCAGATTCTACTCACATAGTTTTGTAAGTTATAATATAAAATTTACTTTTCAGAGAAAATATATACAAAAAGTAAGAATTTAAAAGTTTTCGTTTAAAGAGTATGGGAGTTATCTTTTGAATCATTGGTTCATTACTCATGTCATTTGCAGATATATTTTGGAAAAATGCTTTGAAATATAATTGTCCAAAGTATCTCTTTATGGTACTCTGATGGACTTTCTCGATTCTAGTAATACCGACATTTTTATGGATGGGACTTCATGATATGAGTTCTCTCACCTGGTGAGTGTATGCCATGATAGTGGGAGTACTTATTTCGATGTTTGTCGTGATAAGGATCGGGACCTATGTTCGGAGTCATGAAAAGATTTCCGTTATCACTCCCTACTCAAATATCAATAAGATTTTATCAATTATCTTCGCATTTTTTATTTTTGGGAAGGTTTCTATAGAGGCATTTGTTATCGCCATTATTGCTGGAATTATAGTCATAGTAGGGAGTATTGATTTCAAAACTCTCCAGGTTCCGAAATTTATAAAAGTGTTTGCTATTCATCAGCTTCTCACATCTATAAATATCTTAATCATTGGAAAAATATTAGAAAAAATTACGTTTATTGATTACTTTATTTTGTCTGGTTCTACTTTTATTATTACTCTTTGGATTATTGTTTTTTCGAGAAAAGAGTACATAGAGCTATCAAGATTGCCAAGGTATTTTTATGCAAATAGACTCTCGGCAAGCTTTCTGGGTATGTCGTCTGATCTTGTCGGATTTTTCCTTATTGCTTCTATCGGGGTGGTGATGAGTATTCTCCTTTCTTTTATCTATATCGCTTTTATACTCGTACTATCATTTTTATTTTTTGGCGATAGACCTTCAAAGAAAAATATATTTTTGACACTGATATTAGTACTACTGATAGGTTGTTGATATTATTTAAAATAGCTTTATGAAACACGTATATCTTGCAGCACTTCATGCTCTTGGGTTTACTCAAAAACAATTGTTTCAGGCATCAAAAGAGTTTGAGGATATATCCGCATTATATGAATCATTATCGTCTTCTCAGCTTGGGAAACTTGGAATTGGACAAGATAAATCTCAAAAGATACTTGAAAAAAAAGAAAACCTCTCAGTTTCTGATCTAGAAAAGGTGCTTGCTCAAAGAAAGGTACAACTCGTTACTTTTTTTGATGCCGAATATCCAGAATCACTCAAACAATTAAGCTCTCCTCCTTTTTTACTGTATGTTCGATGAACTCTCTCAAGTAAACCATGACTCTGAATCGTTGGTGCGAGAAAGATGACCACGTATGGAAAACAAGCAATAGAAAAAATCGTACCAAGTCTCCTGGAAAACTTTTGTATTATCTCTGGCGGAGCTATGGGCTGTGATGCTGAGGCTCATAAGGCTGCGCTTGCATCTTCTGGATCTACTATTGCCGTTATTGGAACAGGGATAGATATCGATTATCCAGCGTTTCATAGTAACCTATATGATCAGATTATTTCATGAGGAGGGGGGATTATCTCTCAGTTTCCTGTCTGAGAGCCAGCAAATGGATACAATTTTCCTGTACGTAACGAACTCGTAGCTGGACTTTCTCTTGGAGTAGTAGTCGTAGAAGCTGAAGAAAAATCAGGGAGTCTCATCACAGCGAAACTTGCCCTTGATCTTGGAAAAGATGTTTATGCATTTCCCGGAGATATTAGTCGCTCACAATCTAGCGGATGTAATCGTCTTATTCAGAGAGGGGAAGCAAAGCTAGTGATGGAGGGAGCAGATATCTTGGAAGAGTATAATCTTGCATCTGAAGTACCACTCTCGGAAACCATATCATTTGACAACGAACAAGAAAAGCAAATTTATGAAGTATTGCTTACTGAGTCACTAACGCTTGATGGAATCGTACAAAAAACTCTGTTTTCATTTTCTGAGGTTTCTACAGCTACATCGATGATGGAAATCAAATGATGGCTCAAAAAAGATGTCTGAGGAAGTTATATATTGGCATTGTAAAATCTATTTACTTTTCAAGAAAAGAAATATACTTGAAACACCTGTATTTTTAAATTTGTATGATGGAAGGACTCCTGTTTTTTCGATTAGAAATTATTCTGTTTTTTACTTCTCTTGGCTATATTTTCTACTATCTTGGAGAAAAAATATATCATGCCTATTTTCATGTAAAAAAGATGGTAACCCCAATTGTGGTCGAAGAAAAAGAACATCAAAAAAAGATTCGTCTTTCTGGAAAAGAAGAAAACTATAAAAAAGATAGAGGAGTGGCTACAAAACTTACAGATAAAAAACTGAAGCGACTTATCGAGATACACAAGCGAGTAAAGATGAACGCGAGCAAGGGGTATATCGACACAGCAAAAGCCCTCATCGTAGAAGGGTTAGCTATCGATAAGTTTCATAAAGAACTCAATATAGAACTAGCAAATATCTATGAAAAAGAAAAAAACTATATAAAGTCAGAGTATATATATCGCGACCTCATCGATGTACTCGAGGATGATTTTGAGATTTTAAAACGTCTTGGTTTTTCTTTAGCCATGCAGAAAAAATATTTTGAAGCGATTAGTATCTATAAAAAAGCATATAAAAAACATAGAGCTGATTTTGAAATTGTGGACATCCTAACGAATCTCAACTTTGAAATAGAAGATTATAAGTGAGCTCTGAAGTATGCAAAAGTATATCTCAAGGAAAAGCCAAGAGATGTAGAAAAGATGCTCATCAAAGGAACCTGTCTAGAGTTTTTCTGAAAAAATAATGAAGCACTTGAGGTATATAATATGGTACTAAATCTCCAGCCATATAACACGGAAGTCATTGATAAAACTAAAGAAATACAAAAAAGATTACAAATTTTGTAGTTTTTAACATTTTTACTTCACAATAATTTTACAAAGAAGGCAAAGTTAAACTTTGTTTTCTTTTGTTTTTAAATACTTTAAGTTCTAAATTCTAACTCCTAACCCCTTCTTGTATGCTCAAGGTTCCTCCTCATAGTATCGAAGCCGAACAGTCGGTTCTTTGAAGTCTGTTGATTGATAGAGATGGATTTATCACGATTGCCGATGTACTGACCCATGAGGATTTTTATGATGAATCACATCGTATGATTTACGAGGTGATGATGGGCTTGTACAAGATGAATAAGCCAATCGATCTCATCACCCTGAAAGAACGTCTCGACGATAAAAAGCTTCTAGAAAAGATAGGGGGCATTACCTATCTTACGGAATTAACAGAAATTGTACCTACGACTACCAATATCTTTGAATATGCGCAAATTGTAAAGAATAAAGCGGTACTTCGTCGTCTTATCCGTAGTGGAAATGAGATTATTGCCTGTGGATATGATGAAGATACGATGATCAATGAACTTTTGGAAAAATCAGAGAAATCACTCTTTAATGTAACACAAACATTTATCAAAAATAAGTTGGTACATATCAATGAGATACTTTTAAAGCGCTATGAAGAGTTTGCAGAGATACATGAAAACCCCGCCCTTATTACTGACCATAGACTACAGGTAGGATTTAGAGATCTTGACCATAAACTCAGTGGGCTCAAAGGAGGAGATATGGTGGTACTTGCTGCGAGACCAAGTATGTGAAAGACCGCTTTTTCTCTCAATATCGCACAAAACATAGGATTTAAAGGGAAAAATGTTGCGATTTTTAGTCTAGAGATGAGTAAAGAACAACTGACAGATAGAATGATAGCTTCAGCTATGGGGATTGATTCTTGGAAGCTCTCAAAATGAGAACTTGAGGATAGTGAATTTGCCAAGATCGGTGAAGCGATGGAAAAGCTCAGTGCTGCCAATATCTATATCGATGATAGCGCTGGGGGAAACTTGATCGATTTAAAATCAAAATGTCGTCGTCTCAAGATGGAAAGTGGACTTGATTTGATAGTGATTGACTATCTTCAACTGATGACCAATGGAAACTCTCTCAATCGTGTTCAAGAAGTATCTGAGATTTCTCGTGGGATTAAATCACTCGCTCGTGAGCTCAATGTGCCAATTATTGCCCTTTCCCAGCTTTCGAGAGCGGTAGAATCTCGTCCAGATAAGCGTCCAGTGATGTCAGATCTGAGAGAATCAGGGTCTATCGAACAAGATGCAGATATCGTGATGATGATGTATAGAGAAGAGTATTATGATGAATTTACCGAAAAAAAAGGAGTGACAGATATATTTGTTAGAAAAAATAGAAATGGTCCTATCGGTTCAATAGAGCTTATGTTTAATAAAAACAATCAGAAATTTATAGAGATAGAACATAAAATCCAGGCAGATTTTTAAAAAAACTCATCCATTTTTTGACTCTCGTATAAAAGTATGGGATAATAGAAGGGTAACATATATCTTTACCTTTTTATTATGTCTCATACAAAAACAAAACATACAAAAAATGAAAGTCATGATCATAAAGCACAGAAACATCATGCAAAAAAGAAACATCCACAAGGAGGAGTCTTAAATAGATTTACTACAAAACTCCTAAAGGATATTAAAAATGCTGATCTCAGTTTGAGGATTAGTCATAGAACGCTTCTTATCCTTCTCGTAATTACAGCAACTTTTTTAACTGGATATCTAAAAATTGCAGAACTGAATTCAAGAGAAATGGTAAAAATCAAAATCAACCTTCTTGAGATGGCTTCTGACGCAGATATGTATCATGCTCCAGTAGTATAATATAAAAATATTGATTTAAAATAGATACCTGTATACTTACAGGTATCTATTTTTTTAGTTCTTTCCTATGAAACACTATCTTCTTTGAATTGTTACAGGGCTTCTTTTTGTAACACTTGGCTACTGAGTCCTCTTTGCTTGGTCTGGGCTCACGGCGAGCGATGGAGATACGCTTGATTACACCAAGTGGAACGAACTCGTAGATAAAGTAGGAAATGTCTATAGTAGTGGGAGTAATGTTGGGATTGGGACGACTTCCCCACAGACCAAACTTCATGTAGATGGTATGATACGATCTACAAATTTAACATGGCCAGCTACATGAAAATCAGTTGAGGTAGGATATCATACCACTTGGGATAATGGACAAATCTTAGCATATGATAGAGATGCTGGTACCTATAAAGATTTACAACTCAATGGCAATCTACTTATTGATGGAGATGGAAATGTTGGGATTGGAACTTCTAGTCCAAATGCTCGACTTCACGTTGATTACTCTCTTCAGCTGGGCACTTCTGGTACAACCAACGGTATTATCAATATTCCTCATAGTCTTTCAATAAACATAGATAGTGAAGATGGAGGAATATGAGAGGTATTTCAAATCTCACACAATAAAACAAACCTCAATAATACTGATGTATTATTTCATGTCTGAGAGAATGGAAATGTCGGAATTGGGACTACTTCTCCTGCAGCAAAGTTAGATATTAATGGAAGTATAAAGATTTCTGATGGAACTCAAGGGGTAAAGAAAGTACTAACTTCAGATGCAAACTGATTAGCGAGTTGGTGAGAGTGAATTACAACAGGCACGCTTTGCGGAGGGAGTATGTATCAAGAAGGGGTTTGATGGATTGAGAAGGCAAGCTGTAATGGTATGGCGGTACATGTTACTTGCCCAAGTTGATATACATTTTCAAATCTTTTAGATTTCAACCTTTGAACTCATATTATTTTTAGTTCTTGTGTAAGAAATTAGGTATTGATACAATGATTCTTATCTGTCAATATAGATGAGAGATTCCAGAAAAACAAATTTTGAAAAATTCATCTCAGCAGTATACTACTGCTGATTTTTATCGCCTAACCCATTGATATGTCGTATCACACCGTGCGAGTCATTTAGAAATATCTTTTAAATTTATATTTTTCATCTAAATGACTATGACTAACGAATTTCCAAAAAAATACAATCCCTCGGACTTTGAAATGAAACTCTATACTACTTGGGAAAAAAACTGAAAATTTAAACCAAAAGAGAGTACTACGGGAAATACCTACTACATCCCAATGCCTCCTCCAAATGTAACTTCAAAACTTCATATCGGGCACAGTGTAATGCTGACCCTTGAAGACATCATGACTCGCTATCACCGTATGAAGGGGGATAGGACTATTATGATTCCTGGTACCGATCATGCTGGTATTTCTACCCAAGTAAAAGTAGAAGAAAAACTCGCAAAAGAGTGAAAATCAAAACATACGATGAGCCGTGAAGATTTCCTCAAAGAGTGTTGGGATTGGAATAATTTGTATGGAGGAATTATCCAGCAGCAATTTCGTAGAATGGGAACAAGTTGTGACTGGTCAAGAGAACGCTTTACTTTTGAAGGGGCATTGAATGACCAAGTATCAAAAGCCTTTGTAGACTTATACAACAAAGGACTCATTTACCGTGGAGAGTACATGGTAAACTATGATCCCGTATTAAATACCGTAGTATCCGATCAAGAAGTAGTGTATCGTGATGAACCAGGACACTTGTACCATATTACGTATTTTGTATCGGGTTCAGACAATGAAATCGTGGTAGCGACAACGAGACCAGAGACGATGCTTGGGGATGTGGCGGTTGCCGTTCACCCAAAAGATAAGCGCTATAAAAAACTTCTCAAAGCAGGAAAGAAACTTATCCTCCCAATTGTAAACAAAGAAATCCCGATTATTGCCGACGAGATGGTAGATATGGAGTTTGGTACCGGAGCAGTAAAAATCACTCCAGCCCATGATCCAAATGATTTCGAAGTAGCAAAACGTCACGATCTTCCAATGGATAAAGTGGTCCTCGGAAAGGATGGAAGGATGACGAGTGTAGCAGGGATATTTGCCGGACAGGATTTTATGACTGCAAGAGAAAATATCGTAGAGCTTCTCAAAGCAAAGGGAAATCTTATCAAGATAGAACCGCACACATCTCGTGTCGGATATGGAGAAAGAAGTCATGCAAAAATCGAGACAATTATTTCTACGCAGTGGTTTGTAAAGATAGAACCTATTGTAAAAAAAGTCATCAAGGGATATAAAGCAAAAGAGTTTGAGATTATTCCAAAGCGCTATAGTAAGACGTTTGAAGACTGGATTTTTAACTTGAGAGATTGGTGTATTTCTCGTCAGCTTATCTGGGGACATCAGATTCCCGTATGGTATGATGAAGATAATAATATCTACTGTGCGACAACCGAAGAAGAGGCTCAAGAACAAGCAAAAAAGAAACTTAAAACCGATACTGTTACCCTTACGAGAGATCCAGATGCGCTTGACACCTGGTTTTCATCAGCACTTTGGCCATTTGTTATCCTTGATTATGATATCGGGGCAGAAAAACAATCTGAGATGTTTGAACAGTTTTATCCAGCACAAGTACTTGAAACCGGACACGATATCATTTTCTTCTGGGTGATTCGTATGCTACTTTTTGGGTATGAATTTACGGGACAAACTCCATTTCAACAGGTGTATCTCCATGGACTGGTACGTGATAAACTCGGAAGAAAGATGAGTAAATCTACTTGAAACGGAGTGGATCCGATCGATATGATCGAAGCTCACGGAACCGATGCTTTGAGACTTACACTTTCTGTAGGAAACACTCCCGGAAATGATCTGAAATTTGATGAGGAAAATGTGGTAAATAACAAATTGTTTATCAATAAGCTGTGGAATGCCTCACGTTTTGTTTTTACGAATTTAACGAGTAATAACCCATCCCAACCTTCCCTTACTACTAATGGAAGGAGCGATGATATTAGCACGATTGAAAAGGACTTATTGAAGAATTATGATAAACTCATGTATCATGAAAAGTGGATTCTTTCTCGTATCCGTTATCTTTCAGATATGGTAACAGATGCCATGGAAGAGTATAACTTTTCCGAGGCAGGAATTGAGCTTCAAGCATTTACGAAAAATGAATTTTGTGATTACTACATCGAAGAGTTTAAACTCACAAAAGAGGCTTCAAAGTATGGAGAACAGGTAATGCTCTACACAATGAATAAGCTCTTAAAACTCTGGCATCCGTATATCCCATTTGTAACCGCTGAGATTTATACTCGCCTTGGATTTACTGGAGATTTGATCGAACAAGAGTATGCGAGAGTGCTTTTCCCTCGAGATGAAGAAGTAGAAAAGGGGAAGCAAGTGATTATTGATACGATTCGTACGATCCGTAATCTGAGGGCAGAAAACAATATTCCTCCAAGCAAAACAGTGGGACTTCAGATTTACGCATCTCCAAAGAATAAAGAGATGCTAGAGGAGGTGCTAGCACTGATCGCTGGAATCGTAAAAGCTGATAGTTATGAGCTCATTGATAATAAACCATTACAGGGAGATTTTGCGTATGGAGTTGTAAAAGCAGGAGTAGAAGTGTATATCGATACAGCAAATGCTCTGGACGTAGAAAAAGAAAAAGAAAGACTCAAGGAACAAATCACCGATACCAAGGAGTATATCGCTATCCTGGATAAAAAGCTCCTCAATGAAAGTTTTGTAAAGCGTGCACCACAAAACCTCGTGCGTGCTGAGATGGAAAAGAAATCTCAAGCAGGGGAGAAGCTGAAGAAGTTGGAAGAGAAGTTAGAATGGTTATCAACTTAAACGATTTATAGGTCTTGACTTATATTCTTCTATGATATAATACATGAGAATATAACTAATCTGTTAAAGATAATGTCGGTTGTAGAAAGTCTTTTTTCTCAACATTCTGAGACGAGGATACCTCAATTTGAAGTTGATGATATCATTAGCTTTATTGAATGGGGAAATTTATTAGACTTAGAACAAGCAATTAAAGAATGAAATTTACATGGAGTAAAATTTATATCTAAATACATTAACGAAAAAACAAGAAGAATTATAGAAGCAGTTTGTAGTTATGTTTTCAACTCTACTACTCGACTAAAAAATCTTGGCATACACATAGACTCTCCAGATAGACCTGAATCAGCATATCAAGTACTCACATGATTATATTCACCTATTGATAATTATAGTAATATTCCAACCATCTGTGTTGACACTCCCATTTCAGATCAGGCATGTAAAGAATACATTACTGAAAGCCATTTTGAAGAAAGATACCCAGATGCATTTAGAGAAGTAAAACAGATGATATTTACAGTTCTTGAATTATGATGAGAGGCTCCCTCAGAACAATCACTATGATTTTGGACAAATATGCTCAATATATGTTTTGTCCATAGATGACTTCCTGAGAAGGAAAGAACTGCATTAATCGAAGTAAGAGAAAGATTTACAAAAAGATTTATACTCACCCATGCAAGAGATATAAGCCACATTTATCCAAATAAATGAGAAGAAAGCTTACTTATTATCCCCAATGGATTATCAAAGGAGGGAAGACAAGTATCACATACACGATTCTCTCCTACCAACATACATGAGAGATATTCCCATGGACTAGTATATAATCTCTGAATATGAAGTACCGGGGAAGTTCATTCCATGAACCCAGATGCTGACACAGAAAATCGAAATATTAAGATTTGAGTTCACGGAGTATCAATGAATTATAGAGAAACTATTAATCCAAGAAAAGTAATATAACTCTGTCATTAAAAAAGAAAGCATTTGCTTTCTTTTTTACTGCTTTTGCTTATAATCTCGCTCGGATTTTACTTTTTGAAAATAGATACTATGAAAATCGGAATCGTTGGACTGCCAAATGTTGGGAAATCAACACTCTTTAATGCTCTGACTCGTAACTATAGTGCTGATGCACAAAACTTCCCCTTTTGTACCATAGAACCCAATGTCGGAATTGTAAACGTCAACGATGCTCGACTTGAGAAGATCCGTGCTGCCGTAAATGGGCAAAAAGTGATTCCTGCGAGCTGTGAATTTATCGATATTGCGGGGATAGTAAAAGGTGCGAGCCAGGGGGAAGGACTTGGAAATAAGTTTTTAGCAAATATCCGTGAAGCTGATGCTATCCTCCAAGTTGTTCGTCTCTTTGAAGATGGAGATATCACCCATGTGCATGGCGAAGTAAATCCAAAAACCGATATCGAAGTGATTAACTCAGAACTCATCTTGGCAGACGTCGATACTCTCGAAAAACGTATGATCAGTAATGCAAAAAAAGCAAAATCAGATAAACAGTGTGCTGAAGCACAAAAAACCTATGAAAAGGTATTTCAAGGACTCAATGAGTGAAAACTTGTTTCTACGCTTGGACTTACTGAAGATGAACAAGAACATATGCAGGATCTTCATCTTCTCACAAATAAACGTTTTGTCTACGCCTGTAATGTCAGTGAAGATATGATGGATATGCACGAAGATGAACTCATAAAATTATTAGACCTCACCCCTAACCCCGCTCCTTCGGAGGCGAGGGGAATACGCGTTGTACCTATTTGCGCAAAACTTGAGGCCGATATGATCGAGATGACTCCAGAAGAAAGAAAAGAGTTTTTAGAAGATATGGGACTTATTACTACAGGGCTTGATAACCTTATAAAAGCCAGTTATGATGCGCTTGGATTACAGTATTATTTTACCGCAGGAGAAAAAGAAGTGAGAGCCTGGACTATAAAACAGGGAAGTACGGCTCCTGTTGCTGCTGGAGTGATACATACTGATTTTGAGAAGGGATTTATCAAGGCAGATGTGGTACAGTGGGAAGACCTCGTTACTGCTGGAGGTTGGTCAAAAGCTCGTGAAGTCGGGAAAGTACGCCTCGAAGGAAAGGAATATATCGTGCAAGATGGAGATGTGATGCTCTTTAAGTTTAGTAATTAGAGTTGACAAAATAATATATTTAATTATATACAGTAGTAATTCTTAATTATATTGTATATATGAACGAGATAAAGCGTTCTCTATGATCTGCAGTAGTAAAGGTAGTATGAGATGTATTTCCCTGTTCTTTTTCTATCTGAGAAACAACTTATCGTATTTTACAAGCCTTACAACTTAGAGATAGTAAAAGAAAGATTATTGCAATTGATGGTTCACAATTTACTCCAAATATTCAAGTCATAAACGCATCGGAGATACAGAATATGGATGATATCACATTATTGAATCCTTGAACTGATGGTATAATTATTACTGGCTTAAACGGAACTCCCATATCTGAAGTAAAAACAAAGGTATCACTTATATTATGAGTAGCAGATTGTGCTAATATTGCATTCTCAACTCAAGATGGTAATACCATAGGATTATTTCATGCTTGATATAAATGAGTAGCAAATGGGATCATTACAAATATCATGAGAGAATTATGAAATCTTTGAATTACCTTCGAAGATTTACCTATTTTGAATGAAACATGAAAGGTACTATGAACAAAACCAAGCGCAAGTTTTTATATGTGACCAATGGCTGGTCGAGATTTTGAACTCCCTGTTGAATACTTTGATAGCTTATTTGCTAACTTTTTTATTCAATATCCAAAATTAAAAAAAGAAAAATATTATAAACCAAATGGGAACCCTTGAAAATGAAATTTAGATTTGAGAACCCTAATCAGAGATGTATTTAAGTTAGAATGAGTATTTAAGAGATATACGAACCATTCTCCAGTAGATACGACAAATCCAAATAATAAGTGGCCATCTTTTAGATTGTATACCCATGCTCAAAGTATATTAAAGAAAATAGGAACGTATTATAAGGATAATGGGTTTGAAATGATTTGAGAAAGTCACCCATCTTATAAAAACTTAAGACAAGTTTTAAAATTTACAAGAGCGGAGGCAAGATTATATTTATGAAAACATTGTTCTTCAAATACTGCACAAGACAGGAGGTTAGCAATGATAGTAAATAACTAATCCCTCCTAAACATCCCAATAAAAAATCCTTCATTTTGACTACTTGGAAGTATCCTCATACCTTTGGATACTTCTTTTTTATAAACAGTATCTCAAAACTGTGTGACTCATGGTTTTGACCTCACTCCTAACCCCTCTCCTTCTAGGAGACGTGAATATGAGGAAATATCTATCATCTGTAACTCTGGATAGTTGCAGAGTAAAAAGTGGAGAATGCCTTCGTTTTCTTCGGGAGCGAGTGTACAGGTAGAGTAGAGGAGGATACCTCCTGGTTTTAAGAGCCTCAAGTTATTTCTGAGGATATCACGCTGAAGGAGATAGTTTTTCTTGATGTGGCGGATATCCCAACCATCATAACTTTTCTCTCGAGTATAGTTGATAATCCCTTCACCGCTACAGGGGGCATCAAAAAGAAGGATATCGATAGAGTCATCTGGGAGATGAGTAAGACTCTGACGAGCATCTCCGGTAACTATTTCGATATCTTCAACTCAGAGTTTCTTGAGATTGTATCTCAGTTTTTCTGCGCGAATCGTCGAAAGCTCGGACGCAATGATGTGATTTTCTGTTCCGAGTGTCGCCAGCTGTGAGGTTTTTCCCCCTGGAGCTGCGGCTAAATCAATAATCTTCAAATTATCTTTTGAAAGATTTTCTGTCTCTAAATAATTCTTCAGGAGATTTACAGGTATCTGGCTCGTAATTCCTTGGAGATAAATCCATCCGTTCGTATAGCACTGAAGGTCCCAAAGATCTTTTTCGGTTCCATTTTCGAGGATATATGCCTGATTAAGAAATGAAAGCGGTTTGATGTTTAATTCTTTCTCTTTTAACTCTGCAAGAGTATATTCTATATTTTCTTGCTGCGTTGTGTGGATACGAAAAACTGGATTTCTCTTTGGAGTCGCATATCCAGATTCGATAATTTGAAGTTCATCATCTGAATAGATCTTTTTCAGACGTTCGAGAAAGAGAGGAGGAAGTGGTTGGAACATAGTGTGTAATTTTTACTGATATTATCTCATCTTGGCTTCTATCTCTCTATTTTTTTCTTCCATGTATGTGAGAAATGCTTGTTTCTTAAATCTCCAGATATAAAGTCCTCAGAGAATCATAATCCCAAAGAAGATATACTCCAGATAATCGATAATAATTTCATAGGTTTTTGCAAATAGGATTCAGAGGATAATCATGGCAAAAGCCCGGAGAATAGAAGCGATGATACTCGAGTACATAAAGTGCTTACTTTTCATCCCCATACTTCCTGCGATAAACGGCATAAATGCTCTGATTGCTGGGTGAAATTTTCCGAGTATGATTCCCCAGATTCCCCATTTTTTAATTCCTTTTTTGATGTATCGTACTTCCGTTTCTCCGATACCAAACCAGAGGCCATAGCGCTTAAAAAATTCTTCTCCATGTATTTTTCCGAGATAGTAGCCGATATAGTTTCATAAAATCGCTCAGATACTCGCAATAATTGTCACATAGATGAGATTTTCTTTGCTCAGTTCTGCAAAGAATCAACCAACGATGATAAGGATATTTTGTCCAGGTACCACCACTCCAAGTACGGGAAAACTCTCAATTGTACTACTCAGTATTACTATCACATAATTCCAGTATCCCAGTAATTGGATCACCTCTCTCATCCACTCAATCGCTGCCTTGATAAGTTCTGGCTTAATAAAAGCGATAAGTCCCAGAGCAATACTCAGGACAATTAAAAACTTCATCATAAGATCTGCAAAACGTTTCATAGAAAGAAAGAAAAAATATACTTGTAGGCTTATACCTTGAAATTGTCTTTTTTCAAGATTAACTTGTTTTTTAAGAGAATTACTTACAATAGGTTCGTTATTTCATAGGATATTTTCATGCAAGTTATCAAACATAAAACCTATTATTACAGTGTTTCTATTGTACTCATTATTCTTTCTCTCGTATTTTTACTCGGAACAAAACTCAACTTTGGGATTGATATGACGGGAGGAACTCAAACTGAGTATAATTTTCAGTATAATGATATCGATACCGTGAGAACAGCGATAGATACCATCTCAAAGGAGGTAGTGTATGACTGAAGAGAAGTTATCAATGGAACCAGTGCCTATAAAGTATCAGGAGAAGATACACTTTCCGTTGTTGCTGGCTTTGTGACGGATGTAGAAGAACAAGAGCTAGATATTTTGAAAAATACATTTCGTGAAGACTTGCTTGAAGTATTACGTCAGTATGATCCAGAGGTAGAAGAACAAAGTTATATCAATATCGGGAAAAGTTTTGGAGATTATATCAAAAATACTGCGCTTCTTACTCTGGGTATTGCGATTATTGCGATTGCCTTATATGTAACTCGGGCCTTTTCAGGAATTGTATCTGGAATCAGCTGGTTTTCGTTTTCTTCGATTACGATTATCACACTGTTTCATGATGTACTTATTGCTAGTGGTCTTTACATTATGACTTCATTTTTCTATCCAGAGTTTAAAATTGATACATTTTTTGTTACCGCACTTTTGACGATACTCGGCTACTCAATCAATGATACTATCGTTGTCTTTGATAGGATTCGTAGTAATTTAAAAGAACAGATACGAAAAAAAGTAAAACTTGATGAGATTGTAGATATGTCGGTATCTGATACCGTTCGTAGAAGTATTTATACGTCTTTGACACTTTTGTTAGTACTTGTGAGTATTTTTGTCTTTGGTCCAGAATCTATCTCTGGTTTTGTGCTGGTTCTTATCTTTGGTACGATTGTTGGTACTTATAGTTCTATCTACATCGCTTCTCCACTTCTCTACGAGCTCAACAAAAATAAAAAGCTTTCAGTACTTGTAAAAAAAGAGTCGAGTCCTGAAGATAAGATTGTAGTGTAAGAAAGAAGAAAGCATAAAGAGTAAAGGGTAAATGCTATTCCTGTGGAACAAACTCGAAGATAATAATCATTTCTCAAGTATCAAAAATAGAAATCTACAGTGATGGTTCTGCATTCACCGAGTTCTCGAGACAAGCAAGTTCAGAATGAAAAGGAAAGTTCTATTTAGGGAGATGCCTTCAGAATAATTACCCCTTTATACTTTTTACTTTACCCTTTTAACTACTCTTCATGCTACACCACCTTGCCATCATCATGGATGGAAATCGTCGCTGGGCAAAAGAACGAATGCTTCCAAAAATTGCAGGTCATAAAGCTGGATATGATAATCTCCAGAAGATGACAGAACTTTGTAAAAATAAAGGAATTAAGTACCTTACTGTTTGGGCCTTGTCCACAGAAAATCTAGAAAAACGTTCTCCCGATGAAGTAGGAGGCATTATCAAACTGCTTAATTCTGCGATTAATCTCAAAAAGAAGTTTCTGAGTGAAGATATACAGGTACAAGTGATTGGAGATACCATACGACTCCCAGAGTCTTCACAAAAAGTATTAGAAGAGCTTATGGCCTCTACTTCTCACTGCAATAGTCTCACACTGACGATTGCGCTTATTTATGGTGGACAAGATGAAATCATCCGCGGAATCAAACGATACATCGCAACAGGGAAGAACATCGATGATCTGACAACAGAAAACTTTCGAGAATACCTGGATGTATCGATTCTCCCAAGGCCAGATGTCATTGTCCGTACAGGCGGAGATGTCCGTCATAGTGGTTTTCTCCTCTATGATAGTGATTATAGTGAGTATTATTTTACCGAAAAAAAATGGCCAGAGTTTGATGAAGAAGAGCTGGATAAGGTAATAGCATACTTTGAGAACTGTAAACGTAATTTCTGAAAATAGCACACCTTAAAGTCATTCCTGCGCCGTGTCCCGTTTTAGCGGGAAAGGCAGGAATCTATACAATAAGTATTTAATATTTTAATTGATTCCTGCCTTCGCAGGAATGACAGATATATGAACAAAACAAACTTGCCCGGTTGGTACTACGAGTATAAAGATCAAATAGAAGTATCGATAGCCAATTATCTCGATAGCTATTTTATAACTTCTTCGGAACCACTACAACAATTTAAGGAGGCAATTGTATATGCCCTACAGTGAGGGAAAAAAGTCCGTGCTATTTTGGCGTTGGAGATGTATCTTTTACTTACAAAACAATCTTTTTCAGAACTCAACTTAGACGAGGATATCTTTAAAGTCTGTGTTGCCCTAGAAATAGTCCACGCCTATAGTCTAGTACATGATGACCTCCCCTGTATGGACAACGATGAACTTCGTCGTGGTCAACCAACAGTGTGGAAAAAGTTTTGAGAATACAAGGCGGTACTCGCTGGAGATCTTCTTAACTCTCTCTGTTTTGAAATACTTTCAGAAGTATGAGATACAAAAAAGTCACAACAGGTTACAGCACGTATCTCTAGAGCTGTTGGATTTCATGGGATGCTCTGAGGTCAAGTAGAGGATATATATTATGAAAATACTCCCGAGGACCTCGATATCAAAAAACTTATTTCACTCCATGATAAAAAAACAGGCGCCTTAATTGGAGCAGCGATACAAGCAGGTGCTATCATGTCTGGAAACCACGAGTATACTCAAAAACTTGAAGATTTTTGAAAGAAGCTCGGTCTTGCCTTTCAAATCAAAGACGATATCCTGGATGTAGAGGGAAGTGTAGAGGAAACGGGGAAGAGTGTGGGAGGAGAAACAAAAGGATTTGTACACTTAATTGGTCTCAAAGCATCAAAAGAAAAACTTCAGGAACTTATTACAGATTGTAGTAATGTTGCTGAAGAATTACAATCAGAAAAGTTGTGATTCTTGGTGAAGTATATCGGAGAGAGGGGAAAATAAGAAGTTTTTTATTGATATTTTTATTGCTTCTCGTAAGATACCTGTAGATATAATTATTTTTTAAATAGCGAATAGATATGCGAAATATCATTTCTTTTTTTAATCATAAATGATGAGTTGGAAAAACAACACTCGTTCATAATATTGCTTTCGCCCTTGCTGACACATGAAAAAAAGTATTACTGATAGACGCTGACCCACAAATGAATTTAACATCCGCAATGTATGGATTATCTACCAGTGTAGAATATTCAACAGAACAAAACTCGTTGTGGTCTAAAAATACGCAACAATACATATCTTTTTCAGAGTATCTAAAAGAATTTCTAGAAGATGAGAAAGTGGATAAATCCTTATTTTCCAAACAAAGTAAGATATCAAAAAATGGTCAAGTGGACTTGATTTCTGGAGATATCAATCTTACAAATGTAGAAGCGAATCTTTACGGGATTATCAAAAATCGAAATACATTTACTGATAAACTTCCGTATAAGTTTGAGCAAGCACTCAAATCTAAATCAGAGAAATATGATTTTATTCTTATCGATACCTCCCCCAGCGCAAGCAGTATCATTAACGCTTTATTAGTAATGTCGAGTGATTATTTTATCGCCCCCGTCTCTCCGAGTTTCTTTTCCCTTCAGGCTATCGATAACTTATCTACTATATTTCAAAACTGGATGGAGCTATTATCTCCATATAGACAAACCCAAGGATTCCCTCAAGGGCTATCATTTAAAGTAAAGTTTTTAGGTCTCGTAATACAATTAGCAAAACGCTTTAATAATGGGGTATTAAAGAATACTGAAGGATTTTCTAAGGCAACCGAAGATTGGATTGCAGATGTAAATAGGAGTGTAAAAAACTTCCAGACTTACACACTAGAGACAAATAAATCTATTACTGAAAATGAATTTCGTGCTATTTTCTGAAAGGAAAGTATACCATTTGTCATTGAAAAGTGTTGTGATTTCACTCAAAAATTAAGAACTATTGCTGAAAAAGAAGGAATTCCCGTAATATATCTCGATCAAGATATATGTAAAAAACACGATACTCAAGTAGATGTTACTACAGATTCATGACAATATACAAAAGCATTACGTAGTATAGATAGATCCTATAGAAATATCGCTAAAAATTTACTCAACCTAAATTCTTAGTAAAAAATTATCGAGGAAAGAGGCAATAAAAGAGCGGATATTCCGCTCTTTTATTGCGAAAGTCTCAAGAGTGAATATAGTAAAGAAAACTATTGATTTTTTAGAAGAAAAGTATAATATACATTTTATATACAATCGAGGTATAAACTATTACAATAAGATCTATGGCAAACCAAAATCTTACTCAAGCAAAAAAAGCAAAAAACGATGAGTTTTATACCCAGTATCATGATATCAATAAGGAAATTCAAGCCTATATTGATTATAATCCTGATGTATTTAAGAATAAAACTATTTTGCTTCCTTGTGATGATCCAGAATGGAGTAATTTCACGAAGTTTTTCGCACAAAATTTTGAACGATTTGGTCTTAAGAAACTCATTTCTACAAGTTACGCAACAGAGAGTAAACTCTATAAGAGTAATTATCAACCGAGTCTTTTTGAAACAAATGCTCCTCAATTTGATGAGAAAAAGACCAGGAAAAACGGAAAGATTTTTACTCTTACGCGCGATACAACGGGAGATGGCAAGGTCGACGTAGAAGATCTCGAGTGGCACTATCTCAAGTGAGACGGGGATTTTCGTAGTGAGGAAATAAAGAAGCTCCGTGATGAAGCCGATATCATCATCACCAATCCTCCTTTTTCGCTTTTTAGGGAGTTTTTAGCGTGGATTGTGGAGGCAAAGAAGAAGTTTGCGATTATTGGGAATATGAACGCGATTACTTACAAGGAGGTGTTTCCTTTGATAAAGGAGAATGAAGTATGGTTGGGAGCAACAAATTTTAATCGAGGAATGTATTTCAAGGTTCCCGAAGATTTTGTGTATGCCGATTCATATAAATTTGAGAAAGAACAGAATGGAGAAAGGGTTAGTCGTGTTCCATGAGTTTGTTGGTTTTCCAATATTGATCATGGTCGTCGCCATCAACCAATGCCACTTATGAAAGAGGCAGACATTATAAAATTTTCTACCAATCAGCCATTTCAAAAATACGATAACTATGATGCTATTGAAGTATCTCTTGCAAAAAATATTCCGAGTGATTATGATGGTGTGATGGGGGTGCCGATTAGTTTTTTGGATAAGTATAGTCCTGAACAGTTTGAGATTGTAGGTAGAGCTGATGCAAATATTGCTACTGAAAATAATCAATATCATATTACTGGTTTTCGAGATAAAGGTTGAGCTCCGTTATTGTTAGGTGAATTTGTATATAAAAGAATTTTAATTAAACATAAGAGCTAAAAACATGAAAATAATAGAGAAAATTGAAATCAAACATTTTAGGTCTTTTGATTGATCAAGAGGACAAAAGAAAGTAGAGATTATTGACTTACAAGATGTAAATATTTTTTCTGGGAAAAACGATTCTGGGAAATCAAATATTCTTCGAGCATTAAATTTATTTTTTAATAATGAAGTTGCCCCCGGAGTTCCATTTGATTTAAAGAGGGATTTATCAAAAATACAAAGGGATAGAAGTGATAAAAAAGCTGAAGCAAATAGAGACAAAGGTGCTGTTGATGTAATGGGTAAAAGTAAAAATCCATTTCATTAAGGAGACATGAGGTGTTTTACCTGAAAAGTTTTATGTTGAGAAAATATGGGATAAAAATTGACTTAATCAAACAAGAAAACATAACATTAAAAAAAATATTGATCCCAAAAAAGCCAGAGCTCAAGAGTGACAGTTATCTCAATTTCTGAATAATATCCAGTTTGAATATGTCCCGGCTGTAAAAGATAGAAAATTTTTTAATTTCCTTTTTGAAAAGCTCCAACAATTTTTATTTGAAAAGCAAAATAAAAAATCAAAAAATAAATTTGAAGACCATTCTCTAAAATTAAATAACTTACTTAGAGAAGAAACAGAAAGACTTTTTGATGATTTTAAAAGTAGTACTGGAGTAGATGCTCAATTTAACATTCCAAATACCTTAATAGATTTTGTTAGAACAGTAGGTATTGAAACAGAAAATGGTATATCTTTGTTTGATAGAGGTGATGGGATTCAAGCTAGATTTATTCCTGATATATTGAACGAGATATCTAAAGATTCAAAGAAAAGGGTCATATGGGGGTTTGAAGAACCTGAAAATTCTTATGAACCGCTTCGTTGTTTCTCCTTGGCTCAAGATTTCTTAAAATATGGAGAGGAAAAGCAAATTTTTATAACTTCACACTCTTTCCCATTTATAGCATTAAAGGGCGATAATGTGTCTTCTTATAGAGTAAAAAACGAAAGTAATTCTTCTCAAATTGGGAAAATTGATTGGAAGCAAAGAACAATATCAGGTTCTTGATTTGAAAATGATACAGATGAGATAGAAAAAGAAATCGGGATTATTGAAACATATCAAAAACTAAGCGAACATTTAGGAAAAAACATCGAAAAACAAAGATGTAATGTTTTTGTAGAGGACAATAAAAAGCAGATATATAAGATTGCTTGGTTAAAACTAAAGGATATTTCATTTGTAGAAAATGATTTTGAAAAACTTTTTGAGGAAAATTCTCCATTTTTTATTTTTGATAAAAATGGGAGAGAGAATTTGCAAAAATATTTAGATACACCAGTAATTGATGAACTACAACAAGAAAAAGTAATAGGAATCTTCGATTTCGATGATGGCTTTCACAATTTTAACGGATTGAAATCTACTCGTTGGTTAGAAATAAATGGAAATAAGGAAACATGTTTAACAAGAACAAGGTGAGATCATAAAAATTTTCATTCCATATTAATTCCTGTTCCATCTTCACGAAATACATATGCGGATGAAAGTTATACTCATAATTATTTATTTTTAGAGCATTTATTTGAAGATGATGTATTGCAAAAAATAGATTACTTTGATGGTTTTTCTGAACCTAGCTGATGAACAAAAATAGTAAAAATTAAAGGAAAGAAAAACTTCTGGAAAAAGCTTGTCAACTTGCCGAAAGAAGACTTTAAAAATTTCATACCTCTATTTGGGAAAATTAATGAACTTTTTTGATTTAATAAATAATCTATTTTGTCATATACAAATCCAGAAAAACCTCCCTCTCAACAAGCTAAAATATTTACTTTAAACACTATGCCTCAAAAGAAGAAAAACATAACTATTCGCTCCTCCGCAGCCGAATACCTCAGCTATGCCTCTGCTATCGGAGATCAAAAGACGATCGTAGAACTTCGTTATGAGGACGAAAATTTATGGATGACGCAAAAACTTATGGCAGAGTTGTATGGAGTTTCTGTACCAGCTATAAACCAACATATCAAGACGCTTATGCGTGATGGGGAAATTGGAGAGACAACTATTAAGCAATACTTAATAGTTGGGAAGGACGGAAAGAATCGGGATTTTGATTTTTTGTAATTTAAATATATAAATTATGACTCCAGAGATAAAAATCAATGATATCGTTATCAATACTTTGAATCAGGATTCAGAGGATTTTATCTGTATCACAGATATGCTGGAAGCAAAAGAAGGAGAGTTTTTTATTACTGATTGGCTGAGAAATGCGAATACACTTGAGTTCTTGGCAGCATGGGAACAAATGCATAATCCAGATTTTAATTATGGCGAATATGCCATAATTAGAAGTCATGCAGGTTCCAATACACATAAAGTCAGTGTGAAAGAGTGGGTAGAACGTACCAATGCTATAGGAATATTCGCAAAAACAGGAAGATATGGATGAACCTATGCACATAAGGATATTGCTTTTGAATTTTGAACGTGGATCAGTCCTACATTTAAACTCCTCCTTATAAAAGAATACCAGAGATTAAAAGATATTGAAAACAATACCTATAACCTTGAATGGAGTGTAAATCGTGTTTTGGCTAAAGTTAATTATAGACTCCAAACAGATGCTGTAAAAGAATATATTATTCCAAAATCACAGTATCCAAAAAATAAAAAATGGATACATTATGCTGAAGAAGCCGACTTATTAAATGTAGCAGTATGGTGATATACTCAAAAAGAATGGGCTGATGTAAATCCAAAGTTAGCACTTTGAGGGAAAAATCAAAGAGATTATGCAAGTATTAATGAGCTTGTTGTTATATCTCGATTGGAAACACTGAATGATGATATGATAAAAAAGTGACTTGATAAGGAAGAAAGATTTAAATTTCTGAGGGAAACAGGACAAGAAATGCTTATTCGTCTCAATAATGAAGATTTTATAAAGTCAGTGAAAAAACTTAATAATGAAACGTATATAAAATTGGGGAAAACAAATAAAATAGCAAAAAAATAATTTTTAAAATAGTTCTTATGAAAACAACTCTCAAGACTACCATCACTGTCAAAGATATTTGTGAAGGATTTGTCTACAACGAACTCGAAGGGAAAGGACTCTTTGGACTTTCTGGAAAACTGACGATTCAACCAGAGTACCAAAGAAACTATATCTATGCCGATGGGAAAAAAGATGTTGCCGTGATAGAATCAATTCTCAAGGGCTATCCTCTCGGACTAATTTATTTTGTAAAAGTGGCAGAAGAAAAATATGAGGTACTCGATGGACAGCAGCGTATTACGAGTATTGGTCGCTATGTGACGGATAAATTTGCGGTAAAAGATGAACACGGGATGGAACAACACTTTGGGAGTCTCCCAGCCGATAAGCAAAGGATTATCTTAGAAACTCCGCTACTTATCTATGAGTGTGAAGGTGAAGAAAGCGAGATCAAAGAATGGTTTAAAACGATCAATATTTCAGGAGTTCCGCTGAATAATCAAGAACTTCTCAATGCAATTTATTCCTGACCGTTTGTAACTCTGGCAAAAGAAGAGTTTAGTAATACTCAAAATGCGAATATTCAAAAATGGTCCGCTTATATCAAGGGAAGTGCGAATAGACAAGAGTTTTTAGAGAGAGCCTTGGATTGGGTAAGTAAAGGAAAAATCGATGACTATATGAGTCGTCATAGATATGAACATACGATTGCCGAATTAAAGACCTATTTTACGAGTGTGATTGATTGGGTTTCGAGTGTATTTCGAGATGTCGAAAAAGAAATGTGTGGTCTTGAATGGGGAAAACTCTATGAACAGTATCATAAAAAAGCCTTTGATCCTCTACAAGTTTCTATAGAAGTACAAAAGCTTTATGCCGACTCATATGTAAAAAATAGAAAATGAGTGTTTGAATACGTTCTTGGTGGAATGCAGGATACAAAATTGTTAGAAGTACGTATCTTTGATGATGCGACGAAAATGTCAGTATACAAAAAACAAGCTCAAGAAGCAGAAACAAAATGAGTTTCCAACTGTTCGTACTGCGCTGTCTGACATGATGCCAATAAAAACAAAATCTGGAAACTTGCTGAAATGGATGCAGATCATGTTACTGCTTGGAGTAAAGGAGGGGGAACAGACATCTCAAACTGTGAGATGCTTTGTAAGACTCATAATAGAGCAAAGGGAAACAAATAAAAGAGCGGATATTCCGCTCTTTTATTTATTTTTAATAATTTTATCAATCAAACCGTATGCAAGGGCCTCCTCGGCGGTCATAAAGTTATCTCTATCACAGTCTTTTTCTACCTGTTCTACAGATTTACCGGTATGCTTTGCAAGTATTTTATAGAGCCTAGCTCCTGTACGGATGATATGCTCTGCGGCAATTTTGATATCGGTTGCTTGTCCTTCGGCTCCACCAAGTGGTTGATGAATCATGATTTCACTATGAGGAAGTGCGTAGCGTTTTCCTTTTTCTCCTCCTGCTAGGATAATAGAACCCATAGAGGCGGATAATCCGATAGAAACCGTTGTTACTGGACAGCTCACATACTGCATCGTATCATAGATGGCAAGACCTGCTGTCACGTGTCCCCCTGGAGAGTTTACATACATCGTAATACCTGCTTTTGAGTCTTGTTTTTCAAGAAACAGCAACTGTGCAATAACCGTATTTGCTACCGCACTATCAATCGCTTCTCCTAAAAATATAACCCTATCTTCCAGTAAACGAGAGTAAATATCATAAGCTCTTTCTCCTTGTGGAGTTTTATCGATAACCGTTGGGATTAGGGTACTCACAAGATCAAGCGATTTCTTTTTCTGGGCTACTACAGTCATAGAGATAATTTAGAAATAAAATATATCTTTAGTATAGCAAAAATCTGCTCCATTCAGAAATATTTGCACATAATTGAGGTTTACAAACACATAAAATTTGTTACACTAAGGAATATACATCTTTTTTCTCCCTTTTTCAAAGGGAGCTCCTGAAACAAAGTGGAAGGGAGGGATTATTAATGTAAATACAATTTTTATGACCGTTGTTACTCGCTTTGCTCCAAGTCCTACTGGGTATCTTCATATCGGAAGTCTGAGAACTGTTTTATATAACTATCTTTATGCCAAACAACATAACGGTAAGTTTATGCTCAGAGTAGAGGATACAGATCGTACTCGTTATGTCGAGGGAAGTATAGAAAATATGCTCAAAGTACTCGCCTCTGTCGGGCTGATTCCTGACGAAGGACCAAATAACCCGGGAGATCTCGGACCATACTATCAGTCAGAGAGACTCGATATCTATACACAGTATGTGCAACAGCTCATCGATAGTGATATGGCCTATTATTGTTTTTGTAGTAGTGAACGTCTTGATACGCTAAGAAAAGAACAACAAGAGCTTTCTCTTCCTACTAAATATGATGGGCACTGTCGTTATATGACAGCTGAAGAAATACAAGAACAACTCGATGCAGGAGTACCATATACGGTTCGTCTCAAGGTACCAAAAGATAGGGAAGTAGTATTTCATGATACGATTAAAGGAAAAGTAACGGTGCATACCAAAGATATCGATGATCAAGTCCTCTTAAAATCTGACGGTTTTCCTACCTATCATCTTGCCAATGTGGTAGATGATCACTTGATGAATGTCACCCACGTTATTCGTGGAGATGAGTGGACTCCAAGTACCCCAAAACACATCCTCCTCTATGAAGCCTTTGGTTGGACTCCTCCAACGTTTAGTCATATCCCCCTCCTTCTTGGGATAGACAAGAAAAAACTTTCAAAAAGAACAGGAGATGTCGCGGTAGAACAATACTTAGAAAAAGGGTATTTAACTGAGGCACTCATTAACTATATTGCCCTTTTGGGGTGGAATCCAAAAACCACAGAAGAGTTTTTTACGATCACGGAACTGATTGCAAGATTTAATCTGGAGCACGTACATAAGGCTGGGGCTATTTTTGATGTCGATCGTCTTGATTTTTTCAATGCCCACTATTTGAAATCTATGGATATTGATATGCTCTATCATAAGTGGATAACCTATTTAGAGCGCTACAATACAGAGTTTCTTGTGAAGATACAATCCTATGATGAATCCTATAATATGAAGATTCTCAGAGAATTGACGACACGCATTAAGAAATTTAGCGATTTACCAGAACTGACAAAGTTTTTCTATGGAGAAGTAGGAGCTGTAGATACAAGCCTCTTTTTACATGAAAAGATGAAGATTACGGATATGACCATGGTGCAAGAGGCTTTGAAACTTGCTCGTAGTATCTTAGAAACAACGGATGTAGGAAGTTTAGAGAGTATAAAAGATGCCTTTATCTCTGGTATCAGCAATGCTGGATATAAAAATGGACAGGTGCTTTGGCCTGTACGTGTAGCACTGAGTGGAGAAGAGTTTTCTCCTGGGGCTCTTGAACTTGTTTATATCCTCGGGAAAGAAAAGTCAATAGAAAGAATCGAAAATATTTTGAAACAAATATAATATTACGATATAATAATCGTAGATTACTTGTATTCATTAAACACGAAATATGAACTACCAAGGACTAAAATGAGTGATTGAATCTCTTGTAAGCAGTTATAAGTGTCCCATGTGTGGATCTGGAGTAGAAGATACTTCTATCGATATTATCGGGGCAGCTGGATCAAATATCAATATCGATATCGAGTGTCCAAAATGTGAGAAACACTCTATGGTAAAAGCTGAGGTTGCACAAATAGATCTCAATATGATGAATATTAACGCTGAAAGTATCGAAAAACTAAAAGAACGCCTCAGTGGTCTTCGTCAATGACTTGAAGTGATTCTCAAAAATAAAAGACTTTCACATACTCCAGTTTCTTCAAAAAACACTGAGGAAAGTCTTATCAAAGATGAAGAAATCATTGATTTGAGTAAAGATCTCAAACCTACTCATTGTAGTGTTGAAGACCTACTCGGAGATAAATAACTACTTTGTAGAAAATAAAGAAATCTTCCTTGTCATCCCGAGTACTCGGGATCATTACTGTAAATTTTTTATTTTCGATACATACATAACACACTACTTCCAATGTTAAAGAAAATCTATTTTCTTCTGATCATCATTATCGTCGGATACACACTTTTAGCATATAACTTTCCTACGAGGGTACAACTTGTAGAGGATTTTTTCTGACTCCCACACCTAAGCCAAGGAATTATTAGTTTCAAGTCTACATTTGATGACACGGTAACCAATATCCCAACAAAAGAAGAACTTGAACACGCGTATACTACTATATATAGTGGAGCGGTAGAGTATAGTGAAAAAGCAAAAGAGGGGATTGATATTACCAAATGAAAGATAGATGAGGTACGACAAACACTTTCTGGAGCTGGAGATGTATATATCGAAGGAAAAGCCCTCATAGAACAGACGGGAGAGACGATAGACGCTATCTGACAAGTCGTTGATGCTGTACAAAAAGTACAAGAAGAAGCGAGTGCAACTGGAACAAGTCAATAAAAAAGAGTCCCACAGGTGATGCGGGACTCTTTTTTATTATGATAATCTTTTTACATCCATAAACATCTCTTCTTCGATTTCATCCATAAACTTGATATAGAGCTTTGGAGTGATAATTTCTTTTTGGAAGAGATCCTTTAGAACTTCTTCTTCAAGGCGTAGTAATGACTTATCTACAAGACGAGACTCCAACCCCATAATTGTTGCACGAATCTCAAGAGAAATCATATTTTTCTTTTTTTCTGCACTTTTATTGAACTGAGCATAGAGCTCTATGATATCATCAAAAAAAGTTTTATCAAAACCAAAATCAATTTCTGAGAGCATACGAAGCTCAGTAATTACTTTACTGGTAATAATCGCCTTGGCTCTATTTCTGATATATTCATTGATAGGATTATCGAAGTTTCTAAAAAATCTGAAAAATAACTTCGTAAAAATATCATAATCCTCAGTTTCTCAGCTAATAGAACGAATTTGCCCTCTTCATTCCTCGATTCTATATATTTGTTGTTCAATCTTTCTCAAGATATACTTAAAGTTCTTCTCATCAATTTCATTGTACATAAAGAGGTCTTTTAAGTACTGTTTTTCTATTCAGAGTGCATGGAGAGATAAGGCTTTTGCTATTAATTGAAGTTCATTTTCTTCGTTATTTTTAAGGATTGCTTTTATGTTAAAAAGAGCGTTTTTGAGTCTATTTTCATATTTCTGAAACAGTTCACTATATTCAATTTGTGATAGATATGCCTTTTTATAAGAATTCTCAAGTTTATTCAAGATCTTGAAGTTAGACAGAATCTTTCCCTCCTCGTACTCAAGTTCTTCCAGATCTCCAAGCTTATCTACTTTGAGACGATGCATAATATAGGAAATCGTTGTTGCTTTAATAAACAACGTAAACATAACACTTCCAATGGTAAGAACAAGTAAAAACTCCTGTACATCAAAAGGAAAGCTCCACCCTACCTGTTCCTGAAAGTGTAATAAGTGTATATATCCAGGCTCCCCCTTTCCAGGAATCAAGAGTACCATAATAATAGCTAAAGCTCAACGAAGGCTTCCCCAAGAAAGTAGGTGTTGCCAAGTCATAGGGATGCGCTCATCACCTTTTGCAAATTTATTTAATATTCCTACAACTCCATAGACACTTCCAGCTCTTGCAATCGCTACCACAATAATAGAAATTACGATAAATGGTACAAAGTACATCATATCCACTTCTAGATAGGAAAGAGTGATCCCCATCAATATAAATACGACAGTATTGGCAATAAATGCAAAAAACTCCCAGAATCTTTGCATATGCTGTTCTACACGAGGAGTGATTTTATACTTCCCATAGTTTCCGATGATGATACTACAGGTCACGGTTGCAATTACTCCAGAAAGGGGAGTAAAGTGAGAGAAGTAAGTAATCAATTCTGCAAGTAAAAATGTCGCATGAGCAGAAATCATGGTGATCGTTACTTCCGCTTCTTCGTTATAACGAATAGACCCAAGAATCTTTGAAAAGAGTATTCCCATGATTCCTCAAAATATAAGACCTCAAAATACCATCGAAACAAAAGAAAGAACTCCGAGAGAAACCGTTTCTAGTCATAAAATATGTCCTTCTAGGATGATTCCAAGTATTACCATAAATAGAGCCACTGCCGTACCATCGTTGAATAAACTTTCTCCTTCAAAGATCAGAGCTAAACGACAAGGAGCTCACATTTTTTTGAATATTGCGAGTACTGCCACTGGATCCGTTGCAGAGATTAATGCACCAAATAATAATAATACTAAGAAAGGTATTTCGACATCTGCAAAGTAGAAAATACCATAGAGCAGTACTGAAATAATAATCGTAGAAACAATAAGTCCAAGTATAGCAAGACCAGCTACCGGTTTCCACTCCTTGATAATCTGCTTATAATTGATGTTGTACGAAGATTCAAATAAGAGTACCGGAAGAAAAACAAAAAAGAGTACTTCGGGAGTGAGTCGAAAATCATCGATAAACGAGAAAAATGGATTCGTAGAGAGAGGAATGAGAAGCAGCCCTACTACAACGAGTAATACCGTATACGGAACCTTTATCTTCTTGGAGAAAATATATACAAAGCTCGAAATAAATAAGAGGAAAATGAGAGAAAGTGTAGCAAACAAGAACTGTAAATCTTCCATAAAGAAAGGTAATAAAATAAAAGTGAAAAACAGGAAGTATACTACTTCCTGTTTCCTACTATGCCAAGAAAAGTGACAATATATACAATCATATCGATGCTACGAGAAGCGATACTACTGACGTAGAAAGTCAGCTTTTCATCCATCCCATAAAGGTAATAGGAGTATCGGTTTGTTCTGATTTTGACACTACAATTACATTGGCAGTTGAACCAATTGGAGAAGCATTTCCTCCAAAACCCACACCAAATACAAGCGCCCACCATAAGAGCTGATACCCCTCAAGCTGTACTTCATATTGGAGGTATGCAAGAATTGGAAGCATAGCCACTGTCATTGGGATATTATCTACGAGTGCAGAAAGTACTGCCGATACCCAAAGAATAACTAGTGCTGTCACCAAGATGTTTCCTTCGGCTCCAGAAGTGATAAGCTGTGCAAGTTCTTCAAGTACTCCAGCATGTTCAAGTCCTCCAACAATAATAAAGAGAGAACCAAAGAAAAGAAGTACAGATAGATCGGTTTTTTCAAGGATTTTTTGAGGATCTTTTGTCGCAGATACGAGGATAAGAGCAATCGCCGCTCAGATGATAGCTACCATAGATGGTTCCATATGGATCATATGATGCACAAAGAATAACAACACAACCAGTCCAAGAACCATAAGTATCTTTTTTAGTGTTTTTGGATCAGTAATGGCATCCTTTTCATTCATTTGATTCAGTTGTTCAATATGATCAGGATGTGTTCCTTCTTGAAACTCTTTTCTAAAGACAATTTTTAGTGTAATCAGTGTCGCAATCCAAGCAACAAACACAATCGGTAATGAATGAATCAAGAAATCATTAAAACTGAAACCAGCAGCAGAACCAATCATGATATTTGGTGGATCCCCGACAAGTGTCGCTACTCACCCTGTATCTGAAAGCAGTGCTTCCGCCATCAGAATCGGAGTAGGATTAAGCTTCAGCATCTTCGCGATGATGAGTGTAATTGGAACGATAAGAATAATCGTAGTAACATTATCTAATATCAGAGAGAGTACTGTTGTGAGTGTCCCGAGTGCTACGGTTAGCTTCCATAAGTCACCACCTGTTTTTTTTGCTACTTTAATTCCGAGGTATTGAAAGGCTCCAGTATGTTCAAGTATACCCACAATAATCATCATACCAAAGAGTAATCCCAGAGTATTAAAATCGAGTGCTTCTTTTGCAAGTTCAGGAGAATAAAAACCAAAAAACATCCCCGCAATTACCATAATAAGGGCTCAGATAAGACCAATAACAGACCTATGAATTCTTTCTGTTAAAATGATAGCGAAGGTAATTGCAAATATCACTATACTTACCCAAAAACCTATTCCAGAGTCCATAGCAGTATTTTCTACAACAGACATAACCACTTCAGTTCCTGTATGTGTATCCATTTGAAAAATATGATTTAAAAACTAAATAATTATTGAATTCCGAGTTCAGAAGCGATAATTTTTCTGATGCATCCTCTCGTGAGAATTCCAAGAGGTTTTCCGTCCTCATCCACAACAGGAATCTTTGATTGTCTTCCTTCTGTTGCCTTAATAGCTGCTTCTGTAACTGATGATTTTGGAGTTACTACCTTTGAATACTCAAAATAAAAATCTTTTATCGGTGTATCTTGTACATCGTGAATATAGGTATCAAACAAATTGTCTGGGACAAAATGAGATGCAATATGAGTAGCCTCTTTATCACCCTTTAGATACTCCGGAATTGCCACCTTAATAAGGGTCACGATATCAATCCCTCCGAGAAGTTTCCCGGCATCATCAACTACCATAAGTGCATTACTTCTTGAGTCGGTCATCAATTGTACCGCATCTTTATAGCTCTTGTTAGAGTTTATCGTTACTGGATCCTTCATATACTTTTGTATTTCCATAAGCCAAAAGTAAAAAAATAAAACGGACACATCCTAGTAATATATTTATTAAAAGCAAATGAATTTGAAAATCTCTCACTCATGCTTGATTTTGTGTCTTTTTTCATACAATAGGCTCATTACTTATCAATAGTTTATGAAATCATATTTTATTCAGACATTTGGGTGCGCGATGAATCAGGCGGATAGTGAAAAGATTCATATGATTTTATTGCAATCAGGACTTATGAAGGCCAAAGATATCTCAACTGCAGACCTTGTGGTATTTAATACCTGTTCTGTTCGTCAAAAGGGGGAAGACCGAGTATTTGGATTTATGAGGGAAGTATCAGACCAAGCAAAGTACAACAACAGACCAAAGCCCGTCATCGGGATTACGGGATGTATGGTTCGTAAAACGGGGATGAATCAATCATATCTTTCTACAGATACAGAAAGAAAACGCGCAAAGAAGATAGAACTTTTAGAAACAAAAGACGGAATTTTTAATGCGGATGATAAACTCTTTCCCAGATCACCCCTGATTGATTTCGTACTTCGCATAGAAGAGGTGAAATACATTCCTCTTATTTTAAGCCATATCACAGGAACTTCTATCGGAAAAGAACATAGCTTTGATGACTATCTCAAAGTCAAGCAACACTGAGAATCAAAGGCTTCAGCCCCCATTATCATCCAAACAGGGTGTGATAACTACTGTAGCTTTTGTATCGTTCCTTATACTCGTGGAAAAGAAATCTCTCGTCCACACGATGAGATTATCAGGGAAGTTGAGGAGGTAGCAAGATCAGGGATAAAAGAAATCACCCTTGTCGGGCAAAACGTAAACTCGTACGGAAAACAGTTTGTGGAAAAGAAACTTTGGAATACTGAAAAAAGTAGTTGGAACGAATGAATAGGGGAATCGCCATTTCGAAAACTCTTGAACGATATAGATGGGATAAATGGTATAGAGAGAATTCGTTTCACCTCCAGTAATCCTCACGATATGACCCAAGATATCTTGGATGCCCATTTTGATCTCCAACATACTTGCCCCTATCTCCACTTTGCCCTACAATCGGGGTCAAACGAGATGCTCAAGCGTATGAATCGTAAACATACCTATGAAGACTTTAAAAGACAGGTAGACTATCTTCGTTCAAAAGATCCATTGTTTTCGATTTCTACTGATATCATCGTTGGCTTTTCTGGAGAAACAGAAGCGATGTTTCAAGATACCCTACGCGCATTTCGTGAGTGTGAGTTTGATTTTGCTTTCAATGCCCGCTATAGTGTCCGCAAAGGAACACTGGCTGAAAAGATGTACCCTGATGATATCCCTGATAGCGTCAAGGCTGAGCGCTGGCATATTCTCAACGACACCCTACTTGAAAATATTACGAAACGTAATCAGATGATGATCGGAAGGGAAGAGGAGGTTCTTATTTCTGGGAAAAAAGATGAAAGCTTTTATGGAAGAACTCGTAATTTTAAAGAAGTATTCTTTGAAGCACCAGAAGATCTACAAGAAGGGGATGCCGTCCATGTACAAATCACTGAACTAGATCGTTATGTGCTCAGAGGTAAGTTTATATCTAAAAGATAAGTATGGACGAGAGACTGGTGTATGCTTTGATTTTTATTCCAGTGATTATGATTATTTTGTATCTTCTATTTTATTAGTAATTTCACGGTGGTAATTGTACATGATACAACGGACTCATAATACCAGCCTCAGCAAGTACCTCATAATCAGGATGTACATAAAAAACATTTTTCGTCTTTTTACTCCTTTTTACAGGAATAAGCTCACTTTCAAAATGCTTAAATAATCATATCGCCAATTTTTTCTCGAATTGTGAATCAAGTGGGTCTAGAACCATTTCTCGAGGTAAACATCCTTTTTCTTTAAGATCTAAGAATAATTCCTCTAGATATTCACTTCTATCTTTACGCTTATAGTTAAGGTTTTCATCAAGAGTCTCAAAAAACTCATTTACAAAATTTAATATGTCTTTTCTACGAATCCTTCAAGAAAGACGAGTTAACTCTCTAAACCTTTTTTTATAATCGACTATGGGATGAAAAGCAAGTCCATATTCATTTTGATTTCCTTCTAGTGTAAATTTTATTTCTAAACCAGTTATAATATCTGCCTTATGTTCTCCTAGAGGATTTTTTACTTTTATTTTTCCCTTTAGTTTAATATCTTCATATCTATGAGATGATCATTTTCTTTCTCGTTTCTCTTCAGTCTTTCTTTTAGATTTTGCAATAGCCGCCAACAGTATATGTTTAAATTCTCCATCAAGATTCTGGGTTGCGGTTACATCATCTTCACTTAATAATTCTTTATTTTCAATTTCAACCTCTCACTCTATAAATAGTCATCTCTGATAATAATTTTGTAGTAAATATATAAGCCCCTGTTTATCACCCTCTTGTATTTCAAAGGTAATTCCATGCAAGTCTTTGAAGTCATCTAAACTACAATACGAAGCATTTCCTACTTCTTTTCCTACAACTGATGCATGACTTTTAGGGCGTCAAAAAAGGGTAAATAAAGCAGTATGTCATGTTTGTCTTTCTCATCATCTCTGAAAAGTGTATACTCCTTCTAATACATCCGGTTGTCAATCTATTGTATCAATTTGTACTCCTTTTCTTATTTGGGTAATAATATCTGAATGATTTTCATGTAATCATGTAATCTTTAGATCATGTAAACTCGTCCCTACAGCAAAAAATAATTTTGCAAGTTCACACTTCATGATACCTATATTTCAAAGACCAGTTCCACTAAGATATGAAAATATTGCCTTAATATCTCTAAAATACGGCTTTCAGTTATTTGGTTTTAAAGAATCTGGTAGTACACGTAGATATCTTGTTTGATATATCTTACACACCTCATCATATACACGATTTAATTGTAACATCCCTTCAGGACTATTTGCATCTATTTTGAAATTTTGTTGGATGAAAGTTACTAATGCCTCAATATGAGAAAATTTGAGCCCCATAAGATCTAGAATACTATATTTTGCTTTTCAGGTAGTATGTAATTGAGAGGGAGTCTCTAATAGATCGTTTACATCACCTTGAGTTAGTTCGCAAACTGTATTACACTTTCTTCCATGAGCCTCATCTAGAAAATGAACTTTATCTAAGCCAGAAGAAACATCCTGAAAATGAAGAATACACACGATTTAATAATTTAGGTATAATACTTTTAAGTTATTATACCACACTTTATTTAATTTTCAACTTAAATATTTCTCTTCCTACGCGCTGTTCAGAACGCTTATATAAGAGACTTCCTATCTTTGTAGAAGAGATCCTGAATCAAGTTCAGGATGACATCTCAACTGGAAGTACATCACATACTTCACAATATCTTTCTAAAATATCATACAAAGAAGAACAGTAGATGTATTTTCCTTGCAATTCCCAAAAAGGAAAAGAGATAACAACAGTTCCAGGAAACTGCAACTTTTGTAAACCATGAAAAAATCATTCATAAATCTTTTCGAGACTTTTTTGTTGTTTTTCGATACGATCAAGTGAGATATTTTGTTTTGTCATCACTTCTCCGAGATATCCCTCAGTTACAATCGCTGAGACTTTTTTCTCCTGTAAACACGTGGCTTCTTCGATAAACTTTGCATTGAGCTTGAAAATATTTCACTTCATTTGATCTCTCCCTAAAATAGAAGCCAGATTTTGAGTTGCAACCTCTACCATACGGTCATTTACATCACTTCCATAGACAGACGCATATCCCATAGAAACGGCTTCTATCAAGACCGTCCCAAGTCCTACAAAAGGGTCATAAATACTTAGTCATTTTAATGATCCTGAATCAAGTTCAGGATGACACTTATCATATCAGGCAGATGAAAGATTTATCATCATCTGAGCAAGCTTTGGTGGTAGCATACCAATCTGCATATCTCTTGATTTCCCATAGTCTCTTTTAGTATATGCTTCAATATCCTGAACCCAAATGGTTTTTCAACACCACCCCCTAGCCCCCTCCTTCGCAAGGTGGGGGGATGTAATGATAGAAAAATCCGTTCATTTTTGTACCAGTTTTTCTCCGATGATTTGAGCAGAAGATAAATTTTTAAAATCTTTATTCACGAAACGGGAAGAAATCCCATGTTCTTGGAGTTGTTTTTTTATCGTTTTTAAAAGAGTGTTTAATGGCTGTTTCCCAGAAAGAAGAGATACTCCGTACTGAAATTTTCACTCAGTTTTCTCTGCCTCCCCGAGTATATAGGTCGCTATGTTTCGCGCATCAAAAGATGAAAACTCCAATCAGATTGAAAATATCTTTATCGTTCCTCAGAGAGTAGGCGCTTTTTTGAGAATCTTATCTTCTGTAATTCATGATAGTATCAAAACGGAAGCATCACAAAAAACTACCGTTCCTTCAGGAAAAACTGCGAGTAGTTCTGCAATGGAGAGTTTATACTCTCGTCATAGTTGGAATCAAAACATAGTTTATTATGAATATTTTTTTAATAATTCCATAAGTCTATTTCAATATATTTCTTTCGCAAAATCAGGATTAGACCTTAACTGTTTTAGATTGCATCTTCGAAACTCTAAAAGAGCATATCTATTTATACTCATAATTTAGAAATTAATTCTACATACACACTCTCAATATCCTGATTGGCATTGATATGAATACTATTTCCTTCTGATTCATACTGTTCTACTACCGGCATCGTCTTTTCATAAAACAGATCAATACGCTTTTGAATAGCAGCCTCTTCATCATCACTTCTTTTTACCAGTTCATCTCCAGTGTGTGGATCCGTAGTGGTACCAGCGGGAAAAGTCGCTCCGGTTTTTGGATTATACATCCTTCCGAGAAGCCTTCAAACCGCTACTTCTTTTGGAAGCTCAAAGTATACCACCTGATATTCTCAAACAATTTTGTCAACTGAGGCTTTATTTCCAAAGTTTCTCACAAAACCATCAAGAATCAAATCTTTTCCAGGGTTTGAAGCAATTACATCTCTCAAGATATCTTCTACGATTTCTGGAGATACCTGATTTCCAGCCTCAATAGTCTCTTTTACGAGTCTCCCAAGTTCAGTGTCTTTTTTTGATATTTCTCTCAGTGCTCCACCAGTCTCATAGAGTTTAAAGCCTTTTTTTTCTTCAAGAAGTCTCGCTTGTGTCCCTTTTCCCGAACCTTGTATCCCAATAAATACTAAGTACATGATTTCAAAATATTACAAAAATATTCCCTAAAAACGTAGGGAATATACGAAAGAGTCAATAAAAAGCAAGAGTAATAAGCCGGATTCTGTACCTCGATATCAATCTATCTTGGCGTACAATCACTCATACGCTCTAGCTGGGTATTTCGAAATAGAACGATAGAGGAGCGTAATTCTATTGCGAAACCATTCCCATTGCATCACATAGGGTTTACCACTGATATATCTAGATATATCAACCAAAAGTAGCGGTTTCCCACATCTCTTGGCTTTTCACCTTTCCCCGCAAAGAGGGGTAGTATTGTCTCTGTGGCACTTGCCGTATTACGCCCTTTAGTTATGCGACGTAACCAAAGCCATTAACTTTTATGCTCTCCTCATGATGTCCAGACTTTCCTCCGATATATGTATATACCAGTAGATATCTGCTCTTGCAGGGGAGAGTATAGTAAGATTTACTAAAAAATAAAGTTTAACTATAATTATCAATCATGGCGAGTAATTCACAAATCTTTTTTTTATGGGTCGTGAGCCTTTCGGTTAATTGAAATTTTTTGATTCCTTTAAAGTTATACTTATTTTCTAGATAATACGACAATACTTTTTCATTGTAGATAAATTCTTTTTTTAATTCTTTACAGACAAGAAACTGGCGAATAATTTCTCAGATAAAGAGAGGGTACTTTATAACTCCTTCATACTCTTGGGAGAGCTTTCTTACTTGCGGCATATCTTCAAACCCAACCTTCCCTGTAAAAAGGAGAGAAAAGTCTTTTCCTTCTCTCAGATAATCAATAACACGAAGCATTCATCTTCCATACGATATATCTTTATGTTGGCCACCTGTATGATTTAGTGAGTAGTTTCTTTTCTGCCTCAAAAACTCCGTACCAGGATCTCTTCCCGTGGCATACAGTGATGAAAATAACTGTAAAAAATGATATAATTCGGTACCCGTAGCAATTTCTGAAAATAAAATTTTTGGGAAATATTCTGGATTAATTTGAATATTATTTATAGCATATCCAACAAGGAGAAACTCCATCGTTTTTGCAAGTCACTCTTCCTTTTCCAGATTCTTTGCTCCTCTAAAATTTCCAATTATATTTTTCCCATTATATGAATTTAAATAATGACTCTCTATTTCATGACTAATAAGCTTCAAAAATCTTTCATATCGTATTTCTTTATGGGTTGCATTCATAGGAATTTCCAGGTATTTTTCACCGTCATAAATACTTCAAGCCTGAGATAATTTACAGACCTGAGGAAGATTATAAATTTTTTTCAAAATAAAACTATATACCTCCATATAGTGGTCTCTACTGATCTTCTGATTATAAAAATCATAATGTTTTGGAGCAAAAGAATCCTCTATATAGTAATCTTTATCGATTTTATGTTTTTGAGGAATTTGAGCATCAACAATTTCTAGATACCCCTGAAAACGAGATTTTTCCTCCGTGTTTAAGACTCATTTTTTTTGTTGGTAGATTTTTTGAAGAAACCTTTGTGTGATTCAGAGCTCTTGTATATTTTCTCGTATTTCCTCTCAAAAACACTCACTTTCTAAATCAGCAATATGAGCTATCTTCTTACGAATTGATTTTTCATCGGTATCTTGTATGTATCCTGCCTTTTCGAGTTCAAAATCAAGTCCAGTAATAGTAATCTGTAGGATATTACTCATATATATGAGTGATTTCTCAAGAATAATCTTTTTTGGTGTTGCCTCTAACTCTCATAATTCTTTCAAAATACTTTCAATCAGTGCGATTGTATGTGTTAGTTTTTTCTCGGTAATATTTTTTAATTCTGCAAAATTGATATCTTCAAAATAGTATACCCCAGCAAATTCTTCAAATAATGTGACATTATAATAAAACCCATTTTTTAGGTTACTATATGAGTAAGTAACCTCGATAATCTTTTCAAGATCACCAGATAAAATGGTACGGTTAAGTTTTCAGATAATGTTCTGTAGTGTTTTCACTCAAAAAATCTTAGATATTACTGCATCACCTCAAGCTCCCAACTGCCTTCTGGAAGAGTATTTCAGAGAATCCAAGGATTGAGGTGTTTGAGTTGTTTATAATTGTATCACGTTTCTTTACTCCAAACAAGCAAATCATCTATTTTTCAAACGGTTAGCTTTTGCGTTTGAGGAGCGGTATAGACTCCGCCGATCAGGCTATCGATCTTCTTTTTATACTTAAAATAATTTTTAAAGGTATATTTTATCGCCACAATACGAAAAACATACGAACTTGTTTCTTCATTGAGATATAAATCATAATAATTATCTACCCCCTGAGAATTCATATCTCTTTCTAACCCATTTTCTCCACGGTTATATGCCGCTGCGACGAGGGTCCAATTCTCAAAACGAACATAGAGATCTTGTATATATTGCATTGCTGCTTCGGTGGCCTTTTCAAAATTATATCGTTCATCAATCGATTCATCCACAATTAAACCATATCTTTGGGCTGTTTCTGGCATAAACTGCCATATCCCCGCCGCGCCAGCAGTAGAAACAACATCATTTTTTAGTGCGCTTTCCGCGATAGGTAGGTATTTAAAATCATTAGGAATATTATATTTTTCTAACTCTTCTTCGATATAGGGAATATATAAAGGGTAGCGCTTGATATATAGGTAGACCTGATACAGACGCTCTGAGGATAAAAGAAATTCTTTATCAAATCGTTGTTTATTTTCATAGTGTCTCTGATCGTCAATTGGAACTATTTCGTCTGAAAAATAAATCGGCATCTTTGGATAGGAAAATAAATTTTTCCCAGTGTCATGAAAGAAAAACCACACTAAAAAGATACCAATAACTACAATAAGAATCGGAAGAAGTAGTCTCTTTTTCATACCGTATAAAATAAAAGAATTAATTTTTATTTCTTGTGTATTTGAGTATAATCAAGGTCTAAATTATCACAAATAAATATAGTGTTCAATAATCTTGTACAATGTTTTCTGTCAACAAAAAAAATACTTTTGACGAGAATAATAATTTCAATACTTTAGCTAGCAGTTACCAACAATTATCATTTTCTTTACTTCGTTAGATTTTTAGGAATACATGGAAAAACTTTACACCCTTAAAACCGTTCTCTCAAATCTTGCTTCTGAAATTAAGAAACAAGATTTTCTTGTGTACTTTAGAAAGGTCTCTATTGTAGATATCAATGAAACCGTGTTTACACTTGGGGTCGTATCTACGTTTATGAGAGATAATTTGGAGGCTAGATTTCAACAACAAATCCTTGCAGCCATTCAAAAAGATTATCCTACTATCGAAAAACTTGAGATTATTGTTGATAAAGAAATTGATAATCCTTCTAATATCTATAGTATTGATGGGGTGGGCTTTTATAAAGATACGAATAAAAAGTCTAAGAAGGGAGTCACAAATCATAATGATCCAATTTCTATGGAACAAAAAACAAACGCAAATGAGCGTTATTCACTTCAAAACTTTATCGTGGGTTCAGATAATCAACTCGCATTTTCTGCCGCTGAAGCAGTTTCAAGGAATCCTGGAAAATCATACAACCCTCTCTATATCTATGGAGATGTAGGACTTGGAAAAACACATCTTCTCCAAGGAATCGGAAATGAAGTCATAAAAAAGTTTAGAGAAAAAAGAGTAGCGTATACGACAGCAGATAAGTATATCACCGAGTATGTGACTGCCGTAAAAAAGAGAAACGTAGAGCGTCTCAGACAAAAATATAGAGATATCGATGTACTGATTATTGACGATGTCCAATTTCTCGCAAAAAAAGAACAAACTCAAAATGAGCTCTACAACATCTTTAATCTCTTGTATGATGATAGCAAACAAATCGTTATCAGTGGAGATAGAGCCCCAAAAGAACTTACAGAGCTAGAACCAAGACTTAGAAGTAGATTTGAGTGGGGTATTACTGTTGATATCGGGAGACCAGACTATGAGACTCGTCTTGCAATTATCCAAGAAAAAGCCAGAGAAAAAGAATTCCTCATCCCACAAGATGTGGCAGAGTTTGTCGCAGCAAATGTGACAGAAAATGTCAGAGAGCTTGAAGGAGTTCTCAATCAGATGATCGCCGAATACGAACTCACCAGTATGACACCAACCCTCTCAGGCGTGGCGGAAAAGCTTAAAAAACTCAGCTATACGACAGATATCCTGGGACAAACAAAGAAACAACCCAAGACAATGATTCGCAGCTACGAAGATATCATTGACTCAGTATCAAAGCACTTTGGGATTGAAAAAGAGGGAATCCTTGGAGAAAATAGAAAAAAAGAATTTATGATTCCTCGTCAGGTAGCGATGTACCTTTTGAAAACAAAGATGAACTACACCTACGAACGTATCGGAAATATCTTCTCAGGAAGAAACCATGCAGCAGTCCTCTACTCTTGCAATAAACTTGAGAAAATACTCAAAAGCGACAAGACCTTGCTCAATGAAGTAAATGTTATCAGAGAGGGCATAGGATTATAGAAATACAGAAAATACTAAAAAAGCTCTAATCTTTACATTAGAGTTTTTTATTGACTTAAATCAATAATTAAATATAAAATTGATATCTATATTCTATTTTACCATAAATATCTATGAATACAAATTCAGCTTCAGCATACTGTCATCTACCAGAGTGACAAAGACAATTTTGTAATGATACAAAGGCTATTCTTCAGAGTGAATTGGTTGATGCTGCTATACTAGAACTGTATATTGAGATACATCCAGACCAAGAAAAATATTTTACATGAATGGGGCAAAAAGCATCCCTCCAATGACACCAAGACTATAATTTATTTCTTCAAGAAATATTTACTCATGATGAGCTTCTTGCAAGATTACTTCAAAAGATTAGAGTGAAATATCTGGAGAAAAATGATGAACTAAATGCAGATTTAGAAGAGTGAGAAAAACCAAGAGAATACTATACCGTAGCTCAAAAAGTATTATTTATTCTCACTATTGAATACCTCAAAAAACAATTCAGAGAAACTCCTTCAAATTTGGAAGGGATTAATATATCGGTAAGAGATTTAATTACCCAAGTAAATAGCAGTTAACCAAAAGAAATCTCCAGGCTGAAAACATATATTGATACCCAAGCACCTCTAATTGATGAAGCATGAAATATTATAACCGACGCTCAAAAGAAAAATGGTATACGCGGCTATATTAGTAGTAATACTCAACAATACTTAACTCAAAGATGAGAAAGAATATACTGAGATGGAGACAAAGTAATCACTACTATTCGGTACAATAGTTCTACTTGATGGTATGAGATAACTACAAATGAAGGAACATTTTTATCACTATCCGAACATACTCAAGAAAAATTGAAAAATAATTATTGAGAAGAGGTTTATTATAGAACAAAAAACCCCTGATTCTCAAGAGAATTACAATGAAATAGATATTACGAAGTATACTCCCAAGAAAGATGAGAACATATGATAAATAAAAATTTAGAAGTATTATATATTCAAGGAATACAAGTTACAAAAATAGGTAATTCGATATATACTAAAAAATGATTATTTATAAATCTAAAAGGAATCGACTCGAATGGTAATACGATTAGTTTTTACATTGATGAAAATGGAGAAATATTTTATGATGCAGAATGAAATATAGTAACTCAAATCGACTCAGATTGAGATAATGCAAGATCGGTGTCATGGCAATGAAAAGACTATATATATGTAACATCATGAGGGGAAAGACATTTTATTGATTTAGATACAGGTAAAGTATGGAAAACTCTTGATAATCAATTGATTACTCATGCTTCATATACGATATCTGACTACTTATGCGTAAGAGTATGATATACTAAAAAAGAAAGATTTCTATCAGATAGGAATATATTGACGCCCAACTGGATGGTAAAAATTGAAAACATATGACTAGTGGCATTAGTTCTAGAACCAATAAAACCATTATGAAAAATAGTAAGTGAAATGATGGATAGCACATTAGGAAATAACAAAAAGTAAAATAGAAAACGAAACCATTGTAAAACCTAAAAAAATCACTACAATTTTGAGTGATTTTTTTATTTCTCGGAAAGTACTGCATGAAACTCAAAGATATCGTTACCCATCTCGAAAAAACCGTCTCTCTAAAACACCTCTACAATCGTATAGTCCTTTCCATACAACAGCTTGAAAGATACTTTCTTGTAGACCTAGTAAGATGAAAAAAAGATATCGATATCTCGTCAGAAAGGCATGTTCGTTTGTATAAAAACGCACAGAGGGTATTTGATAGCGCAATAAAAGGAAAAGGAAAGGATATCGTCTTAAAAAAACTTCGCCTTCCATTTCTCACTCCAAGTACTCATAGTTTTAGAAAACAGGGGATGAAAGTCGTAAAAAAGCATAAAAAAAACAAAAAAGTATTTACGTTTCAGTATATCCCGAAAAATTATATCCTGCGTTCAGCAGTCTTTTTGCTGCTATTTTTATTTGTACTGTTTCTCGATAAGCTATTTGTGGTATATCTGGTCGAATCAAGCTACAAACACCTCCAAAGTATTTCTTCAGAGACACAAGATACCGAACATACCCTTGAAAAGTCGTATACTCGACTCATCATTGCGGATATACTTTTTAAGCCATTTCTGGTATTTTCCCATCCAGATGTGATAAACGGATATGCAGCCATACAAGCAGGAAAGTCTCTCGTACAATGAGGAGAAACACTCTACAATCTCTGAGTGCAGACCAAGACATATATCGAACAAAAATGATTTGAAAATATTCGCTATAGTCTCCTCTTTGAAAATATTCTCCCATATCTCCAAGAAGTAGATGAAAAACTAAAAGCATCACTCCAAAGTATCGAAGCGATACAAATAGACAAAGAAAATATAAACTTTAGCGTCTTCCAAGAAAGAAAAGAACAACTCTCGGAAATCTCACATCTGTTCTCCTACATACTTCAAAACAAAGATCCGATCTTGCACATGCTCTGAGATGAAACACGCAGAAAGTATCTCGTTGTATTTCAAAACAACGATGAAATCAGACCGACTTGAGGATTTATGGGAAGTATGGCGATGATTGAGGTATTTCAGGGGCATATTGATAGTATCGAAACAAAAGACGTCTACGCCTATGAGTGGAATCTCAAAAAAAGTCTGAGCGAGAAAATCAAGGCTCCAAAATGAATCGACCAGATTACAGATACCTGGGGACTTCGAGATGCAAATTATTTTCTTACTCTCAAGGAGAACTCAAAAAGTATCAAGTTTTTTGTAGAAAAAGCTGGCTACCCGATAGATGGAATCATCTACCTCAATAAATCGACAGTAGAATCTCTCTTGCGCATTATCGGTCCAGTAGAAGTCTCATGAATAGAAGAAGCGTTTACGCATGAGAACTTTGCGAGAAATATGTCGCTACTTGTAGAAACAAAGCAAACAAAATCGGCAACACTTGATTCTCCCAAAGATATTTTGTTTACATTTATGGAGGAGTTTATGACACAGTTGCAAGAATCATCTCTCACAGAAGTCGGAAAAGAAATACTCAGAGAGTTTAAAAATGGAGAGATACAAATCTATATGTTTAACATCTGGGAAAATGAAGTATTAAAATCATTACACCTGCAATCAGAACCGACATATAACGATTCTCTTGATTTTGACTATCCTGTGTATACTTCTATCTGAGGAAATAAATCTGATAGATACATAACACGCAGTTATAAAAAGTATATCCAAACCCGTGAAACCTGCGATATAGACACCACTCTTACGATCGAACAAACCCATACCTTCAATAAGACAGAAGAAGAAAAGGTTCAAAATATTCTCAAAAGCCTTGGAAGAGAAGATATCTGAACACAGATAGATATCCAGGGGAAGGGGGATAATAAGAGCTATGTACGCGTAATACTTCCACCAAAAATAAAGCTCGCAGATCTAGGAAAAGATATGACAATAGCACGCTATGATACCTATACTCTCGTTGATTTCTTTATCACTACAGAGCCAACACAAACCACCTCTACAAGTATCCAATATACCCTCCCAAATCCTGGTTGCACACCCTATAGCTATACTCACTACAAACAGCCATGACTCGATGAATATACTATAGATATATTTCCATGAGAAGAAAAGTCGATACATCAAACTTGAATACAAACAAATTACTACTACAATCAAGGCACTTACAAATAGCAAATTACAAATCTCCTATTTACCCATATCATATGCTGAACAAACTGAAACATATTATTGCCCTAGATAATCCGCTACGATTACTCTACCATAAATGCCGTGCTATCATGGCAAATATTAGCTATGGTTTTCCAAGTCGAAACATGGTAGTTATCGGAGTTACTGGAACCAATGGGAAAACTACTACCTGTAACATCATAGCCAAAGCACTCAGAGAATCAGGAAAAAAAATCTGTATGTTTACAACGGTAAATATTATCATCGGCGATGAAGAATATACCAATGAAACTAAAATGACCTCTCCCGATGCTTTTGAACTTCAAAGAATACTCAAAATAGCGAAAAATGCGGGCTGTGAGTATGCTATCATAGAAACTGCGAGCCATGGTATCAAGATGTATAGAATTTGGTGAATAGACTACGATATCTGCGTGCTTACCAATATCACTCAAGATCATCTTGATCTCCATAGAACCATGAAAGACTATGTTCACACTAAGCTCAAGATCTTTAAAGAACTCATCCAATACCGCAGAAAACCTGGGGTAAAGAAAGGTGCTGTCATCAATATGGATTCAAATTATGCTGCTCTTTTCTTGGCTGAAACCTATGATCAGATGTACACCTATGGTACCGACTACAAAGCAAACCTCAAAGCTGAAGAGATTACTCATGATAGAGGAAATACTTCGTTTACGGTGAAAATGGCAAATTCTACCCTTCATATCACTACTCCGCTTATCTGAGATTTTAATATCATGAATATCTTGGCCGCTATCGGGGTGTGTCGCTTACTGAATACAAAACCCAAAGATATAGAGACCGCTATCGCAAAAGTTACCAGTGTACCGGGAAGAATGGAAGAGGTTATCAACACAGAAGGATATCGAGTATTTATCGATTACGCACATACGGAAGATGCTCTTGAGAAGGTACTAACCACTCTCCAGGAAATACCAAATAGAGGAGAAATAATTTGTGTTTTTTGAGCAACAGGAGATAGAGACAAAACCAAACGTCCAATTATGGGAGGAGTAGTTTCTCGTTATGCTGACCATATTATCTTAACCCAGGATGATGATTATAGCGAGAAAACAGCAAATATCATCAAAGATGTGCTTCCAGGAATCGAACGCAAAGAAGGAGAAAATTTTTGGATTATCTCTGACAGAAAAGAGGCGATTCGTACAGCCCTCGTCATGGGGAAAAAAGATGATATCATCCTCATCGCAGGAAAAGGAGATGAGCACAGTATGATCACTAATAATTGACCAATAGAGTGGCATGACAAAACTATCGTAGAAGAAATACTTACAGAAATAGATGAAAATAAAATTATGTAACAACTAAAGAGTATGAATAATTTATTACACTGGGATATATACGAGATTACCACTAATTCAACGCCAATAAATGGTGTAATGTTCAGATGAAGGATTAGAAAGTTTTGTCTTGAGCACTGAATCAATGTATTAGTTGAGAATACAGAAGATATACATGGAGGTGTAAGATTTTGCATACTCTCCTGAGAAGATGCCTCAGAGATACAAAATTATGTAAAAGTTATTGCTGCTGATGCAGAGATAGTACTTGTACTCAGAGCTGTAGCAAATCCTGTACTTTCTAAATTACAGGTAAATAACGAAGAAAGATACACTCTATAAATCTACACTTAGAAATTTAACACGCATTACCATGAGTCTCTACCTCAAATACCGTCCTCGTGACTTCGATAATCTTGTTGGACAAGCATTTATCAAAGATACGCTAAAAACTGCCATCAAGCAAGATAAACTTGTCGGTGCGTATTTATTTTGTTGACCAAGAGGAACCGGAAAGACATCAACCGCAAGACTACTCGCTAAAACTATCAACTGTCTCCAGCCAAAAGAGGGGAATCCTTGTCTTGAGTGCGATATCTGTACACAGTTTCAAGAAGAACGACTGGTTGATATCATAGAAATCGATGCGGCGAGTCACACAGGAGTCGATAATATCCGTGAAATTATTGAACGTGCACAATTTGCACCCACAAAGACAAAATACAAAGTCTATATCATCGATGAGGTGCATATGCTCAGTAAAGGTGCCTTCAACGCACTTCTCAAAATCCTGGAAGAACCGCCAAAACACGTGAAATTTATCCTGGCAACTACGGAAACTCATAAGGTTCCAGAGACCATTATCTCCCGTTGCCAACGCTATGATTTCAAAAGTATCAGTGATACAGATATCAAAGAACGTCTCCAGTTTATCGCAAAAAAAGAAGAAATTACAATAGATGAACCATCTCTTCAGTATATCACTAAACACTCAGGAGGCGCTCTCAGGAATGCAATTAATCTCTTTGAACAACTCATTATTGATAACGAAATATCCTATACAAATATCGAAGCAAACCTGGGGCTCTTGCAAGAGGACTTTCTCGCATCGATATACAAAAAACTTCAAACAAAGGATGCAAGTGTCATAGAAGATATAGAAAGCAGTATTAAAAACGGAGCCAATTTGAAGCTATTTTTAAAAGACTTGATCTGGTATATAAAAGACTCTATCCTGGGGGAAGTAAAAAACTGAAAGGCAACAAAAGAAAATATCTCTCTCCTAGAAACACTTCATGAAACGGCAGGAAAGATGAAAACCTATCACGATGAAGAGATGACACTAATTATCGGGATTCTAAAAATTATCAGCGAAGAGGGAAGAGGAGAGGTAATACCAACGGTTCCTACATCACATACCCAACCAAAACCAAAGCCTGAGATAACCATAAAAAAGGAACCAAAAGAGATAGCAACTCTTTCTTCTGGAGATATACAAGATATCTTTGAAATAGAAACTTCTGCAGCAACTCCTATTTCTGAAAATACAAGTACCTGAACATTTGACACGGATACTTGGATTACGGCTCTGAAAAAACTCGGAGCAAAAGCCGGACTTACCATGTCCCTTAGATCTGCGAGTATCAGCACAGATGAAGTACATGTCATTATCCAGTGCAAAACAGGATTCGCGAAAACCTCCATCGATACAGAAGAAAATAGGCTGTTACTTACCTCAAGTCTCGAATCAATCGGACTTTCTCACTTATCCATAAAGATTCAATAATCCATGCAAGTAATTCTTTCTCTTTTTTCTCATAGTTTTGATGATCAGGGAATTACCTATTTTGTTCCGGATGATTTACAAAGCCATATACAGCCGGGAGTAGTGGTAGAAGCCCCATATAGAGACGCTATTGAGATAGGAGTCATTCTCAAAGTGACGCAGGATACCGATCACACTAATCTCAAACCCATTATCTCAATTCTTGAGAAAACTCCTCTTCTGCATCCTCATCAAATTATGACTATCTTTTGGATTGCTTCTGAATACTTTTGTCAGATACACCACGCTCTCAACCTCTTTTTTCCAAAAAATACAAAAGAAAAGATACAAAAACAGAAACTCCTCCTTGAAGCAACAAAAACCTATGAGTATAGCCCCCAGATATCTAAACACCTCAATACTGAACAGACAAGAGTAAAAGAAGAGATTCTTAGCTCAAAAGATACAGATATCCTTCTCTATGGAGTGACAGGATCAGGAAAAACAGAAGTCTATATCTCACTGATCGAACACTATCTAAAACAAGGAAAGCAATCCCTTATCTTGATTCCAGAGATTATCCTCACCAATCAGATTAGTGAACGAATAGAAGCTGTGTTTGGAAAAGATATTTGCTGCATCCACTCGGCTATCACCGATGCTACAAAAACAAAATACTGGAGAGACATCTTCACGGGAGAAGCAAAAGTTATCATCGGTACACGCAGCGCTCTCTTTTACCCCTATAACAATCTCGGAGTGATTATCATGGACGAAGAACATGATACCAGCTATATCTCCGATACGGCTCCGAGATACCATACCCGAGAAGTAGCCAAGAAACTTACGGAGTGAACCGATACCCAAATCATCCTTGCATCATGAACTCCCGCTATCCAGACGATGTATGATGGTATCCAAGGGAAATACAAGATTGTGAATTTACTCGAGAAGTATACAAATGATTAGCGTTTTTTCTTTCCGAACTTATCTTTCAGTCTTTTATATTCTTTTTCCCCAAGTTTTTCTTCGAGTACAAGATTAAGCTCGGCTTCTTCATCAAAGAGATGCAAATCCATATCGATACCATTTTCCAACTTAAAACGATAGTCTTCATAGTTTCCATAGGAAATACTCAGCGCCTCCTCCGATATAAACCAAACATGGGTCGCAACTTTATTTACGAAGTAACGATCATGACTGATAAATAACAATGACCCCTTATAGTTCGAGATTGCAAGCTCAAGAGCCTCTCTCGTATCATAATCCAGATGATTTGTTGGCTCATCGAGAATTAACACATTGGATTCTTTTTGTCAGAGGATAGCAAATAATAATTTTGAAGTCTGTCATCAAGAAAGTGTCGAAACCTGACGATCCAGGTCTTCTCGATCAAACAAATAGTGTTTCAGTATCCCAATCATTTGTTGTTCTGGAATCTCAATTCCATGATGTAGAAAGTTTTCTCTGACAGTTTTATCACGAAGTAATTCTTCATGCATCTGACTATAGTAACAAATCTGCAATCATTTCCCACGAGAAAAATACCCATCGAGCACCTCTAGCTGACCAATAATCGTCTTTAAAAACGTCGATTTTCCAACTCCATTTTCTCCCACGATTCCTACTCGTTGTTTCCCATACAGTATAGCTTCTGAGATATAAAAGAGGGGATCTTTTCTGCCAATAAACACATCCTTAAAAGTAAAAACCTTATTTGGACACTCGACACTATCATCAAACATAAACCTTGGCTTCTTTGGAATATACGGAGGATCAATTCGATCCATACGATCAAGCATTTTCTCTCGAGACTTTGCCCACCCAGCCCTAGAACCAGCACGAAAACGATTAATGAGATTCTCTTGTTTTTTGATGTATTCTTGCTCTCTCTCCCAAGCATCAATCTTCTTTTTTTCTTCGCGCTCACGCTCTGCCACATACTGACTATACGAGAAGTGGTACACCGATATATCTCTTTCTGGTTGTATCTCAATCGTCTTTGTTGTGGTCTTATCAAGAAATTCACGATCATGGGAGACAATCACATAGCCTCACACCCACTTATTTTGTAAATATGATTCCAGCCACTCTACTGAATGCATATCGATAAAATTTGTCGGCTCATCCAAAAAGAGCATATCTGGAGACTCCAACAACACCTTTGCAAGGGCGATTTTCGTACGCTGCCCTCCACTTACCTCCGATATCTTTTTATCCAGTAAATCCAGAATCCCAATACCATTTGCTACTCCATGGATTTTATTTTCATAGTCATAGCCTCCGATATGTTGAAACTGTTCAAGAAGGGAAGTATACGCATCAATTTTATCGGTATCTGTTCACATCACCTCTTCAAGTTCACGCAACTCTGCTTCCATAGATATAATCTTTGGAAAAGCTTCTTTTAATTTCTCGGAAACTTTCTTTTCTGGATCATCTACATGTACTTGTTTCAGATAGCCAAGTCTCAGGTTGCCTATATTTTCTATACTTCCATCATAGTGTTGTACTTCACCACTGAGTATCTTCAAAAGAGAGGTTTTTCCAGCACCATTTGGGCCGACAATGGAAACCCTATCCCCGTAATTTAGCGTATATCGAAACTGCTTAAAAATAACCTGTCATTGAAAATCAAGCTTATTAATATTGATCTGTAGGTGTTTCAAAAGCAACCATTATATAAATACGAACCTACACTAATGGGCTTTGAGTTTTTTGCAAAGAATTTTAGTGATTATCTTTAAAAAGAGATACTTTTTTCATCGCCCCCTCTAAAACATTGTCATAATAACCTGAAAGCCCTCTAAGATTTACACTTTGTGACCTACTTCCATTTCAAGAAGATGCGGCAAAAGATTCAATTATCTGTCAAAAATGAGTTAATGAATAAAATAATCCGTACGTATTTTTATGTTTCAAAAATATAATCTTAATTAATGAAAATGAGGAATCATGGATATCGCTTAGATCTATTTCCAATAATTCTGACCAATTCACCTGTTTAATCCTGTGAAGGTATTCTATAGCTCATTCATCTGTTTTACGTAATAAAACAGAAAATACATATCTATTCACTCTCTTTGTAAATGAACCACTTCCTTTACCAAAATCATTATTCCTTGTAGAACTTACTCTTGAAGGATGAAAGAGTTCCAATATCTCTCAAATCATACTATCGATGCCATCAGCTATGGTATTTAACTCCTCCACATCATTTCTTTCGATACCTTCTGCTAGCATAATATCTTCCCTTATCTGAAAATCTGGTTTTACCATTATAATCGTATCAAGTGACGCAAAGTTCCCCACATCTCAATTATCTAAATACCCTAATATCATGCGCCTCATATCTGTACCGTTAACATTATTTGCATTTCTTCATTTTAACCTTTTATATAAGGTTGAAATACTTCATTCGTCTAGGTTCATTGTTAATAGTTCAGAAATAACACCATAAGCAGCATTAAATCTTTTTAAGATAACTATCACTCTATATATATTAATCAAAAATTGCAATGAAGTATCAGGAGTAACATATAAAATAAAGTCCTCTCTATCAGAATCGTCTAACAATTCTCAGATTTTTAATATAAGACTAATTCTTTGCTTATCAGTTCATATATCATAATCATCTCAAAAAACCTCTCAAACTCTTCTGTTATAGTATATTTCTTCTTCTGAAAGTTGCTCTTTAAGTTCTGATAAAGTATATGTATCTCTTCATCGAATAATTTCAGAAATAAATAACCTTTTTCTTACACATAAATTCAAACACTCAACCACTGTTGTAAGTGTATCTCCCTTAACAAAATGCAGTCTTTCTAATACATCGGATAAAAATAGTATAGCCACCTCATCTTGTCGAAAAATATATGTAATAATTCACTCTCTATGAGTTTTTCAAGATCCTCAAGAAAAGTGTTTACCAACAATATCAAATATATGTCACAATACAGGCATAAATATTCTTGGATCCTTAGAGCTAAGAATGCGTTTATTTTTCTTTATCTTTTCAGGAATATTGTATTGCTGATAGATACTTTCCTTTTGCTTTTGTATCTCAGTAGAATCTGTAGAAACATACCCCTTATCTACTAAAGCATATAACTCTCAAACACCCGTATTACTACGGTGTAAATACAATAAATCCGATTCTATTTGTTCTATAATTCATTTCCCTCGAGCTATATCAGAAACCTTATCGGGTTTTCATGATGTTATATCCAAGAAATGTTCTATTTCTGCTACTGACATAAGTCTCATCATTTTAAGTGACTGTAGCACTTGGACAGAAGCCTTTCTAATCTTATGAGCATCAACTCACATATTTATATAACCTATAGCACACGTAACCAGCAAACTATCGCAGATATATTCAGATTGATCAATACCATTCTGAAGTATAGCAATAACCTCATCTTCTTTTAAGGTTTTTTTATATTTATCGCTATTAAAATATTCATATATTTCTTCTAAACGTACATCATCTCAAACAGTACAAAGATAATCAAATAATCTTTCTTTTTGAATACAGTCATCTGCTACAAATAATTTCGGTTTTGAGAAAACAATTTTTAGGATTATTTTTTTTGATTTAGCCTTTAGAATATCAATTACTCTTTTCACATGAGATCTTTCATATTTTTGTATCTCATCTATACTTACATCAAACCCAAGACAGCTAGAATACCATCTTCATAAGTACATCTGTGGCACTTCCTTTATATCATCTGGATATAGTGATACATTACGAGTAATATATATTATTAACATGATATATTTCTCCATATCATTAATAAAGGCGTCATCTGAGATATTTCGATTATTATACTCCTCTATTTTAGTATCTAAAGACCTAGTCGACAAGTATCAAATAAGAAGTAATAATCAAGAAAGAAGATTTCATAATATTGTGTATAATCCACCTTTTTCTTTTGTAATACCGTCTACATATATAGATACAAATACTCTAAATATTGCCATTATATCAACTTCTTTATTATTACTGCTCTGAAGGCTCTCTATCTCTCGCCTTAAATTACATGGTAAATATCAAGATATCTTCTTAAGCTCTTCTATAATTCAAAGTAACCCAGATATACCTTCTCATAAAAAGAAATCAATTTTTCCCAAAAGATCATTTTTGTCGTCGTCTCATATATTTCGCAAAAATACCCAGCTTAATCTATGGAATCAATTTTTAACTGACAGATCTTCCTTTAATTCAGGCATCAATAAATAAATAAAGTTATCAATTGACTTAATTGCTACATATCATTCATCAGCTATTGCAGTATATTCATTATCTACAAGAGTTCGTAAAATTTCACTTATATCCATATCTCGTCTTAGTTCCATACTTTCAAGGGTGCCATTAATGTTTTTTATAATACCAGGATTAAAAGTGTTTGCATAAAAAACCATAGCTTCAACTATTGGAGCTATAGAGTTTGGAAGAATAATTCAATCTGAAATATTAACTACAAGAGACGAAGAATGTACATCGATTGATGAGAAATTAGGTCATACATTTAATTCATCATCAATCTCACTCAATCATTCTTGCTCCTTAATACTTTTAGCAATATTATAAATAGTAGCACTAAAATGATGCGCTAAAATATGACATACTTCTCAAGGAAAGTCAACTTGAATCCACCTATTTCAAGGAGAAGACTGCAACAATCATTCAAGATTACTACAATTCACATTATAAAATTAACATTTAATTAATATTACTATATTTATACAGAGTAATTTGTCAATACCTAACAATGCTTCTCTTTTGCAAAACGAGGTGAATTTTATAATATTGAAACGCTTTATATTTACTAAAAACTGAAAAACGTGAGAAAAATACCGAAAACGAACATAAAAACACCAAAAATCCCGAAAGGAAAGGGGACAAAACCTTTTGCTATTCTGTTTATCATCGCCCTTATTATTGCGCTTATTGCTCCTCAAATCCGTAATACTGCACAGTTTTCAGACGAAGAAATCGCCCTCAATACTCTCGAAAATAGGTTTCTTAGTGGGAGCTACTCAGAAGTCCTCATAGACGGAAATAAAGCAATTGCTACCTGGTCGGGAAGCGAAGTAAGTGAGGCTGGAGTTACAAAAACCCGTAGAGATATCGTCATCCTTCCAAAAAATGATTCTCTTACAGATCTTGGACTCAAGCACCCTGAAATTGCAACCAACGTACTTGTAAAAGACAATACTTCTTCCGAGTTCTGGTCAGATATGCTTCCTACTATTATCGCTTTTGTACTCTTTTTCATCATTGCCATTATCCTTATCGGACGTATGGGGGGGATGGCAAACAATGCCATGACATTTGGAAAATCTCGTGCCAGACTCTATGACAAAGACAAAGACAAGGTTCTTTTCAAAGATGTAGCGGGAGCCGATGAAGAAAAAGAAGAGCTTGCTGAAGTGGTACAGTTTCTGAAGAATCCAAAAAAGTTTAAAGATATCGGAGCAAAAATCCCAAGAGGAATACTCCTCGTTGGTCCTCCATGAACAGGTAAGACCCTCCTCGCTCGCGCTGTAGCGGGAGAGAGCGACGTACCTTTTCTCTCTATCAGTGGATCAGAGTTTGTAGAGATGTTTGTCGGAGTTGGCGCCAGTAGGGTTCGTGATCTTTTTAGTAATGCTAAAAAAATTGCTCCTGCTATCATCTTTATCGATGAAATCGATGCAATTGGGAAAAAACGTGGTCCAGGACTCGGTGGTGGTCACGATGAACGTGAACAAACACTCAATCAAATTTTGACAGAGATGGATGGCTTTGATAACGATACCAATGTTATCGTTATGGGGGCAACAAACAGAGCAGATGTCCTGGATAAAGCTCTTTTAAGACCAGGAAGATTTGATAGAAAAATCACCGTAAATCTCCCAAACCTCCAAGATAGGGAAGAGATACTCCAGATACATGCTCGTAACAAAAAAGTAGAATCGGACGTTGACTTCCACTCACTTGCGAGCTCTACGGTTGGATTTTCTGGAGCTGATCTTGGAAACCTGATGAATGAAGCCGCGATTATCAGCGCGAGATATGATGAAAAAATAGTCTCTCAAAAACGTATCAGTGAAGCATTTGAGCGTCTTGTTATGGGACTCAGAAAAAAATCTCTCATCATGAATGAAGAAGAAAAGAAAATCACCGCCTACCATGAAGTGGGACATGCGCTCGTCGGAAAACTCTTACCAAATACTGATCCCGTACATAAAGTCAGTATCATCTCTCGTGGTGGAGCCCTCGGAGTTACTTGGTTCCTCCCAGAAAGAGATAGACTCCTCACCTCAAAAGCAAAATACCTCGATGAACTCGCTACTCTCTATGGAGGTAGGGCTGCTGAAGAAGTATTCTTTGGAAAGGACTTTATTACGACTGGAGCTAGTAATGACATAGAAAAAGCAACGCATATCGCCAGAGAAATGGTGATGCGCTATGGGATGTATGAGGACATCGGTAGAGAAAACTACGCTGGAGAGAGAGTGAGTGGGAATCATCTCGGAGTGAGCGAAGAGAAATCCAGCTTCTCTGATGAAACGATGAAAAAGATTGATGCAAAAGTTACCGAGATACTCAATGCTGCGTATGCACTCGCTATCAAGCTTATCACCAAAAACAAAAAACTTCACGAACAAATCGCTACTGATTTACTTGCAAAAGAGGAGATTAGTAAAGAAGAATTTGATGGTTATTTTGCTTAATTAAAGATGATATGATAATATCAACTTATATATATAATTTTTTTATATGAGTTGATATAGAGCAATTCATGCATGACCCTATGTCGTACACGGTGCTGATACAATTTGCACATGATCTAGTGGAGAAAATTGCTTAAATGATGTTTTAGAGATTTTTAAAGGAAAAGCTCATAGCGACTTCGGTAACTCTTCAGAAAAGCCTGCTAAATCTCTGATACGCACAAGAAATGGAAGTTTTTTCTTGATACACACATATACACAAGCGGGAAATAATCAGATTCATGTTGCAAAGAGGATTAATTTTAATATATCTAACTCATCAAACATCACTGTAGGAGACATAAAAATAGAGAATATCAACATGGATTTAAAGGAACAAGATATATCATTATGAGAGAATCAATATCACATTATTATACACGAAGAGGAAGAAGAAATTATAATATCCATTAGTCCGAAATTGTATACAAAAAGGTGAACTCTAACAGTATATCAAAGTACTGAATTAGAAGTATTAGAATCATCGGATTTAGAGGAAGTAATATCTATGTACTCTCCTACTGAATGACCAGGTACAAATATAAATCCTACCAAGTTTACAATTTCTTTGGAGTGAAAGAAATATATAGTAGAATGGTCTACCGAAGATAATTGAACAGATACACCATCTCGGATATATACAATATACCCTCAAAAAATCTAATCTTCGATTAGATTTTTTTTGTATTCTCACTACAATACTTTCATATATTTACTCCTCAATAAGAAGCCCCGTGTTGCATGAAATCATCAATTGGATAGTAACCACCGTTTGAGACCTGGGATATATCGGCATCTTTGTGATGATGACGATTGAATCATCTTTTTTTCCGTTCCCAAGTGAAGTAGCCATGATCCCAGCAGGATATCTTGCCAGTATCTGAGAAATGCAGTTTTCAATCGCGCTTTTCTTTGGAATTCTTTGAGCTCTTTTGGGTGCGAGTATCAACTATTACCTGGGGATGAGACTTTGAGGTCCCATTATTCATACTCTCATACAAAAGTATGGGAAGTATATATTTCTCACCGATAAACACTATACACAAGCAGAAACATACTTTCAAAAGCACGGAGCAATTACCACACTTCTTGGTCGTTTTATCCCGGCTATACGACAGCTTATCAGTATTCCTGCTGGAGTATTTAAGATGAATTTTGCAAAGTTTCTTTTCTATACATGACTTGGTGCTGGTATCTGGAATCTCATACTTATGCTTATCGGATATATCGCAGGAGAAAATAGTGGACTCATACAACAATACTCGAAAGAATCTATTATTGCACTGGCTATATTTATAGCTATAACCACCACGCTTTATATCCTGATACAGAGAAGATGAAACAAGTAAAAAGCAAAGCAAGAACTATTATCATTGGCGATATCCAGGGATGTTTTGATGAATTTGAAGCCCTACTGAAAAAGATAGATCTACAAAAAGAAGATACAGTCTATCTTGTGGGAGATATGATCAATAAATGACCAAAATCATTTGAAGTTCTCAAGTATATCTACAAACATCGCCAGCAATTTCTCCCCGTACTTGGAAACCATGAAGTCAATTTCCTTCGCTGGCTTGATGGAGAAAAAGATACTGAACACAAGGATTTTCAGAAACTACAGAATAAAATCATAACAGAAGGGAAAGAAAAATACATCTCCTACCTAAAGAAGCTTCCACTCTACCGTGAAACAGATGACTTTATCGTCCTTCATGCAGGAGTGATACCAGATAAGAAATTATCCGAACACTCCGTCGACGAGATCACTCGTATCCGAGAATGGAACAATACTCCTTGGTATAACTCCTATACTGGAAAGAAAAAGATATTTTATGGTCACTGGGCTATTGATGGTATCCGTATACGCAAGAAAACTATCGGACTGGATAGTGGATGTTGTTATGGAAAAGCTCTTTCTGCTTATATCGTAGAAACAAAAGAGCTTATACAATACCCCGCCCAACACATCTATGTGGATATTTACAAATCCTCAAAAAAGACTCTCTGGCAGAGGATATTTGGACTCCCTAAACATGAGTTATGAAACTACAAGAATTAACAGGAAAGTCCATTGCAATTCTTGGTTTTGGAAGAGAAGGGAAGAGTACACTTCGTTTTTTGTTGTGACTTTGAGTCACAGATATCGCTATCTTAGATAGTAATCCAAATCTCACAGAAGAGGTACATACTACCCTGAAAGAAAACAATGTCATTTTGAGTGAATGAAATGAGTCGAAAGATCCCTTATACCAAAACAAAGAGATTCCTTCCCAAGAGCTCGAGATCGGAATGACAAACGCTAGTATACATCCAAAAATAAAAATAATCTGAGCTTCCGTCATTCCTGCGAAGGCAGGATCATCTCTAAAAAATATATCTATTTCACAATCGTGAAAATGTAGAAACTTAAATAATGATCCCGTATCAAGTACGGGATGACAGTATTTCTCTGCATTACAAATAATCGGCTGAGAAAACTACCTTGATAATTTAGGAGCCTATGACATCATCATCAAAACTCCGGGCATCTCTCCCTATCATGAAAAGATAGCACTCTATAGAGAAAAACTTACTTCTCAAACAGAGATATTTTTTGCAAACTACTTGGGAAAAGTTATCGGTATCACCGGGACAAAAGGGAAGAGTACCACGACCTCTCTCACCCATGAAGTCATACAAAAAGCAGGATACACGAGTAAGCTTGTAGGAAATATCTGAACCCCAGTTCTTGATGAAGTTGATATACTAAGCTGTCATTCTGAACTGGATTCAGAATCATGAAAAGATAGAAATACAAATTATGATTCCGTATCAGGTACGGAATGATGCAGTAACTATGATTTCGTTGTGTATGAACTCTCAAGCTATATGCTCGAAAATTTTGAACCACCCTGCTATATCGGGGTACTGATAAATATCTATCCAGATCATCTCAATTGGCACGGAAATAGTTTTGAACAGTATACTAAAGCCAAGAAAAACATCCTCAAACAAAGTACTCATACTATTTTCTGACCAGATGTTCAGAGTGATGCCCACTATGAGAGCCTCTTGCCAGGAGAACACAATCAGCACAACATCCAAATTGTTGCAAAAATAGCTGAAATTATCGGTATCCCCGAAGAGGTATTTCGTGCAGCAGTAAGTACTTTTCAGCCTCTTCCACATCGCCTCCAAAACATCGGAACCTATGATGAGATTACCTTTATCGATGATGCTATCTCGACGACACCAGAAAGCACAATAGAAGCACTAAAAACCTATGGTTCTCGTGTGGATACTATCTTTCTCTGAGGAACAGATAGGGGCTATGATTTTACAGAACTTATACAGGTACTTATAACCAATCACATCCACAATATCGTCCTTTTTCCTGAAAGTGGGGCAAAAATCCTTTCCCTCCTGAACAAGGAGAGGAATCAGAGATGGTCTATCCTCGAAACCTCCTCTATGCAAGAAGCGGTAGACTTTGCTTTTACACATACAAAAAAAGGAAGCATCTGCCTCCTATCATGTGCGAGCCCAAGTTATTCTCTCTGGAAAAACTATGAAGAAAAGTGAGAAAAGTTTAAGGAAGCTATTCAGGAATATATCTCTCTATCATAGTACCATTCTAAGAAAAAATACAAAAAAGGATATATAAAAAAGATTCTGAATTCAACGAGTTCTCGGGAAACGCAAGTTGAGAATGACAATAATGATACTGCATTTTACTAGTCCTCAAACTCACTTTTTGCTACCGCGGGAGCTGACATAATCTTTGATTTATTTTTAAGTGACCAAACAGCAATCCCGATAATCATACCACCAAATAGGAAGAAAAAACCAATATAACCAAAGATTCCAAGGATAAATCCACCAAGAGTTAGTCCAATAACATTTGCAAGATTTTGCAGGATTTTTATCGGCGCAGCAGAGACATTTGCATCCACTTCATCAAGTTTAAGATTGTCTGCATATGCACGGTTATATGACTCTAAAAAGGTAGCAACAGATAAACTCATACAGATAGCATATCCCGTACTATTGAGGAGCGCCAAACCCATCACGATAAGAAAGTTATGTCCTCATCAAAATATCGCCATAAGAAACAACGAAACACCAGAGATAACCAGTCCAATATTTGCCATCGTATAGGTACCAAACTTGTCTGCAAGTTTTCCAAATACATCTTGAAGTCAAAAGGCAGGGATTGCAATCACTCAAAGAAGCAGGTAACTATAGCCCTTAGCTACTTCATCTAGAAAATCTATGAGAAAGGTGGAAGCAAAAGTATCCCAAAAACCAAACGTCAGCACCATAATAAGCGCCCAATACACGAGCAAATAATTTGAAAGTGCATATTTTAGAGTACTACGAATACTTAAAAAACTATCTTTTGTCTGTACAATAAGCTCAGAAAGCTGAATTTTCTTCTCTGTTTTTACAACGGGGCGCATAAAGATATATTTCGCATCTCCAACACGAGCCTTGATATCGATATTTGAAATCGTCTCCACAAGGGAATCTTTTACTTTTCCAAGTCCATCTTTTTGGAAGTAGACTTTAAACTTATCCAGATCTTTTTTTGTTACCGTATAGCTTGCGTTATCAAAAAGCTTAAACATAACATAGATGATACTCCCAATGACAAACAGCATAGAAAATATGATCAATTCAGGAGTAAATGACAAGATAAGTCCTGAAGTCATAAGCCCAAGAAATGCCCCAATACCAGTAAACAAATTATTTCTTGAAATAATCTCACGATACTGAGAAGGATTTGCTTTATTGAGAACATATGAAATCGTCGTAATCTCATTTATTTCCTTAGTAAAACCATAACATAGGGAAGCTACCAGAAGTAATACAATGTTTAAAAAATCCTTTAAAAAGAGACTTAATAGGGTATCTAGTACTCCATTTCCACCAGCTACAGAGTCTACGATATCACCATTAAATTCATAGATAAAGTTGATAAATATCAAAAGTGCTACTCCTTGAGAGATTGCCCCAAGAATATAAAATGTCTTGGATTTGATATAACTTTGTAGCACTCCTAAAGGTACATCAAGCAAAAAGGCGAAAAAGTTCCCAAGTCCTAAAAAGGCACCAACCAAAGCCAAAGATTCCAAACGAAATGTGAAGAAAAATATCACCGTAAAGTGAAACAACATCCACGTAAAGTTGAGAAGCCCCACCGTAATGTGGAGGTTCTTTTTACGAGTATCATCGAGTCCTTCGCCAACCGAGATAAATACTTCTTCCTGAGTTCCAGCCATATACAAAGAAATCTTACATATAATTTATGAAATTATAACACAAATCCTCCAAAGACTCAAAAAAATTAGCTTTGTATATTGGAGATTTCTCGTATAATTTGAAGAAATATTTTTTAACACCAACAGTATATGGAAAGTATCAATATCCTTGGAGCACTCATTGCCAGTATTTCAAGTTTTGTTATCTCGATGATCTACTATAGTCCCAAAGTTATGGGAGCCTACTGGATTGAAGCCGTAGGACTCAAAAAAGAAAAAGTAGAAGGACAAAAAATAGGGATGAAAACAACCCTCATAACTACTTTTTTTCTTAACTTTCTCATCTTTTCATTTTTAAGTTTTCTTTTTTATCAACTCCGTGTTCATACCATCGTGGAAGCCATATACTACACACTTATTGTTCTCTTTTTTATTCATGCTGTTGCCTTTATAAACAGCCTGTTTGAGATGAAAAATCTCAAACTCTTTCACATCAATATCCTTCATGATATCATTACCTTTTTCATTGGAGCAATTATTTTGATGACAGTTTAAGAAATTAATACTGTGTTAATGTTAGGAGGATATAGTGAAGCTATTATATTTTTTAACGTGGAAGAAACCATGTCATCACCAGGAAGTTTTTGAGATTTTACGAATTTGTATGAATTAAGTAAAACTTTAAGGTTTGAGTTGAAACCAGTTTATAACACATTAGATAATTTGAAAAATGATTGAGTCATACAAAAAGATAGAGAAATAGAAGAGAATTATCATCTAATAAAAGATTTACTTGATGATTTACATATACTTTTTGTAGAAAAAAGTTTAGAAAACGTAATTTTATGAAATTTAGATGATTTTTATAACTGTTATATTGAATATAAAAATGACTCTAAAAATAATATAAATACTTCTGCACTAGAAAAAATAGCAAAGCAAATAAGAAAAGAACTTGTAAGTTTTTTTGAAAATGAATGAAATTCTTGGTTAAAGAAATATGATTTTTTAAAAAAATGATGAATCTGATTTTTAACTGAAAAAGAAGTTTTAGAATTATTAAAACAACTACATCCTGATAAATCTGAAGTTATAGATAAATTTGATAGATTTTTTACTTATTTCTCAAATTTTAATGAATCAAGAAAAAATTTTTATGCAGAAGATTGAAGAGCTTGAGCAATCTCAACAAGAGCAATTGATGAAAACTTAATTACATTTATAGAAAACTTAGAAAAATATACTTCTTTTTATAAAGAAAATGAATCTTGGATAAAAGATAATTTTAGTGAAACTGAAAAAGAAATTTTTAATTTAGATTTTTATAATTCTTGTTTACTTCAGAAATGAATTGATAATTATAACAAAATAATTTGATGATTTTCTGAAAACAATTGAAATAAAGTATCTTGAATCAATGAGAAGATAAATTTATATAAGCAACAAGAAAAACACAATAATTCAAAGGATAAGAAATTCCCAAAATTTGATTTACTCTATAAACAAATTTTAAGTAAGACTGAAAAAAAAGACTTTATAATTGCAATTGAAGATAATAAGGAACTTTTTGAAATTTTAGAAAAGTCTAAAAAAATAAGTCTAGAAAAAGTAAATATTTTTGACGATTTATTTACAAAATTCTTTGATAAAAATACGGAATATGCCCTAGAAAATATTTATATTTCAAGAGTTTGAATAAATACTATTTCAAGCAAGTTTTTTGAAAATTGGGATAGCTTGAAATGATATTTATGAGGAAGTAAAAAAGATTTTATAAGTTTTTTAGAAATAAAAGATTCTTTAGAAGCTTTAGAAGAGAATGACATTTTCAAAGAAAAATACTATAAAGAAAATATTTCTTTTAAAGATAAAAATAATTATGAAAACTTTGTAAGTATTTTTAAATATGAGCTTAAAAATAATATCTCTGAGATAAATAAAAATGTATGGAATTTTGAAAATATTAATTTAGAGAATTTTAAAAAAGAAGAGAAACACATCAAAGATATTAAAAACTTTATGGATTCAGTCATGAGCTTTTATAGTATTATAAAATATTTTAATATTGTAAAGAATAAGAAGAAATTAGAAGAATATGAAAAAGATTGAAATTTTTATAATGGATATGATAATAATTTTATAAATTTTGAGATTTGGAAAAATTACAACTTAGTGAGAAATTATTTATCAAAAAAAGATATAAAAACTGATAAATTTAAACTAAATTTTGATAACTCTCAATTTTTAACTGGTTGGGATAAAGATAAAGAAAAAGAAAGATTTTGAATTATTTTGAAAAAAGATAATAAGTATTTTTTATGAATTTTAAAAAAGGGATTTCACTCTATCTTTTCTGATTATAGATATCAAAATGAAGAAAACTTTTATGAGAAAATGGAATATAAACAATTAAATAATGTTTATAGACAACTCCCGAGATTAACGTTCCCTTTAGCAAAAAAACTTGAAAGGTTAAACCGAAAAGATTTAGAAAAATATATCGAAAAATATAAAAATAATTTTTGATACAATGAAGAAATATCAGAAATTAAAAGGGAGTTTGATAATTTTCAAAAATCAAAAGAAAAGTGAGAAAAATTTGATATTATTAAGTTAAAAAAGCTTATAAAATATTATCAAAATGCAGTTATATTTTTATATTGAGAAATTTATGATTTAAAAGAAATTCAACATAAAAATTATGATGATTTGGGTAGCTTTTATGATGATATAGAAAGAAAAATGTATAATTTAGACTTTATAAAAATTTCTTCTGATTTTATTCATAACCAAGTAGAAAACTGAAATTTTTATTTATTTCAAATTTATAATAAAGATTTCTCAGAAGCAAAAAAAGAGTGAAGTAAAGAGAATATTCATACAAGATACTTTAAACTTCTTTTTGATGAGAAAAATCTAGAAAATTTAAAAATAAAGCTAAGCTGATGAGCTGAAATATTTTTTAGGGATAAAACAGAAAAGTTAAAACAAAGAGAAAATAAAAATTGAAAAAAGATATTTTATATAAATAAAGAAACAGGAGAAAAAAAGGAAGTTTTAGAAAATAGAAGATATTCAGAAGATAAAATTTTATTTCATATTTCAATTACTCTCAATGCAAATGCTTGAGATATGTATAAATTTAATTCATTTATAAACGAAAATTATATCAATAAAAATAAAGATATAAAAATTATTTGAATTGACAGATGAGAAAAACACTTGGCTTATTATTCTATTATTGATAAAAATTGAAAAATAATAGAAACTGATACTTTAAATAAAATAAATTGAGTAGATTATTTAGAATTATTAGAAAAAAAACAAAAATCAAGAGTTGATTGAAGACTTTCTTGGTGAGAAATAGAAAATATAAAAGAATTAAAAAATTGATATATTTCAGGAGTTGTTAATAAACTTGCTGATTTAATTGTGAAACACAATGCTATAATAGTTTTTGAAGATTTGAATTCTTGATTTAAAAGATGAAGACAAAAGATAGAGAAACAAGTGTATCAAAAACTTGAACTTGCTTTAGCTAAAAAATTAAATTATCTTACATTTAAAGATAAAAAAGATGAAGAGATTTGATGATATTTGCATTGAATTCAATTAGTATGAAAAGTTAATGATTATGCTGATATTTGAAACTATAAACAATCTGGAATAATATTTTATACAAATCCAGCTTATACTTCAACAACTTGTCCTGTTTGTGGATGGAGAAAAACTTTAAAATTTCCTACTAATTTAACAAAACAAAGTATTTTGAACTTTTTAAAAGATATCAAAATAAATTTTGACTCTGAAAAATTTTCTTTTACATATTTTTACTGAGATGATAAAAAGAAATGAAGCTCTAGAAAAGAATTTACTATTTTCTCAAATGTGAAAAGAATCAAGTATGATAGAAAAAAAGAACAAAACTTTGAGGTTGATATACATAAAAATTTATTAGAACTTTTTAAAGATTTTGATTTAAATTCTGATATAAATAAACAGTTAGAAGAAAAAGATTTAGATTCTAAATTTTTAAATTCTTTAATGTTTAGTTTTAAACTTATAAATCAAATTAGAAATTCTGATTCAAAAAATAATAAAGATATAGTTTCTTGTCCTGCTTGTCACTATCATTCTGAATCCTGATTTCAAAAAAAAGAATTTAATGGAGATGCAAATTGAGCTTATAATATTGCAAGAAAAGGGATTATTCTTTTAGAAAATATTCAAGCAAATCCTGAAAAACCAAATTTATTTATTAGTGAAAGTGACTGGGATAATTTTTTAATAAGATAGATTGAGTGAAAATTGAAAATTGGACTAAATAATTAGCAAACATTGGAATTTCTTTGACAAAAACATAAAAAATATTAACATAATTGTGTACATAATTTAACACATAAATCTGTACTTTTATGACTTCTCAACTTATTAGTCTCAACGAATATAGAAAAAACATCTCCACCCTTTGGAAAAAAGCTCAAAAAGAAAACATCAAGTATATCGTTCTATCTCATTCAAAGCCTATTTTTGAAGTAAATCCAATCACAAACAATGAAATCCCAGATGATTGGGATCTACAGTATACACCCGCAAATCACAAAGCCTGGCTTCAAGCGCAAAAAGATTTAAAAGATAAAAAAACGATACCAGTAGATTTAGAAAACATAAAAACAGAGGAAGACTTTATACATCTTATTAAAAATTAATGAAATATTACTTTGCATTACATAAAGACGTAAAAAAGTTTCTCGCAAAACATGATGACATTACAAGGATATTTTATAGAAAACTTCAAGTTATAGCATCAAATCCATTTCAAAATACCTTGGATATAAAATCTCTTACTGGAAAGAAACATCATTACAGACTCAGAATAGGAAAATATAGATTCCTGTATGAGGTAAGAGAACAGGAAATTTTGATATATTTTTATGATGCTGATAGTAGAGGAGATATTTATAGATAAATACTCTCAATAACCCTTGGTAAAACTCCCATAAAATCATATAATTATACAATTCACGACTACTACAGAAATGGCAAGAAAGGGAAGTAAGGTATTTCAAAACTTAGATGAAAGCTATTGTTTTTAGAACTCTTCACAGACAAAAGCTCTATTAATTCAAAAACTCCTAAAAATATGCTACAATAACACGAGCATATTTTTTTATACCCTGGAGACTATGGAATCCTATATCAAACTCTCAACTCTCAATGATTTTATCTTTTGTCCAAAATCTATCTATTATCATGGACTGTATGATAACTACGAGAAGAAAACCTATCAAGATGAAGTACAAATCGCAGGAACTATTGCGCATGAATCGGTAGATACACAAAACTATTCTACCAGTAAATATATCCTTCAAGGTATGGAAGTATATTCTGATCATTATGGTATCGCTGGGAAAATTGATACCTTTGATACTCGTACAGGAGAACTGGTAGAACGAAAAAATCAAATTCATACCGACACGAAACAAACAGCAAAGATCTACCTCGGATATAAATATCAACTCCGGGGACAAATGTTTTGCCTACAAGAAATGGGATATCATGTTGAGAAGTTAGCATTTTATAGTATGAAAGACAATAAGAAATACCGCATTTACAAGCCAAGTACTGATGATATCTTGAAATTTGAAGCCTTTTTGGAAAGATATCGAAAATTTAATCTCTTAGAGCAACACAGGAAACAAAACCCGAAAAAGTGTCTTCGATGTATTTATCGAGAACTTTGTGATTATTTTATTGGAGAAATTTATCCACAACTACAACTATTTGAATAGAAGACTATAACACTTATCATTTAACACCTATATTATGCTCCAATTTCCAGATTTCGATGAAAAACAAGTCCTGTTTATCGAAAGTTTTGATACGAAAAACATTAGTTTTGAAAATGAAAACCTTCTCATTAAAGATGGGGATCATATCAAAACAAAAGTCAGCCTCTACAAAATATTTGCTATATTTCTCATCGGTGAAACGACGATTACGAGCGTCCTTATAAGAAAATTTCAAGAGTTTGGCATCACGTTAATTATGCTCAAGAGAAATCTCCTCCCATATCTGGTTATCGGAAATCACACGGAAGGAAATGTCATTCTCAGAAAAAAACAATATGAAGCAACTGAGGGGGAAATGCTAGAGATTGCAAAACACATCGTGCATCTCAAAACCAGAAATCAACTAAAACTCCTCAAAAATACACGAGACAAAAACGAAGATCTTAAAAAGAGTATTTCTCAAGCACAAACAATTTTGATGCAAATTGACGATGCCCCGAGCTATGAGAGTCTCCTTGGATACGAAGGAAATATATCAAAGATATTTTTTCAAACATATTTCCAGTCAATTGGCTGGCAACGTCGTGAACCAAGAACGAAGCGAGATATTCAAAACTTACTCCTTGATATCGGTTACACCTATCTCTTTCACTTTATCGAAGCGCTTCTTCGACTCTATGGCTTCGATAACTATTATGGCGTCTACCATCGTACTTGGTATCAAAGAAAGTCTCTCGCACTCGATATTATGGAACCATTTCGCTGTATCATCGATAAGACTCTTCTGAAAGCCTATAACCTAAAACAAATCAATCGAAAAGATTTTAAATTCCAAAACGGGCACTATATGCTCCCCTGGGAACATTCAAAAAAGTATTCTCGTATATTTCTTGAAGCCATTATGAGTTATAAAAAAGAGATGTTTTACTTTACAAAAAATTATTACAAGTACGTCATAAAGGGGAGAGAGCACTTCCCAGAATTTGAAATCTGCTAAAAAATCAAAAATATTTTTAACTTTTAAAAATTAACATTTTACTCTATGCTTATCGTCAGTTATGATATCCATCACAACAAGACCAGAACCAAGTTCTGAAAACTTCTAAAAAAATTCTGAAGAAGAATTCAGTATAGTGTGTTTGAAGTAAAAAACTCAGAACGCATTCTCTGAATCCTCATACAAGAAATAGAGTCTCACTTTGCTCCACGTTTTACTGGTGCGGATAGTATCTTAATTATTCCCATTTCAAATGCTCAAAATGACAAAGTGCTTCGTTACGGACAACCCGCAATGGAAGAAGAAGAGCTTCTGTTTTTATAAAGCAAAATTTGATTTTCGGGCTAAAACTATATACTAAAGAAAAGATACCATACGTTGCCCCTTAACATTCGTGAAAAGTGGAAGTTCCACTGTTGTGTTTTACCATGTTTGTAAACCAAGGTCTTAATATTTTTTGGATGGCAAATATATGCCAAAGTCATAACTCTCTCTTTGAAAGGTTATTTGCATCTTTTCAGCATATACTTGCCAAATCCGCCATTGAAACACACTAGTAAATTTCTACTTTTGTAGATGCCAATCTCTTATGTATCACATAGCAAAATTGAAACACACTAGTAAATTTCTACTTTTGTAGATAAAGAGTATATAATATGACTAGCTCTAATTGAAACACACTAGTAAATTTCTACTTTTGTAGATTAATAGTTGGAGGAATAACTCTAGCAATATTGAAACACACTAGTAAATTTCTACTTTTGTAGATGCATATCCAAGAAAGATATTGAGGTATCATTGAAACACACTAGTAAATTTCTACTTTTGTAGATAAGTCCTTAGTATCAGCCGTGAATTCATTGAAACACACTAGTAAATTTCTACTTTTGTAGATTTGTACTGTTCCTCAATATTCCTACTATTGAAACACACTAGTAAATTTCTACTTTTGTAGATTTTGAAAAAGTGAATTAGAAGTAAATCATTGAAACACACTAGTAAATTTCTACTTTTGTAGATATGGCGAGACTGGGACAAGTTACAAACATTGAAACACACTAGTAAATTTCTACTTTTGTAGATAATAATCCAGATCCTGCTTTCGCCTCATTGAAACACACTAGTAAATTTCTACTTTTGTAGATATTTTATCTGGCTTTTTTTCTTTGTTATATTGAAACACACTAGTAAATTTCTACTTTTGTAGATTGGAATTATCGAATTTGCCATGGTATCTTATTGAAACACACTAGTAAATTTCTACTTTTGTAGATGGAAGTTTGTTTTTGCCCCCTTCAGACATTGAAACACACTAGTAAATTTCTACTTTTGTAGATGTGCTGTCCTCCTCCTGGGCTATCTCTATTGAAACACACTAGTAAATTTCTACTTTTGTAGATGCAGGGAGCTGAAGTACACTTATAGCTATTGAAACACACTAGTAAATTTCTACTTTTGTAGATAATATCATAATAAATCTTGAATATAAAATATTGAAACACACTAGTAAATTTCTACTTTTGTAGATTACTTGCCCCTCCTGATAGAGAAAGTGTATTGAAACACACTAGTAAATTTCTACTTTTGTAGATAAATCGTACCTTAAATGTAAGGTGTTCGATTGAAACACACTAGTAAATTTCTACTTTTGTAGATCTGAGTGAAGCACCCTTGTCATCTTAAAAATTGAAACACACTAGTAAATTTCTACTTTTGTAGATCTAAATTTTACCTTAACAGTAAATCCTATTGAAACACACTAGTAAATTTCTACTTTTGTAGATTCTTGAGTTGATGATATACAGAGATTCAAATTGAAACACACTAGTAAATTTCTACTTTTGTAGATATATTGGCATTGGTAGAATACAAAGAAATTGAAACACACTAGTAAATTTCTACTTTTGTAGATTGTAGTGCGCAGTTACGACAATCCCAATATTGAAACACACTAGTAAATTTCTACTTTTGTAGATTGTTCTTTTGCTTCCTAGATACCTCAATTGAAACACACTAGTAAATTTCTACTTTTGTAGATACAAAATTGACTACTAAAAAAGATACCTATTGAAACACACTAGTAAATTTCTACTTTTGTAGATTATACAACAACTACATTTACATTTTATTATTGAAACACACTAGTAAATTTCTACTTTTGTAGATATCATGAAACCATAAATGACTATCACGATTGAAACACACTAGTAAATTTCTACTTTTGTAGATATCACTTCATTCTGAGAGATATGAGCTATTGAAACACACTAGTAAATTTCTACTTTTGTAGATATACTGCCTAGTTTATGAAATAAAATATTGAAACACACTAGTAAATTTCTACTTTTGTAGATGAAGTTACTTTCTTATAAAATATCAGTATTGAAACACACTAGTAAATTTCTACTTTTGTAGATAAGTGAGATATAGCTGAAATAATAATCAGATTGAAACACACTAGTAAATTTCTACTTTTGTAGATGGTATTTTTTGAGAACTTTTTTTTCTATTGAAACACACTAGTAAATTTCTACTTTTGTAGATTTTGTCAATGATTAGTATCGCAAATATAATTGAAACACACTAGTAAATTTCTACTTTTGTAGATAAACAACTGATGTATACCCAAGTAACATTGAAACACACTAGTAAATTTCTACTTTTGTAGATTAACTAAACCAGCACTTAGGATTTTTAATTGAAACACACTAGTAAATTTCTACTTTTGTAGATCAGCACAAAAGATTGAAACACAAATGATTGAAACACACTAGTAAATTTCTACTTTTGTAGATGCTGTTGTTGCTACTTCTGTAATTACAATTGAAACACACTAGTAAATTTCTACTTTTGTAGATTTAGAAAGTTATAGTTATCTGGCTTTTTATTGAAACACACTAGTAAATTTCTACTTTTGTAGATTACTGAATCTGATGTATTAAACTATAAACTCAGGCCCGCTGTAATTATCTCAAACGATACCTACAATAAAAAAAGATAATTATCTAACTTTTGTAAACAATCTCTCTTGCAATAAACGACAATTTTTATAGTATCTTGTCGTTAAGGAAGCTCTGAAAAACTAGCATCTGCTAAAAAATAATCTTTTTTGCTAAAATTTGTTCAAAAATTCATCGCTTAGCAAAGGCTAAACTCAAAATTGTTTTACAAATTTTATCTAAAAAATCTTGATTTTTGTAGCTACTGATAGTTTTTCAGAGCTTCCTTTATTTTTTACTACCATATATGTACACAATTACCGATATTATTGCCCGTGAAGTATTAGATTCAAGAGGAAATCCAACAATTGAAGTAGAAGTATTTTTAGAACATAGTCATGGACAAGCGATCGTCCCAAGTGGCGCCTCTACCGGGATTCATGAGGCACTAGAACTGAGAGATGGCGACAAAAACCGCTATCTTGGGAAGTGAGTATTACAGGCTGTAAACAATGTACATACAATCATCAAACAAGCTATTGTTGGAAAAAGCTTTCGTTCATACCGTGAACTGGATACGCTTCTCATCACACTTGATGGAACAGAAAATAAGTCTCATCTTTGAGCCAATGCAATCCTTGGAGTATCGATGGCTTTTGTATCGGCTATTGCCCATGCAGAAAACCAAGAACTCTACGAATACCTCGGAGCAGGGAAGGGCACAACACTTCCAGTTCCCCTCATGAATATCATCAATGGAGGAAGTCATGCAGATAATAAACTGGATTTCCAAGAATTTATGATTGTACCGATTGGTTTTGCAACGATTCATGAGAGAGTCAGAGCTGGAGCTGAGATATTTCACACCTTAAAAAAGATTCTCAAAGACAAGGGACTCAACACTGCCGTAGGAGACGAAGGCGGTTTTGCTCCAGATTTTGAGTCAAACACGGAAGCCATTGAAACGATTATCCTCGCTATCAAACAAGCAGGATACACTACCGAGCAAATACAGATTTCGCTGGATGTAGCATCGAGTGAATTTTATAAATCATCCTGTCATCCTGAACTTGATTCAGGATCTTCTACTTGAAAATACGTTTTAAAAGGAGAAGGAAGAGAACTTTCAAGTTCAGAGCTTGTTGCCTATTATGAAGAAATGGTGCAGAACTATCCAATTTTTTCTATCGAAGACGGAATGGCAGAAGATGATTTTGCTTGATGGGCAGAGATGCAGGCACGACTTGGAGACAAGATTAAAATCGTCGGAGATGATCTCTTTGTTACCAACATCAAAAGGATTCAAATGGGAATCGAGCAAAACCTTGCCAATGCGATTCTCATCAAGCTCAATCAAATCGGAACGGTTTCTGAAACGATTGATGCGATTAACCTTGGAAAGAAGCACGATATGATTTCAATTATTTCTCATCGTTCTGGGGAAACTGAGGACACTTTTATCGCTGATCTCGCCGTAGCGCTCAATACTGGCTACATAAAAACTGGAAGTCTTTCCAGAACCGAAAGAATTGCAAAATATAATCGCCTGATGAGAATTGAGGAGAAACTAAAAAGAAGCTAGAAGGAATTCCTTCTAGCTTCTTTTTAGTTTGGTTTTAAGAGTACAACTTTCTATAGTTTACTTACTCTCCTCCGATACCAACATTATCCTTTGATACATTAGTAGAACTTTGACTCCACCACTTATCTCCAACTGATCTTCAACTAACCTTATAATATTCTATTACCCCAGAAGAACGTGATCTTTTCAAGCTAATAATAAGAGAATCAAGATTAATATTTGAAGTAGATAAAGTATTTCAAATATATAAATCTTTAGTACCATCTTTTCTTTCCACAATAAAAATTGGTAAATCCAAATAACGATAATTGTCTAACTTCCATATAGCAACAACATCGTCTCAAGTGTAAAAGTAACAAGGGGTATCACCTACAAGATTCATTACCTTTCAACCTTCATATTTACACCAACGTAATCTTCTATTATTATCACCGCTCGTTATTCACCTCCATCTTCACAAATCTGGATATTTTAGTTGCCTTTTATCATCATAGGTCACCAAAAGACCATATTCCCCTAAAAAGTCTGTATCATAATCCCCACGTATCTGAAAGTCAGTATCATCGTCAACTCGTTGAAGTATATCTCGTCACTTATCATCCTTTCACTCTAAAAATACTCCCTCTCCTTTTTTTACTACAACAATACGATTAACACTTACAAAATCAGGAACGTCTATAATTCTCGATTCCGTCCAATTAGTAACATTATTACTCTCAACAAGTGACTCTTGTTGCACCGCAAATCATTGAGTACCGTCTACTCATTGAAATACTCTATATTCAGGAGCTCCATCCACATAGGTAGGTTCCCAGATATTAGTATCTTTATATTTTCAAATAATTTTCCTCTCTTCCCCCTTCTTAAATATATAGGTCTCTCATTGAACTTCCACAATTACATAGTCTCAGAAAGCATTCCAAAAGCCAACAGACTCTGAAGTAGATTTCTCATCAGACTCTACTTCATGCAGTGCATGAAGATATTTTGCTCTCTCCAAAAGAGCGGTTACGATATCAGGAGCCTGTATGAGTTTTGAAAATCTCTCTGCAACATCTGAAACTTCTCAAGCATGAACACCAGAAAGTTGTACTTCCGAACGAGATAATACTCTTCATATTATCTTGGTAAGATATTCAGCTGATTTTCAGCTACAGAGCGAGAGAATTTCTGAAAGTTGCTCTTCATTTAATGGTTCATTATCTAATATTTTTCAGAAAAGTAGCTTATACTTAGTTACCTCCTCAGTTTTTTCTGTTCTTCTTGAATACCATTCATGATTCCTACCTATTCTCTGAACTGCTTGCACAACATATGCTCTATTACCATCTATTACATCACCTACCGTTGACATACCTGAAGCACAGACAAGTGGTTGATTAAAAGACATATACAAAAAGTTAAAAGCTATTTATAAGTACATAATTATTACAAATAGCTTTTTGTCAACTTTATCTTCTAAGAAGACTCTTTCCGGTCATCTCTTCTGGAATCTCAATTCCCATCAAATCAAGAATTGTTGGCGCTACATCGGCAAGCGTACCATCTGATTGCAAGGGAAGTGGTTGCCCACCTTGGATACAAAAGCAGGGAACAGGGTTGAGGGTATGAGAGGTCTTATGAGATTCTGGGGTTCCCATCTCTTCACAGTTTCCATGGTCTGCCGTAATCACGAGCACGATATCATGTACTTTAGCAAAGTCTATCATCTTCCCAATGATATGATCCAGTGTTTCGAGTGCCTGAACCGTTGCGGACATATTTCCCGTGTGTCCAACCATATCTCCGTTGGCAAAGTTCAAAACTGAAAAACCATAATCAAGCACCGACTCAATATACGAAAGATAAATCTCTTCCGCTGACATATCAGGATCCAAGTCATAGGTGGCCACTTTATGAGAGGGGATAAGCAAATCTTTTTCCAGTTCACATGGAGTTTTTCTTCCACCATTAAAAAACTTTGTCACATGCGCATATTTTTCTGTCTCGGCGATGTGAAGATGAGAGATATGGTGCTCGTCAAACACTTCAGAAAGGGTCTGGTGAACTTCTTGTTTTTCGACAAATACTTTTCCAGTGTAGCCTTCATAGTAGGGAGTCATCGAAACAAAGAAGACATCTTTTTTGACATATGCTGGCATATTTGGAGCCGTAACATCATGAGTAACTGCTTGTGTCAGCTGACGAGCTCTATCTGAACGAAAATTCATAAAGTAGACTACATCTCCATCTTGAAATCCTGTATAACCATCAAAGCACACGGGTTTCATAAACTCATCATAAATACCCTGCTGATATGAGTCAGAAATATACTCCAAAAGAGTCCTATCGGTTTGATTTTCCGCCATAACAATCGTCTCGTAGGCGAGGGAAGTACGCTCCCAGTTATTATCCCTATCCATCGCAAAATAACGACCACTGAGAGAAGCAATCGATACCTGTGGATAGTTCGTTAAAAACGTCTGCAATTCTTCAAGATATGGATATGCAGAATCATAGTCAGAATCACGACCATCACTAAATACGTGTAGACACACAGAGATATCTCTCGGTAACACCTGTATCGTCTGAATAATATGCTCCGTATGTGCATGTACTCCAGAGGGTCATAAAAGTCCTAAGATATGAATCCTGGAAGCATGTTCTCTTGCAAATGCAATCGACTCCGTAAAAACTGGCAAATGTTCAAATCGTTTTGTTTCAAATAGGTCATTGATTTCCACAATACTTTGCAGTACCGCACGACCAGCTCAGATAGTCATATGTCCGACTTCTGAGTTTCCCATTTGTCCCTCAAGTACGCCAACACTGCGACCACTTGCTTTTAATATTGCATAATTTTTAGAAGCAAAGAGACGATCAAAGTTTGGAGTGTTCGCATGAAACATCGCATTTCATTCTGGATATTCATCAGATACACCAACTCCATCCAACACAACGAGTGTTACTTTTTTCATAATTATTTTTAAATAGTATATTATATATTTTTAGAACAATAATTTTTTAGATTTCATTTTTCATCTATAGAAAGGGAAAAGTAGGAACAGAAAAATACAATGGTTCACATAATATAACTTATGTGATTAACTATTAGTAATAACGAGATCCATATCTACATCATGTGTCTCAATTTCAAAGTCATCAAAAATTTGAAAATCATAACAAATTCAAATTTTATTTTTCACTCTAAAATGCGAAAAAAAATCATCATAATATCATTTTCATTTTCAAATTCGTTTTCCAGTTTTCGTAAATGCCACTCAAGGAGTAATACATACATCAATCTTTCCTTCAAAAGAAATATTCTGTTGTGGCTCTAAGATTCAACAATATCACGGTTCCAGATAGTGCATATCTGTGATTTCCACAGCAATCATCTGGCTACCAATTACTTTTGGCACAAACAAGCGCTTATTAGAGTCTAATATTTCCATCATAATTCAAAGCGTTTGTACTTCATCTTTGGTACTTATATAGCAAAGTACTGTTTTGACATCACTTCACATAATATATTTAAGTACTTGTTTTTGGATTTCACTTGATACTCTCTCAAAATATGTACTCTCATATCATTTAAATCTTTCTCAAACTTCTTTTCTGATTTCTGACTTTTGCATGATATAAAAATAAAAAGCAAATGCATAAAAGTCCCAAAATAAATCAGGACAAGCATACTATATTTGTATTTCTAAAATATCAATAGATTAGAGATGAATATTTTGAAAGTTTCAGATACCATATATGTGTGTTTGAGATTTTTTCCCACGAATCCCAACCATACCAAGATCATGAATATTAAATTTCTCTTTTTCTACAATATTTACATGAGTAGCTTCGGAAATAAGAATGTTTTCATCATAATTTCTTGAAAGTGACTCGATTCTTGATGCGGTATTTACCACGTCTCAGATAACCGTCACTTGCATACGCTCCTGAGATCCTACCGTTCATAAGATTACCTCTCATGAGTTTATCCCTATCCCCACCGAAATTTTCTTCCCCACCTCACTAATCTGAAATCGAGAGATAAATTGTTGTATTTCTATCGATGTTTCTACCACGATATCAGCATTGGGAGTATCGAAAAGTACCATAATTCCATCTCATAAAAATTTATCAATATATCCTCATTTCTTTTTCACAATAGATACAATTCCCTCAAAATAAATATTCAAAAGCATAAGTGATTTATCATTCGACAGCTCCTCGATAATCGAAGTGAAACCGATCATATCAAGAAACATGATATGAAGATACTTTTGAACAGAAGCGCCGAGTGTCATCTTTCTTGGATCACAAAATCCACTTTCTTTTAATAGACCTTCTGGCACAAACTTCTTAAACATTTGCCTCATTTCGTCATAGTCTCTCTCTGCCAGATTTCTCTTTACATACATATTTTTAAATAAACGATAGATATCATCGTGTTCTTTATAAAGGAGTCGCGTACGAAGTAGATCCTTCCCCGTCTTGAATCCTCATTTTTCTGGTGAGATTCCAATCATAGAACGAATCATCTTTTCCCCCCTCGTATAATCGTAAAAATAATGAATATTTATCAGTAAAAATACTCATAAGCTTCAGAAATTTATGAGTAAAATCCAGGAAATATCGAAAAAATTAAAAATGGGAAAGCTAATATTGATAATAATAATCAATATCATGAGTACCGCATTGACGAAAAAGATGCTTCCCATATTTTCTTAGCTCAGTTTACGTAAAAATGCCAAACTTTTATCATAGGTAGCACTGGATATCTTTCCAGTACCATAGAGGTTTTCAAGGCTTTTTTTCATCGTCAGCATTCCTTCTTTTGATCCTGTTTCAATGGCTCCATCTATTTGATGTGTTAATCCTTTACGAATCATATTTGCGGTTGAAATCGTATTTACCAAAACTTCACATGCAGGAACTCTTCCCTCTCATTCAGTGCGTTCTACGAGATCCTGCCACACAACTCCAATGAGTGATTCACTCAGTTGTGCTTTTATTTGTTCTTTCTCATCACTCGGAAACATATCGATGACACGAGCAACGGTTCTTGCTGCCCCAGAGGTATGTAGCGTAGAGAGTACAAGATTCCCTGTTTCAGCAGCACGAAGAGCCAGTCTAAAAGTCTCAAGATCACGCATTTCCCCTACCATGATGATATCTGGTGCTTGTCTCAATGCGTACTTTAAACCATTTTCATAGTTATGCGTATGTCCCCCAACCTCACGCTGTTCTATGAGGGATTTGTTTGCCTCAAAGATAAACTCGATCGGATCTTCAACGGTGATAATATGCTTTTGTGTATGGGTATTTACATACTCTAGCATCGATGCAAGGGTGGTAGACTTCCCACTTCCTACTCATCCAGTTACGAGGATGAGACCACTTTTTCTTGTCATAAAATTAAGCACTTGTTTTGGTATTCAGAGACTTTCAAAGTCTGGGATATGTGATTGTATCGGACGAAACACTGCGCCAAAGCCGTTACGTTGTACAAAGGCATTGACCCTAAAACGACTATGTCCCTGTAAATCAATTCAGAAATCAAGTTCTTTTCTTTCGAGAAACCAATTTCGTTGTTTTTCTGATAAAATAGATACTATATCAGCCTCTACTTGAGCTTTTTCAAGAATTCCATAGTCCGTACAAAACACAATTTTCCCGTCTATCTTCAGTGTTGGATAATTTCCGCTTGAGATAATTACATCAGAAGCACGACGGTCTATCGCCTCTTTCAGTATCTTTCCGATAATCATAATAAATACAAAATTACAAATACAAAATATCACCTCTATTGTAGCACATTACACCAACAAATACAATAAATCATTTTGACTTTTCATAAAAGTTACTATTATTGGAACAGTATTTTCTAATAAGCAGAACATGCTAGCACAACTTGTAACCACTATCACCACTCTACGAACGCATGAGAAGTAGTGATTTTTGTTGTGAAAAATAAAAACCTGAAAAACTCTACCTTCTCAAATACGTAGAGTTTTTTATATATCTTCGCTCAGTATTTTACCTATTTACCCAATCTATTATGGAAAGTATTCAAGAAAAACAGGCAGCCAATATACAAGAGCTTGCTAAAAAAAGACACTCCTTTGCTCATATAATGGCGCAGGCAGTTAGACAACTCTACGGACCAGATGTAAAAATCGCCATTTGACCAGATACCGATGATGGATTTTATTATGATTTTGATTTTGGAGACACTCAAATTTGAGACGATGATCTCAAACAAATCGAAAAACAAATGCGTAAGATTATCGCTCAAAATCAAAAATTTGAACAATTCAACCTCCCTATCGAGGAAGCAATTCAAAAACTAGAAAATGAACATGAAAGCTACAAAGTAGAACTTGCAAATAAACTCAAGGCAAATGGAGAAACTCAGCTCAGTTTCTATAAAAATATGAGTCAGCAAGGACAGGAGACATTTTGTGATATGTGTCGTGGGCCTCATGTAGCGCAAACCTCTCACCTAGACGCAAATAGTTTTAAACTGTCTCGTATTGCTGGAGCCTATTGGCTTGGAGATGAAAAGAATCCTCAACTTACTCGTATTTATGCCTATGCTTTTGATACCCAATGAGACCTCAAAGATTACCTTCATATGCTTGAGGAAGCAAAAAAACGTGATCATAGAGTACTTGGGAAAAAACTTGAACTCTTTGCTTTTGATGATGAAGTAGGAGCTGGTCTTCCCCTATGGCTTCCTGCTTGATCGGTGATGGTAGAAGAGATAGAAAAGCTCGCAAAAGAACAAGAAGAAGCCTATGGCTATAGTCGTGTCAGAAGTCCACATATCGCAAAAGATAAACTCTACCTCCGTTCTGGACACCTCCCATACTATGCTGATAGTATGTTCCCTCCAATGGAACTCGATAATGAAAAATTTTATCTAAAAGCGATGAACTGTCCACATCATCATAAGATTTATGCGGCGACTCCAAAATCATATCGTGATCTCCCGGTAAGATTTGCTGAGTATGGACACTGTTATCGTTATGAAGATAGTGGTGCACTCTTTGGGCTCATGCGTGTACGCTCACTTTGTATGAACGATGCGCACATCTACTGTACAGAAGAACAATTCGAAAGTGAGTTTATCAATGTTATCGAAATGTATAAATACTATTTTGAACTCTTTGGTATCAAAAAATACCAAATGCGCCTTTCAAAACACTCAAAAGAATGACTTGGAAAAAAATATGTAGACAATGAAGCCCTTTGGATAAAAACAGAAGAGCAAGTACGTAGTGCTCTCGATAAAACAGGAGTTGCTTATATGGAAGCCGAAGATGAAGCTGCCTTTTATGGACCAAAGATAGATGTGCAAATCTGGTCAGCTATTGGAAGAGAGTTTACCCTTGCAACAAACCAGCTCGACTTTGCTGTTCCTGAGAGATTTGAGCTTACCTATAAAGACAAAGATGGAACTGACAAAACACCTATTTGTATCCATCGTGCTCCACTTTCTACCCACGAACGTCTTATTGGGTTCTTGATTGAACACTTTGGAGGAAGCTTCCCTCTTTGGTTAGCACCAAGACAGGTACAAATAGTACCAGTATCCGAAAACTTTTTCGAATACGCAAAAGAGGTAGAGTCTCAATTACAAGCTGCTCACATACGTGTTACTGGAGATTATAGTTCTGATGGACTCAATAAAAAAGTCCGCAATGCAGAAAAAATGCACATCAACTACATACTCGTTGTCGGAGAAAAAGAAATGAATGAAAAAAGTGTTTCTGTGAGAAACTATAGGACAAAGATACAGACATCTGAACATCTAGAACAATTCATACAAGATACTGTGATAGAAATTCAAGAAAGAAAACTCTACTAAAAAAGATGGGCGACGCCCATCTTTTTTAGTAGAGTTTTTATTAACTTTCAGGAGAAGTAACATCATCAACTTCAGTTGGAGTAATATCATCAACAATTGGTTCTGCTACCATATCTGCAACAGGATTTTCTTCAGTAGTAACGACTGCTTCAGTTTCTTCAGAAACAACATCTTCAGTAGTCATTTCTTCTGTTTCAGTAGTAGCTTCTGTTGATACATTTTGAGTATCAGTTGTTGTAGAAACTTCTTCTACCTCAGAACCACAACTTACAAGTGCAAGACACATAACAAGTGCAACAATATATTTCATAACGAGTAAAAATAAAAAAATAAAACACGCTTAATAGTAAACACTTCCCTATTTTATCAAGAAAAACTAGAAATTTCTTATTGATTTATTGTGTAAATATTTTATAATTATCAAAGATTTCGCTTAATATCTTCGTAATAAAATCCTTTTTGCAATAGCTTCTGTATCATCTTTTCGCGGGGTAGTCTGTCTGTTGTATATCCTTCAATATATGATGTAATAATTTCATCTTCCATATCTCTTGGATAGAGCTCAAGAAGCAACTCTTCAACTATAGCTCTATCCTCTCTACGCTCTATAAGTTTTTGGAGGATATATTGTCGGGATTTCCCTCTGTCTAGGTACGACTCAATCTTTTTACGAAAATGATGTTCTGATACTATACTTTTTCCTTCTTCCATATACTTCTCAAGTGTGACCCCTATAAGAACCTGAGGAAACAACTTTTGCAATAATTTTGTGCGAATATAGTATAGATTTTTTCCTCGTTCAAGATAACGACGAATTACAGCATCAATTACTTGTTCCTCCTGTAATAGGTGTTCTATCTCCTGAAATACGTCTTCTACCACCTCAGTATCTTCACTTTTTTTCTGAAGTTGTTGTTTTAATTTTGCATTTGATGGAAAATAACGAAAATAGTACCAAAGTGCATAATCTCGTAAACGTTCTTTTGTATAGGACATTCTCCCTAAATAAAAAATATTTTCCCTACTATATCGCAAAATACAAAAAATAAAAAACTTTTGACTTTAATATTAGCACATATACAATACAAGTGCTATTTTATTTCTTATTGTATACGGTATATGATACAGCCATTAGCAGATAGAGTTCTACTCAAAGCAGTAGAAAAAGATACAATTACTGAATCTGGGATTTACCTTCCAGAAAGTGCAAACAAAGAAAGACCCTATGTATATGAAGTAGTAGCAGTATGACCTGGGAAAAAAGATATTGAGATGTCAGTAAAAACTGGAGATAGAGTCCTCACAGGACAATACTCTGGGGATGATGTAAAAGTCGATGGAGAAGAGTATAAAATCGTCGCTATGGATTATATCCTCGCGAAAGTGGGTTAACCTGTCGTCATTCTTCCCGAGTACTCGGGAAGAATCATTAAAATATAAAGTACCTTAATGAAACTATATCCTGAATTCACCGAGTTCTCGGGACATGCAAGTTCAGGATGATAAGATAAGAGAAAATTATAATTATAGATTCCTGCACCCCAAGAGTATTGGTTCGAGCAATGGTTCATAAACTCACCAAGTCTCACTGGCACCTTCGCAGGAATGACGGGGGATATTTTTATTTGCTGTAAAGTACTTATTTTATAAATCATAACTTTGATACTTTACCCTTTATTCTTTAAACTCATTAATTATGTCAAAACAAATACAATTTTGAGACGATTCTAGACAAAAGATGTTTGCTGGGATTGAACAAGTTGCAAAAACCGTAACCGTAACCATGGGGCCAAAAGGAAGAAATGTTATCCTCGAAAAAAGTTATGGGGCTCCTCAAGTAACCAATGATGGAGTCACCATTGCGAAAGAAATCGAACTCGAAGATAAGTTTGAATCTATGGGGGCTGAACTTGTAAAAGAAGCTGCTGAAAAAACCAACACTATCGCTGGTGATGGTACAACTACCGCTACTCTCTTGACCTACGCTCTTGCAAAAGAAGGTCTCAGATATATCAAAAGTGGAGTTAATGCCGTAGAACTCAAAAACGGTATGAGAAAAGCGGGAGAAATGATCGCACAAGAACTTGAAAACAATGCAAAACAAATCACCACAAAAGCAGAGATAGCACAAGTAGCAACGATTTCAGCACAAGATGAAGAGGTGGGACAGATCATCGCCGATGCCATGGAAAAAGTCGGAGAAACTGGAGTTATCTCTGTCGAAGAAGGGCAAACTTTTGGAATGGATGTAGAAATCACAGAAGGGATGGAGTTTCAGGGGGGATACTTGAGTCCCTACATGGTGAGTAATACTGAAAAGATGATTGCCGAGATGAAAGATGCTCCTATCTTGATTACCGATCAAAAAGTAACCAGTATGAAAGACCTCCTTCCACTTCTTGAGCAACTTATGCAACAAGGGAGAAAAGATCTCGTTATCATCGCTGATGACATTGATGGTGAAGCACTCACTACCATTATTCTCAATAAACTCAAAGGAGTACTTAATATCCTCGGAGTTAAAGCTCCTGGATTTGGAGATAACAAAAAAGAGATGATGAAAGATATTGCTATCCTCACGGGAGCCAACGTCATCACGTCTGAACTTGGTATGAAGCTTGATCAAGCAGGAGTTGAAGACCTTGGAAATGCAAAAACAGTCATTGCAAGCAAAGATAAAACCACTATTATCGGAGGTATGGGAGATAAGTCCGATATCGATGCTCGTGTTACAGAAATCAAAAAGGCTATCGATGCGAGTTCTTCCAGTTATGACAAAGAAAAACTCCAAGAAAGACTGGCAAAACTTGCAGGTGGGGTTGCAGTGATAAAAGTTGGAGCTGCGAGTGAAATAGAGATGAAAGAAAAGAAACTGAGAATCGAAGATGCGCTCAATGCGACAAGAGCTGCCGTAGAAGAAGGAGTTGTTGCTGGTGGAGGGGTCGCTCTTCTCAAAGCATCAAGTATACTTTCTGAAATTAGTTTTGGAAATGCTGATCAAGACCTTGGTGCAGAGATTGTTAAGAAAGCACTCTCATATCCAATTAAGCAGATCGTTGAAAATGCTGGAAAAGAAGGTTCTGTTATCATCAATAAGATCGAAGAAAATACTGACATCAACTTCGGGTATGATGCTGCCAACGATAGCTATGTAAATATGATGGATTCTGGAATCATCGATCCAAAGAAAGTAGAAAGAGTCGCCATGGAAGAGGCTATTAGCCTGGCTGGTATGTTTCTCACTACCGAGGCTGCCATCGTCGAAAAACCGAAAAAAGATGATTGTTGTGGAGGTGCTTGTGGAGCAGGATGAGCTCCTGGTATGGGATGAATGTGATGAATGGGAATGATGTAAAAAACTCAAAAAAACCAAGCGGTATGCTTGGTTTTTTGTTTTATTTGAGATGATATGATACCATAGAAATAATTATATTCTATCTCTCCATGAAATGTTTGAGTGACTTTTTGGAAATAAAAGTGAATGAGAACTATATAATAGTATTGAAGAGGCTCATAAACATAATCAGCTTCTTGATGCTTCTATTTTTTATCTTGAAGGTTTACTTGAAAAAAAAGCCAAAGACAGCCTTACAGGAGCAGATATTTCATATATACAAGATCAACTAGAAAATCATAAAAAACTGAAAGAAAAATATTCCGAGTTTCTTGATACATGTCATTGACTTATGGATAGTTCAAAAGAAGAACTACAAGCCTTGTTTACAGAATACCAATCACAAGATATCTCCGAAACAGAACTTGATAATCTAGATAATGAGCTTGAGGAAGAACAAGAAAAACTCAGAGATTCACGGCTTATCGATGATTCATATAGAGATTACGTTGAAGAAAATATTGAGTGAGTAGTAGATGATAATAAAGAAGATGGATTTATTACCCAATTTACACTGAGGTATTTTAATTATGTACACCATACTTACTGAGAAGATGCAATACTACAATGCCGTAAAGAATACGAAAAAAATTGAAATCACTGATTAATAGGAACAAGAGACGAGTTTTTAAATATTCTCATAGAGATATGAGGACTTCAGGACGGGGTAACTCAAATAAAAATACAATGAGTATGAGAACCTCCATTTAGTTTTACATCTAAAGAAATACAAGAAATTATTGATATAAGAAAGAAAAGTACAGATGAAGAATATATTTTAAAGCGACTTATAGACTGAATAGAATTAAATGACGATATGAGTGTCTACATATCAGATGAGTATCAAGATGAAAACTGATTTTTAAGACATTGTTTAGAAAAATGATATATAACAGATTCTGAATTACTCCTATATAGAGAGAAAAAAGAAGATTTCTTATACGGAGATCATTTAGAACTCTTCGGACTCACTTCATCATTACAAGCATTAGTTTGTGAACTTGTCATCAATCAACTCTGATGAAAAACGGCAAGAATAGAGGGAAAGAAAGTAACTATAGATGAAGCATTCTTAGAAAAGAATAAAAAGAATATTATTCATAATATTTGTATATTTATCCAGCTACTACTAGAAATAGAATCCTATGGATGAAAAAATGTAGATCAAAGTGAATGAATCAGTACCGCTCGAGGATACTTTCAATTTAAAAATGAAGTATGAATAGATGGAAAGAAGAAGGCTGGATATACAAGAAATTGAAGAAATCCAGTTTTAAGCTCTTTTGAAACAGCTCTTCGTAGAACAAATCAACACCTCACAGGTAATAAATACCCGGATTTTACGCATCCTGCAAGTCCAGATTGGTTAAACACAGCGTGGGAGAATACCATTTTTGATCCAAAAGACTTGAGTGCAGAACAACAAACATATGTATGGCTTTGCGATACCTTTATGCGTTCAAAAAAATATTCAGATGTCCTCATTGCACTTATATGTGGAAATATATGGTGAGCTCGAAGAGTGTATGAAGATATACACCATACGAGTAAAAAAGGAGAAACTAATAAAAGAACAGAGGCTAAGATGAATACAGCCCTCCCCGAGTACCAAGATAAATTTATACAAATCTATTAATTTCTATGAACCAATCAACCAAAGCTTTTTCCTTGATAGAAGTTATCATCGCTGCAAGCATACTCAGTATCGCGATTTTTTGAGTATACAAACTCATCGGGGAAAATACAAAACTCATCAGCAACAACGATAACTATCTCCAAGCAAACTATCAGCTACAAAACATCACCAAGTGTATCGATTATTTCTGAGAGACCATCTTCGATACGGGAAGCACTCAAGAGTATAGTATCAATTTCGGAAGTGGAAATACCGAGTGTCTCACGGGAAGCTATAACACCAGCTTTGATTTCACTGGGGTGACAATTGATGGTATCGAGTATTCCCTTTTTATGAAAACGAGCGCTACCGGATCCAACTATATCGACTGGGAAATCGGAAGTTTCTGAGAAGGAGTCGGAAAAATAACCACCACCTACAGACAGATACAATAAGTTGTAAAATACATATTTCCGTGTATATTGCTCGCGAATATTTTTTGAAGCAATATATATGAAAAAGTGAGATATCATCGAAAACATCACCGTAGAAAAACTCGTCTTTGGGGGGAAAGGATTCGCGAAACTGAAAAGCGATAATCCAGATCTCGATGGAAGGACGATTTTTATAACGGGAGGATGTATCCCTGGAAGTATTGTAAACCTTAGAGTCATCAAAAAACGCAGAGATTATATCGATACACAGATAGCATCGGTAGTTAAGACATCTCCCCTAGAACTCAAGCATCCTCAGAATCCATATGGAGAGTGTGGTGGATGTAAGTGGGTCAATATCCCCTACGAAGAACAACTAAAAATAAAAGCTAATCAGGTACGTGAGGCATTTTTTCATGTAGAGAAATCTCTCCTTCCCCGCCTTGGTAAGGAGGGGCTAGGGGTGGTATTTCAACCGATAATCCCCTCTCCTCTTGTCGACGGGTACCGCAACAAAGTAGAGTTCTCTTTTGGGAAATATATCTCCGCCAAAGAAGGGAGAGAAGAACATTTCAATGTCGGATTTCATAAGCAAGGAAGTTTTAGTCAAATCCAAGATTATGAAGGATGTATCCTGATTGACGATGAACTCAACAACATCTATCTCGATATCAAAAATCACTGCAAATGAAGTGGATTACCAGTATTTGACCAAAAACCTCAAACTGGATTTTTTCGACATATCTTGCTCAGAAAATGATGTTTTACAAACGAGATTATGATTATCTTTAGTTTTAATCCAGCATATTTCTGAGATCAACAAGAAAAAGAACATGAGCTTACTATCCTCAAAAAATATTTTCAGGATCTTGCAAAGAGGTATCCGAGTATCGCCTCTATCTACCTTTCTCACAACACCAATAAAGCCGATATCGCTATCGGAGAACTGGAGAATATCTATGGGAAAAAGTATATCACCGAAACACTCCTTGGACTCACCTTTAACATCTCTCCAAAAAGCTTTTTCCAGACCAATAGTTATGGAGCAGAAAAACTCTATCAGAAGGTACTAGAAGTCGCAGGCTATCATTCTGAACTTGCGTGTCCCGAGAACTCGGTGAATTCAGAATCATGAAAAGGTAAGCATACAGATATAGATCCCGTAACAGGTACGGGATGACACCGCCCAGACTTCAACAATCACGTCATTCCTGCGCCGTGTCCCGTTTTAGCGGGAAAGGTAGGAATCTATAATTGATCAATCTCTAAATCAATAGAAGATATGACCATACTCGACTTATACGGAGGAACGGGAACAATAGGAATGCTCTTTGCACATGCAGGAGCAAAAAAAGTTATCAGTGTAGAAATGGTGGCATCAGCCAGTAAAGACGGAAAAGAGAATGCAACTCTTAATAAGTTATCAAACATCGAATTTAAAAATGCAAAAGTGGAAGAATATCTAGAAGAGTATCTCACCCCTCCCCTAACCCATCCCGACCAATGAGGGGGAGAAGCAGATATCCTTGTCATTGATCCTCCACGCGCTGGTATGCACCCAAAAGCTCTACCAGATATCCTAAAATTTAAAACCAAACAAATCATCTACGTAAGTTGTAATCCCTCGACGCTCGCAAGAGATCTCGATTATATCCTTAAAAATAGCAATTATCAGATTGAATCCATTACTCCGGTCGATATGTTTCCACATACACATCATATTGAGACAGTAGTGAGCTTGATAAGAAATATCTAATACATACTTTAAGGGATCTGTAAATACAACTTTCTTAATTTTCACATAAAAATCTGATAGTATATAAGAGTATATATTTCTCTAATACATCGCTATGCTCGGACCAAAAGAACTCCTCAGACACCTTCTCAATCTTGCTTCAGAAAAAAAGTACCCAGATATTCATCTCAATGCGAATCATAAGCCCATCGTCAGAAATGAATCTGGTGAAATCACTACCATCATGGAACTCGGATGAGAAAAAGTCTATACGCTCAATAATGAAGTCATCGATGCGATTATAAAAATCATGGTAAGTGATTGACAGTATCATATTTTTAAAACAGAATACGAACTCGATACTTCTTATAGCTTTAAACATGATCACAAAGAAGGTGAAGATGACGAAAGTTTTATGGATGAAGTTCGTGAAGAAGGAATCGATGATGAAAGCCTCAAAGACTTTATGACCGAAGAAGCTCTAAAAGAATTCGAAGAAGAAAACGAAACCCTCCATGCAAGTAAAAGAGACAGGTATAGGGTTAACTGCTATATCGATTCAAATGGTTTCAATATCGCTATGAGGCTGATACCAAAGACGATTCCAACGATGGAAGAACTTGGGCTTGGAGAACAAATCAAGGCCATGTGTAATAAATCAAAAGGGTTAATCCTTGTAACTGGTCCAACAGGGAGTGGTAAATCTACCAACCTTGCAGCTATGATTAACTATATCAACGAAAATCAGAAAAAACATATCCTGACTATCGAAGATCCTATCGAATTTTCCTATAAAAGTGAAAGTTCCCTTGTGAATCAGCGTGAAGTTGGAAGTCATACCAAAGGATTTTCTGCGGCCATTCGCTCTGCTCTGAGAGAAGATCCAGATGTCATTATGCTCGGTGAAATGCGTGATCCAGAAACTATTAAAGCAGCGCTCACTTTGGCGGAAACAGGGCATCTTGTACTCTCTACCCTTCATACCAACGACAGCGTACAAACCATCGATAGAATTGTTGATATCTTCCCGTCTGCACAACAGAAACAAATTCGTATGCAGCTCGCTATGGGGTTGGTTGGAGTTATTTCACAGCGCCTTGTACCACGTACAGATGGAGGAAGAGTTGCAGCCAGAGAAATCCTTATTGCCAATGATGCCGTGAGAAACCTCATCATCACTGCAAAGACTCACCAGCTCTATTCTGTCCTTGAGGTAGGACAACAGTCTGGGATGATTCTCATGGATAAATACCTAGTAGCCCTCTATAAGAAACAATTGATTTCCAAAGAAACCCTGATGAGCTTTGTTCGCGATAAGGACAACGTAGAAATGATGATCTGAGAATAAAAAATAACTCTTTATATATAGCAACTACACATATGTTGGATTTAGAAATACTTGAACAATCTGGATTTTTTACAACTCTCACACTTTCTGCTGGGGATATCTTATTTGACGAGTGAACACAAGATACTGGTATCTATATTGTCAAAGAAGGAGAACTACATATAGAAAAATATACAACCACTGAAAGAGTAGATACAAAACTCCTCGCTACAATAGAACAAGGAGAGATTATCGGAGAAGCTTCTCTCAATAATACTGATCCAAAACAAGTACGTGTGAGCGCAAATACCGACACCACACTCCTTACTATCGATGCACAAAACAATTTCGAGGCCTTTACTCTACAATACCCTAAAGAGGCTCTTTCACTCCTCACCTACATCATTGAACTTTCAAATAAACGCCTATTAAAATCAAATGCACTTATTACTGCCTCGTATGAAATAAACAAGACCATTTCAGAACTATCTACGATTAATTATAAATCGACTTTCGAAATCCTTCATACATTCCAAAAGATACTGGGAAATAGCTACATCCTCTACATCGAGGTAAATCCTGTAGTACCAAATATGGCTATGATAAAGTATGATACAAGAAAAGAAAATATTCTACAAGATATCGTTCTCTCTCTCGATGAAAGTACAGATATTCTAAAACTTGTACAAGAAAGTGGCAGAGAGGTGGTTTCATATAACGAGGTATTTCCTCTAAATCTTGGCGATATCAAACTCGGATACCTGATTATCGGAAAAGAACATGGAGACTTCAATGATACCGAAAAAAAGATGATTCACTCTATTACCAATAGTCTCGTAGGACTCCTGCGTCAGATAAATACTCTCAAAGAAGAACAAGATAAAAACTCTCTCAGAGATTAATCTGCTCCTAAAATCATTCCAATAAATATCAATCCCAACACGAGTACCGAAAGAAGTATGTCTTTTCATCTTGGTATATCTCTAAAAACAGCAAAAGAAAATCATAAGTCTGTTACGAGTCGTATAAATGACAGTAAGAGCGTATTTACAAGACCAAGTGTCGCAACAAGGAAAAACGTCAAAATTGTTGTCGAGAGATGAAATACCTTATCTCAAAAACGATATCCTACTACTCCTCGGTTTAATTGAGATGGAAGTTCAAATACTTGTTTCGTCATTAGAGTATATGCAAACATAATCAGAAAACCGAACCCAAACATCAGAAAAGTAAATTCAAAAGAGCTCAATTCCTGAAGTACAAATCAAGCCAACGCCATAGCTACCGCTGAGAAAACTCCAGCTATTGCGAGCATGATACAGTATTTTGAAACCTTTATTCATTGTGCGTTTACATTGAATACTATAATCAGTACTACTGAACCAAGTGCACAAACGACAGACCAAATACTATTTCCAGATAAAAACAGATATCCTATGACAGCACCAAAGATTTTATCAAATGAAGTAAAGGGCATCAAAACAGAGATTTTTTCATGCGTGTACGCCTTGAAATACAAAGGATTAGCTAGCACAGACAAGAGTTTTGCCAAGAAAGTGAGAAAAAATAGATGATATATCGGTCCATTTATCTCAAAGCTAAACCATGGCAATAGCAATAACATACCACAAAAGATAACAAGCATAATCTCCCCGATCATCTCAAAGGCAAGAGGTTTGATCCCTGAAGTATTTGCTACCAAAGCTTTTTTGTAAAACATCGTTGCCAGTGATCAAAACAGTGAGGCTAGAAATCATCAAAACATATGGTATCTGATAATAATTATTGTTGTCAGTATAGTAAAAAACGAAAATTTCTCAAAAAATCTCAAAGAAAAACTTGCATTCTTCCGGGAAAATCTATACTTCTATACTTGAGATATATTATTTCGTGTGTTTCATTTTGTGAACTCTGGAACTTGTGGCTTCAGTGTGCTAAATGGCAAAACAAATACTGTATACTCGTACTTTATATTTTTTTACCATTTCATATGGAAGCAACAAATAAATTGTTTGTAGGTGGGATTTCTTGGAATCTTTCTTGGCAAGATCTTAAAGATGCATTTAAAGAGCACGGAGAAGTTACTCACGCTAAAATCATCACTGATAGAGAAACTGGAAGATCAAGAGGTTTTGGTTTCGTAGAATTTGCAACTGTTGAAGATGCAGCAAAAGCAAAAGAAGCTATGGACGGAGTTGAACTTGATGGAAGAGCTATCAAAGTTGACTTTGCCCAAGAACAACAAAGAGACTAAGAGTTTCAACATAAAAAAATACCAGGAGGGAAAATTCCCTCCTGGTATTTTTTATTTATCTTCTTCCTCTGTATCCTCCTCCTCTTGATTCTCCCCTATCTCTGTTAAATCCTCCTCTACCTCCAGAAAATCCTCTTCATCATCCCCTGTTTCCAGAAAAGTTTCTTCTTTCTCCTCCTCCGCTAGATTTTTGTTTTGCTTCGGTTACGAGTGGTTTCTGGGTGTTTTTCTTTTTAAATACTCTGAGTACATGATCCGCATCTTCGTCTTGGAGATTGATAAATGAAAACTCTCTCAAGATATCGATCGTCCCTACATCTCCAAGTTTTCCTCCGATTTCTTGTTCTAAGAACTGGATCAAGTTTCCAGGATTAAACCCATCAAGCCTTCCTTTCGCTACAAAAAGTCTCCTTTGACCAGCAACACCACTATATCCACGTTCTCCTCCACTTCTTTCACTTCCTCTAAAGTCATCTTCTTTCAGCTCATTATAGTGCGTAGTAGAAAATTCTTTTCCATATCCTTCTTGAAGCACAGCAGCAAGAACTAACTCCGGACTTCCTAGCTCAAGGAGATCTTTTGCCAGGTCTGTATACTCTAATCCTTCTTCTCCTTCGATAAGTCCTTTTGTATTATCTAAAAGACGCTTCTTTTTAAACTCGATAACTTCATAAATTTCTGGGAGTTTTTCTACTGCAATTCTTTTTTTAATCACACGCTCAATCCACGAAAGCATACGAGCATCTTTACGACTCACAAAAGAGATAGCTTCTCCTTTATTTCCGGCTCTTCCGGTTCTTCCAATTCTATGTGTATAGACTTCTGGATTATCTGGAAGTGAGTAGTTGATAACATGAGTCAGATTATTGACATCGATACCACGAGCCGCCACATCGGTTGCTACAAGGATCTTTATCGCTCCAGACTTAAAACGAGCGAGTGTCTTTTCACGTTGTTTTTGATCGATATCTCCATGGATTCCCTCTACTTTATATCCACGACTCATCAGTTTTGCTGCGACATCATCGACATCAAGCTTGGTCTTACAAAAGAGAATTCCATAAAAATCAAACTCTACTTCGATCACACGACAGAGGGCTTCAAACTTATCAGACTCACGAACCTTATAACACTTTTGTTCGATATTTTCATTGGTCAGTTCTTTTCTCTCAATCGTTACCGTATCATGGTCTTTGATATATCTGTGGACGATATCTTGAATCCCCTTTGGCATCGTCGCAGAAAACAAGAGTACCTTCTTCTCTTTTGGAGTATACTCGATAATTTCTTCGATATCTTCCTTAAATCCGATATTGAGCATCTCATCCGCTTCATCAAGGACAAAGTATTTCAAGTTCTCAATCCTCAGGCTTCTTCTCTTAGTGAGGTGGTCAATCACTCTTCCTGGAGTACCTACCACGATTTGTGGGTTTCTTTTCAGCCCCATAAGCTCATCACGGACATTTTGTCCACCATAGAGAAGCTGGATTTTTGTTCCCACATCAGCAAATGATTTAATCTCATCGGCTACCTGTATCGCTAACTCTCTGGTTGGAGCGAGAATAAGCGTTTGGATATCGTTTGACTTGGTATCAAGTCTTTCCAAAATCGGCAGAGCAAATGCAGCGGTTTTCCCCGTTCCTGTTTGCGCTTGTCCGATAATATCTTTTTCCCCACGAAGGAGAAGTGGGATTACTCCCGCCTGTATCGCACTTGGATACTTATATCCCTTTGCTGTAATCTTCTCAAGCATCCTTTCTGAGAGACCCAAATCAGCAAACGTCGTTTTTTCAGCCGTATCTTCTACGACCAATAATTCATCTCATGACATAAAACATAGATAATAATTAAAATACAAAAAAAGAAGAACACGCAGACGAATGCAAGTACTTCTTCAAGGTGAAGTGAGCTTCCATCTCTCATACTAAGAAAAAAATGTTGCGCGATATCGAGTTCTGTGGCAACCCAATATTTTTTTCCCTTGTAATTGAGTCAGATGAGAACCTCTTATTTTTTTGATAGTTCAAGTATACAGGACTTTTTATAAAAAGCAAAAAGATAGTTACAAAATACTGAGAAAATATTTGAACAAAGCAAAAAGGTACGGTATACTAAAGGAAATATATAACCTTTTTTTGTATGGGAATTGATGTAGCGGGATATCTAAAAGAAATTGGCATCTCTACTGATACTTTAGCTCAAGTACTTTCAGATCCTAAAAAAATAGATACAAACTACTTACGCCTAAAAGTATGACTATTACAATTATTTAACCCCAAAAATAGTCAATTACAAACAATGGCTTCCGATCTCAAAGATACTTGAATCCTTACTCCTGAGTATCTAAGTGATCTGAATACATATCTCGATACATATTATCTCCCAGAATGGGAAAGTGTTGTATCTAAATTAAAAAATTATGTTGGAGATATCCCCAAAAAACTCAAAATACTTGCTATAGAATATAGTACTCCAGATACTATAAAATTAAGATTAGAAGCTGCTACTGGACTGAGTATCCAAGAAATTGTTACAGCATTAACTTCAAAAGATGCTGCTATGAAAATTGCAAAAAAAGTAGACATAAGCAGAGTAGATATACAAACCTTATTGGATAATGGAGATGTTATTGAATTAGCACTCAAAATAATGAGGTTAAGAAAACTATCAGAGGTGGTTTGATTTCTTTCGGATATCCATGAATTAACATAACTTTATCGCTAAAAATTGACTTCGCACAGATTACTTTTAAAATCCGTGCGATTTTTATATTGTAATTATATATAGATGTTTTGAAGGAGACCTCAAGACTGAGACGGAAGTTTAGAGGCGAATCAATGACAAAAAGGCACCTGAGATACAGAAATAGCAGCTGTAAGTGATTGAGTACAGGATAAACTCGAAGAAATACTCGTACCAGAAATAATAGAAGATAAAATTATTATAAGATATGGTATGGTTATTGGCTGAACACTAACAACAAAATATGTAAACTTGAGAATTAAGTGAGCAAAATTGAAATGAGCCTATAATACAGAAAAACAAAGAACAACTGATAGAGATGAAGAAGGGAGAGAATTACTTGCTCTCAAGGAAGAAGCTATTAAAAATATTTCCCTTTGAAACATTATTTTAATAGATGCTAATATTAACAAGAATAAAGATGGTACAATTACCATATTTATACATAAAGCCATCTTACATGATAATGACGGAGATGATAGCCTTGATGGCGGGAGAGAAATATCAGAATGAGTATTAGAAATATGAGAGTGAGGTAAATGATATATTTGAAGAATTCGCTACTGGGATGAGAGTGAACTACTAAGAGTTGCTTGAGAACAGGCATGACTAGATAAGGATGAAATTAACGAACTACTCTTTGCAGAACTCGAGTTTAATGAAGCAGATGTACTGTTAGGAAATATGGTGGTGGATAATGAAAATTTTATTACCGCAACATGATGGAGAGGTCCTTTTAGGAAGCGATTTAATAAATTCAGAAGAAAGAAAAAACCTGTGTTTGAGCATGTATATACCCTAACTCCAAGGCATACACTAAAAAGACCCGCTAATTGAAAGCTCGCAATGGCTACTTGAGTAGTTGGTACATGTATTACAGTAGCTGTGATGGTTATTTCTATTCTGTGAAATCCCCTTGATGATAGATGTAAGGATTGAAATAATGATACAGAAGCAAGCTCCATTCCAGCTCCACCGAGACCTACCGATTATTGACCAATATCAAGTGCTCAAGCTGAATCTCATATAAATACATCACCTGATATAACTAAACATATACTTACTATTAAAGAATGAGAAGCAAGTTTTACAGCAGCATTAAAAAGATTCTTACAAGATAAATACCAAGGCTTCGACCTTAGTAAAATAGACGGAGATATCAACACTCTAAACGCGGATGGTAGGTTCAATGTTGTTTTTCCAAAAAAAAGATTTAACATCAATATTCGAATAGATTGAAAAATCGTTAGATTGGTAGAAAGAAAATAGATCTATTTCTTCATTTTAAAAAATAGGGACTATAAATGAGAGCTCTCCAAGACTTCAACTTCTACATGCTCTTCCTCATGATGAGAGACAGACTCAAATCCGAGAAACATCAAAATTCAGATAACAATGAACACTAGATAGGTAAGCTTTTTCAGTGTTGTCCCCTTCCCCTTAAACTCTGGAAATATATCAGCCAGTGCGGTATACAAGAGTCCTCCAGCAATAAAGGCGAGGATAGCAAACTTATGAAGTACGAGCATATCAGCAAACGGATAGGTAACAAGCGCTCCAAATACGCCACCAAACGCTGCAATATATGCGTACTTACTTTGTTTATGATTCATAACATAGTTTACGATATTTTGTGGAATCGAGTGCAAAAGTACTGCCACCATCGTCGCCCAACCAAAATGCGCATCGATAGCAAAGGCAGAAAAAAGCACCACCCCATGAAAGGCATTATGGAGCATAGTTCCACCAAACATCAGCGCCCCACTTTCGTGTTCGTGTTCATGTCCACTATGACAATGAGACTCATGTCATAAATCTTTACAGTGATGCCAGTGGAGAAATAATTCCAACAGATAAAATGCTAAAATTCAAAAAAGAAAATAGAGTCCTATACTCTCTCCTGCCAGCCCACTCTCAGAAGTAATTTCTGGTAAAAACCCTAAAAATATAATCCCCAACAAAAGTCCAACCGTCATCGCCGTAATATACTCAAGATACTTTTCATATCGTTGCTTCAGCACTTTTGCTAGTGACACCACGATGATAATCCCCAAAGCGACAACAATATTTCCAAGAAGCGTACCAACAAACGGAGACAGGGTGAACATACAAAAGAAAATAACAAATAAACTGCAATATAATTGCAGTTTATTTGTTATTTTCTAAAGTCAAAGGAAGTCGTATCTTTTAGGAAGAATGTATTATTTATCTCAACTGAATTCCGAGATTTTTCAGCTTATTTTTTTCATCTTGCCCTAGTTTTTCAAACATATCTCGAGTATCATATACCCCGTCAGCGATACGGGAATAATACATTGTGCCCTCCTTTGTATCTATGAGTTCCGTACGATAACACGGGATATCTAAACAGTACTTTGCAGGTTCTCCTCAGACAGGAAGAGGAATCTCTCTATCCTGAATATATCCAAGTTGTATGGCTTTTTCGATAATTTGATGCCAGATATATGCTGTACCAGTAATCCCCGTCACTCACTGCATCGATGAATTATCATTATTTCCCACCCAGATACCAATAACAAAATCTGGATGGTATGAAACGATAGTATTATCTCGAAATTCCGAACTTGTTCCTGTTTTTACTGCTTGAGGGATACTTGTATTGAGGAGAGAATTCACTCAAAAGCTGATCCCTCTATTATCTGGATCCGAAAGCATCTGGTAGAGAAGAAACCTATCGATAGGAGAATCATCTCACGCTTCTCAGACACCACTATCTGGTAATAATCGTACATAACTTCTTACCAAATCTTCAAGCCTTATACTTGGATTTCACAGCACTAAGCTATGTCCATAGTACTCCGGTGATTCTGGTAATATAAAGCCGTATTCTTTATAAAAGTCATACACTTTCTTTAATCATAGTTCAAAAGCAAGTCGTACCGATGCATTGTTGAGACTATTTCCGAGTGCTTCTTTTAATCGTACGATTCCATACTCTTTGAGGGAATAATTTTCTGATATATACACGGTTCCCTCTTCAAAATTATTGTACTTATTTTCCAAATCGAGCACGAGGTCATCTGGTGTTGCTCCAGACTCCAATGCAAGCAAATATAAAAATGGCTTCATCGTGCTGCCCGGTTGCCTCGGTGATTGAATAACATCTACCTGACCATCGATATCGGAAGCATAAAACCCCTTACTCCCTTGATAAATAATTATCTCTCAGGTATGCGGATTTAGAGCAAATATCGCCCCGTTTGTTACGTGTTTTTCTGAGAGTCAAAGGAGAGTGGTACTCAGTATATCTTTCGCAAATTGTTGTAATCCTGCATCTATGGATGCTTGCAAGATACATTGTCCACCTTGTTCTTTTATACTCGGACACCATCTGTTTGTTACAAAAGGAAACTGATCGATGTTTTCTTTTTTTGCTAGTTTTGTGATCTGGGGTTCAAACTGAAATCCAAGTTTGGTTTTTATTTTTTGCATATAGTTTTGAAAACTCTTTTCTTTTAGCGACTTCACCGATGGCTCATGAATCAGTGCTAGAAGTATAGTAATCTCCTCTTCAGTAAGAGTATCTATATCTTTTTTACCAAAGTATACTCCCATCGCTCCTCCGAGACCATAAATATGGTTTCAAAAATAAATAGTATCTAAATACTCACGTAATACCCTCTCTTTGATCTCTCATTTTGACTCAAAAGATGAAAGGTATGGGATAGAAAAATACACTCCCAATAATGCCTCTCGTGCTTTTTGGAGATAGCTTCTTGGGGCACCCAAAAAATACGTATTTTTTATATATTGCTCTGTTATCGTACTCCCTCAGGAAACAGGATAGCCTGAAAGATTATCTCTCAACGCCCTCAGTTTCGATGAAATACTGACTCCAAAATGGCTATAATAATCTTCATCCTCTATAGTTACAAGAGAGCGTATAAAAAGAGAGTTAGTAGGCACTTCTTTTAGTGGAGTAAAGTATCCTCCTACGGTCTCCATATCTGTGATAACAAGTCAATTTCTATCTGTAATATATATGTGTCATGGACCTCCATATATAGGTAGAGAAAAAAGTGGCAAAAAGCAGTAAGTAACAAAACTTACTGCCCCTCCCAATACGAGTCACCATATACCATACGATATATATTTTTTCTTCATTACTGTATTTCTATGGTTGTAAATGTAGTGTTTGCACGAACACTTGGTTCATACATCATATACGCCGTTGCTGGTGGATACGTAAACACTCAACCAAAACCAGCAGTAACAAAATACGTATATTCCAGGCTATCTTCCCATACATTTTCTGCCGTTGCCATAACAACATCAGGACGATTTTCTATCCTTGTCCACATCCAACTATCTGTTGTTGTATCAGAAGTTGCTATACTTGTTGTCTGAAATTTTGAATTCAGAACCTGAAACCCTGCTGGAAGGTAATCTTCTATCGTGACATTGTTTCTCCCTTTCCTGTCTGTGAATGAAACGCTCAATTTTACTGCGTATGTTTTTCCTTTTTCAAAAGTATCTCCAGTGTGGAGCTTCAGTCCTTCACCTTCTTTACAGACATATTCACTATAGTTCCAGTTACAAGTTTGTTTCAAGGCATTTGCATCCACCACCTCATAGATATCGCGTACGATGCGTATCCCCTCAGATGATGCCGGTACTTTAGAGATATCTTCTGGATATCCATTAATATTTGCTGATATATAAAGGGCTGGTCAAGATATGTTTTCTATACTCAACTGCACTTTGTTTTCTTGTATCACTTTTTCTAATGGCACCTCTGTCGTATATATATTTTTCTTTCCTGATAGAGTGAGAGTTTCCGATTTTCCATTGAGTGTGACTTGTATGGTACTCGATGTATTTCTTCCATAGAGATCAATAAATTGTGAAAACGCCATAAATGCATTGTTTTTTGACTGGGTAGAATAATAATAGCTTGACCAATTATAAGTATATAATTCTCTTATAAGGGAATTAACTTCTCATTGTTCATACCCTGCATCCATAAGAAGAGACGCAAATATTCCCACATCTGACAACCTATCCCGGTACCGATATGATGAAGTTGTCAGATCTTTCATCTCGATTTGGAGTGCTCTAATATTTGACTCTATAATATCTTTGTATGCTGTTCTATCCGTCAATACAAGGGCATAGGTATATGCTAATAATCCATGTCGAGAGAGTAGTGTGGTATCAGATACTGAAAAGTTTTGTAGGAGATTTTTTCCTGATCCATTTTTAGCGAGTGCCCAAAGTATGTCCGCCCTATCGTCTATCGTTTCTGCATTACTATAATTTTTCTCTAAATACGTCGTTGTATCTCGTATCATCTTATCACTTACAAGTCCACCATACTGTCGCATCGCAATAAGTGAACGCAAAACATACGGAGTTATGTGGAGATTTGAAGATGTATCTCCTGGCCAATAGCCAAAACCACCGTCTGCTGTTTGCATTCATCTGAGACGCTCGATACCATCTTTGAGATTTTTCTCAATGATTTCTTTGGAAATATCAACGTGTAAGATATCAGAGAAATGTAATAATATCGCATTGGGAAGAGTACTTGAAACAGATTGTTCGATACATCCATATGGATACTGAGCTAACGAACTCACGATGGATTCAATACCAGAAAGTGGAGTATTTGAAACAGAAAGTTCATACGTAGATTTCTGGGTATTTGTATTTACCGGAACCGTAAGAGAGAGATCCGCCATATCTCCTACCCTAAGCTCCGCAGTATCAAATGTATGCTGTATAAGAAGAGGTGAATTCTTTATTTCAATACTTCCTTCTAATTTATCACTATGTTCTTTCGTATCTCAAAGTACTGTGATTTTATAAGGAATACGGCATGTTCATGATTCTGAATCGAGTTCAGAATGACAATTGAGATTATTTTTAACTTTCCATGTTAAAAGCTCACTTTCTCATCCATCTATAATAGTATCTTTTTCTGCAAGAAGCACTTCAACTCCCGTAGCTTCAAATTTGGTTCTAAATCAAATAGTTTCTTTTGTAGTGTTAAATATATGCACTCATAGTACTATCTCATCTCAGTTTCTCAAAATAAGAGGAGTCTTATCTTCGACAATCACCTCTTTTCTCACATCGATACTTGTATCGGTATATCAGAAAAGATTATCCTTTGAGTTTGCAACTATCATTACTCGAAATGTCGTCAAATTATCTGGAAGTTCGAAGCTCACCGTAGCTCTTCCTTTCGTATCGGTTACAACACTTGGATTATAGTACGCAGTATTTTTAAAGATATTTCTTGAAGATACGGCACTATCTCCTCCTTTAAAATTTCCAAAACCACTTCACCCAACAATTCCAGGTCGAGAAAAATAATAGTTTCGAAGCATCGCGATATTGGTGATGCTCGTTTGAATCTGAAATGGTAATTTTTTATAAAACTTTTCAAGTGTATTCATGTCGATATTTCCCATAAGACTTATGAGACTATCATCTACCACCATCACTGTCAGTTCTGATGGCAATCATTTTCCTCTAAAATCTGTTACATCGATATCCAGGCTTACTGTGTCTCGAGGTTGATATTCTTGAGCATTTGGCTCTACGTGTATCGTAGCCTTTTTATCGGTCTTATCAACAACGATTTCTGTATATCCAACTTTATACTCTGGAGTAGTTGTGGTATCAGTATCCACAGCAACTATTCCTATGTATGCATTGGGAACAAAGGTATCATCTACAACAATCTCCTTAAAAAATATATTTCACGGAACATCGATATACTCTGAAGTCATTACCCCTTGTTTTTCTACTGTAAAGAGAACTTTTCCTTTTGAAAATGGAAGCCTGACAAGAAGTCGTGCTGTTTCTCAGATATGATATGAAATCTTTTCTCATAAGATTGTTATCTTATTATCACTCGCTACTGGATTTTCTGCTTCATGTTCATCATATCCAATAAGGGTAAAATATTTCTTTTGTGAAAGCAGAGTATCGGCAGTAATCCTTTGTTGAAACCTGAGAGTTTTTTCTTTTCAGGAACACTTTTCAGAATCAATATCGATATAGGTTCCGGTACCATAATACTCCTTAAATACCTTATCACATCAAATTTGCTCTAAAATATCTTCATAACTACAGTGATCGCCATAACATATACTCGCAATATCATGCACTTCTCCATACTCTGCAAAGAAGGTCCTTTCCGTATCTACCAGTATTTCTGTTTCTCCTGCATTGAGTCTTGAAACGAGAGTATCTATACTCCCTGATTCCATACCGGTGTCATTGTATTGTATCACTCCATACTCAAATATATACTCTCCAGATTTTGGTATCGTATACATATGTTGAAGCGATCCATCTTGAGTACGTGTAAAATTGCTATCATTTACCAAGATTATATCTTGTGTTTTTTCCACTTGCTCAGATACTGGTCGTTTATATCCTCTGACATCATCTAACACTGCTGTCACATAATCTTTTTTCTTAATAATGAGAAGATATTTGTTATTCTCGCCTTCTGTCCACTCTCCGATTGAAAGATTTGCATTGAGCTCAACTTGCTCGCCGGTTTTATAAAAACGTTTTTCTGTATGAATCTCGAGATTTCCATCTGGATTCCATCTTTTATACTCAGAAGGAAGTCTCGCTATAAGAGAATTAGATGAAGAAATAGTATCTCCCGCAGCATCTTTTACCGTTACTTCCACGATATATTTATAGTCATAATAACTAGAACGAAAATCAATAGTGGTATCAAAGGTAGCTTTTCCATTTGCATCAAGCATCCCCTCTCCCTCGGTATATAGCTCTTTCTCTGGTTCCCAATAACAACCATAATAACACTCATCAAAATACTCACTACCATAATATGGCTGTTTATAAATTTTGTAAGTAAATGGTACAGATACAACCGCAGGTCAAGCATAGTATGTAGAAGATAGGGCGGCCTCAAGTGTAAATACTCCCGTATACTGTGTATCCCGAGAATAGAGTCATTTTTCTTCGGTGTCTATATGTACCAATCCTTCATTGAGCCCTTCCGTTTTGAGTCCTATTTCCGTGGTAAAGGTTGGGTTTTTAAATACTTCTACCGAGAAGCCGGTATATCCAATACTTTGAAGACCATCAAGTGCTTCGGGATTCTCAAGATATACACTATAATTTCAAAGAGAAAATGATGTACCAATAGAAAGTAGAGAAGAGAAACTTCCAAATTCTCAAATCGTAACATCCGTATGAAGGACCTCATTTTGTGTAGCATCGACAACTCTGAGAGTAAAAATCTTTCCTACAGGGATAGTCAGATCCTTTGAGAATCTCAAAACCCCCTTGATATAGACATCTTCTCCTGGAAGATATACCTTTCTATCCGTATATATATGGGTATATATCTCTGGTTCTTCACTTGACCAACGGTTCAATAAGAGCATATCTTCATTTTCAGAACTTGTTCCATACCAATAATCTCCTACCGTATATCAGAAATTCCATGGAGCAATTCCTCAGTTCCACTTCGATGACATATAGGAAAGGTGTTCTTTTGACTCCGCACGAATAAATAACGAGTTATAGTTTCCATCCCACTCGTACGACCAAATATCTTCAAATGTTTTCCCAAATGCATCGTCTATCTGTGATCGGAGATCTACCTGTAGGATTCCGTCAGCATTTGTTTTTCAGAGTTCAATAGCATCCGATAAGATAGAAGTATCAAATGGTGAAAAGTATGAGACATCAAAATCTCCCTTTGTAGTATTCCAATTTTTTGACTGGGAGACAAAGACATTTGGATACACCGTAATGGTCTGATTTGCAAGTGGCTTTCCAGAAAAATCATTTACAAAGAAAAATCATTGCCCATTTCTCGAAACCTTCATCGTGATATGAGCATCTACGATACCAAAAAACACGGGAGTCTGTACACGAGAAGTAAATATTCTATCCTCAGGGCTAGAAAAAGTTACAAAGTAGAGCCCCTCTTTTGCTGGATTTCAAATCTCGGCATCAAAATCAAAATCTGTATTTTGTGATACGATTTCAGAAGATCCAGACTGAGATGATAGTAGCAATTCTTTCTCATAACAATCGCTAGAAGCTGCATCAATTCCATTTTTGAAGTACTCATTTTTTTCTTTTCAGAGTCAAGATGTCCCCTTGAGTATCTCAATCTTAGCATATGTTTCTGGGTCTATACGACAGATCTTCATCTTTGTTTTTGTCTTTCCAGAATCGTATTCTAGCAGTGTAAATTTCGGTGGCTCGGTAGACATATACACACTCACTGGGTTTTGAATCTTAAATCAAAAGTAGGTATTTTTCGGTGTTGAAAAGACAAGAGGACTTTGTTCTACCGTCCTTCACACATCGGTCAAAAAAGGAAGTATGGAAACCTTGTACTCTGTCAAAGGTTGCAGTGGAAGATAGAGAATAGCCCTCTCTGGATAGAGGACTACATCTTCATGGGTAACTGCTACGTTAGGTTCTATATGTAAGAGCGAAAGAAGTCGATTTTTTGCATCAATTCTATTTTGCATAAATTCCTCCGAACCAAAATCTCAAACATCATGATAAAATGGGAGAGAAAAATCGATGGCAACTTCAGATTTAAAGTCGACATCTGGTTCAAAAAAAGTTCAAGTAGAAAATTGCACGGTGAGATAGTGATATATACACTCTTTTTGGATATCTGAAAAAGCATCGAGAAGTATATATCTTTGAGAAAAATCTTGTTTTGTTCCGGAAATCATCTCGGAACAAAACCCAGCTTCCATTTGAGCGTGAGCAATATTATATCTCACGTCACATGCCGACCTAAACGAAACATATGTCGGGATATCTATATATTTTCCTGCATCTTTTCTCAGTGCCGTGAGATCAAACTCCAACACCTGTTTACAATTATCGTAAGAGAAGTTATTTTCTACCAAAATTTGATGTATCTCTTTTACTTGTTCTTTTGCGAGATATGTTTGCCAACTCTGAAAACCAACGTACCCTCATATAGCACACACTGAGGCAAAAACTGCAACAATTCCTGAAACGATATATCTATTACGAAAAATAGGAGGCAACATATTTTTTTAAAAATGGAAGAAATAAAGAGAATAACATAAGTATAGTTATTGCTCTTGTTTTTCAAGTGGTGAAAGAGTGTTTCTGCTTGACGTTATGAAAGTTTTGAAAAATCTTGTAGGAACGATACTCGTGGTAATAGTTTTACAGTCATTCCACATAAGTTCTAAAGTTATCCAAAATTGCCTATAAATATTTGCAGGTCTAAAAGTTTCGAGTACTCTTTTCAAGATATAACTTCCTTCGACACTATGACCAATTCGTTTTTACATGAACTTCCAGATGATATGCAACGTATATTAGGTCTGAATCCCCAGCTGCAAGATGCCTGGAATCTCCTCACATCTCTCGCACAAAATGAGTGGATTTGTTGGGTAAGCATTGTGAAAAAAGAAGCTACCCGTAATGAGCACCTTGAAAGGTGGCAGTCAGATATCCTTGCAGGAAAGAAACGACCTTGTTGTTGGCCTGGATGTCCACATAGAAATGAAAAAGCGAAGAAGTGGTTTAAGTAGGACTATGATACTGGTTCTTCTCTTTGAAAATTCACCATCCACTGAAACCCATACTTATCAACACACATCCCAAAATAAGCTCACCAAAAGGTATCTTCTAGCGGCATAAGTATTTGTCCTCATGCTGATAGAGCTTCAAAATATTTCGTTGCCTCTGCTTCAGTATCTACATTGAGAGAAAATGAGAGATGATTTCCCATCTGTACTTCTGGTCATTGACCATCCACATGATCCGTCCCCATAATTGTCATATTTTCAACAATCGGAAGAGAAATATGCATTATTTTTTGTCTTGATTCATCACTAAGACCTTGCATACATGCTCACTCTTCTGCATCTCCATAAGTGCTGACCATATCAAATTCTCCACCAAAAACAGACTTATAAAATTCAAAAGCCTCCCTACAGTTTCCCGGAAAGTTCATATAAACATTTACTTGTGACATATACAAAAAGATTATAAATTAATACAAAGATAAAAGAACTCATTATTTACATACAGAACTGTGGACTCATGATTCTAAACGATCAAAATTTTCATTATTTTTTTCTATAAGAAAATCTCTTGCTCCCGCTAAAAATTTTGGATCTTCAAATTCACTATACCAAGTAAGCAAAGTTCAGGTAGGAGTATCTTCAAATAGCACGGTAAGTGTATACTTCGGTGCACATACGTGTCGAATAACTATCTTCTCATTTTCAACAATTTCATCAAAAATACTATGATTATCATATCCTCTTCCATCAGGATCGTGCATCACAAAAATCCAGTCTCCTCCCGCACGAAACTCAAACGTAGAAAAGGTGTTAGTAAATCCCTTTGGTCACCACCAAGAAGCCAGAAGTTCTGGATTTGAAAACATCTGATACAGAGATGATCTCTCAACGGAGAAAGAACGAGAAAGTGTGAGACTATTATCTGTGGTCATGGTGTAACATGTTTTGTAAATACATACAGTTATTTAAATTATACTCACATGCTATATATCACAAAGCTTTTTTAAAGTGTATAGTAATGATGGGGATGGTCACTTTTCTTTTTAATAGTTATATTGTGTATTTTGAACTAGAATGTAAGTTAACTACATTGACTTATTACTTTTTTTATATATAATAATATATATTACCATATAACCGCTAATGAATTATAATGGATATACCGAGACATGATATTAATATGACTCGACATGACAGAGGAAATAGCAATCCACTCTCGACTTTCGTGGGTCATATAAAGGTAGACTGTAATCAAATAATAACAGGCAATGGATATGGTATTCATTATCAAAAACACTGTAAAGCTATATGAAATGACCCTTCTTCAATATCTCATTTGATTATTTCCGACATATCAGAAATAGTTGATCAACTTAGAGCTAAAGCCTTAATCAGTCAAGATGAAATACTTAAAGAGGATTTAGAAAGATTCTTAATGTCTTGTGAATCTACAGATAATATAGATATTGAAACTTTAGAGCTTATAGCAGCAAATAAAAATCAAAGTAGAAATGGTATTATGTTAGAATTACAAAGACTTGTTCTAATTTACAGAATATCTCAACTAGTGTTATGAGAAATTCAAATCGAAGATTTACTTACATCAAAAGTCTGTGAACATGTAATTAGATATTCTGAAATTGAATATGGTTGGCTATATATAATTCAGAATATGAAAGCTCTTGTAGAACCTAAAAACTATACTAGAATTGTACTTATGATTGCTAAATCTTTCTTTGAAGGTCCATCTTGAGTAAAAACCCTACAATCTAAGTGGAATCGTCATTGAAAATCTTTAAATATAGTACTAGGAATAACCTCTCCTCTATTGCTAACATGGGATTTAATATCCAAAAGCCCTATTAGATATCCTATAAGTATGTTATTAGCCTTTCTTATCCTTACTTCTACCCCTGTCATAATATATAACCAAAAAAGAAGGTTTGAGAAAAATAAATTAGAAAGCAAAGTAGTAGTTAGAATGTTACATCAGGTATTACAATTTTTAGACCCCAATGAAGCTGATGAACTACTTTTAGATGATTGAGTAATTGACACTCAAATGTTATCAATACTTGGTTTTACTAGTAAGTTCTGATTCCCAAATCCCGAAAGAGGATCTTTTCACGAATTATTAGATAAAAACAAACCAACAATTGTTATATTGTGATTTTGAGAAGATAATCTTGCTCTAGCAAGAGAGATTGATAAACAATGAGAATCAAATATCATCATCTCTGATGGTATAATTAATAGTCGAGTATCTAGGATTCGAAATACTATATTAGTTAGCAAATGAATAGTATACAAAGACGGTAAAATTTTTTACTGCGAAGATGGAAACAATAAAGTATCCTCCGATTATGTTCTTTCTTCTTATACATGACAAGGAGGTACATTACCATCAAGAATTCCCCACGTATGACTTGATACGATTGAAAAATACACTGAAAATAAAGAAGTTACTTCTCAAATATTAATGAATAATTGAATAAATGTAGCTCCATATATAGCTTGGAAATCTCCGAAAAGCACACAAACAGACAAGAAGTGAATTGATATTAAATATCAAGAATATAATTCTTGATCTATTAGTGATAGTTTAAAAGATTTTGCAAGGAAGTACTGAGGTAATATTGTGGTAAAACCCACAAATGGTCAATGATGAAGCAATGTTAGTTTTCATAATATGAATGATAATCCTAATGAGGCCGTTTTAGCCATAAAAAGAATCATCGACTCTGGTAGTAATGTTATTGTTGAAAAACGAATTAAATCTGCTCCAATTATTGTAGAATGAGAAGAAATGGATTGGAACTTTAGAGTTTTTGTTTCAAAAGGAGATGATAATAATTTTGTAGTCAGTGATATGGAAGCTAGGATTGACTCTATAGGTAAACCAGTAAATATAAGCATAAGTGCATCAGTAGCAACATATAATCAAATATGTGAGATGCGTTGAATATCAGAAGATGAAAAAGCTTCACTTAAAGCAGATATAGAAAGTATTTCGCTGCAAGCCTGTAATGCAATCGAACAGCATATACTCCAAAATGAAAAGCCCTCACATAATCGACACCAAGATTTTATGTGAGTAGATATTATAGTTGAAAAGACAAAAGATTGATATAGACTATATGTTATTGAAGTTAACGACCAACATTCTTGATGAATGTGGGATTTAGATAATGTGGTAGAATGAGATGAGGTAGGAAAATCAAGTCGAGATCTTGCGAAAGTAATGTCTAGAAGAGCAAGAAAAAACAAACAATCAAAAAAGCTAGGAGTATTTAGAGAATACTAGTTATAGTTTATAAAATTAATATTGATAAACTAAGTAGAGTCCAGTGCCCTACGGGTCAGCCACCGTTTTAATTGCTCTTATTCATCGCAATTAAATTTTTGCTTCGCAAAAAAACTCCTTTCTCCCCCCTCAGTATATACATGCATTAAAAAATTCCTCTAAAAAAATCTTACAGATTTTTCCAAAGGAATTTTTTAATGGTGGATCCACCGGGGCTCGCCGCCTTTACAGGTCGGGCACCCGAAAGATATCTAACTCCAGTTATTCATATTACTCCTATTCGTCGTAATATTTCATACTTCCGTTTCAGATCCTTTTCTCCTATTCGAGTCCCATGGACAAAACCAGACATTTTAAAAACTCTTTCAAAGATTTTTATACAAAAATCCTCAAAAGAGTTTTTAATGGTGGATCCACCGGGGCTCGAACCCGGGACCTATCGCTTAAGAGGCGAGTGCTCTACCAACTGAGCTATGAATCCGAAATAACAAATCGACCAAGTAATCAAAGACACCCCTGAAGCACTTGCCTCAGCGAGTGTTCTAGTCCCGACACCTCGGGAAGCTATGAATCCGAAAAAAGCTCGGGTAGTGTAAAGAAAAAAATACAAAAATCAAATCTTTTTAGCTGGCAAGTTTCTCAAGAAAATCGTCTAAACTGAGTACTGGTATGGAGAGACTTTGTGCCTTTGCCAATTTACTTCCGGCCTTTTCTCCCGCGAGTAAGAAATCTGTATTTTTTGAGACGCTAGAGACAAACTCTCCTCCCACTTCTTCAAGTTCTTTCACGAGTGCATCTCGGGTATAACCATCAAAACTTCCCGTAATACATACTTTTTTTCACATGAAACTTCCCTCTCATTGTGGGAGACGAGTCGAAAGAGAGGTTATGTCTAATTCTTCCAACAATCTTCCTAACACTTCCCTATTATACGGATCTCAAAAATACTCCACTACGCTTCGAGCAATCTCTGGACCGATATCCTGTAAATTCTCTAATTCTTCAACTATATCCTCCTCTCCTGTAAGTATAACTGAGACAGGAGTACTTGCACGACTATCTTCGAAGTTAGAGCGAAGTAGAGGATCTAAAGGTGAGGCAGTATTTTTTTCCTCTGTCGTTGAAAAAGTCGCCAAAAACTTCGCCAAAGTCTTGGCTGTCTTTTTTCCCACTCCTGGTATCCCGAGAGCAGTTAAAAGAGTCGCTATATCGATAGTCCTCGCTTTTTCAATCGCAATAAGGAGGTTAGCTACTGATTTTTCTTTGAACCCTTCCAACTGAAGGATCTCATCTTTTTTCTCATCCAAGTGAAAGATATCACTCATATCACGAATAAACCCAAGTTCAAAAAAGAGAGCAACTTGCTTTTCTCCAAATCCATCGATATTGAGCCCCTGTTTCCCAACTGTATAGGCAAGTTGTTCTTTGATTTGCGCTGAACATGCTCGATGATTCGGACAATAGTAGCGAACCTTGTCTTCATCTTTTACTATTTTTGTGCTACAACTCGGACAGTTTTCTGGCACTGTGATATCTCGTACCTTTTCAGGAAAACCTTTGAGTGCCACAGATATCACTTTTGGAATTACCTCGCCCGCACGCTTGATAAATACAGTATCCCCTATCCTGAGCCCGAGTTTTTCTATCTCTTCATAATTATGGAGTGTTGCGCGTTTTACTACCACTCCTCAGATATTGATCGGATGGAGGTGTGCTACCGGGGTAATCGTCCCCGTTCTTCCAATACTATGTTCGACATCGAGAAGCTCGGTTGTCAGGATCTCCGCTGGAAATTTATAAGCAATGGCATAACGAGGATGATGCTCGGTTGATCCTACTGCTGACCAAACAGATAAATGATTCGCCTTTATAACGAGTCCATCGATTTCAAAATCTATACGCTTCTTCATATCGCCAAACACATCGATCTGATGAATCACTTCTTCTATATCCTCACACACATGAAAATAACTCGATGTGGCAAAACCAAGTCTATCAATATGCTGTATCAAGTCATGATAGGTTTTTACTCCTTCTTTACTTGCAAATGCTTCATTGTTTGCTAAATCATAGCCAAAAAACTGGAGATTTCTTGATTTTGTTACTCGTGTATCAAGCTGACGCAGGCTTCCACTCGCAGCATTTCTCGGATTTGCAAAGAGTGACTCTCCGGAATTTTTTCTCTGTTCATTGAGCTTGGTAAATGCTGAAATCGGCATAATTACTTCCCCTCGAACTTCCAAAGTATCCGTGTAGGGTATCGTCTTGGGAATATTTGCTATCTGTTTTACATTTTCAGTGATATCCTCCCCCTCAACACCGTTTCCACGAGTAATTCCCTGCACAAGTTTTCCATCTTTATAGATGAGTTCAACTCCCAAACCATCAAACTTAAACTCGATGGTATAAGATATACTCCCCTCTCTTATAAGGAGAGGGGTTGGGGGTGAGGTTATCAACTTCCTTACTCTCCCATCAAAATCTTTCAATTCTTCCTCATTGTAAGTGTTGTCGAGACTAATCATCGGACGACTATGACGAACTTTTTGAAAACTTGATTCTTTCAGTTCTGCACCGACAGACATCGTTATTTTTTCCGCTACATCATAGCGCTCTTCTAGCTCTTGTAGCTTTTTAAACAACACATCATACTCATAATCACTGATGATTGGTTGTTCCTTATTATAGTATAGGTCACTATGAAATTGTATAATTGATTGCAACTCTGGAATATGCTCCTTTTTTCACGTTTCTATCGGAAGGGATAAAAAAAATCGAGTTCTCTCTTCCATATCTCATCTAAACATCATAAAATAAACTACTGACCATTTATAAATAAATATTTACTCGCAATACGGAGAGCTTCATAGCTTGGATTTTCGATATCCACTTCTGCTCCCATAATCTCTGCTAGGTAATTATTATGAGACACATCGACTCCTGCATAGGTTGTTTGAATATCCGAAAGTACTTCAAGAGCCTTCTTTCTCAGTTCTTTGATATCACCAGAAAAGAAAATAGGATCTCAGAGACTCCACTCATCCTTTCCTGCTTCTAGCTCTAGCCCGTATCAGACATAGTTTCATGGAAGATTCTTTTCATTTTCCATCACGATCTTCCCCGCTTGAAATAATTTCAAGAAATCTGTTTCCTCTAAGTCTGTAGAAAAAATCGTCGGACTTGCCAAGATAATTCTCTGGTCTCCGTCATCAATTCCTACAAATGCTCCATTATAGTTCCCTTCTGTAAAAGCATATGCTTCCCTCTCCCCCGATGCTTGCGCCTGAGAAACGAGAGGATTTACCGCCAATTGTCCTCCTTCATATATTCATCCAAGTTCATACGAAAAACGATTACTCGTAGTAGAGTAGGCATATGGTTGCTCTGTCAGTGGGTCAAGAGGGATAAAACTGAGTCGCTCTACATTACGAAATACTGATTCTCCAAATGTCCCCTGTAACCAAGCCGTCTGACCAGAAAACGATATTGGTACCGCATCTGTCGGAGTCGGGAAAAAACCAGTTTGCAGATCAAATAAATCCAAAGATGTTGCCATAGTCTTTACATCCATAGCGCGAACAGAATCTCTAGAGTCACGGACATATCCTTGCAACGACAAAAAAGCTATCGAAGATAACACCGAGAGGATAATCACCACGGTCATCACTTCGACAAGAGTAAATCATTTTTTATTTTCCTCCATTAATAAAAAATTAGCTACTAAAGTCTTATCCGTCGAGTATAATCTTTTTCAGACAGAAGTGAAATCTTTTCACAACTTTTTCACAATCATAGGAGGACTATTTTGCTTGTACAACTTTTTGAAACAATGAGACCTGTTTTTTCAAAGTATTGATAGAATTTTTATCAGTATTTCTATACATTTTAGGACAAAAAATAAAAAATATATATATTTATTCTCTTCCCTATTTTAAGAGATAATATCTACTTTATATTTTTCTATATCCATATCTTTGTATTGTGTCAACCTGAAAAACTAGAGCTATTTTTTAAAAAGGGATATAATAGAGTTGTAAGTTACATTTCTAACTTACGGTTCGTTAAAAAAATTATTCTTCCAAAGAATGGAACTCACAGAACCTAGTGAGAACTCCTCATAAAAAATCCTTATTTATAAGGAACAATAAAATAAAAACAAAAATATGGAAGGTTAGTTATATTCACAGAGTGATTGATTTCTCGTTGTCATTCTGAACTCGATTCAGAATCCTCAATAGTTCTGTGAATATAACTAAACACCATACTACAAAAAAATAGTTAACAACAACGTTAACACAAAATAAAAATAAAAAAGCATGGTGAAATCGCTTTTAAAAAATTACCCAATGGAGGATTAATTTTGAGATATCAACGATGTTTCTTCGGAAATCACTACAGTATCTCACCGAAAAATAAGGTTATTTTTCAAAACACGATCTTTCTTCCCCTAGACAATAAAAAAACAAACGTATATATGTCTAGGAAGTGAAGTCAGACATATATAACTCGAGTCAATATTACCCAATATACTCGAGTTTTTTTATTGTGGTAATTCCCCCCCCTCTTTACGTCATTCCTGCGAAGGTGCCAGTGAGACTTGGTGAGTTTATGAACCATTGCTCGAACCAATACTCTTGGGGTACAGGAATCTATAAGATAGTTTTTCATACTTTTCCTTAATATCAATTTGATAAAATAGTATAAAACAATATGGTATTTACAGTATAGATTCCTGCCTTCGCAGGAATGACGCACACTTCTAATTCTCCATACCCTTCCCTATGAACAAACAAGACATCCTCAACTTCTGAAAACTCCTCATCAAAGCAAAACGCATCTTGCTTATCAATCATATCCGTATGGATCCCGATGCATTTGGAAGCCTCGCTGGTTTTTATAGAATACTCAAAAATATCGGAGGATATACCCTAAAAGCCACCAATGATGAACTGCCTCCAGAATCGTTTGGTTTCCTGAACTCTAGTCACATCATCGAACCTGACCTTGATATAAAAAAGTTTCAACCAGATCTCATCATCAGTTTCGATGCCTCCAGTATCGATCAACTCGGAAATCAGTACCGTCAGTATGAAAAGACCTTTGCAAACACAGAGTTTGTCGTCATCGACCACCACATCTCCAATCCAGGATTTGGAAAACTCAACCTCATCAATACAGATGCTTCTTCTACCTGTGAGATTGTGTGGCATATCATCGAAACTCTTGGGTTGGAGCAATACGTAGATAGACAGATAGCCACCCTTCTTACGACGGGGCTTCTCACGGACACCAATATCTATTACAATGCCAATACCACTGGAGACACTCTCCGTACGGGGGCAAAACTCCTTGATAACGATGCTGATTTTCGACTTCCGATGTTTGAGTTTTACAAGAAAAAAGAATTCTATAAATCAAAACTCTGGGGAGAGGTGCTCAGGAACTTAGAACGAGAACAATACATGACCTCTCCCCAACCCTCTCCTTCCAAAAGAGAGGGGGATACATATATCTACTGGTCAATCATTACCAGTGAGATGTTTGCCGCCACAGAAACGTCGGATGTCGACGTATCTGGACTTATCAATGAGTTTCTCGCAAATCTAGAAGGGATGGAAGTCTGTTTTCTCCTCTATCCCCTCCCTGATGGCAAGATAAAGGCGAGTCTTCGTAGTAATAGTTTCGATGTTTCTGAACTTTGTCAGAGTTTTTGAGGAGGAGGACACAAGCTCGCTGCAGGTTTTTCGGTGAAGTATGACACAGAAAAAGAGATGGAGGAATTGGAAAGAGTGAAAGAACAAATACTCAAAAAAATCCAGCAAGGTTAGTTGCTGGATTTTTTATTGTTTTCTTTATTCTGCAGGCATAAAATAATGTACCTCCAAGGCTCATCTTTCAACCATCTCACTAACAGCAGCATCAAAAAGTAAACTTTGGTCTGCCTCTTCAAGGTCTTCTGGTGAAAGCTCAGTTACCTTGGTAGGAACTCAATCTATTTCTATCCTTCTAACACACTGTTCTAATTGTTCAGGAGTCATCCCAAAATCTCACTCACTACCTCAATTCATAGCCATAACATAATATTTTAAGAATAATATATTCTATATAACTGAAAAATATATAATGTCAAATTATTTTCGCGTTTTTATCACAAAATTCCAAATACATCGTCCCCTGTAGAATCGTCTCACCCTCAAAAACCTCACTCAGATAGTGAATCACAAACATATACCTCTATCGTATCTCCCTCTTTGATAAAGTATACTCCTCACGGATACCTATCTATATATCTTTGAATTTCATCATTTTCATGAGGACAAAATTCTCACTCAGACCTTAACTCTGCCTGTATTTCTCTTTTAGCTCAGATTATTATTGCCTGTAAATACGAATATCCTGAATCTATACTTCCTTTAAAACCACACCAAGCAGATCCCCTAAATGTTCGTCAAAAAGGATTTCATATCAAAAGTCTTTTACCTAATACATTCCTCTCATCAATTAATGAACAATTTGGAACACGCATTCACATATTATACTCAAATTACACAAATACTTATTTCACCACTGTCTTTAACACTAAACTCTTATACAGCATCGGGATAACCATAAGCGTCATAAACGATCCGACAAAAAGACCAAAAACTATCGTGTATCCAAGTCCTGCCCAGAACTCATCTTGCATCGCAAGCGGCAAAACACCAAACACGGTGGTAAGTGTAGTCACAATAACCGGCTGCAAACGACTCTTTGCTGCGACGATCACCTGCTCTACATAGTCTTCGTATTTGAGTGGTTTCTTACTGTGTCTTTCAGCATTTTTTATCGTCTTATTCATCCTATCGATGAGGATAATCGCATCATTTACCACGACTCCAGTAAGGGCAATAAACCCAATCCCAAATGGCATAGAGTATGGATTCCCTGTCACAAAGAGTCCGATATTTACACCAAGAAGTGCCAAAACAACACTATAGAGAACAATCAGTGGTTGTAAGTAGGAGTTAAACTGAAATACGAGGATAGAAAAAATGAGAAATATAGCAATCACAAACGATTTGATGGTTGAGAGTATAAGATCGGCATTTTCATCAGTCTCACCACCAGCAGAAAAACTCACCCCTTCTGGATATTCATACTGCTCTGCAAAGGCTTCAAGCGCTGGTTGTATCTGCGTTGGGAGGTAGTCACTCTCGACATCACTCTCAACACGGATAATAATCTTGCCATCTTCCCTCGTGATCGCTGAAACAGATTCTAAAAACTGTACAGAAGAAAAATCTCCAACACGTAGTTTTCCTATCTTCGTATTTACCACCAAGTCTTCGATATCTCGAGGACTCAAATACTCATCAAACTGTGCAAAGCTGAGAACGATTTCATTGTCCTCATAGTCAGAGTTAATACTTCCAGCTTTGAGACCGTTGGTGTAGTAGTACACTTCTCCGAGGATATCATTTGGCGTCAATCACAGATACGAAAGCTTTGGACGATTAAACTGAAACACAAATTGTCCAGGAGTTTCACTTGAACTTGTCCCTACATTTTTTGCTCATGGTATAGTACGAAGCTCTTCTTTAAAAACATGAGATACTTGTTTCAAGGTATCAAAATCCTGTGCACTGTCAGCTATGAGCTTAATCCCTACAGGTTTCCCTGATGGAGGACCGTTTTTCAGTGTCCCCACTTCTACTTCAAGTCCGTATGAGCGAAGCGTATCGAGATCTGCTGATATCATTTTTTCTATTGCAAATACGTCTCTCATACCTCTATCCTGACGCTCAAGCTTATCAATGAGATCAATATACACCGTCAAACTATTACCCGAAATCGTCGTATAGTATACCTTGAGTTCTTCATACTTCGATACTGCCGCATCGATAGTGGTAAGATATTGCGTCAATACATCTTCATCTGATCCAGGACGAGAGGCTATGTCGATATTTATCACCCCTTCATCCGTGTTTGGAAAGAGTGTAAAACCGATACGAGGAGCTAAAAATACAAAGGTGAGGATAAGTATAAGCAGCGGAGCAAATACAAAGGCTAAAATCCTCTTCTTGTTATACATAGTCCCATGTAAAAGTGCGGAGTAGAGTGACTCTAGCTGATAGAGGAGTTTTTCTCTGAGTGTATACTCTTCTGCTGGTTTTTCTAGTTTTCCCTCTCTATCGATTTCTAATTGTTCTCTATCTTTGAGAGACAGTTTTGATTCGACTTTTTTATCTCTACGATAAAATCCGTAGTGTTTTGCAAGTTTTACAAAGAGTGCAGAGCTCAGTGTTAGTGACAAAAAGAGGGCTGCAAGAAGTGTCGTAAAGACGGTAATCGGGATATATGCGAGAAATTTCCCCACCACCCCTGGGAGAAACATCATCGGCAAAAACGCCACCAGTGTCGTCATAGTACCACTGATAAGCGGAGCCTTAAAATCACGAATCGCAATGAGAATCGCAGAGGTACGATGATAGCCTAGTTTCATACGCTCATTAGCTCACTCGACGATAACAATCACCGTATCGATAGCAATTCAGAGAGTAAGTACCAGTGAGAAATTGGTCAAGAAGTTGAGACTATATCCAAGTGTATCGAGCGTGATAAAGGTAATCAAAAAAGCGAGAGGCAAGAGAAGTGAAGCGATAATACTTTCTCTTATTCCCACAAAAAAGAGTATCGTGAAAAACACAAGTATCAGTGTTGTTACTCATGTTTGCCCGAGATTTTTATAGTCCTCGATAATCAGCTCTGACATATCCTTTGAGTATTTTACTCCCAAACCTTGAAACTCTTCTGCATGTAATAATTGTTCTAATCCCGCCTTGGCTTCATCTGCAACACTAAAGATATTTGCCCCATTTTTTTTGTTAAAGATGAGAGAAACATAGTTATAGCCAGTTTCATTATAAAACCCAAGTCTACGAACTTTGGTATCAGCATACTCACGAGTAATCGTCGCAATATCTGAAAGCAGGATTTTTGAAGTACCGGTATCGCGAATCACTACCTGTTTGAGTTCTTCGATATTTGTCAATTCTCCATCAAAACGGAAATCATAATTCAAGTCCCCTACTCGGAAGTTTCCTATTGGAGTATTTTTATTAAAAGCTTGAATCTGTGAAGCTACTCCATGAATAGAAAGACCAAGGAGTTCTACTTTTTGTTTATCCAAGAGAACTTTAATCTTATAATCTGAAGCACTACTCGAGGCATTTGACCAGTTACGGTTATCTAATCCCCCGATATCAATACTCGTAATTCCATATTTTCCTTCAAGTTTGTTTTGTATACGCTTTGCTTTTGTCATGAGTGAGAAGTTATCATACTCCTCAGCATCTCCATATAACAGTACTTCAAACATGAGTTCATTATTTGAACTCACCTCAACAACCGATGGATCAAGCGCGTCCTCTGGGAGATCAAGATTATCGATTTTATCTTTGATATCTGTTAGTACCTCTCTCGTGTTTACCCCATTATAGAGTTCTACCGTAGTATTTGAAAACCCGACACTTGAAGTAGAAGTAATCTTTTTAATCCCATCAAGATTTTCTATTTCACGCTCTACTTTTTCCGTAATCAAACTATCAATATCCTCTGGATTTACACCAGGATAGGCAGTCGTGATCGAGATAATCCCGAACTTGATATCTGGACTCGATTCTTTTGGGATAGTCATAAGAGAAAATAACCCCGCAAAAACAATGAGTGCGATAAACAAGAAGCTTGTTTTCGTATTGCGAACCCAGAAATTGAAGAAATTTGTTTTCATAAGTTATACGTTGTCATTCCTACGAAAGCAGGAATCTGTTAATAATAATCATCTATATCTTTATGGGGATTTTTTCATTGTATCGATTCCTGCCTTCCCCGATAAAACGGGACACGGCGCAGGAATGACCCAAACTATAGAATACCATAGTTATTCTTTGATCTTCAAAACATACTTCTCCGGATCAAATTGGCTGATATCAGAAGTAATCACCAACTCATTTTCACACGTTTGAAGTTTTGTTTCATTGACACAGGCCAATACTTCTACCTGATTACCATACACATTTCCAAGACGAAGCTTCATCTTGCTAATCTGTACACCATCAACAAAGTAGACATAGCCTTCTCCTCACTCAGCACCATTTACATCGACGATATTAATCGGTACAAGTACTTCATCAGATCCTACAGGGATCATAATATCTACAATATCTCCAAGCGTTGCAAATGACTCTTTCATAATAATCGTGGTTTCATACTGCAAATTCGCATCCGCGATACTAGAGACTGAAACAATCGTTCCTGTATATTTTTTCGTTCCTACACGAACATAGACCTCATTTCCGGACATAACCAACGATTGCTCTTGGAGAGAAAGTGCAATGGTGATTTCTGGTGTCCCAGTATTTAAAATCTCAAAAGCCTTTGTCCCCACAGTGACTTCCTGACCAACATCAAGCATCACCGAACCGATAGTTCCATCAATCGGAGACGTAATAGTCAGCTTATCATATTCGTTTTTTGCCTGATTATAGGCGATTTGTGCTTCATTGATTGCATTTTGTAGATTTCTCAGATTCACACTACGAGTTTTTATCGCATTGTCGTAGGTATTTTTCGCAATCTGCAACTGGAGGTCAAGACTACTAATCTGATCATCTGTTCCGATAATCGTACGCTCATACCCGATTTCTGCTCCAAGCTCACTAATCCCCAGAGATTTCACGAGGATTTCTCTGTCCTGTTTTAGGAGTTCTATTTGTTTTTGTAAGGAAACTTCGGTATCTTTATAAGTTTGTAAAAAGCTTGATACCGTTGATTCAAAACTGATAATCGTCGCATAGCTTGCCTGGAGACTTGTAGTATAGGTCCCGACTGTTGTGACATACCCAGAAATCGTCGTATCACTAAACACATCGACACTCGCAATAGAGTTATTGAGAGTTGTTTCGAGATTATTTAAAAAATCTTTTACTTGCTCAAAACCCCCAAGAATCTGAGAAATACTCGTCAGAATATCATCTTCGCTCATATCACTAGAAACATTGATACGAGTAAAATCTCCGTTTTTATAATTCATGAGAGCCAAAAGCTCATTATAGGTAGTTTGCTTTTGAGAAGTATTACGTCCACCAAAATAGTCTCTGTATACCTTTGCATCGTCCTTGTATCTCTCTCAGACACCAAACAATTCATCCCCAAGAGTGATGACATCTGTAAGTAAAATAGTTAAGGCGTTGTACTCTTTTTTGATAGTCGTACGATACCCCTGTATCGTTTCACTATTCGCCGTGAGTGTTTTTTCATAATCGAGTTCTGATTTGGAAATAGAGTTATCTATTTTTTGTACATCGAGAGATGCTTTAGAGTTTGTATATCCCACTTGAGAGTTCTCGAGATCAATCTCTGCCTTCTTGATCGACTGGTTCGTATCGTTTTTTAGTGCTTCTAAATTATTCTCAAGTTTTTGTACATTTATCTCAGCATCAAACACCTGTTTATCAAGTGAGATTTTTGTCGAATCATAATTGATACGGGCTCTTTCAAGACCATTTCTCGCCCTATCTAGACTCAGACCATAATTTGCAACCGTATCACTCAGTGTTGCAAGCACTTGTCACTTCTGTACTTTCTGACCCGCATACACCAAGACATCTCGTATCGTACCATTTGCCTTTGAAGTCAACAATATATTTTGAGCAGAGCTGAGTTTCCCTACTTTTTGCAACTCATAATTATTTCAAAAATCCTGGTAATCTGTCACAGATACATAAAAGTCTTGTTTCTGGACTTCCTCAATAGTTACTTCTTTGGGTACAGAAGTATCCGAACAAGCCACCAAAATCAGAGTAAATCCGATGTACACAATTGAGCTATACAAGTAGTGTTTCATAGTTTTCATGAAATATAGATAAGTATATATAAAATTCTATCATATTTATTTATTTTCCTCAACATATTGCATCAAATCTGTCATATCTTCGTTTCTCACGAGTCAGATATACTTGTTATCCTTGAGAACCATAGCGAGACTATCCCCCGGTTGAAGCTGTAATGCCTTACGAATTTCGTTTGGAATCACCACTTGTCCCTTAGGACCAAGGGTTACGACTCCGCAAAGTTTCATATTTCCTGGATGACAATTCATAGTATAAAGAGTTAGAAAAGTATAACTTATTATACAAGTATATGAAAATATTGAAATAAAGTAAGAAAAATGTATTGACAATATGTATTATATTACTATTAATATAATTGAAATACAATAAATAACCTATTAAAACATGAAGTGATTCATTCAGACATCTATAGCATGATTACTTTTTTTAGGTAATTCCATTTCTTTTGCTACTGAAACTACAGATCTAACTAACGATATCGCTTGGAATTGTGCCGATATACTTGGTACTCCCTACTGTTTTGATGAAGAATCTTGGAGGTTGTATCGACAAGGAGAATTGTGAGCAAGGTTTTACATAGATGAAACTCTTCCTCCAGAATCAGTCTTGCCTGGATTTCTCTGAGCCTGTCAATTGGAGGCTACTCAACAAAGCATCCAGGTAAATAGAAGATTAGAACCTCAAGATGCTGATGGAGATGGTATAAACGACAGTGGAAAGCTTTCCATAGTTATTGAAGCAGATCCTCAACGTGCTATTCAAGATGCTATGTGGTGTATGCGAAATAGATACGAAGAATGTGTAGATGCAAATACTCAAGCCACCGACTGAAATGCGCCGAATTCTCAACAGACGATAAATTACCTCTGAGTATGGGAATGTATGTGAGTAAAGCCAGATACATTCTCAGATGATACTATTGTACTGCCACCACCATATGAATGAAAAAAGTGGTCACTATAAAACTACAACTCCTGCAAGTACATCCTCTGGGTACCGTTTTGAGAAACAATTACCTTGATATACATACGATTACTTACTGGAAAGGTATCGATTACTTCTTTGAGAGTAGTATAGTCATTGGCCTCACTGAGTTTATGACTCGTAAGCGGTTGCCATGCATCATCCTTATACGACTTCCAGTCACGCCCATTACCAGAAACATAGTAGTGGGTATTTTTTATCGTTGCTCATGAGAGACTCTTTGAAAACTGCAATAACTTGTGTGCTTTTTCTCCATATCCAAGCCCAAGCACTTCAAGAGTAAATCATGGATCTTTGGGTTTCTTGGTTTCTATTTGAACTTCTTCTTTCTTTCCCATATCTTTCGATGACTCTTGTACTTCTTTTTTAGAGACTTCTGTTGTCGTAGTTATCTTTGCCTCTTCTTTTTTTACTTCTTTTTTTTGTAGAGTCTCTTCTATCTCTGGAGCCCTAGCACTTCAAAAAAAGTCGGCGATGGCAATAAAGTCGGTATCTTTAAACAGCAATACGACCATCAACAACAAAATCACTCCGCTCTTTAATCGAGAGCGAAATTGCTTCATCTTTCTCAAGTATTTCTTCTTTTTCTTGGACATACGAGGGTAAAAGAGAGTATTTCCATTTAAATATAGTATCATACATAGAACAAGCTATCAAAAAAACAGCTTTACTACGCTGTTTTTTTATTTTTGAATATATAATTTCTCTGTTTATGTTTTTTTCTTTTTTTTCATTTATTCTTTCATCATAGCATCTGTCGATACATCAAATAGTGAAAGAGTGACGAGAGTATCATACCTCCGATAATAATATACAGATAGTAGCGGAATTCTCTAAAAACCGCTGCAAGAATTATCTCATTCATGCTTGAATCTGTTATCCTCGTATCGATATCTTCTGTATCTGAAGCGCTTAATAATTCTAATTCTGATTCATCTTTTTGTGTTTCTACATCCTGAAAATCAGGGGATTTTTCCCCGCTTTCTTTGGAAGTTTTTAGCGGTACTTCTGCATTATACACGGGTTTTTCATATGGTACATATACAACCCTCACTTGTTGTTCTCAAACATCCTTCGTTTTTGTATTCTCATTCACATCATCTCTTGTGGTAATAGCATCAGAAACCTCCGTCATATCTTCCACATCATCAGAAAATAATAATGGTTCATCTGAGTACCTTTTCGATGGCGTTTTTGTTGGTAAGAGACGAGATACTTCGTGTACAACCTGAGAAGTAAGAGGGGCTACAAGATCGCTCGTATCTGTCTCTGCTTGTTCAGCATCGTCATTACTGGTCATGTCCTCAGGCGCAATACAAGTACGATCGTAATAACTCGGACTCAAGTCACCATCTGGACACGTATCCATAATAAAACCTCTTCCTCCCCCACCTCATCCAGAAGATGAACTACTTGACGAAGAACTACTACTTGAAGAGCTACTAGAGGAGCTTGATGAAGAACTAGAACTACTCGAACTACTTGATGAACTCGACGAAGAGCTAGAACTACTACTTGAGCTTTCTGAAGGACCAGATGGATCAACAATCACTCCGTTTGCTATACCATCTTCATCAAGTGCGCCACCATCGGTAATACTATAGGATATAATGGTCACTTCTCAGGTTCCTACCATGCCTGTACTATAACTGATGGAGGAAGAGATATCTGTATAGGTTCAAGAATCAGTATGATACTTCTTATAGATCCAACTCGAAGTATCATAGATAGTATCAAGGTATATATTCACTTGAGCAGTAAATCATGTTCCTGCCCCAACTACCTGAAAATTCCAGAGTCAGAGAGGATAATCATATGTTGCATCTTGCACTCATACACTTGATTCTGAAATACTCGATATTTGAGAAATACGTACATTTGCCCCCGTTGCTACAAAGGTATTATACTCACTCGTAACACTATTTAAAAAGGAACTAACAAAATTCTGGTCTGCATCATTTGTTCCATCATTGTTTCCATCCCCTCCATTTGGCGCTGCATTTTCTATGGTCTTAGAGATATTGTCTCCATCTCCAATGATAACATAACGTATCGTCGCAGATCCAGTATTATTATTTGCATCTTTGAGATATACTGAAATACCTCCTGTACCTTCTGAAAGATCATTTGTTACTAGCTGTGAAAAATATCCAGTAGAAGAAACGACTCCGGTATAAGTTACCGTTTCGGTAATCATCGTATACGATGTATTTGCTTCGCCTGTCCCAGTTACGATAAAATCAGTATCTCCCATGATTTGATATATTGTTGGGGAGAGAATCGTTGGTGCGATCGGTGCAACTTCATCGACATCATGTACCGAAATTGCAAACACTTTCTCATACATTCCGCTATGTCCATCATCTGTTTTTACCCTCACACTGTAGCCACTCTGTGTCTCATAGTCTGGTGAAACTTCTACATACAGTCCGCTTCAAGAAATACTAAACTTAGCATTATCCGTATCTCCAGTTCATGAAACAAGACTATAGGTGTACATCTCTCCGCTATCAACATCTACACTCGATAAAGTTCCTACGAGTGTTCCCGTTGCTACATTTTCTGTAATCCCGGTAGAGCTCAATCACATATCTGTCGGAGCATTATATTGTGGCGCTGTTGTATACCCAATATCGAGTCCATCCAGAATTGGTTTTGTGGTTCCATTTGACTGTAAAAATACTTTTACATACAAACTTCCTGAAGCACTCACAAATGTACGAATGTCTGTATTTATTTCACTGGCACTATTCGCCTGAGTATATCCTGATCCTGATACCCAAGAGCTTCCATTATAGTATTTCCAATTCGCTCCATCAGTTGAGAGTTGATAGGAGATGTTTCCTGTTGATCACGTACCAAGTTGTTCTGTGAATCCAGTAAAGGCAGTTACGTTTGCATCAACTACTCCCGTCAAAGTATAGGCTTCCGCAACTCCTGAAAATGACCTTGCCGTCATCATACGATCATAAATATCGAGTGAACGTCCACTTCCAGAGTTATACAGACTACTGACAAAACTTGCATCTTTTGAACCACTCCATATTGCCACCTCATCTATCTTCCCACTCCAAGAAGAAGCCGCATCTTTTCATCACTTTCAGATAAGTAATTTTTGTATATTCCCTAAAACTGTTCCTTGATTATCGGACCAGAAAAGAGGATTCAAAACCCCATCAAGATATACTTTTGGGTTTGTTCCTTGTGTCCGTGTTACAACGATATGTTGCCAATTCGTTGTTTGAATATTCGATTGCGTCTCAACAAGACTTGTAGCAGTATTTCCAGATACCCCATTCCCTGATCAGAGTCAAACCTTAATAACATTTACTCCTCATCCTCCAGCACCATCTGCATCATATCTTAAAGAAATCGGCCAATCAAGACCATCAGGATCTTTCCCATAAATAATTCCCCTATCTGTATGGACAAGGCTTGATTTTACCCATGTAGACAAAGATAGCGTCGTAAGACCATTTAAACTACTTTGAATATTTGGTACCTGAACAAAATCATTCACCCCATCAAATAGTCCTGCATTTCCTAATTTTCCCCCGGCAACGCTGAGACCATTCATTGCCTGTCCCTTATACTCATGCGGTCCACTATCTACAACTTCATAGCCACTTCCCGTATAGGCGGAATCATCAAATTTCCAGTACCCAACAAGACCACTAGTTTCATCTCCTTCGGTATGAACTTGGAGAGGATTATAAGAAAATGCATCTGGAGAAAAGTTTGTGATATGAAATACTCAAGAAGTCGATCCAGTCGATGTACTTCCTGTCGCATACGAAATATCGATGTGATCAATACTTACCTGTTGACTTCCATCAGATACAAGAAAAGCCTTGACGTATATTGAGTGACCTCCTGTAGAAAATGATGTAATATGTGCGCTTATTTCACTTGCAGTATTTGTCTGATTCAGTACGGATCCGGTTGCGGTAATCCAAGAACCACTATAATACTTCCAATCTGTTCCATTTGCTGAAAGCTGGTATTTCACACTTCCTGTTGTGCCTGTTCACAATTGTTCTGTAAACCCAGTAAAAGCGGAAATAGCTACATCCGAGAAACCAGAGTTGGTTGTTACGGTAGGAATATCAAAAGCATACTGACTTAATACTTTTCCTAATCCTGAATTATAGATAGCCAATTCTTCATCATCCGTAATAGCTCTATTCCAAAGCATTACTTCATCCATATACCCGTTCATATAGTTAAATCCTCCCATTCTCAAAACACCAGAATTTGGAGTTAAACTAGAAGTGGGCTTGGTTTTTGTTACCGTTGTATTGTTTACTCGAAAATGCACCTCTGTACCTTCAACTCTAACAGATACAAAATCATTTTGCCCATCGGCGATACTTAAACCAGACAGTACATCATGCCAAGAGCCATCATAATAGGTAAAGTATATCTCATTGGTTTTTGCCCAAATACCAACATAATAATTTGCACTTAATCCCTTGCTGACGAGTGGTGTCCATCATACACTTGGTTCTCATTGCTTATTAATAAACGCCGAAAATGTAAATCCTCCTGTAGAATTTAGAGAGGCATTATGTGGAATTTCTAATCTTTGATCTACCCCATTAAAACTTGCCATTCTCTCTCACACATGAACTCAGGTATTTGTGATTGTTTGAGCCCCATTAAATGCTTTCCCATTATTTTCATTTCCAGAATTATCAATGACTTCACCAGCTACCCCACTCCAAGAACTCTCTTCAAACTTATAATATGCCATTAAGCCATCAAATAACGAATCTTGTTTCAATTGAAGACTTCCACTCTGTACTTCAATCTTTTGGGTATCATAGCTATAATCTGTCGAGTTAAAGTTTTCTAAACGAAAATACTCAGCAAGCGCAATAAGATGCATATACGAAAAAAATATTGCTGCCAACGTAATGGTGGCAATGTATATCTTTCACTTATGTCTCAGAATTTGCTGTATATTCACGTTTCTTGAGTATAAAAAATTTATATATTCATAGTATCACATAAAAATCAAGTTCTCAAAAAAGTTACTTTACAGAACCAGTACTATTATTTTTAATATATATTAATTCTGTATTAATTTATTTTTCATCGGTTCTTGAATTATTTCAAATCCTCGTATAATACGCGCGAACTATTTTTTAGATTTTTTGCATGTCTATCTGAGCACACATCATCGATGAGATTTTAGAAACAGGACTAAAACATATAGATACCCTCAATAAAGAGACGTATCATAAGATAAAAAATGAAATCTATAAAAAATATAGTATCGCAAAACCCGTTCCCTCTATCCAGATACTTGAGCGCTACAATGAGCGTATCGCTACATGAGAGCTAAAAGAAGACTTTCGTTTCAAGAAAATCCTCAGAAAACGTGGAGTTAGAAGTTTGTCGGGAGTCACCGTTATCAGTCTCCTGACAGAATTTTTTGGTTGTCCTGGAAAATGTGTCTATTGTCCTACTTTTGAAGGTCTTCCAAAATCCTACATCCCCAATGAACCAGCCGTTATGCGTGCAGAGCTCAATAAATTTGATCCGATTCTTCAAATTCATAATCGTCTCCGCGCCCTTGAAGTTACGGGACACAAAATAGAAAAAAATGACGTCCGTATCATTGGGGGGACTTGGTCCTTTTATCCAAAGAAATACCAAGAACAATTTATCAAAGGAATTTATGATGCCTTTAATAGTTATGACGAGATGAAAGAACACATCGAAGAAACCAACCTTTCTTCCGATAAGTTTGCCAGTTTCAAAATAAAAGCCGGCTATAAACTCAAGGCATCTGAAAGTCTAGAAGAAGCAAAAAAGCTCAATGAAACTTCAAGATGTAGAGTTATCGGTATTGCGATAGAAACACGCCCAGATTGGATTACCCCAGAAGAAATTACTCGCCTCAGAAACTATGGTGTAACTCGCGTCGAAATCTGATATCAGACCACCAACGATGAAATCAACGCTCTCAACAAACGTGGACATGGAAACCAGGAATCGATTGAAGCTACAAAACTCCTCAAGGATGCTGGTTTTAAAGTCGTAGCTCATATGATGCCGAATCTCCTCGGTTCTACTCCTGAAATAGACAAGGCATCGATGCAAGAAGTCTTTGATAATCCTGACTTCCGTCCTGACGAACTCAAAATCTACCCGATGGTTGTCACGGATAAATCGGAACTCACAGAAGTTTGGAAACAGGGATGATTTGAAGCCTATGATGATGAGACACTGATTGCCCTCATGGCAGACCTCGAAGCCATGGTACCAGAGTATGTGCGTATTAATCGCACCTATCGCGACATCCCCGCCAGTGAGATTTTACACGGCTCTACAATTTCCAACCTCCGTCAGATTGTCGAAGATAAACTCAAAAAACAAGGGAGAAAACTGCAAGATATTCGCTCCCGTGAAATCAAAGATGGAGACAATGATCCAGAGAAAGCTGTACTGCATACTACTTCCTATGAAGCCTCTGGGGGCATGGAGTACTTTCTGACGTTTGAAGATCCTACAGACAGAACAATTTTTAGTCTACTAAGACTCAGAATACCTGCTTGAGTGAAGAGTGAACAGTGAAGAATGAACAGTGATTCTTATTCTGAAAAAGCTGAAAGTATTATCAGCCATCTTCCAGAATTATCCGAAGCAGCAATCATCCGAGAAATCCACACCTTTGGGGATCAACTCAGTATCGGAGAAAAAGGAAGTACTTTTGGGCAGCACCTTGGATTTTGAAAAAAATTAATTGCAGAAGCGGAAAAGATAGCCAGAGAAAATGGCTACAAAAAAATGGCCGTTATCGCTGGAGTGTGAGTACGACCATACTATGAAAAACGAGGATATCATCTCGAAGGAGAGTATATGGTGAAGGTGATTTAGTGTAATTTTCAAATATCTAATATTCCTACAACCCTACAACATATATTATCTCATACAACACATTCCATTCATACTTCCTTAAATAAAGCTGCTGCAATTCATTCCTTAGTTAAATCTGATGGATAAAGTGTTGCTTTCCCCGTCATATCAGGTCAATAAACTACTATTACTTCCTTTACTATTCAATCTTTCATATCGTAAATTAGTCACAAAAATCACTCATTAAATATTAATAAATAATCAATAAAGTCAACATCTCTTCCTTACTTTTTTTCATTTTTTCAATATACTCAGGAAAAGCTAACGAGAAAAACCATGCAAAAAATTTTTCTTATCCTCCTGCTTATCGTACTCCCACTGGTATCTTCAAATATCCTCTCTCTTTTTTGAGTGCCCATCTGACCTCTTGTAGAAGGAAACTATGAATTTACAAAGGTTATGGCCTTTAACACTATCAGTGCTCTTCTCATCTTATTGTATGGTTTCAAGCTCTACACCCATGAATCAAGTGTTCACCTCGGGTATAAACAGTATAAGATAATTATTATCATCTACGTAACTCTCGCTTTTAGCACGATTCTTTCACTTTCTCCTCTGACTTCATTTTTCGGTACTCGAGATATGGGGCACTCATTTCTGATGTTTAATAATCTCATCGCTCTCTATATCATCCTCTATAATGAACTCCACCATCATAAGCACCTCAAAAAACACATACTTCCCTACGTCATCCTCGGATGAGTGCTAGTCAGTGGTATCGGTATAAAAGAGTTCTTTATTCCTTCTGTCGACTATGGTGAATTCTGATCTCGACTGATCTCTACGTTTTGACAGGCAAATTACGTTGCCCTCTATCTCCTACTCATCATCCCATTTCTTTTTAAAAAGTGCTCTCTGAAACATCCGGTATATCTCGCGAGTACCAGTATTATTGTCGCGGCGATTATCCTCACAAAAAGCTACATTGGTATCGCTATACTCATCGTGTATAGTCTCTATTATTGGCAGCAAAAACGAAACAAGTATTCATACTCTGTAGCAATAATAGGAGGAATTTGTATCCTGGTTGGATTTCTCTTGTCTCTCTACTTTTGAATTATCCCTCACGAAAAACTGCACTCCTTCATCTCGAGGTGGTATATATGGGAAACCATGCTCCATATACAATTTCAGGACATAAAAACTCTCATCATCGGAAATGGACTTGGAACTCTCGGTGGAGTGTTTGATGCGTATAAAGCTCCAGAACTCTATATCTTTGAAAATTATGGGTATCATGCCGATAAGGTGCACAACATATTTTTAGAAATATGGTATAATTTTGGACTCATAGGACTTGGAATCTTTCTCTACCTAGTACGAGAACTTCCGAGCTACCAGAAAAAGAAGAGTCCACATTTTCACGCAATAATTCTCGCTCTTTTCTTTCTCTTCTTTCACTTTGCAAGTATCGTCTCATATCTACTACTTATTTTTTACATCGCAAGTCTCGCAAAAAAACACCCAATTCCTCAAAGAAAAATCTGAATATTTTGGTATGTCGTATTGTTTTTTACATTTTTATCCCTCAGTTACTCTCCTCGATACTATCTCTCCGAGGTTGATGCCTATAAATGAAACTATGAACTTGCAGTAACTCGATTCCATTATCAGGCTCGAAACTACTACAAACAGTGAGATATTGATACTGGGAGATCCGTAGATGGGTATGATTCCGAAGCCTATTTTTTAGCGAATATCTATACTGGAAATGATCTGGTTTCAGACTGTCATAAGCTTACCTATAGCTACCCAAGTGTAGAAAATTATTTTTACTGCGGGGAAACTCTCGAGAAATTTGAGTTTTATGAAACGGCAAGATCTTACTATGAAAAAGGGATACAGAAACTCCCAGACTTATGGAATCCTGAGTCTATCTACTACCGAAATATCTTTACCAAAAACTCGATCAATCTGAACCGTTTTTATAGTGAAAAGTATGGAAATATACAAGAAGTATTAAAAAAGATGTGAGAGATAGAATAATTACTACGATGAATAAAGAATACTTGATATCGAAATCCACTTACCCGCCACCTTGACTGTATAAGTATGTCTACCTGGTAATATAGCAACATTTACTTCACGGTTATCACTATCCTTAAGAGGCACCATAAAGTAGCCACTACCTCAGACATTATCAGGAGAAAGCAATACCTCTGTAGTCACTGTATATACTTTATCGTCGTCACCTTTAACTCGAGTTCATGACTGCAACCTAATCTCGCTTACCTGATTTACAAAGTGCATTGCTTCTACTTGATTCCTTGCTGCTTTTAAATTTGGACTTTCACTTTTTAAAATACTTTTTATCGCTTCATTACGTAGTAATTTCTGGGCTAGTCATTCTTGTCCTTTTATCATATATCATTTTTGACTCAATGTTCGAATCAAGTTAAATAGTTCATCTCATAAGTGTATCTTTTGCTCTTGGACAATACTTAAAAACTTCAGAGAGAAACCCTGAAAATCAAAGATGTCTGATCATATATGCTCAATCAGTCCGGTGATATTAAGTTGTAAAAATGGAATGTCTATATCTTTTACATCTCCTCCATGTAAAATATGTATAGTAAGCAGGGTATCTATGATTTTATCTCTATCTGCTTCATAAAGTTCTTTCAGTAGAGCAAGAAATAACATAATTCCATCATTATTAAGAGTCCCGGTAATTCCAAAATCAACTAATGAAAGTATTCAATTACCCTCATCATACATAATATTTCCGGGATGCACATCAGCATGATATGGCACTCAAATTTTTCCAGAATCCATAATCGTAGAAAATAGAAATATTAATAAATCTGCCTGCTCTGGAATAAAATCTAATTCAGAAATTGGGACTCATGGAGCTTCTGTTTCTATCGTAATAATATTTGTAGATCTATCGTTATCTACTACCGGTATATTTAATTGGGCTTTTCCTATTTTTCTTCCCTGGTATTTTCACCTATAAATAGACTGCTGGTTTCTATCCTCTATAGAATGTACTTCCTTATCCGTGTCTCTCACAACATTCTCAACAATGCCTTCTGGTAAAAAAACCTCCGATCATAATAATCCCGTGTCAGTTTTTGTTTTACCAACAAATGTGCGTACAGAATCTAACAACATCGATACCTCATGCAGTACTTCGGGACGTATAAATTTTAATATTCTACGCTGTCAAGTGTAATCCACCATATAATGACTCTGACGAACTGATGCAACCGCACACAATCATGGTGATTCCTTGATAAAGCCTATCCTTTCACCATATTCTTGCCAAAGTACATCCCACACATGAAATATAGATATCGGTTCTACTCTGGATGTTAATTTCAAAAGTTTTCTACTAATTGCATCGTCAACAGCTCAGATACTGGCTAATTGCTGTCATGCCTTGATATATGGTAAACCTAAGGCCTCTAGGAAGATAACAAATATATCAGCATAATCTAAGCCCTTCTGTCCTACGACTCGGGAAAAGAAATCAGCTATCACTTGTCATTGTTTCCTTGTGGGTAATGTATCGAGAATGGCTAAAAAGCTTTGTCAGAAAGATGTAATGTTTGAAGTATACGATTGTAATTTTTGCCTCAACAGATGCTTGTAACGTATAAAAAATAAGAAAACTATTTCTTCCTCTCCAGGAGCTACAGCTCAATCCACATCATCTACATACTGCTGTGATAACACTTCCTTATCTAGGACAGAATTTGTAATCAATCTTCACTCACTAGATACAAGACTGTCAAAGTTAATATACTCTTCTAAATAATCGATATCCTTGTCATTTAACCATGACTCAAAAGCAGTAAAAGTATCATCTCTTACATTTACACTTCCTGGTCATTGAATTTCTGACAGGATATCTAATAACACACTTTGTGGCTCTAGAATTTTATACACTAAATATCTCTCTTTATCTTTTCACTGAAAAGCGTCTTCAAGAAATAATGTTTGTATTTCTGCTCTAAAGGCTATGTTTTCGAAAAGCGTGAATTCTCACAAGAATAGAGTACGAAATATTTCTCTTTTATCAGATAAGCCAAATGCACTTAGTAAACTATCTTCATTTCTTATACCCTCAATTATATTTCTAAAACCCTTATATTTCATATCGGAAGGAAGAAAGTATGCAATGCTCCCATATACCCTCAACAGCATCAAAGATAGTAATTGTTCATCATCCGTATGTACGAGAGTATTACCACTATACATATGTTCTCTTTTAATTTCCTGTACCCAAGCGTAGTTTGTTGGATAGGTGAGCAAGAGAGCATTTATCTGTTCATCTCTATGAAATGACGCTGTAGGATATAGTTCTAACAACTTCTGAAACAATTCGTTCACATCATTATCTGCATGCTCATCCAAGAACATCCCCCATAATTGATCTCTCAATTGATCTTGAAAAAATGGTATCTGTAAACGAGAAAGTATATAATATTTATCCTCCTCTGATCTATGATCAATCTCCTCAAATAATATCTTTTCTCGAGCAATGCTTCTAGCAGGAAAAAAGTCTTCTACCATATCTACTTGTTGAGTAAAATCAAGCTCAGAAAAACTATCTCGATCTTTTTTTTGTTGCCATAAACTAGTAGCCATATCTTCGTATGCCACATTTCATACTCACATAGACGTCTTTCTATAAAATGAATTGAGTCAACCGTTTTCGCCAATATAATCTATTGCATCTTGTATCAGTGCTCATGAGTCCATATCAATATTTAACCTCTGTATAACATCATCCAAGTCTTCTAATACAAACAAGCATTTCAATCGCTCAAACATTTCTAATTGATCATCATGTTCTTCATTTCTGATTATTTGTACAAGTAGTTCATTTCTTTCTGGTACTTCTGGCAGACCTTGTATATCCTCTATATCAGCGTGTATATCCCATCAAATATGCAAAGCAACTAAATCTGCAATGGCTTTTGATTTATCTGACTCAATTTCTTTTAAAGATAATAAAAGTCAAGATACTTCCCTTCTATTTTCTAAATACCAATGAATCATAACTCTAGCGCAATCTATAACCGATATATCCAAATTAATAAATGAAGAAATATCTAAATTCGAATCGTCCATCCATAACTCAAATATTCATTCCCAATAATAAAGCTCAAAAGAATAGTTCTCTCCTTCTTGGGTATTTCCATCATTAGCAACATTCTGCCAAGGGAACATATAAATATATACAGCATCTGAAAACATATTAGTATATTCTGCCTTGCGAAGAATTACCATCCTTTCTTCTGTATTTAAGTGGCGACTCAAAACTACAATATCTCTGATACTTTTTTCCAAATCAGATTCAGTTCTGATAAATATTTCTAATACTTCATTGTATGTATCTAGGTATTCTGAATCAATATATAAATAGTGAAGGTGTGGCCCTGTAAAAAACTCTAATGTAGATATCGGATCTTCTGTCATTAAAAACTCTTCAAAGTGGTTGCGAATAAGATATAATCCATTCTTTCACACTTCAAGAGGAAGCTTATTTCATTCATCTAATAGAAATCTAAACATATCCAATCCATCTTGTATAAACATAGACATATCTGCATATTTACCAACACTTAAATATATATCTAAACATTCTGCTATCCCTCGTGGATAATTCTTTGCCAGCATTTGAAAAAAAATTTTCATCTCATCTTTACCATACATACTCATGAGCGCAGGGAAAAAGCTTCGTACTCAGAAGGATAATGTTGTATCGGAGAATATGAGTCAAAAATTATCAATGATCTTTGTAATATCTATACCTGATATATCAACTCTAGACCATATGTTTATCTGGTTGCGATAATCCTCTCATCATTCTAAAACTATCTTCCATAAAAACCTCCTTTCTGCATCATTTAGATTTATGTTTTCAATGGATGCATGTAAAAGGTCTTCAATACTTGAATACTTTCCCATCATTAATTGTAATCCTATACTTGAATCTTTATCATCTTCTTGGTATCATTCTTTCTGTGATATATCTGATAAAGTCATCTCATTAAAGAAATCCAATTTTTTATCAGTATGAGCCAGTAGGTGGTAGTTCATATACTCCTCTAAATAATCTACTCTTCTTTCAGATGTTTCATGCGGCGTTTTAAATGTATGAGATATTCATCATAATATCCTCAAAAAAGTAGAGTCAGACACCCCATCTTTTAGATCATTTTTGAAAACATCCACGAGCTCTCTGGGATTATATCCTGCTGAAGACACAATCCTCAACGCCTCTATATCAGCAACTCGTTCTTCTTCTCTGGCAAGTATAAACTTCCTAACTTTGGGTGAAAATCTGGTTACAACCTCCGGCTTCTCTGAATATTTTAAATGCCCAATTTCATGAGAAATAATACTAGCTATCTTATCTTTTGAAACGGCATCTGAAATAAAACCAGAATGAAGAAGTATACATTGACTACGTGAATAAATTTGAGCATTCTTATTTTCACTTAAAACACAATCAAACTCCACGCCCTCAGAGGAAATACCAGCAGCATGTAAACAAGTATCTACAATTTCTCTTAACTCTCTATATAAGCATATTTTTCTTGATAGTATTCAATACTTTCCCAATTCTCTTCTAATATGCTTTTGCTCAGACTCATATTGATTACTATTATCACTTTCTGTGGCATATGATACTAAACTACGATAATATGATTCGCCAGAGGGAAGAGTTGTTAATATATGGTCTCACTCTCATCAATAAATACCCCCTAGTCATAAACCACCTCTTCAGAAACTATTACCATCAGCAATCTCCATACTAATATTTACGTATAAAAAAATATATAAATACTATAATTAATAAAATTTCTTTGTCAATATATCTAGATCTAAGCGTATTTAAATTAATTGACTCTAGACCAATATGAATATACTAATTGTAATTATCTTAGCCATATAACAATAATATCTATGACAACCGCAAAAACCCTCAAACTGGTAACCGCTATCTCCGAAACGATTCTTGCTATCCCAATATATGGATGACTTCTCGTTATCAGTCTCTTATGGACTCCTCTTATTATTCTACTGGTACTTCATATCACTACACTAGTCATTGGAAATGAAGAATGAGGCATCCCAAAATGAGGAAGTATCTCAGGAATCATCACGAGTCTCCTTTGATGGGTACCATTTTTGGGAATGGCGCTACATATACTTACTGCTATCCTCCTCTGGATAGACTTCTCAAGGATTAAGTCTCATGTAGGTAGTGAAGAGACGGTGGTACCTATTGAAAAATAAAGAATTATTTACATCCTTACTTTTAGAAAATGAACTGAAAATTACTGTGACTGTTATGATGATGAATCATACTTGCAATTATAGTTTGAGTACAAGCAAAAGAGTATGACGGAGTGGGAGTATTTTGGTCATATGATAACAACAAGATGATATATGATGGAGTTGGAGAAGATTGGGAAAAGAATCTAGAAACCTGAGATTTTGAGGTAGATCTAGTATGAGAAAAATACACAAAAACAGGAGAAGAAATAATATATGATGGAGTTGGTATACAATTAACCCAACGAAAAGATTATATAGAATATGATGGCGTGGGGGTTAAATTTACTAAAGAATGAAATAAGCTAACTTATGATGGGGTTGGTGTAATGCTTACAATTGAAGAAGGAAAGATTTTTTATGATGGGGTTGGAGAAACGAGGGAAATAGATGGTGAGAACTGGAGTTATGACGGAATCTGAGAACATTACGAAAACTAAAATTTATTATTAATCACTAAAAAATGAAAAAAATCCTCTGAGTATTTACTGTACTTGTTCTCATCTCTTCGTGTAGCACTGACTTTCAAAAAGACACAAACACAGACATAGTTCCACAAACTCAAGTAGAGAGAGTTGAAATAGTACAAGATAATGAGTGAGAGGAGACTGAAGAAGTAGGCAAGAGTTGTTCTGAAGAATATGAAGACTTAGTGCTCAAATATGGACAAAACTATGAGCAGTGTTATTTTCAAAAGCCAGTAGCAAAGGATTGTGATATGGCAGATTCTGAAAAACCATGAATTAATGTTGTGGTTATATTTGATGCATCTGGGAGTATGTGAAATACTATCGGATGAGAAACTATGATGGATTTGGCAAAGGAAAAAGTACAAGATTATATCAGAGATTTGGACTCAGATGTACAGCTATCATTTCTCGTATATGGGCATAAATGATCCGGTACTGAGGCTGGAAAAGCTGAATCATGTAAAGGGATAGAAGAAATTCATAGTTTTGGTGATACTTCTACTACTCAGCTTCTAGTAAAAATAAATCAGCTGACTGCAAATGGCTGGACACCGATCACTGATTCCCTTATAAAAGCAAAAGAAATTATCAAAAAACATGCCCTGGAAACAGATAAAAACATAATCCTCCTCATTAGTGATGGTAAAGAAACCTGTGGGTCTGATCCAGTAGAAGAAGCGCTTAACATATCAAAAGACTTAAAAAATACCTATATTGATGTTATTGGCTTCAATGTAACAGGAGATACTCAAAAGCAGCTTATTGATATAGCAAAGAATTGATGATGAAGCTACTTAGATGTAAAATCAAGGGCTGACTTTGAAAATGCCTTCAATAAAACAAAAAATTTCTTAGACTCAATGAGTTGCGGAGCAAATATTGCAGCAACGGAACTTGGTTACGTTATGGATGGATTAAATATCTATTATGCATGTTACTCTCAGGCAAGAGAAGAACAAACCTATATCATGGTCGATGCTACTGAAAAATGTAAAGATGAAATACAAACCATGACAGAAATAGATTTTGAAAAAAGAGTAAGTACATTTCAAAACATAAAAGACGATTCAATGAAGATTTTACGAAACTTTGATGAACAAATGCAAAATATTATTGATAATATGGATAGGTAAATTTAATTACTAATCATTATAACATGAAAAACATAACTATTATACTACTATCTGTGGTACTACTAACTGCTTGCAACATCAACATCGGTGACGAAGGAGTAAATATCAGTGATGGAGAAAATACTCTGAAGATCGACGCTAATGGAGTACAGGGAAATCTTGGTGACAATAGTCTGAATATTGATGACTCTGGGGTCAATGCGAATATCGGTGACAGTGTTCTAGAAATCGGAGAAGATGGTATCAATACCAATATTGGTGAGACTGAACTTACGATCAATGGATCTGGTGTAAGTCTTGGAGAATAATCCTTACTTCCTCTGTATTTTCCGATGGATACCTCTATGCTTCAACTAACTTCAACTCGTTTGAGAATCTCTCCTATCTGTTTTGATTTCAGAGAGGAATTATTTCAAGAGTTTTCAAAAGAAATCACTACGTATATGTGTCCAAGTCCTGCTCAAGATATCAGCGAAACCGATGCATTTATCTCCCAGTCTATTAAAGAAATGAAAGAGGGCATTTCCTATCAAGCAGGGATTTTTCACCGTGAAACCTGAGAGTATCTCTGAGGAGTGGGAATTCATGAGATCCATACAAAACGTCCATCTCTTGGTATCTGGATCAAACAATCTGCTCATTGACATCATTATGGTCATGAAGCTATTCACACCATCAAGAAGTGGGCGAATGAGAACCTTGACTACGATTATATCGTGTACCCAGTGGATAAAAGAAATATCCCCAGTAGAAAAATAGCCGAATCACTCTGAGGAGTCGTGCATCAGGAAAAGTCCATTACCAATGCGTCGTGAAACGTGTTGTATATATTGGAGTATAGGGTGTATAAATAGGATAAAATTTATCCTATTTGCTGAGGATACCGCCTATCACCAATTTTAATAGGATAAAATAAACTTGGATTGGATTGCATCTGTTTATGAAATTGATTCTCAAAGTATGTCTGGTATGTTGTTTTCTCTGTTTTTCAAATTCATAAAACATGTTTAAAAATGCCATATGGTATTTCGGTGTCGAGATTGACAGTCATTGCCGTACTATTTTGTCATGTTTCAGCAGCAGTCATCATAATTGGTGGGATAAAGTTATCTGATAGTTCATTACTTCTTTCACTGAGTTCATTGTAAAAGTTAATAGCATAATCTCACCTACAAGCAGCAAACATAATAAAATCAGGAGTATTAATTCATTTTTTATCTTTTAATTTCTGCCTTTTAATTATGATATCTGCTAATTCCTTTGGCGTAATAATAATTGACTGTTCACCTTCTACATTAATCCCCAATTTATCTCGACTTTTATAAGAGTATAAAACTGAAAATGCCGTTGCTGATCAGTGTCATTCGGTAATCAACATCGAAGGAGTATCTGAATTAATAAAATCATTTATATACATACTTAGATCTCTTTCTCATTTCCAAATTTCTTCCCCGTTAATATTTTGAGCATCGAACAAAGTATATTTTCTCTCTCCTGCTTGATATCTAAGTGCATTTTGAGTAACTGTAGTACCACTATAATCTACGCCTACATCTTGACCAAAATGAGCGATATGAAATAAATCAAATTCTCCAAATATTTCTCTTGTCTGTAAAATTTCCCTCATTCTCATAATTCTTTCTAAACTACTCCTTACCAATCCTTCACCATTCATATTAAAGTCCTTCTTTAATTCGGATAGCCTATCTTTATATTGTAATACTAAGCTTCTCGCAATTGCTAGTTTTAAATCTAATTTATTTCTTCCAGATAACTCATACCCGTTCAGCCAATCATTAACTATCCTAAAACGAATAACTCTGACTAATCAAAAAGTTGATGCTTTTTCAAAGTCATCAAAGCTCCCCCCAGACATAACTCACAAAGTCTCTTGATTTTCAAGCTTCTCATCAATATCTCAATTATCAATAATGTGTTTTAACCCATCATACCTACGAAATAATTCTGACATTTCTTGAGAGTAATATAATTCAGGATCTGCTGACAGTATTCTATTTACAATGTAAATAATAATCCCAGTGATTCCATTTTTATTTTTAACACTATACTCTGACATATGAATATCTCTGAGCATATAATGGTCTGCTAATTCTGTAATTCTTTCTAGAGCTTTTTTGGGTCTCTCGGTGATAAGCCAATTCCAAACCTGAAAATGCATTGCTGTATACGCATTCTTAATATCATTGAATGACCTTTCTGGTATATTATACTTCCATAAAAAATCCATTCTATTAGGTAAAAAATGACCTAGATCTATAATAAAACTATCTATATTTGAATCTCTTAGTCTAACAAAAATTTTAGTATATATCTGAGGTATTAAAAGAAAAATTTGATCTAAAGGAAGATTATGTTTTAATCCAATTTTTATTATTTCTCATACATATAAGTCCCCAACCGTAAGTTCTGGATTCACGTTTCATCGAATGTCATCAAAAATGTTATCATGTACCTCATTTACAAAATCAATTTTTTTCTGCAATAATCATTCAGGAGTAAGTTCAGGAGCCTCAATATTATCTCATCAATCGTTTTCTGAGTGTCTTGATAAGTGCATCAATAAGATCTCAAGCCACAAATCATACTTTCTATCATTGTTATGAGCATTTGAAACAATATTAAATACTGCATATCCACCTTTCAAAACCATTATATTTACTTGTGAACCACTAATAGCAACTACTTTAAACGCATATCCTTTATCCTGGTAGACCTTTAACATTAAAGCATATTTTTTCGGGACAGATATTTGCCTTATGTGAGATGTATCTTCTACATATGTACTAGTTGTTTCTATTTCATCATCGATATCTAACTGAATGTATTCACTTAATCTCACTGTTCAGTATATATAAATAAGTCCGTTAAACACTTCTTGTTCGTTTGATATTGGTAATATGTAGGTATTTATGAACATCCCTTCTTTTGTATAAGCAAAAAGTGTATCATCTCTCATTCTAAATTCTAATCAAGATTCAAGGGCGGCATTAAAAAGCTCAGTATCTAATACTCTTTGATTAGAAGGAGTATTATAAAATGGTAGTTCCTTATCAAAAAGTCTTAATCTTTCTATATAGGGAGTATATTTCTCTACAAAGTCTTCTATCTCAGGCTGTAATTTTTCGTCGATGAAATCTAAAGACTCGCTTATGGGCACCTCTCAATTCCTAACTTTGCTCATCAAATCAATATATTCACGCATTACGGGAGTATTATCAAACTCAGTATCCCAATTAGAAAAGTATACATAATAAGCATCTGAACCATATATATCTTTGATTCGATCATTAAGTAATTCGTTTACTTTGTTTTCTGCCTGATAAAGAATGGTGAACCCCTGTTCTTTTAATTGTTTTATAAGTACATCTTTAAGCACTAAAAGTACGTCTATTCATCATTCCTCAGAATATACTATTGTTTCGTTTGATGAAGTATATATTAATCAATATTTTTGTATGTAATTTTCTATTTTCTCTTGAAAATTACTTCCGTCTATTTTTAAAAGGTTAAAGGCTATTTCAAAATAGTCCTTCCATGTTTTTAGAGCACAATTTTCATTTAAACTACTTATTTTACTAGCAATAAAATATTCTCCATATTCTTGATGCTTCCTTTTAATTTCATCCGATAAGTTTACCATCAAACATGATGGCTCTATTCAATTTACATCACCTTCTTGTTGATGATTAGCTTCTTCAAAGCTCATTGTAAAACGGTTATACAATTATTCTCTATATTTTAGCACATATATTTTTAAATCACAAACATTGACTTCAAGTTTTTTCCCCTATACTTCAATAACTATGGAAGGGTGGCTCGAGTGGTTGAAGGCGCACGCTTGGAAAGCGTGTGTATCGGTTCCCGGTACCACGGGTTCGAATCCCGTCCCTTCCGCCAGTAATATAAAGGATTCTAAAGGAGGTTTTTTCTGAAAGAAAAATGTAATTGCGATGAATAAAAGCAATTACAACGGTGTCTGACCCCCAAAACTCGGGCCAACGCCGAGCCAGTAAGATATAATGGTTCTAAAAGAAGATACGAGTAAATTTGAAATACTAAAAAATACAGTATACTAAGAAAGATAATTTATTATAGTGATAATATGACCACCATTACTGTTGATACAAACATTCAACTTCCAAAAAATAATTTCTCTTCTGTTGAAGAATTATACCTCGCTCTTCAACAACAATTATCCTTTGAAATTCATCTCCAAAATAAAGCAAAACAAGCAATGCAGATAGATGAAAAAGATCTTGTTGATTTTTAGTATATGATATCAATTATTGTTAAAGAATTACCAGAGGTTTGAGAATATATCATTTCAAGAAATCTCTCAAATCAATATAGAAAAGTAAAAGAACTACTCAAAAAATGAGAATTCAAAAGTATTGATTTCAAACTGAGACAACCAAAAAAGTACAAAGTCTATCAATTTAGAATCAATAAAAAATATCGCTGATTTTGAATCTTTCGAGATACTGATTCTTTCTGAAAGATTTTTATCGTCACTGAAATATCAGACCATCAAGACTTCTAAACTCTCTCCTATGCTCAACTCAATACAAAACATCATACAACTCTCAAAAAAGCGTATCAACTTTCTCCACCATGTAGATAGTAGAAACTACTACAAGGGCTATCAGACCTATATCGATGCCATACAAGATGAACTCTCTGAAGCAACACAAGAAATCAAACAGCATAATACTGTCTATCTAGAAGATGAACTTGGAGATGTTTTTTGGTGTTATATATGTCTCCTTCACTCTCTCGAAGAAGATGGATATATCCGTACAGAAAGGGTATTTCAGAGATGCTTAAAGAAGTTCTCAGAAAGACTACAAGCTGACTATGATCGACAGGCATGGGTAGAAATTAAACACCAACAAAAACAGAAGCTAAAAAAAGAACACGAAGAAAAACATGGGAAATAATTGAATTTAGATTATAACAGATCCCCGGATCAAGTCCGAGGATAACAAAATCATGAAAAAATACCTCATCTTCGACCTGGACGGAACCCTCATAGATTCTGGCAGTAAAATCGATACTATTATCCTCGGAGAAATAGATAGAATCGCTCCAGATTACCATGATAGTGTACGTTATGCTCTCGGACACAGTGGCGGCATGAGCCTCTCTCAATTTCTTGATAGTGTATTTCAAGATATGGAAGTCGTACAAAAAGAGCGCCTCAAAAACAAACTTCTCATACAACTCAATAGTCTCTCAAATGCAGTGGGTTTTTTTCCCTGAGTTCCAGAGATGATACAAGAACTATCACAAACATACCGACTTTTCCTCTCTACTGGAAGCTCTACAGAGTTTGCAACCGAAGTGTTACACAAAGGAGAAATAGACTCCTGTTTTGACATCATCGAGTGAAGCACTATACTTCTCAAGTGAATCTCACATCTTGAGAAGTTTTTCGAGTTTTCTTGAGATCCAGATTTCTACAAACAAGCCGTCTATATCGGAGATGGTGATATGGACCGAGTATTTGCCGAAAGTAAGGGTATTGATTTTGTCCATATCGGAAACTCATGAACAGACCTGTATGAAATCGATATCGTTACCAAACTTCCTCCACTCCTTGAACAATTATAGATTATGAACATAGCTATCGGTACCAAAAACCCTGCAAAACTCAATGCGATTACTCTGGGAATAGAGTCTTGTCTCTACCTAGAAGGAGACAATATAGAGATCATCCCTGAAAGTGTAGCTTCGGATGTCAGTGATATGCCGCTCTCTCTTGAGGAAAATATCCTCGGAGCAAAAAATAGAGCTAAAAATCTCAAAAAAGTCTGAATTGAGGCTGACTACTATGTCGGTATGGAGGGGGGAACGACGATGATTGAAGACAAAGCCTATCTTTTTGGAGTCGTGTACATCGAAAATGCAACGGGAAAATGACACATCGGTATCAGTAATCTCCTTGAAGTACCAGAAAAAATACAGACTCGACTGTATAATTGAGGAGAAGAGCTCTCTACAATTATTGATAGTCTCAGTGGTGAAGAAAACGTTGGTCACAGAAACGGTTCTTTTTGAATGTGGAGTGATGACATGATTACTCGAAGTGAATCATTTCAGCAAGCCTTTCTCTGTGCTATTGCACCATTTTATAATCGCTTTTACAAATAGTATATGAAACAACAAGTTATTTTCATCCGTGGAGGTGAGGCTTTTGATACCAAAGAAGAGTTTTACCACTACCTGCAAACAAGAGAATTTAATCCATTTGAACACCACAGAAACTGGAGGGATTGGATTGCTTGGGCGCTTTCTGAAAACTATGATGCCATGACTCCAGTCATGCCAAACAAACAATGGGCAGATTATACCGCTTGGAAAATCTGGTTCGAACGTCATCTCGTGTATCTTAATAATGAACCGCTTATCTTGATCGGACATTCTCTTGGAGCTACTTTTCTCCTCAAATACCTCAGTGAAAATAATTTTCCAAAGATTATTTCTCAACTCCACATCGTATCTCCAGTTCATAATAACGACGGACTTGCCTCAGAAACAATTAGCACGTTTGAACTCGATGATACCAAGATTCCAAACATCGAAAGCAAAGCAGAAAAGATATTTCTCTATCACTCCAAGGATGATCCCGTAGTTCCCTTTCATCATGGACAAAGTGTTGCTAAACTCCTCCCAAATGCACAGTTTCTCCAGTTTGAAAATAGATTGCACTTTAATCAACCAGCATTTCCAGAACTTTTAGAAAATATTAATAACCACTAAGATTATGATCGAAATCGAAAAAAAGTATGAACTCTCTGAACACGATATGCAAATAATTGAAAGTACGTGTACACTCATACAAGAATCTGAAATCAAAGACTATTATCTTGATACTGATGAGTATACTCTCTTCAAACATCAATACTTCTTGAGATTAAGAAACGGAAGGTATGAGCTTAAAATCATTGATCCTTATGATGGATACGGAGTAGCACGCGCTCAAGAAATAATAGATGAGGATGAGATTAACACGCATCTAAAAATATTCCATATCACCATTGACGACACTGCTGGAAAAGTATATATCGAAACCAAAAGAAAAAATTTTCAATATGAATTTGAGGGACAAAATTTTAGTATCGATGTAGATATGTACCAGTATGACAAACGCTATGAAATCGAACTCACGATGGAAGACGATACGGGAATTGATGGAGAAAAACTTATTGAATGACTCAGGCAACACCTCTGACTTTCTGCACCATGAGGAATCAATGCTCATAAATTGAGTACCTGTGCCCTACACCAAGACATCGCTGCATATGAGGCGATTACTTGAGAGAGTATTGCATAAAACTTGAAAAAAATAAAAAACCAAATACAGTACAAATAGAAGCACCTGAGTCTCGCTATCACGAGATGATGCTTGGAGAAAGAACCTCCTCCTCGCCTCCCCCTAGTAAGGGGAGGAAAAGGATTAGTAGAATCTCTCGGAGTCGAGAAGCTCCGACATCAAAATACAATCGAGTACAGCTTTTCGGTGGTACCTTCCCGAGTACTCGGGACCAAAAGCACAAAGTCATGATGTATCCTGATTATTCAGCATACCTTGGATTTTGTGCTTTTTATTTAGAAAACTCTATGAAGAAAAAAGAAAGTAATTTTGCATTTATCGATTCTCAGAATTTATACCTATCAGTAAAGTCTCAATGATGGGAGCTTGATTGGAATCGTTTTCGAGTGTATCTCCAAGATAAGTTCAAGGTTCAGAAAGCGTTTATCTTCATCGGCTACCTACCTGGAAATGAAGACCTCTATACTACCCTACAGAAATTTGGCTATATCCTTGTCTTTAAACCAACGCTTGAACTCAGCGACGGAACTGTAAAAGGAAACGTAGATGCAGAGCTCGTGCTTCATACCATGATTGAGTATGGTAATTATGATCAAGCAGTTGTTGTCAGTGGAGATGGAGACTTTCACTGCCTTATTGAACACTTAGTGAAAGAAAATAAATTGAAAAAGATGTTGATTCCGAATAAAAACAAGTACTCTTCACTCTTAAAAAAGTTTTACCCAAAGCTTGTGTTTCTGAATCACCCAGATCTAAAAAAGAAAATTTGAAGAACAAAAAAAGAAGCCTAAACCTGAGGACGGGACCTTTTGGTGTGACTTCTCGTCGTGATGCAAGAAAATTATATCACAAAAAATAAAAAATCAAAAGTTTTGTCCGAAATGACGGTAAACTAAAAAACATATATCCTTACTCTCGTAATAAAGATGGACTATCTCAAGATCTTAACCGAATGGTTTGAAAGAAAAGTACAACTCAATGCAAAAAAGATAGAATCAGACTACAGGTATAAAAAGTGAGACATATGGTATGTTGATTTCGGAGTAAATATTTGAAATGAGTTTAACAAACAACGACCAGCGTTGATACTGACCAATAATAAATTTTCAAAGTGAAATAATGTATTGGTAGCACCGATTACAAGTTTTAATCTTGAAAAAAAGATCTTGCATACCGATATTATTCTAGAACCAAACAATATCCTAAAACAAAAATCCATTATCAGAACGAATCACTTAAGAGACATTTCTAAAAAACGTCTGATAAAAAAGGTAGGAAGAGTAGCAGATGAAATATTACAAGAACTCGATATACAACTCAAAGAATTATTCGATATCCGAACATAAAAATATCCCGCAAAGCGGGACTAGGCTTCAAGAGCCAAACAAAGATGAAAGTTTTACACTTTCTAGTTCTCAAGGAACACTCTAAGTATACCACAAAAAATAAAAAATCAAAAGTTTTGTCCGAAATGACGGTAAACTAACCACCTACTTTTTACATAAAAAGTAGCAAAAATGCTCAAGGGTCTAAATCTTCGCAGATAAAATAGGTAAGTTTTATCTCTCGTTTCACGGCGAAGTTATACCCTTAAGAATCCCGATTGATACATATCGGAAAAGAAGCAAACAAAACTCCCTAGGAAAATGGGGTTTTAGGGGGCGAGACGATAATAGCCAACGTCTCGTAAACCTCTTACTCTCGTATTTGTAATTCGAGCCCCCTAACACTTTTGTTACTTTTGGTGTCAAAAGTAAGGAATATATAACTAATTATATATGAATAAGTTTGAAAGATTTTTATCTGGGAATATATGATCTATTGCCCTAATATTCTGATTAGTGGTATTTTGGACATGGTTAATATGAATACCTTGCAGGCAAGAATTTATATCTATCCAATATATGCTATCGACAATATGAGCAATATTTGCCTTTTGGTACTGATATACAAAATATGAACGAGATAAAGAGTTAGAAATTATTAAAGAGTATTCAATAAAGTACGACTTAATAAAAAACGATTTAACAATAGCTCGAAATAAATGAAATTTTGTTAATATACTTTTAGGATATGAAAGATTATTAAGTCTTTTCTATACTGAATATTACCTATATGCAAGGTTTTATATATCAGAGAGCCTATGGTTAGAATGGAAAGAATGGATTGAACTTGATCTATATGAGATAATTGAACAAGATTTTATGAAGTTTGTAGAATTAAAGCAAGATGAATCTTACATTATTAATGCGATACATAAGTATATTTGATGTAGCTGAGAGAGTAATATACATATCAAATGAATTAATTTTGTAAGATTTATTTTCTCTATTTTTAGAAAGCATCAACAACAAATAGAAGATAGTTTAAAAGAATCAGTTGATTTTTTATGAAATAAAATTTCTGAAAATGAGAAAAAGCGACTTAGACTTAAAATAGAATTCATTGATATCTTATTAGATACATGAAACAAAGTACTAAAAAAGTCCGAAGAAATAAATAATAAATCTTATAATATTACTCTTATAACCAAATAACACCATGTTCCCAAAAATAAACCCAAAACAATCATTTGCAAAACTCGAAGAAGAAATCCTCAAGTTCTGGAAAGAAAACAATACTTTCGAAAAATCGATAGAAACTCGTCCAGAAGAAAACTCGTACCGTTTCTATGATGGTCCTCCATTTATCACCGGTACTCCCCACTACGGAAGCCTCCTCTCAAGTATCTGTAAAGATGTCGTGCCAAGATACCAAACTATGCAAGGGAAACGCGTCGAGAGAGTCTGGGGATGGGACTGTCATGGAATCCCTATCGAAGATAAAGTGCAAAAGAAACTGGGTCTTGAGTCCAATAAGGACATCGAAAAAGTCGGGATGAAAACATTTATCGACGAGTGTTATAACTATACGACTTCCACATCAGCGGAGTGGGAATGGTATGTTGACCATATCGGAAGATGGGTAGACTTCAAAAATTCCTACAAAACCATGGATCAAGACTATATGGAATCCGTGATTCAAGTATTTAAAAAGCTCTATGACAAGGGACTTATCTACAAAGGGCAAAGAACTTCTCTCTACTCATGGAAACTCTCTACCCCGATTTCAAACTTTGAAATCGCTATGGATGACTCCTATGAAGAAGTTTCTGACCCCGCTATCACCGTGATGTTTCCACTTATTTCTCCCATCTCCTCCAAAGGAGAAGGGCATGGGGTGAGGGCCTGAGACTATATCCTCGCTTGGACCACGACTCCTTGGACCATTCCAGCACATATGGCAATTGCTGTAAACAAAGATCTCGCCTACTCCAGAGTCCTTTCTGATGGGAAATACTATATCCTTGCAACAGCAAGAGTAGAAGCCGTATTTAAAGGAAGAGAGTATGAAATCGTCGATAGTTTTATGGGAGACTCACTTGTCGGACTTCACTACAAGGCTCCATTTGACTACTACCAAGGCAAAGTAGATCCAGAGAAAAATCACCTCATCTACCATGCAGAGTTTGTTACGGATAGCGATGGTGTGGGTATTGCCCACGAAGCTCCAGAGTTCTGAGATGTCGATTTCGAACTCGCAAAAGCTGAGGGGATTCATATCAGTTCCGCCCTGGATAACGAAGGAAGATATACTGATGAAATCTCCGATTTAAAAGGAACGCACTATAGAGATGCCAATGAAATCGTTTCTGAAAGACTCAAAGAAAAGGGACTTCTTTTCAAAAAAGAAAGCATCAATCACCGTGTGGCGATGTGTCCAAGAACCGGAACTCCACTTATCTACAAAGTACAAGATTCTTGGTTTATCGATATCCAGTCGCTCAAAGACAGACTCATAGAAGAAAACGAAGGAATTAACTGGTCACCAGAACACCTCAAACACGGGCAGTTTCTGAAAAGTATGGAGGGAGCACCAGATTGGTGTATCTCAAGAACCAGATACTGGGGAGCACCGATGCCGATTTGGAAAGCTGCTGATGGTAGCATCAAAGTTCTCGGTTCCAGACAAGAAATATATGAAGCCAATAAGGTATACGGACAACTTGAAGAAAAAGACGGGCAATATTTTGTGAAGCAAACTGGAAAAGAACTCGATTTTCATAGACCCTATATCGATGAAATCCTCGCAAAAAATGAAGAAAACTTCAAAGCTCAAAATGTACTCGGGATTCATGGGTTTAAAAGAACGGAAGCTGTTGAGGACTTTTTAGCGGGAACAAAAAACAATCTTGCCAATCAAGGCATCACCATGGATTGTCCAGCGTTTGAAATTGGAACAAATATTAGCTATAAAAATTGGGGAGAAGTTTTGGATTCTTTAGATGTCTCAAAATACGACACCTGGCTCTGTCACTCACTTGGGTGTAGAGTAGCCTTGGAGTACATCATAGAGAAAAAAATACAACTCAAAAGACTGGTTCTTATTGCCCCAGGAACCGAAGCTACCACTCCAGAAGTGAATGAGTTTTATAGTACGCTCCAACAAGATATTTCCACAATTAAAACATACGTCGGTGAAGTAGTTGTTGTCGCTTCTCAGGATGATACCGTACACAGACAAGCAGGGGTAAAAGAAATCGTCAGTACAACTGGTGCTGAGCTTGTACAACTTGATGGATACGGGCACTTCAATGTGAAAGAAAATAGTATCATCGAAGGAATAACTACCTGTGGAGCACCGATGCAAAGAATCCCTGAAGTGCTTGATTGTTGGGTCGAGTCAGGATCGATGCCGTATGCACAGATGCACTACCCATTTGAAAATAAACAGGCGATGGAAGCAAGCTATCCTGCGGACTTTATCGTCGAGTATATCGGGCAAGTACGCGCCTGGTTTTATGTGATGCACGTACTCGGAGTAGCACTCTTTGACCAACGTAGCTTTACCAATGTCATCACCACCGGTATCGTCAACGGAAGTGATGGACGCAAGATGAGTAAAAGCTATAAAAATTACCCAGATCCAAGAATCACGATCGAAACCTATGGGGCCGATGCAATCAGGTTTTATATGATGAACTCACCACTCATGTCGGGAGGGAACTTGAGCTTCAAAGAAGAACAAGTTCAGGAAGTTGTAAAAAAAGTCATCCTTCCTCTTTGGAACACCTACAGTTTCTTTACCACCTATGCCAATATCGATGGGTATGAACCCGCAACTTGAGGTGTGTACTATATCCGTCATGCCGAGACAGAAACCAATGTAAACTTCAATAGTACTGGAGCTGTAAGTGGAGCGGGAGATAATCCAAGCCTTACAGAAAATGGTATTGCGCAAGCGATCAATGCTGGAAAGAAGCTCCAAATGGCAGGAGTACAGTTTGATTATATCGTCTCTTCAAACCTTGAAAGAACCCTTGAAACAGCAAAATTAGTAGCGCAAGAGATTGGTTTTCATAGTGAAATTACTATCATAGAAGATTTAAAAGAACAAAATTATAGTGATTTTGAAGGAAAATCTCACAAAGAAATTGCCGATGAATATGGTCTCGATATCAATGACAAACCAGCTCTCAGAAGAGTATTTAAAAACTCTAAGGTAGAAAACTATCACCAATTTGATGCGCGTGTAACTATGGCACTTGAAGATTTCCTCAAAGGAAAAGAAGGGAAAAATATCCTTATCGTTGGCCATGCAGGAACAGCAAGACCAATTTTTAGAAAATATCTCCATCTTGATATCGATTATGCGCACTTAGAGATGCCAACACTTCCAAATGCAAAAGTCATAAAACTTCCAAGTACTCCTCTTACAAACCCTCTCGATAAATGGGTACTTTCAGAGCTCAATAAGCTCATCATCGATGTAACAAATGGTATGGAAACTTATAAGATCAACGAAGCAACTCGTCCAATTATTCGCTTTATGGATAACCTCACTAACTGGTATATCCGTCGCTCAAGAAAGAGGTTCTGGAAATCTGAAAATGATGGCGATAAAACAGAAGCCTACAATACTCTGCACCATGTACTCGTGGAACTTTCAAAAATTATCGCTCCATTTATGCCATTTCTTGCAGAATCTCTCTACCAAGGGCTTACTGGACAAGAGTCTGTGCATCTCACGACATTTCCAGAAAAAAATCCAAGTTTTATCCTCCAAGATTTGAATCATGATATGGATATCACGCAAACGATTATTACCCTTGGTCTCGCTTGGAGAGCAAATCATAAGATCAGGGTTAGGCAACCACTCCAATCTATCACGATCGGAGAAAAACTGGAATCGTATTATCTCGATATCATCAAAGAAGAACTCAACGTCAAAGAAGTCATCGTCCTCGATGATGCTTCACAAATTGCTAAAAAAGTATGTCGTCCAAACGGAAGACTCATCGGACCAAAGTTTGGTGCCAATGTAAAGTTTATCATCTCTGAGGCAAAAGCTGGAAACTTCACTGAGCTTGAAGATGGCAAGGTACTCATTCGTCATCCTGAACTCGATTCAGGATCATCAAATAATGATTCCATATCAAGTACGGAATGACAAATCTTTATCCTCGAATGAGACGAGTTCGAAATTGCGTTTGAGGCTGGTGATTCTGACTATGATATCGAAGCGGGAATGGGGATGGTAATTGCTATGGATGGAACTATCACTCCAGAACTTGAACTCGAAGGATACGCAAGAGATATCGTCCGTCATATCCAAGAGGCCAGAAAAGAAGCAGGATATGAAGTCGATGACCGTATACAGTTACATATATACCACCCCCTAACCCCCTCCTTACCAAGGATGGGGGAACAGGAAGATATCTTAAAGAAGGTTATTGAAAAGTTTTGAAGCTATATCGAGACTGAAACACTTTCCGCGATTAATACTTCCCTATCCAGTTGAGATCTGGAAAAAGATGTTGAGGTCGAAGGAGTGAATGTAAGCATTGTTTTGAAGAAGTAATCTCACACACACAAAGAAGGTCAGATATATCTGACCTTCTTTGTTTCTGAGAAAAATATATGCTAAAATATATGAAATATAAACCTTGAAATAATACATGAAAAAGCAAGATATACATACCTTACTCCATATAACTGATGCTACCAAACAAGATGAGATTCTTGAGAAAATTGCTATTTCATCTTCTACAGCATCAGATAGTGTCAGTAGAAAAGTATGGTGAGTCATCACAGAACAAGAATTAAACAATTTATCATCTTACTGGAAATGAGAAACTCGTGGAGATATGAGTAAAGAAACTCGAAATACTATCCGAAAAACGGGAATAGATATTATCAGAGCACTCTCAGCAAGAAATGGAGGATGAGATATAAAACCTATTGATGATTCTAATCAAGTACAATTGTGAGATTCATGAGTAGCACTTGAATACTTTTTACTTGATACTCTCCTTCGTACAGATTGAACAGATAGTACGATACAGTTTGAGAAATGACCTCGTGAACTTGATGCAGAGAAGGTAGATTTTATTAGTAGAGCATGAAGCATCGTTTTCGGAAATCAAGTAACCGTTAGAGGTTGAAAAAAGTATTGAGAACTCATAAAGAAAAGGAATAAAATTGATACAGGCAACAAAAGATCTAAAAAAAGAGATTATATTTCAATAAAACTGACAACAGATATCCCTGTACTGTTAGACATTAACTGAAAAATAAAAAGCACTGTTTGGTCTGAGTGAGATACCACAGATACCTCTTTTAAAAAAGCATATCTTCAATGGAAGGAAGACTGATTTCCTTATGGATGACCTTTTCAATACTTAGATACAAAGACTCAAAAGGAACTCAATATAATTGCAACAACATACAGAGAGATATTACAATGACTTTTATTGTTTTTAAAAGAAGGTAACTTAGCAACAAAACATACAAAAACTAAAAAAGATTCTTGGTGAAACAAATTACAAATACAGTACCATCAATATGAATGAATATACCAAGTATCAGTATTTCCTCCCCATTCAAAGTCTTGGGAAAGCCCACTATATACCATCACATTTTTCCTCACTCAGAAGTGATTAGATAAATTAGAAAATTAACATTGACAATGTATTGATAATGTTTAATATATATTTATTAGAATTATTATCTACTTTTTATGTCTATATTGACAGCCAATATTGAAGAAATAGATGAAATAAACATACCAATCTACACCTTAGAGGAACTGAATAAAAGATTTAGAGTATTACAAGAGGTTTGTGAACAATCGTATTATGAAAAGATTATTACAGCAGATCTAGTAAGACTTGAAGTGGTTTTACACCGATTACTAAAACAATACAATAATACAGTAGACCCTATTATATTTATTAGATTTTGTATATTCACACTATGATACTCTAATATTGATATTAAAGACTTATTTATGGCGCTATGAGATCAATTATCTGATGAAGAAATTAGCCACTATTTAAAGCTACTTTGAATAGATATAGAAACAATTAAGGATGATGGACAATATAATAAAATATGATGAATAAATTGAATAAGTGATATAGATATAAGCAGGTCATGAGCATTGAAAGATCGCCTAGAAAAATTACAGGAAGTATTATGATGACTAGATCCTATTAAATATCTCAAGTATTTACGATACTGAGAGAATAGATCCTATAATGAAATTGCCTCAATGTGTGAAAGGTTATGATTGAACTGGCCAGTAGCTACCTTAGAAAAAAACATGAAATCATGGAATTGGTTGAGTGTAAAAGAATTAAGTAACCGTACAACATGAAGAGCTCAATGAGTTATAACTCTTTGAGAGAATTATGGTATAATATCTTCCTGGTCTTCATTCCTTACAATATATAATGAAAGGACAAGATATTGACAACTAACAAGTTCAACCAACAACGAGTTAGCTTTTCTCAATCAGATAAGCACTACATTAGAAATGTTAAAAAGTATCTTATGATGAAATGTAGATCCTATAGAATATATATTATTCCTATACTCTCAATGATTCGAAGACAGAGATATAAGTAAAAAATTATGAAGCCTTTGAGTTAATATTTCAGAACACTATGCTTGTAAACTTATATCATTTTTATGAGTAGATATAAAAAAGATAAAACGAAAAGTATATCAAATGGGGGGAATAAATTCTGAAACAGAATTATATAGAGAAGTAGGAATACAGACATGTACTAAAATATGAGCATTTTGTAATACAGTTCATAGGAAGTTCTGAGATCATGTTGATCCTGTTGCATATATCGCTTTCCAATACTATGTGAAAGAGCTACCTATATCGGAAGTAACTACAGTTATAAAAAGACAATTAGACCTAGATAATATTACTAGTGGTGACCTTAGTACTTGGATGCGTAAAAAATTTAGATGGATATTAAGAAATCCGCTCGAGATAGCACATACAAGCCATACAGCAAAAAGGCTCAAAGCTAAAAAAAGTCCAGCAAACAAAATAAAGGCTAAAGAAAAAGAAGAAAGAATAGCAGAGTGCATCCAAACAATTAAATGATGAAAGAAAAATACTGATATAATTTTTAATCTTTCAACTTACACATCACTAACAAATGCCATACAGAAAGTAAAATATCTTCTATGTATCTATGGATACTTCTCATTTACACAATTTAATGAAAAAATCAAACGTCTATCAGATGAAAATAAATATGGTATCAAATCTACAGCTATAGCTATTGAACGACTAATCAATGAGATAATAGATACAGAAAAAATACAAATATCCCCTTTCAAATTTAACCAAGCTAGGGTTTTAGAAATACGAAATTGAACTTATAAAGATATTAAACCAGCATAATGATAGCACTTGCAGACACACAATGATATGATACCGTTAAGTGAATCGAAGACTATAGCGCACTAGTCGAGTCATCCCCAAGAGGAAGAACACGACTATTCAATAGACTCAAGAAATTATCTCAGCAAATAGATTGAAAAGATCCAGTAGCTTTTATATATGAGCTATACAGCCAATGATTATCATATGAAAATATAAGGTTAGAGCTAATCAAACACTGATGCGAATATAAAGATGCAACCGCTGTACACAAACTTTGCACCGTTACATTTTGATGGCCAGAAAGAGATAATGAAACTTGTACATGAAATGGAGACACAAAGGAGGCAAAACGAGTAAATGCAGAGAGACATCAACAAGATATTGAACAACTGAATGCTCAAGTAAAAGCTGCTGTTGATATGTTAGTATGACCTCAAGCTATTTTTGATCAATCTCACTACGATAGACTGTGAGATAGAATTAGTAGGCTTGAATACTTGTATGAACTTGCAACATGATGAATAAAGTTTGAAAAACTTTTACAACTAGCAACAGAGGTATGAGTTGGTACAAACGGAATTGTCACACATATAAATACATCTATTTGAGATATAGTATCCAATCATAATATCATTGGAAGATCTGGAAAATCTATTCAAGCGACTAAAAGTGATATACAAAGAATGAAACACTGAACAAATTAATCCAACACCCCCTCAACAATCCCAAGTAACCCCTCAGGCTTAAGTGCTGCCCCACCGATAAGAAATCCATCAACATTTTCGATTTTGATAAGTTCTGGAGCGTTTTCTGGTTTCACACTTCCTCCGTAGATGATACGGGACTTAGAAGTCCCCTCTCCTTGACTAGGGATAACTGAGACAGGAGTGCTTGCACGACTATCTTCGAAGTTAGAGCGAAGTAGAGGGTTAGGGTGAGGGTTTAAGATCTCACGAATATACTGGTGTATCTCAGCGACATACTCTGGAGTTGCTACTTCCCCGGTACCAATCGCCCACACCGGTTCATAGGCGATATCTACTAAGCTGGTATCTTCTATTCCCCATAATCCTTCTACGAGCTGTATCTTGAGGACTTCTTTTGTGAGTCCTTTATTTTTTTGTTCGAGGTTTTCTCCGATACAGAGAATCGGGCGAATCCCGTGTGTCAGTGCCGCACTTACTTTTTTGTTGATAAGTTCATCAGACTCATGAAAAAACTGTCTTCTTTCTGAGTGTCCGAGGATGACATACTGACAGTTCAGATCACGAAGCATCGTTGGAGAGATTTCTCCAGTATAGGCTCCTGATTCTTCAAAGTACATATTTTGTGCTCCGAGGTTGATACAACTCCCTTCTAAGTTCTCAGAAGCAACTCCAAGTCCTGCAGAAACTGGAGCAATCATTAAATCGATATTGATAAAACAGGCATACTTTTCTTTAAATACTTTCAAATACTCCTTCAACTCAGAAGTCGTTTTATTCATCTTAAAGTTTGCACCGATTAAGTATTTCATAAGAATTACGGATTACAAATATAAAATTACTGTTTCACAGAAACCCTCATCCCCAGCCCTTCTCCTTCAGAGGAGAAGGGAGTAAATTATATTTCTCCTCTCCTCTCAAAGGAGAGGGGTTAGGGGTGAGGAAAATTTTTCTATTTTCCAATACTATAAAATCTTAGTTTCCTTTTAGGAGTAAATGAAGCTATCCCGAGTATTCGGGACTGATGGATTATTACCTATTCCTCCATACCCCTATTTACCTATCCACCTTCCTAATACACTACTACTTTCTCATTCATAAAGTTCTTAATCCCGCGCTCTCCGAGCTCTTTTCCATATCCACTGTCTTTTACTCCACCATATGGGAGAAATGGATACGAGGTTGGGATTTTGTTCCAAAACGCATTTCCTGTTTCAAGTTTTGTCGCTACTTCTTCAAATACTTCTCTCTTGGTCGTAACAACACACGCTGTCAGTCCAAAACGACTGTTATTTGCTAACTCTATGGCATGTGCTTTGTCTTTCGCTTTAAGTACAGGGGCTACCGGACCAAATGGTTCTTCATCAAAACTCATCCCTGGAAGCACATCTTTTACTACCGTTGGTTCAAAGTAATACCCCGGCATATCCAGTCTCTTTCCTCCCGTAAGCAGAGTTGCTCCCGCATCAACCGCTTTTGAAATCATCGTTTCTAAGTCGGAAATTCCCTCTTCTTTTGCGAGTGGTCCAACCTCGGTCGTATCCTCAAATGGATCTCCAATTTTTAAACTCTTAAATGATGCAGCAAGTTTCTCACAAAACTCATCATAGTACTCTGCTACGACAATCATCCTCTTTGAGCTATTACACTTTTGTCCACAACTCGACAGACGCCCTGTTGTTGCGAGTTTCACGGTTGCATCGATATCATCCGTATCGATGACGATAAATGGATCATTCCCTCCGAGTTCCAGAATTGATAGTTTCAGGTTTTGTCCCGCAAGTGCTCCGATAGTTCTTCCTGCGCGATCTCCTCCAGTGATATTGGTTCCTCTTACGAGTGGATGGGCGATGATATACTCAGATTCTCCCGCAGAAATCTCTAGGTTTTGATACACACCTACAGGAAATCCAGCAAGCATAAAAAGCTCTTCTATCTTTCTCGCACACTGAGGAACATTGGAGGCGTGTTTACTCAGTACCACATTTCCTGCCAAGATATTTGGTGCGGCATTACGAAATACCTGATTATAAGGAAAATTCCAAGGGCTTACGGTATACACAACTCCCATTGGTTCAAAGACTCTTTTTCCCCTCAGCCCACCTTCATCAAACTCGATAGGAGCAATCCACTCTTCAAAGTGATCAGCAACATAGTTGATCCCTGCTGCTGTTTTTGATACATCTCCCAGAGCTCCGCTAAAGAGCATTCCCATCTCAATCGTATCGAGTTTTGCCAGTTCTTCTTTTTGTTCTAGCATAATCTCTGCAAGACGCTTAAAAAGTCGTTTTCTTTCTAAAAATGGAGTCTCTCTCCAAGATCTAAAGGTGGTATGTGCGCGGGTAATTTTTTCTTCAAGTTCATTTCTTGAGATATATTCATAACTTTCTAATACTTCCCCATTTGCTGGATTGATTGTTTTCGGCATAGATGCAAAAGATAACAAAATAAAATTACCCAGAATAGTAATACTTTTCAAAAAAAAGTAAAACAAAAAACGAGAATGAATCTCGTTTTATTTCAATAATTATGTAAAAGGGGGCTTTATGCCCCGCTTTCATCGTTTGAGGAAGAGAAGGGAGGGCTATGTGCGCCCAACACTGTGGAGAGAAAACGTTCTTGCTCCTCCCTTCTCTTTCCTCACAACCTCCTTTTTTCAACCTTAAGAAACTAAAATATATACTCGATATTAATTTATGCAAGTATATTTTTACGCTTTGTGTGCTCTTTTGGTATTGTGTTCTTTTACGGTATCTTCTGTAAGCTTCATCTTTTCAAGCTGTGCCACATTTTCTTCGATTTTCTTTGATTCAGTTACAAAGTCTTTTACCCCTGATTCTTCTCCTGCTACTTCTTCTTCGAGTCCAGAGATTTGTGCTTGAAGATCTGAGATATGTTGTTCTTTTTTAGATTGTTCTGACGTAATACTTTCTTTTCTTGCTTGGAGCTTGTGAATAGCTTCATCGAGGATACTATTTACATCGCCAGCATCACTGGAAATAGAAGTAGTCGTATCATCTCCTGTAGATCCCCCCATACTTGTTTCATCTTTTTTAGCCTCTTCTCCAGAACCAAAAGACCCAAAATCAAACGCATCTTCTGATGTAGCCGAAGTTTCTGGCTCAGTAGTTACAGAATCAGATGAACTCACTTCTTCAGAAAGTGAAGAAAGATCAAGCGTACCTTCTTCCTTAGGTGTTTCTACTTGTGTATTTCCTTCTTCAGTTACTACTGGAGATTCATTACCAAGATCAAAAAATGAGTCTTCATTGTTTGAAGCACTTGTATCAGATGGCAATTCCTCAAGTACAAGAGTATTTTCTTCTGGAGTAACAGTTGCATCTTCTAAAACTACCGAAGTATCTGCAGATAAACTTATAGGCGTCTCCATTTCTTCTGTAGCCTCATCGAAACTAATGATGTTTTCTTCATTTGGAGTCTCATCAAATACAAGAGCATCTGTAGGTTCTGCCACGTCTGTATGGACATCATCATTAAGGATAAGAAGATCTTCTTCCTTTTCTACTGTTTGCGTAGGATTCATATGCAAAAAATAATAAAAATAAATTTTTACCTAGTAAGTCTAGCATAGTTGACGAGTATTTGCAAATATGAGGTGCATTCTACAACAAAAAACCGAAGTGAACAAAAGAAGCAAGATTATTTTCTTGAATTCAAAGATTTTTGTGTATAATACGGCTCGTAATAATTTACTTATACTAATTATCGAAACATATGGATTTCTCAAAAGCAGGTGAACTGATGAAACTTCAACAAGAAGCAATGAAAGTGAAAAAAGAATTAGAAAATACTCTTATCGAAGCAGAAGTAGCGGGGCTTGTTATCACGGTAAATGGTGAGATGAAAGTAGAAAAAGTAGAGTTTGAAAGCACTGAACTTATCCCAGGACTTTCAGAAGCTCAACAAAAAGTACTAGAAACAGCGATTATGGATGCGGTAAATAAAGGGATGAAAAAAGCGCAAGAAGTAGCAGCAGAAAAGATGCAAGGAGTAATGGGACAGATGGGTATGGGAGGACTGATGAACGGTGGACTTCCTGGAGGGATGTAATACTTACGGAATTCATAAAGAGACGTAAGTAAATACTTACGTCTCTTTTTTTGACTCCCTATTGTAATAATATTACAGCTGGCAGGTGAATAGTCCTCCTAGGGAGACCATATATTTCCACTCGGGTATACCGGGTGGATTTTTATTGCTTTTTATTTATTAATAGGTATAAAGATATAGTATATGTATTCTTATATAATTATTATGCATTTTTTCAGAGGCTCCCCAGAAAAATGTGACACCGTACTTGATGTTTTACATCATCCTTTTGTTCACAAAACTATTATTGATGTGTATAATCAATGTAACCATTCAAGATTACCATACAAAACTAAAATAAGAAATATATGAGACCTCATTATTAGTATGTTTGCTAATGATGAAATATTTCTTGATTTTTTGGATAAATTAAGGAAAAGATATCAGAGATATAGAAATCATTGAAGCTTTAGCCAAGAGCAAATCTTTGCGCTTTTAACGGTACTACATTACTGTGAAGATGTTTGTCGATTACTACCAATTAGAACATTGGAGGGTATCAATAGAAGATTATGCGATATATTAGATTATGAACAGGGAGACACTGACAATACTCAAAGTAGAAGAAAGAGAATCTTAAAATCATGAAAATTATTACTTGATGCCGAAGGATATGAAATCCTACACTTTTTACCAGAAAGCATGATTTTGGAAAGAGTTCATTTAAATAATACAAATGATGCCCTGCCCATATGTGCTATTATACCAGAAGATAATCATACTTCATCTCAAGATGACCCAGAAAGTTATGTCATCATGTTAAAATCATGAACCCCTATAATCAGCCCAGAGAAGACATGGGTTCAATTATGAAACCTAGAATGTCTGAGTAGTATTGATAATGAACTATACTTCCAGACTACATATGACGAATATGTATTTGATAAAAAATGAAAGGTGCTAGTCGATAGCGAAGACAATAATATTCAATCTATAGAAACAGTAACCTGTATAGATAATGAAGATTTATGTGGCGTAACATCTGCCAAGTACGAAGATATGTATTACATATATTGAAAATCGAAAAAAGTAATGAAATGAAAAATAAATGATATGGAAATATGAAATGTAACCATGATCGATCCAGAACGAGTATATGAATATAAGTGAGTAACATACTATAGTAGTAACATCGATGGGAGTTATGCCCTTATAGATATTCGTGGAAATATATTAGTTTGAGAAGATAGCATACCTGCAGTAGCTGTTATAAATGGAATGATAATCTTTCCTCAGAATGAATCAGCACAAAATACCTAGTTTCCTACCAATCCTTCTCTCCTCACCTATTAAAGACATCATCAAAAAATGGATTTCCCATAAAAGGCTGAAAAAAACTATCTTGTAAGTCTCAACTGGGTGATTGTTTGTTGTACTGTCACTGTTCCTGTTTTTCCTGGTCTCGTAAAAACTGAGTATACTGCTCTAAGTATTTTTTTTCTTCATCACTCAGACTATCATCGCCTTCACTTCCCTGTCATGTAGCTCATGATGGTTGTCCTTCAGACGAACCTGAATCTGAAGCTCAGGTTTCCTGTCCTTCTTGTCATGAGGCTGTTTCTTCTTCCCCTGTATCAGCGCCATTTCAAGTATCTGTTTCTCCACTTCCTGTTTGTTCTTGATTATCTCCATTCTGCTCACCCCATCCTTCAGTATCTTCTCCTGATTTTTTATTTTCTTCTGACTGCTGTTGTTCTTGTTCTTCAAGTTCTTTGAGCTTTTCTTCTACAAATGCTTTATTTTCTTGAGTTGTATCTTTTTCTTCAATCGCGAGCGAGGCTTCATAGGAAGCGATACTTTGCTTCCAGTACTGTATTTTTTTCTCAGTATCTGTTTCCCCCTCCCCTAAGCGGTATTCTGTATTTCCAAGATTATGCCACCAGATAGCTTCGTGCTGCATATCTTGCGATTGTACTTGTCCATAGACAGATGCAGCATCTTCATACTTTTTATCAGCATAATAATCATTTCCCAATTTCAAGAGTACTCCTTCATCTTGACTCAAATCATAGGATTTCTTGTGATATGTTTCTGCACCTATAAAATCCTCATTTTGATAGGCTTCATCTCCAAGTTTGGTAAGCTTCATTGCCTCAAATGGATGAAGACTACAAGAGCTCAAAAGTAACACCCCTACCAGTACACATATCCATGTACCATAAAAATTTATTTTCTTTTTCATACAACAAAAGACAAAAGATACACGAAAAAACTACCAGCCGAAAGGAGAAAAAATACCCAAGATACATCTCTACGAGCCGTATGATCGATTTCAAGCAAAGAAGTAGCCTCACTCGAGAGTATCTGTTTCACGATAGATTCCATATCTCCAGTATCTGTGATCTCACTATACTCACCTCAAACTTTTGAAACCACCTCCTGTATTCCCGAACGATTGAGTGAGGAAACCACTCGTTTCCCTTGATAGCTTGCATACTGTCGTTCTCAAAAGATATTTACTCCTTCGGGGATATATCCTCCCTTTTCTGTTCCAACACCAACTACCAAAACAGAGATATCTGGATGTGCTTCTACATGGGCTGTTCCTACTTCGTCTCCCCCATCTGTCAGTACGACTACCAATCACTTTTTGGTATCATCTGGGAAGTTCTTAATAGACTCTCCAATCGCCAAAGAAAGATTTGTCCCTCCTACACTGACATTGCGACTATCGAGACCTCAAAGCAACGTCATATAGACATCGGCATCATCGGTAAAGGGAAGTATCTCCAAGTACTCTCCAGCAAATACTGAAAGCGCAGAGCGATTATTACTTGGTGTATGGACAAGCGTCGATATCAGACTCTTGGCTGCCGAGAGTCTCGAGATATATGTTCCTCAGGTCTGAATATCCTCAACATTCATACTTTTCGAAACATCTAATACGAAAGAAATCCTGAGCCCCTCAGCAGAAGACATATCTGGTTTTATGCCTCATCTTGGTCACAAAAGCACGGAAGCTAAAAATACTACTGAAAAAAATAACGCAAGAAGAAACCACTTCTTCCCAGTGTCACGAACATACAACTGATAACAACAATACGCACTCGCAATAAAGATAGCAAGTACCAGAATTCACGAAAGTATGTGTATGTTTGTAAATATCATAAAAAATTTTTTATTAATCCCTACCTACATCCTCTTCCATACAAGCAAGCCCATATATCCGAGCATACAGAAAAGCAAAAAATACACAATTGGGAGATATATCGGCACATTGGTATGAATAGACTCTACCTCTATCCTCCCCGTTTCCAACTTGGAAATATCTTCAAATATTTGCTGCATCTCTTGTTCATCCGTAGCACGATAGTACTTCCCTCATGTTTCAGATGCAATCTGCCTCAGTGTTTCCTCATCGACTCCTCAAACCTGCAAACGTTGCGGCAACCCAAAGGTATCTACCGTCACATAACTTGGTTCTTGTCCTCCAATCCCTATCGTATACACTTTTATCCCTGCTTCTTTCACTGCTTTGAGGGCTATCATCGGGTCGACTCACTTATTTGCTTCCCCATCGGTCATCAGAATCATTACTTTTTCTCTCGTCGCATTTTCTTCGGTATCTTTTTTTTCTAGATTATCCATCCCAAGCATCATCGCATCTCCAATCGCCGTCCCCTGAAGATTGGTTCGTTCTTGATTGATGATATCCGTAGATATACGGGAAACTATTTTTTCAATAATTTTATAATCAAAGGTCAGTGGCAAAGAAGAAAATGGTCTTCCAGAAAATACCACCAATCCTACTCTATTGGAGACCTGTTCGGAAACAAAGTTGTGAATCACTTCTTTTGCTACCGCAAGTCTATTTGGAGCTAAATCTTCTGCCATCATCGAGTATGAAACATCAAGCAGTATCTCTATGTCCACACCATCCTTATAGGTCTTCTCCGATATTTGCTCTTTTACCGGAAACGTAAACAGTATAACAAAGGCAAAAAGTATCAAGAAAATGAATACAAACTGAAGTCGATACCACCAGGCATGATGTCCATAAATTTGTCTCAGTTCAGTAAACCCTGAAAAGAATTGCGTATGCGTATTGCGTCTATACAGATACCATACCCCAACAAGTATCGGGATAAGAAGCCAAAGTAGTCAAGCATATGTGAGAGAAATATCTAGTATCTTCATAGCTCTTCTGTAAGTTCAGAAATTAATCGCTTTCTCAGTTCCTCCGTATCTGCTTCGGGAGAGAACTCCATAAAGTATGCCGTTTTATAGTTTTGTCCAAGTTTCCCGTTAGAAAGTTTTGTATACTTTTTTGAAAATTCTTCTTGTGTCATGGTATCTGCACCCTGAAACCCTTGAAGCACAAAGTACTGACGATATATCGCCGTCATCTCTGCGTAAAATACTTCTTTTTCTAAAGTCCCCAGCTTCTTTTTTAATCGAGTTACTGCTTCAAGAAGCATTGCGCGAGCATCTTTTCTGGGTTCTACGGGGAGAACTTCTCTTGGTTTCTCTGGCATCACCACATACCTTTTCAATATCCAGAAAAAGAAGGTAAAAAACACAAGGAGTCCTACTCCATACCAAAACATCATCCAAGAAAAAGACGAGGCAGGAATGGACTGGACACCATGGATATCTTTCATCCCTGAATCATCCTCACTTTGTGGTTGTCATGTAGAGGTGGTGGAAGACATCGCAACAGGGATGTCGGTAACGTGAATCGTAACTCCACTTGCAGATACAGCCCCTGTTCCCTCTCCGATTATCACTGGTCCAAGAACGAAGTCTCCTTGTTTTTTTGCTTGGAGTTTGAGTTGAAACTCTGTTTTCTGCTGCATATCGCCATTTATAATCTGTACCGACGTCGACTTCCCTTGAGAAATAACGGAAAAATTATCGATTCCTCCAATACTGACGGCATTTACGCTTGTATTTTCATCACTGGAGAGAAGTATCCTCGCATCGATCATATCATACAGACCAACATTTTGAGGAGTAGCTTCAAACTCCAAACTCCTCTCCGCAAATACAGATGACACCATAAACATAGTAACACTAACAGCAATGATATATCGTAATGGTTTCATAAATAATAGAAATTAAAATAAACGCATTATCCTCGATGTGTATCAATCGGGATTCTTAAGGGTATAACTTCGCCGTGAAACGAGAGAGAAGACTCTCCTATTTTATACTGCGAAGATTTATCCCCTTAAGCATTTTTGCTACTTTTTATGTAAAAAGTAGATAAGAGTAGTACCAATCATGATTCTGAATCAAGTTCAGAATGACATAGACTATTTTTTCACATTTCCATGCTTCTACCTTTCGCATTTATCCTCTCAACTTTTTCCTATCACCTCTCTCGTTCTCGCATAAACTGGTACAGGCTTGCATACACACTCTGTGTCTCATCGAGCATGAGATACGAAGCTCCATATCTATGGACGAGCGATCGAAAGTCAGCTATCTTTTTCGTTCGAAGCGCTACATAGGCTTGTCGTTTTTTCTCGTCTCCGATATCTACAAACAGTACCGTATCTCCTCCCGAAAACCCCTCTACTCCGGTTCCCTTCAAAGTATTTTCAAAAGAATCAAAGAGATGACACACTACTACGTCATGTTTCATCGCTAAGATTTGTAACGCCCTACTATCAATCTCTAAGGAGTCTGTTATCAAAAATACCAGTGCATCTTTTATCGGGAGTGAAGTCATATAGCCAAGATGTTTTCCCAGATCTGAGGGAGCATACGAGAGAGTATCGAGTTTCTGTAGTATTTGTAAGAGTGAAGTTTTTCATTTTTTCGCCGAGAGAAATACTTTGCCTTCATCATTGAACGCATACATCCCGAGCTTATCTCCTGATTTCATACTAGAGAGTCCAATAATATGGAGAAATTCAAGCAGCGTATCTTTCTTTTTCTTCTGTCCCATTCCGAAACCAAATCCTGGAGTCGCACTGACTAAAAAGTATATTTGTAACTCACGCTCTTCTACATATCGACGTACGAGTATCTTGTCTTCTCTTGAAGATACTACCCAGTCAATATCTTTTGCATCTTCTCCATACTCATACTCTTTAAAATCTGCAAACTCTAATCCTCTCCCCTTAAAGGCAGTCTTATAGTTTCCAACAAAGAGACTATTTACGAGTCTATTTGTTTTAATTTCTAGATGTTTTGAGTTGTTTGGCATACTACTGTCATTCCCGTCCCAAGGACTCGGGACGGTATCTATTAAAATGTAAATATCTTATAATCCCTATCTTGAATTCTTTCCCTTTGATTAAAGGGAAAGAGGCTGCAGGATGTTGTGTTTTTGTATTTCTTTCCTTTTGACTAAAAGGAAAGATGGCGGATAGCCAGATAGGAATTTTTAAAGTCAAAATCCTTTTTATAGATTCCTGCCTTTCCGGCTAAAACGGGACACGGCAGAGGAATAACATTATCTTCTTTCTAATTCTACGTTTTAATTTTTCGCTCCGCTATCTCATCTTTACATTTGCTAATATCTTGTCGATGATTTCATCGGAGCTGACTCCATCAGCCATCGCTTCAAAAGAAAGAAGCATCCTATGACGAAGGACTGGATAGGCCATCATCTTTATATCCTCAGGGATAACAAAATCTCTCCCTTCCATCAGCGCTAATACCTTTGCTGTTTTTATGAGCGCAATTGAGGCACGAGGAGAAGCTCCATAAGCGAGGTATTTTTGCGTAACCTCTTCTTCACGAGAGTAAAAGACGATATCACGAACATATTCATAAATAGCGTCTTGTACATGGATATCTGTTGCTTGTTTTTGAATGTCTGCAATATCTTTTGGATGAAGTATCGCTTCAATCGTAACCTCTTCACCTCTGGTATTTTTCTGCATAATTTGAATTTCCTCTTCTTTGCTTGGATAGTCGATGACGGTCTTGAGCAAGAAGCGATCAAGTTGTGCTTCTGGGAGATGGTAGGTCCCGTCCTGTTCGATTGGATTTTGTGTCGCCAGTACCATAAATGGTGCATCGAGCATATAGGTGGTATCCCCAATCGTTACCTGTCTCTCTGCCATCGCCTCCAAAAGAGCCGATTGTACTTTGGATGGAGCACGATTGATTTCATCTGCTAGTACGAGATTCGAAAAAATTGGTCATTTTTTTACACTAAACTTCTTCGTATCAGGGTTATAGATTTTTGCTCCGATGAGATCAGATGGGAGGAGGTCAGGAGTAAACTGGATACGCTGAAAATCAGCGGAGATAATCTTTGAGAGTGTATCCACACTGAGAGTTTTTGCGAGTCCTGGAGCCCCCTCAAGCAAAATATGTCCTCCCGAAAACAGAGTGATGAGGAGGTCACGCACGAGCGTCTCTTGCCCAACAATCTTTTTTTGCATCTCTGTGTGTATACGAGCGATGAGTTCTTTTGGGTGTTTCATAAGAAAGAATTACAAAGTAGAATGTATAAGACTATAATAATCGTATCTTGAGTAGGTCAAAATTAGAATCTATAAAAAACACCCTATACTCGTAAAGTAAGAGATGTTTAAGAAAAAATTATTTAACTTGATTATGCATCAATACATTGCTTGACAATATTAAATAAATATATATTATACTTTCTAAGTTTTTCTCTCTATCTTTCTCTCCCAATTTTTGTTTTTCAAACCACCTTATGAGTTCAACTCTCACTATTATATCTTGACTTCCATGAGTCTGAAAGTCAACATTATGAGATCGATTACAAAGAATGGATCCTGACATTGTTCATTGTGATATAGATAATGTTTTAGAAGCGGTATTAGATAATCCTAAAGCTCTTAGACAAATATGAAGTGAGTTTATGCCAAAGAATCATAAACTGATATTTACCATATGAAATCAAAGAGATATAGTACGTTTAATATTATCTGATTCAATACTACTATCATTATTTCATGGAGCAATATTTGCTCGGAGTATCCCGATATTAAGAAGAATGCAAGAAGTTAAACATGCTACCTATGGTATAATAAGTTTACAGTGATGAAATATATGTGATCGTGCAATATTATTACAGCAAGCACAGTTAGAATGATATAAGTCAGTAGATATTATAGAGGTACAAGGAAAAACAAAAGATGTAATCAATGTAGCAAGAGAAAGAGAGGGAGAAGATACTATTGCTGAATTCTGATGAAGTACTCGCCCTGTAGTAATTAGAAAAGCCGATAGAAGACAAATATTATGAGATATAAAATCATATGAAGCCTACAATAGGAAAAAGGAAAAATGATTTAGAAGATACTCAAAACTTAACAGGACTCAAATGCAAGATGATGCCGAAATTATGAAAGTAGCACAATGGATAAAATGATAATGTATATATGTCTTACTCCTCCATATTCCCCTCAACAAACTCCCAATTTACGAGATTCCAAAAAGACTCTACATAACTTGGGCGAGCATTTCTATAATCGATATAGTAGGCATGTTCCCAAACATCTATCGTCATAAGTGGAGTATCCTTTCCTTTGAGAGGCGTATCTGCATTTGAAGTAGAGACGATATCGAGAGTTCCATCTTCTTTTTGTACAAGCCAAGTCCATCCAGAACCAAAGTTGGTAATCGCTGCCTTTGAAAAACGATCCTTAAACTCTTCAAAGCTTGTAAATCTCGCTTCTATTTTCTCGAGGAGTTCGCCAGTTGGTGTTCCTCCCCCATTTGGAGCAAGACAATTCCAGTAAAAGGTATGGTTCCATATTTGTGCAGCATTGTTAAAAATTCCCCCGTCTGCATACTTAATAATTGACTCTAAGTCCATCTCCGCATAATCTGTTCCCCCTACTAAGTTATTGAGGTTATTTACATAGGTTTGATGGTGTTTCCCATAGTGGAAATCAATCGTTTCTGCAGAAATATGTGGTTCTAGTGCTGTGCGATCATACGGAAGTACTGGTAATTCAAATGCCATAATCTAAAATATTAATAAATAAAACATTACTTTGGAAGTAATATATTTTCAATCAAGCAAATATCAAAAATATTTTTGAAAAAAAAGCTTTTTTGCGTACTCTGGTGTCACTGTAAAAATAAACAAAATACCTGAACAAGAAATCCATGTTTTTCAAAAAAAAGAAGATTGCAAAATCACCAAAGATTTCGTATAACAAAATCATCACTGGAACCATTTGAGTATTTCTTGCTCTGGTTATTTTTAGTGTATGAGTCGTTATTACGAGTAAAATAAACTCGATCCAATTTAACCTATTTTCTGGAAATATCCTTGGAGGAGCTACAGAAAATACGGGAAAAGATGACGAAGCAACAGAAGATCAAAAAACAAACATCCTCATCATCGGACGCGGTGGTGGAAATCATGATGCTCCAGACCTCACCGATACCCTCATACTTGCCAGTATCAAAAAAGATAGTCCTTCTATCGTGATGCTTTCTATCCCTCGTGATCTGTATGTCGAGTATGCTGATAGAACGACAGGAAAGATCAATGAAATCTTTCAACGTACCATGCAAAAGTACAACAATCGAAATGCCTGAATCGAAGCACTCAAGGACAAAATCACAGAAATCACTGGGGAAGAAATAGACTTTTATGTCGATGTAGACTTTACTGGGTTCATCAAAACCGTAGATGCTGTCGGAGGAGTGACCGTAAGCCTTGAAAACACCTTTGTAGATTACGAGTTCCCAGATGAGGAAACAGGAGAGTACACAACTTTTGTTCTTCGTAAAGGTACCTGGACGCTCGATGGAGATGTCGCACTGAAATATGCTCGTAGTCGCCACTCAACCAGTGATTTTGATCGTAGCCAAAGACAACAAGAAATCCTTGCTTCTCTCAAACAGCGTCTCATCGATAACGGGTATCTTTCAAATCCTCTCAAGATAAAAGAACTCTTTGGAATTCTAAACGATTATGTTCGTACAGATTTGGGATTAGTAGATATTATCAAACTTGCCAGTCAGCTCCAAGGAACCGAACAACAAATTCGTTCGTTTCATCTCAACGACACTTGTTTTTACGGAAGTGAAACCTGTAGTGTCGGAGGTATCCTCTATGTTCCTGAGCGCCAACTCTTTAACAATCTGTCTGTCCTCTTAATTGAAGGAACAGATATCAATAATCTCAGTAATTATACTCTCTCTCAAAGATTTGCTGATAGAATCTTTAACAAAACTAGCATTTTTGAAAAAAATCATACAATCAACATCTTCAACGCGACAAAAACAAAGTTTCTCGCCCGCTCTATGGCTGATAGCCTCAAGAAGCGTGGATTTAATATCCCAGAAAAAGACTCACTCTGAAATGTTCGTGATGAAGTATTTACCGAAAACACTATCTTTTATAATGGTATCGAAGAAGACGATACCACACTCCAAGAAATACTGTCTCTCTTCCCTGGTTTTGTAGCAATACAAACAGAAGCGCCAAAGTATTCTGAAAATCCAGACACCACGATAGAGATAGTAATTGCTCTTGATTCCGAAGATTATGAGATATAATTTGTATCATTCTGTCCCGAGTACTCGAGACGGGATGACATACAATGACGATATATCGAAGATACTCATTCATTATATTTATAATTTGATATTTGTAATTCTCAACCTATGTTCTCAAAGAAAAAGCTCGGAGCCCATGCTCACACAAAACACCCTCACAAGAAAAAACGTCAGTATTCTACTCGCGGAATTCTAAAGTTTATCGCATACCTACTTGCATTTTTTATTATTGCTGGAGGTTTCACGGGAATCATTGTCTACAAAAAATATATCGAGCCACTTCCTGCCGCAAGCCAGCTAAAAAATCTCGAAATTGCTCAGTCTTCTACCATATATGATAAGGATGGAAATGAGCTCTATAAAATCTTTAAAGAAAAACGTACCTATGTTGACTACGAGCAAATCAATATAAATATGGTAAACGCGATTGTTGCTGGAGAAGATAAGCGTTATTGGGAAAACCCAGGGATCGATGTCATCGGGCTCTTTCGTGCTGTTTTCAACTATGTAACGGGGAAAACTACAAAACTCGAGGGGACCTCTACCATCTCTCAGCAGCTGATTCGTAATACCATCATTACCAATGAAAGAAAAATAGAAAGAAAAATCAAAGAGATGTATCTTTCTTATGCTATCAATAAAGAATTTTCGAAAGAAAAGATTCTAGAACTCTATCTCAATAAGATTTCTTTTTGATCCAATGCCTACGGGATAGAACAAGCAGCACAAACATTTTTTAATCTTAAAGCCAGTGAACTTGGAGTGCTTGAGGCAAGTATCCTTGCATCGCTTCCAAAGTGACCATCGTATTACTCCCCATATAACCACCCCGATAGAGTTATAGGATATCCGTATGTATACTCTTCTAGCGGAGGGACAGAAACAGCTATCAACCTCATTAGCAAAAAAGACATCCTCCCCTACTATGATGTCGTGGAAAAATTATCTGATTATATCACTGGATTTAAGGCAAAACGTCTTTCAGAAAATACCATGCTTCTTTGTGGGCTCAAAAGTGAACTCTTTAAAAATCCGATTCGTATCGACTCTGATGGATGTAGTGTCATCGAGTATTCTGATCTCTTATCTATCCTCAATAGTATAAAAATCTCAAGTGGAGCCAATAATATCGAGTACCAAACGGGAAGAAAAGACTTTATCCTCGGAAGAATGCTTGAAGATGGATATATCGATTTTGAAAGCTATAGAACAGCACTCCTCGAAAGTTTTTGATACGCATTTAAAGAATATAGAGAAAACATCAAGTACCCGTACTTTGTCTTTTATGTCAAAGAATACCTCGAAGCAAAGTATGGAAAAGAAGTGATCGAAAAATGAGGATTAAAGATCTACACGACTCTCGATCCAAAACTCCAAGACGAGGCAGAGGCACTAATTGAAAAGTATGGCGAAATCAACCAAACAAAGTTTGATGCGAACAATGCTGCCCTTATCAGTCTCGATAATACGACAGGAAATATCATTGCTATGGTGGGAGGAAGAGATTATTTTGACACAGAAATTGGCGGAAACAACAACATGATTACCTCTCGTTTACAACCGGGAAGTACCTTTAAGCCTTTTACGTATGCTCTTGCGATGAGTGAAAATGAAATCGGTTCAAAAACGCCGATTTATGATCTCGAGACAGAGTTCCCAAGCAACTATATCCCAGGAAACTTTGATGGAAAATTTATGGGAAAGATGAATGTATCTACGGCTCTCAATAACTCTCGAAATATCCCAGCGGTAAAGATGTACTTCTTAGCTGGAGGAGAAAACAACATCCTCGATTATATGGAAGATCTCTGAGTAGATACCTTGAAAGACTTTAAAAAAGAATACTATGAAAAATACGGGAAAAGCTATACCTATGGAGCTTCTATGGCACTTTGAAGTGGTCTTATGACTCCACTAGAACTCGCAAAGGCCTATAGTGTCTATGCCAATATGGGAGTAAAACGTGAGTTTTCTCCAATTATAAAAGTGATTGATGCCAATGGAGTCATCATAGAAGAACGACAAATCAATAATGAAAATGGGGGGCAAGTTATCCCAGAAAGTCATGCCTATCTCATAAATTCGATTTTAAGTGATACTTCTACTCGTCCCGAAGGATGGAATTCATTTCTCACTCTGAAAAACAGAAAGGTGAGTGCAAAAACCGGAACTTCTACAAAACAATACACCAAAGGAGGAAAAGATATCATCCTCCCAAGAAACCTCTGGACTGCCGGATATACTCCGCAGATCACCACTGTAGTATGGGCAGGAAATACCGATGGGACAGAGCTGAGTCCAAAAGGAAATGGTCTTGAAGGAGCTGGTCCTATATGGAAAGACTTTATGGAGATTGCTCACCAAAGCCTTGAGGTACAGGATTGGAAGCGACCAAGTGGGATAGAAGAAGTAAAGATCTCTACTATTAGTGGATTCCTTCCAACGGCAGGATTCAACGAAAAGTTTATTACCTCTTCCCTCTTTCTCAATACTCCAACCAGCTATGATAACAGCCTGAAACCAATCGTTGTAGATGCTCTCTGTAATGGTCGTGTAACCGATGATACGCCTCCTGCGGCTGTGAAAGAGGTATATTATGTTGCCCTGCACTCCCTAGCACCCGATAATTCAAAATGGGAACAACCAGTCCAAACTTGGATGAAAGAGGGATGATTAGAAAAAGAATTTGGAAATATCCCAAACATTATCACCACCATTAACGACGAAATCTGTGAACGTTCATCGACACCTTCAAGTATCGAAGTAGGATCAAACCTTTCTGCTAGTTCAACGGTGTACAATGGAAGCAACTATATAGAATTTGCGTATAGAAGCTCAAATCCGATTGTTCGTCTCGATGTACTTATCAACAACCAAAAAGTCGATACTATCGAACTTCCAGGAAAGCTCCAAGGAGTCTATGCTGGAGACTTTCAGATCCCATCCGGATACTATGAAGAGTACACGCTTTCATTTCGTGCCGTCGATAATCAGTACTATTCTGTATCTGAGGATATTCCGGTAATGATTCAACAAAAAGATACCCAAGCACCTCAGATACGCATCACCAATCCTATAGATCAAAGTATCACGCTCTATGATGATATATTTTTCAATCTGAGGGGGGAAATAGATGAACGCACTCCTATTCGCAGCATCAATATCTATGCCAATGGGACACCTCTAAAAATCGGTCTCAAAGATAGAAGATTTACCTATGAAGTCTATGGAAAGGATCTGAAGCTTTGAGAAAACATCATCACCGTTGAAGCTGTAGATTTGAACTTCAATAAATGAAAAGAAGATGTCAGAGTGCTCGTAATTCAGAGATAAGACAGTGAATAACTAATAGTGAACAGTGAATAACGAATAATCGAAGATATAGGCAGAAGTGCATGTCATTCCGTACTTGTTACGGAATCTGTAAAAATATCCCTTCCTTATTAAGGGAAAACTTAATAATAGATTCCTGCCTACTCAGGAATGACGAACAACGCAAGATAAAATATCGAAAATGTAGTGTATCTTAATAATTCTCTTGATTTTTCATCACTCTTCCCTATCTTCCTAACGACCTATTTTACTCATTTACCTTCTTGTTTGTTCATATGAAAAAAACAAAAATTATTGCTACACTCGGCCCATCAACCAATAGTGAAGAAAAACTTATAAAACTCTACAAGGCTGGAGTAAATATCATCCGCTTCAATTTCTCCCATGCAAAGTATGAAGATGCTCTGAAGTCAATTGAAATCATTCGTAATCTCAATAAATCAGGAAAAACAGGACTCAGTATGCTTCTTGATACGAAGTGACCTGAAATCCGTACAGGAGAACTAGAAAATAAGATTTGCTACAAAAAAGGAGAAGTATTTCATATCTATATCGATAAAAAGAAAGTAACCCATAATCATCTTTTTTGTGACTATGAAAATCTCATCGAAGATGTAAAAAAAGGAAAGAACATCGTCATTGACTCTGGATTATTCAACGTAAAAGTACTAGAAAAAAAGAAAGATCATCTCGTAGTAAAAGCGCTCAATGCTGCCGAAATAGGATCTCGTAGACACGTAAACCTCCCAGGAGTAAAACTAAAACTTCCTGGTATCACGAGAAAAGATGAAAATGATATCATCTTCTGAATTGAAAATGGTTTTTCTTTTATTGCCGCAAGTTTCATCAGAAGCGCAAAAAACGTCGAAGAAATCCGTAAACTTCTAAAAAAGTTTAATGGTGAAGAGATAAAGATTATCTCAAAAATAGAAAATGAAGAAGGAGTAGAAAATCTCGATGAAATTATCGCAGCAAGTGATGGTATCATGGTAGCCAGAGGAGATCTCGGTATCGAAGTACCGATTAAAAAACTGGCACTCTATCAAAAACAGATGGTAGAAAAATCAAGAACCGCAGGAAAATTTGTCATCACCGCGACCCACCTCCTTGAGACGATGATCGAAAATCCTTTTCCAACTCGCGCGGAAAGCTCTGACGTGTTTAACTCTGTACTCCAAAAACCTGATTGTCTCATGCTGTCAGGAGAAACTGCGGTGGGTAAATTTCCAATCGAAAGTGTAAAGATGATGACTTCTATCATCAAAGAAGCAGAAAAAAACATTACCTACGAACATGAACACTTTGCTTTTAAAGGATATACTCCAAGAGATCTCGAAAAGAAACTCCTGATAAAAAGTGGGATCTGTACAGGAGAAGAACTACAAGCAAAAGCTGTCATTATTCTCACAAAGTCATGAATGCTCGCAAAAATGGCAAGTTCTTATCGTCCAAATATAAAAGTCTTCGCATTTTCAAACAAAGCCAGTTCTGTAAAAGCTATGAATGCCTACTTTGGAATCACTCCATTTCTGCATACGAGTTGGGATGCTAGCAATTACTCAACCACGCTTGATAACGCCATTCGTTACCTGATACAACAAGGGTTCCTCAAAGAGAGTGATAAAATCGTCGCTATCAATGATATCCAAAAAGGAAATCGTGAAATCCCAATCATGGAAATTATTAATTTGTGAGAATTTCTGAGTAATTAATAGTCATTTCCGCCTTCCCCACTAAAGACGAGACACAGAATAGAAACGATAAAAACTTTTTCTAGAATCTAGGGAGATGAATAATGTACAAATAAGTTTTGACTCAGGATTAAAAATCAATATCCTTGGAATTGAGAATTATTCTCATTTTAAATTATTACTCGGAATATTACCCCTTTCTCTCCCGAGCTCGGGAGACTTTCCCCCTTACTTCTAAGGGCAAGAAATAGGGATTAGTAATACTTTATTATTTTATTATTAACATAAGGTTATTATGGAAGAATTTAACATGCCACAAATAGTAAAAATCGATACAGATGCTCCAAGCTTTGACTTGCCGTACTATGATCCAAAAGCCGATGATGATGGAAACATCAGTCTCGATGAACTTGTATGAAAATGGGTGGTACTTTTTTACTATCCTGCTGATTTTACGTTTGTTTGTCCTACTGAACTTAAAGATATGGCAGAAGCAAAAGCAAAGTTTGATGAACTCGGAGTAGAAGTACTTGCGGCTTCAACAGATACGGTGTTTTCTCACAGAGCTTGGGTAAAACATGAATCACTCATGAAAGGTTTTCCATACAAGATGCTTGCTGATCATAATCTCGAAGTAGCCGATATCTATAATATCCTCGACGAAGAAACAGGGATTGCTGGAAGAGGGACATTTATCATCGACCCAGAGGGTATGGTAAGAGGTATCGAAGTAACTTCTGGGCCTCTTGGTAGAAACTCTGAAGAGCTTCTCAGAAAAATCGAAGCACTTCAATTTATGTCAGCACATCCAGGTGTTGCTTGTCCTGCAAAGTGGACTCCAGGAGCAAAAACTCTGACTCCAAGTATCAAGATTGCTGGAGAAGTTGGAGAACAGTTGGAGAAATAGATTGAATTTTTAAAATAAGTCATTACCAATTGGTAATGACTTATTTTTTACTTCTCGATAAGTTTTCCACTCGTATACTTATGAATGAGCTCCGTAATAAATGTTTGATACGGTACTCCTTTACTCAAAGCAATTGCCTTTAGACGATCAATATCACTCTCAATAAGTCGGATATTTACTGGTTTTTTTCTTGATAATTTCTTTATGGTACTTTTTGAGGCAGTACTCAATATACCAACAAGATGAGATTTCTTTTTTGGTTCAAGAGAGATAAAATCTCATGATTCAAGAGATGATAATAACTCAAGTTCTTCTGGTGTTTCTATCGGTATCATAGGTATCTATTGTATACCATTTTTATAGAAAGCAAAAAAATATCTATCAATTCATGGAAAGATATAGCCATATTGTGATTCTGTCCTGACTTCAGGACTTGTTTTAGTTTTTTTGGTGATTAGATATTTCAACAATAACCATATTATCTTCCCTAAAATATCAAAAAGCTCTAAATTGTTTATTGATTCTAAAAGAATACACTCAGGTTCCTTTGGGTTGTCTTTCCTTAAAATCTAGTTTTCATAGATATCATGATAATAGTTTCTGTTTAGCATGTTTATACTGTCTTATAAGTCACCTTTTTTCTAAAAAACTTCGTATTCCATCTTCTTCAAAAATATTCTCTATATTTTTCATAGATTAAATATTATCAAAATCAGAAATATCTTTCTTCTTTGATAATTCTATCTTTGCTACTAAATCATCATTGAGTTCTTGCTCTTCTAACTCATAAAAGTCCAATATATCATAATTTGTATACTCTATAAAATAAAGAATCATTTCTTTTTCATCTTTAAAAGTAGTTTTCGGTAATGTAAGATTTTTTTTGATGGTTATAGTAGTCATAATTATCCCTTAGTATGTAATACTTCTTAGTATAGTAATAACCCTTAAGAATTCAAAATTTTAGAACACAAAAAAAGAGACCCACCTTTCGGTGTCCCCTCCTCCCATCAATTTATAACAAATATTAATACCATAAAAATCCCTATTGGCAGTAATAAGTCACTATTTTCGTTTGACTAGTGTAAACTATTTATTATAAAAGCTCTACCTGATTCCATGAGGAGGTATAAAAAAAGAGCTCTTGAAAGAGAGTTTTTTTATTATATCTCCGCTCACAACCAGCCTAAAAAGGAGGCATGAAATGAGCGAAGACAAATATAAAAAGACCGAGGTCCCTCTCGGGCAAAACATCTTTTTCTCCATCCTGTGGTTCGTTTTCCTAACCTGGTTGACTGTCCTTTGGTGGGATGATGTTCAATACGCCATCGAAACGTCAATCTGGATTTTACTCAGTACGAGTGGATTCTTGATCTGGCGGATTGGGAGAAAATTAAAGGTGTGGATACTCGGGGAGGTCAGTCGGAGAAAGTTTCAAAAACTTCGGCAAGACTTCAACGAAAATCCCCCTGACTTTTCAGTAGTGAGTGCAACCTACTTCGAGTTTGCTTTTGGACTAAAAGAAAAACTTGAAGACAGCTTCCGATCACTACTGGAAGACGTTCTCCTCTCCGGACTCGACTCGAACATCATCATCGGAGTAAGCCCAAGAAACAAAGGTGGTATTCAGGATGCGATCTTAATCAATCGCCTCGTAGAAGAATACCGAAAAAAAACTAACCAAGGCCTTTGGATCAAGGTATTCTACCAAGACCCACCGAAACAGCGAGATGCCCGAAATCCTCTTCTGAACAAAATCCAAGAGGTCCAAGGCAAGAAACTCGCATGGGTAAAGATGCTCAGGACTGAGCGGGGGATGAGAGATGACGGGATCACTCCAGTGCGAAGAGAGGGGAAAACTCTGTACTTCGCTCGGGATTCCGATGGGATCATCCCTCTCGGCACAAACGTTGCTCGGATGAGTGCTCCCTTCCTCCTCCAAGATGACATCGGCTTCGTAACGTTTAACAACGTGGCCTATGTGGAAGATGGTTCACCAGAGGAAATCCGTTTCGCCGCAACTCGGTTCAACGACCGAGAAGTGCAAATGGAGTACACTCCACTGGTGGCTACCGGACGAGGGAGCGGGTTCTCCGAAGAAGTAATCCAGTCAGATCTCCTCCTAGAAATGATGGAGCGAGATATCATCTACCACAAAAAGTACAAACACGTACTCCGTCTGAGTGGTGATGATAAAATCACAGTCTTCGTTGCATGGTTACTGGGACTGAAGGGGGTATTCCTCCCTGACGTAACCGTAATCTGCTTCGAAAACTTCCCAGAACCAAAATGGGATGATAAACTGACCTGGATTGAAAACAAACTCAAGCAGCACTGGACTGTCCGTGCTGCACAACTCTCGAGGAGGTATAGTGGTAACTCCAGTGCAAACCGTCCTCGGATGCTTGCACTGGGAGATAAACTCGGAAAAAGAGAACGCCAATCTCTCCGAGATCAAGGGTATTCAGTCTGGACGCCTCTGTATGGACCATTTATGGCTATCGGCACAACACTTGCAGGTGGCATAGGGTTCTTGCAGGGGTATGTACTCTGGATTTTGTGGTCACGTACAGCTTGGACGATCGCCCGATCCCTTCGGACACGCTCGAGCTGGTCATACGTAGACCCTAAACTTGAGATTTACAAGCAATTCATAACAACGCTTGTAAAGATCATGGCAGAGTATGCCCCACACATCCAAAGCTGGGTTCGGCAGAATATAACCCAGAGCTCCGGAAGTGTTTGGCGAGTTCGTCTGAGTATGATTTTCACCTTACTGGGGCTATTGCTGTTTGCCCTAGTGCTAACAGGAGGATTAAAACTCCCAACTAAACCAACTGGGCTTCCTTGGGGACTACAACTCCCAGACGCCCATCCCCAAAACTCAATCCTGGACAACCAGGGGAGGCCGAAATGAGTAGTAATGATAATGGGGGTGCTCTCGGTTCCCCTGATGATACCAGACTGAGAGATACACCTGCATGGATGCGGGTGTTCGTAAACGACAAGGAAGTCGTTTGTCCGCAGTTTTCTAGGATGGGATTGGTTCTGATGGATGATGTCGATGAAACGACATTTGAAGTCAGGATCTTGTTTGAGTTTTCGGACTCAGACAAGATAGGGATGATACAGGTAATGGTCGTGAAAGTTGGTGAGAACCACTTTAACTTCCAAAATCCCTCCCACTCACTTAAGGAACAACTCCAGAAAATAACAAAAGTGGTCGAAGGAAACGAGCTGCTCACATGGGCAGCACTCGTTGATGATCCAGAAGGAATCGAGATCATCGAAGATATGGAAATCAAAAGAAAAACAGAAAAGAAATGGAAATGGGTTCGTCCGCTGGTGGTGTATGGACTAGGAGTAGTAGGTATCCTCCTATTATCCATGGGAATTTGGATTACCACCACCACTATGGAGGTAATCACAGCCTCCATCGCCGTTGACCGTCACGACGACTTGACCATTGAAGTAAAGCCGGGTCAAAGCCTCACATGGAAGATAAAACCAGGACAAAAAGTCCAAAAAGGTGGTATCATCGGAGAAATCCGTGATATCGAACTTCAAACCCAACTGCCAGTACTAGAGGCAGCAATCGAGGAAGAAAAAGCAAGATTACAGTTACTCGAAGCAAGGCAAGAGGGGGTGAAGAAGCTTAGAAAAAGTAAGGCGGCATCAGATGTTGAACTCCTCGAAGCTAACGCTTTGGTAGCTGAATCAAAGGCAAAAATCAAAGGTCTAGAATCAAAGCTAAGAGGAGCTGAAGAACTCGTTGCAAACCTGAAAATCACAAGTCCCTGCGACTGTGTGGTTTTCTCCAGAGGGGTGGACCGTGGTACTGTCATGGTTCGCCTCTATCCACAAAACGCCCCCATCTTCATTGAGGCTACCATACCTCAAAATGAAATGGGAAACATTCAAGAAGGAGGACAAGCAAACTACACTCTCGTCCTCAGTGGTGAGGAGTACGAAGCCAAAGTCATCCCTATGGGGGCGCTTGAAGCTCGCACCTCCCCCACTGTAGGCCTTGAGGAAGGAAGAAAAGGAGATAGCTCGGTACGAGTCATCCGACTCAAGCCAGTTAGCTCCTTAACCGATTATACCCTGATCGGAAACGATATAAGGGTGATAATCAAGACCAACAGCTTCTACCCCCTTCTCAAGAGAGTCTGGATGGCTCTGAGTTGGTGGTAGAAAACAAAAAGAGGAGGAAAAAACAAGAGAGCCACGGACAGGAGTCCGTGGCTTTTCGCATGTAAAAAGTCTAAAAAAGTTTTGGTAAATGGAGAAATAGGATATAATGAAAGAAATTATATATGTAATATAAATACTATGCATCTACAACCTACTCATCCGGAAGCACATGCCCCTCTAATTTGAGACAGAAAACTCCCTTGAGATATTATTGTTGTTCCAGTATTTGGAGATAATCCAATAAAACTTCCAGCATATCTTGTGGAAGCAATGGAAGTACATGCAATGGGGGTAGATGATGTTATGGATGATGGTGGCCCTATGACTTGAACAATACAAATACAGTGAAGCATTCAATAAAAAACAGAGGAATAATCCTCTGTTTTTTAAAGCGTATTTAAATGGGGGGTATAATCACTAAAATTTAACTGATGTCTTCTTCTAGAACTTCATACCTTAAACATTGCCTGTAAATCCTTTTCATTAACTTCATGAGTATCTGTAAAAGTACTTATATACTTATTTCCTAGTATTCCATCTCTATCTATTAGTGTCTTTCTAACTCATCATAATACTAATAATCATCTACTTTCTTCGAAAAGTCTTCATCTATTCTTAAAGTGTCAATTAGTTCGAATAATTGATCCCCCCAATCGTATAATCACTCTCTTAGAGTTTACCTCATAAGGATTATTATTACAATACTCTTGTAATTTCTGAAGCATTTCTTGTATAACTTCAATACCATCTCATTGAGAGATAATCACTAATTCTCCATCATCTGTAATAAAAACTGGTAATTGAGAATTTCTTCATGCCCCTTGAAGTCATTTGGATACATGTTTGAGAATATGTTCTTTGATTCTCCCCTGAGCATCTTTATCATCCGATGCCATAAGCCAACCTATTTCATCTAAATAAGAAACTTGTATACGCCCTATAGTTATATCTTTCCCTATCAATCTTTCCGGAATATAATCACGTAGAACTCACTCATTAGGAAGACCGGTTTCAAGATGAATACTTTTTAAAATATTTTCTTTAATATAATTAAACTGTTCAATAAGAGCACTAAGAACTGGTTCAAGTATAAGCTCATTAATTTTTTCTGAATATGCGTATCCTCACAATGGGTATATAAGTCGTATCTGTAAATATACACCTTTATAATCTCACTGTGAACTATTTGAATCTTGGAGTCATTTCCAATAGCCTCACAGATCCGGAGGAGTAGTATCTGCAAATCCCTTATTATAATTCCAAGCTCAAGAATAATCTTTTCTATCTCTCCTATTAGCGGCTCATTGCAACTGATGAAAGACATGTTCTGGTAATTGAACCTTTGCAGGATATTGGAGAAACTCTACTCGAAAAGAACCAGATCACATAAATCCAGCAGAAGACACTGTTGGCGAATGAAATCATTGATTTAAGCTTCATATTAATGCATCTATGAGTTCTCAGAAACTCTGACATCTACTAATTGCAGCAATAACGGAGTTTTTAATATTGATTAACAAAGCATGCTGTACTATTTCTGGCTGTTCAAGAAAATCTATCATTTGTGGTAACTCACATATTTGCGTAGCTCTACCGCTAACTTTAGCTCTTTCATCAGCTAAAACATTAACTTTTGGATATCACCCTCGTGTTCATGCTTCCACACCCTTCTCACACATATAAACAATATCTTAAAAATAACCTCCTTAAGATAAGGAAATTATATGGATGTCAATAATTTCTTGTTACTTATTTATTTCCACCTTCATATTTCAAATACGCAGTGATTCATCCTTATTGGCAGCCCAAGTCGCATCATGTCCACCATAGAAAACAGAAAACAACACTCCATCAATTCCAACATCAGAGAGATTTCAAAAATCTAGTGTAGTATTAAGTACCTCTGCCCCGTCTATAAATACACGAATATCGCCATTATTTCCATCCGTTCATAGTGTAATTCTCTGCGAAAGAGTGTATTTTTTCCCAGGAATAAAACGGAATCACTCTATAGAAATAGACTGTCAGTAAGTATGGGGATTTCATGGACCATAATAATACAACTCCAATTTTCCACCTTTTCTCCACATATAACGAGTAGAAAAACCTGAGTCTTGTTCACCTCCTCATCGAGGGCAAGAATATCCTCCACAAAATCATGGGAGTTTTCCTCCTTTCACAAAATCAAAATCTACAGGAAATGTAATATCATACGAAAATTCTGCATCGGTAATTTGTTCTTGTCTTTCTGAAAATATCTTCAAATCTACGATAAATCCTGTTCCTCCTTCTAAAGAATCAGGGGCATCTGGTCGATATGATCCCTGAGGAAGAAGAATTTCTACACTTTTATCACCTAAGGGAATAAGATTCTGAAATCACCACTCACAATTTGTTGCAGGATTAAAAAATACATCCTCTGAAAGCGGTATAGGAATAGTAGTCGGTGTATCACGAGCAAGGACATCTGAAGAAATAAGTGATACAACAAGACAACAAACTTTTGTCGTATAAGAAACAACTTTGCTTATCGGATATCATCATCAGATTAAAGAAGACGTGCAATAATTACGAATCATACCAAGATTTTTTACCACTCCACAACAAAATTTTTAAAATAGGTCTTGGTATCAACTGGAGTTGCCCAAGTTGGGTCACTTCCTCCAAAAAATGTCGAAAAAAGTACAGAATCAACCACTAAATCATCTGTTTCACGATACACCATCGATTCATTACGATATACCTCTTGACCATCAACATAGACAACAAGAAGCCCATCTTCTTTCCCCACTCTATTCATCCTCAGTTCTTGCGTGATACGATACTCCTGTCATACTACAAAACGAAAATTTCCTCTTCCATAACTCTCCCCCATCGTCACCGTTTTTCTTGGTAAGTAGGCATAGAGATCGATATCTCCATCGGTTCTCCACATATAACGAGTAGAAAAACCATCGATAGCATCTGAACCTCCTCGAGGACAAGTACCTCCACAAAATCATGGAAGCTTTCCTCCTTTCACAAAATCAAAGTTCTCATCAAACTTCAAATCATAACTCAAGCGTGCATGAGTTACGGATGAATCAAGATGATAGATAAATCCTGCTCCTCCTCGAGGCGTTTCAGATGGTTTATAGGATCCCACGGGGTAAAACACTTCTATTCCCCCGTTATTAAAGGTAAGATTTTCTTCTCCCCAGATATTTTGGTAGTCTGGATTCTTATCGGCTTGTGCCGTAAGTACTGGTGAGAAATCAAGTACCCTAGAGTGGGAAAATACGGTCATTGGTTTTTGTGGTGCTTTTTCACTACGATTGAGGACACTCGTTTGTAGTGAGTCTATTTTACACACAAAGACACTGATAATTACTCCCAATAGAAACAAGATAATTCAAACAAGAATCATATTTTCCCTGAGTGTTTCTTGGAGTGTTTTCTTTTGAGTAACGACTAGGCTCTTTTCTTTTTCTGTTGGCATAGTATAATAGTATATATGTATTAGTAATAGATTCCTGCACCCAAAGAGTATTGGCTCAAGTAATGGTTCATAAACCCACCAAGTCTCACTGGCACCTCCGCAGGAATAACGAGACCTTTAATCTTCCTTTCGTAGGAAAGGAAGTACCGAGGTATGAGGGTATGGATTATAGCTTCTTGTCATTATGAGTGTTAACGAAGTAGTCTAAGATTGCTTCTCCCTTTCCAAAGGATTTTTTCAGTAATGATCCCGAGTACTCAGGATGACCGATTATTTTTCCTTTGAAAAGTCCTTGCCCTTAGTAGTAAGGGTCCCGATCTCGGGAAGGTTAGGGTTATGTCTTATTTCACCATACTATACTCAAAATCATCTGAAATCCTGAAGTTTTTGATTTCTAGATAGGTATCATTTGGTGTTGCCCAAGATTCATCAGATCCCCCGAAAAACGTCGCAAACAAGAGAGAATCAATCTGAACTTCAGCATTGTTTCTATAGACCATCGTATTTGATTCGTATACCTTTTTTCCATTTACTACAACTCCGAGATACCCATCAGCATTTCCTGGAGTATTGAGCACCACTTCCTGAGTAATCGTATAGTCTGTTTCAGGAACAAATTGGAAAAAGTTTCCTCCTACAAAGTCACCATAGGTTCCTGTGTCGGCTCCATAATTTAGTACATCAAGTTCCCCATCACGCTTCCAAGCAAAACGAAGAGAAAACCCCTTATCTTTATCCATCCCTCAACGTGGACACTGTCCTCCACAAAGTCCTGGGAGTTTCCCTCCTTTTACGAAGTCAAAATTTGAGGCGAAACGAAGATTGTAACTGAGTGCGAGTTTTTCGTAATGATCCTGGATTTCATAGATAAATCCAGCACCTCCTCTCGGTTCAGCTGACGGTTTGTAGGATCCTTTAGGAAAGAGTATTTTCACATACCCATCATCTCCGAGACCGACATTTTCAAGCCCCCAATAATTAGACAGACGATCACGACCACCAAGTCAAAATGAATCATCAAGGAACATATCTTTCAATTGATTTTTTTCATCCTCATTTCCTGTTTCACCAGACTCTGGTGCTTCATATACCGTCATATCTTCTGATATCGTTGTATCTTCAGTATCATCAGATGAGGTGGCTACTACTTCTGTATCTATTTCCTCCTCTTGAGACACAAAGCTCTTGTCCACCTCAGATGGAGCCTTTTCTACATCCACGGTTACCTTTTCTTTTGTAACAGTATCTTCTAGAGAGACATCTGAACTCGTAAAAAACAAAACATATCCCAATCCGAGTAAAAGCACCACAATAACACTAATCAGTACTGACTTAGAACGATCCATAAGAAAAAATATAAAAAATAAATTATTGAATTTGGTACGGGATATAATCAGATCACGATCCTGTATCTAGTGCCATATTATTTGATTTCCAAGAACTAATAAGATGGCGAGTTTCATTTCTATCAATAAATATGCTTGAAGCGGTAGCAATATCTGTTGTTGTATAGATAATATCATTTTCCATTTTAGAGATGATATACCCTCCCGTGGATCCTACCTGTACCTGATCTCATGGCATTAATCCTGTTTCTATTGCCTGTATACCCGAAAGATAAAAACGCTTTCCTACCACCTGACTTCTAGTACCACGATTATCAGTACTATTACGAGGATTCCAGGTCCCAATAATGAGAGAATCAGGTCATCCTCCTCCATTTTCAACCGTGGCAGCAAGCTCATATCTATTCCCATACATGGTGGCACCATACTTGTATTTTTCACCATTAATTGGGTCTGAAAAATTGGTAGATTCAATTCCCAAAGCAGCATAATTTATATCACCAGCAGTATAGCTCCCTGACAAAGTATCATACCCAAGTCTTCCAGAGATGGAGATGTTATTTCCCGCAACAATAGCCCCAGTACCATCTGCAAAACTCGCATAACTCACTCCCTCTGCAAATTTTGCTTCGATGGCTATTTGCAGATTTCATAAATCAGAAGTTCTTTGGGTATTACGGGCATCTCCAGAGTAGCCCTGAAGAGAGAGAAATGCAATCGTCCCAAGTATCGCTAAAATAGTAATAACAACAATAAGCTCTACGAGGGTAAAACCCCTGTTTCCAAGTCCTCCTTTCATATATTTTCCCTGAAAAAATAATAGTTTCATACTATCATTTGGATACCGGATGTCAAAGACTTCGTGATAAAAGTATTTTACATTTACGCGGCTTTATGAATCGATTAAAAAAACCTCCTCGAAAGGAGGTTTTTAAAAGAGTTTTTATAACGAACAGCTTCCAAATACAAATGGAAATACACAGTCTCCAGGAGGAGTAGCAGTGTTACAGTCTGCTCATTGATATCCAGCATCACAGACATAGTAACAAGCATTTCATGAATTAGTATTTTGCCATGAAGTATTTGCTTGAGTAGGAGTCCCAGAGGTAAAAGTAGCGTGTGGATAATCTGGCTGAGTTGCACAAGTATACACCTCATATGTAACTACTCCTCCGAGATCATTTTGGACAATATTTCCTCCGAATTGTTTTACAAGTTCTGTATTACTTGTATCAAGTGTAATGATATCTTGTAAGCCTGGGTCATTTTCAAGCGTCGTTCCACTATAGGCATTTTGCAGATTGATAATAAACTGTATGACTTGCACATCAGAGGTTGGAGTTGTCGAACCGCTATATACGACAATATTATTCGGAACAAAACTAAACCCCGCATCTACAATAAATGTAGACCCTTCATAATTTGATGGAAGATTACTCTGACCATTAATCACAAGCTTACCAGCGGCAAGTAATTGTTCGATATCAAGAACTCCAGAGATATCTGAAGCTATCAGACTTGGAACTGCTAGGATATAGAGAAGTGCCCCTGTATTTACCTTTACTACTTTTCCATTATAATCTCCGGTAACATATGCCTTTGCCAATATATCTGCCGCATACGCCTCAGAAACTACAGGATTCATCGTCACTGCGTCTCCTTCAAGAAGTGCAGCAACCTGATACTCATTACGTAAGTGTGTCACTGAATAATTGTATTCGTCTTCAGTCAGAGGATCGCGTGGAATCTTACTCATCTTTTCAACGCTTCGAAATGTCGTTTCCCCAAAACTTCACTGTGTCCAGACTTCACTTCCACTATAGGTTATCTCCACGCCATAGGTTGTTTCTGGATACTTCCCTTTATTGAGAGCATAGAGTTCAAGCGTCTGTTTTATCCCTGAAAGATCCGAAATCCTACTCCCATCTCTGGCTGATTTTGCATACCCCTGAAATGCCAAAAATGCAATCGTTCATAAAATAGCAAGGATAGTAATCACCACTATAAGTTCCACAAGTGTGAAGGCTTTTTGCGATATTTTAGACATATGCTCTATATTGAACGAATAATAGTATAATTATGGTATTTTTTAGAAAAGAATCAATAAAAAATAGAGATTGTTATTGACTCTAAAATATTTTATGTTTTTGTTCTAATCGCAAGAATCTTATTTCGCTTTTTTTGAATTACCTCATTGATATCTGCAAGTAACCCAACAGAAAAATAAAACAAACTCACCCCGATAAGAAGTCCTGCAAACCCAAAGAAGTGCTCTGAAACAATCAAAATGACAAAGGTGAGACTTACAGGAAGCTCAAGAAAACTTGAGACAATCTTTGGGTTGAGATAATATGCCTCCACTGCGTGAACAATAATAATAAGCGTAATGATTTCCAACACTACCTGGGGACCACCGATAAAAGTAAAGGCGACTATAATAATTGGTATACTTGAAAGAAATACTCCAATTACTGGCACAAATCCCAAAATAAATACGAGTAGTCCAAGAGTGAGAATATAGGGAAAGCTTGTCCCGTGAATCAGTCCAATAACAATCAAACCAATTACTGTGAGAACGGTATTTACCGCAGCAATCATCGCCTGAGCTTTGAGAATCAAACCAAAACTATTGACGATCTTTTGTAAAATTACTCTATACTCGTCATACAAAAATGAGAAGTTGGATTCTTTAATCCTGAGAAGATAGCGCTTCATCTTATTTCTATCGATGATAAAAATAAAGCTGAGAACCAATGATAATACAATCTGTAAAAAGATAACGGAAGCCGAGCGAAGTCTGTCAAAAATCTGTACAATCACCTCATAATCCTGTGTTGTAAATACCTGATTAATCGTCCCCCCAAGCTCTGTATTAAAGTTGCGGATTTCCTGAAGTTTTTGCGTTACTATACTCAGATGATCTGAGAGTAGTGGGACATAATTTGGGAGTTCTGAAAGCTCTCGAGTTAGTTTTGGGAGCATATCTGAAACGACAAAAATAATCAATCCAATAAACAATACATACTCTAAAAATACGATGACATTGAGACGAAATACCGAAGACATATAACGTAGCTTTTTATGTCTCCCTGCATTTTTCTCGACAAAAGAATCCAGCTTCTCCTTTAAAAAGCGTCCTGTCGAAAAGAAGAGATACGAAAAGATAAAGGTCAGCAAAAAGATCCCCAAAAAATCCTGGAATAGGTAAAACATGAGTATGAGTAACCCATAAGCAATCACCTTTTTAAAAAAGCCCTTTGTTAAAATAACCGCAAATATTTTTTTAAATTGTGTCATGAAAGCAATAAAAAATTACAAATAACAAGAGTAGGAAGACGAAAGGAGAAAGACTAAAGAAGAAAGGCAGAGGAAAAAACTGTGTGTCATTGCGATCCTGAGATTTCGGGAGAAGCAATCTTAAGATTACTTCGTTAACACTCGTAATGACAGAGCCCCCCCCCATACCTCGTACTATTACAAGTAGAAAGCCACAATGACTACAATTTTCATCTTTAAGTACTCAAAATCATATGACCATTATAACTTTTTATACTTCCGTATCAAGTACGGAAGTATAAAAAGTTACAGAGACGAAAAATTATTTCTTGAAAACAAGTGAGAAACGAAGTCTGACATTGACTTCATCAGCTTCTTCCAAAATTACTTTGATGATATCTCCAACTTTATAGGCGTGTTTTGTCGGCTTATGATAGTACTCTTGCTTATCTTCACTGTATTCAAAATCCTTACTATACTCTACCATCCCTTCAGAGGTATCTGGAAGCTGTACAAAAAAACCATTTTTAATCATCCCAGAAATAAATCCTTCAAACTCTTGCCCTACTTTGTCCTTATAAAACTGTACGACAAAATAATCACGTACTTTATACTCCAGATCATCTGCCTTAATCTCCTGTTCAGAAGAGCGTTCTGAAACAGAACGAAGTATACTTTTATAGTGCCAGATACGATCTTTTTCAAGTTTTCCTTGTAGCTTTTCTTTGATAATACGGTGAATCTGTAAATCAGGATAGCGACGAATCGGTGAAGTAAAGTGACTGTAGTATGTTGAACCAAGACCAAAGTGTCCACGATTTATATCTGAGTACATCGCCTTTGCCAACGAACGAAGCAAAGTTTTTTCAAGGAAATACTTTTTATCTGATTTTGCAATGACTCCAAGTAAACGAGAAAACTCCTTGGTACTGACTTTTTTTAACGCAAAAGGAATATTAAATAAGTGTAAGGTATGATTGAGTTTTTGAACATCTTCTGGATCTGGCTCATCATGCACACGATACACAAACGGGATATTTGAAAACTTTGAACTCACCGCCTCATTTGCCAAAATCATAAACTCAGCAATGATTTTATTGGATTCATACATCGGGTAGCGAGCAATCTTTTCTGGGTCATGATTAGCATCTAACACAATTTTTGTTTCTGGAAAATCAAAATCAAGTACCCCTCGATCTTGCTTATTTTTTTCAATCACCGCCTTGAGTGTGTAGGCATTTTCTATCACTTCTTTCAGGTATGAAAGTTCTGCCCCAGAAGAAATAATTCTATTAAAATATGTAAACTGTTCATCTTTGGCAATATCCTGAATAGTTCCATCATGAAGATCCTGGACAAATTTATAGGTCAGACGATAGTTGGAGTTAATCACACTTTCATATACCTTTTGCTTTGTTACTTCTCCATCTTTGCTAATCGTCATCTCACAGGTCAGTGTCAACTTGTCCTCTTTTGGATTGAGACTACACACTCCGTTGGACAATTCTCTTGGCAACATCGGTAAAACACGGTCTACCAGATACACACTTGTTCCACGCTTCAGTGCTTCTTCATCCATCTCGCTTCCCTCTTTTACATATTCCGATACATCCGCGATATGTACATAGAGCTTCCAATCACCATTTTCTTTTTTCTTGATAGAAATCGCATCATCCAAATCTTTGGCATCATCTCCATCAATCGTAAACGTAAACATACTACGAAGATCCTCTCGGCGCTTAAATACTTTTACTTCCGTGGTTTTGTATTTTTTTGCTGCTTTTTGTACGGCTTCTGGAAAATCATTTGCAAATCCTGCTTCAAGGATATATCCCTCAACATCGATGTGTTTATCTCCTACTTTCCCAACAATCTCAACGATCTTTCCAGATGGATTCTTACCTTTCCATTCAAGAATCTTTACCCCAACTACATCTCCACTTTTGGCTTTTCCGATGTTTTTCTGTCCGATAAATATATCTTTACTAAAGGCAGTATTTTTTAGCGTTACAAAACCGAAGTCTTGTCCCTTATTGGCAGTAAAGGTCCCCACAAGGGTGCGATCTGTCCTCGTAAGAACCGAGATGATTTCTGCTTCTTCTTTTCCATGAAACTCCTTGATATACGCATCCACCGTATCTCCATCGAGGGCGTCTTTACGGTTGAGTGGATACACAAAATACCCTTTTTTTTCACCATGTTCTTCGACATCGATAAACCCAAAATTTCCAGAACTATGCTGACGATATATCCCCTGGATACGACGGTCTTTTTTTGACATATGTTTTGATATTTAGTAAATATTTTTATTCCTCTCTAGTATACGCTGTTTCACAAAAAAAGTCTAGGAATTAGTCTAGACTTTTTGAGATAACTACTAATACAATTTAAAATTCCCTTTTTCAATATCATCTGAAATATTTTCTATCTGTACATTAAGTTTATTTTCTAAGATTTTATTCCACATAATATTTTCTCAGAAGTACTTATCTGTTTTCTTTAAAACAAAAATAATAACCAAGATATCATGCTGTTTATCAAATTTTCATATAATCCTAAATGTGGTAGAAAACAAAGAAACCTTTATTTTTACATATGGTCTCTTTAAATAGATTAATTCTGGATTTATGTGTTTTAGTTTTTCTAAAAAAATCGAAATAACTTTTTCAGATTTGAACAATTTTGTGAGCTCTTTTCCTACTCCCGTAGCGACAAGAATATTCATTGTATTATCTCACTTTATTCAATAAGCTATCGAGCCTCTGATTTTGTGGATTTTTTAAAAAGTCCTGTGGGACATCAAGTTCTTCAACGCTTACTTCAAATTGTGCAATAATGTAATTTAAAATCTCGATCACTGTTTCTGATTTCTTTTCTGCCACTACTCAGTCCGAAGAGCTAAATGTATACATACACCACTTCTTTAGAAGATAAATACATACCAGCATTGTATTCACATACTTAAAATTTGCAAAATAGAAGTTTTCTTTATAATACCGCCACGTTATTTGAGAAGATACTCCGATATAATCTCTAACTTCTCATCTCTTATATGCCCAGATGGTGGAATTGGTAGACACAGGGGACTCAAAATCCCCCGGCCATCGGCTGTGAGGGTTCGAGTCCCTCTCTGGGTACCAAAGTTCTTTTTTATATCACGTTAGTGATGTAGAAAGGAACTTTTTGTATTGAGGGACTTGAATAGAAGAAAAGGAAATGAAATGAAAGTATGAAATATTGCGATGAATAAGAGCAATATGAATAACTGGAGTCAGTTATCTTTCGGATGCCCGACTTGCGGCAAGTCCCTCTCTGGGTACCAAAAAAGTCTTATCGAGAAATTATGAATATAATTTTTTGGTAAGACTTTTTTATGACTAAAAAGAGGGGGCTTGAACTGAGGCTCTGGTTTTTTACTGGTGGTTAGCCAAGTAAAAAACTAAATCCGACGAATAGGAGGATTTGCCGAATGCCCTACTGAAGTTACTGGAAGATGAAATCGACAGTAATGGAAGAGGCAAGTCCCTCTCTCCTGTACCAAAGTTCTTTTTTATATCACATTAGTGATGTAGAAAGGAACTTTTTGTATTCAGGGACTTGAATAGGAGAAAAGGAACTGAAAACATTGTAGGTTGTAAAAAATAATTTTAGAAATAGTATATATAAGACAATATATAAATAACCTTGATTTTCATGATTAAATTGAAAGCAATCATATTTGATATCGACGGCGTTATAGTTAAATCGATGGAATGAAAATCTCAAATCATAAAAGACGTATTAACAAAATTTCAAGTCTATGGACTTACTTGAGTTCATGAGATTTTAGAGTCTTGAGTAAACAGGAAACTGATTTTAAACCAAATCAATGCTTTGTATCCCTTCGATTATGAACAAGCCTTACATGAAATTAACAAGAAAAATGCAAAACTAGAAAATAACCCTACAATAAACGAAGGAGTGGTAAATTTTATTAAAGAGAATTATAAAAATTATTCTTTTTTTACAAATACTGCTCTACCAGAAGCATCAATGCAAAGAATAATAAATAAATTAAACATTAGTTTTGCCTTTAAAGAACTAAGGGCTTTTGAAGATTGAAGTAAAACAGAAAATGTAAATTATGTATTAAATACATATAATTTATATCCTAACGATGTATTATTTATCGATGATAATATAAATCATATACATACTGTTTGAAAAAATACTTGAGTGTATACCTTACATTTTTATGATTATATGCTAAGTATAGAAAAAGAGATAAAAACTATTAAATAGCTTAACTTTTTTATATTTACATCACCTCTAAAAATCATATACTTTTTTCTAACCTATCTTTTATAATCTCTAACTCCATATTTCGATTATGTACCTCTGTTCAGATTGCGGAAATGAAAGCCTCAAGTGGCAATGACAGTGTCCAAGTTGTAAAGCCTGGAATACGCTAAAAGAATTCAAAGAAGCCAAAATAAATACCTCTGCTTGAGTAAAATGAGGAGAAGAAAAAGAACTCAAAAAACTGGAAACGATAAAAACTACTGAAACACGAATACAAACAAGTTCTCAGGAACTCAATACCGTACTTGGTGGAGGGATTGTCCAAGGAAGCGTCGTACTCCTCTCAGGAGAACCAGGAATAGGGAAATCAACCCTCACACTCCAACTCGCCAATTGGGTAGACGAAGATATCGTCTACATTAGTGGCGAGGAAACAGAACACCAAATCTTTGAAAGATCAGAACGCCTCAAAGTAAAAAACGACAAACTGTCTCTCCTGGCAGAATCAAATATAGAAAACATCCTTACTACTTTACAACAATATCCTACTCATCACTCTGTCCCGAGCTCGGTATCAGAATCATGAAAAGGTAAGGATACAAATAATGATCCTGAATCAAGTTCAGGATGACAACCAAAAGTCCTCGTCATCGACTCTATCAGTGTTATGCACTCTGATAACATCTCTGGAGTTTCTGGAAGCATTAGTCAGGTTCGCTATATCACGGAACTTATCGTCGCCTATGCCAAAACTACAAATACTGCGGTTTTTATCATCGGACACGTAACCAAAGATGGAAATCTGGCGGGACCAAAGACCCTTGAACACATGGTGGATACGGTTCTCTACTTCGAAGGCGATAGCTATGACAATCTCCGCATCCTCCGTAGTTTAAAAAACCGTTTTGGAACAACCAGTGAAGTTGCACTCTACACCATGACCGAAACCGGACTCCAAGACCTCAGTAATCCTGGACTTGAGTTTATCGAAACCAAAGATCCGAGTATTGGCTCTTCCCTGTCAATCACGATGGAAGGAAATCGCCCGATTATCATCGAAACCGAAAGCCTCACTACCTACACCAAGTTTGGCTATCCAAAAAGATCAGCTCGAGGAATCAATACCTCAAAACTGGATCTCATTATTGCCGTGCTTTCAAAGTATACCAGCATCAAACTTGAGAGCTATGACGTGTATACCAACATCGCTCGCGGTTTTAAAATCGATGAACCAGGAATTGACCTCAGTATCGCTGCCAGCATCATCTCGAGTAAGCTTTCTAAAACTGTACCCAAAGATATGATCTTCATCGGAGAGATCTCACTCACTGGAAATATCAAACCCGTGATGCACATGGAAAAGCGTATCAAAGAAGCAAAAAAGATGGGATTTGCAAAGATTATCGGACCAAAAGGAGAAAAAGACATCCCTGGAATTGAAATAATCGCTCTGAAAAATATTTCGGAATTGCCGAAGTATTTGTAATATAGAATTGGTATAAATTGTCATTGCGAATGTAATGAAGAAGGAAAACTACTAGACAGATTCCTGTACCCCAAGAGTATTAGTTCGAACAATGGTTCGTAAACTTACCAAGTCTCACTGGCACCTCTCGCAGGAATGACGTGGAATTTCTTCCTTTCGTAGGAAAGGAAGTACCGAAATACGAGGGGATGGATTATAGCTTCTTGTCATCTTGAGCGAAATGTAATGGAGTCGAAAGATCCCTTAGCCCTGAAAAGGGATTCCTTCCCGAGAGCTCGGGATCGGAATGACACTCACTTTTTTCTTTCCTCTTTACTCTTTTTTCTTTCTTCTTTCCCCTTTCTACTTTACCCTAATCCCTTATCTCTATTTACCTATTTACTTCCCCCGTATGAAACCAAAACTCCTCGCAACTCTTATCATCCTCTGTTCACTCATCTCTGGAGTTATCGGAGCATTTGTATTTGTACAGTTTTTTGGAGTCAGTTTTGTCACCGTATCTCCAGAGGCTCAACATCAAACAACTACAAACACTCGACAAGAAGTAGCAGCAACAAGTGTAAGTATCACTGATATCGAAAGCAACATCACAGAAATAGTCAAAAAAATCTCTCCTTCGGTGGTAAGTATCATCATAAAAAAAGATCTCATCGTATATCGCCAAGACCCCTATGGATTTTTCCGCCAACCAATTGGAAGCATCAAACAAAAAGTAGGAGGAGGAACCGGATTTTTTGTGAGAAAAGATGGGACCATCATAACAAACAAACACGTCGTACAAGACACCGAAGCTACCTACACCGTCATCACCAATAACCATACAGAGTATGATGCCAAAGTGATGGCTATCGATCCACTGACAGATCTCGCACTCTTGAAAATCGTCACTGATTTTGAATCTACACCACTTTCATTTGTCAGTTCAGAAGACGACATCAAAGTATGACAGTTTGCTATCGCCATCGGAAACGCTCTCGCTGAGTTTCAAAACTCTGTTTCTCTTGGGGTAATTAGTGGAAAAGAGAGGACTCTCCAAGATGAGCAAATCTCTCTCAATGGGCTCTTACAAACAGATGCTGCTATCAATCCTGGAAATAGTGGTGGACCACTTGTAAATATCGAAGGAAAAGTTATGGGGATTAATACCGCTATCAGTACCGAGGGTCAAGGACTTGGTTTCTCTATCCCTCTTTCTGCAAAACGTATCGGATATATCCTTGAATCTATCGATATTTACGGAGAAATTAAGCGCCCATTTATTGGGATAAATTATATCCCGATATCTGAATGAGTCGCTAGTGAACTCAACCTCATGTCATCTCATGGTGCCTATATCTTGAACCAAGCAGATGCTATCGTCCCAGGAAGTAGTGCAGAAACAGCAGGGATTAAACCAGGAGAGATTATCCTCGAGATTGATGGACAAAAAATAGACCTCAATCATGATCTGAACAGCATCATCCAAAATAAAATCCCCGAAGACCTCATCACTCTCACCATCATGAATCCTGCAGGTGAAACTCGCACGATAGAACTCGAACTTGGAGCTTATTAACAGAAGACTATGTGGGTGATACGCTTTCACAAACTCCGTCCCAAACACTATAACCTTTGTCGTCGTTTTTGTAGGTCTCTCGGCTTTATTCCGAGACATATTTCTCCGACTATATTTATAAAGGCGCTGATACTTCATACTCTCGATGGTAGATCCTGGAGAAGTATCG